>NZ_JBALEK010000037.1:0-147686 GCF_036917815.1 Nostoc sp. | reverse complement strand
CGGTATTAGATTCATCCAAGGCATCAATAGCATTTGCCAGAATATTCATAAATACCTGATTTAATTGACCAGGGAAGCATTCTATTTGAGGTAAATTACCGTAGTTTGTAATCACTTCAATAGCGGGATGTTGTTCATTCGCCTTGAGACGATGTTTGAGAATGAGAATGGTGCTATCAATGCCTTGGTGAATATTAAACGGCACTTTGTAGTCTTGATCAGCACGGGAGAAAGTGCGGAGACTAGTGCTGATATTTTTTAGCCTGTCGCACCCCATTTTCATGGAGTCAATCATGTTGGGTAAATCTTCCAGAAGATAATCTAAATCAATCTCCTCAGCATGGTTGGCAATATCTCCTTCTGGGGCGTGATGGCGATATAGATTCAGATGCTCCATTAACTCTTGTACCCTTTGCTGTGCCTCATTCAAGTTGCCAGCAATAAAGCCAATGGGATTGTTAATCTCATGAGCCACGCCAGCCACAAGATTGCCCAACGCAGACAACTTCTCCTGCTGTACTAACTGGATCTGGGCTTGCTGGAGATGATGCAAAGCTTGGGAAAGTTCACCAGTTCGCTGTTCAACTTGCTGTTCTAGGGTTTGAGTGAAGCGTTGCACCTTCAGTTGGGTTTCAATGCGAATCAACATTTCTTCGACCCGAAAAGGCTTAGTGATGTAGTCCACGCCGCCCACCTGAAATGCTTTTACCTTGTCTAGGGCATCATCGAGCGCACTAATAAAAATTATCGGGATATTGCGAGTCTCTTCAGAAGCTTTGAGTTGGCGACAAACTTCGTAGCCATCAATATCAGGCATATTGATATCCAGCAAAATCAGAGCAGGAGGTTCTGACTGAGCCGATCGCAGTGCCATTGTCCCATTGATGGCTGTACGCACCTCGTATCCTTGCTCCCGCAAGAGATTGGACAATAAGCGCAGATTGTCTCGCAAATCATCGACTACAAGAATTTCTGTTTTAGATAGGAGAATCATAGTTCAATTCAAAATTCAAAATTCAAACATTTTAGACATTTACATAAGGGGACTGTTACCCCGACTGTAGCAAGATCCCCTAGGGTAACTGGCGCTACCTGTAGAGGTAGGGGTCTTAAACACGAGTGATTTACGATAACTAAGGAAGAAATTTAGTCAGTTCGATTAGAGTGTCGAACTCAAAGTTATCTACCAACTCGTTCAAAGCTTTTACCATTGCTGACTGTTGATCGGGAATCTGTTGAATCAGTGCAATTAGCCGTTTCTCCCGTCCAGTGGTAGCGGCGGCGTGAAATTCTCTCAGCCACTCAGCCGACATCACCTTGAAGTCAGACGGTTGCAGTTGAACTATTGTAGATAGCTGTGGTGGCTGATGTTGTAGATTGTCTGTTTCCTCGTACACATAGCGCACACCAAGATGTTTTTCCATTGCGTAGAGAATTTCGTAATCCCGATACGGCTTTCGCATGAAGTCATCACAGCCAACTGCCAAAATTGCCGACCGTTCTTCTTCCAAACTGCTGGCAGTCAAAGCGATAATTTTGGTGGAGTTGCCGTTGGCTTGCGCTTTGATGTACTGTGTAGCTTCAATGCCATTAAGTACAGGCATTCTCATATCCATCCAAATCAAGTGGGGCTGCCATTGTTGCCAAATAGCGATCGCCTCTTGACCATTCTCCGCTTCTTTGAGGTCAAATCCCAAGGGAGTAAGCAACTTGATTAAAATCTGGCGATTGATCTCTTTATCATCCACAATTAAGATCCGGTATCGCGGTTGATCGGGTTCCAGGGCAATAATCTGTCGCTGCAATTGCACCCTTTCCTCATCTACTGCCTCAACAGCGATCGCTTGAATGTCAAATTTGACAACAGTGCCATAGCCCACCTGAGAACTGACGGTCATCTCCCCGCCCATTAGCTGCACAAATTTGCGGCTAATTGGTAATCCTAATCCAGTTCCTTCCTGGGCATTTTTTCCGGTTTGGGTTTGGGCAAAGGCTTCAAACAATTTATCTAATTCCTCAGCCGCAATGCCTGCACCAGAGTCTTCGATCTCGAAATGTAGGGTTAGTGGTTGGGAGGTAGGCAATTCTGGGGGATTGATTGCCATCACCTTGAGCGCCACACCTCCAACATCTGTAAATTTAATTGCGTTGCTGATCAAGTTAATCAACACTTGGCGTAGCTTCACTTCATCGGTTTGTATATAAGGGGGTATATTCGGCAAATATTCAAACAACAACTGGAGCCTTTTGTCCTCTGCTTTGAGTCGGAACATATCTTCTACATCACTCAGCAAGCGATAGAGATCGAACCGTTTGGGATTCAGGGTAGTTTTACCTGCTTCTATCTTGGATAGATCGAGAATATTATTGATCAATGTCAGTAGATGTTCGCCACTACGAGTAATAATACTCACCGCCTCCCGATGTTCGGTGGAGAGGGTTTTGCTGCGAGTCATCAGTTGTGCAAACCCCAAAATGGCGTTGAGGGGGGTGCGGAGTTCGTGACTCATGTTGGCAATGAAGGAACTTTTGGCTTGATTCGCTACTTCTGCTTTTTCTTTGGCTTGTTCTAGTTGTTGATTTGATTCTGCTAAATCTGCGGTGCGATCGCTCACTCGCTTTTCCAAGGTAGCAAAGGATTCCTGTAGTTGCCCTGCCATCTGGTTGAAGGAGAGTGCCAATTGACCCAATTCATCATTGCGATCGAGTTCAACTCCATCATTCCAATCTCCCTTAGCGATATCTTTTGCTGCCTGGTTGAGGCGCAGGATGGGTCGAGTTACCCATTGAGCCGTCAGGATGCCAAAGCCTGTAGCAACGCCCAATGCTATCAGACAGAGCAGAATGGTGGTGCGGGTATTACCGTTGATTTGTCCCATGAAGTCTTTTTCAGGCACCACCACCACGACCAGCCAGTCCAGCCCTTTGTCGTCCTGCAAGGGGGTGATTTGGACGAACTGCCGCTCCCGGTCGATGGTAAAGTCAAGCTGCTGGGTGCCGTTGATGCCTGTTAGCCCTCCGACGCGAGTATCAAGATACTGAGCCGTCTGGCGGATAAGTGGATTGCTACTTTCGCTGGCTTTGAGGCGTTGTTCCTTGCCATTACTATCGACAGTAAAGGGCTTTTCAGAGGTTGAGTTGGCTACGAGCAGTCCCGATCGCTCGATCACAAACATTTCACCAGTGGCGCTGACTTGAAAGCTGTTGAGGAATTGGGACATGGCGGCAAGGGAGCGAAACGCACTCACGACTCCAACCAGTTTTTTGTCCCGATCGTAAACAGGTTGCGAAAAGCACAAGAGCAGTTGCTTTGTGGCAATGTGAGGAAAAAGAATCCATACCGATTGGCCTGCCTGTCTTGCCAACGCGTAAAGGGGTCTAGATGTCACATCATAGTTTTGCGCGAACTTAATCAACTCAGTCTTATTTCCCCGATCATCTGGAATATAGAGCCGCAGAGAGTCGCCCCGACCGTCTACGGCTGAAACTAGGGCTTGCTCATAGTGTTCAGAACCGCGCAATGTAGCTCGATCCGTAGTAATCGTGACAGCATTGACCGCAGGATGAAACAGTCGCAGCATATGCCAGGTTTGACGTTCCTGACTTTTGAGATCTTGCCAACTCCACAGCTCCCGGTTTAGATTATCAACGTTGATTTGATTGACTAGCTGTGGAACTTTCAAATAATCAACGATCTCGGCTTGAATGCGAGTCGATGTTTCGCTCCGCAACTGGCTGGCAAGGTCATTCACTGCTTGCTGACCATTGCGGAATGAGAGATAGCCTACGAGTCCCACTGCTGCTGTAATTTGCAAGACAAAAGGCACAATTACAACTGCTTGTAAAGGAATATTTCGCAAGGGTTTGGCAATAGTATGATCGAATAAGTTAATTAACATGAGTTCTGGAACTATTGTAGAGTTATTCACTTACTTGATATCCGGGAATACTGAGAAAAGTGCTAACCATATTGCACTCATACTGAAGACTTCCAGATTTAGTATTCCCAAAAAAGATCCCCGACTTCTTAGAGGATATTTTGAAAGTGGTTTGCTGTATCTTCATTGAATTATTACCCCCCTTAATCCCCCGATATATTGGGGGGAAATAAGAAAAATTCGGTTCCCTCACGCCACTTGCTACAACGGGGGAACCCCCGCAACGCAGTGGCTCCCCTTTATAAGGGGAGGGGTGGGGTAAAAAAAATATTTGATACATCAATTAAGACTTTTAAAACATCCTCTTAAAGAAGTCGGGGATCTGATACCATTTCTTTTTGAAGATGCGCCTATGGGACTTACCAAAACCTCGCTGTAGGGGCAATTCATGAATTGCCCCTACGTGAATAAAGCGCAGCCTCACATAGAATTGGTATGAGGACTATACCGGAATTTCAATGATAAATTCTGTACCCTGACCTAGAACCGAGTTAAAACTCAATTTTCCGCCGTGGGTTTCTTCAACGATTTGACGAGCGATCGCCAACCCCAACCCCGTGCCTTTACCAACAGCTTTTGTAGTAAATAAATGGTCAAATATTTTTGATTTGACTGATTCATTCATCCCCTTGCCATTATCAGCAATACCAATTTTAACTAGATCGTTTTCGACAGAGGTTGTAATTGTAATGCAGTTAGGATTGGCTTTAATTTCTTCAAAACTGCGTCCGGTATTAGATTCATCCAAGGCATCAATAGCGTTGGCTAAAAGATTCATAAATACCTGATTTAATTGACCAGGGAAACATTCAACTTGAGGTAAATTCCCGTAGTTGGTGACAACTTCAATCGCCGGACGTTGTTCATTGGGCTTGAGACGATGTTTGAGAATGAGAATGGTGCTATCAATGCCTTGGTGGATATTGAAAGGCACTTTGTAGTCTTGATCGGCACGGGAGAAAGTTCTTAAACTAGTGCTGATGTTTTTGAGCCTGTCGCAGGCCATAGACATGGAATCAATCATTTTGGGCAAGTCTGATAAACTATAATCCAAGTCGATTTCTTCGGCGTGGTCAAGAATTTTATCACTTTTGTTGGGTAAACTTTCTTGATATAGTTCCAAGTGTTCGATAATATCAGTGAAAGTAGGTTTAGCTTGTTTTAGACTAGCAGCAATAAAACCAAGGGGATTATTCATTTCGTGAGCTACACCAGCAACTAAATTACCCAATGCTGACATTTTTTCACTTTGAATCATTTGTAGTTGGGTTTGCTGCAAGTCTCCTAGGGCTTGTTCTAACTGTTGAGACTTCTGGATGATAGCGGCTTCGGCTTTTTTGCGTTCGCGTAGCGCGGCTTGCCGTTCGCGAATATCTCGACTAATCGATGCCAGACACAGTGGCTGATTGGTGAGGGGATCTTTGATCACAAAGAGTACGTAATCAGTGGGAATCAACTGCCCAGTTTGGAAGTGGCGAAAGTTCATCTCTCCATGCCCTACGCCCTGCTGCATCACGCGGGGCAGGATTTCCCGTTCGATCCGGTCAAAATCTTCTGGAGTGTGGAAATCCCGCATCTGAAAGTTGGAGATTTCGGCGGCGTCATCGAGTCCAATCAACTGCCGTCCGGCTGGGTTGAGATAAATGCCTTGTCCAGTAAGCGTTGTGATGCCGATAAAATCACTGCTGTTTTGGACTACGCCTGCCAATTTTTGCTGTTCTCGCAAGGCTTGCTCTAGCTGCTGGGAATATGTTTGCGATCGCTCATAAAGTCGGGCATTTTCCAAAGAAATTGCGGCTTGGGTACAGAGTAAATTGAGCAATTCGACGCGATCGCTCGTGAACGCTCCCGTTGCTAAATTATTTTCTAAATATAAAATACCCAGCAACTTACCTTGATGCAAAATCGGGCTACACAAAATACTCTTCGGCTGCTGACGCATGATATACGGGTCACTGGCTAAAGCGAGATCAGCCATAGCATCAAGCAGCACAACAGTCTGTTGATTATGCTTGACTTTGTAAATCAGCTTTAAGGGAATATCTTGGCTATCTTCAACAGGAAGACTCTGCAATACGACTGGCTCTGTCCCTACAGTAATTGACCCTTTAATTAGTAAGCAACTGTCTCGCAGTAGCATCAACACGCATTTATCAGCCCCCGCATTTTCGATGACGATTTCAAGCAAGGATGAAAGCAGTTTTTCCAGTTCAATTTCACCTGAGATAGCTTGAGAAGCTTTGAGAATGGCAGCTAAATCTAAAGCTACAGAGATGCTGCTACTACTGGAAGTGGCGGAACTGGTGGAGGTGACACTCCCCAAGGCAAAGATAGTCTCCTGAGTGGAGAAGGGAGAACGGGTTTGCTGTAATATGGGGGCAAGTAATTGGGGATAGCGAGTTTCTAAATCAGCGACTTTGGCTTTTGCACCCCAGCGAGCATAACAGTAATAGGCTTCGGTCATGTATTCCTGGGCAATGCGCTGTTTGCCCCACTTCAAGTAGAACTTGGCGGCGAGTTCATTGGCGAGGGCTTCTTCGTTGATGAACTGATGTTCTTTTGCAAGAGCTATGGCTTGGTCATAACAATCACTGGCTGCGACTTTTTCACCCAAAACCCGATGCTTTTCAGCCTCCACTAAATACCATTTATGCAAGTAATTCATCGGTGCATGGTGCGCCCATTGATGCAGAATAGTTTGATGGGTTTGCACCTGAAGAAGAATGTCTCCTTGCTCTGCTTGTGGCTGGGTGGGTAAGAGTGCTAGGTGTGTAAGCGCGGCATAGAAATGGAAAATAGGAATAAAAATCAAGCTTGATAATGCCATCAAATAGGACTTGAGTTGGGTGCTATAGTCGAGGGCAGCTTGATAATTGCCAAAAGAATAGGCAAGCAAAAGTTTGCAGCTGTAGGCATAGGCGATCGCCGAGAAATCGTTATCTTGCTGGTGCTTCGGCAACATAACTGTTTCATCGTAGGCCGTACCAATTAAGCAATCAGGTTGGCTTACCGGTTCTCTCAATTGCTGCACCGTTTGCCGCACCATGTCCAAAGAAATACGCGCCAAATCTTGTTTCACCTTAGCCAGGGCTACACTATAGGCAGACAATTCGGGGGTCAAAGTATCTAGGTCTATCCCGGCGAACAGCGTCGTACAGGCGTACCCGTGTATGCTGTAGGCAGCGTAGAGAAAATCACCGGTTTCCATACCAGCTATGTAGCCTTCTTTCTGCGTCAGTTGCATTACCAAAAGTGCTTCCTGGCGATGTTGGATCAAACACCCAAACAGACAGAAATTCATGGACTTCATGCCCTGAGCATTCAACCGTTCTAGTAACGAGAGCGCTAATCTACCGAACCTATAGCCCGTTTCGACTTCACCCAGAAAGGCACATAGCACCATACCATGAATCGCATAGCCTACCGTTGATGCAGGTGCATTGCCAAACTGGAGTGACAACCGCACCATTGTTGCGCTCAAAAAAGGTACTAAACCTGGCATTGCGTGGTACACAGGTGAAAACAGGACTCTTAACAGTTGCATTGCGGCGATTGCGGTGGCATCGCTCATCACGGGCAGATCAATTAACCCGCCAATCTCTCTCCCCTGGAGAAGACTTGCAAGGTCTTGTAGCACTTTGTCGTTTTGGGCTTCATCAGGTGCATTCGGGAAATCCACCCCTAATTGACTCAGTACCTCTCTTCCCAAGGCGATCACCTCTAATATTTGGCTCTGAGCAATTTTTGCTGCGATTTGAATTTCGTAGATTTTCACCTTGTCAACAATTGTTTGTGCCTGCTGCAATACGACTGCGGCTTGATGTTCCATATCCGCAAAGTCACCATTCAAATAGCTGGCTTCAGCCATTGCCACATAGAGATTGAGAGTCAAATCATACTGACTTTGCCAACAGTTTGTCTGGAGTAGCTGAATCCCCGTTTGCAAATAAAGCCTGGCTGCGGCATAAGCTGTAGAATTTCTTGCCTTCACTCCTGCTTGTAAATTCAGTTGAGCTAAGGCTTCTCGTTCCCTTGGCTGAGTAATTAACTTTTGTCCTTGGTTTAGATGCCCGACAATATCAAATAGCTTTTCTTCAAGCTCTATCCCAGTAGTATTTTGCAGTAGTAACTGTCCAATTTTGAGATGAGTTGCTGTTTTTTGTTCATCGAGAATTAGGGAGTAAGCCGCCTGCTGTACTCTGTCATGTAAAAATCTATATTTGGCTAATTCTTTACTGGTATTTTCATGTGACAGTGCCAATTGTTCGCGTTCTTCTCCTTGATAAAACTTATAAACATCACTAATTGGTAAAATTAACCCTTCTTGCAGTGCTTTCCACAAATTAGTAGCCGTTTCTATCTCTGACTTTTCTGAAACAATTGCTAAAGTTTTTAAATCAAAAGAGTTGCCAACACAAGCAGCTAGCTGTAACACCTGTTGAGTTGATTCTGGCAGTTTTTGCAGTTGCAAACTCATAAAAGCTACAACATCATCTGTAATCGCAAGAGTCATCACTTGTACAATGTCACATTGCCAGAAATGTGACTCAAAATTAAATTCAATTAGCCTATCTTGATGTAATGCTTTGAGAAACTGGGTGGCAAAAAACGGATTGCCTTGAGTTTTTTGATGGACTAATTGAGAAAGAGGCGATGCCAAACTTTCTGTACATTTAAGTGTATCGGCAACTAATTGATTGACTGTTAGTTGACTCAGTGGTGCTAAAGTAATTGTATTAATAGTTGCTGATGTTTTTTGGATTTCGCTCAAAGTCAAGATTAATGGATGTCCTGGATCGACTTCGTTATCACGGTACGCACCAATTAATAAAAGATACTTGGTATCAGCCATTAAAAGCTGCATTAAGTTCAGCGATGCTGAATCCGCCCATTGCAAATCATCTAAAAACATCACTAAGGGATGTTCAGCACTAGTAAAAACTTGGGTGAATTTTTGAAATAATAAATTAAATCTATTTTGTGCCGCTATTCCTGATAATTCTAGTGCTGGTAGTTGTTCACCAATAATTATTTCTAATTCGGGGATAACTTCAATAATTACTTGTCCATTTTCGCCAAGAGCATCTAATATTTTGTTTCTCCATTGTTGAATTTGTGCGTCACTTTCGGTTAACAATTGCCCGATTAAATCTCGGAATGCTTGCACAAAAGCAGAAAAGGGAATATTCCGTTGAAATTGATCGTATTTTCCTTTGATAAAATAACCGCGTTGCCGCACAATTGGTTTATGAACTTCGTTGACAACCGCAGTTTTCCCAATTCCCGAAAACCCAGCTATCAACATCATTTCTGTTGCACCAAGGCTAACTCGCTCAAATGCTTGCAGTAGGTTTGATACTTCGGTTTCTCTGCCATAAAGTTTATCAGGGATGATGAAGCGATCGCACACATCCCTCTGTGCAATTTCAAAACCCCGGATTATACCATCAACTTGTAGCTGATGTAAACAATTTTCTAAATCAAACTTCAGTCCCAAAGCACTTTGATATCTGTCTTCGGCATTTTTTGCCATCAATTTCATCACGATGTCACAGAGAACTTGGGGAATCTCTTCTCTATCCCCTATTCCCTGTCCCCTATCCCCTAACATTGGTGGAAGTTTGGCAATATGAGAATGTACCAACTCCATCGGATCGTTTGATTTAAATGGTAAAACTCCAGTCAGGAACTCGTAGAAAGTTACACCTAAAGAATAAAAATCAGTCCGGTAGTCAATCCCCCGATTCATTCTTCCTGTTTGTTCTGGGGAAATATAAGGGAGTGTCCCTTCTAATACATTGGGATTGATTAATGTCTGCGTTTCCCGTGGAAGTAAAGATGCGATACTAAAGTCGATTAATTTAACTTGTTTGGTTTCGGGATTAATGAGAATATTGGCGGGTTTGATGTCTTTATGAATAATCCGCTCGCGGTAGAGTATATCTAAGATATTGCAGAGTGCGATCGCAATCCGTAAAAACTCTTCACCAGAAGCGATATATCGCATCTGATCAGAGGTAAAATAATCTTTGAGAGAAATCCCGCCAAAATCTTCCATCACTAACGCATAACCATTTTGGTAGGGTTCTAGGCTGTAGGTTTGGATGATTAGAGGTGAGTTGAGATTTTTGGCGATGGTGTACTGATTACGAAACTGTAACAATTCGCTGAAACTCGGATAAGGATTTTTCAGCAGTTTAATCACTACCGGTATTGAGTCACTCTCTCGATAGCCTCGATAAACTAGAGTTCTGGAACCATTGTAGAGTTCCTCGCTGATGCGATATCCGGGAATACTGACAAAAGTGCTAACCATACTGCGCTCATCCTGAATATTTCCAGATTTAGTATTCCCAGATATCTGAAGTTATTTAGCAAAAAGAGCGAAAACTCATACCGGAACTTCAATGATAAATTCTGTACCCTCACCTAGAAGCGAGTTAAAACTCAATTTTCCGCCGTGGGTTTCTTCAACGATTTGCCGAGCGATCGCCAACCCCAACCCCGTGCCTTTACCAACAGCCTTTGTAGTAAATAAATGGTCAAATATTTTGGATTTGACTTGTTCATTCATCCCCTTGCCATTATCAGCAATACCAATTTTAACTAGATCGTTTTCGACAGAGGTTGTAATTGTAATGCAGTTAGGATTGGCTTTAATTTCTTCAAAACTGCGTCCGGTATTAGATTCATCCAAGGCATCAATAGCGTTGGCTAAAAGATTCATAAATACCTGATTTAATTGACCAGGGAAACATTCAACTTGAGGTAAATTCCCGTAGTTGGTGACAACTTCAATCGCCGGACGTTGTTCATTGGGCTTGAGACGATGTTTGAGAATGAGAATGGTGCTATCAATGCCTTGGTGGATATTGAAAGGCACTTTGTAGTCTTGATCGGCACGGGAGAAAGTTCTTAAACTAGTGCTGATGTTTTTGAGCCTGTCGCAGGCCATAGACATGGAATCAATCATTTTGGGCAAGTCTGATAAACTATAATCCAAGTCGATTTCGAGCGCATGGTCAAGAATTTCATCAGCTTTGTTGGGTAAATTTTCTTGATAGAGTTTTAAGTGTTCAACAATATCAGTGAAAGTAGGTTTAGCAAGTTTTAGACTAGCAGCAATAAAGCCTAAAGGATTATTCATTTCGTGAGCTACACCAGCAACTAAATTACCCAACGCAGACATTTTTTCACTTTGCACCATTTTTAATTGGGCGTTTTGTAGATCAGTTAGCGCTTGTTCTAGTAAGAGTGATTTTTGCTGTAAGGTAAGTTCAGCAAGTTTGCGTTCGTGTAGCGCAGCTTGCTGTTCGCTAATATCCAAAAATAATCCATCCCAAACCATAGATCCATCGGCAAATTTTTTGATTCGAGATTCCCCATGAATCCACTTGATAATTCCAGAGGGTGTAATAATTCGTCCTGACCATTGCCAGGGAGATAGGTTTTGAACGGCTTGAATCTTGGACTGCTCATAACTCTCGGTATCATCTGGATGCACTATATTGTCGAAAAACTGCCAATTGGCCATAGCTTGCTCTGGGGTAATTTCGAGCAAGCTGTAACAGTCGGCACTAATGTAGCTCAACGATATAACCCCATCGGCACTTATGCGATATTGATAAACTACCCCAGGCACATTGTCTACTAGATTGTGGAAGCGAGACTGAACCACACTCAACTCATTCAGCGATCGCTCTAGCTGTTGGGCATTTTCTAGCGATCGCTCATAGAGTTGAGCATTTTCCAAAGAAATCGCCGCTTGAGAGCAAAGTAAATTGAGTAGTTCCACGCGATCGCTTGTGAACGCCCCCGTTGTTAACTTGTTTTCTAAGTACAAAATACCCAACAACTTCCCTTGATGTAAAATCGGGCTGCACAAGATACTCTGAGGCTGCTGACAAATGATATACGGGTCATTGGCTAAAATCGGATCAGCCGTCGCATCAAGCAGCACAGCAGTCTGTCTGTTGTTCTTCACTTTGTAAATCAGCTTTAGGGGAATATCTTGACTCTCCTCAACGGGAAGGTTCTGCAACACGATCGGCTCCGAACCCTCAATAATTGACCCTTTGATCAGTAGGCGTTCACCCTTGGTGTCGCCTAGCGAATCGTCTTGCGAGAGCATTAGCACGCATTTATCAGCCCCGGCATTTTCGATGACGATCAAAAGCAACGATGAGAGCAGTTTTTCCAGTTCGATTTCACCTGAGATACTTTGGGAAACCTTGAGAATAGCAGCTAAATCGAGAGAATCGGAGACGCTGGAGGAAGAACTAGAAGAACCATTTGAGGTGACTGTTCCTAATGTAAAGACGGTTTCGTTAACCGAGAAGGTAGTGCGAGTTTGTTGGAGAATAGGAGCCAAAAGTTGGGGATAGCGTCTTTCCAAGTCAGCGACTTTGGCTTTTGCACCCCAACGAGCATAGCCATAGTAAGCGTTCATCATGTATGACTGGGCAATCTCCTGTTTACCCCAGTCGAGGTAAAATTTTGCGGCTAGTTCATTAGCCAGCGCTTCTTCCTGAATATAAGCATTTTCTTTGGCTCCAATGATGGCGCGATCGTAATGTTCAATTGCTTCGGCTTTATTGCCAAAAACCCGATGTTTTTCTGCCTCAACTAAATACCATTTATGCAGATGATTCATCGGGGCATTTTGGGCCCACTGTTGCAAAATAGTTTGATGGGTTTCCACCAAGACGAGAAATTCGCCTTGCTCCGATGGCTGTGTGGACAAGAGTGCCAAATACGTCAGGGCTGTATAGAAATGAAAAATGGGAATAAAAATCATCCCTGATACTGCCATTAAATACTGTTTGGCTTGGGCGTTATAGTCTAGGGCAGCCGTGTAGTTACCACAAAAGTAGGCAAGCATCAGTTTGTAAGTGTAAGCAGTAGCGATCGCTGTGAGATCCTTGTCCTGATGGTACTTAGGAATCATCACCGTTTCATCGTATGTACTGCCAATTAAGCAATCCGACAGAATACGGGCTGACCTCAAGTTCTCCACAGTTTGCTGCATAAGATCCAAATAAGTCAGGGCAGAATGTTGTTTTATCTGCACTAAGACAGCTCTGTAAGCTGCGATTTCGGGTTCCCAAACGTCCAGTTCTACCCCAGCAAAAAGTTTGGCAACGAGGTAATTGAGCGCGTTGTAGCCAGCGTTGAGAAAATCACCAGTTTCCATACCAGTTGCATAGCCATCTTTCTTCGTCAGCATCGTTGCCCTGAGAGATTCCTGATGATGTTGAACCCAGGCGGCAAACAGAAGTAGAACTTTAGACTTGAATTCCCTGACATTAAATCGATCGAGCAAGTTGATTGCTAATCGCCCAAAGCTATAGCCTGTTTTCACTTCTCCCAAAAAAGCACACAACACCATACTGTGAATCATATACCCCACCGTTGATCCTGGTGCATTCCCAAACTGGAGTGATAAACTCACCATCGTCGCGCTCAGTATGGGCAGTAATCCGGGCATTGCCTGTAGAATCGGTGAAAATAATATTCCTAACAGTTGCATAGCTGCCTGAGTCTGGCCATCGCTCATTACAGGTAGATCGACTAATTCCTCAATCTCTCTGTCACCTTGAAGACTGGCTATGGTTTGTATGGCTTGAGCAATTTTGGCTTCGTCAGGTGCAATGGGGAGTTCAACCCCCAATTGAAAGAGTGCATCTCTTCCCACTGCGATCGCTTCTAATATCTTGCCCTGGGCTGTCTGGGCGACGATTTGAATTTGGTAAATTTTGATTTTGTCTAAAATCGTCTCAGTTTCTTGTAACACCACTGTTGCTATTTTTTCCATGCCATCAAAATCAGCATTCAAATAAGCAGCTTCGGTAGCAGCAACATGGAGATCCAGAGTCAATTCATATTGATCTTGCCAGCAGTTGGCTGTCAGTATGTCAATCCCTGTTTGCAAATAAACTCTTGCCGCAGTATAAGCTGTAGAATTTCTCGCCTTCACTCCAGCTTTTAAGTTAAGTTTGGCTAAATCTTCCCGTTCTTGCGGTTGAGTGATTAACTCAATTCCTTGGTTTAAATGCCTGACAATATCAAACAGTTTTTCTTCCAGTTCTACTTCCGAGGAACTGTGCAGTAGTAATTGTCCAATTTTGAGGTGAGTTGCTGTTTTTTGCTCATCGGGAATCAGGGAATAAGCCGCTTGCTGTACTCGGTCATGTAAAAATCTATATTTGGCTATTTGTTTACTGGTATTTTGATATGACAGCGCTAATTGCTCGCTTTCTTCTCCTTGATAAAACTTATAAACATCACTAATCGGTAAAATCAACCCTTCTTGCAAGGCTTTCCACAAATCTGAAGCCGTTTCGATTTGGGATTGCTCACAAACAATTGCTAAAGTTTCTAAATCAAACTGGTTGCCAATACAAGCAGCTAACTGTAACACCTGTTGAGTTGATTGTGGTAGTTTTCGCAATTGAAAACTCATAAAAGCCACAACATCATCTGTAACTGCTTGCTGATTTACTTGTACAATGTCACATTGCCACCCCCCCGCTTGGTAAGGGGGGATTGGGGGGGTAAATTCAATTAGCCTATCTTGATGCAATGCTTTGAGAAACTGGGTTGCAAAAAACGGATTACCTTGAGTTTTTTGATAGACTAATTGAGAAAGATTCCATGCCAAACTTTCCTGACATTTCAGTGTATCAGCAACTAATTGATTGACTATGACTTGATTCAGTGGTGCTAAAGTAATCGTATTAATCGTTGCTTGGTTTTTTTGAATCTCACTCAAAGTCAACATTAATGGATGTCCCGGATTTACTTCGTTATCACGGTATGCACCAATGATAAAAAGATGTCCTGTATCAGCCATTAATAGCTGCATTAACTTGAGTGATGCCGAATCTGCCCATTGCAAATCATCTAAAAACATCACTAAGGGATGTTCTGCACTGGTGAAGACTTGGATAAATTTTTGAAACAATAAATTAAATCTATTTTCTGCCGCCGTTCCTGATAATCCTATGGCGGCTGGTTGTTCACCAATAATTCTTGATAATTCGGGGAGAACTTCAATAATTACTTGTCCATTTTCTCCAACTGCCTCTAATATTTGGTTTCTCCATTGCTGGATTTGGACATCACTTTCAGTTAATAATTGTCCGATTAAATCTCGGAATGCTTGCACAAATGCAGAGAAGGGAATATTGCGTTGAAATTGGTCATATTTCCCTTTGATAAAATAACCCCGTTGGCGCACAATTGGTTTATGAACTTCGTTGACAATCGCAGTTTTACCAATTCCCGAAAAGCCAGCTACCAGCATCATTTCTGTTGCACCAAGGCTAACTCTCTCAAATGCTTGAAGTAGGGTTGATACTTCGGTTTCTCGTCCATAGAGTTTATCAGGAATGATGAAGCGATCGCACACATCCCGTTTCCCAATCTCAAAATCCTTTATCTTACCATCAACTAGTAGCTGATGTAAACAATTTTCTAAATCAAACTTCAATCCCAAAGCACTCTGATATCTGGATTCGGCATTTTTTGCCATCAATTTGATCACGATGTCACAGAGAACTTGGGGAATCTCTTCTCTATCCCCTATTCCCTGTCCCCTATCCCCTAACATTGGTGGAAGTTTTGCAATATGAGAATGTACCAACTCCATTGGATCATTTGACACAAAAGGTAACTTTCCAGTAAGTAACTCGTAGAATGTCACACCTAAAGAATAGAAATCTGTGCGGTAATCAATCCCCCGATTCATCCTCCCCGTTTGTTCTGGAGAAATATAAGCTAGTGTCCCTTCCAAGACGTTGGGATTGATTAATGTCTGCGTTTCCCGTGGGAGTAAAGATGCAATACTAAAGTCGATTAATTTAACTTGTTTGGTTTTGGGATTAATGAGAATATTGGCGGGTTTGATGTCTTTGTGAATAATCCGCTCCCGGTAGAGTACATCTAAGGTGTTACAGAGTGCGATCGCAATCTCTAAAAACTGTTGTAGAGACGCAATATATCGCGTCTGGTTAGAGGTGAAATAATTTTTGAGAGAAATCCCCCCAAAGTCTTCCATCACTAACGCATAGCCATTTTGGTAGGGTTCCAGGCTGTAGGTTTGGACAATCAGAGGTGAGTTAAGATTTTTCGCTATGGTGTACTGATTGCGAAACGATAAGAGTTCAGAGAAGCTGGGATAAGGGTTTTTGAGCAGTTTAATCACTACCGGCAATGAGTCAGTCTCTCGATACCCTCGATAAACTAGGGTTCTGGAACCATTGTAGAGTTCTTCACTGATGCGATATCCAGAAATACTGACAAAGATACTCACCATGTTGCTAAATCTGTGAAACTTCCAAATTTAGTATTCCCAAAAAAGATCCCCGACTTCGCGAAAGTTGTCGGGGATCTGAGTCCTAAACTATAACGGAATTTCAATGATAAATTCTGTACCCTTTCCTGGTGCGGAAATGCAACTTAACTTACCCCCATGTTTTTCTACCACAATCGAATAGCTAGTTGATAATCCCAAGCCTGTAGCACTACCAATCGGCTTTGTAGTAAAAAATGGATTAAACATCTTATTTTGCACAGACTCGCTCATCCCTATACCGTTGTCTGCAATGCGGATAACTACATTTTTTGCTTCTCGGAATTCCGTCTGAATTATAATAGTCGGTTGGCGATTTATATCTGATTCCTCTAAAGCATCAATGGCATTGTTGATCAGATTCATAAATACTTGATTCAGAGCCGAGGCATAACAATTAACTAAAGGGAGTTGACCATATTTTGGAATAACTGCAATTTCTGGATGTTTACTATTACTCTGAAGTCGATGTTGCAAAATTAACAGCGTACTATCAATACCAGAGTGAATGTCTACTGGTTTTATTTCTGATTCATCCAAACGGGAAAAATTCCGCAGTGACAGCACAATTTGACGGATACGAGCTGCTCCTACCCTCATTGATGACAGGAGTTTTTGTAAATCATTAGATATAAATTCTAGCTCAATATCGGCGATTTTATCGGCAATTTCTGGCAATGGTTGCGGATAAACTTTCTGATATAAATTATTTAATTCAATCAAGGATGCCACATATTCACTCGCTGGTTGTAAGTTGCCATAGATGAAATTAATCGGATTATTAATTTCATGAGCAATCCCAGCAACTAACTGTCCTAAACCTGACATTTTTTCGGCTTGAATTAGTTGGGATTGAGTCGAGTAAAGTTTCTCCAGTGTTAATTCTAGCTGAGTGGCTTTTTCTGTGATTTCCTGGGTGCGTTCTTCGACTTTTTGCTCCAGAGTATGGGAATATTCCTCTAATTTGTGATATAATTGAGCGTTTTCTAGAGAAATAGCTGCTTGAGTTGTGAGGAGATTGAGAACTTGTAGGCGATCGCGTGTAAATGCTCCCACTGTCAGGTTATTTTCGAGGTATAAAATGCCAATCAATTTGCCTTGGTTGACAATTGGCGCACAGAGGATACTTTTGGGCGAGTGGCGAATCATATAAGGATCAGCCGCTAGAGTTGGCTCGACTATTGCATTTTCAATTACAGCCAAGGAAAGGGTGTTTTTGACTCGATTGATTAAGGTAACGGGTACTGTTTGACCATCGTCAAAGGGCAGCGAACGCAATATCTGGGCAGGTTGTTCGAGTTGAGATAATGCCTCAATTACCCAGTGTGAGCCTCTTGGCATCAGCAACGCACATTTATCAGCCCCTGCACTTTCAAGTATCACCTGGACTAGGGTTGAAAGTAATTTCTCCAACTCAATTTCACTCGATAGCGATTGAGAAGCTTTGAGAATGGTTGCCAAATCGAAAGTTTCACAGAGGCTAGTATGACTGAAACCGGAAGTTTGGATCGTTTGAGAGCCAACAGAAATCATTGTTTCCGTTGGTTTGAAAGCTGGTTGCTGTTTTTGCAAAATTGTGGCGAGTAGTTGGGGATAGCGGGTTTCTAGATCCTCGGTTTTGGCTTTTGCTCCCCACCGGGTGTAACAATAATAGGCTTCAATCATGTAGGTTTGAGCGATTTTTTCTTTGCCCCAATCGAGATAGAATTTGGCGGCTAATTCGTTGGCTAATGCTTCTTCGTTGACGAATTGATTGGCTTTGGCGAGAGTAATGGCGCGATCGTACATTTCCATTGCTTCGGTGTTGCGTCCCAAAACCCGATAGCGTTCTGCTTCAACCAAACACCATTTATGCTGGTGATTCATGGGGGCAAAACTTGCCCACCTGTGCAATTTCTGCTGATTTTTAGCGATGCGATCTAGGATTTGTCGTTGCTCTGATTTTGTTGAATGGGGATACAATCCTAGCCGGGATAAAGAATCGTAGAGGTAAAATGGCACAGTGACATATAAGGCAGTGCCACCTTCTACATATTGCTGGGCAAGAGTCGCTTGCTGGCAGGCCCTGGCAACTTCACCAAATAAGTAACTTAAATAGGTTTGGTTGACATAATAGAAAAATAACCCTGTGCGATCGCCCGCTGCTTTTTGACTAGCGTTTTGCGTTGCCGAATAAGCTGAACCCTCAAGTAAACTAGGGTTACTAGATTCTCCAATTAAGTTTAATGTGGCCTGATGATAGATACTGGTATACATTAAAGAAATGTGCTGCTTGGTTTGCCTCATCATTTCACTGTAATGGTGCAGCGTTTGGGCTAAACTTAAAAGCTCAGATCCACACCAATATAAATGCTTACCCCTCATCGAAATACACGCATAAGCAGACTCTAGGTCGCCGGTTTCCAATCCAATTTGATAGCCTTCCTGAAGTCCTAATAAGGTGGAACGGAGATGCTGTTTCCAAGGGAAAATGGTGCCATTCACAATGCTGAGAGTTTTGGATCGAAGATCCTTGGCATTGAACTGACCTAAGATTTGTAATGCCAACTGACCAAACCCATAACCCTGATTAATATCGCCTAAAACTCCACATAAAATAATCCCATAGCAACTATAAGCGTAGGCAGACAGGGGCATATTGCCGAATCGCACCGACAAATTTACTTGTTGGAACACCAATAAAGGAAATAGTTTTGATCCACTAATAAAAGCCCCATTTATCGCACTGGATAGCATCCGCATAGCCGCTAATTTTTCCGGACTTGACATAATCGGCAGATTTAGTAAATCAGGCGTTTTTTTGCCGGCTAGGATGAGTTTGGTTTTAGCTAACCCTAGTAAGATTTGCGCCATATTGGGGGATTTGGGCAACTGAATCCCGAGTTGGCTGAGGATATTCAGAGAAGTCTCCATTAATTCTGCCAGACAATTCTGTGCCAGATATACCTGAATTTGAGTTTCGTAGGTGGTGATTTTATCTAGCAGGGTTTTGGCAGATTTCAAGGTGATGGCGGCGATCGGCTCAAATTGCTCAAACTGCCCATTTAGATAAGCAGCTTCGCCAGTTGCTTCATGGAGTGCAAGAGTTAGTTCATAATTGGAGTTCCAGCAATCTTCAGGTAATAGTTCCATCCCAATTGTGAAATAGGCGATCGCCGCATCATAGGCAGTAGATAATCTTGCTTTCTTTCCTGCGGCAAGATTGAGTTGGGTGAGTTCTCTTCGTTCTCCAGTTTGAGTAATCAGAGATTTGCCAATATTCAGATGTCCAACAATATCAAACAACTTTTCTTCTTGTTCTATTTCTGAGCAGTTTTCCTGAAGTAACTGTCCAATTTTGAGATGGGTGGCTGTTTTCTGATGCTCAGGAATTAGCGAGTAGGCCGCTTGTTGGACGCGATCGTGCAGAAACCGATAAGTGGGATTGGCTACAACATCAGAAATAGAAGCAGTATCAGACTCCATAAAAAACTTATAGATTTACGTATTGGGAATAATTAAACCTTCTTGCAAAGCTCTCCATAACGGTGTCGCCGCCTCCTCCAGAGATTTTTTGGCAACAATTCCCAAGGTCTGCAAATCAAACTGCGCCCCAATGCAAGCTGCTAGTTTTAGCAGATACTGAGTCTGAGTAGGCAATTTCTGCAATTGCAACGCCACAAACTCCACCACATCATCAGTGATGGCTAAGGATCGAACTTCAGCAATATTGCACTGCCAATGGTGAGCTTCCCAATTAAAGATAATTTGCCGATCTTCGTGTAAGGCTTTAAGAAACTGCGTCGCAAAAAATGGGTTGCCTTTAGTTTTTTGATAGACTAATTCTGACAATGGTTGAGCTAGAGATAATTCGCAATTCAGCGTATCTGCCACCAACTGATTCATATCCATCAAACTTAAGGGTTGCAGTGTTATTGTATGCACAACTGCTTCAGTTTTGATCATCTCATCCACTGTTAAGATAAAGGGGTGAGCCGGTGACACTTCATTATCTCGATACGCACCCAATATCAATAAATATCCTGTCTCTACCATCAACAATTGTAGGAGATTCAAAGATGCGGAATCCGCCCACTGTAAATCATCTAAAAACATCACTAAAGGATGCTCAACGCTGGTGAATATTTTTACAAATTTCTGCATCAGCAGGTTGAAGCGATTTTGGGCGGCACTTCCTGATAGTTCTGTCGCTGGTGGCTGATTACCAATAATTAGTTCTAGTTCAGGAATCACGTCTATCAAAACCTGCCCATTGTCGCCCGCAACTTCGAGAATCTTGGTTTTCCATCCTTGCACTTCAGTATCGGATTCTGATAGCAATTGTCCCATCAAATCTCGGAAGGCTTGGACAAAGGCAGAGAAGGGAATATTGCGCTGGAATTGATCGTATTTTCCCTTGATAAAATAACCCCGTTGTCTAGCAATTGGTTTATGAACTTCATTCACCACTGCTGTTTTCCCAATTCCCGAAAATCCCGCTACTGACATCATTTCTGTGGCCCCAAGACTAACTCTTTCAAAGGCTTGCAGTAAGGTTGATACTTCATTTTCTCGACCGTAGAGCTTTTCGGGGATGGTAAAGCTATCGCACACATCCATCTGTGCAATTTCAAAAATTTTAATTATACCATCAATCTGTAGCTGATGTAAACATTTTTCTAAATCAAACTTCAGTCCCAAGGCACTTTGATATCTGTCTTCTGCATTCTTCGCCATCAATTTTATGACGATATCTGAAATCACCTGCGGTATCTCATCTCTAATAACTGACGGAGGTTGTTTAGCAATATGACAATGCAGCAACTCCATCGGCTCGTTCGATTGAAAAGGTAACTCACCTGTAAGTAATTCGTAGAAGGTGACACCTAAAGAATAAAAGTCAGTCCGGTAGTCAATTCCCCGATTCATTCTTCCTGTTTGTTCTGGGGAAATATAAGCAAGTGTTCCTTCTAACACATTGGGATTGATCAGTGTTTGCGTTTCTCGTGGTAGTAAAGATGCAATACTAAAGTCAATTAATTTAACTTGTTTGGTTTCGGGATTAATGAGAATATTGGCGGGTTTGATGTCTTTATGTATAATGCGCTCGCGGTAGAGTATATCTAAGGTGGTGCAGAGTGCGATCGCTATCTCCAAAAACTCTATCAGAGATTCTACACTTCGCCCCACTACTTCGGCTTCACTCAGTACAAGTCTCCATTCCTTGAGAGAAATCCCCCCAAAGTCTTCCATTACCAGCGCATAGGCATTCTGATAAGGTTCTAGGCTATAGGTTTGGACAATCAGCGGTGAGTTGAGATTTTTAGCTATGGTGTACTGATTGCGAAACGACAAGAGTTCAGAGAAGTTGGGATAAGGATTTTTCAGTAGTTTAATGACTACTGGTAATGAGTCAGTCTCTCGATACCCTCGATAAACTAGGGTTCTCGAACCATTGTAGAGTAAATCATAGATCCGATATCCGGGAATATTGACAACGGTGCTAACCATACTGCGCTCATCCTGAAGATTTCCAGATTTAGTATTCCCAGATATCTAAAGTTTTTTATAAACAAGAGAAAAATTTTTTACACCGGAATTTCAATGATAAATTCTGTACCCTTTCCTGGTGCAGAAATGCAACTTAAATTACCCCTATGTTTTTCTACCACAATCGAATAGCTAGTTGACAATCCCAAGCCTGTACCACTACCTACTGGTTTGGTCGTAAAAAATGGATTAAATATTTTATTTTGCACTGACTTGCTCATCCCTATACCGTTGTCTACTATGCGGATAATTACCTTTTTTGATTCCGTAAATTCTGTCTGAATTGTAATAGTGGGTTGGAGATTTATATCTGATGATTCTAAGGCATCAATGGCATTGTTGATCAGATTCATAAATACTTGATTCAGAGCCGAGGCATAACAATTAACTAAAGGGAGTTGACCATATTTTGGAATAACTGCAATTTCTGGATGTTTACTATTGCTCTGAAGTCGATGTTGCAAAATTAACAGAGTACTATCAATGCCAGAGTGAATATCTACTGATTTTATTTCTGATTCATCCAAACGGGAAAAATTTCGCAGTGACAACACAATTTGACGGATACGATCTGCTCCTACCCTCATCGATGACAGGAGTTTTTGTAAATCATCAGATATAAATTCTAGTTCAATATCGGCGATTTTATCGGCAATCTCTGGCAAGGGTTGCGGATAAAGTTCCTGATATAAATTATTTAATTCAATTAAAGATGTAACGTATTCACTCGCTGGTTGTAAGTTGCCATAGATGAAATTAATCGGATTGTTAATTTCATGAGCAATCCCAGCAACTAACTGTCCTAAACCGGACATTTTTTCGGCTTGAATTAGTTGGGATTGAGTCGAGTAAAGTTTCTCCAGTGTTAATTCTAGCTGAGTGGCCTTTTCTGTGATTTCCTGGGTGCGTTCTTCTACTTTTTGCTCCAGACTATGGGAATAGTCCTCTAATTTGTGATATAGTAATGCGTTTTCTAGAGAAATTGCTGCTTGAGTAGTGAGGAAATTGAGAACTTGTAAGCGATCGCTCGTAAATGCCCCCGTCACTATATTATTTTCTAGATATAAAATGCCCATCAACTTACCTTGATGCAAAATTGGGCTACACAAGATACTTTTAGGCTGCTGACGAATGATATAGGGGTCATTGGCTAAGGTCGGATTGGCACTTGCATCAATTAGCATAGTGGTCTGCCTGTTGTGCAAGACTTTGTAAATCAACTTCAGGGGAATATCCTGGCTGTCTTCAACAGGAAAACTCTGCAATAAGATTGGCTCTGTCCCTAGGGTAATTGACCCTTTGATCAATAGGCGCTTGTCTTGCAAAAGCATTAATACGCATTTATCAGCCCCCGCATTTTCAATGACGATTGCCAGCAATACTGAGAGCAATTTTTCGAGTTCGATTTCGCCTGACAGAGTTTGGGAAGCTTTGAGAATGGCAGCTAAATCTAAAGCAACAGAGACATTGCTGCTGGAACTGGGGGAACTAGTGGATAGTGCCAAGACAGTTTCATTAATTGACAGGGGAGAACGGGTTTGCTGGAGGATGGGAGCAAGCAGTTGGGGATAGCGTCTTTCCAAGTCAGCAACTTTAGCTTTCGCACCCCAACGAATATAGCTGTAGTAGGCTTCAATCATATATTCCCCAGCGATACGCTGTTTGCCCCAGTCAAGGTAAAATTTTGCCGCCAGTTCATTGGCTAAGGCTTCTTCATTAATAAACTGATGTGTTTTAGCAAGATTTATGGCTTGGTCATAACACTCACTGGCTGCGGCTTTTTCACCCAACACTCGATACCGTTCAGCCTCCACTAGATACCATTTATGCAAGTGATTCATCGGGGCATTTTCTGCCCATTGATGCAGAATTGTTTGGTGGGTTTGCGCCTCAACCAAGAAGCAGGGGGAAGGGGGCAGGGAGCGGGGGGAAATGACCCCTGACTCCTGCTGTGGAGCGGAGTGGAACTCATGTCTGATTCCCCCACTTCTTACAAGTGGTTCTCGTCCAGGTGGGGTCAAATCCCCATTTGAACTTTCCCCCTTGCTCCCTGCTCCCTGCTCCCTTGCCTCTTGCTCTGCTTCTGGCTGGGTGGGGAAGAGTGCTAGGTATGTGAGGGCAGCATAAAAATGAAAAACGGGAATATGTACCGCCCCTGCTGCTGCGATAAAATAGGGCTTGATTCCAGTGATATAGTCAAGGGCAGCATGATAATTGCCCCAGAGAGCAGCAAGCATCAGCTTGTAGGTATAGGCGTAGGCGATCGCTGTGAAATCGTTATCCTGCTGGTGCTTTGGCAGCATAATTGTTTCATTGTAGGCAGTGCCCATTAAGCGATGGGGTTGGCTCCCTGTTTCTCTCAAATTCTCCACCACTTGCCGCACTGTATCCAATAAAATACACGCCGCATTTTGTTTCGCCTGAGTCAGAACCACACTGTAAGGAGCTAATTCGGCTGACAACGTATTTAAATTTACACCAGCGAACAGCGCTATATAGGCGTGACATTGTATGCTGTAGCCAGCGTACAGAAAATTGCCTGTTTCCATACCATTGGTGTAGCTATCTTTCATTGTCGATAGCGTTGCCAAAAACGATTGCTGGCGATGTTGGATGAAAGCCCCAAAGAGGCTTAAAGGGAGACATATACCCCGCTCGTTCAATTTTTCTAGCAACGAGAGAGTTAAAAGACCAAACTTGTAGCCAGTTTCAACTTCGCTCAAAAAAGCACATAGCACCATACCGTGAATCGCATATCCTACCGTCGAGGCGGGGGTATTGCCAAACTGGAGCGACAACCGCACCATCGTTGCGCTCAACAGAGGCATTAAACCCGGATTTCCCAGTAATACTGGTGCAAACAATATTCCTAATAATTGCATTGCGGCGATCGCAGAGCGATCGCTCATCACGGGTAAGTCAATCAGTTCAGGAATTTCTCTGCCTTGGAGTTGCTCTTTTAGGTATTCTAGGGCTTTGGCGATTTGGGCTTGCTCTGGCGCACTCGGTAAATCCACCCCTAATTGACTCAGAACATCTGCGCCGACGGCGATCGCCCCTAATATTTGGCTCTGAGCCGTTAGTGCCGCAATTTTAATTTCGTAGATTTTCACTTTGTCAAAAATGGTCTGGGCGTTCTGCAAAACCACTCCAGCCATCTCTTCCATGCTCTCAAAGTCACTATTTAAATAGCTAGCTTCGGTTACTGCCAAATGGAGGTTCAAGGCTAATTCGTACTGTGTTTGCCAGCAGTCGGGCTGGAGTAAGGCGATCCCAGTTTGGAAATACACTCTAGCTGCGGTGTATGCAGTCGCATTTTTGGCTTTACTACCAGCTTTGAAGTTGAGTTGAGCTAGGGCTTGGCGATCGCTTGCTTGACTAATTAACTCAATTCCTAAATTCAAATGCCCAACGATATCGAAGAGTTTTTCTTCAATCTCTAACTCAGACAAATTTTCTCTCAGTAATTGTCCAATTTTAAGATGAGTTGCTGTTTTTTGTTCATCGGAAATCAAGAAATAAGCCGCTTGCTGTACTCTGTCATGTAAGAAGGCATATTTAGCTATTTTTTTCTCGATATTCTGAGATGACAGTGCCAATTGCTCGCTTTCTTCTCCTTGATAAAATTTATAGACCTCACTAATCGGTAAAATCAATCCTGATTGCAATGCTTTCCACAAAGCAGCCGCCGTATTAATTTGGCATTGTGACGAAACAATTGCCAAAGTTGCTAAATCAAACTGGTTGCCAATACAAGATGCTAACTTGAGGATATTCTGGGTTGCTAATGGTAATTTCTCTAACTGCAACGCCATAAATTCAACGACATCATCTGTAACTGCCTGTTGATTTATTTGGGCAAGATCGCATTGCCACCCCCCCGTAGCCCCCCCTTGCCAAGGGGGGGTTGGGGGGGTAAACTTAATCAGTAGCTCTTGATGTAATGCCTTCAAAAACTGGATAGAAAAGAACGGATTTCCTTGAGTTTTTTGAAACACTAACCGAGAAAGAGGTGATGCCAAATCCTGGGAACATTTAAGTGTATCAGCAACTAATTGATTGACTGTTTTTTGATTCAGTGGCGCTAAGGTAATTGTATTAATCGTTGTTTGGTTTTTTTCAATCTCATTCAAAGTCAACATTAATGGATGTACTGGGTTGACCTCGTTATCACGGTATGCACCAATTAACAGTATATGACCTGTATCAGCCATTAAAAGCTGCATTAACTTCAGTGATGCCGAATCTGCCCATTGCAAATCATCTAAAAATATTACTAAGGGATGTTCAACAGTGGTAAAGATTTGGGTAAATTTTTGAAATAATAAATTAAATCTATTTTCTGCCCCCGTTCCTGATAATTCTATGGCGGCTGGTTGTTCACCAATAATTCTTGATAATTCGGGGATAACTTCAATAATTACTTGTCCATTTTCACCAACTGCTGATAATATTTCGTTTCTCCATTGCTGAATTTGTGCATCGCTTTCGCTTAAAAGTTGCCCCATTAAATCTCGGAATGCTTGCACAAATGCACTGAAGGGAATATTGCGTTGAAATTGGTCATATTTCCCTTTGATAAAATAACCGCGCTGGCGCACAATCGGTTTATGAACTTCGTTGACAATCGCCGTTTTCCCAATTCCTGAAAAACCTGCTACCAGAATCATTTCTGTTGCACCCAGGCTAACTCGTTCAAATGCATCAAGTAATGTTTTAACTTCGGTTTCTCGTCCATAGAGTTTGTCTGGGATCAGGAAGCGATCGCACACATCCCTTTGTCCAATTTCAAAACCCTTTATCATACCATCAACTTGTAGCTGATGTAAACAATTTTCTAAATCAAACTTCAGCCCCAATGCACTCTGATAGCGATCTTTAGCATTCTTCGCCATCAATTTGCTGACAATTTCTGATATTACAGATGGAATTTCTAAATTAGTTTCACATACTAATGGTGCAATTTTTGCAATATGACAATGCACCAACTCCATTGCATCATTTGAT
Source organism: Nostoc sp. (assembly GCF_036917815.1). Taxonomy (GTDB): domain Bacteria; phylum Cyanobacteriota; class Cyanobacteriia; order Cyanobacteriales; family Nostocaceae; genus Nostoc. The sequence goes on along the minus strand of NZ_JBALEK010000037.1, from coordinate 120,860 downwards.
GGGAATGGTAATTTTCCGGTGAGTAACTCATAAAAAGTAACACCTAAAGAATAAAAATCAGTTCGGTAGTCAATTCCCCGATTCATTCTGCCTGTTTGTTCTGGCGAAATATAAGCGAGTGTACCTTCTAATACATTGGGATTGATTAGTGTTTGGGTTTCCCGTGGTAGCAAAGATGCAATACTAAAGTCGATTAATTTAACTTGTTTGGTTTCTGGATTAATGAGAATATTGGCGGGTTTGATGTCTTTGTGTATGATACGCTCGCGGTAGAGTACATCTAAGGTATTGCAGAGTGCGATCGCTATTTCCAAAAACTCTTGTAGAGATTGTTGCCTTCCTCTGATTCCCCATTCCTTCAAGGAAATTCCCCCAAAGTCTTCCATCACCAACCCATAGCCATTTTGGTAAGGTTCCAGGCTATAAGTTTGGACAATTAGCGGTGAGTTGAGATTTTTGGCAATGGTGTACTGGTTACGAAACGACAAGAGTTCGCTGAAACTCGGATAAGGATTTTTCAGCAGTTTAATGACTACAGGTAACGAGTCGGTTTCTCGATACCCTCGATAAACTAGGGTTCTCGAACCATTGTAAAGTAAATCATAGATGCGATATCCGGGAATACTGACTAAAATGCTAACCATGCTGCTAAATCCTGAATATTTCCAGATTTAGTATTCCCAGATATCTGAAGTTATTTACCAAAAAGAGCGAAAAATTATACCGGAACTTCAATGATAAATTCTGTCCCCTTACCTAGAACAGAGTTAAAACTCAATTTTCCGCCGTGAGTTGATTCGACAATTTGACGAGCGATCGCTAATCCTAATCCTGTCCCTTTCCCGACGGCTTTCGTAGTAAATAAATGGTCAAATATTTTCGATTTGACTTGTTCACTCATCCCCTTACCATTATCCGCAATGGCAATGTTAACGCTAGTATTTTCGACTGAAGTTGTGATTGTAATGCAGTTAGAATTGGCTTTAATTTCTTCAAATATGCGTCCATGATTAGATTCATCCAAAGCATCAATAGCATTAGCGATCAGATTCATAAACACCTGATTTAATTGACCTGGAAAGCATTCAATCTGAGGCAAATTACCGTAGTTGGTAACAACTTCAATAGCGGGACGTAGGTCATTGGCCTTGAGACGATGTTTGAGAATAAGAATGGTGCTATCAATGCCTTGGTGGATATTAAAAGGCACTTTGTAATCTTGATCGGCGCGGGAGAAAGTACGTAAACTGGTACTGATATTTTTGAGCCTGTCGCACGCCATAGACATAGAATCAATCATCTTGGGCAAATCTTCTAAACTATAATCCAAGTCGATTTCTTCGGCGTGGTCAATGATTTCCTCACTCTTGTTGGGGAAAATTTCTTGATATAGCCCGAGATGTTCAACAATATCAGCGATGCTAGGTTTAGCAAGTTTTAGACTAGCAGCAATAAAACCGAGGGGATTATTCATTTCGTGAGCTACACCAGCAACCAAATTGCCTAGTGCAGACATTTTCTCACTTTGCACCATTTGTAATTGGGCATTTTGCAAATCAGTTAGCGCTTGTTGTAAGTCAAGTGATTTTTGTTGTAAGGCAAGTTCAGCTTTTTTACGATCGCTAATATTCAAAAATAATCCATCCCAAACTACTGAGCCATCGGCAAGCTGTTCGATTCGTGATTCTCCATGAATCCACTTAAGAATTCCTGATGGGGTGAGAATTCGCCCTTCCCAGTGCCAAAAAGATCGGGTTTGAATGGCGTGAGTTTGGGACTGTAGAAAACTGGCTATGTCGTCTGGATGCACCATATTGTCGAAAAACTGCCAATTGGACATGGCTTGCTCTGGGGTAATTTCCAGCAAGCTGTAACAGTCGGCACTAATGTAGCTCAGAGATATTACTCCCTCAGAAGTCATGCGGTATTGATAAACTACGCCAGGCACATTGTTTACTAGATTGTAGAAGCGAGACTGAACCACACTCAACTCATTCAGCGATCGCTCTAGCTGTTGGGCATTTTCTAGCGCTTGCTCGTAAAGTTGGGCATTTTCCAAAGAAATTGCGGCTTGAGCGCAAAGTAAATTAAGTAGTTCGACGCGATCGCTCGTGAACGCCCCTGTCGCTAAATTATTTTCTAGATATAAAATACCCAGCAACTTCCCTTGATGTAAAATTGGGCTACACAAGATACTTTTAGGCTGCTGACGTATGATATAGGGGTCATTGGCTAAGGTCGGATCAGCCGTTGCATTAAGCAGCACAGAGGTCTGCTTGTTGTTCTTGACTTTGTAAATCAGTTTCAGGGGAATATCCTGACTAACTTTAATCCCAATGCATTCTGATAGCGGTCTTCAGCATTTTTCGCCATCAATTTGATCGCGATGTCACAGAGAACTTGGGGAATCTCTTCTCTATCCCCTATTCCCTGTCCCCTATCCCCTAACATTGGTGGAAGTTTCGCAATATGACAATGCACCAACTCCATCGGATCGTTTGATGCAAAAGGTAACTCTCCTGTAAGTAATTCGTAGAATGTCACACCTAAAGAATAAAAATCAGTCCGGTAGTCAATTCCCCGATTCATCCGTCCAGTTTGTTCTGGGGAAATGTAAGCGAGTGTCCCTTCCAACACATTGGGATTGATTAATGTCTGCGTTTCCCGTGGTAGTAAAGATGCAATACTAAAGTCGATTAATTTAACTTGTTTGGTTTCTGGATTAATGAGAATATTGGCGGGTTTAATATCTTTATGAATAATTCGCTCGCGATAGAGTACATCTAAGGTATTGCAGAGTGCGATCGCTATTTCTAAAAACTGTTGACCAGACGCAATATATCGTGTCTGGTTAGAGGCGAAATAATTTTTGAGAGAAATCCCCCCAAAGTCTTCCATCACTAACGCATAGCCATTTTGGTGGGGTTCCAGGCTGTAGGTTTGGACAATCAGAGGTGAGTTGAGATTTTTAGCAATGGTGTACTGATTGCGAAACGACAAAAGTTCAGAGAAGCTGGGATAAGGATTTTTCAGCAGTTTAATCACTACTGGTAATGAATCAGTCTCTCGATAGCCTCGATAAACTAGGGTTCTGGAACCATTGTAGAGTAAATCATAGATGCGATATCCGGGAATACTGACTAAAGTGCTAACCATGCTGCTAAATCTGTGAAACTTCCAGATTTAGTATTCCCAAAAAAGATCCCCGACTTCTTGAAGAAGTCGGGGATCTAAAGCCTTTGGTGGAGAGCAAATCAAAATTGCCAAAAATTATACCGGAATTTCAATGATAAATTCAGTACCTAGACCCAGAACTGAGTTAAAACTCAATTTTCCGCAGTGAGTTGATTCGACGATTTGACGAGCGATCGCCAACCCTAATCCTGTACCTTTACCAACAGCTTTCGTAGTAAATAAATGGTCAAATATTTTTGATTTGACTTGTTCACTCATCCCCTTAGCATTATCGGCAATGACAATTTTAACTAGATTTTCAGCTACTGAGGTTGTAATTTTAATGCAGTTAGGATTAGCTTTAATTTCTGCAAAACTGCGTCCATGATTAGATTCATCTAAGGCATCAATAGCGTTTGCTAAAAGATTCATAAATACCTGATTTAATTGCCCTGGGAAGCATTCAATCTGAGGTAAATTACCGTAGTTGGTGACAACCTCAATGGCGGGACGTAGGTCATTAGCCTTGAGACGATGTTTCAAAATTAAAATCGTGCTATCAATGCCTTCGTGAATGTTAAAAGGCACTTTGTAATCTTGATCGGCGCGGGAGAAAGTACGTAAACTGGTACTGATATTTTTGAGCCTGTCGCACGCCATAGACATAGAATCAATCATCTTGGGCAAATCTTCTAAACTATAATCCAAGTCGATTTCTTCGGCGTGGTCAATGATTTCCTCACTCTTGTTGGGGAAAATTTCTTGATATAGCCCGAGATGTTCAACAATATCAGCGATGCTAGGTTTAGCAAGTTTTAGACTAGCAGCAATAAAACCGAGGGGATTATTCATTTCGTGAGCTACACCAGCAACCAAATTACCTAGTGCAGACATTTTCTCACTTTGCACCATTTGTAATTGGGCATTTTGCAAATCAGTTAGCGCTTGTTGTAAATCTTGCGATTTCTGCTGCAAGGCAAGTTCAGCTAGTTTGCGATCGCTAATATCTCGCATCACAACTACCGCACCGAGTTTGTTACCCCAAGGATCAAATATTGCTTGTCCGCTTGCTAACAAAATTCTCCTATAACCATGCTTTGGCGCAATTACCATTTCGGCATTTTCGACTATTTCCCCTTGTAAGGCGCGAAACAGAGGGATTTCTGTTGTTGATAGGGGTGTTTGCCCATCAGGTTGATAGAGTGAGAAGTATTCTGTCCATTGTTCTGGGGGTAATGATTCTACTGGTAAGCCATGAAACTCATGAGTTGCGTTATTAAATAAAGTCAATTTGCCAGTAGCATCACAAACAACAATCCCATCTGTAATATTGTGAATGATGGCATTCAAGAACTCTCGTTCTTTGGCTAAAGAGGCTTCGGCCTGTTTTAATTGTTCTAGTGATGCTTGTAAGTCTTGAGATTTTTTCTGTTCTCGCTCATAAAGTCGGGTATTTTCCAAAGAAATTGCGGCTTGAGCGCAGAGTAAATTAAGTAGTTCGACGCGATCGCTAGAAAATGCCCCTGTCGCTAAATTATTTTCTAGATATAAAATACCCAGCAACTTCCCTTGATGCAAAATCGGGCTGCACAAGATACTTTTAGGCTGCTGACGTATGATATAGGGGTCATTGGCTAAGGTTGGATCAGCGATCGCATCCAGCAACACAACAGTCTGCTTGTTGTGCAAGACTTTGTAAATCAGCTTCAAGGGAATATCCTGGCTGTCCTCAACGGGAAGGCGCTGCAACACGACTGGCTCCGAGCCTTCGGTAATTGACCCTTTGATCAACAGGCGATCGTCTCGCAACAGCATTAACAAGCATTTATTAGCCCCCGCATTTTCGATGACGATGGAAAGCAACGATGAAAGCAATTTTTCCAGTTCGATTTCGCCGGAGATAGTTTGGGAAGCTTTGAGAATAGTTTTTAAATCTAGGGTATCCGAAACACTGCTACTACTAGAAGTGACAGAAAAGGTGGATGTGACACTCCCCAAGGCAAAGATAGTTTCGCTAGTTGATAGAAGAGAGACCAGAGGACGGGTTTGCTCTAGAATGGGAGCAAGCACTTGGGAATAGCGTTTTTCCAAGTCGGCAACCTTGGCTTTAGCACCCCAACGGGCATAACAATAATATGCGTTCGTCATGTATTCCCCAGCTATGCGCCGTTTGCCCCAGTCGAGGTAGAATTTAGACGCGAGTTCATTAGCCAAGGCTTCTTCGTTGATGAACTGATGTTCTTTAGCAAGATTTATGGCTTGGTCATAACACTCACTGGCTGCGACTTTTTCACCCAAAACTCGATAACGTTCAGCCTCCACTAGATACCATTTATGCAAGTGGTTCATCGGGGCATTGTGCGCCCACTGTTGCAAAGTGGTTTGATGGGTTTGCACCTGAAGAAGAATTTGAGTTTGCTCTGTCTCTGGCTGTGTGGGGAAGAGTGCCAAATGCGTCAGCGCAGCATAAAAATGAAAAATGGGAATATAAACCAATCCCGATACTGTCATCAAATAGGATTTGAGTTGGGTGATGTAGTCCAGCGCAGCCTGATAATTACCATAAGAGTAGGCAAGGAACAGTTTGTAACTGTAGGCAAATGCGAGGGCGCTGAGATCGTTATCCTGCCGGTGCTTCGGCAGCATTACCGTTTCATCGTAGGCGGTGCCCCTTAAGCAATCAGGTTGGCTCACAGTTTCTCTTAAATGCTGCACTGTTTGCCGCTTTATGTCCAAATAAATACGTGCCGAATTTTGTTTCACCTGAGCCAGGGTAGCACTATAAGTAGCCAATTCGGATGATAACGTGTCCAGGTTGACACCGGCCATAAGTGCAGTACAGGCATAACCTGTCATGCTGTAGCCAGCGTTGAGAAAATCACCGGTTTCCATCCCAGTCATGTAGCCCTCTTTCAGCATTGGTAGCGTTGCTAAGAGTGCTTCCTGGTGATGTTGGATAAAAGCCCCAAATCGGCTGAGAGTGCTGGACTTCATATCCTGAGCATTAAACCTCTCCAGCAACGAGAGTGCTAACCGACCAAACCCGTAGCCTGTTTCGACTTCGCCCAAAAAGGCACACAGTACCACTCCATGAATCACATAGCCAACCGTCGAAGCAGGGGCATTGCCAAACTGGAGCGACAACCTCACCATCGTCGCGCTCAACAGGGGTACCAAACCTGCCATTCCCACGAACACTGGTACAAACAACATTCCTAACAGTTGCATCGCGGCGATGGCGGCGCGATCGCTCATCATCGGTAGGTCAATCAGCTCTGTAATCTCTCTGTCCTGGAGTTGGTGGTTAAGGTCTTGTAGCGCTTTCGCTATTTGGGCTTGATCTGGCACACTCGGTAAATCTACCCCTAATTGACTTAACACCTCTCTTCCCACCGCGATCGCCTCTAGTATTTGGCTCTGAGCCGTTTGTGCCGCGATTTGAATTTCGTAGATTTTCACTTTATCAAAAATCGTCTGTGCCTGCTGCAATACCACTGCGGCTTGCTGCTCCATGTCTGCAAAGTCACCATTCAAATAGCTAGCTTCAGCCATCGCCACATAGAGATTGAGAGTCAAATCATACTGACTTTGCCAGCAGTTTGCCTCAAGTAGCTTAATCCCTGTTTGCAAATAAACCCTGGCGGCGGCGTAAGCTGTAGAATTTCTCGCCTTCACTCCAGCTTGTAAATTCAGTTGAGCTAATGCTTGGCGATCGCTTGCTTGACTAATTAACTCAATTCCTAAATTCAAATGCGGGGCAATATCAAACAGTTTTTCTTCCAGCTCTATCTCAGAGGTATTTTGCAGGAGTAACTGTCCAATTTTGAGATGAGTTACTGTTTTCTGTTCATCGGCAATTAGGGAATAAGCTGCTTGCTGTACTCTGTCATGTAAAAATCTATATTTGGCTAATTGTTTACTGGTATTCTCCTTTGACAGCGCCAATTGTTCGCGTTCTTCTCCTTGATAAAACTTATAAACATCACTAATTGGTAAAATTAACCCTTCTTGCAGCGCTTTCCACAAATTTGCAGCCGTTTCTACTTCCGACTGTTCTGAAACAATTGCTAAAATTTCTAAATCAAAAGAGTTGCCAATACAAGCAGCTAGCTGTAATATATGTTGAGTTGATTGTGGCAGTTTTTGCAGTTGTAAACCCATAAAAGCCACAACATCATCTGTAACCGCAAGAGTTATCACTTGTACAATGTCACATTGCCAAAAACCGGACTCAAAATTAAATTCAATTAGCCGATCTTGATGTAATGATTTGAGGAACTGGGTTGCAAAAAACGGATTACCTTGGGTTTTTTGAGAGACTAATTCCGAAAGAGTCCATGCCAAACTTTCTGTACATTTAAGTGTATCAGCAACTAATTGATTAACTGTGACTTGATTGAGTGGTGCTAAAGTAATCGTATTCATCGTCAAGAGTGTTTTTGCGATTTCACTCAAAGTCAACATCAAGGGATGTCCTGGGTTTACCTCGTTATCACGATACGCACCAATTAATAAAAGATGATTTGTATCAGCCATTAATAGCTGCATTAATTTCAGTGAGGCTGAATCCGCCCATTGCAAATCATCTAAAAACATCACTAATGGATGTTCAGCACTGCTAAAAACTTGGGTAAATTTTTGAAATAATAAATTAAATCTATTTTGTGCCGCCGTTCCTGATAATTCTATGGCGGGTGGTTGTTCACCAATAATTCTTGATAATTCGGGGATGACTTCAATAATTACCTGTCCATTGTCTCCAACCGCATCTAATATTTGGTTTCTCCATTGCTGAATCTGTGCATCACTCTCAGTTAACAACTGCCCCATTAAATCTTGGAAGGCTTCTACAAAGGCACTAAAGGGAATATTCCGTTGAAATTGGTCATATTTGCCTTTGATAAAATAACCACGTTGGCGAACAATCGGTTTATGAACTTCGTTGACAACCGCAGTTTTCCCAATTCCCGAAAAACCAGCTACCAGCATCATTTCTGTTGCACCAAGGCTGACTCGCTCAAATGCTTGTAGTAGAGTTGATACTTCGGTTTCTCGTCCATAAAGTTTATCAGGGATGATGAAGCGATCGCACACATCCCGTTTCCCAATCTCAAAAAGCTCAATCACACCAGAAACTTGTAGCTGATGTAAACAATTTTCTAAATCAAACTTCAATCCCAATGCATTCTGATAGCGGTCTTCAGCATTTTTCGCCATCAATTTCATCACGATGTCACAGAGAACTTGGGGAATCTCTTCTCTATCCCCTATTCCCTGTCTCCTATCCCCTAACATTGGTGGAAGTTTGGCAATATGACAATGCACCAACTCCATCGGATCGTTTGATGCAAAAGGTAACTCTCCTGTAAGTAATTCGTAGAAAGTAACACCGACTGAATAAAAATCAGTCCGGTAGTCAATCCCCCGATTCATGCGTCCAGTTTGTTCTGGGGAAATATAAGCGAGTGTACCTTCTAAGACATTGGGATTGATTAGTGTCTGCGTTTCCCGTGGTAACAAGGATGCAATACTAAAGTCGATTAATTTAACTTGTTTGGTTTCTGGATTAATGAGAATATTGGCGGGTTTAATATCTTTATGAATAATTCGCTCGCGATAGAGTATATCTAAGGTGTTGCATAGTGCGATCGCTATTTCTAAAAATTCTTGACCAGACGCAATATATCGCGTCTGGTCAGAGGCGAAATAATTTTTAAGAGAAATCCCCCCAAAGTCTTCCATCACTAACGCATAGCCATTTTTGTAGGGTTCCAGGCTGTAGGTTTGGACAATCAGAGGTGAGTTGAGATTTTTCGCAATGGTGTACTGATTACGAAACGACAAGAGTTCAGAGAAGCTGGGATAAGGATTTTTTAGCAGCTTAATGACTACAGGTAATGAGTCAGCCTCTCGATACCCTCGATAAACTAGGGTTCTGGAACCATTGTAGAGTTGTTCGCTTACCTTGTATCCGGGAATACTGACTTTTATACTTACCATAGAGCTAAATCCTGAAGACTTTCAGATTTAGTATTCCCAAATATCTGAAGCTGTTTACCAAAAAAAGCCGGAAATTATACCGTAATTTCAATGATAAATTCAGTACCTTCACCCATAACAGAGTTAAAACTCAATTTTCCGCCGTGGGTTTCTTCCACAATTTGCCGAGCGATCGCCAACCCTAATCCTGTGCCTTTACCAACAGCTTTAGTAGTAAACAAATGGTCAAATACTTTTGATTTTACTTGTTCGTTCATCCCCTTTCCATTATCCAGAATGGTAATTTTAACGCTAGTATTCTCGATTGAGGTTGTAATTGTAATTAGATTGGGATTGGCTTTAATTTCTTCAAAACTGCGTCCGGTATTAGATTCATCCAAGGCATCAATAGCGTTGGCTAAAAGATTCATAAATACCTGATTTAATTGACCAGGGAAACATTCAACTTGAGGTAAATTCCCGTAGTTGGTGACAACTTCAATCGCCGGACGTTGTTCATTGGGCTTGAGACGATGTTTGAGAATGAGAATGGTGCTATCAATGCCTTGGTGGATATTGAAAGGCACTTTGTAGTCTTGATCGGCACGAGAGAAAGTTCTTAAACTAGTGCTGATGTTTTTGAGCCTATCGCAGGCCATAGACATGGAATCAATCATCTTGGGCAAGTCTGATAAGGTATAATCTAAATCTATTTCCTCTGCATGACCTTGAATTTCCTCACTCGGATTCTGGAAAGTTTCTTGATATAGTTTAAGGTGTTCGGTAATATCAGCGATAGTGGGTTTAGTTTGTTTGAGACTAGCAGAAATAAAGCCCAAAGGATTATTCATTTCGTGAGCTACCCCGGCAACTAAGTTACCTAGTGCAGACATTTTTTCACTTTGCACCATTTGTAATTGAGCGCCCTGGAGTTCTTGTAAAGCTGCTTCTAGCTGTTGAGCATCTTCTAGCGATCGCTGATAAAGTCGGGCATTTTCTAGAGAAATTGCGGCTTGGGCGCAGAGTAAATTGAGCAGTTCGACGCGATCGCTTGTGAACGCCCCCGTCGCTAAATTATTTTCTAGGTACAACACCCCAAGCAACTTACCTTGGTGCAAAATCGGGCTACACAAGATACTCTTGGGCTGCTGACGAATAATATAGGGGTCATTGGCTAAGGTCGGATCGACCGTTGCATCAAGCAGCACAGCAGTCTGCCTATTGTTCTTCACTTTGTAAATCAGCTTCAGAGGAATGTCCTGGCTGTCTTCAATGGGAAGGCGCTGCAACACGATTGGCTCCGAACCCTCAATAATTGACCCTTTAATTAGTAAGCGTTCACCTTTGGTGTCGCGTAGCGAATCGTCTGGCAACAGCATTAACACACATTTATCAGCCCCCGCATTTTCGATGAGGATTCTAAGTAACGATGAAAGCAGTTTTTCCAGTTCGATTTCGCCGGAGATACTTTGGGAAGCCTTGAGAATAGCTTTGAAATCGAGGGAATCAGAGACGCTGGAGGAAGAACTAGTGGAGGTGACTGTACCTGTGGCGAAGACGGTTTCGTTAACCGAGAAAGCAGTGCGAGTTTGTTGGAGGATAGAAGCCAGCAGTTGAGGATAGCGTCTTTCTAATTCAGCAACTTTGGCTTTCGCACCCCAACGAGCATAGCCATAGTAGGCTTCAATCATGTAGTCACTAGCAATGCGCTGTCTGCCCCAGTCGAGGTAGAATTTAGCTGCGAGTTCGTTGGCTAAGGCTTCTTCTTGGATATATTCGTTGGCTTTAGCTCCAGATATAGCCAAGTCGTAAAACTCACTGGCTTCGGCTTTTTGTCCTAAGACTCGACATTTTTCGGCTGCTACTAAATCAACCTTATGCTGGTAATTCATGGGAGCATGGTGCGCCCAGTGCTGTAACTTGGTTTGGTTTTGTGCCACCCGCTCTAATGCTTGTGATATCTCAACCGACTGTTGACTCAACAGTGCCAGAGCAACCAAAGAATCATAGAGATAAAATGCAGGTTCGCCGACTGTTCCCGCCGCAGCCCTTAAATAGTTTCTGCCCTCAACTGCATAGTTGTTGGCTTGTTCAACTTCCCCAAACAAAAAGCAAAGGGTCAACTTATACAAATAAAAGTTATACAACCCACATCGGTCATTTGCCGACAGCAGCAGGGGCAAAAATTCCGTCTCTTCGAGGGCTGACCCAGACAAAATGGTGGGATGCGACCCAACTCCCAGTAAATTTAAAATAGATTGCCAATGGAGCCGGCAGTAATTGGCTGTTGTCAATTGGTTAATTTGCACCAAACCATTGTAGTAGGTGCGCGTATCCTGCTCTAAAGTAACAAGGGGCTGACTGCACCAAAAAGAATTGAGACAAAAACAGTAGCCACTATTTCCGGCCATTAACAGGCTTCCGACTTCTAGGGCAGTTGCGTAGCCTTCCCTCAAGAGTGGTAACGTTTCTTTGATATGAGATTTGCGGTGTCGGATAAACTGTCCCAGCAACATTAATACTTCAGGTTTAGTCGCTTTAGCATCGAATTTTGAGACGACATTCAATGCCAACTGACTAAACTGTACTGCTAAATCTACATCTTGTGAGAGATTACAGACAATGATGCTATAGCAAACATAGCTATAAGCTGAAATAGCGATGTTTCCGTACTGCAAAGACAATTTGACTGATAAGGAAGTCAGTAATGGGAACAAAGGAGGGACACAGACGTAAGCTGCTGGCATGATGCTGCTGACAATCTGGATAATGGCAATTTTGTTTGCATCAGTCATGACACTGAGGTGAACAAAATCTTCAATTTCCCTATCTCCAATCAGTTCGCTAATCTCTTGAATTGACTGTTGAATGTCGGTCAGCGTGGGTGTTTCGGGAAAGGTGACACCCAACTGTTGCAGGATCTGGATGCCGAGCGCAATGGCTTCAATCAGTTGATTCTGAGAGGTATTTAGTTGAATTTTAATGCGGTAAACATTGACCTTTTCTAGTAAAGAGTGCGCCTGTTTAATCACAATATCAATCAACTGTTCCATCGCCTCAAAGTCACCGCAGAGCATTGCCAATTCCGCCCCATCGTCATGGAATGATAACGTCATTTCATATTGCTGCTGCCAAGCTTTTTCTCCCAGGATTGATAATCCAGTGCTGGCATATTCACGCCCTGCTTGATAGGCGGTGGCACTTTTGGCTTTCCGACAAGCAATCAGATTGAGCCCAGCTAATTCATCTCGTTCTGTTTGTTGGGTAATTAAAGAAGTTCCGTAATTTAATTGATTGACGATTTCAAAAATCCGGTCAACTCTAGCCTCTGGGGAAATCTGTTGTAAAAGTAGTTGTCCAATTCGGTAATGAGTTATCTGTTTTTGGTCATCAGGAATCAAAGAATAGGCAGCTTGTTGGACGCGATCGTGCAAAAATTTGTAACTTGCTAATTGCTCATTGCTAATAGCTATTTGTTGATTTCTATTGGCAATTAACAAATCGCTATTAGCAGTTTCATCTTGATAAAACTTATAAACATCACTAAGCGGTAAAATTAATCCCTCTTGTAATGCTTTCCACAAATCAGCAGCCGCCTCAATTGAAGATTTTTCCGAAACCATTGCTAAAGTTGCTAAATCAAACTGGTTGCCAATACAAGCAGCTAACTGCAATATATCTTGAGTTGATTGTGGCAGTTTTCGTAATTGAACTGCCATAAATGCCACAACGTCATCTGTAACTGCTTGAGTTCTCACCTGTACCATGTCACATTGCCAACACCCTGACTCCAAATCAAATTTAATCAGATTTTCTTGATGTAATGCTTTGAGAAACTGGGTGGCAAAAAATGGATTTCCTTGAGTTTTTTGATATATCAATTCTGAAAGAGTCCATACCAAACTCTGTATACATTTAAGTGTTTCTGCAACTAACTGATTTACTTGCTCTGGACTCAGTGGCGCTAAAGTAATCGTATTAATCGTTGCTTGGTTTTTTTGCATCTCGCTCAAAGTCAACATCAATGGATGTCCTGGGTTGACTTCGTTATCACGGTACGCACCAATTAACAGCATATGACTTGTATCAGCCATCAATAGCTGCATTAACTTCAGCGATGCTGAATCAGCCCACTGCAAATCATCTAAGAACATCACTAATGGATGTTCAGCACTAGTAAAAACTTGGGTAAATTTTTGAAACAATAAATTAAATCTATTTTGTGCCGCATTTCCTGATAATTCTGTTGCTGGGGCTTGTTCACCAATAATTCTTGATAGTTCGGGGATAACTTCAATAATTAATTGTCCATTTTCTCCTACAGCCGATAATATTTGGTTTCTCCATTGTTGGATTTGTGCATCACTTTCGCTTAACAATTGTCCCATTAAATCTCGGAATGCTTGCACAAATGCACTAAAAGGAATATTCCGTTGAAATTGATCGTATTTTCCTTTGATAAAATAACCGCGTTGGCGAACAATTGGTTTATGAACTTCGTTGACAACCACAGTTTTTCCAATTCCCGAAAAACCTGCTACCAACATCATTTCCGTTGCACCAAGGCTGACTCTTTCAAATGCTGACAGTAGAGTTTCTATTTCTGCTTCTCGTCCATAGAGTTTGTCAGGTATGATGAAGCGATCGCACACATCCCTTTGTGCAATTTTAAAATCCTTTATCTTACCATCAACTAGTAGCTGATGTAAACAATTTTCTAAATCAAACTTTAATCCCAATGCATTCTGATAGCGGTCTTCAGCATTTTTCGCCATCAATTTGATCGCGATGTCACAGAGAACTTGGGGAATCTCTTCTCTATCCCCTATTCCCTGTCCCCTATCCCCTAACATTGGTGGAAGTTTCGCAATATGAGAATGTACTAACTCCATCGGGTCGTTTGACTTAAACGGTAATTCCCCAGTCAGTAACTCGTAGAATGTCACACCTAAAGAATAAAAATCAGTCCGGTAGTCAATCCCCCGATTCATTCTTCCTGTTTGTTCTGGAGAAACATAAGCAAGTGTGCCTTCTAACACATTAGGATTGATTAGTGTCTGCGTTTCCCGTGGTAACAAGGATGCAATACTAAAGTCGATTAATTTAACTTGTCTGGTTTCGGGATTAATGAGAATATTGGCGGGTTTGATGTCTTTATGTATAATGCGCTCTCGGTAGAGTATATCTAAGGTATTGCAGAGTGCGATCGCTATTTCTAAAAACTCTTCACCAGACGCGATATATCGCGTCTGGTTAGAGGTGAAATAATTTTTGAGAGAAATCCCCCCAAAGTCTTCCATCACCAGCGCATAGCCATTTTGATAGGGTTCCAAGCTATAGGTTTGGACGATTAGAGGTGAGTTGAGATTTTTGGCTATGGTATATTGATTGCGAAACGACAAGAGTTCAGAGAAGCTGGGATAAGGATTTTTCAGCAGCTTAATGACTACAGGTAATGAGTCAGTCTCTCGATACCCTCGATAAACTAGAGTTCTGGAACCATTGTAGAGTTCCTCGCTTACCTTGTATCCGGGAATATTGACAATAGTGCTAACCATCTTGCTAAATCTGTGAAACTTCCAGATTTAGTATTCCCAGATATATCAAGTTTTTTATAAACAAGAGCAAAAATTACACCGGAATTTCAATGACAAATTCTGCACCCTGTCCTGGTGCGGAAATACAGCTTAACTTACCCCCATGTTTTTCTACCACAATCGAATAGCTAGTTGATAATCCCAAGCCTGTCCCACTACCTACTGATTTCGTCGTAAAAAATGGATTAAATATCTTATTCTGCACTGACTCGCTCATCCCTATACCGTTGTCTGCAATGCGGATAACTACCTTTTTTGCTTCTATGAATTCCGTCTGAATTATAATAGTCGGTTGGCGATTTATATCTGATGATTCTAAAGCATCAATGGCATTGTTGATCATATTCATAAATACTTGATTCAGAGCAGAGGCATAACAATTAACTAAAGGCAGGTTTCCATATTTGTGAATGACTGCAATCTCTGGATGTTTACTATTACTCTGAAGTCGATGTTGCAAAATTAACAGAGTACTATCAATACCAGAGTGAATGTCTACTGGTTTCATTTCTGATTCATCCAAGCGGGAAAAGTTTCGCAGTGACAGCACAATTTGCCGGATACGATTTGCTCCAGTTTTCATCGATTTCAGCAGGTTTTGTAAATCATCCACCAGAAAATCTAGTTCAATATCGGCAATTTTCTCGGCAATCTCTGGCAATGGTTGCGGATAGAGTTGCTGATATAAATTATTTAATTCAATTAAGGATGCAACGTATTCACCCGCAGGTTCTAAGTTGCCATAGATGAAATTAATCGGATTATTAATTTCATGAGCAATCCCAGCAACTAACTGTCCTAACCCGGACATTTTTTCGACTTGAATTAGTTGGGCTTGAGTTGAGTAAAGTTGATCGAGTGTTGATTCTAGCTGAGTGGCTTTTTCTGTGATTTCCTGGGTGCGTTCTTCTACTTTTTGTTCTAGAGTATGAGAATAGTCTTCTAATTTTTGATAGAGTTGCGCGTTCTCTAGAGAAATAGCTACTTGAGTAGTGAGGAGTTTGAGAACTTGTAGGCGATCGCGTGTAAATGCTCCCACTGTCAGGTGATTTTCGAGGTATAAAATACCAATCAATTTACCTTGGTTGAGAATTGGCGCACAGAGAACACTCTTGGGTGAATGGTGCAGCATATAAGGGTCAGCCGCTAAGGTTGGATCGACTATTGCATTCTCAATTACAGCCAAGGAGAGGGTATTTTTGACTCGATTAATCAGGGTAACGGGTACTGTTTGACCATCATCAAAGGGTAGCGAACGCAAGATAACGTGAGGCTGTTCGAGTTGAGAAAGGGCTTCAATTACCCAGCGCGAGCCTTTTGGCATCAACAACGCACATTTATCAGCTCCCGCATTTTCGAGTATGACTTGGAGTAGGGTTGAGAGTAATTTCTCCAACTCAATTTCACTCGAAAGCGATTGAAAGGCTTTGAGAATGGTTGCCAGATCGAGGGCTTCACAGAGGCTAGTATTATTGAAAGTGGAAGTTTGCAGGGTGGGAGAGGAGATAGCAAGCATCGTTTCCGTCAGTTTAAAAGATGGTTGCTGTTTTTGACTAATTGTGACGAGGAGTTGGGGATAGCGGGTTTCTAAATCAACTACTTTGGCTTTGGCTCCCCAACGGGTGTAACAATAATAGGCTTCCGTCATGTAAACTTGAGCGATTTTTTCTTTGTCCCAATCGAGATAGAATTTGGCTGCAAGTTCGTTGGCTAATGCTTCTTCGTTGAGGAATTGGTTTTCTTTGGCAAGGGTAATGGCGCGATCGTACTGTTCCATTGCTGTTAATTTGTTGCCGGAAACTCGACACTTTTCTGCCTCAACTAAATGCCATTTATGCAAGTGATTCATTGGGGCATTGCGCGCCCACTGGTGCAGAACAGTTTGATGGGTTTCTACCTGAAGAATAATCTCCGCTTGCTCTGTCTCTGGCTGGACGGGGAAAAGTGCTAGATGAGTTAAAGCAGCATAAAAATGGAAAATCGGCACAAAAATCGATCCTGATACAGCCATTAAACACAGCTTGGCTTGATCAACATAGTTGAGTGCATCTGGATAATTCCCAAAATAGTAAGCAAGCAACAATTTGTAGATATAGGCTTGGGCGATCGCTGTTAGGTCATTATCCTGCTGGTGTTTAGGTAGCATCAACGTTTCATTGTAGGTATTGCCAATTAAGCAATGTGGTTGAGTGACTAGTTCAATTAAGTTTTCTGCCGTTTGTTTTCCCAGATCCACATATACTTGAGCAGAATATTGTTTCACCTGAGCCAATGCCACGCTATAATCAGCCATGTCTTGAATAAAACTATTCAGTTCTGCACCACTAAAAAACCTAGCATTACTGTGGGTAGCGAGGGCATAACCAGCATATAAAAAATCTCCAGTTTCTATGCCAGTGTGGTATGCTGCTTTCAAAATTGGGATTGTGGCATCCAATGGCTCTTGGTAATGTTGAATAAAGCAGCCAAACAGAAACATCACAACGGATTTAATCTTTTGGATATTAAATTTTTCCAGTAAACTTAGAGCCAATTTACCAAAAGCATAGCCTGCGGAAGTATCTTCCAAAAAAGCACACAATACCATACCGTGAATAGCATACCCAGTTGTTGATGGCACAGTATTGCCTGATTGCAGAGATAAACTCACCATCATTGAACTAAGCAAGGGTAATAAACTGGGCATTCCTTGGATAATTGGTGAAAACAACATTCCCATTACTTCCATTGCGGCCTGAGTGGTGGGATCAGTCGTTAATGGCAGATCGATCAAATCTTCAACTTGTCTACCTTCGAGTTGTGTGGTAAGGATTTGTAGCATTTTACTAGTCTTAGCTCCGTCAGCTTCTGTAGGCAGTTCCACCCCCAATTGCCCTAATGCGTTTCTGCCAACTGCGATCGCTTCCAACACATTACTTTGTAAAACTTGCGCTGCAATTTGAATTTCATAAATTTTAATTTTGTCTAAAATCGTTTGAGCTGATTGCAATACTATTGTTGCTATCTGTTCCACGCCATCAAAGTCACCATTCAAATAAGCAACTTCCGCAGCCGTCACATAGAGACTCAGAGTCAATTCATACTGATGTTGCCAGCAGTTTGTTTGTAATAGCTTAATCCCCGTTTGCAAATAAACCCTGGCTGCGGCGTAAGCTGTAGAATTTTTCGCCTTGACTCCAGCTTGCAAATTCAGTTGAGCTAATTCTTGGCGAACGCTAGGTTGAGTAATTAACTCCATTCCTAAATTCAAATGCCCGACAATATCAAACAGTTTTTCCTCAAGCTCTATTGGGGAGAAATTTTCTCGAAGTAACTGTCCTATTTGGAGATGAGTTGCTGTTTTTTGGTCATCGGGAATCAGGGAATAAGCCGCTTGCTGTACTCGGTCATGTAAAAATTTGTAACTTGCTAATTGCTCATTGCTAATAGCTATTTGTTGATTTCTATTAGCAATTAACAAATAGCTATTAGCATTTTCATCTTGATAAAACTTATAAACATCACTGAGCGGTAAAATCAACCCGAATTGTAATGCTTTCCACAAATCAGCAGCCGTCTCAATTGAAGGTTTTGACGAAACAATTGCTAAAGTTGCTAAATCAAACTGGTTGCCAATACAAGCAGCTAACTGCAATATATCTTGAGTGGATTGAGGCAGTTTTCGTAATTGCAATGCCATAAAAGCAACAACGTCATCTGTAACTGCAAGAGTTATCACCTGTACAATGTCACATTGCCAACAGCCTAAATAAAAATCAAATTGAATCAGATTTTCTTGATGTAATGCTTTCAGAAACTGTGTAGCAAAAAATGGATTTCCTTTAGTTTTTTGATAGACTAATTGAGAAAAATTCCCTGCCAAACTCTCTGTACATTTAAGTGTGTCAGCAACTAATTGATTTACTTGCACTTGACTCAGTGGTGCTAAAGTAATCGTGTTAATCGTTGCTTGGCTTTTTTGAATGTCGTTCAAAGTCAACATCAATGGATGTCCTGGGTTGACTTCGTTATCACGATAGGCACCAATTAATAAAAGATGCTTTGTATCAGCCATCAATAACTGTATTAAGTTCAGTGATGCCGAATCTGCCCATTGCAAATCATCTAAAAACATCACTAATGGATGTTCAAAACTTGTAAAGACTTGGGTAAATGTTTGAAACAATAAATTAAAGCGATTTTGTGCCGCCGTTCCTGATAATTCTATAACGGATGGTTGTTCACCAATAATTCTTGATAGTTCGGGGATGACTTCAATAATTACCTGTCCATTTTCTCCAACTGCCGATAATATTTGGTTTCTCCATTGCTGGATTTGGACATCACTTTCACTTAACAATTCTCCAATTAAATCCCGAAATGCTTGTACAAATGCCGAAAAAGGAATATTGCGCTGAAACTGGTCATATTTTCCTTTGATAAAATAACCGCGTTGTCGCACAATCGGCTTATGAACTTCGTTGACAACTGCTGTTTTTCCAATTCCCGAAAACCCAGCTACCAGCATCATTTCTGTGGCACCAAGGCTGACTCGCTCAAATGCTTGGAGTAGAGTTGATACCTCGGTTTCTCGTCCATAGAGTTTGTCGGGGATGATGAAGCGATCGCACACATCCCTCTGTGCAATTTCAAAACCATTAATTACACCAGTTGATTGTAGCTGATGTAAAGAACTTTCTAAATCAAACTTCAGTCCCAAGGCACTCTGATATCTATCTTCGGCATTTTTTGCCATCAATTTCATCACGATCTCACAGAGAACTTGAGGAATCTCTTCCCTGTTAAGAGTCCCCTGTCCCCTATCCCCTAAAAGTGGTGTAATTTTTGCAATGTGACAATGCACCAACTCCATTGGATCGTTTGATTGAAATGGTAAAATTCCAGTCAGTAATTCGTAGAATGTCACACCCAGAGAATAAAAATCAGTCCGGTAGTCAATCCCCCGATTCATCCTTCCTGTTTGTTCTGGGGAAATATAAGCTAGTGTCCCTTCTAATACATTGGGATTGATTAGTGTCTGTGTTTCCCGTGGTAGTAACGAGGCGATACTAAAGTCGATTAATTTAACTTGTTTGGTTTCTGGATTAATGAGAATATTGGCGGGTTTGATGTCTTTATGAATAATTCGCTCGCGGTAAAGTACATCTAAGGTGTTGCATAGTGCGATCGCTATTTCTAAAAACTCCATCAAAGATTCTACATTTCCCCCAACTCCCCACTCCTTGAGAGAAATCCCCCCAAAGTCTTCCATCACCAGCGCATAACCATTCTGATAGGGTTCCAGACTGTAGGTTTGGACGATTAGCGGTGAGTTGAGATTTTTGGCAATGGTGTACTGATTGCGAAACGACAAGAGTTCATGGAAGTTGGGATAAGGATTTTTCAGCAGTTTAATCACTACAGGTAATGAGTCGGTTTCTCGATAGCCTCGATAAACCAGGGTTCTGGAACCATTGTAGAGTAAATCATAGATGCGATATCCGGGAATCTTGACTAAAGTACTAACCATCTTCCTAAATCCTTGAGATTTCCAGATTTAGTATTCCCAGATATTTGAAGTTGTTTACCAAAAACCGCCAAAAATCATACCGGAATTTCAATGATAAATTCTGTACCCTCACCCAGAACTGAGTGAAAACTCAATTTTCCGCCGTGGGTTTCTTCAACAATTTGACGAGCGATCGCCAACCCTAATCCTGTCCCTTTACCAACAGCTTTCGTAGTAAATAAATGGTCAAATACTTTTGATTTTACTTGTTCGTTCATCCCCTTTCCATTATCCAGAATGGTAATTTTAACGCTAGTATTCTCGATTGAGGTTGTAATTGTAATGAGATTGGGATTGGCTTTAATTTCTTCAAAGCTGCGTCCAATATTTGACTCTTCCAAAGCATCAATAGCGTTGGCTAAAAGATTCATAAATACCTGATTTAATTGACCTGGGAAGCATTCAACCTGAGGTAAATTCCCGTAGTTGGTGACAACCTCAATGGCGGGACGTTGTTCATTAGACTTGAGACGATGTTTCAAAATTAAAATGGTGCTACTAATCCCTTCGTGAATGTTAAATGGTACTTTGTAATCTTGATCGGCACGCGAGAAAGTACGTAAACTGGTGCTGATGTTTTTCAACCTGTCGCACGCCATGGACATGGAATCAATCATCTTGGGTAAGTCTGATAAGCTATAATCTAGGTCAATTTCTTCAGCGTGGTCTTTGATTTCATCACCTGGATTTGCAAAGCTTTCCTGATAGAGTTTTAAGTGTTCAACAATATCAGTAAACGTTGGTTTAGCAAGTTTGAGACTGGCAGCAATAAAACCCAAAGGATTATTCATTTCGTGAGCGACACCAGCAACTAAGTTGCCCAGTGCTGACATTTTCTCACTTTGCACCATTTGTAATTGAGTTTGTTGTAAATCTTGCAATGCTTGTTGCAAATCTTCTGATTTTTGCTGCGATTCGGCGAAGGACTGCTCTAGCTGTTGGGCATATTGCTGCGAGCGCTTGTAAAGTTGGGCATTTTCCAAAGAAATTGCAGCTTGGGCGCAGAGTAAATTGAGTAGTTCCACGCGATCGCTTGTGAACGCCCCCGTCGCTAAATTATTTTCTAAGTACAAAATGCCCAGGAACTTACCTTGATGTAAAATTGGGCTACACAAGATACTCTTGGGTTGCTGACGCATGATATAGGGGTCATTGACTAAGGTCGGATCAGCCGTTGCATCAAGTAGTACAGCAGTCTGCCTATTGTTCTTCACTTTGTAAATCAGCTTCAGAGGAATGTCCTGGCTGTCTTCAATGGGAAGGCGCTGCAACACGACGGGTTCGGAACCCTCAATAATTGACCCTTTAATTAGTAAGCGTTCACCTTTGGTGTCGCGTAGCGAATCGTCTGGCAACAGCATTAACACACATTTATCAGCCCCCGCATTTTCGATGAGGATTCTAAGTAACGATGAAAGCAGTTTTTCCAGTTCGATTTCGCCGGAGATACTTTGGGAAGCCTTGAGAATAGCTTTGAAATCGAGGGAATCAGAGACGCTGGAGGAAGAACTAGTGGAGGTGACTGTACCTGTGGCGAAGACGGTTTCGTTAACCGAGAAAGCAGTGCGAGTTTGTTGGAGGATAGAAGCCAGCAGTTGAGGATAGCGTCTTTCTAATTCAGCAACTTTGGCTTTCGCACCCCAACGAGCATAGCCATAGTAGGCTTCAATCATGTAGTCACTAGCAATGCGCTGTCTGCCCCAGTCGAGGTAGAATTTAGCTGCGAGTTCGTTGGCTAAGGCTTCTTCTTGGATATATTCGTTGGCTTTGGCTCCAGATATCGACAAATCGTAAAAGTCAATGGCTTCGGCTTTTTGCCCTAACACTCGACATTTTTCGGCTTCTACTAAATCAACCTTATGCTGGTAATTCATTGGAGCATGGTGCGTCCAGTGCTGTAACTTGGTTTGGTTTTGTGTTACCCGCTCTAATGCTTCTGAAACCTCAGATGACGATTGGCTCAACTGTGCTGTGGCAATCAAAGAATCATAGAAATAAAATACAGGTTCGCCGACTAGTCCCGCCACAGCCATTAAATAGTTTCTGGCTAAGAGTGCATAATTGTTAGCTGGCTCAACTTCTCCAAACAAAAAGCAAAGGGTCAGCTTATACAAATAGAATAAATACAACCCATTTAGGTCATTCGCAGACAGCAGCAAGGACAGAAATTCCGCTTCTTGCAGGGCTGACCCAGACAAAATGGTGGGATGCGACCCAACTCCCAGTAAATTTAAAATAGATTGCCAATGGATTAGGCAGTAATTGGCTGTTGTCAATTGGTTAATTTGCACCAAACCATTGTAGTAGGTGCGCGTATCCTGCTCTAAAGTAACAAGGGGCTGACCGCACCAAAAAGCATTTAGACAGAAACAGTAGGCACTATTTCCAACGCATTGTATGTTTCCGACTTCTAGGGCAGTTGCATAGCCTTCTCTCAAGAGTGGTAACGTTTCTTTGATATGAGATTTGCGGTGTAGGATAGCCCCTGCCAATGTCATTAATACCTCAGGTTTAGTTGCTTTAGCATTGAATTTTGAGACGACATTCAATGCCAACTGACTAAACTGCACTGCTAAATCCACATCTTGTGAGAGATTACAGAGAATGACACCATAGCAAACATAGTGATAAGCTGAAATAGCGATGTTTCCGTACTGCAAAGACAATTTGACTGATAACGAAGTCAGTAATGGGAACAAGGGAGAGCCAGAGAGGTAAATTGGTGTCATGAGGCTGGTGGCCATCTGGATAATTGCAATTTTGTTTGCATCATTCATGACGCTGAGGTGAACAAAATCTTCAATTTCCCTATCTCCAATCAGTTCGCTAATCTCTTGGATTGACTGTTGAATATCTGTTGGTGTGGGTGATTCGGGAAAAGTTACACCCAACTGTTGCAATATCTGTTGACCGATCGTAATGGCTTCAATCAGTTTATTACGAGAGGAATTTGCTTGAATGCTAAGGCGGTAAACATTGACTTTTTCCAGTAAAGAGTGTGCCTGTTTAATAACAATATCAATCAACTGTTCCATCGCCTCAAAATCGCCGCACAACATTGCCAATTCCGCCGCATCATCATGGAATGATAGCGTCATTTCATATTGCTGCTGCCAAGCATTTTCTCCCAGGATTGATAATCCAATGCTGGCATATTCACGCCCTGCTTGATAGGCGGTGGCACTTTTGGCTTTCCGACAAGCAATCAGGTTAATTTGTGCTAGTTCATCTCGTTCTGTTTCTTGGGTAATTAAAGCAGTTCCGTAATTTAATTGATTGACGATTTCAAAAATCCGGTCAACTCTAGCTGCTAGAGGAATCTCTTGTAAAAGTAGTTGTCCGATTTGGTAATGAGTCGTCTGTTTTTGGTCGTGGGGAATCAGAGAATAGGCAGCTTGTTGGACGCGATCGTGTAAGAATTTGTATGTAACAGTCTCTTGATTTTCTTGAGTAATTGCAAGACTATCTTGCCCAACATAAAACTTATAAACATCACTGAGCGGTAAAATTAATCCCTCTTGTAATGCTTTCCACAAATCAGCAGCCGCCTCAATTTCAGATAATTCTGAAACAATTGCTAAAGTTGCTAAATCAAACTGGTTGCCAATACAAGCAGCTAACTGCAATATATCTTGAGTTGATTGTGGCAGTTTTCGTAATTGAACTGCCATAAATGCCACAACGTCATCTGTAACTGCTTGAGTTCTCACCTGTACCATGTCACATTGCCAACACCCTGACTCCAAATCAAATTTAATCAGGTGTTCTTGATGCAATGCTTTGAGAAACTGGGTGGCAAAAAACGGATTCCCTTGAGTTTTTTGAGAGACTAATTGAGAAAGAGACCATGCCAGAGTTTCTGTACATTTCAGTGTGTCAGCAACTAACTGATTTACTTGCCCTTGACTCAGTGGTGCTAAAGTAATCGTGTTAATTGTGGCTTGGTTTTTTTGAATCTCGCTCAAAGTCAACATCAATGGATGTCCTGGGCTGACTTCGTTATCACGATACGCACCAATTAATAAAAGATGCTTTGTATCAGCCATCAATAACTGTATTAAGTTCAGTGATGCCGAATCTGCCCATTGCAAATCGTCTAGAAACATCACTAATGGATGTTCAAAACTGGTAAAGACTTGGGTAAATTTTTGAAATAATAAATTAAAGCGATTTTGCGCCGCCGTTCCTGATAATTCTATAACGGATGGTTGTTGACCAATAATTCTTGATAGTTCGGGGATGACTTCAATAATTACCTGTCCATTTTCTCCAACAGCATCTAATATTTGGTTTCTCCATTGCTGGATTTGGACATCACTTTCACTTAACAATTCTCCAATTAAATCCCGAAATGCTTGCACAAATGCCGAAAAAGGAATATTTCGTTGAAATTGATCGTATTTTCCTTTGATAAAATAACCGCGTTGGCGAACAATTGGTTTATGAACTTCGTTGACAACTGCTGTTTTTCCAATTCCCGAAAACCCAGCTACCATCATCATTTCTGTTGTACCAAGGCTGACTCTTTCAAATGCATCAAGTAAGGCTTGAACTTCGGTTTCTCGTCCATAGAGTTTGTCGGGGATGATGAAGCGATCGCACACATCCCTTTCTGCAATTTCAAAGCCTTTAACTATACCAGTTGACTGTAGTTGATGTAAACAATTTTCTAAATCAAACTTCAATCCCAAAGCACTCTGATATCTATCTTCGGCATTCTTCGCCATCAATTTCATCACAATATCTGAAATCACCTGCGGAATTTCTTCCCTGTTCCCTAAAAGTGGTGGTGGAAGTTTTGCAATATGACAATGCACCAACTCCATTGGCTCGTTTGAAGCAAAAGGTAACTTGACTGTGAGTAATTCGTAGAATGTCACACCCAGAGAATAAAAATCAGTCCGGTAGTCAATCCCCCGATTCATCCTTCCTGTTTGTTCTGGGGAAATATAAGCTAGTGTCCCTTCTAAGACATTGGGATTGATTAGTGTCTGTGTTTCCCGTGGTAGTAAAGATGCAATACTAAAGTCGATTAATTTAACTTGTTTGGTTTCTGGATTAATGAGAATATTGGCGGGTTTAATATCTTTATGAATAATCCGCTCCCGATATAATATATCTAAGGTGTTGCAGAGTGCGATCGCTATTTCTAAAAACTCCATCAAAGATTCTACACTTTCCCCAACTCCCCACTCCCTATTCCCTACTCCCCACTCCTTGAGAGAAATCCCCCCAAAGTCTTCCATCACTAACGCATAGCCATTTTGGTAAGGTTCCAGGCTGTAGGTTTGGACAATCAGAGGTGAGTTGAGATTTTTCGCAATGGTGTACTGATTGCGAAACGACAAAAGTTCAGAGAAGCTGGGATAAGGGTTTTTGAGCAGTTTAATCACTACCGGCAATGAGTCAGTCTCTCGATACCCTCGATAAACTATGGTTCTGGAACCATTGTAGAGTTGTTCGCTTACCTTGTATCCGGGAATACTGACTTTTATACTTACCATAGAGCTAAATCCTGAAAACTTTCAGATTTAGTATTCCCAAATATCTGAAGCTGTTTACCAAAAAAAGCCGGAAATTATACCCTAATTTCAATGACAAATTCTGTACCCTCACCTAGAACAGAGTTAAAGCTCAATTTTCCACCGTGAGTTTCTTCCACAATTTGACGAGCGATCGCCAACCCTAATCCTGTCCCTTTACCAACAGCTTTCGTAGTAAATAAATGGTCAAATACTTTTGATTTTACTTGTTCGTTCATCCCCTTTCCATTATCCAGAATGGTAATTTTAACGCTAGTATTCTCGATTGAGGTTGTAATTGTAATGAGATTGGGATTGGCTTTAATTTCTTCAAAGCTGCGTCCAATATTTGACTCTTCCAAAGCATCAATAGCGTTGGCTAAAAGATTCATAAATACCTGATTTAATTGACCTGGGAAGCATTCAACCTGAGGTAAATTCCCGTAGTTGGTGACAACCTCAATGGCGGGACGTTGTTCATTAGACTTGAGACGATGTTTCAAAATTAAAATGGTGCTACTAATCCCTTCGTGAATGTTAAATGGTACTTTGTAATCTTGATCGGCACGCGAGAAAGTACGTAAACTGGTGCTGATGTTTTTCAACCTGTCGCACGCCATAGACATGGAATCAATCATCTTGGGCAAGTCTGATAAGCTATAATCTAGGTCAATTTCTTCAGCGTGGTCAAGGATTTCTTCACTTTTGTTGGGTAAACTTTCTTGATATAGTCCGAGATGTTCAACAATATCAGTAAATGTAGGTTTAGCAAGTTTTAGACTAGCAGCAATAAAACCCAAAGGATTATTCATTTCGTGAGCTACACCAGCAACTAAATTACCCAATGCTGACATTTTCTCACTTTGAATCATTTGTAGTTGGGTTTGCTGCAAGTCTCCTAGGGCTTGTTCTAACTGTTGAGACTTCTGGATGATGGCGGCTTCGGCTTTTTTGCGTTCGCTAATATCTAGCGTCACCCCATCCCAAACCACAGAACCATCAGCTTGTTTTTCTGGTTGAGAGGCCATTTGCACCCATTTCACTTTCCCAAAAGGTGTAATAATCCGTAGTTCCTCTCTAAAGGGTGTGAGATTTGTGGCTGAATTGATAGCTGCTTGCGTGAAAGCTTCCCGATCGTCTGGATGTTCCATTTCTCGAAAGTTGGTGACTCCATTCATCAAGTCTTCTGGTGGTACTTCGTAGATAGCCGCACAACCAGAACTAACATAGGGCATGGAAGCTTTGCCATCCGTATCTATCCGGAACTGGTAAATTGTCCCCGGCAGATTATCAGCTAGTTTCTGGAATCGAGCTTTACTGGCTTTTAACTCTATCAAGGTTTGTTGAGACTCTTGATACAGTCGGGCATTTTCCAAAGAAATTGCGGCTTGAGCGCAGAGTAAGTTGAGCAGTTTAACGCGTTCGCTCGTGAACGCCCCCCTTGCTAAATTATTTTCTAGATATAAAATGCCCAGCAATTTCCCTTGATGCAAAATCGGGCTGCACAAGATACTATAAGGCTGCTGACGCATGATATACGGGTCATTGGCTAAGGTCGGATCAGCGATCGCATCCATCAGGACAACAGTTTGATTGTTGTGCTTGACTTTGTAAATTAGCTTGTGGGGAATATCTTGACTCTCCTCAACCCCAAGGCTCTGCAACACCACTGGTTCTGTCCCCAGAGTCATTGAGCCTTGAATCAACAGGTGACTGTCTTGCAACAGCATTAACACGCATTTATCAGCCCCCGCATTTTCGATGACGATTTTAAGTAACGATGAAAGTAGTTTGGACAGTTCGATTTCACTGGAGATAGTTTGGGAAGCTTTGAGGATAGCCGTTAAATCTAGAGCTACAGAGGCACTACTGCTAGAAGTGGCAGAACTTGTGGAGGTGACGGTTCCCAAAGCAGAGATAGTTTCCTGAGTGGAAAGGAGAGAACGAGTTTGCTGTAATATGGGAGCAAGTAATTGAGGATAGCGTGTTTCTAGATCAACGACTTTGGCTTTTGCACCCCATTTTGCGTAACAATAGTAAGCTTCTTGCATATAGCCTGTGGCGAATTTTTCTTTGCCCCATCCGAGGTAGAATGTAGCTGCCAGTTCGTTAGCTAAGGCTTCTTCTTGGATATAGCCGTGTTCTTTAGCAAGAGCAATAGCGCGATCGTAGTGTTCGATCGCTTCCTTGTAATCTCCCAGAACTCGGCAAATTTCAGCTTTGACGAGATGAAATTTGTGAAGAAAATTCATGGGGGCATGATTAGCCCAGACTTGCAGTTGATTTTGATTCTCCTCGACTTGATTGAGGTATACCGAGCGTTGTGCTGGTTCTAATGTTTGGGCAAGTCCTAATAATGCCAGCGAGAAATAAAAGTTATGAACTGTGGTATAGATTTTACCACTTACAAAGTCAATGTAAGTCTTCGCTTTGTTTGCATTTTCAATGGCTTTCGCGTAATCACCTTTGAAGTAGTAAAGATTACATTTGGCAAAGTAAGCACCAAACAAAACTATATTTTGTTGCTTCTCTTTCAAGTACTTAAATGTATCTTCCTCATTGAGATTTTCAAGGCTAATCAGTACATCTCCATCAGATAAATCTTTTAGGTTTAATCCTATTTGTTGCCAAATTGCAATTTCATTATGTACGTGCTCAATGTTGCGGCTGAGATTTTTATATTTTTTGTAGATATCATCTACATCATCAAGAAATGCACCTGTTAGAAAATAATAACTACAGTATTCTTTCAAGCT
The DNA here is from genome assembly GCF_036917815.1 of Nostoc sp. Taxonomy (GTDB): domain Bacteria; phylum Cyanobacteriota; class Cyanobacteriia; order Cyanobacteriales; family Nostocaceae; genus Nostoc. Next base: position 92,284 of record NZ_JBALEK010000037.1, on the reverse strand, counting down.
GTACAGGGCATACTCTACATCCCCAGTGTCTAATCCGCTTTGAACGGACTCTAGCAAACCATCAATGGTTGCGGAAACTGGCTCTTTCCAAGCACATACACTTGAATAGAAGAGTTGATATACCTTACTTTTCAGGAAATGAGCATTGTATTTCTCAAGGATTTTGAGCGAAAGCTGACCAAATTGGTAACCCAATTCAATATTATCCATAGACCCACAGAGTAAGACACCATACAAAGCGTAGGCATAGGCCGCAATCGGTGAATTACCATGCTGATTGCATAGTTTGAGCATGGTAAGGGTTACTGGCAACAGTAATTCAGGTTGGTTGGTATAGGCAGCAGGACTGACCGCCATTAGAATTTCCATTCCTTTGAGCTTTGCGGGATCACTCATCTCCGGTAGGTTCAATAGTTGATCAAAATTAACGCTGATAAGAGGTTCGGATTCTAATTCAATGCCTAATAGGTTTATGGCAAGTAAGGCTACATCGATTGCTACCTGAGGTTCTCCACAGACAATATTCAGTCGCATCTTTAGCTCGTAAGCTGCACATCGATCGAGTAAGTTATCCGTTTCATCAAGAATTGTTTCAATTAAATGAGATGCTGATTCAAAATGGCCTGAAATAGTTTCAGCTTCTGCTCTTTGTAGAAACAATTCCAGTGATAGCTGATACTGCTTCTTCCAAAAATCCGTAGCTAATAAATCAATACCATTAGCAAAGTAGTTAGAGGCAGCTTCATAAGCAGTAGAGTTCCTTGCTTTATTTCCTGCGGTCAAATTTAATTGTGCAAGTTCTTCACGTTTCGAGGGATCAACAATGAATGAATTGCCGATGTTAAGATGGCCAACAATTTCAAAAAGCTGCTGTTCTTGATCTGCCTGTGAGAGATTCTCTAGGAGCAAGTTTCCAATAAGATAATGAGTGAACTGTTTCTGATCGTTAGGAATCAGAGAATAAGCAGCTTGCTGAACGCGATCGTGCAAAAATTTGTATGTAACAGTCTCAATATTTTCTGGTGTACGTGCAAGAGTTTCTTGCCCGATATAAAACTTATACACATCACCTTTCGGTAAAATCAACCCTTCTTGTAATGCTTTCCACAAATCCGCAGCCGTTTCTATTTCTGATTGTTCTGAAACAATTGCCAAAGTTGCTAAATCAAACTGATTCCCAATACAAGCAGCTAACTGCAATACCTGTTGAGTTGATTGTGGCAGTTTTCGCAATTGAAATGCCATAAAAGCAACAACGTCATCCGTAAGTGCTTGAGTCGTAACCTGTACAATGTCACATTGCCAACACCCTAATTCAAAATCAAATTGAATGATATTTTCTTGATGCAATGCTTTGAGAAACTGGGTGGCAAAAAACGGATTCCCTTGAGTTTTTTGATAGACTAATTGAGAAAGAGTCCATGCCAATATTTCTGGACATTTTAGTGTGTCAGCAACTAATTGATTGACTGTTAGTTGACTCAGTGGGGCTAAATTAATCGTATTAATCGTGAACAGTGCTTTTTGAATCTCGCTCAAAGTCAACATCAAAGCATGTGCTGGGTTGACTTCGTTATCACGATACGCACCAATTAACAAAAGATGCTTTGTATCACCCATTAAAAGCTGCATTAACTTCAGTGATGCTGAATCTGCCCACTGTAAATCATCTAAAAACATCACTAAGGGATGTTCAGCACTAGTAAAAACTTGGGTAAATTTTTGAAACAATAAATTAAAGCGATTTTGTGCCGCAGTTCCTGATAATTCTGCGGCTGGTGGTTGTTCGCCAATAATTCTTGATAGTTCGGGAATGACTTCAATAATTACCTGTCCATTTTCGCCAACAGCATCTAATATCTTGTTTTTCCATTGCTGAATTTGGACATCACTTTCTGTTAACAATTGCCCCATTAAATCTCGGAAGGCTTGGACAAAGGCACCCAAGGGAATATTCCGTTGAAATTGGTCATATTTCCCTTTGATAAAATAACCGCGCCGTCTGACAATTGGTTTATGAACTTCGTTGACAACTGCTGTTTTCCCAATTCCCGAAAACCCAGCTACCAGCATCATTTCTGTTGCACCAAGGCTGACTCTATCAAAGGCTTGCAATAGAGTTGATACTTCGGTTTCTCGTCCATAGAGTTGATCGGGGATGATGAAGCGATCGCAAACATCCCGTTGTCCAACTTCAAAACCATTAACTATACCAGTTGACTGTAGCTGATGTAAACAATTTTCTAAATCAAACTTCAGTCCCAATGCACTTTGATATCTGTCTTCACCATTTTTTGCCATCAATTTACTGACAATCTCGGAGACTACAGACGAGATTTGTGGGTTAATTTCATGTATTAGGGGTGGAAGTTTGGCAATATGACAATGCACCAACTCCATCGGATCGTTTGATTTAAATGGTAATTCTCCCGTGAGTAATTCGTAGAATGTCACACCCAGAGAATAAAAATCAGTTCGGTAATCAATCCCCCGATTCATTCTTCCTGTTTGTTCTGGGGAAATATAAGCGAGTGTACCTTCCAACACATTGGGATTGATTCGTGTCTGCGTTTCCCGTGGTAGTAAAGATGCAATACTAAAGTCGATTAATTTAACTTGTTTGGTTTCTGGATTAATGAGAATATTGGCGGGTTTGATGTCTTTGTGAATAATCCGCTCGCGGTAGAGTACATCTAAGGTGTTGCAAAGTGCGATCGCTATTTCTAAAAACTGTTGTAGAGACGCAATATATCGCGTCTCTACAGAGGCGAAATAATTTTTGAGAGAAATCCCCCCAAAGTCTTCCATCACTAACGCATAGCTATTTTGGTAGGGTTCCAGGCTGTAGGTTTGGACAATCAGAGGTGAGTTGAGATTTTTAGCAATGGTGTACTGATTACGAAACGACAAGAGTTCAGAGAAACTGGGATAAGGATTTTTTAGCAGCTTAATGACTACAGGTAATGAGTCAGCCTCTCGATACCCTCGATAAACTAGGGTTCTGGAACCATTGTAAAGTTCTTCGCTGATGCGATATCCAGGAATACTGACTAAAGTCAAAGTGCTAACCATACTGCTAAATCCTTAAGACTTCCAGATTTAGTATTCCCAGATATCTGAAGCTGTTTAACAAAAGAGCCGAAAGTTATACCGGAATTTCAATGATAAATTCAGTACCTTCACCCAGAACTGAGTTAAAACTCAATTTTCCGCCGTGAGTTGATTCGACGATTTGACGTGCGATCGCCAACCCTAATCCTGTGCCTTTACCAACGGCTTTGGTAGTAAATAAATGACCAAAAACCTTTTGTTTTACTTCTTCATTCATCCCTTTACCATTATCTTTAATCTTAATAATTAATTTCTGCCGATCGTCGGTAATTTTAGTACTAATTGTGATGCAATTGGGATGAGCTTTAATTTCTTCAAAACTGCGTCCAATATTTGACTCTTCCAAAGCATCAATAGCATTTGCCAAAATATTCATAAATACCTGATTTAACTGCCCAGCGAAACATTCTAATAATGGGATCTGACCATACTCTTTGATAACTTGAATTTCTGGGCGATTTTCCGAAGCTTTGAGGCGATGTTTGAGAATCAGAATAGTGCTGTCGATGCCATCATGAATATTACAAGCAACGGGGCGATCGCTATCAGCACGAGAGAAGGTTCGTAAGGAAGTACTAATATCCCGAATCCGCTTCACACCTTCTCGCATAGAACCCACTAACTTAGGTAAGTCTTCGCGGATGTAATCGAGGTCAATTGCTTCAATTTCGTCTTGAATTATTCTACTGGGAGTACAATATTCCTGTTGATACAAATCCATTAAGCCAAATATATCTTTGATATAATCTAAAGCGGGTTGAATATTGCCGCCCAGGAAGCCGACAGGGTTATTAATTTCATGTGCCACCCCCGCGACAAGGTTTCCCAGCGCCGACATTTTTTCACTTTGCACTAATTGCACTTGAGTGCCTTGAAGTTCTGCTAGTGCTTCTTCTAGATTTTGTTTTTGTCGTTGGAGTTCTTCTTGTGCTTGCTGACGTTCAGTAATGTCTTCGGTCACAAATAAAATGCCGAATATATTCCCTTTAGCATCACGTAGAGGCATCTTGCTTGTATCCAACCAAACTTGCTGACCATCCGCCCGTCGAGATTGCTCAATGATATGAAATTCTGCTTGACCAGACTCCATGATCCGGCGATCGCACATGACAAACCAATCGGATTCTTCTTTGCTCGTCTGTAAATCATAGTCGGTTTTACCCACAATTTCATCAGGCGAACTTAAGTTTAGGACATCAGCCAAACTTTGATTACAGCCGAAATAAACTGAATTGATATCTTTCCAGCCTACCCAGTGGGGAATAGTATCAAACACTAAGCGCATCAATTGTTGAGTTTGCTTCAGGGTTTCAATCGATCCAAATAATTCCTGGGTTCGTTCATTAACTCGTTGTTCTAGTTGCCCAGTGAGTTGTTGTAGTTCTGCATTTCTGGCTTCAAGAGACTGGCTTAATTGGTTAAGCTTTAAGTGAGTTCGCACCCGTGCTAAAACTTCACCTTGTTGAAACGGTTTGGTGATGTAGTCAATGGCTCCAAGTTCAAAGCCTCTGACTTTATTTACCGATTCAGAAAGGGCGGTGACAAAGATAATTGGAATATTTCGGGTTTTGGGATTGCCTTTGATGCGCTGACAGGTTTCAAAGCCATCCATACCTGGCATCATCACATCCAGTAAAATCAAAGACACAGGAGTATGTTCTAGTTGCTGTAAAGCGCCCTCACCACTGGTGGCGATCGCAACTTCAAAACCAGCATTGGCTAAGGTATCTGAAAGCACCTTCAAGTTATTTGGTACATCATCGACAATGAGAATAATGCCATTGTCAAACTGACTGGTAACAGGATTGTTAAATGTAACGGAATTTTTAGAGAATGCTGTCATGGCGAAAATGGGGATTGGGGATTGGGAATTGGGGATTGGGGATTGGGGATTGGGGATTGGGTTTTCAAACCCTTCTTGAAGCACCTGAGTCTTTGGAGATCCCCCCAACCCCCCTTAAAAAGGCTTGCCTCTTAGAATTTCTTTTCCCCCCCTTTTAAGGGGAGCCAGCGCGGTCTTCTCCCAAGGGGAGACGCTAAAACCGATGGGGTCTCCCCAAGTTTGAAAACAGTCCCTAATACGACACGGCGTAAATAAAGCAACCATTTTAAATAGCCAGAAAGCCTACAAAATAAGCATTCTTTCTTTTTACTTTTGCCTTTTTACTTTTGCCTTCTTGTACTAGTCCCTTTGTTCAGGGAAGATACTGCTCAATGAATGTTCGGATTTTTTCAGTCTGGAAATTATCTGCATACTCACGTACTGCTTTCACAAATGGTTGGTACTGCTCATCTATTTTTTCCAAACTTTTTAGCTGTTGCTCGATGGCCATCAAGCGTCCCTGCAACGCCAATGTGTGCAACTGCGACAAAACCTCCTCAGTCGGGGGAACGATCTCATCTGGGGTGGATGAAGATATTGCTTCGGAGTTGGCACTCATCGGCTCCACAGCAATGGAGTTTTGGTCATAAATCCATTTCAGATTTAGGTATTTTTCCAACAACTTCAGTAGCGCTGAGGCTTCTACAGGCTTGGGTAAAAACGCATCGGCTCCAGCTGTGATACTCTCATTTTGGTTACTTTCAAATACACTAGCTGAAGAGGCGATCGCTGGAACATTCTGCAACTCAGGAATCTGTCGCAACTGTCGCAGCATCTCATAACCATCCATCTCTGGCATCATCAAGTCTGTAATAATCAGATCGGGATGAATCTCCTTCGCCTTTTCCAATCCTTCCCGACCGTTGCTGACGGCAATCACTGCAAAACCCAAAGGTTCCAGTAAACTGACTAAAACTGACCGATTCTCCCAACGGTCATCAACTGCCAGCACCTGGCGTTGGCTGCCTTCAAATCCGACAATCTTACCTTTCTTAGTTGTTCGCAGAGTTGCCGCCCATTCTTTGGCTTCGGGAAGTTCGACCTCAAACCAGAAGGTGCTACCTTGTCCCAGTTGGCTTTCCACATTTAGGGTGCTATCCATCATCGAAACGATTTGCTGACTAATTGCTAGTCCTAGTCCAGTACCTTCTCCTTGTTTCTTCACGTCACCCACTTGTTCAAAGGGTTGGAAGATTTTCGTGAGTCCAGATGGCGATATCCCGACTCCTGTATCTTCGATCTCAAAGCGAACTCGATAGATTCCAGTTTTCAGTTTGTCAGTTTTAACGCGAAACGTCACCCCGCCTTCCTCAGTAAACTTAATGGCATTCCCCAATAAGTTAATCAACACCTGGCGTAGGCGTTTTTCATCGACTGTAATTCCCACGGGTAAATCAGAATCAGGTTGATAGTTAAAGGGAATTCCTTTTTGATTAGCCCGAACGCGCATCATCTCTGCAATGCCTTCTAGAAGTGCCGGGAAATAGGCATCGTCAGGGTAAAGTTCCAACTTGCGGGCTTCGATTTTGGCGATGTCAAGAATATCATTGATCAGATTGAGCAAATGATTGCCACACTGATAGATGATATCCAGACCTTTTTTACCTCGTTCTGTTAAGGGTTCACCACCTTGGAGAATTTGGGCATAGCCCAGGATGCCATTAAGTGGAGTGCGTAGTTCGTGGCTCATGTTAGCCAGAAACTCGCTCTTGGCTTGGTTTGCAGTATCGGCTTTTTCTTTGGCTTCTGCTAGTTCTAGCGTTCGTTCTTCTACCTTTTGTTCTAAGGTAGCAAAGGAGGTTTGCAACTGTTTGGCCATACTATTGAAAGATGCCGAAAGTTCTCCAAGTTCATCGGTGCGCTGGCTCGGTAGGGTTGCATTCCAATTCCCCGTTTCTAATTGCTTGGCGGCGTTATTGAGTTGTAAAATAGGTAGCACAACAAGCGATCGCGATAGCCAACGCACTAAAACTACCGTCAGTAACAACACAGCGAAAAAATTTACCAGAGCAAATTCCGCTACCGAATATTCTTGGCGCACCACAGAACTTGCGTCTAGTTCAACCACCAAAAATCCATTCACCCGTCCCTGAACATTGGCAATTGGAGCATAGCCGTAAAGAAGAATTTCGCCATTTGTAGTTTGGTGAAATTCTGGCTCAACAAAGGGTGCATTCCGGGCAACGGCTGCATACAAATCATCTAAGGACTTGATGTAATCCATGCCAATCAATACACCTTTGCTTTGATCGTTCGGGTCGTAGTTTAAGACATAGACAAATTTTTTATTTGGTTGCTGGCGTACCGTATAAATACGCTTGATATCTTTACTGGTTGCTTGAATGGCTACAAGTTTATCTTGATTAATTTTGTAAAACGCCGAAGTGCGATCGCTACGCTGGAGAACCAATCCGTGATAATCGCTATCGATTTGGGGAACTGCCAGACTGACAATCGCCAAAAGACGATTACGGATTGCCTGCCGTTGACTAGAGTACAACTGCCAATACATCCCCGAAGCCAATGTTCCAGCCATCAGTGCGATTAGCACTGAATAGGAAGCAATGATTTTTGTGCTGAGGTTCCAATTTTGCACTGGTGTGGCTCCTTTTACAGCCCAAAACTACTAATATGAGCAAGTATATTATTAGTCATTGCCCAATTATTTCTAAGATGCCCACTTCATCTGTAAAATGAACAATTGGTTATTGGGCATTGGGAAAGAGGAGGCAGAAATAAATTCTTTAATTTTGAATTTTGAATTGATTTCTCCCTCATTGGGTTAGCCCAAGGCTGGCGCGGTAAGCGGCGCGTTGAGACTTATGTCCCACTTTATTGGTAATCTGCTCCCATCTCTGTTCAATCTGCTGCATTGCTTCCTCTTTTGTAATTTTGTCCACTAAGAAATCCGCTCGAATAGCATCAAGGGTTTCGATATATTGTTGATTCTGGGGAATTATCAGATCCAAAACCATATTGGAACTATTCAGGCTGACACCGATCGCCCCTAAGTAGTTATTGGCAGCTTCAAACGACATCCCTGATTTAATCCAAGGATCGAAATTTTTAAAGTGCGAAATGCGGTAGGGATTCGCCCCCGTTTCGCCAAGAGTAACATCAATACTGGACTGAGCAGGCTGACTCATGTAAGAGAGAAATGCGTAGGCAGCATCCTTTACTTTTGGTGGTGATTTTGCTGCCACCACACCCACCCAGCCCCCGTTGGCAGCGTAGGGCGCGTGATTGACACCCTCGATGGCGTAAGGACAGGTAAACTTATCGCAGGCGACCAGTTTGTTGGTCTTGCGATCGAGCACTTGAGTCGTCCCCGGTGTAATTGAAGCCCCCACTTTATCTGTCACCTTAGACACCGCCTTATCAATAGCGAGGGGGCCAATATCACCCCAGACCAAGGCTAGACCGATAAGCGGACTTTTGAGACTCGCGCCCCACTGTGTTAGTAATCTGCTCCCATTTCTGTTCAATCTGCTGCATTGCTTTCTCTCTGGTAAGTTTGTTTACTAAGAAATCAGATACAACGGCATCGAGGACTTCAAATTGATATTGCTGATTATGGGGAATGCTCAAATTCAAAACTATGTTGGGGCTGTTCAGGCTGACCCCGATCGCTGCGAGATAGTTGTTGGCAGCTTCAGAGGACATCCCAGATTTAATCCACGGATCTGAGTTTTCAAATTGAGACATTCGGTAGGGATTGAAGCCTGTTGCGCCAATCGTCACATCCACACTGGATTGAGCCGATTGACTCATGTAAGAGAGATACGCATAGGCGGCATCCTTCACTTTTGCTGTTGCCTTGGCATTAATCACGCCAGTCCAACCGACATTGGCAGCGTAGGGGGCGTGATTGACACCACCAATGGCATAAGGACAGGTAAATTTATCGCAGGCGACCAATTTGTTGGTCTGGCGATCGAGGACTTGAGTCGTACCTGGAGTGACGACAGCACCCACTTTATCCATCACTTTAGACACAGACAAATCAATAGCTAGTGGCCCAACGTCGCCCCAATCAATGGTGAGGGCGCACCTGCCAGTGATAAATAATTCTCTAGCTTTAGAACCACCCAGATTTTGATCCTGGGGAACCCCATAATCCATCGTTTGTTTGTAAATATCCAATGCTTTGGCAAAAGCTGGATTGTTTACTAGGGGTTTCATGGTGTCTATGTCAAAAAATGCCCCTTGTGTTGTTCCCTGAGATTGCAAAAAAGGAGTGGCAATGGAGATTAACATACTTGTGCTATTCTCATGGGCACGCTTGGAAATACAAGAGCCATAGTCTGGTTTACCGTCGCCATTTAGGTCTTTGCCGTGAAACCGTTTAGCGATCGCCAAATACTGTTCCCACGTTTCTGGAGGCGTTAAACCAGCTTCCTTTAACAGATCTGTGCGGTAATAAACCATGTGGAAATCGCCATCCAAGGGAATACTGTAGATGTGCCCTTTATAAGTCGCGCTGACATTCCGAAAAATCGGAGCGATATCTTCCCACCGCAAGGCAGCATCAGTCTTCACTCGTGCAGTCAAATCTTCCAGATAGCCAGCATTGATAAAGTCGATCAGCCATTGAGGTAAGATAACTGCCATATCGTACTTTGAATTCTGACCAGACCAGTTGTTTTGTAATATGGTGTAGAGATTTTTAAAGGGAACACCCGTTAGATTGACCTTCGCTCCAGTCAAGGCTTCAAACTCAGCAATATGTCGTTTAGTCCCCGTATAAATGGCTTCATCATGGGTAATGGCATTAATCGTCACACCGTCAAACCGTTGTGCAGTCGGGTTGCTCTGGGTGGTTTGAGGAGATGAAGCTGTTTGAGAATTGGGTGGGGAGAAACTGCAACCTGGAACCCCTAAACTCAACCAGATAGCAGCGAGGAAAATTAGATAATATCGAGTTCGCTGCCACTGAGAGCGAAAGTTTTGCCAATTAAACATTTTATAATTCCTTCCCTCTGGCAATTAAAAGCCAAATCTTGACCATTTACAGATTTATTATTCCCAGATATATTAATTTTTTATGGGTTTAGGCCAAGACTGGCGCGGTAAGCTGTGCGTTGAGACTCACGCCCAACCTCATTGGTAATCTGTTCCCAGCCTTTTTCAATCCGTTGTATTGCTTCTTCGCGGGTTATCTTGTCGGTTAAGAAATCAATCATAACTGACCCCAGCACATCTGTCTGATAGCGGTGATTTTGGGGAATGCGTAAGTCCAAAACCATATTCGGACTGTTCAGGCTAACACCAATCCCACCCAAGTATTTGTTAGCAGCGCCCGATGTCATACCCGCCTTGATCCAGGCTTCCTGGTTTTTAAATTGAGAAATGCGATAAGGATTGAGACCTGTTCCCCCAATAGTGACATCAATATTTGATTGTGCTGGTTGACTGATAAAGGAGAGAAACGAGTATGCTGCATCTTTCACCTTGAACTTGGCTTTGGCATTAACAATGCCAACCCACCCGCCACTGGCAGCATAAGGAGCATGATTGACTCCTTGAATGCCATAAGGACAGGTAAACTTATCACAGGCGACTAACTTGCCAGTATTGCGATCAAGGATTTGGGTTGTGCCTGGGGTAATGGTCGCACCAACTTTGTCAATAACCTTAGAGGTAGCTGGATTAATTGCCATAGTGCCAATGTCACCCCAACTAATTGCTAGCGCACATCGCCCTCTAATAAATAATTGTGTTGCAAGGTTGCTTAGGCTTGTGGTTTGGGCAGATCCATAATCTCTTTCTTGTTTGGAAATTTCCAATGCTCTAGCAAAGGCTTGATTGTTAACCAAAGGTTTCATCGTGTCTGGGTCAAAAAATGTCCCTTGGGCAGTTCCCTGACTCTGAAGAAAAGGACTGACTATTGACCAAAACAACCAAGCCGCATTCATCGGATCAAAAGTTCTGTCAATGCAAGATCCATAGTCAGGCTGACCATCACCATTGAGGTCTTGTCCGTGAAATCGCTTGGCTAGCGCTAGATACTCTTCCCAAGTATTGGGCGGTTCTAATTTTGCCTGTTCCAGGAGGTCTTTACGAAAGTAAGCCATGTGAAAGTCTCCATCCAGAGGCATTGCGTAGATTTGTCCTTGGTAAGTAGCACTAAAGTTTTGGAAGAAGGGCGCAACATCTTGCCATTGCAGGGCGGTATCAGTCTGGACACGCTGTGTCAGGTTTTCCAGATAGCCCGTCTTGGCAAAATCTGTCATCCACTGAGAAACGAAAAACGCCCCATCATACTTGGAAGCACTACCCGACCAATCTTTCCAGAGAGTGTCGTACAAATTGTTATACGGCACAGCAATCAGATTAACTTTTGCACCAGTTTGCGCTTCAAACTCAGAGATATGGTGCTTAAATGCTGTGATGTTTCCAGTTTGACTAAGAAAGTTAATTGTGATGCCGTCAAAACGTTGTGGGGTTGAGCTTGCAGTTTTTGTCGGCTGAGATGATGAAGAGATTTGAGAATTGCGTGGGGAAAAACTACAACCTGGAACCCCTAAACTCAACCAGAGGACAGCCAGGAAAATTAGACAATAGCGAACTCGCTGCAACAGAGAGCGAAAGTTTTGCCAATTAAACATTTGATAATTCCTTCCCTCTGGCAATTAAAAGCCAAATCTTAACGATTTACAGATTTATTATTCCCAGATATATTAATTTTTTATGGGTTTAGGCCAAGGCTGGCGCGGTAAGCGGCGCGTTGAGACTCACGCCCCACTTTGTTGGTAATCTGCTCCCATCTCTGTTCAATCTGTTGCATTGCTTCCTCTTTGGTAATTTTGTTGGCTAAGAAATCTGCTCGAATCGCATCTAGTGCTTCGATATATTGCTGATTGCGGGGAATTTTCAAATCCAAGACCATATTGGAACTATTTAGACTCACACCGATCGCTCCTAAATAGCTGTTGGCAGCTTCCGGTGACATCCCAGCTTTAATCCAGGGGTCTAGTTTCTCAAATTGAGAAACTCGGTAAGGGTTGAACCCCGTTTCGCCCAGGGTGACATCAATATTTGACTGCGCCTGTTGCCCCATATAAGACAAAAAGGAGTATGCGGCATCTTTCAACTTTGGGGTTGTCTTTGCTGCAATGACACCCACCCATCCCCCATAAGCGGCATAGGGCGCGTGATTGACTCTTCCAATGGCGTAAGGACAGCTAAACTTGTCGCAAGCAACCAGCTTACCCGTTTGGCGATCGAGTACTTGAGTTGTGCCGGGAGTGATAAAGGCTCCCACTTTGTTAATCACTTTCGATGTGGCAGGAGCGATCGCCAGCGTACCCACATCCCCCCAGTCAAGAGTCAGGGCACACCTGCCGCCGAGAAATAATTCTCTTGCTTTGGACTGACTCAGGTTTTGATCGTCGGGAACTCCATAATCCATTGTTTTTTTGTATATCTGTAGTGCCCTGGCAAATCCTGGATTGTTCACTAAGGGTTTCATCGTCTCCGGGTCAAAAAATATCCCTTGTGCAGTTCCCTGAGATTGCAAAAAGGGAGTGATAAATGAACCCAATATCGATGCACTAAATTCTTTGGGACGTTTTTCAATACAAGAGCCATAGTCTGGTGTACCGTCGCCATTCAGGTCTTGGCCGTGAAACTTTTTAGCGATCGCCAGATACTCATCCCACGTTCCTGGAGGCGTTAACCCCGCTTCCTTTAACAAATCCGTGCGGTAATAAATCATATGAAAGTCGCCATCTAAGGGAATAGCGTAGGTGCGTCCCTTGTAAGTGGCACTGAAATTCCGAAAGAGGGGAGCAATATCTGACCATTCCAAAGCAGCATCAGACTTCGTGCGATCGCTTAAATCTTCCAAAGAGCCAGCATTAATAAAGTCGATCAGCCACTGAGGTAAAACAAGTGCCATATCGTACTTTGAATTATTACCAGACCAGCTCGTTTGCAGCGTGTCATACAAATCTTTAAAGGGAACAGTCGTCAGATTGACCTTCGCTCCAGTTAGGGCTTCAAACCCAGCAATATGTCGCAAAGTCGCCACTTTTTGCGCTCCATCATGGGTAATGACATTAATCGTCATACCGTCAAAGCGTTGTGCAGTCGGCTTTATCTGGACTGGATCAGGAGATGAAGCTGTTTGAGAATTGGGTAGAGAGAAACTGCAACCTGGAATCCCTAAGCTCAACCAGAGGGCAGCTAGGAAAATCAGATAATATCGAACTCGCTGACTTTTCACGTTATATGAGGCCCACGAAAAACCTAACCCCCTAATCCCCTTCCCAATGCGGGAAGGAAGAAAATTCAAAGTCTCTGTGCTTTTAGGAGAGAGGTTTTCCAGATCCCGTGAAAAGTCAGATCGAACTCGCTGCCATTGGGAGCGAAAGTTTTGCCAATTAGACATTTGGATAATTCTCCTTAGAGGGTGTTTGAAAAGTAGTTGGCTGTATCTTTGCACTTATTGATCTCCCCTACCCCCCCTTTTTAAGGGCTTGTCATTACCAACATCTCCTGAAACCCTTACATGGCAATAATTGCAGAGCATCGCTTAATGGTTGTAAACGAATTATGTGTTCTCATTAAATTTGTATATTGAGAATAGTCTACGAGGAAATCAGGGTTCTAGAACGTCACTTTTTATGAGGTGCTGATTTTTGAAAAAATGTTGGTAATGACAAGCTTTTTAAGGGGGGAACCGGAGTCAAAGTCCCCCAATTTATCGGGGGATTTAGGGGGATCTGAAACGTTTTGCTACCGAGATGACGACTTTTCAAACATCCTCTTACAGTTATCCAAAACTACTGTCACAGTTTTAACTGGTAAGGTAAGGAGAAACCCTGTTATTTTTACTAGTACAGAAGTGCAGTTGAGCTTGCCAGACTGGGTTTCCTTGATAATTTGACTAGCTAATTTTTATAAGGGAAATGCCGAAACCCCTTAAGGAACAGCAACGTACTTGCGTTAGCTGATAGCTGTAAATTAGGGAGCATCCCAATGAGAGCTTAAATCTTTTCCCTCACCCCTGTCGCACTTTGGGAGAGGGGAGACATAATTCTAGTTCCCCGAATCCCAAAGATGGAAGAAGGGGTTAGGTGATGAGGGCTATAGCGTTTCTCAATCTAGTGAGGTACATCTTAAGCCCCCTCTCGAAGAGCGGGGAGGGGGTTGGGGGGTGGGGTTCTTGTACCTCACAAGGGCCGAGAACCGCTATATCAAGGTTTTTGCACATTTGGGATGCTCCAGTAAATTATTAAGAGTTGCACAGGTAGATACGCTTAAGTTAATCTTTAAACTAGCTATAGTAATCCTGAATCAAACGCGCAGAAACAAGATCCCCGACTTCTTAGAGAAGTCGGGGATCTGCGGGTTGCACAAATCAAATCGGATTGCTATATCAACACTCCAATTAAAGCCATATCTAGAATCAATCGGCAACAACACAGAAGATGATTGACTATTAAATTAATGACTAACAGACGCGAATTTTTAAAAGGGGTGGCAGCACTTTCTAGCTTATCTTTAGCTGGTTGTGGCTGGAGGCTGGCTGAAGTACGTGCTAATTCTAATACAAATGGTCAACGTCAAGAACTTTATGTCTTTACCTGGACACAATATACTGACAACCAATTACTGAAAACTTTTAGTAGCCAAACTGGCATGAAAGTGCTAGCGGATGTCTATGATTCCAATGATGTCATGCTGGCTAAATTGCAAGCTGGAGGGGGTGGCACTTACAGCATCATCAACCCATCTGATTATATGGTGCAGAAGATGGTAGACAAAGATTTGTTAGCAGAAATAAATCACGAGCGCTTAATCGGACTAGAAAATTTATTTCCCAGGTTTCAGAATCCTAGTTATGACCGCAATAACCGCTACAGTATACCTTTTAACTGGGGGACGACAGGTTTACTTTACAATTCCGAAAAAGTTAAAGATGCACCACAAGACTGGGATTATCTTTGGCAAAACCAAGACCAACTTAATCAGCGAATGACTTTGCTTAATGATGTTCGAGAAGTGATGGGTGCAACTTTACGAATGTTAGGTTATTCTTACAATTCAAAAAATGAACAAGAAATCAAACAAGCTTATGAAAAGTTGAAGGTGCTAAAACCTGCGATCGCACGTTTTGACACCGACGCTTGGCAAAATCAAATTCTGGCAGGAGATTTAATACTGGCAATGTGTTATTCAGCAGATGCAGTCAAAATCTCTCAAGAAAACCCTAAACTCAAATATGTGATTCCTCGCAGTGGTTCTTCATTATGGACAGACACTATTGTAATTCCCAAAACAGCCCCCAACCAGGCTGGAGCCTATGCTTGGATTAACATGATTTTGCAACCAGAAATAGCAGCCCAAATCAGTCAACGCCTAAATATTTCTACCCCCAATAGCGCCGGATTTGAGCAATTGCCAAAAAGAATACAAAACAACGTTAATCTGTTTCCGCCAGAGTCACTTTTAAAAAATTGTGAGCGTGTTACTCCTGTAGGAGATTTTGAAGATGTTTACGATCGTTATTGGACTCAATTAACTAGCAGTTAAATAAAAGAGTTAGGAGAGACGCGATTAATCGCGTCTGTACTTTGGAGAGACACGATTAATGGTGTCTGTACGTTAGGAGTTAGGAGTGATTAATTTGGAAAATAATGATATTTCTAAAATAGAAGAATTGCATCGCCCACGAGTAAATTGGCTCCAACCCTTGGTATTACTTGCACCATCTGGGATTTGGTTATTACTTTTGTTGGTGCTGCCAACTTTGATAATTTTCGAGTTAAGTTTAGTTGCAGACATTCGACCAGGAGATTTGGTCAATCCCAACGGATTCAAAAACTACATCCGAATATTTGACCCCCTTTATGTACAAGTAATTGTGCGATCGCTATTTTTTGCCTTTGGTACCACCATCATTTGTTTAATTTTGGGCTTCCCTGTGGCCTATTGGATTGCTCAGATAGCACCGCAGCGTTGGCGAAATTTGCTGGTGTTAGGCTTTGTCTTACCTTTGTGGACTTCCTCGTTACTTCGCTCTTATGCTTGGATTACAATTCTTCGTCCGACTGGTTTATTTAACAGTTTACTCAGCAATTTAGGCTTACCTACTTTGGAATTACTTAACCAGAGTCAAGCTGTATTTATTGGCATGAGTTACAGCTTATTACCCTACATGGTTTTGATTTTATATGCTTCTCTCGAAAAGCTAGACAAGCGGTTATTAGAAGCAGCAGCTGATTTAGGTGCAAATCCTATGGAAACTTTTTACAAAGTAACTGTACCGCAAATTTTTCCGGGAATTGCAGCTGCTTCCATGCTTGTATTCATCACAGGTTTGGGGGATTTTGTCGATCCAGAATTACTTGGTGGTGCTTCTAGTATGACGGCGGCGCGGTTAATTTATAACCAGTTTCTTGGAGCAACCCAAAATTGGGGATTTGGTTCAGCCTTGAGTATGACGTTAATTTTGCTTGTTAGTATTGCGATCGCGCTTTTAATTAAGTTTGGTGAAGCTCCACCCAAACGTTAAACTTTTCGCCACCCATTTATAATAAGGGTATCAAAGGCCAGCGAGACAACGGTTATGCTCTCACCTGATCTCAAAAATGCGTTACCAACTACTGACGAACTTCCTTGTTCAGACGATACACCAGTGGATAACGAAGACCAAAACTTTTTGCCCAACATTTTACTTTTCTTGCTCAACTCCATTTGGGCAAATCGTATGGATTGGTACTTCGGAGTAGATATGGGAGTGTATCACACCACAGGAGTAAATCCCAGAGTAGCTGTAGTGCCAGATGCTTTTTTAAGTGTGGGAGTAGAACGGAAAAAGGGTGGTAAATCACGCAAAAGTTACGCTGTTTGGGAAGAAAATGGGATAGTTCCAATATTCACGTTAGAAATGGTATCCCACACCCCAGGAGGTGAATATGACGAGAAGATAGATATATATAGAAAACTCAGTGTATTGTACTACGTAATTTATAACCCGGAGTTTTGGCGACGCGACCAACATCAACCCTTTGAAGTCTATAAGTTGATCGATGGAAACTACCAACTACAAATAGGTGAACCCTATTTGATGCCAGAGGTGGGGTTAGGTATTGGGCGACACCAAGCTGTAATTGCTGGTATACAACAGGAATTTTTATGTTGGTACGATGAGCAAGGAAATCGGTATTTGACAGATGGAGAACAGGCACAACAGGAGCGATCGCGGGCTGAACAAGAACGGCAAAGGGCTGAACAGTTAGCACAGTATTTACGTTCTCTAGGTGTAGATCCAAATAATCTACCTGGTAATTAAGCAGGACTTCTTCCAATACGGTTCGGTTAAGGCAAGAGACGCGATAAATCGCCGTCTTTACAATAATCAGTCCTTTGTAGAGACGGCGATTTATCGCGTCTTTGCTTTGCGATTAGCGGCGTGTCATCAAAAAACCTTATCCAAACCGTATTGGGACTTCTTCGACTTATACATTTCTTTGTGAGGCTGCGCCAAACCCTTTTAACTTCTTTCTTTCTTTGTGTCCAACTCTTAGAGGATGTTTGAAAAGTTTTTTTGGTAACATCTAAGCCTCAAAAACCTAACCCCCCAGCCCCCCTTCCCTACAAGGGAATGGGGGTTTCAAAGCCTCTCGACCTTTCGGGGAGAGGAATGGAAGCGGGGTTTTGAGTATACTTTACAACTTTTCAAACAACCTCTTACGAGACGCTGCGCGAATGCGGTTCGTTTTTCTTTCTTGTACTTAAATATGGTTTAGCGCATCTTCATACAGAATTGGTATTACAGGCAGTTCAAATAGTACTCACTTAATGACCATTTTAGGACTTTAATAGTTTTGTCAAACATTACAACCCACATCATAAATCTAATGAGCGACAGCACCAGCAGTTGGCTTCACCTTTTTTAAGAATAAAATTGCAATCCCACTGAGTAATAATGCAATGCCAATAAAGTAGAAACAATCGTTAAAAGCCATTACAAATGCTTCCCGACGGACGACGTTAGATATAGATGCGATCGCTTGATTTTGGGCTGTACTCAAATCGGCTCCCCGACTGATAAAATACTGTGTCATCTGGTCAATTCGCTGTTGAGTTTCTGGGTTATATAAAGATACTCCATCACCCAATCTATTGGAGTGAAATTGCTCTCTGTTACTTAATATAGTTGCTAAAGATGCAATTCCTAGAGAACCGCCCAGATTCCGCATCATATTAAATAAACCACTTGCTGAACCTGCTTCTTTTTGACTCAACCCAGCAGTGGCAATAGAACTAAGCGGCACCATAATTAAAGGTTGTCCCATTGCCCGCACAAATTGCGACCAGCGTAACTGCTCTAATCCAGTTTGATTAGTCATTCCAGAGTTCATAAATGCACTGATGGAAAACAAAGTCACACCCACAGCTACCATTAACCGCACATCAATGCGTTGCATCAATTTGGGTATGAGGGGAATAATAAACAGTTGGGGAATACCAGCCCAAATTAAGACTTCACCAATTTGCAACGCATTGTATTGTTGAATTTGGGCAAGATACAGAGGTAAAATATAAATTGAACCATATAATCCTACTCCCAGCGATACATTGACAATACTCGCTAAACCAAAGTTGCGCCGAAACACCAGCCGTAAATTAATAAATGGTTGTTTACGAGTTAATTCAATATAGAAAAATATCGCCAAAAAAATTGCCGCAATGACACTTAAGCGCACAATTAACGCTGAACCAAACCAATCTTTACGGCTACCTTCTTCTAAAACAACTTGCAGGGAACCTAAACCAATAGCCATTGCAATAATTCCCCACCAGTCACCTTGTTTCAATAAATTAATCTGGGGTTTTTCTTGCTTAATTCCGTACCAAACGCCAGCTAGCATTAATGCCCCTGGAATTACATTTATATAAAAGTTGTATTCCCAACCAAAATTTTCTGTTAACCAACCTCCTAATGTCGGGCCAATTGATGGTGCAAAAACTGCACTAAAACCAAATGCAGCCAGACCAACTGATTGCTTAGATTGAGGTAAAGTTGTTAATACAACTGTCATAGCAGTGGGAATTAATACTCCTCCACTAAAACCTTGTAATACCCGAAAGAAAATCATGGAATTTAGATCCCACGACCAAGCACAGCAGATAGAAAAGAAAATAAATAGTGCAGTATTCACTAACAGATAACGTCGTAGTGAAAATACCCGTGATAACCATCCGGTTAGAGGAATTACCACAATTTCTGCTACGAGATACGCTGTAGAAATCCAAGAACCTTCTTCTAGAGTTGCTCCTAAACTTGCTTGAATATCTTGCAGCGAAGCATTAGTTATTTGAATATCTAATACTGCCATAAATGCACCAAGCATGCTGGCTAATACACCAATCCAGATTTTTAGCGGTACACGTTCTGGTGGTATAGCAGGATTTTGCCCTTGCTGACGAATTACACCTGTATTAGTCATAGTGTTCTTCCTGTTTCAAAGTTAAGTAGCAAAAAATCTATTATTAAATCTTCTCTTGCTCTCTGCGCGGCGAAATTACAATATGATTATTAGAAAAACCCTATTATAAAGGTTCTCGCTTAAGTACAATACTGCTTTTACCTCTCTCCTGGGAGGATAGAGCCTTTGAATCTTGCCCCCCTTCCCTTGTAGGGAAGGGGTTGGGGGTTAGGTCTGTATTATACTCAACTGACAACTGGTATAACATAAATCTAATCTTAAACTTCCTAAGTCGTAACAATACCCTTTTGCTCATAAATTGGACGCATTATTTTCCTTAAAGCAGGTAACTGTCTGCTAAAAATGAGCGACCCTAAAATACAAACTATCCCATCAATTATTAAAGTGTTCGTCGCACCAATATGACTTGCTAATAAACCTCCTAATAAATTACCAATGGGAATCATCCCCAAAAATGACATTGTATATAAGCTCATCAACCGCCCACGTTTGTCTTCTTCAACAATTGTTTGTAAAAAGGTGTTGCTAGCAGCAATTTGAAGAATTGTTCCTAAGCCAACAAATAACATTGTGAATAAAGAAAGCGGTAAAAATCTAGACAAAGAAAAGGCAATT
Organism: Nostoc sp.; assembly: GCF_036917815.1. Lineage (GTDB taxonomy): Bacteria > Cyanobacteriota > Cyanobacteriia > Cyanobacteriales > Nostocaceae > Nostoc. Next base: position 72,214 of record NZ_JBALEK010000037.1, on the reverse strand, counting down.
AGACCAATTCCTAAAATGGCTGGAGCCAAGGCAATCAATTTACCAATTCCCATGATTGTTTGGCGCGTAGCTAGATAAATACCACCAGTTAAAGCTCCAACTCCAGATGCCGCCATCAAAAACCCCAGAGTTTCTGCACCACCTTTGAGAACTTGTTCGGCAATAACTGGTACAAGAATAGTGTTTTGCAGTCCCATAAGACTGACTAAAGCTGATAGTAATAAGATGGATCGAATAGGTGGGAAGCTAAAGGCATATACAAATCCCTCTTTGACTTTTTGCAAGGGATTACCGACAGTTACTACATTTTTCCAAGGTTTAACTTCCATCGCCAATAAAGCGGCGATGACAGCTATGTAGCTCAAACCATCAATTAAAAAACAATAGCCAGTTCCAACGCCAGCAATTAATAAACCCCCGATCGCAGGGCCAATTAATCGCGCACCGTTGAACATCGTTGAATTGATCGCGATCGCATTGGCTAAATCTTCTCTACGCTCAACCAATTCTGGCACAAAAGCTTGGCGGGCTGGCGCATCTAAGGCGTTAATAAATCCTTGCAACAAACTCAAGACGATGATGTGCCATACCTGAATTACACCAGTTAGCGCGAGTGCTGCTAATGTTAACGATTGAATCATCGCCAAGACTTGCGTAGCAATTAAGGTATGATACCGAGAAAAGCGATCTACAAAGACTCCGCCAAAGGGAGCTAAAAAAAAGCTCGGAATTTGACTCGAAAATCCCACAATTCCTAGCATTAACGGGGAATTTGTTAAGTCATAAACTAGCCAAATCGTGGCAAGTTGTGTCATCCACGTCCCAATTAGGGAAATACCTTGTCCAGCAAAAAACAGACGGTAGTTTTTTGATCTTAATGCGGGTAGTAGCGGTTTTTTCATCTATGGCTTGCTTTATACCAATCTGCTCTGATAAATATCATCTCACTTCATCTCTATACGCCTCTCTATAGATGTAGAAACAGATCACAGCTAGAAAGAGGTTTTTCATCTGTTTGCAGCTAATTTGGGAAGATCCCCCTAAATCCCCCTTAAAAAGGGGGACTTTAAGAAGTTTTGCCCCCCTTTTTAAGGCAGGGCTGTTTCATTCGATCTCTTAGAGATTTTGTCAATAGTATAAGTCAGAAATTTGCTTGATTTGGTCATTGAAAAGATACCACTTCAACGAGTAAATTTCAGTGCAAACGCGATTTTCTTGCCCAATCAGGTTTTTTATTCACCTGAATTTTCTGCTTGAAGCGCTTGTAAATCAGAGCCTTTTAGGGAATGAAACAGCCCTGCCTTTTTAAGGGGGGTTGGGGGGATCAAAAGCCTGGGGACAACTTGAGAATATTTGTGTGTACACCGTAGCCCGAAGAGTGGGGAGGGGTTTTTCGGGAATGAAAAGTAATTTACCGAAGATACTATTACTTGACTGCCACAGCAACTTCCGCAGACATCCCCGGAGTAATCCGCGATTCGTACCCTTGAATGCTCTTTTGATCGAATACTATTTTTACTGGAATGCGTTGGACAACTTTAGTAAAGTTACCTGTAGCATTATCCGGTGGCAATAGGGCAAACTCAGCGCCGGAAGCTGGCGAAATACTGTCAACACGACCAACAAAGGTATGATGAGGAAAGGTATCCAGCTTGATTTCTACTGGCTCTCCGGGACGCATCTTTTCTAATTGAGTTTCTTTGAAGTTGGCAACTACCCAATAGTTGTTATCCACGATCGCCATTAATGGTGTTCCGGCTGCAACTCGGTTGCCAACTTCCACGTTCTTCCTACCGATGCGTCCGGCACTGGGGGCGGTAACATTAACATAAGATAGTTGCAATTTTGCGTCTTTGAGCGATGCTTCTGATTGGGCGATCGCTGCTTTTGCCGCTTCGTATTGACTACGTTTGACTGTTGTATCTTGTCCGCCGGCGGTAGCTTGTTGCAATCCTCCCTTGGATGCTGCCAATTTAGCTTGGGCGGTGACTACATTTTCTCGGGCTTGTGCTAGTTGAGACTGGGCTTGGGCTACACCAACTTTGGCGGAAGCTAATTTGGCTTGGGCTTGTTCTACTCCCTGAATGGCGGCGTTTTTTTGTGCCGTCGCCACATCATAAGTTGCTTTGGCTGCGTCTAGTTGCTGACGAGGAATTGCACCTGTTTTATACAATTCGTTGTAACGATTGTAATCTGTTTTAGCTTTTTCCAAATTGGCATTTGCTTGCGCTACCTGCGCTTGAGCTGCGGGAATACCTGCTTGGGCTAGTCTGACTTCAGCTTGCGCTGCTGGTATCCCAGCTTGGGCTTCTTTGACTGCTGCTTGGGCTGTGGAAATTGCTGATGCCGCACTACTAACATCCCCTTGCGCTTGAGTTGTCTTACCAGTGGTGGTTTGTGAACTTAAAGCAATATTTGCTTGGGCGGCTTGCGCCTGTCCTTGAGCGTTTTGTAGGGCGGCTTCTGCTTGTTGTACCTTACTTTGATAGTCTCGTGGATCTAACTTCACCAATAATTGTCCAGGTTGCACCAGTTGGTTATCATTCACCAGCACTTCACTTATAGTTCCGGGAATGCGAGTACTAATTTGGTGAATGTTTCCCGCAACGGTGGCGTTATCTGTTTCCTGGTGGGTGGAGGCATATTGCCAATAATGAAAACCAAAAGTACCTGCGGCGATCGCACCCACGCCTAATCCTGCCAAAATTAAACCAGTCGGTTTTTTCCGCTTCGGTGGAACTTCTTTCTCAATCTCAGGAGTGACAACAGGTGCTTCGGCGGTTGTGGATGTCTCTGTGGTAATAGCTTCTAGAGTCTCGGAATCAGGAATCACTTCTTTTTCTAAAATTGGGGTTTTGTGTCCGTTACGTCCGTTCAAAGTATTAGCACCCATGATTCTTAACTCCCTTGTTCGTTCAATGATTTGATTGATAATCGTTTATTTAGAATGCGTAATATTCCCGGAAAAAAATCTTATTTCCTTAGTATGCGTAATATTATCTCAGAACAAATCTTGATACTGCCTCACCCAGTCGGGTGATTATGGGATCATCTTTAGGAGAGGTTAGCGATCGCCCGATTCAAAATTTGGGAAAACACTTCCCGATCGGCAAAGCAAATACCGTCCATCGCTTCATCACGCACGGCTGCGGCGATTGGCGGTAACACAACTTCTAATTCCTTACCTGCATCCGTTAGCCAGATGCGCCAGATGCGGCGATCGTGGGTGTCGCGTTCTCGACGCACCAAGCCACGTTCTTCCATCCGATCTAGTACGCCTGTTAAAGTCCCTCCTACTTGTTTGAGTTTGTCTCCAATACTAGAAGTAGGTAAACCATCTTCTTGCCAAAGACAGCACAACACCAACCAGTGAAATGGTGTTAGTCCAAAGGGTTCTAGCCTCTCAGTAAACTTGCGACTGACGAGTTGCGAGAGTAATTTGATTCTGTAGCCCAAATTGTATGGTGCCAGATTTTGCTGCCACGACTCTAAAGCTGGGGAGTGATTAGATGTAGAAACCATATCACAAAATACTTAGTGTACGTAATATTATAGATAAATTAGCCTTTTTTCGCAACAAGTGGTTTGTATCTGTCTTAGGGAAGAACTTGAATCAACTGGTACTCTTCGACTCTACCAACAAGGCGGTGAGGGCGAGATAAATTAGGGGACTGGTCAGTATAGATCAAAGCATAGCTCAAAGGTGGTATTTGGGAAATAGAGACTACTCGTTGGGGATGAATAGAAAGATATAAATCAAGCAGTATTTCGGTTTTCTGGTCTATTTCCACATAGTAGATAAGATGAGATTGGAGAATTGGAGCGATCGCACTTTGTTGTAAAAAAGTTTTCAAAATAGGGTTATAGTCACCTAAAAGACCGATGCTACCCATGGCCGCCAAAGCCAGCCAACAGGGAATTAACCAACCTGCAATCCAGTAACGTGCTGTGAGGAACTTTTTACCAAAGTGGTAACGACTAATCCACACCACAGGTAAAATTAACCAACCCAACCCCATAGCCAAGCCAATAGTTGCATACTTGCGGATGTCAGAAGCACCCCAACCCAGAACCCCAATACTCGCTATAACAACTACAACACCTAAACCACCAAAGCCATAGCTGAGATTTCGAGGAAGATTTTTCTTGGCGAAAAGGTTTAATATATTTTTTTTGCTCTTTTGAACAGGGAATTGGGGAGGGATTCCTGTATTATAAATATTGCCTAACCAGTTTAAACCCACAGATGCAAACAAAGCTATAAACGGATAAAGGCAAAGACTATAGTGAGGGAAGCGAGTACTAAAAAGACTTAGTTCTACAAATAGGACAAGTGGAAACCCAACTAAGATCAAATGGTAACGAGGAATAGGACGATGGAGAGTCAGAACTAAACCTAAAATCCCAAAGAAAGCCCAAGGGAATGCTTTTAAAGGAATATTCCATACATAAAACAGCCGTCCATTATTATTCTGATCCTCAAAACCTAGATGCACAACAAACTTGATCAACTCCTCAAAACTATGATTTCCGTAGTGCAGCCAGCTTAACCACAGCCAAACGCAGGTAGGTATTAAACCTACAAAAAAGCCTAAATATAAAATTGGGTTACTAAGATGACGGTGACGGCGATGTTCCCAAATTAAATAAGGCAATAAAGCTATAATAGGCAAAAAAATCATAAAGCTTCTGACTAAGAAGCCTAAACCTAAACTTAAACCAGCTAGAAAACTCCAAAAATAGCGATATTTAGGATGTAATTCCGTTTTCATCAAAGACCAAATAGCTAAAAGTACCAAGAAAATCATCGGGACATCAGGTGTGCTTAAACGAGAGTATTGCAACCAGAGAAACTCCACACTTAAAATTGCAGCAGCTAGCCAAGCTAACTTTTTCTCTAGCATAATTTTGGCGATTTTATACACAAGCCATAAGCAAAAAATGCCCGCAATCATACTAGGAATACGCGCACTCATATCACTCATACCAAACAGCTTGTAAAAACTGGCGATTAACCAATAAGGTCCAGGGGTTTTATGATGTGCCCTTTCCCAAGGAGTTATCCAATTACCAGAATCAAACATCAGACGCGCACGCCAAGCATAAAGGGCTTCATCATGTGCCATCAGGCTATCGTGTCCAGAAGTAAATAATAATAAGGGCAGTATCCAAGCTAACAAACTCAAATAAGGTAATAATCCGACTAGGCGGATTTTTCGGCAAATATGCTGCAAGAAGTGTAGTTTATAGAACATTGAATTGATAAAATTGAATGCTGCTATTTAGACTCGTTTAAGTGTCCTGATGTCATTAAAATATGTTACATAGTGATTGTTTAAAAATACCTGAAGTTGTCGCATTTTCGGAAAAAGTTCTCCAAAACAGATATTTATGCAGTTAAGACCGAATCAACGCCTGAAATTAGACGACACAGACGATAAGCTGTTCTATGCCTATCCGCGCTTCGTCACCCATGTCGATGAAGGATTTATTCAACAGCTAACAGATTTATATCGCGATCGCTTGAAACCCAACACTCGTATTTTTGATATGATGAGCAGCTGGGTGTCTCATCTGCCAGAAGATATAGAGTTTTCCCATGTGGAGGGACACGGACTCAATGCTGAGGAATTAGGACGTAATCCTCGGTTAAATCATTACTTTGTCCAAAATCTTAACGAAAATCCGCAGCTACCCTTACCAGATGAAGATTTTGATGCTGTTCTCAATTGCGTATCTGTGCAGTATGTGCAATATCCAGAAGCAGTATTTTCCGAAATTTACCGCATCCTCAAACCCGGTGGTGTGGCAATTATCAGTTTTTCTCACCGGATGTTTTTTGAAAAAGCGATTCAAGCTTGGCGGGAGGCTTCAGAAGCAGTTCGAGTGGAATTAGTCAAAGATTACTTTGCCTCAGTCCCAGGATTTACAACCGCAGAAGTTATAGCTCATAAGTCAACATTACCGAATTTCTTACAGTGGTTCGGTGCAGCTGGAGGAGACCCATTTTATGCCGTCATCGCTTACCGCAGTTAAGCCAAATAGTCATAACTGGTCTGTCGGATTATAGTTACGAGGGGTGAACAAATTCGTAGTCAGGACTTTAAAGCACTCAAGTGCTTACTACGAACTTGCTTACCCATCAATTTAAACTTGACAATGTTGACATTTCGATGAAGCATACTTGGTAGTAGATTGAACTTAAAACCAAGTTAGTACTATTTAACTAAAAAAAGCTTTCTCTGTAAATACCAAAGTAATTTTATCTTCATTTGATGTCTAAGGAATTTCCAAGAAATAAATTATGCAAATAAACGAACCACAGAGGCGCAGAGAACACAGAGAGAGGAGAAATACAGAGGTTTTTGCGTCAGTTTTGGGATATTTTTTTCTTTGGAAGTCCCTAAAAACAAAACCAACTTATCCCAGCTGTAAAATATAACTGTAGAGCCAGTAGTAGATTAAACCTAAGCAAAAGCAATGCCCGAAAATGCTAGGGTGTTTTTATGCTTGTTTTGTGTTTAATAAAAAACCAAGTTATCCCAACTGTAAAATATAAAGGTGGAGCCAAAGGTGACTAGTATTGATAATTACACCTTCTCTTTTTCAGGAGAAGTAACAATCCCCCAGGCTCCTCCTGAGTTCCAGTCAGGTTTTATCGGCATTATCGGTCGCCCAAATGTCGGTAAATCTACTTTGATGAATCAATTGGTAGGACAAAAAATTGCCATTACATCACCAGTAGCGCAAACGACACGTAACCGTTTGCGCGGCATTTTGACTACACCAGAAGCACAGTTAATTTTTGTAGATACGCCAGGAATTCATAAGCCCCATCATCAATTGGGCGAAGTATTGGTGCGAAATGCGAAAATTGCCATTGAATCAGTAGATGTATTACTGTTTGTGGTAGATGGAGCAGTAGCTTGTGGTGCAGGCGATCGCTATATTGCCGAATTGCTCAGTCGCAGTAAAACACCGGTGATTTTGGGTGTGAATAAAACCGACCAACAACCAGCTGATTCTCAGTTTCTAGATGATAGCTACGCCCAGATGGCCCAGTCTCATGAATGGGAAATCGTGAAATTTTCTGCCAAGACTAGTGCCGGATTACCCCAACTTCAAGAATTATTAATTGAACATCTAGAAATTGGACCATTATATTATCCCCCAGACTTGGTAACTGACCAGCCAGAACGCTTTATTATGGGTGAATTGATCCGAGAACAAATTTTATTATTGACTCGTGAAGAAGTACCCCATTCAGTAGCGATCGCCATTGATTTAGTAGAAGAAACTCCCAGCATTACTCGTGTACTTGCTACTATTAACGTTGAGCGCGATTCCCAAAAAGGCATACTCATTGGTAAAGGCGGAGCGATGCTCAAAGCAATTGGTAGTGAAGCTCGCGAACAAATCCAAAAGTTAATCGCTGGTAAAGTTTACCTAGAATTATTTGTCAAAGTCCAACCAAAATGGCGACAGTCGCGGCTCAGTTTAGCAGAGTTAGGCTATCGGGTGGAAGAATAAATTAGTCATTGATCATTGGTCATTAGTCATTGGTCATTGGCAGGGAAAAAAGGCAAAGAACAAAGGACTTATAGATAATAAAAATGTCTTTAGATACTCGCTATCCTTTAAATTTACCAGCCAATGCTCCGCCGTTGCGCGTGTTAATTGTTGAAGATGATCCGATGATGCAACTCGGATTAGAGCAATCGTTAATGGCTCATCCTCAGTTAGAGATAGTTGGACAAGCTGAAGATGGTTATTTGGGAGTTCAAGCCGCACTGCAACTAAAACCTGATTTGGTGGTTATGGATATTGGATTGCCGCGATTGGATGGCATTGCCGCCACACAGCAAATTAAGGCGGCGCTACCAGCAACTCATGTGGTGATGCTGACATCTCATCAAACAGAGACAGAAATTATTGCGGCACTATCTAGCGGTGCAGATGCATATTGTATTAAAGGTGCAAGTGTGGAACGATTGTTAAGTGCGATCGCCGCCGCAGTTGATGGTGCAGCCTATCTCGATCCTCAAATTGCGCGGCGAGTAATTGATAATCTCAAACCGCCTTCACCCACCACCAACACCGCCAACTTATCTGGGCGCGAGTTAGAAGTCTTGAAACTCATGGTAGACGGGTTGAGTAACCCAGAGATTGCCGAAAAACTCTACCTGAGTCCCAACACCATCAAAACTCACGTCCGAGGGATTATGAATAAATTAGCAGTAGACGATCGCGTGCAAGCAGCAGTCGTTGCATTGCGTTCTGGGTTGGTTTGATTATCTGGTGATCTTTAATTCCATTTAACAAATAGAGGCGTATATATCATATATACGCCTCTATAGCCGATTCATTCGTTGCCAATAATTTGGAAAAATAGTCTACCTCAATGCATTTTAAAAGAGTTTGAGAATTGATTAGGGTCTAAATCAGCAGGAAATAATAAAATTTCCTTGCCTTCTAAGCTTGCCTTTTGGTGAAGCAAAATTGCCTTTCCCAAAGAACAATATTTAATTGGAACCCACCCGTCGCTATAAAAGTAGACAGTTACTCGGCTCATTGCATACTCTTTCATCGGTAGTGGAACGTACCAGGACGAGTCCACAATTTGAACTTTACTTGTGGAGTCCATGCTTTGAACCTCAGCTACTAAGTATATTTACTCTCACTCATCACTTTCACCTATCCAAGAGAGTTATAGTAACTATCATAAGTAATAACCTAATGTGTCTTTAAGTTAGATATTTAGGTATAATCCCCAGACACTAATACTTGTTGTCCTGGATCTGAAAGCCGCATTGTTTATCCTCCCTAGATTCAAAAGATACTACCTCTTGAATAATCGCCGAGATGAATTGAAAAACTTGATTTAGCTTAATTATTTGCTTGCTCAAAGATTTGATTGGTATGAGGAAAACCGTTGTCCAATTAATTGATAGATGTCCTTTGATTTGTCATATACTAGAGTTAAAGTAACAGCCAAATTACTATAATCAAAAAGCATCATTAACTCAACTCAAAATAGACAGACCGGGCAATACGGTTCGGTTTAGGCACCAAACGCGATAAATCGCCGTCAAGACGAAAGATTGATCCTTGTAGAGACGGCGATTTATCGCGTCTTTGGATCTAGAATTTTCTTAACCGAACCGTATTGCAGATCGTGGTACAAAGATATTCACTCTCAAGTGCTACAGTAAGTCCCTAAAAAAGTTGAGATAACTTTTGATAGATGGTTAAAAGGTGACGTTAACGGCAAAAAATCGGGTGGAGCTAGGTTTAAGAGGTTGTTTGAAAATCGAGAGTTCAAACATCCTGATAAACCTGGTACTGTAACAGTGGCTGGTAAGCCAAATGTGGATGTGCCAATTGGTACTCTGAAAAATATCTGGAGACAAGCTCAATTGGAGGAAGACTGATGCGTTATACAGTTGTGATTGAAAAGGGAGCAACTAGCTACGGCGCTTATGTCCCTGATTTACCAGGTTGTGTAGCTGTGGGTGAAACTTTAGAAGAAGTCAAGCAGATGATTACAGAAGCTATTGAATTTCATCTAGAAGGAATGCTAGAAGATGGTTTACTTATTCCTAAACCTACCAGCATCGCTCATGAGGTTGAAGTTGGAAACTACAGCAAAACATAATTATAGTAAACCACTAAATTAGCTCTAAACAATCCTTCTAGTACAGATTGGCGGAAGTTCGCACCGCACTTTTCGCTTACAATTTCACACCGGATACACAGCAGCTATTTGGTGTTGATGCTGGCGCTACAGATTTTAAATAACAAACAGCATTACTACCTTGTACTCCTGGTACAACATAGGTATAAGCACTACAGCTGCTATCATTAATACAAGACTGCTGGCAAAGTGAAGCGGATGGTGAGGTGAAAAAAGATGTGTAATCGCTACCTGGTCTATCTCTACCAAATTCAGCCGTTACGACATAACGTGGAATAGTGGTTGAGAGTGGACTCGTTTGAGCTGTGGCAGGTTGAGCCAATGGTGTGAAGTTTACAATCGTACTAAAACCTAAAATTAGCAAAAGTGCCAACCCAAAAAATATAATATTTTTTGGAAAAACAAAAATTTTCTGTGCATATTGCCAAGCTGCGACCAATTTTAAGTTCATAAATCTCTCCTGGCTGTACAGTATTATTAGCTATGTATAGTACAGTTATTTGCTACCAAATACGAAAATTGTTAATAATTTTACATGATTCATTCACTATGTGACTTGCAGCTACACAGTGAATGAGCTAAGGCAGAGGAGATGAAAGAATCGAGTTGTATTGAAGCTTCCAGGCTTCTGCCCAAGCAAGGCACAACTGACGAAAACGATCGCCCCGCACCTCAAAATTCGAGTACTGGTCGAAACTCGCGCAAGCTGGAGATAGCAACACTACATGCGCTTGATACTGCTTGGCTAATTCCGCCGATTTGGGGACTGCCTTTTCCATTGTTTCCACAATTTCGTAAGAATAATACCCCACCTCTTGGAGACGTTTGGCAAATGCGGGCGCAGCAGAGCCAATCAATAATACAGCAGCAGCTTGGGAGTGAATTTTTGCTAGCCAACCAGTATCATCACCTGCTTTGGCTTCTCCACCAGCAATTAAAATCGCTGGACTATTAACGGATGCTAAACCAACTTCAGCAGCATCGTAGTTGGTGGCTTTGCTGTCGTTAATAAAATCAATCCCTTCCCAAGTACAGATATGCTCCAAACGATGGGCAACACCGGGGAATTCAACAATACCACGCGCGATCGCATCGCAATTAATTCCCGCTAATCTTGCCGTTGCGACTGCCATCAAGAGATTTTGTAGGTTATGTTCTCCCACCATCCGCAAAGTAGATACTTTCACAATCGCTTCTGGTGCAGAGGTTGCAGTCAATTTTTCCACAACCCAGCCATCTTGAATGTAAAAGCCTTTTTCGCTAATTAGGGAATCTTTTCCTTTGACACTTGTCCAATAGGCATCAGGCCAAGCATTTAGTCCTAGCTGCCTCAAGTAGGCATCATCACCATTAAACACTTGCAACTCTGACTGACGTAATAACTTGGCTTTGATATTGTAATAGTTCTCTAAAGTCTGATGACGACTGAGGTGATCTGGTGTGAAAGTCGTCCAAACACCAATACGAGGAGCAAGAGAGACGGAAGATTCTATTTGATAGCTGCTAAGTTCGGCAATCACCCAATCAAGTGAGGAGTTATCAAATTTTTCTGCTGCTCTCTTTGGCTGAGATAGGGCAACTTCACAGGCGGCGTGGCCAATGTTACCACAGGCGGGTGCGTTTAATTCTGCTGCTTGGAAAATGGCAGCAACTAAAGCTGTGGTAGTAGTTTTGCCGTTAGTACCTGTAATTCCTACCCAAGGTAGCGATTGCAAATTTCGCCAAGCAAGTTCTATTTCCCCAATGGTTTCAATACCTAATTGGCGTGCCTTAACTAATACGGGAATATCCCAAGGTACGCCAGGACTAACGACTATTAATTGCGGTAAATTAGCACCATTCAATTCTAGGGATTGGCCTAGTTTTACGGTTATTTGCTCGGCAGCGAGTTCTTGTTGTTGTTGCAGGAGGGTTTCGGAGGTGTTGCCATCACTTAGCTCTACCTCCCAACCTTCCCGCTTCAACAATCTCGCCGCAGCAACACCGGACTTTCCCAATCCAATTACAGTAGCTCTGGACATAGATTGCAGCTATAAGTCCCTGGTTAAGCACTCCCTATAGTAGCGTTTATTGGCAAAAATTACACAAGTTTTTGTTGACCTACGCTACAGATTTTTAACGATCGCACCAAAATCAGCTAAAACACGGGCATGATTGCGAACTAGTCCCAGCAGATGTAATCGATTGCGCTTAATTTCGGGATCGGAGTCCATAACTAAAACGCTATCTGGGCCATCAAAGAAGTTACTAACTGTGGGAGCAATTTTTGTTAGTGCTGCTACTAACAGTTGATAATTTCGGGTCTCTTGTGCTGCTTGAGTTTGCGGTACTGATTCCATTAGGGCATTATACAAAGCTACCTCAGAAGACTTTTGGAATAATTCTTGACGAACTACGGTTGTTGGTTCTAGCTGTTTTGTATCCAAATCACCTTGGGCGGCTAATCGTGTGGAACGATTAACAGTTTCGTAGATGTTATCTAAGGTACTGTCGTTGCGGATTTGTTGTAAGTATAAGGCGCGATCGCGTACATCCAATAAATCTTTTAACGTCCGTTCTGTGTATTCTGGATCATTTTCTCCCAAAACTGCATTTACCAAATCGTAATCAATCTGTTTTTCTTCTTGTAGTAAAGTGCGGATGCGTTGTAAGAAAAACTCTTGCAACGCTCTGGTTAAGGATGCCTGATCTTTGTGATATTTCGCTGCAAAGTCTGTGGCTATTTGCGTCAATAAATCATCTAAATTTATCGGTAAATTACCAAACCAAACAATTTTAACTACAGCATTAGCAGCACGTCGCAAGGCAAAAGGATCAGAGGAACCAGAGGGAATTAAACCTAAACCAAAGATACTCACCAAGGTATCTAATCTATCTGCTAAACCGACAATTTTACCCGTGATTGTTCCAGGTAAAATATCACCGGCTCCCGTTGGCAAATAATGTTGAAAAATAGCTTTTGCGACTTCCGCATCTTCACCACTGGCTAAGGCGTATTTTTCTCCCATAATACCTTGTAATTCCGGGAATTCATACACCATTTGTGTAACCAAATCTGCTTTACATAATAAAGCAGCACGTTGGATTCTTTGGCTTTGATTTTCAGCTAATTCTAATTGGCTGCTGATTCGCTCGGCAATTTTAACTATTCTATCTACCTTGGCACGCACCGAACCCAATTCTTCTTGGAAAGTGACTTTTTCTAACTGTGGTAAGAAGCTATCTATTGGCTTAGTTAAATCAGCTTCGTAGAAAAATCTGCCATCAGCTAATCTGGCACGAATTACCCTTTCATTCCCGACGGCAACAATATCTGATTTATGGGGATCAGCATTAGAAATGGTGATGAAATTGGGCAATAATTCTTGCTCAAAACTATCTGGTTTGAATACAGGAAAATAACGCTGATGAGTAACCATGACTTCAGTAATTACCTCAGTTGGTAATTCCAAAAATTCTGGTTCAAATTTCCCCACAACTGTAGAGGGATATTCTACAAGGTTGGTTACTTCCTCTAACAAATCGGGGTAAATTACCGTATACCCGCCTAAATTCTCTGCTACTGCCTTTACCTGCTCTTTGATAATATTTGCCCGTTCTACTGGGTCAACGTTGACAGATGCAGACTTGAGAGTGGTAACATAATCAGTAGCTTGGGCAATTGTCAGAGGTTCAGGATGTAAGACCCGATGACCTTGAGAAATGCGATCGCTCTGAATCGTTTTAGAACCATTCACTAATTCTAGAGGTAGCACCGTATCATCTAACAAAGCTACCAGCCAACGAATCGGTCGGGAAAACCTTGCATCCCCATCACCCCAACGCATCAATCGCTTACCTTCTAAAGCCCAAATCCACTGGGGAATAAGTTCTGTCAAAATTTCCGCCACAGGACGGCCAGGAATTCTTTTTTGTAAAAAGACAAATTCCCCTTTGTCAGTGGGGCGAAGGAACAGCGCATCTATTTCCACACCTTGCTTTTTGGCAAAGCCTGCGGCGGCGGCTGTGGGCTGACCATCTTTAAAGGCGGCTTGGGCTGGAGGCCCTTTAATTTCTTCTTCTCGGTCTGGTTGCTGGGATGGTAGACCTTTAATTACTACCGCCAGCCGCCGGGGAGTACCATACACCTGGACGCTTTCACCCTTGAGGCTGTTTGCTTCCAGGCTTTGGGGAATGCGTTCCTGCCATTGCACTAAAGCATCACTGAGAAAACTTGCAGGTAGTTCTTCTGTACCAACTTCTAATAGAAACCCAGGCATATTACACTGTTTTCAACTTTGGGTAGCTCAACTTTATCAGTTATTATCTGGCGATCGCTCGTGACTTTCACTATCTTACAGGTGCAAGATAAAAGCTAAGTTATTTTATACTTACCACCCTTAGAAGGATTCAGCCAATCGCAAGCATAACCTTTGGTTTCGGCTAAAAATTGGTTCCAGGGTATCGGTTTTACGGCATCCTTGCTTTCGTAGACGATTTGGAATAGACCATCGTCTTTGACTTCTCCAATCCGCACGAACTTAGATAGGTGGTGGTTTACGTTTATAGTAACTTTCCCTTCAGGTGCATCGAAACTTTGACCGTAAGCCGCAGCTTTTACCATTTCGAGGTGATCAGCCGTTTTTGCTTTCTCAACCGCTTGCTTCCAGAGATATACCATAATGTAACCGGCTTCCATCGGGTCGTTCACAACGCGATCCGAACCATATTTCGCCTTGAACGCTTGCACAAACTTCTCGCTTGCAGGGGTTTTGACGGTTTGAAAATAATTCCAAGCTGCGTAGTGACCCAAAAGATAGTCAATTCCAATCGCTTTGACTTCTTCTTCCGCAATGCTGACAGACATAGAAGGATATTTATCGGGATGTAAACCAGAGGCTTGTAATTCCCTGAAAAATGCAATGTTAGTATCTCCATTTAAGGTATTGTAGATAACACCTCCATTTGGTAAAGCTTGCTTAATTTTAGCGATCGCAGACTGGACATCGTTACTGCCCAAAGGAATGTAATCTTCGCCAACACTTTTACCCCCATTAGCTTTCAGTTGTGCCTTGATGATACTGTTGGCAGTACGCGGAAAAACGTAGTCAGAACCAACGAGAAAGAATTCTTTGCCTTTATGCTTGAGCAACCAATCAACCGAAGGTTCAATCTGCTGGTTAGGAGCGGCTCCCATGTAGAAGATGTTGCTAGAACACTCTTGCCCTTCATACTGCAATGGATACCATAGCAAGTGCTTGTTCGACTCGAATACCGGAAGTACAGCTTTGCGGCTTGCCGAAGTCCAGCAACCAAATACCGTCGCTACTTTGTCTTGCTCAATCAGCTTCTTCGCTTTCTTCGCAAAGGTAGCAGGGTCAGAGTTGCCGTCTTCCACAATTGCTTCAACTTGTTTACCTAATACACCACCAGCTTGATTAATCTCTTCAATCGCTAATCGTTCGGCATCAACAACACTCTTCTCACTAATTGCCAAACTGCCGCTAAGTGAGTGTAAAATCCCAACTTTGATCGTCTCTCCAAAAGTAGTAAATGCTAACAGAGAAGTTTTCCGACTACTGCTTGTAGAAGGTTTGCTGCTGCAAGCTTTCAGAAATAGACTAGAAACCACAGTGGAGCCAAAAATAATCAACTTCCGCCGACCGAACAATTTTGTCATAAATAGGTGTTATCTAGCTTGTAGAAGGTTACTTAGAGGATGTTTAAAAGGGTCTTTTGCTCTCATACTTAGCACAGCAAAGCATCTCAGGAAATGGCGAAACCTTGATTTGGCGTTGCACTTAACCCAGTGCATAACTGCAAAATTATACCTTTCGGGACTTTTAAAACATCCTCTAAGATATTGCATCTGCTATATATTTTTCTAAAAGTTAGCAGCGTCTATACTCCAAGTGATCATCAAAGGTTCCAATTCACCGTGAAGAAAAACAAAACAATACCAGCCATGCACCCGACATATAAGAATGGATAAATTTTGCGGAAGGTTACATTGATTCGTTTATATAGCATTTCTTGTTTTGTTTCATTTAAATAGACGATCGTACTAGACGTAATTAAACTTAAGAGCAGGGCGAAAACGGTAATCCCAAAAACTGCATCGGTCAAAGTAATGTAATTTACAGCCGGAATTTCTTTAGCTAGACTTAGTTTGAGAGCGATTGTCGTCAGGATTAGCGTTAACGTCCCACCCAATCGCGGAGAGGCATAAGAGGCAGTTTTGGCTGGGTCAATCCAGGTTACGGCAGCAGAAGCAACAAAAATGACAAATAGCGGTAGAAAAAAGTTGAAAATGATGTATTGCGGTTTATGCTGAACGTCAATGGATACAACTACTTCTGGAAAACCGAGTTTGGAATCAAGACGATTAAGACCTTGCGTGCGAGCATCAATATTTTTAATTAACCAGCGTCCAATAATCTGCTTTGATGGGTCTGGGGAAGGAAATTTAAACTCTTGGAGATCGAATGTGACATTACTGCGATCGTCAAGGGCAGAATCAATAGCTAGGGTGAGTGTTTCGTTACAGAAGGGAAAAGTGTGGACATCTGCATCAAATTTCACAATATCATTAAACTGTTCGTATACTCTCACCCAACCGTTTGGAGCAATGGAGACTGAGCGATTTTGTATTTCTCGTGGCTGAATTTCATGACCAATTGTGAAACTTGGCGACCAGATTTTTCCCAAAATAGATTTGACATCATCACCATTAAATTTTAATGAAGCATTTGTTTCTTTACTATTGGGAGTGAAACCCAATCGACCATCTTGCCATTCTAGAACGACTTCTGCTGCTATATTGTATGTTTTGTCAGGCAAGCTAATCTGAGATATGGTGTTTAACGCCACATAAACGAAAACAATCGTTGGTTTATAAGGACTGGGTTGGCGCGTCGAATTTGATAGTTCAGCTTGCAAAAAATTATCTGCTGGTTTTGTTTGAGCAAATTGTTCAGTGATTTGGCTGACAATCTCCACTTTCGACTCTGATTTTGATAAAGCAATACGATTCCCCCCTTCCATATTCAATGCATAGGCTTGGTGGGTATGAGCAATGATACACCATACTATTGTTAGGACACAGACTAATATAAGTTGGCAAAATGCAACTGTTCTCATTTCTAATAACTGCTTGCTGACTACTATTTGGGTAACTATTCAGGGGGTGTGATGAGCAAAAAATTGAGATACTAAACAAGTCTTGCATTGCATTTTGTACCATGCATTGACTATGACGATATACTCCACTCAGCAGCGCAACCAAGATTGGTAATGATGAGTTTTTTAATGTCCGATTAGTTGTTTCTAATAGCTGCTGCTAAACTGCTTCGACTAAAGATGAACAGCAGGTTGAAGTTAATAGATTGGAAGAGTGTGCCTCACTCCAGCACGAGGACGATGGTCTTCATATGCTGCAAAGGCTTTTATAATTGCAATTTGAGACACGGGAGTATATGCTATAATGCAATAGAGCATTGCATTATAGCATATATTGCTTACATTGAGAATGAAATAGCTCTGCCTTTAATGCAGTGACCAAAAAAGACATTGAAAAGCATTTTCACCAAAATCGCTGCGATCGCAGCAACCAGTGCTGCTTTTGGTGTAGCGTAGGCGTAGCCCGCCGTTCGCGTAGCGTCTCGTAGAGAAGGCATCGCTGCTGCTAACAACCCAGCTCAAGCTGTTGAGTTAAACTTTAACTGGCTAGGTAATGGTGGTTATTCAGCCACAGGTTCATTCAGCTACGACGAAGCTACAGCACCAACAATCATTTCCGAAGCTGGTAGTGGAGCAACCAACTTTTTACAATCCTTGAATGTCTCCTTCTTAGACCCATCTAAAAATTTTCTGGGAACTTATAACACCGTTACTGGTGGAGTGTCACAATCTGATTTCTTTAAATTCAACTTTGATACTTCCACTCAGAAGTTGTTTGGTCCAATTTACTGAATCTCTATTATAGCCCCACTAGTTCAGTGAACTGGTGGGGTTATCATTCAACTTCACTGCTTCGTCATCAACACTCTTGAAAAGAGTGCTGTTAGCGCCTAGCTAGACTTGAGCCAATGCTGAGTGAATCAAATGAATACAATACTGATGACTTGGTTAAAAATAGTTAATGTGCCAGTTTAAAGGGCGGTATGAGGGTTATATGCACAACCTTGAATATAATGCTACAATCCCCCAAGTGTAAATTTAGGCATTAGTCAGAATTAACCAGATCAACTATTGTCATAATCACCAGAAACTAAAGCCTATGTCTATAAGAACCTCACCTGTTTATACAAGCTAATATTTTGATGCTTAAGTGTTTTTTGCAGTATAAAAATTATCTTTTGAAAATCACTAAGAAAATTCAGAAGCAATGTTTAAACCAATTTCAATCAAGCAATCTTACAAGTTAAAACAAGTAATAAAAGTAGCAGACCCTACTGGCTATTAATTAATGAATAAATCTGCTCATCTCAGGCTGTCTTCACAAAATTCACAAATAGCTCATGCACATTCTGATTTATTCCTACAACTATCATCCAGAGCCAATTGGAATTGCTCCATTAATGACTGAATTGGCAGAAGGACTAGTAAAGCGAGGTCACCAAGTGCGAGTGATTACGGGAATGCCCAACTATCCTCAGCGCGAAATTTACGATGGGTATCGGGATAAGTGGTATCTGACTGAAGAAAAAAATGGCGTCAAAATTCAACGAAGTTACCTGCGGATTAAGTCTAAACCTAATCTCGTGGATCGGCTGTTACTGGAGTTAAGCTTTATTTTCACGAGCTTACCCCAAGCCTTTAAAGGCGGACGCCCGGATGTGATTATCTTAACAGTCCCGCCTCTACTAGGTACCTTACCAGCAACAATATTTGGTTGGTTATACAACTGCCCAGTAGTTCTGAATGTGCAAGATATTCTACCAGAAGCTGCCGTGCGTATCGGGTTATTGAAAAACAAGTGGATGATCCGAATTCTTGCAGCCCTAGAGAAATTTGCCTATCGGACTGCACACACGATTAGTGTCATCGCTGATGGGTTTCGTGAGAATTTAGTGAATAAGGGAGTACCTGTTAATAAAATCGTTTGTATTCCCAATTGGGTGAATGTAACTTTTATCCGCCCTTTACCAAAAGAGAAAAACTCCTGGATATCTAGTCATCAACTAGATGGGAAATTTGTAGTACTTTATTCGGGCAACATTGCTCTCACGCAAGGTTTAGAAACAGTAATAGAAGCAGCCGTTTGCTTGCGTCATATCAAAGATATTGTCTTTGTGATTGTTGGCGAATCAAGAGCATTGCAAATGTTGCAGGAATGTTGTCTCTTAAATGGAGCAGATAATGTTTTGCTGCTACCATTACAACCGCGAGAAAAACTACCCGAAATGCTAGCAGCATCTGATGTAGGGCTGATTGTGCAAAAGCGCAATGTGATTTCCTTCAATATGCCTTCAAAAATACCATTGTTGTTGGCCAGTGGTCGCCCAATTGTGGGTTCAGTTCCCGCCACTGGTACTGCTGCTAGAGCGATCGAACTCAGTGGTGGTGGGATAATTGTTGAGCCAGAATCACCCGATGCAATGGCCGCTGCGGTGCATGATTTATATGCTAATCCGGCTTTAGGTGCGAGGCTAGGTAACACAGGAAGAAAGTTTGCTGAAGAAAACTACTCCTTGGAGCAAGCACTTGATAAGTATGAAGGGCTGCTTTCTCATATTGTTGCTAACCGAAAATCAACTGTGGGGATCTTGCCGAAATTGGATTCTAAAGACTCAGTTATGGATGGTTGAAGGGGATTGGGGATTGGGCAAGACAGACAAAACCCTGATTGGGATAAATTAAATCACCCATTCGGGTGAGTTCAAAATCAACCGATCGGGTGACCTAAATGTAGGAAGTTGAGACTTGTCAAAAATAGGACTCTAGAAAAAACTGGTTCTTGGTGAGAATAACTTGATGAAACTCGCAACCTTGATTAATAAAGCTGAATTAATCAGCGTAGGCATAGTTGACCCTACCCTTCGGGGATCTTGCTACGTGTAGCGTTTCGCAGAGAAGGCATCGCTCCATACCTTTTTATTCCCTAAGATCAGTATTCACTAGGGCTTAAGAGCGATAAACTCATCTGTAGATTATACCAATATCGTCTGCTATGTGGTTATAATGCAAGCAAGCGCTTGCAAACAGTCATGGAAAACTTAGATGTAAGGCTTTGTAAGCAGATGATGGAAGAGCATAATAGCAGTTTGCCATTGAAGGAAGCAGGAGGTTCAGTTGACTGCCTACAACAAGATAAACCGTCCTTTCTCTCTGAGCTAAGGCACTGGGTTTGTAGTGACTAAGAAAGTTTTATAAATTACAGTTTAAAAATAGGAGTTAAGTAGTGTACAAAATAACCATAATGTGATTAAGGATATTGGTTCGTTTTAGGTACTAGACATCGTGAGCGATCGCCCGAATACCCAAAAATTTTGTCACCAATATAGAAAAACAAGGGCTAAAAAACTATTCAAATAATGCTTTTTTAGCGAAGAGTAGATTGCCCAAGTCTAAATCCACAAGACGAGAAAACGAAGATGTCCTATTCTGAGTTACCTGACTCTCCCCTTCCCGTTGAAATAGAACAGCCGACTGTTACTAATGATTCTAGTCAAGAGTCGCAACCATTGCCAGAGCGATCGCCAGAGCCACCTCAAAAGCGGCGTTGGCCTCTAATCTTGGGAATTATCCTGTTAATTGCAGGTGTTGGTTTTGGTTGGCGCTGGTGGCAAACTAGTAATGCTAGCAATGCACCATCGGCTGCTGGAGCGCCTGGTGGTCCACCGATGGCAATTCCGGTCAAGCTAGCAACTGTGGAAACTGAAACTGTCCAGGAGAGTTCAGAGTATATTGGCCAATTTGAGGCACCACTCTCTGTACCAATTAAGCCACAGGTTGGAGGACGAATTGCCCAGGTTTTCATCAAAGAGGGCAACCGTGTTCAAGAAGGGCAAGTAATTATTAGCCTAGAAGTTGATGATGCCCAAGCCCAGCTACGACAAAAACAAGCAGCACTAGAACAAGCAGAGGCAAATCTTGCCGAACTCAAAGCCGGGACTCGAAGAGAAGTAATTTCCCAAGCCAAAGCCCAGCTAGATCAAGCCCAAGCAAAATATCAAGATGCCGTATCTGGATCGCTACCACAGCAAATTCAGCAGGCTGAGGCTCAAGTTAATTCCGCCAAATCCGATCTAGTACTAGCACAAGCACGAGCAACGCGATACGAACAATTAACAAAAGAAGGGGCAACTTCCCAAGATAGCCTAGATGAATACGTCAAAAACAAAGCTAGTGCTGAAGCGGCGCTGGTTGCAGCCCAGAAAAATTTAGAGCAACTCCGCAAAAGCAGAACTGCTAATATCCAGCAGCTAGGTGCTGCCTTAGAACAGCAGAAACAATACTATAGGCAGCAGGTGAACGGTAACCGCCCAGAAGATATTGCCCAAGGGCGATCGCAAGTCAGCCAAGCGGCGGCTCAAGTGCAGTCGGCTCAAGTGCAACTACAATACACAAAAGTCCTAGCTCCTTTCACAGGTATTGTTGGTAATATCCCAGTCAAGGTAGGACAGTATGTGGCACAGGGGGATCAACTCACCACATTGACCAAAAACGACTCTTTAGATTTGAATATATCCATTCCGCTAAATCAAGCCAGAAAGTTGCGCTTGGGATTACCTGTACAAATGTTAGACGCCCAAGGCAAACCCACCGCAACGGGTAAGATCAGTTTTATATCCCCAAATGCCAGTTCAGATTCGCAAACAGTTTTGGTGAAAGCCAACTTTGGCAATTCGAGAAATCGACTGCGTAATCTTCAATCAGTGCAAACCAAAGTCATCTGGGACGAACATCCAGGAATTTTGATTCCAGTTACAGCAGTATCTCGTTTGGGTGGGGAGACTTTTGTGTTTGTGGCTGAAGCGCCAACGTCAAAGCCGAAAGCTGAAGCGTCAGCCGAAAAGCCGAAAGCTGGAGCGCCATCTTTAGTAGCTCAACAGAAATCCGTGAAATTGGGAGTGATTGAGGGGAATAATTATCAAGTTATCGAAGGACTAAAAGCTGGGGAGAAAATTGTTGTTTCGGGTATTCTCAACATAACTAATGGCGCTCCCATTACTCCTGCACCGCAAGAAGCGGGTAGTCAGAAGCCTTAGTTGAAGAGGGGCAGGGCGCTCATGTTGCCCACTCCACAAGATATTGAGAAAATTTTAATATGCAAGTTAGATGTGTTTTAGCTGACTGGCGCATCTATTGCCGCCAACAAAGTCTCTGGGATTCATGCAGCTTTGAGTTAATGTCCTAACCTCTTTGTCCGTTGCTATATTAAGTTTACGTGCAACTACAGAAGCGATCGCTAAAGAAATATTAGATACCTGGTTTAGCACACCCTTTTCTGAAGATGAGCTGAACTTCCTGCAAATCAAACGAATTAAACAGCTAGAGAAAAAGGTTTAATTTGCAGATTGATTGCAAAAATTTCCCAACGTCCTCAAAAATTCTACGTGGGCGCGATCGCAAACTCAAATGTACAGTTAAATCAAGACAATGGTAACAATAGCAGTAAATCCGTATCTCGATGGCAACTTTGCTCCAATTAATGAAGAAATCACCACCGACAAATTGCCAGTCATCGGTGAATTACCCCTTGAACTATCGGGGATGTTTGTACGGAATGGACCTAACCCTCAATGGACACCTATCGGTCAATATCATTGGTTTGATGGCGATGGGATGTTGCATGGTGTGCAAATTACCAACGGCATAGCCACTTATCGTAACCGCTACGTGCAGACAGCCGGATGGAAAAAAGAACGAGAAGCGGGTAAGGCTCTTTGGACTGGGTTGTTAGAACCACCGCAGATGGATAATCCTGAGGGTGCTTACAAAAATACCGGCAACACTGCCTTGGTGTGGCACGCTGGTCAGATGTTGGCGCTGAACGAGGGTGGGAAACCTCACGCCATCAAGCTTCCTGAATTAGCAACCCTTGACGAGTATAGCTACAATGGCAAACTGGTTTCTGCCTTCACAGCCCATCCCAAGGTAGACCCGGTGACAGGTGAAATGATCTTCTTTGGCTACTCTCTTATCGTGCCGCCTTACCTGCAATATGGTGTGGTTTCAGCACAAGGGGAACTGTTGCGGACAGTGCCAATTGACCTGCCAATAGGGGTGATGATGCACGATTTTGCCATCACAGAAAACTACACGATTTTCATGGATTTGCCCATGACTTTCAGCCCCGAAAGAGCGCAACGCAGAGAACCTGTAATGATGTTTGAACGCGATCGCTCTAGTCGTTTTGGCATTATACCACGTCACGGTGACAACAGTAATATTCGCTGGTTTGAAAGTCCTGCTTGCTACGTCTTCCATACCCTCAACGCTTACGAAGAGGGAGACGAAGTGGTGCTTATCGCCTGTCGCATGAGTTCTACCACTGTTTTGATTTCCGATGATTCGCAACCTGACCCAGAGGCAAATATTCCTCGTTTGCATCGCTGGCGGTTTAACCTCAGTACGGGGACAGTGCGTGAAGAAATGTTGGATGATGTCGTTTCCGAATTCCCTCGCGTCAACGAAAATCTATTGGGGCGACAAACCCGATATGGCTACACTAACAAAGTGGCAAACAGTCCCCTACCTTTATTTGAAGGTATTATCAAGTACGACTTCAGCAGTGGAAAGTCCCAAACCCATGAATTTGGAGAGGGGCGCTATGGCAGTGAAGCTGTGTTTGCGCCGCGTCCTGGTGCAATAGCTGAAGATGATGGTTGGCTTATAACTTTCGTCCACGATGAGGGTTCAAACACTTCAGAATTGGTAGTGGTGAATGCTCAAGACATAACATCTGAACCTGTAGCGCGGGTAATAATTCCCCAGAGGGTGCCTTATGGGTTTCATGGTGCCTGGGTTGCTGAAGAATAGCTAAGGGATCTGCGGGTTAATAGTGTCCCAACCAACCGGGTTTAGACTGCGCTCAACCCTCAGCCGTCGAGAGTTGAGCGCAGTCTAAACTCGGTTTACTGGTACTTTATTTTCACGCAAGTCCCTAAATGGGGACTGGGGACTGGGTACTGGGGAAGAAATTATTTTAAGATTTGCTTCGGGTCTGAATCCCCATTCAAATCTTAAGAGTCCCCAATCCCCAATCCCTAGTCCCCAATCCCTAGTACCTAATCCCTAGTACCTAATCCCTAGTACCTAATCCCTAGTACCTAATCCCTAGTCCCCAATCCCTAGTACCTAATCCCTAGTACCTAATCCCTAGTACGACAAGGCGGAAATAAAGCAACCATTTTAAATAGCCAGAAAGCCTACAAAATAAGCATTCTTTCTTTTTACTTTTGCCTTTTTACTTTTGCCTTCTTGTACTAGTCCCTAATCCCCAATCCCTAGTTCAATTTTTCAGATTTTACAACTATCCATTGCGTTACAGGTGCCATTGCTCGCCAGCCCAAAAATTTACCAATAGGTTCTGTGCGCTGGATAGCAATACGAGTTAAATCACCACCGACTCGTTCATGCCATTGAAATAAAGTTTGCTCACCCTCTACCGTCACGACATTTGCCACCAAACGCCCGCCTGGCCGCAGTGCTTCCCAGCAAACATCAAAAAGTCCTGTTGCTGTTACTCCGCCACCAATAAAAATTGCATCTGGTGCTGGCAAGTCTTTCAGGGCATGGGGCGCTTTACCTTCAATGATTTGTAGATTTGGAGTACCGAGAGTGGTGGCATTATCGGCAATGTAAAGTAGTCTAGAGGAGTTTTGTTCGATCGCGATCGCCCGACATCGAGGATGGCTCCGCATCCATTCGATAGAAATTGAGCCGCAACCCGCGCCAACATCCCACAAAAGTTGTCCCGGTGTGGGTGCTAAAGTTGCTAAGGTGATTGCCCTAACCTCATGCTTCGTTAACTGTCCATCGTGGTGATAGGCGTTATCTGGTAGTCCTGGTAATCTTGGTAATGGGATAACACCAACATCAGCAATACAATCAACTGCGATCGCATTCAAGGCAGCAACTTCAGTTTCACTCCAGGATACAGCCATACCTTCGATAATTCTTTCATGAGTACCGCCCATACGCTCCAAGACGGTAATCTTACTGCCACCATAGCCGCGATTTGTCAAAATTTCGGCAACGATGGCGGGTGTGTCCTTCCCTTCGCTCAAAATCAACAGCCTAGCTCCCGGATAAATGTAAGACTGGAGTAGGGAGGATGGACGACCATTCAAACTCAAGGTTTCCACCTCAGTCAAAGACCATCCAACCCTGGCACAGGCGAGGCTGAAAGCTGAAGGTGCGGGGATAATAGTCATTTCAGAGAGGGGAATTCGCCGCATCAAGGTGACACCAATGCCGTAACACATCGGATCGCCGCTTGCTAGTACGCAGATTAACTGATCCCGACGCTGGATGATTTCCTCTACTGAAGCACTAATGGGGGATGTCCAGACTAGTTTCTCACGTCGATCATCTGTAGGGAGCATTGCTAAATGGCGATCGCCTCCCACAATTACTTTAGCTTGATCCACTAGAGAACGAGCGATCGCGCTTAACCCCTGTAATCCATCTTCCCCAATGCCGACGATCGAAAGCCATTTTTGTATCATACTAATTCATGATTAATAATTATTACTTCATAACTAAGACTTGCCACTAATTCTAATTCTGAATTATTTTTGGTAGGATAATTGACAGTGCTGGATTGAGGATAACAGGATGAACTCACTCCCAGAAATAGAAGCCGCTATTATGCAACTGTCTGAAGGTGAAATGCGGGATTTATCAAACTGGCTCCAAGAATATCTCAATGATGCTTGGGATAAGCAAATTCAAGCAGATGCAAAATCGGGTCGATTGGATCAGCTAATCCAGCGTGCAAAAGCAGATATTGAAGCTAATCGGGTGAAACCGTTAGATGAAATCCTTAACAACCCCTGATTTTTGGCGCTCATATTCTGCACTTTCATCTTAAGTTCAAGAGCAAGCTAGAAAAGCATATCGCCTTTGGATTAATAATAAATTTCATCCGTCTTTGCATTTCAAAAAAGTAGGAAATGATTTGTGGTCAGTCAGTATTAGTGGTGGATATCGGGTACTAGCATTTAAGAAAGGTGAAGATTATTACTGGATCTGGATTGGGTCACATGATGAGTACGAGACGCTGATTGGATAAAAATATTGCTGCTTCAACCTTCACTCTTTAGATCAAGTTGCTACTTTATCGGCGATTACAAACAAGTAATCTCCGTGATTATTTTCATATTTATTGACAATATCGGTAATCCGCCCTGTCCTAATATCTGCTGCTAACCTTTGACACCCTGCGGCGATTTCATCCGCCGAAGCTAGCAAAGCAAAGGTAGAAATTCCAGAACGTACATTCTCGTCTAAATACATTTCAGGACGGTGTTTTCCACTATATAAAAATAGGTCTTGTAAGTTTTCTGAAATAGAATAAGGTTCGATATTTACTGAATTAAAACCTGCCTCATTGAGAGCATATTTGACATTTTCTAAACTTGGCATCTGTTCAGCAGATTTATGTATAGCCTCTGGAAAATATTCGACTAACCAATATTTGCTCATTTGCTCCGGTGTGGCAGTAAACAATACAAAATGACCAGCCGCCAACACACGGTAAATCTCCCGAAAAGAAGGAGTTAGTGCAGCAAAATGATGTATCGCTAGCGTGCATAACACACCAGAGAAACTTCCATCAGCATAAGGTAAGGCTTCAGCTTCCGCAACTTGCCAAGCTACAATATTACTCTTATTTGTAGCAGCATCAATCATCTGTTTTGACTGGTCTACTCCGTGCCAAAGACCACCATATTTTGCTAAAGCTAGCGTGTAATTTCCAGTACCACACCCCACATCTAGATATGAAGAATCTGATTTGATTTGGAGGTGAACAGCTAATCGGGCAGCAATGTCAGGGTCAGCACGACGAGTCAAGTCATAGCCTTGACCAATTTGCTCATAAACAGCCATTTTTTTGAGTCGGTGAAAAAATTTTAGACTCACATTATTCTATGGCTTTTGCTACATAGATGCAAACTATTACGAGCTTCTGGATTAGTGAAAAAATAGTCTTCGAGCCATTGACATCCCCGTGTTAATAAATCATCTAAATCCAAACTCCACAAAATCACCTTACCATCCTTACTAGCAGAGGCAATAATCTTGTTATCGGGCCTGAAAGTTATGCTTGTCACTGAAGCACTATGTCCATTCAAGGTAGTAATAGGAGTTCCATCTTGTTGCCAAAGTTTGATAGTTTTGTCTTGGCTACCAGAAGCAATAATCTTGTTATTGGGGCTGAAAGTTATGCTTGTAACTGAAGCGCTATGTCCCGTCAAGGTAGTGATAGGAGTTCCATCTAGTTGCCAAAGTTTGATAGTTTGATCTGTACTTCCAGATGCAATAATTTTGCTATCAGGACTAAAACTGATACTATTAATATCCTTTCTATGTCCAGTCAGGGTAGTAATTAAAGTCCCATCCAATTGCCAAAGTTTAATAGTTCCATCATCGCCACCAGAAGCAATAATTTTACCGTCGGGGCTGAAACTGACACTTGTTACCCAATTTTTATGCCCAGCGAAGGTTTTAATTAGAGTTCCGTCCCACTTCCAGAGTTTAATAGATCCTTGGTCAGTACCAAAAGCAATTATTTCTTGGTTGGGACTGAAACTAACGCTTGTTACTCCAACTTTATGTCCAGTTAAAGTATAAATTGGAGTTCCATTGGCTTTCCAAAGTTTAGCAGTTCCTTGATCAGTACCAACAGCAATAGTTCTATTATCGGGGCTGAAACTGATACTATTTATCCAACCTTGATTATCTGTCAGGTTAGCAATTAAAGTTCCATTTCGCTGCCATAGTTTCACAGTACCCTCGTCACCACCAGAAGCAATGATTTTACCATCACGGCTGAAATTCAGGTTTGTTATTCCACGTTTATGCCCAGTTAATGTAGTCATCATGTCTGCATTCAGCTTCCAGAGTTTCACAATTCCGTCTTCACTACCAGAAGCGATGATTTTGCTATCACGGCTGAAACTCACACTAGCTACAGAATCACCATGTCCAACGAAAGTATAAATTAGAGTCCCATCCAGTTGCCAGATTTTTACAGTTTGGTCACTACTGCCAGAAGCAATTGTTTTACCATCAGGGCTGAAACTGACACTATTTATCCTAGCTGTATGCCCCTCAATTGTTGTAATTAGAGTACCATTAGCTTTCCAAAGTTTGATAGTTTTGTCATCACTACCGGAAACAATCTTTTCTCCATCTTGGCTAAAATTAATACTTGTCACCCAACCTTTATGCCCAACAATGGTTGTGATGAAAGTGCCATCACTTTTCCATAGTTCAATATTTCCTTCTTCGTTACCAACGGCAATAATTTTACCATTAGGGCTGATGGTAGCACTAGTGATTGCATGACTTTTGAGTGGTATAGTTTTAATCAGAGTACCATCTGACTGCCAGAGTTTTATAGTACCATCCTTACTAGCAGAGGCAATAGTGTTATCCGCACTAAATGTAGCACTAATTACCCAATTTTGATGTCCAGAAAGGGTTTTAATGAGAGTACCATTTCGCTGCCAGAGTTTAATAGTTCCGTCTTGGCTAGCAGAAGCAATAATTTTGCTATCCTCACTAAAACTAATACTTTTCAGCTTATTTTTATGTCCAATCAGGGTAGCGATCGCAGTTCCATTCTGATTCCACAATTTAACACTACCATCATTACCACCAGAAGCAATGATTTTGCCATCAGGACTAAAAGCCAGATTATTGAGTGTTATTTGTCCGCTATCAAATTGATTATATTCATGAATGTTCACGAGGATATTTAGTAAAGCCGACAACGGACTAATTGTTTGATATTCTCCCAAAGAAGACTGATTTTTTACCAGATGTTTTAAATCTTCTCCAGCCTTCATAGCTAAAAGTAAAGCTTCAAGTTGTTTAGATTGAAATTGCTGTGCAGCGTTATAGCCAACTTGTGTAAGTCTTGTAGCTTCTTTGGCTGTTTGCAATTGATTTTGTCCCACAATCACACTTATTAATATGAGGATAATTGCGATAGTTCCTCCAATCCAAACTATGTATTTTGCTTTTTTATTTGCATCAGTTAACTTTCGCTTAACGGTTAGATTAGCTTTAGTTAATTTTTGACTAGCTTCTGCTAATTTCTGATTTACCTCAATTTGTAATTCTGTAGCAACTTTTTGACTTTCCTGTAAAAATTCGTAATCTGAATTACTTAAACTTTTGCCAACAGCCCATATTAACGCTTCATCTAAGGCTTTACCTTGCAATAGCCCGGATGGTTCATGTTGGGAATTTAACCAGTTATTAATTGCTGCACTATAGGGGCGGAGTTTGTCTAATTCTTGTTTGAGCCAACTTCGATTAAAAACTGCTTGATAGATAGGATTATATACTTTTAAATAACCGTCTTTTTTGACTACTAAACCTGAGAGTCTTAATTCTGTTTGCTCTTGACTACCATCTATAGCAACTCCCTTGCTTGAGTATAAAACCTGCTGATATAATCCTAGTAATCTACCAGCTTTTTGCTCATTTCGGAGAATGCGATCGCGGATTGTTCTTAAATGCTCAGGTTCATCTTGAGTTTCCCAATTATCGATGATATAATTTTGAATTAGCTCATTAACATTGAGATAGCTATTTTCTGTTTCTTGCACAATTAAACTGCATAACTTCTGAGTGAGAAATGGTTGTCCACCAGTCCAACTTAAAACATCTTGCAATACTGCTTCTGGATGTTCTACCTGACTTTCTAACCCTGCAATTAAAGCATCCTTTGCTTCTGTAAAGCTAAACCCAGTTAATTCTATTGAACTACCAATATTAAACGGCGTGCGTTCCCTTTCTTGAATCAAATCTCCTGGTGTAGCCACCCCAAGCAAACAAAAAGTTAGACGCTCATATTTTGGAGATTCAGCCCGGAGATTATAACAGGCGCGAATTAAAGCAAAAAAATCATCTTTAAAATTGCTTTTGATTAAACTATCAATTTCATCGATAAAAATGATAATATTAGAACTAAATTTCTCTAACAGCAATAACTCGAAAAGTAAGTTTAATCTCTGTACCTCCGTCCAAGAGTCATACTGTAACCACCAGCTATTAAAATCTATATCATCTATTTCAAAACTAGATAATAGCTGATTGGCAAATCCTTTATACCATTTTTCTGGGCTGGTGTGACTACCAAGAATAGTTAAATCAATAGAAGCACATTTGATTCCTACTGCTCTAAGTTTTTTGATTGTTTGAACTCGCAAACTAGATTTACCCATCTGACGCGAGTTAAATACAAAACAATACTCCCCAGCTTTCAGCAGTTCAAAGATTTGTGCATCTGCTTTGCGGACTACATAAGTGCGATGATTAGCATTTAAACTACCACCGACTTTATAATAGTTACTAAATCCCATTTTCCCTCTGCGCCTTTGTCGTATTGGCAGTTCGTTTAGATTTAATTACAAGCGATGCCTGCGGCGGGCTACGCCTACGCCAAAATATTCATGATACAATCTACAGCGTGGCATCACAAAATTATTGCTAAATTTAATCACTCCCATGCTATCTAATTGATAAAATTGCCGATTCTTACGCTCTATTTTAATTCCTTGAGTATTACTCACTATCTCTTTAAATACCCTTCCTAACTCTTGATTTTCTTGAAAAGTCTCCAAATGTCGGCGTAAGTGTTCACTATAAATTCCTGTATCTGTAGTGGCCTCTTGCAGCAATTTCCCAATAGTTGCATCCTGACATACCAAATAATAAAGTGCTAACCGCACCAAATAAGGATGTCCCCCCACTAGAGACATCAGAGGAAGAATATTTTTACTATCTAATCCATGTCGGATAGCTAAACTCTTCACCTGTTCTTCAGTAAATTCTTCCAATTTAATTGGTAATCCCACATTAAAAGGAGATTGATTAATATCTAAGCGTCCATAATCTTCTGTAGAATGTGCTACTAACAGCCGCAATTTTTCCCATGTATCTGACTCATTAGCGTTTTCATTCCAATTACGCAACATCGGAAAAAAGTTTTCATAAATCTCTGGGTATTCAAATAATTTATCTACTTCATCTAAAGCTAAAACTAAAACACCATCCAATTGTTTAAGCAAACTTTGGAATGTCAGAGTGCAGTTAACCATACTCGGAATGTCTGTATCCCAGACTGTTAGCGGAGGTGCTGAAGGTAATTGATTAATCACATAAGCATAAAAACTGCGGAGAAAATCATTAGCGTTAGTAAATTTATTTTTTTCTATTAAACTAAAATTCAAATAAACCGTACTATAACTACTTTTTTTGGCTTCAGCCATAATTCTCTTCAGCAGTGAAGTTTTACCCATCTGCTTAGGTGCTTTAATCCGAATTAGTGCGCCTGGTTCTTTAATAGCAGTATAACAACGAGATTCAATAGGAGAACGTTCTTGATAAAAAGCAGAATTTAGTGGTTCCGGCCCTTCTGGGAAGCGAATATTCTGGATAATATGCCCACATTTTTCTAAAGCTTTAACACTAACTAACTCTGGCTTATATTTAGCAAACATCTCAATCAGATTACAACGATAATCTGGTTCAGTTTCAGGAGGAAAACCAAATTTTGTAGATATATTTCTGAGTTGATGACTAGCTGTAGAACGATGCGTAGCGCCAAGTTCTCTGGCTATGTGTTCATCCGTTTGTCCAGCTAAAAATAAAGGTAATACTTTCTTTTGTTTCGGCGTTAATTCATTCTGATATATATTTTCAAACTTTTCTTGATTAATCAGCATTTTTCTCGTTATCATTCGTCTATTTTAACTACAGTAGTAAATCATAAATAGGGTGGAATGGCACTTACTTAGAGGATGTTTTAAAAGTCATGATTGATGTATCAAATATTTCTTTATCCCACCCTAACCCTCCCCTTATAAAGCAGGGCTGTTTCATTCGTTCAGATCAGAATTTTGTCAAGAGTATCAACCAGAAAATTTAGTGAGTTGGTAATCGAAAAATTACTGTTTCAATCGGTAAATTTAAGTGCGATCGCCTGGTTTTTGACCCAATTAGAGTGTTTAAAAACCTGATTTTTTTGACTGATACGCTTGTAAATTAAGGTCTTTTGGGGAATGAATCAGCCCTGCCTTATAAAGGGGAGGGAACCGGATTTTCTTGTTTCCCACCTTTATAAGGGGGGATTAAGGGGGGTAATAATTCGATTAAAGTCACAGCTAACTACTTTTAAAATATCCTCTTAAGCTAGATCCATAACCCCAATTTCTTCAAGAAGTCGGGGTTATAGATAGCAACTTTTGCTTAAATAAGTACCATGACACCCAACTTTTGCTACGAATGATACCATTATTTCGCATTTCACCCAAATCAAAGAATATATAAATTCGATAAACATAGTTTTCACTAATAAGTGATGCTTCAAATTAATCAGGAATTTTTGGGTTACTTGACTTTGTGGCACTTACCAAGATTAGATTGTTTTAGTGGCAGTTATATTTCTGACTGTTGACGGTATCTGAAAAACCTCTCTCTAAATCTCTCTTCTAAAAGGAGAGAGGCTTTAAATTTTTACCCTTCCCGATGCGGGAAGGGGTTTAGGAGGTTAGTTTTTTCG
Organism: Nostoc sp.; assembly: GCF_036917815.1. Taxonomy (GTDB): domain Bacteria; phylum Cyanobacteriota; class Cyanobacteriia; order Cyanobacteriales; family Nostocaceae; genus Nostoc. The sequence goes on along the minus strand of NZ_JBALEK010000037.1, from coordinate 39,791 downwards.
TGGGCTTTTCCATAGAACGTGACAAGTCAGAGTTATATTTCTCCAACTAAAAAAATGGGGATAACAATAAAAGAAGTAGTTATCATGCAAAAATTCCATATTTAGTTTAGCAAGTCTCAGATACATACTGAAAATGGTGAAGAAAACTTCACCTTAATAGCTGTGCAACTGAAATAGATGAATTTTTTATCAAAGATGCAATTGTGTGTAAATTTGATTTTAAGATGAATCTTAAGAATCAAATTTGATTTTCATCTGTACTAATTGTACTGGTTGTGAGAAAATATCCAATTCGCAATTATTCCAAAAGCCTTGTTTTTCAGGATTTCAGGAGAGAAATTATGCAACTAAAACCAATCATTTCTTTATTGACTGGCTGTGCTTTGACTGTTGGTTGTATCACTTCTATACCTAGTCAAGCGAAAGCGGATGATGAAGTTCGTTTTATCTGTGCTTCGGGTTACGATCAAGCAACTAATCTGCGCTTCCCCACTACTTACGCTTGGACAGAACGGGGCAAAATTGCCATTATACGTTGGAAATATGCATGGTTTAATAGTAAGACTGTTACCCCAGAAGAACGGTGTGAACTAGTATCCTCTCGATTCCAGACTGCTTACAACAATCAAAGTCTGGCTTATATCGCCAATGGTACAGTCAATAATCAACCAGTAATTTGCACAGCCAAAAAAGAAGACGCTGCTTGTGATACCACACTGCTAACTCTACGACCTCAAGATGATCCTCTACAGATTCTGGATGACCTCAAAGACATTCTTAGAGGACGTGGTACTAAACCACTAGAGCATAGCACTAAACAAGAACCAGTCTACTACAAAATTGACATCAAGAAGTTTCTGCAAACAGCCCCCGTTGAGAAGGAATAAGATCAATTTTGGCTAAATAAAACTCTGCCTACCCTCTGCGCCGACCTTTGCGTTCCTCTGCGTTTCAAAATCAACCCTTAATTCACCACGATTTTCTACAAAATACTGAAATTTCGCGTTGCTGATTGAAGGTATGAAAAACTCACGCAGAGAGGCAAAGAAAAATTTATATTCCTATTCAGGAATGCGGGAATTTTATCTAAATACAAAAATGAACCAATTCAATTCGTTGATTCTCGCCATCTTAAGTACTTGCTTCCTACTACCAATCAGCGACGCTGCGACATCCCAGCAAGTAGCTAATCAACCTAGTTCTGTATTGGCAAATAACTCTCTATCCTCAGAAGAAATTCGTCAACTAGCCCAAGCCGTCACGATCAAAGTGTTGAGTAACACCAAGGGTGGAAGTGGAGTATTAATTAGTAAACAAGGGCAAACTTACACCGTCCTTACCAGCGCCCATGTTATCAGCAATAAGGGAAGTTATAGAATTCAAACACCTGATGGCAAAATATATACAGCTACAGTTATTAGTAAAGGTGATTCTTTAAAAGGTAATGATTTAGCCGTCTTGCAGTTTCAATCCCAAGACAACTATCAAATCGTAGCTTTAGCTAGCACCTCAAATATATCAGAAAATCAAGAAGTCTTTGCTGCTGGGTTTCCTGATGATAGCAAAAAATTAGTTATCAGTAATGGCAAAATCTCTCTGTTATCTACTCAACCATTAGTTGGGGGTTATCAAATTGGTTATACCAACGAAGTTAGACAAGGAATGAGTGGAGGGGCTTTATTAAATCAATCTGGTGAATTAATCGGGATAAATGGGTTAACAAACAATGCCATTTTAACTGATGCTTATTCTTATCAAGATGGAACAAAACCCAGTGCAGAAAAACTTCAGCAATTGCAAAAACTAAGTTTTGCAGTCCCCATTCAAACTTTAGCGAAAGTTGCACCTAATTTAGCAATTATTCCTCCACAATGGCGCAATCAGCAACAAGCGATAAAACCAGCAGGTAATACATTCGTTGAAAAAGTTGATAGTATCGCCCAACAGATTACTGTGCAGATTGACTCCACAAATAACGGGAATGGTTCAGGAGTAATTATTGCAAAAGAAGGACAAACTTACTATGTAGCTACTGCACGTCATGTAGTCAATAATGCCGACAATTACGAAATTATTACCCCTGATGGTAAGCATTATGCAGTGCAGCAAGAGAATATATTTAAACCAGAGGGAATAGATGCAGCGTTGGTTAAATTTACTAGTAATCAAACTTACTCTGTAGCCACAATTTCTAAATATAATCTTTCCGTAGGAGAGGCACTTTCTAAATATAACGGCTCTAATTTTGGCAATGTAGAAACATGGGTATTTATATCTGGATTTCCAGGAGAGAATAAAGGTAAGCGAAAACTATCTCCTGGATACCTTTCAGTTGGAGAAAGATTAGTTGTTAATGCAGAAAGTAATCTTTTGTCTCAGGCATTCGTAGAGGGAGGATATAGACTAGTATATTCCAATTTGTCACTACCTGGAATGAGTGGTGGCCCAGTGCTAGATGTTAGTGGACAAGTGATTGGGATTAATGCAGGTATTGAAAATAGAAAAATCAGCCAAACTGAAATCGGTTTTGGATATGGAGTACCCAGTAGTAGCATTTTGAGTTTAGCTACACAAGCAGGACTGAAGAAGGAATCATTAAAAGTTGTTAGTACTAAGCCAGCAAACCTCAAGGATTCAGAAATTGCTTTATTGATGAATCATCCATTATTTGCAATCAAAAAACCATCAGTAAATGCTAGTGAAAATGATTTGTTTCAATATGCTAATCAAATGTGGCGTATTAAAAGAATTTCAGAAACAATATCTGTTGTACAAGAGATTGTTAAACGTAAACCAGATTTCTATCAAGCTTATTTTGTCCTTGGTGCAGCTTTAGACTCTTCAACTGAAAGTAAAGATCCTGAAAAAGCTTTAGCTGCTCTTGATAAAGCAACTATGCTAAAACCTGATTATTATGAAGCTTGGAAGGGAAAAAGTAATCTATTATCAGACTTAAAAAAATATGCCTTGGCTTTAGCAGCCATTGACAAAGCTATTGAATATAATGACGACGATGGAAGCCTTTATTTCTTTCGTGGTTTGATATTGTTCAACTTACAACGCTATCCAGAGGCGCTAGCAACATTTGATAAGGCGATTCAGATTCAGCCGTTTTATTTTAACTACTTCGTGCGTGGTGCTATCCGCTTTCAATCGCAAGATTATCAAGGGGCACTATCTGATGTCAATCAAGTGATTAAACTCCAGCCTGACTTTGCTCTTGCTTACGTCTTGCGGGGTAGTAGCCGCTATATGTTGAAAGATGCTCAAGGCGGACTAGCTGATATTAATAAAGCAATTAAACTCGAACCGGATAATCCACAAGTCTACTTAGTGCTGGGTGGTTTACGCTATCAGCTTAAAGATTATCAGGGAGCGCTGGCTGATTACAATCAAGCGATTAAACTCCAGCCTGATAATGTTGATGTCTACTTAGCGCGGGGCGCTGTACGTTCTGATTTGAAAGATTATCAGGGAGCGCTTTCAGATTTCAATCAAGCGATTAAACTCCAGCCTAAATTTACTCTTGCTTACGCCTTGCGGGGTGGTATCCGCGTTCAGTTTAAAGATACTCAAGGCGGACTAGCTGATATTAATCAAGCAATCAAACTTGAACCTGATAATCCACAAGTCTACTTCATGCGGGGTCTTGTCCGTTCTGATTTGAAAGATTATCAGGGAGCGCTGGCTGATTATACCAAAGCCATTGCGATTAATCCTCAGTTGGCTCTAGCTTACAACAATCGGGCGTATCTTTACTATGGGCAGAAAAAATCAGATTTAGCTCTTGCTGATTACACCAAAGCTATTGCGATTAATCCTCAGTTAGACCTAGCTTATAACAATCGGGGGAATCTTTACACTAAGCAGAAAAAATGGGATTTAGCACTAGCTGATTACACCAAAGCTATTGCGATTAATCCTGAGTATGCTCTAGCTTACAACAATCGGGGGGATCTTTACACTAAGCAGAAAAAATGGGATTTAGCTGTTGCTGATTACACCAAAGTCATTGTGATTAATCCTCAGGATGCTCAAGGTTACAACAATCGGGGAAATGTTTATTATGAGCAGAAAAAATGGGATTTAGCTGTTGCTGATTACACCAAAGTCATTGTGATTAATCCTCAGGATGCTCAAGGTTACAACAATCGGGGAAATGTTTATTATGAGCAGAAAAAATGGGATTTAGCTGTTGCTGATTACAATCAAGGTATTAAACTCCAACCGGATAATGTACAAGCATACTTGGCACGGGGGGTTGTCCATTTTCAGTTGAAAGATTATCAAGGATCATTAGCTGATTCTAGTCAAGCAATTAAACTCCAACCTGATAATGCTAACGCTTATTTGGTGCGGGGTGATGTTTACATTCAATTGAAAAATTATCAAGGGGCGCTAGCTGATTATAGTCAAGGTATTAAACTCCAACCTGATAATGCTAACGCTTATTTGGGGCAGGGTAATGTTTACGCTCAACTAAAAAATTATCAAGCAGCACTAGCAGATTATAACCAAGTTATTAAACTTCAGCCTGATAATGCTAACGCATACTTTGGGCGGGGTGTTATCTACCAGAAACAAGGAAGCGATCGCGCCGCACTAGCAGATTACAATCAGGCGATCGCTAAAGATGGAAAATTTATAGCAGCTATCATCAATGTTGGCTACATCAAATATGAAAATGGAGATGTAGATGGAGCAATTGGGCAGTGGGAAAAAGCTGTTCAGATCAATAGCAGTGTAGCAGAAGCGCAAATGGCATTGGCCGTTGCTTTATATGCCAAAGGTGAGCAACAAAAAGCTCTCAACATGGCACAAGCCGCCTTGCATTTAGATAAAAGTTTTGCTGATATCGAGGTTCTCAAGCAAAATCTTTGGGGAACACACCTAATTGATGAGGCGCGAAAACTCCTTTCCCATCCTAGTATTCAAGCATTGCGAACAAAGCAATAGTTTGTGTTTATAACCCTTGGAAATCCCCCTAAATCCCCCTTAATAAGGGGAACTTTAAGACTCTTATTCCCCCCTTTTTTAAGGGGGGTTAGGGGGGATCAATAAATATTTGATACTTCTCAGACATCCTCTCAAAGATTTCAGCTTACAGCAGAATTCAGGAGTAGGAGTCAGAAGTAAAACAGGGTTTATCTCTGGCTACCAGGCTTAGTTTGTATACTTCACCAACTTTAAATCTACTGTATCTTAGTTCTATTCACTATCAAACTAGAAAAATGAACCAATTAAATCTTTGAATTGAAAGATTATCAGAGAGCGTTTTCAGATTACAATCGTTTATTGACACAATTGAGGAAAAAATACCCAAACAAATTAATAACAGCAATAGGGAGTACTTTTAGCCTTTTTAACCCACACCAAATCCCGTGTATTGCCTTACCAACGGTTCATTAAATGCCAAAACAATATCTTCCTTTGGGACTCCTAATTTTACTAAATCATTAGCAATGCCAATCTCAGTCCCATCGTATTGTATCCAAATCTTCCCATCTTTGATATCGAGATGCAAAACACAGCCATATTGCCGTCGTCGATTTTTCCAGCCTACGTAGACTAATTGATAGTGATCATGAAGAGTATCAAAAATGACTTGTTTTTCTATTTCACTTTTTGACGAACCTCGACTAGCATAAGCTGCTAATAACTCTTGAATATAAGCTCGATATTGCTCTAATTTTTCCATTCTACAATCACCTCATTCACAGGATCGTAAACGATTATAGGACTTACGCATTGACAATAAATACCAAATATGGATAAGTTTAAAAACCACATCTTTCGTAAGGGCACAGCATTGCTGTGCCCCTACAGCATGGTCTATTTACGATCGCTGTAAAAACACACCTGCCCTGGCGAATGGAATTCGCGGCTATACAGACAAAACCCACCTGCGTGGGTTTCAAATTCTTTGAGTCCGCGTAGGCGGCCTACCCTTCGGGAACGCCAAGGGCGAACGTTTGTGTAGCCGCGATTTCTAATCGCCTGGTATATTTGCAAAGGTCAGATACTCCCGGTTTGTACCCTCCTTTAAACCTCTCTCTGGGGGTCTAGGAGTACCCTCAGACTGAAGTCTGTTAGCGAAACTGAAGCTGATAATGTTGAAAAAAACTTCACTCAAATAGTGTAATATCTTCTATTGGTGAATTTATTCTCAAATTGTGAGTTGCTTCGGTGGATCAGAATAAGATACTTGTTAGTAGAAGAAGTTAAATATTTCATGTCTCATGGAGAAGCCTAGAGAATAGTAGAAAAAGAACAATTTTTGAAATCGTCTCCTGAGCAGAAAGCATGCGGATTTTTTTGTTACTAAGGTTATTTTACTTATTAAGGATGGTTGAAAAATGAACAGAAAATTTTTAACAATAGGAACTTCAGCAATCTTGACAACTGTGATTGGGGGAGTTTGTATTAGTAGTTTATTTGGTTGCCAACTACCTGCTATTGCCAAAAGCCCTCAAGAATGTGAACCTACTTTATTAGGTAAACAGGCTGAAAAAATCAAATCAACTATTCTTGTCGCCGAAAATTCTGAAGAACAAAACCGGATTCAGTTATATGCAAAAGCTAGTCCGGCTGTAGTTGCGATCGCTACTACAGATGGACATGGTAGTGGTTTTATTGTGAGTCCAGATGGTCTAGTTTTAACTAATGCTCACGTTGTCGAAGATAGTTCTAAAACTGTTGCAATAGTACTGGCTGATGGTACACAAGTTTTAGCTGATGTGGTTGGTTTTGGATCTGGAGGTTTAGATTTAGCCGCACTCAAGATTCGCAATCAAAAAAATCTCCCTTACCTGCGTTTAGCTACATCCGGTTCAGCACAAGTAGGTCAATCTGTCTATGCTATTGGTACTCCCCTGAGTCTGGAATTGCAAAATACTTTAACCTCTGGTGTGATCAGTCGCATTGATAAAAAATTGGGCTTAATCCAACATGATGCAGCTGTTAATCCTGGCAATTCTGGAGGGCCATTGCTCAACTCTAATGGGCAAGTAATTGGTGTTAATAGTGCAATTTTTAATGACACCGAAATAAAAAGATTTATTGGTATTAGTTTTGCAATTCCTACTGAATTAATTCAGCCTTTTTTGGTAGCCGTAGAACAAGGTAATGCTCAGTTAGCAAGTGGGCGTAAACAACCTACTAATAATGAAGACACGGATTTACCCATGAATGGTAAAGTTTTACAAGCAAGCCTGAAAAATGGCGATCGCACTTTACCAAATAATAGCTATTTTCACACTTATGTCTTTGAAGGTAAAGCAGGTCAACAGATAACTATTGAGATGGATAGTGACCAAATAGACCCTCACTTGTACTTGCTGCTTCCTGCTAAAGAACGACTTATAGCAGAAAATGACGACATTTCCCCAAAGAATTTTAATGCTCGATTGACTGTGACTCTACCAGAAAATGGTGTCTATTATCTGTTGGCTAACACTTTTGAAGCTGGAGAATCTGGTGATTACAGTTTACGGGCAGCGATATCTCAGAAGTAATTTAACGTGAGTTCGACAAATCTTATTTGACCTCTCCCCAGCCCCTCTCCGACGCACAGAGGGGAGCAAAAAGCGGAATTTTTCTTGCTCCTCCCTTTCCGTTTCGGAGAGGGAGGCTGGGAGGGAGAGGTTCATCGAACTCACGTTAATTTATTTAGGATTTACACAAAAATATACGCTGTCAGGGCAATTCATTAATTGCCCTGACAATTTAACTGACTTTTCACGGGATCTGGAAAACCTCTCTCTAAATCTCTCTCTTAAAAGGAGAGAGACTTTGAATTTTCCCCGTTCCCTCTCTTCGAGAGGCTGCGCGAACGTAGGGAAGGGGGTTAGGGGGTTAGGTTTTTCGTGGCTTTTCCACATAACGTGAAAAGTCAGGACAATTTAAACTACTGCTGCTATTGTTTTCACAGCAAAAATCTTCTCAATCACATCTTCTACAACCTTATCGGGTGTGGAAGCACCAGAAGTAATTCCCACCACAATTTCTCCATTTGGCAACCAGTTTTCTGTAGTTATTAACTGCCCATTTAATTGCCGATGTTCTATGGAATCTCCTGATTTAATCCGTTCAACAGTATCAATATGATAAGAAGGAATTCCCCGCTCAAAAGCAATTTGTTGCAATTGAGTAGTATTCGAGGAATTAAACCCACCAATTACTACCATTAAATCTAAATTATGTTCTACTAACTCCAACATCGCATCTTGCCGTTCTTGGGTGGCATCACAAATGGTGTTGAAGCTTTGGAAATGCTGATTTAACTCAGTCGGACCATACTTCTGCAACATAGTCCGCTCAAAAAGCTTGCCGATTTGCTCAGTTTCGTCTTTAAGCATGGTAGTTTGGTTGGCAATACCAACTCTTTCTAAATCTCGATCGGGGTCAAATCCTGCTGAACAAGCTTTAGCAAATTTTGTCAGAAATTCTTCACGGTTCCCACCATTAATAATATAGTCAGCAACATAAGCTGCTTCTGACAAGTTCAACACTATTAAATACTTGCCAGCAAAGGAACTAGTAGCAACTGTTTCTTCATGCTTATATTTACCATGAATGATGGAAGTATAATCGATTTTTTTGTGCTTTTCTACTGTATTCCAAACTTTAGATACCCAAGGACAAGTTGTATCAACAATTTTGCAGCCTTTCTCGTGAAGTATCTGCATTTCTTGAACGCTAGCCCCAAAAGCGGGTAATATAACTACATCACCAGTGCCAACAACAGAAAAGTCTTTTTGAGTTCCTTCAATGGGGATGAATTCTACCTCCATCTCTTGCATTCGTTGATTTACAGAAGGGTTGTGAATAATCTCGTTGGTAATCCAAATGTGTTCTGTGGGGAAGTGCTGACGAGTTTCATAAGCCATCGCTACAGCCCGTTCTACACCCCAGCAAAAACCAAAGGCTTGTGCTAGTCGGATTGTCACATCACCGCGTTGCAGAGTGTAATTGCGATCGCGGATTTCTTGAATCAAGTTACTCTGATACTCAGACTGCAACTGGGTAGCAACTTCTGCTTGATGACCAAAGCCCTTACGATTGTAATTTTCGGAATGTTGGAGGCTGCGCTTAAAAGCTTTTGTATCCATTAGATTTGTCTACTTAAACCACTATTTCTTATTTTCTCGCGCCAAGACGCGATTGATACAGAGTTGTCTTCAAAGATATTACTTCTTTTTGTCCTTTAGCCTTTTTTCCCTTCTCCTCTTTCCTGATGCTGGGATTTTAATTCGATCTCGCTATAAATCTGCAATCCAGAACGCCAAACTATATAGCCTTCAGGACTTAGGTGTAAGCCATCAGTAGTAAATTCGCGGCGGAGATTTCCTTGCTTGTTGGTAAACAGGGGATATAAATCGAGATATTTGACACCTTTTTTGGTAGATATGCTTTGTAGTTGCTGATTCAACTCACGAATGCGACTGTTGGTAACAGCCAGAAGTTTATCTCGTCCTTTCCAGGTTGCTGCCTCTGCCGCGTGTGGCAAAATCGACTGGACAACAATTTGCGCTGTGGGATGCGTCTTTTGCAGGTAACTGATAATTTGCTGCTGATTATCTAAAATTACCCCATCGCTTACGCCCCGAATTAGGTCATTAATGCCAATCATCACAAAAATCACCTCTGGCTGGGTGCGGTCAAATATCTTCAATCTTTTCAAGAGTCCATTGCTGGTTTCGCCAGAAATTCCTTGATTGAGCCAATTTTTACCTTCGGGTAATAACTCAGGGGGAAACCACAAACTCAGAGAATCTCCCACCAGGATAGTTAAATGCGGAGGATGTTGGTCAGCAGCGACCTTGGCTTCTTGCTTGAGGATGTCTACCCACTGTTGATAAGTGAGTTGGTGACGGCGACCCAAATCAGATGTAGCAATTTGGGCTGAGTTGTTCACGTTGATTGGCTCTGGGGATGTTATTCTCCCAAAAAAAGCGGCCAATCTCTGCTGTTGCCAAATTAGCAGAATGACCGCCAACATTAGGATGCCGTTGGTTAACAGCGAGAAAAATGCCCAGATAGGAAAGGTTTTAAATGAAGTAGACACGACTAGCGAAATTTACCAGTTATTTGAATCAAATTTTAACGCTAGCGATCGCAAATTACACAATTGTGAAGTACCCCAACTTGCTTCTCTTCGAGAGGCTGCGCCAACGCTGAAGTTGGGGCTTCCAATCTCAGAAAAACAATGACGGTTTTATTCGTCCTCGGAGTTTCCCGTCTCATCCGCCGTTGCCACGTTAGGAACTTCCTTTAGAAGTCGAGAACTAAATCCCGTGATGGTCTTACACAGCCTCCACAGGCAGCCGCCCGTCTACCACAGGCAGTTTGATTTTTGTTTCGTACAACACCGCTTGGATTCACGACAATAGTCAACCAGCTAACAGTGTTCTTTATCCAGTCTCTGATGTTTCTACGGCAAGTATCTTACTACTACTTTGATGTTAGCCCTTATGTTCCATACAGTTGGCGGGTCATCGACCATTTATATCATAACTCCCTACTGAATGGGACGATCGCCAAACTCGGAATTGTAACCTTCTTCGCCGTGTTCGTTGATATCCAAACCTTGTAATTCGGCTTCCTCTTTAACTCGTAGCCCGATTGTCGCATCGATCACCTTGAGAATAATCCACGTCCCAACACCTGCGATCGCATAAGCAACGGCGATCGCTACTAGTTCAACTCCCAATTCACCAAAATTACCACGCAACACTCCGTCTTTACCTCCGCCGTTGACTTGGGTCGTGGCAAAGACTGCGGTCAAAATTGCCCCCACTGTACCACCAACCCCATGCACGGGATAGGTATCTAAAGCATCGTCAATTTCTAGCTTGTGCTTGAAACTGATGGCATAGAAGCAAACAAAGGCGGTGATGAAACCAATTAAAATCGCTGATAGCGGTGTGACAAATCCGGCGGCGGGTGTGATGCCCACTAAACCAGCAACGGCTCCCGTAGCTGCTCCCACGGCTGTCGGTTTACCCCGTAAAACTGCTTCCAAAATTAGCCACATTAAAGCTGCCGCCGCCGCCGCCGTATTGGTGGCAACAAAGGCTGTTGTTGCCACATTTGTCACTAAGTTCCCAGAAGTTCCACTCGCAACAGATAGGGCACTGCCAGCGTTAAAGCCGAACCAACCAAACCACAACAAAGCAGCACCCAGCAAAATAAATGGAACGTTGTGTGGTGGACTAAGGCGATCGGGATGGGTTTTCCGAGGCCCAAGGACGATCGCAGCGACTAAAGCTGAAACGCCAGAACTAATATGAACTACTGTGCCACCTGCAAAGTCGAGGGCACCCAAACCACCATACAAACCTAAAAATCCACCTTTCGCCCAGACCATGTGTGCCAAGGGAGCGTAAACAAAGATTGACCACAGTAGCACAAACAGCGAATAGGCGCGGAAACTCATCCGTTCTACGATCGCTCCCGAGATTAAGGCTGGGGTGATAATGGCAAACATGGCTTGGTAGATCATGAATGCCTGGTGGGGTATCGTTCCCGCATAAGAGACGACTTCCGGCGGGTTTGACCCTTTGAGATAATCGGTTATCTCTAACCCGACACCATTCAACCCTAACCATTGCAATCCACCAATGAATGGTAAACCTGGCGCAAAGGAAAGACTATAGCCCCATAGAATCCAGGTGACTCCCACGATCGCCATCAACACAAAACTCATCATCAATGTGTTTAGGATATTGCGCGATCGCACAAACCCACCATAGAAAAACGCCAATCCTGGTGTCATTAGTAGCACAAGTGCTGCTGAAATCAGCATAAATGCCGTATCTCCAGTATCAGCAGCAGGCACCGCCGCGACTGGTGTTTGGGCAAAAGCATTGCCCATCAACGGCCCTCCCAAAAACAGTAGAGTCATAGCCCCAACGATCACAACTTTCTTCAACACTTCTTTTTATTCCTAAGCACCAATGATTTGTATCCTTAATTACATTTGATTACTTTTATTGACACATTTTTGTCTTGAAAGTTACTTAACCTGAATTTTCTGGAAATGTTAACAAAAATATAATCCTGATTCAAGTTGCCAAGATTGAAATCAGGGTGTGTCGATGCAATGATTGCATCTTTTTTTGAAAAATAGTATAAATCGAAGTACATTAAGTAATGTAAAAAAGTTTGTGGTTATTTTGTAGTGAGCGGCTCCAGCCGTTAGAATTGGACTCAACTCCTCTCTAGGAGACGCTACGCGTAGCAAGATCCCCTAAAGGGGCACACTACAAACCTTTAATTAAATTAACTTGAAGCCCCAAGGTTTAAGAGCGGCGATCGCACATCTTCATACATAATTGGTATTAGAGGTTGTTTGAAAAGTGGTTGGCTGTAATTTTAGGCACTTACTGATCCCCCCTAACCCATGCCAGTCGATCTACTTGGGGAGCCACTGCGGTCTTCTCCCAAAGGGAGAGGCTAGCGCCAAGGGGGTTTCCCCCATGAGCAAGTGGCGTGGATTTAGGGGGATCTAAAACTTTTTGCTACCGATAGGAGGACTTTTCAAACATCCCAATTAGGGGGGATCTTATTGGTACCCAATTGACAACTCCTATTAACTGGATAATAGTCCGGCAATACTCATCAATTCCATAATTTTATCAAACTGGAAATTATGAGCTAAATCTGTTATAAAGTCTCGCAGTAACGCATTTTCAAAAGGGATTTGCTCAATCAATTCTAAAATTAGATCATCGCTGCATTGGGCGGCGGCAGTGTACACATTTTTCACCCATTCAGGTGAGATTTCAGATGAAAAAGGAACTAAATCTGCAAGTGTCAACATTGATTTTATTCCTTGTTGTTTTGTCTTTATTAGCTGATAGGTTTCTTCTTGATAAATATATTGAACTCCTAAATATTCGCTTAATTTTTCTAGTAATTGTTCCTCGCGAAAAGGCTTGTTAATATAATCATCGCAACCCGCTTTGATCATTGCCTCTCGTTGTTCCTCAAAGGCATTAGCAGTTAAGGCAATAATAATGGTATTGCGATTTTGGATTGAGGTTTCTTCTCTAGTTTTAATAACTTTTGTGGCTTCATAGCCGTCCATAATCGGCATTCGCATATCCATTAATATCAGATGTGGTTGCCATGTCTGCCAAAGTGCGATCGCTTCGATACCATTTGTTGCTTCCTCGACTGCAAAGCCGATAGATATGAGAATTTTCGCTAGTACTAAACGGCTGTCTATGGAGTCATCAACCACTAAAATGCGGTATTCGCTTTGAGCGGGTCCTAAACTAATAACTTGGCCTTTAGTTTTTTTGATCTGGATTTCGCTAGCTGCGGCTAGACCAATTTGAATATCAAAAGCAAATTTACTTCCCTTGCCAATAGCGCTGGTGACGCTAATATCTCCCCCCATTAGTTGCACGTATTTGCGGCTAATTGCTAAACCTAGGCCTGTTCCCTGTTGCGATTTTCTTCCGGTTTCAGTTTGCCCAAAAGCCTCAAACAGCAAGTCAATTTCTTGCGGGGCAATACCGCGACCGGTGTCTTGTACCTCGAAGATTAGGTATTGGGGATTGGGTATTGGGGATTGGGTATTAGGAATTGGGTATTGGGCGTTAATTATTCTCCTCTGCTCCCCTGCTCCTCTGCTCTCCTGCTCCCCTTCTCCCCAATCCCCAGCGATGCACTGAGCTTGTCGAAGTGTCCCCAGTCCCACCCGTAGCGTTACCTTCCCAGTATCGGTAAATTTGATTGCATTTCCCAAAAGGTTAAGCAAGACTTGACGCAGTTTACTTTCGTCAGTTTGGATGTACTGAGGGAGGTCAGATGTATATTCAAATATCAATTCTAATCCGTTGGAGCTGGCGCGAAAACGCAACATCTCTTCCAGGTTTTCTAAGAGGCGAATTAAGTCAAAATTGTTAAGGTTTAATGTGATTCTGCCGGCTTCAATTTTAGACATTTCCAAAATGTCGTTGATTAAGTTCAGGAGATGTTCGCCAGCACGATTGATGATTGCTAGATTTTGCTGATGTTCAGGGGATAAAGTATGATCGTGGCTCATGACTTGGGTAAAACCGAGGATGGCGTTAAGTGGGGTACGTAGTTCGTGGCTCATGTTGGCGAGAAACTCGCTTTTGGCGTGGTTGGCAGCATCAGCAATAATCACAGCTTCTTGCAATGCTTGTGACTGCCTTTGAGTTTGCGCTAGCAATTGTGCCTGCTGTAAAGCAACACCTAACTGATTTCCTATTTGAACTACGATGTTGATTTCTCCTGGTTTCCATTGGCGGGCATCGGAATTTTGATAACTCGCCAGTAATCCCCAAAGCTGAGTACCATATAAAATAGGGACAATAATGTAGGCTTTTGCCTGAAAGCGCTCTAACAGGTTGATATAAAGAGGATGAAAATCCGCGTTGTAAATGTCTGGGATACTGAGGAAACTTGCACCTTGGATTATTCGCAGATCAGGATCTTCCACCTGGTTATTTGCGCTATCCAAAATTTTTGCTAGGCAACGGCCATCTTGTAAGACACCCTCTGTGAGATCAGGATCATTGTTGTGTTCTTCTATTAGAGAAATCCAACCATTACCCACCGACTCGGAGACAAATTCACCACTCGACTGGGGATTGAAACGATAGACAACAACCCGATCGCAGTTGAGTACTTGCCGTAATTCTTCGGTTGTAGCTGCAAATATAGTATCTAAATCCAGTGTTTGGCGCATCCTTTGAATCACTTGGGCGATCGCTCTTTCTCGTTCTACACTCTCACGCAAGGCTTCTTCTGCCAATTTTCTCTCAGTAATATCTGTAATTGTACCGATGTAGCCTTTAATTTCTCCATCATTTCTAAATTCTGGCAAAGCCTGACCAATTACCCAGACAACTGTACTATCATCACGCAAAAATCGATGTTCGTACTTATACATTTTTTTGGCGGTTCTTGCTTGATTCCATACCAACAATAGCTGCTCGCGGTCCTCTGGATGTACCGCATTTAACCAACCTGTGCCCAGAGATTCTTCTAAACTACATCCACTAATCTCACTCCAGCGTTGATTAAAATATAAGATATTCCCATCTATATCTGCGTGAAATATACAAGCTGGTGAAGCTTCTGCTAAAATTTGATATTGTTGTTGACCTGACTGCAAAGCTAATTCTGCCAATTTGCGATCGTTAATATCTGCCCAATAACCAACACATTCTATCGGGTAGTTAGCTTCGTCATAAATTAACCTCATCTTTTCGTAGAACCAGTGATAAGTTCCATCAGCGTGTAACCAACGGTATTCGTAGGAAATGTATTCCTGCTCAACAAGATGGGAAAATTTGACTGAGATCAGTTCAATATCTTGTGGGTGAACGCGATCGAGCCAGAAACTAAGATTTTCCATAAATTCCTGCGCTTCGTAGCCCACCATTTCTTTAACGTTTTCACTGATAAAGGTAGTTCTAAAATCTTCTGATGTTTTGCTGCTATAAATGACTACAGGGCTAGAGGTGAGGAGATATTGTAGGCGTTCGTTGGCTAAACGCAGTTCTTGTTCAACACGTTTGCGTTCGCGTAGCGCTGTTTGTAGTTCGCTTATTTCTACTAAAACTGTGCCGACACCAGAGGGGCGATGGTCTTCACCAGGAATGGGAAAATAAGAAACTAAGAAGTGGCGGATAATATCTGGTTCTTTAATTGATGCGGCGCTTAATTCTTGATTGAGAATGGGTTGACGAGTCAACAAAACTTGTTGATAAATTGGTTCTACTAGAGGGGCGATATGAGGTAAGATTTCATCGATGGTCTTGCCAATATGATCTTGCTGGGGTAGTCCATTAATCTCCGCCAGCAGTTGGTTGATTTGCACAAACCGCAGCTGTGTATCTATAATGGTCATGCCGACAGGAGCGCTACTAAAAAAGGCATTGAGGCGAGCTTCTCTGATTGCGAGTTCTTGTTCTAAGGTTTTGCGCTCAATCAACCCACCCAACTGAGCTGCAACAGCACTGACTAACAAGAGCAAACGCCGATCTATCAATACTGAGCTACGTTTAAAAAACACTAAAACAGCTAATACTTGGTTTCCAGCTATTATGGGAACACCAAAACTAGCTTTTAATCCCACCTTTGCGGCTTGTGGCGATCGCAAAAAAACTGGCTCTGCAACTAAAGAAACATCTTCTATCCATTCTGGCTCCTGGCTCTGCCAAACTCTTCCTGGTAGTCCCAATCCCAGAGAAAATTTCACAGTTTGGCTTTCGCGGGAGAACTCTTCTAAACTGCTCTGCTCACCGTACCAGCTGAGACTGTGTTCTAAAACAGTCCCATCTTCATTAGGTATCCATGCTTCACCAAAATCCCAGCCAATGGTGTGACAAATTAAGCGCAAAACCACTGCTAAAGCGCTGTTGACATCACTCGCGCCAGTAATGGCTTGGGTAGTCAACAACAACAAACGGCTTTCATTTTCTGCTTGGTTGCGTTCAGTGATGTCTTTCGTGGTGCCCAGCACGTACCATTGCCCATCAATCTCGATCATTTCCGCACTCAACAATGTTGTCCTGATTACTCCTGTGGAAGTGCAGACATCAATCTCATAATTGCGGATGGCTTTTGTTTGTTGCAAGATGTGGGTGAGAAAATTATATTCTTTTGGATTCACCCAAATATTCAATTCTTCATCGGTGCGCTCGATCACCTGAGAACGAGAATAACCAAAAAACCGACAAAAGCTGTCGTTAACTTCGATGTAGCGTTTGTTAGCAACAGTAATTAAGGCAATTGGATCGGGAGATGACCGAAAAGCTGATGCTAACTTTTCTTCAGAAGCCCGCCGCGCTGCTTCTGCGCGTTGGCGTTCTTTTGCCTCCAACACCAAGGATACTAAATTGCCCAGAGAGCGAGCAAAATTTTGGTCTTCTAGCGTCCAATGATGAGTAACTCCCACTGCCTCCAGACATAAAACTCCTACAGTCTTTCCTTCCAGCCTAACGGGTGTATCGAGTATAGAGGTGATGTTTAATCTTGAGTAATACGCAGAAAAATCTTTAGTTCTGGCATCGGTATGGGCATCATCGGCGGCGATTGGTTGGTCTTGCTGCAAAGCTCCAAAATAAGCTGGATAGTCTGCTGCTGATAAGGAAAATCCTTCGGTATGTTGATTGTGACTAGCTTCAAATAGATCAAAACACTGGATTTCTATGCCTGTTTCGTCATACAGCCAGACACTAGCTCGTTCCATCCCAATATTCTTGACAGCTGTTTCAGTGATTTTACTCAAGGCTGTTTTCAAATCACCCTGATAAAGCGTCTGATTTTGTGCCAATTGTGTTAGCACTAGGTTATGATTGCGGAGCTTAATCGCGCTTTCTTGGAGTAATTTTTCTACTCCTCGACGCTGAGTAATATTACTAGCAGTGCCTGTCATGCCTATAACTAAACCCTCTTCGTTGCGTAATGCGATCGCATTAAACATCAGATAAAGTAAGGTACCATCTTTAGCGATACAGGTAGTTTCATGTTGGAAGATAGGTTTTTCCTGAAGAACACGCTCAAAGGCTACTTGATCTTCAGCAAGTTGTGTAGGTGAGATGAAATCAGTCCAGGCACGCCCGATCATTTCTTGGGGTTCGTAGCCATAAATCTGCTTGACTGCCGGGTTGACAAAGGTAATTAGTCCATCAATATCTACCGACCAGATCATATCCTGGGATGTTTCCACTAGGTGGCGATATTGAATTTCACTCTTTTTTAAGGCAGCTTCGACTAAAAGGCGTTGGCTTTGGTAAACTTCAAGAGAAAAGGCTTTGCTAATGCTAACGGAAATGTCTTTAAAAATATCTTCTATTTGTTTGTTGCAAACATTTAACTCAATTGCAACCCGTTGACGCTCTTTAATCTCCTGTTGCAGTTGGGAATTTTTTTCTTTTAACTGTTTTCTCAGCCTTTGGATAGTGAGTTGATTTTTGACGCGTAATAAAACTTCTTTAGTTTGGAATGGTTGGGTAATATAGTCAATATCTCCTAAATCAAAGACGTTGATTTTTTCAGGTAATTCATCTAAAATACCGAAAAAAATTATCGGAATTTCTTGACTTTTAGAGTTATTTTTCAAATTTTGACAAACTTCATAACCATCCATCTTTGACATGAGAATATTTAGCAAGAGCAAATCAG
Source organism: Nostoc sp. (assembly GCF_036917815.1). Lineage (GTDB taxonomy): Bacteria > Cyanobacteriota > Cyanobacteriia > Cyanobacteriales > Nostocaceae > Nostoc. The sequence goes on along the minus strand of NZ_JBALEK010000037.1, from coordinate 21,620 downwards.
GGGGAGAAGCAAGCGCCCTATTGATTGCCAATTGTCCAGAAATGACACTTTGTACCTGATAACCTTGGTGTTGAAGGATGTCTGATAAAAAATGTAAATTCTCTAAGTTGTCATCAACTAATAAAATTTTTATTTCTTGAGCATCCATATCAGTTACTAAGTTAATTTTGAATCAAGAGTAATTTATTGAATTAAACTGAACATAAAATCAGAAAGCAAAACTCTGTTACAAAATTGTAAATAAAACCATTGTCTCTTGCCACCATCCCTTCCGCACAAGATGTCTGAAAAAGTTGCAGATGAAGCAGGAGAAGTGCTTAATACCGCCAAATCTCTGTGATGGAAGATCGGAGTATGAAGATACAACAAAGCTGACATCGCCCATACACCAACCATGCTGATTTGATCAGAGCTTGTGGTACCCTACTTTCGACGCTAACACAACGCCAGTTGCGACAACGGAAGGAACCTCCGCAACGCACCGGCTACCCTAGGTGTATTTCAAAAATTAAATACTAGTTCTATAGCTCTGTCTGTGATCAAAACACGGTTCTTAACGTGTCGCGGAAGTCTCCACCTTCAATGTACTCATAAGGTGGGGATTTTGAATGGTAAGATAGCTACTGTCTTGACCATCAATGCCATAAGCGAAAACCATTAGCTTTTAGGTATATGTCGCAAGAGAAAGATTTGGGTTTTGGGAACCAGGACTCCTGCCCTTGGAGGGAATGTATTCAAAGAGGGCTGCTGCCTCTCGTCAAGGTACTGGAGGCGGCAGCCCTCCAAGAATGGGTTCCCAGACTAGAAGCTGGGAACCAGTCAGGGCGAGAGTTGTATCTTAACTCATTCGTCTCTGATGCCACATGCAACAAGAGTGACTTCTCCTTGTAGGTGAGAGAAATAGAAGACAGGTTTTCCAGATATCGTGAAAATTCAGTTAGTTTGATACGGTAAATCCAACCGATGTCTGTACGGTTTACCCAACTGTTTTTAGGTTTTTCTTTTATTAAACTACTTACTAGAGAGAAGCAAAGCAAATAAAGCTCCTCTCTAAAAAACTGGAGGTTCAATAATTGCTTAAATATCTGAAACCTCTAAATACCTCTAAAACTTTGTTTGATTACCCAAAAGTGAATTAGAAAGTTAAGGAGAGATTGAAATATGCCACTCATTCGTTGGGAACCATTCCGTGAAATGGAGATTCTACGTCGTCAAATGGATCAACTCTTTTCTGATCTGACAGTAGCCGAGCGCGGCAATTCTGAGACTTCTACATCACCGAGAACAGCATGGGTTCCTGCTGTTGAATTATCTGATAATGGGTCAGAGTTGCTATTAAGAGTTGAGATTCCAGGCGTTGAGGCTAAAGACCTGGATGTTCAGGTCACTCAAGATACAGTTTCCATTGTTGGTGAGCATCGTTACCAAAAACATTCCCAATCTAACGCTAAAGTTCATTCTGAATTCCGGTATGGCAAGTTTACTAGAGTAATTCCTCTACCAACCAAAGTTCAGAATCAACAAGTTAAGGCAGACCTGAAAGATGGGATTTTAATTTTGACTTTACCCAAACTGGAGCAAGAGCAGAACAAGGTATTCAAAGTCAATTTAGGCGAGTCTCAAAATGCTACAGCTCCTATAGAAGCAGCCAGTAATACACAACCCAACATTTCATCACAGCAAAGCGTTAAAACTACTTGAGAAGATGTTCTATTTTCTCACAGGACTTACGCAAAATATCTCTCAAACTCTGATTTCTCCGTGTCCTCTGCGCCTCTGCGGTTCGCTATTCCGTAACTTGTGCGTAAGTCCTATTCTCATATAATCTCGCGGGATGTGGGAAACTCAGTCACTTTAGTGGTGAGAGGGAAACGGCACGAGCGACAATAGGTCGCTGTGAATCTTCTGCTATAGTTATTTCAGGACGCTCAGTTAAATGACGACTTACCGAAATGGTTGGTTTGGTGCATCGCACTCTGATAAGCCCTGAATATAAAAGTAAGCGGAATGGTTTTACCGGACTGTCTAGAGGCTATTTGGCATAGCCGTTACGAATCAAAATCTATGGAGATTCTGATTCTTGAGAATCTCAGACACTAAAGTGTCTGAGAGTGTCAATCAACAGTTCCTATATCTCTGAAATAGGTCAATTTTGAGAAAAACCCCAGCTAAACTCATCGGCTGGGGTTTGTATTGCTTTTTTTACTCAGCACTGTTTCGGTAAGGGATTTCCAAGAAATAAATTATCCATTTTGTGGGGTGGGCAACATGAGCGCTCTAAATCTGGGAGGGGTGGGACACCCATCCCACAAAAAATTTGGGATGTTTTTTTATTTGTCAGTCCCTAAGTTCAGGGAGAGGTTGTTATTCCTCTTGCACATCAACCCAGATGCTACCTTCTTCTACACGAGTCGGAAACACTGGCAATGTTTTTGGTTGTGAAACCAACGAGAGTACCTTACCTACACCAGGTGGCCAAGAACACCAGTCTTTTACCTCGCCAGTCCGCAGGTCAAAAGCACTGTGATGGAAAGAACAAACAATTGCCCCATCTTTGATTTTCCCACTTTTCAGAGGTAATTTTAAGTGAGGACAGGTGTTATCTACAGCATAAAGCTGATTTTCGTGATTCAAAAGCAGAATTTTTCGGTTGCCAACTTTTACCACTTCTCGCGCACCAGGGGAAAGTGCTTCGACTGCAAGAACTTTAGTCCAGCTCATTAGGTTCTCCTTTCCTAATAGATCTGCTTTTAGTTTCCCGCAATTGTGACCAGTGCGATCGCCTTTGAGTAGCAGAGAGTGCAGAAGCATAAAGTAATTAGATGACAAACTTTTACCAAAAGAGCGATCGCTCGTGACCCCAACAAGCTTAAGCTGAATGCGATCGCGTTTCCTAGACAAATTGGGGAATCCTGGACACAACCAGTTGAAGTTAAATCCCCAATCCTTAAAAGATGCCAAGTAAATATGCCTTAGCTGACTGAGACTGTCAGGATCAGAGTGTAAAGAGTAAAAGGCAATCTATTTTGACTTTTAACTTGCTCCTTTTGTTCAACTTTCCACAACGGGAGGTTTAATCTTGACTAAATTAAAAGTTGGTATCAATGGCTTCGGTCGAATCGGGCGGCTTGTGCTTCGTGCTGGCATCGATAATCCCAATATTGAGTTTGTGGGCATTAACGACCTAGTACCACCAGATAACCTCGCTTACCTATTAAAGTACGACTCAACCCACGGGAGATTAAAGTTCAAGGTTGAAGCCAAAGAAGATGGCATCCTCATTGACGGGCACTTCATTCCTTGTGTATCGGTGAGGAATCCAGCCGAATTGCCTTGGGGACAATTAGGTGCAGATTATGTGGTGGAATCTACGGGACTCTTCACTGGGTATGAAGGGGCTGCAAACCACTTAAAGGCAGGTGCAAAGCGAGTGATAATTTCCGCTCCCACCAAAGACCCTGATACAGTTCCTACCCTATTAATGGGCGTAAATCATCACCTGTTTGACCCCGGCAAGGATATCATTGTCTCCAATGCTAGCTGCACCACAAACTGTCTAGCTCCCATCGCTAAGGTGATCAATGACAACTTTGGGTTGACGGAAGGACTGATGACCACCGTCCATGCTATGACTGCCACCCAGCCAACCGTAGACGGACCTAGTAAGAAGGACTGGCGCGGTGGTCGAGGTGCATCTCAAAATATTATTCCCTCCTCCACAGGCGCAGCTAAAGCCGTAGCCCTAGTTTTACCAGAGTTGAAGGGTAGGCTGACTGGGATGGCATTACGAGTTCCGACTCCCGATGTCTCTGTAGTTGATTTAACTTTCAAGACTGCCAAAGCCACCAGTTATAAGGAAATCTGTGCTGCCATGAAGGAGGCGGCGGCAGGTTCTCTAGCAGGTATCTTGGGCTACACCGATGAAGAAGTCGTTTCCACAGATTTTCAAGGCGATACCCATTCTAGTATCTTCGACGCAGGTGCTGGTATTGAGTTGAATTCTAACTTCTTCAAGGTAATTGCCTGGTATGACAACGAGTGGGGCTACTCAAATCGCGTGATTGACCTGATGTTGTCTATGTCACAGAAGGAAAAACTTGCATCGACAGCAGCTGTGGTTTGATTAGTCATTAGTCATTAGTCATTAGCTTTTGACTAGTAGTCCGTCAAGTTTAAATTAAGGGGTATTAATTTAGTTCGTAGTTGCGCTTTAGCGCTAAAGCGCAACTACGAACCCCTCAAAACTAGCTTGACAGACTACTAGTAGTCTGTCCCATTAATTTTGACGGTTAGAGAGACGCGATAAATCGCCGTCTCTACAAGGAATCTATCCATCAATTATTTATTGACAGACTACTAGTACAAGAAGGCAAAAGTAAAAAGGCAAAAGTAAAAAGAAAGAATGCTTATTTTGTAGGCTTTCTGGCTATTTAAAATGGTTGCTTTATTTACGCCGTGTCGTACTAGGGACTTTTGGGATTTGGGTCAGGTGGTAAATACCCTGAAAATAAAACTTCATCTAGTATCTTTTTTTAGCAAACGAGTGATATGAAGCACGTGTGAATTTGGATGCTTTGGGCGATCGCTCCAAGCATCCAAATTTGCAGGTTACTCCTCAACCCCTAATCCCTATGCGTCGAACGAAAATCATTTGTACTGTTGGTCCTGCTACATCTGCCCCTGAAAAGCTACAAGCCTTAGTAGAAGCTGGAATGAACGTGGCGCGGCTGAATTTTTCCCACGGAGCTTATGAATTCCACGCGCAAACGGCTCACTATCTCAGGCAGATTAGTACTGAGAAGCAAAAGCCGATCGCAATTATGCAAGACCTGTGTGGTCCGAAGATTCGCTTGGGAACTTTACCACCGGAAGGGTTAAATCTGGAAGCTGGTAGTGAAGTCACTTTTGTTTTGCAAGAAAAGGGTGAGAGTATTGAGGAAATACCTCTACCATTGCCGACTTTATTCGCCATGATGCGACCAGGCGAACCGATTTTGATTAATGATGGTCGCGTCAAGTTGGTTGTTACCAATCGTGATGCCGATCGCATTCGGGCACAAGTGAAGATTGGCGGGCTAATTTCCACGCACAAAGGCGTAAACCTGCCCCAAACTCCTTTACCTGTCAGTTCCATCACCGAAAAAGACTTGCTGGATCTCCGCTTTGGGATTCAGTTAGGTGTAGACTGGGTAGCGGTGTCCTTCGTGCGATCGCCACAAGACTTAGAACCCGCCAGACGGATGATTGAAGCTGCTGGCGCTTCCATCCGCTTAATTGCCAAAATCGAAAGAGCAGAGGCAGTAGAAAACTTTGACTCCATTCTGAAAGTTGCCGACGCGATTATGATCGCCCGTGGCGATTTAGGGGTGGAAGTCCCAATTCACGAAGTACCTCTAATTCAAAAAGATATAACTCGCCGTTGCAATCTGGCTGGCAAGCCGGTGATTACAGCCACCCAAATGCTAGAGTCGATGATTAGCGCCCCCGATCCTACCCGCGCTGAAGCAACCGATGTTGCCAACTCCATCTTAGATGGTACGGATGCAGTCATGCTTTCTGGTGAAACAGCTGTGGGACAATATCCCGTCGCCGCCGTCCAGATGATGCACAATATCGCCGTGCGGACAGAACAGGCTCTAGATGAAGGTAGCAGACATTCCTGGTGTCATGAAGCGGGTAGTCTCACCGTTACCGAATCTGTGGCAGAATCGGTGTGTCGTATCGCTTATGAAACAGGCTCACGGGCAATTCTCTGTAACACTTCTTCAGGGAATACGGCGAGAATGGTGTCTAAATACCGGCCAACTTCTCCCATTATTGCCCTCACCTCTGATATCACCACTTATCGCCAACTAGCGCTTTCTTGGGGTGTGGAAGCTTTGCTCATTCCACCAGTCCACAATGCCGAAGAGATGTTTACCAATGTGGTGAACACAGTTGTAGAGATGGGTCTAGCCAATAAGGGCGATAAGGTGGTAATTACCTCTGGTGTTCCAATTGGTAAATCAGGAACAACTAGTTTAATCAAAGTGCATTCCATTGGACAGCCAATTTCGGCATAAGGCACTTAGAATAAGGCTGTGGCTCTGGATAGTAAGCAAACTTGGGCAATGATTAAGAAAAATTGCCAGAATCAGAATTGAAGGGACAGTAAAGAGTGTAGAGAACTGGGGAACAAGTAAATCCTGTAACATTCATCACGGAGTATTTTATGTCTAAGAATTTACTGGAACAATTGCGAGAAGTGACCGTTGTGGTCTCAGATACAGGGGATATTCAGGCAATTGAAAAGTTCAAACCCCAAGATGCCACCACCAATCCTTCTCTGATTACTGCTGCGGCGCAGATGCCAGAATACCAGGGAATTGTCGATCAAACTTTACTCCAAGCAAAGAAAGATGCTGGAGCTGGAGCTACCCAAGGACAAATAGTTTCTCTAGCTTTTGACCGTTTGGCAGTTGCCTTTGGATTAAAGATTTTGCAAATTATTCCTGGTCGTGTGTCTACAGAAGTAGATGCTCGCTTGTCCTACGATACCGAAGCTACCCTGACTAAGGCACGGGACTTAATTGCCCAGTATAAAGCTGCCGGCATTGGTCGCGATCGCGTGTTAATTAAAATTGCCACCACCTGGGAAGGCATTCGCGCTGCGGAAATTCTCGAAAAAGAAGGTATTCACTGTAACCTTACCTTGTTGTTTGGTCTTCACCAAGCGATCGCCTGTGCCGAAGCAGGTGTCACCCTAATCTCTCCCTTCGTCGGTCGCATTCTCGACTGGTACAAAAAAGATAGTGGACGCGATAGCTACCCAGCAGCCGAAGATCCAGGAGTTTTATCAGTCACCAAAATCTACAACTACTACAAGAAATTCGGCTATAAAACCGAAGTTATGGGAGCTAGCTTCCGTAACATTGGGGAAATTACTGAACTTGCCGGTAGTGATTTGTTGACGATTTCACCATCACTTTTGGCTGAATTGCAATCAACTGTTGCAGAACTACCACGTAAACTTGACCCAGCCAAGGTAGCAAACTTGGAAATTGCCAAGATATCCATTGACAAAGCTACTTATGACAAAATGCACGCTGCTGACCGGATGGCAACTGACAAACTAGACGAGGGTATCAAAGGTTTTACCAAGGCATTAGAAGACCTTGAAAAACTTTTAGCAGACCGGCTTGTTCGCCTGGAAGGAGAGGTAGTGGCAAGCCATTAGGGACTTCCAATTAAAAAATATCCAAGCTGTAGAGTGCGTTAGGCTTTAGCCTAACGCACCTTCATGTTATGGATAATTTATTTTTTGCTATAGCGTTTCTTACTTTACTGAGGTACATAATAGCCCCCTCTCGAAGAGCGGGGAGGGGGTTGGGGGTGGGATTCTTGTACCTCACTCAACTGGGAACTGCTATATTGCCTTAGAACATATAGGACTCATATTTGATTTTTGAACAAAACTCAGTACACCTTTATTCCTTCTTACCAGTCCCCAGCGATGCACTGAGCTTGTCGAAGTGTCCCCAGTCCCTTACCTCTACGAGTGATTCAGAAATCAAATCGGATTGCTATAACGATAGTTAATGGTTAGTGGTTACAGCCGTTTTCATGTATTTGAACCACATTTATCGTCGGGGCATAGCATTGCTCATTGGTGTGCCCCTAGCGCGCGATCTACTTACCTGAAAATAAGTGTAATATAACTCAATACGCTTGGGTTAAGGGCTACTGGCAACAATTTTTGGTTTTCGAGACGCGATAAATCGCCGTCTCTACAAGTGTTTTGTTGCTGATTCTGAACTGTATTGTAATACAACCACCACTAACCATTAGTTATTTGTATCACCAGTCCTCAATATCCTCGTCGGATAATCTGGCGTTGTCTTAACTGCTCCCGTCGTCGAATAATCTGGCGTTGTCTTAACGGTTCCCGTCGTCGAATCATCTGGCGTTGTCTTAACTGCTCCCGCCGTCGAATAATCTGGCGTTGTCTTAACGGCTCCCGTCGTCGAATAATCTGCCGTCGTTCTAACCGCCCTTGAGCAATCAAAAGCTCTCCGGTTTGATTTCCAACCAGGTTGGCATCTGGCGCAACGCTCTGTTCATTCAGAGTATTGCTTAGAGAAATATCCTTCGCTTCAGCTAATGAGGGCGGAGACACAAAGGCAAACAGCAACATTGCTATTGACGATAGCTTCCTGAAACCTTTCATGTTTTTGCTTCTTTAAACTTTGGGTAATAACTTTATTAAAACACTTTAAAATCCGCGAGTTATCGCTCACACACTTTTTTTAAACTTAATTTGGTATGAAATTCTCTATTGCAATTTCACCCTTATGGATAATGGTAAATTTTTTAGATATGTGTATATAAATAGTTATTATCTAGTAAAATGTAATTTTTTTCACATCGACAAAGTATAGCTTTTATTCATTTAATACACTACATTTTCTTTGGTGAAATAGCTGAGAAAGCCTTATTTAGCAAGGGCGAGATGCTCCAGAATTTTGATTTAAGCAAGCCTCAGATCAGACTTCTCGCTATCCCACAAAATGTATCGAAACTAACCTGTTACCAGGTTTCTACCTCCAACCAAGGCGACTCAAATAAACCCTAAATATTTTGAGATGCGATACCCAATCCAAATACCCACAAGTCCCCCGATAACGCTCCAGAGGATCGAGGTAATCGAGAACAAACTTCCACCCCATAATATCGGGATATAGCTGCCAATAGTAGATCCCAAAAACATTCCAATGCCGATAAGTAATTTATTCATTTGGGGAAAGCCTCAAAAGTGGTTTAAATGAGTCGCTATGGATGTCCAGAATTTAGCTTTCATTGCCACAGCGATCGCTTCCACTTTGCTCAACTTTTGAGTCACTGGCAAGGGTAAAATTAGGTATTAAAGTCTGGACAAAATCACACCCCTACCTTGAATTACCAGCCAAGCTCCTCCAGAGGAGATCAACAATAACGGTGTTAACCAATCACCCCAACGCACATATAAAGTCTGTGTCTGTCGCCGATAAATTGTTTCAGCATGAGTTTCGTAGGTATTATATCCAGACATCCACAAGGTTTTGCCGTGAGGATCTACAAAGGCGGAATATCCGGTATTGGTTGCTCGTGCTGACCATCGATCAGTTTCAATTGCCCGCATGATATCCTGTGCATGGTGCTGGAATGGCATGGATGCAGTGTAATGGGCATCGTTAGAAGAACTGAGGATAAATTGCCCACCCATAGCAGCTTGTCGGCGAAATTGTTCAGGAAAAGCAGATTCATAACATATACTAGCGATCGCCCGACCAAAAGGAGTGTCAAATACCTGATTTGCTGAACCAGCAACTTGGTGTGCATCCAAAGGCGACAAACGTTGAACGATTCCGCCTAAAATGCCTTCAAAGGGAATATATTCCCCCAGAGGTACTAGTTTGGCTTTATCGTAGCGGCTGACAATTTCACCTTTACTATTAAAAGTAAACAAACTAATTGTATAACTGTCTCCCCGTTCGCCAAAAGCCCCAATCCAAGCAACTACGCCTTTTTCTTTCACTGCTGCGACTAAGGCAGTTGCCATCAAGTTACGCTGGAAAATAGGTAAGGCTCCCTCTGGGGTGAGGACTGCATCTACACCTTGATTTGCTAAAGTTATATACCCACTGGTGTAATTTTCTTGGGCGCGACGAAACCCTTCGGAACTTCGTAAAAGTCGGTTCGGGATATTACCCTGAATAATCCCCACTTTCAAGGCGGCTTCTGGGGGTTGAGCGATGGGGCGGCTATATAAGATAAAACCTATAAGGTGTAAGGTAATTAATAGTCCTGTGGCGATAACCCAGTATTTATTAACGAACCGCCAAGGCGCAGAGGACGCAGAGAAAATCTTGGCGTCCTTGGCGTCTTGGCGGTTCGTCCATCCTTCAGCAATTAAGCCATTAACAGCAACGATCGCTGCTGTCACAGTATTAGGCCCAGAGAGTTGACCTAGATGTAAAATTACGAGATTATGCGGACTTTGTGTGTAAGCCAGGGAACTCCACCATAAAGGACCAGCACTCCATAGACTTTCTAATCCGCACCACACGGCTGTACCAATCAGTATACGTAGCCACGGTTTTTGTCCACCCAAGCGAACCATCACAGCCGCCCAAATAGCAACGAATATCCCTCCCAAGAGGCTGATAAATCCCCAACAAAAAAGGGTGATTGCCAAACTCGGCCACCACGGAACGCCCAACCAAGTCATCGGGTGAATTCCCGTAATCCACGATAGGGCGACACCGTGATAACCGATACCCCAGAGGAGAGCAGGGGGAGCAGGGGAAGATGAAGGAGCAGGGGGGGATTGGTTTTTGCGTTTGGCTGAAGTGACAACTAGTACCCATAAGGGTACTAGGGCAATCCAAGCCAAGAACCATGCGCCTACAGGGGCAACAGTCAGCCCCATAGAAATGCCGCTAGTTAAGGCAATCAAGTAAGGGAGTGAGGAAGTTAACCTCTCCCCCTGCTTTTTATTCTGCTTCTTCTGCATCGACAGCATCAGGTGGAACTATTGCCACTCCGGTAATAGCGTCGTCTTCATCTAAACGTTGCACTCTTACCCCAGTCGCCGATCGCGATTGGATAGAAATCGCATTTACCGCTTGACGGATGATAATACCGCGATTTGTCACCATCATGATTTCATCGTCATCGTTGTTGACAATGCGTAGGGTTGCCAATTTATCTTTGTGTTTGCGGTTTTTGAACTTGGTCGCCATTAAACCTTGACCAGCACGATTTTGCAGTCGGAACTGGGCAACTGGTACGCGCTTACCATATCCTCCCATTGTAATTACCAACACCCAAGGGCCAATACTGGCGTTGGCAGGTACTTCTGCCGCCTCTTCATTAATTTCGATAACTTCGATATCTTCTGTTTCGATAACTTCGATATCTTCAATTTCGGCTTCTGTAACTATATCCAAAGTTTCTAGAATTGCTGCGGGCAGAATATCCATACCCACCAGTTCATCTTTATTTTTGAGTTTCATGGCTTTCACCCCACGAGTCGCCCTACTTAAAGGACGCAATTGTTCGTGGTTGCACCGGAAGTTAATCGCCATGCCGTTACGAGAACCAATGATTACACTATCCTCTACTCTGGCACGTCGCACCCACCGCAGTTGGTCGCCTTCTTCTAAGGAAATGGCAATCAAGCCATTGGCGCGAATATGGCTAAAGGCTGCCAATTCGGTTTTCTTGATATTGCCACCTTTGGTGAGCATGACCAAATATTCTTCGTTGCTAAACTCGTCAACGGGTACAATGGAGGTGATTTTTTCCTCTTTGGGAATCGGTAGCATTTGGACAATTGGTGTCCCCCGACTGGTACGCGAACTCACTGGAATTTGATACGCTCTCAGGCAGTAAACGACACCACGCTGGCTAAAGAATAAAATACTGTCGTGATCGCAGCAAGTTAAGAAATGCTCAACAGTATCATCATCTTTTACCTTCGCTGCGGCTTTGCCTCTGGTAGCACGGCTTTGGGCTTCAAAGGTGTTGACTGGCATCCGTTTGATGTAACCTTGCTCTGTCACCAAAATGATCGCTTTTTCATTGGCAATTAGGTCACGGTCATCTAATTCCCCTTCCCCTGGTAAAATCACCGTGCGGCGGGGTGTGGCAAAGCTAGTTTTTAGTTGCCCGACTTCGGTTTCAATGATTTCTAGCACTCTCTCCCGGCGTGCCAAAATATCTTGCAAGTCGGTAATCTTCGCTTGTAATTCATCGTGTTCTAGACGAATTTTGTCTGCTTCTAAGGCAGTCAAGCGCCGCAATTGCATTTGCAAAATGGCATCTGCTTGGACTTCTGAAAGTCCGTAAGTTGTGATTAATTCGCCTTTAGCTGTGGGTGCATCGGGAGCATGGCGAATCAAGACGATAATTGGATCTAACTGAGCCAGGGCAATTAATAATCCTTGCAGGAGATGATCGCGTTCCTCAGCTTTCCGCAGTTCGTAGCGGGTGCGTCTGGCAATGGATTCGATGCGGAAATCCAAAAAGACGCTTAAGAACTGCTTGAGAGTGAGTACTTGGGGTTCGCTATTCACCAACGCCAGCATATTTGCGCCAAAGTTGGCTTGCAGTGGCGTTTGTTTGTAGAGGTTGTTTAGAACGACGCGGGGATAAGCATCACGCTTGAGTTCGATGACAATTCGCATCCCGTCGCGATCGCTTTCATCCCGGATATCTGCGATGCCCTCTAGACGCTTCTCGTTGACCATTTCGGCGATTTTTTCAATCAGCGCCGCTTTGTTGGTTTGATAGGGCAATTCGGTGATGATAATTGCTTCTCTATCTGGCCGTCCTCGCTGTTCAACGGTTTCAATGTTAGCGACACCACGCATGGTGATGGAACCACGCCCGGTGGTGTAAGCTTCTCGAATGGCAGATGTGCCCAAAATCTGCGCCCCAGTGGGAAAGTCTGGGCCGTGGACATACTGCATTAACTCAATGTCGGTGATTTCTGGATTGTGGATCACTGCCACCAAAGCATCAATCAATTCGCCCAAGTTGTGGGGGGGAATGTTGGTGGCCATGCCCACGGCAATTCCAGAGGAACCATTGAGGAGCAACTGGGGAATCCGTGCTGGTAAAACTGTCGGTTCTTGCTGGGAACCGTCGAAGTTATCAGCAAAGTCTACAGTTTCTAATTCGATGTCGTGGAGTAGACCAGCACTAGTTAAGGCTTGCAAGCGGCATTCTGTGTACCGCATGGCGGCTGGCGGATCGTTGTCTACCGATCCAAAGTTACCATGCCCGTTAACTAGGGGCGATCGCATGGAAAAATCCTGTGCCATCCGCACCAGGGCATCATATACTGCCGTGTCACCGTGGGGGTGATATTTACCTAATACTTCCCCCACCACACGGGCGCATTTCTTAAAAGGGCGATCGTGAAGTAGACCTAGCTCGTGCATTGCGTAGAGAATGCGACGATGCACAGGTTTTAGACCATCCCTGGCATCTGGCAACGCCCGACCCACTATCACGCTCATGGCGTATTCCAGATAAGACTGCGACATTTCCGTTCGCAAGTCTATCGGGATAATCCTCTCCTGTGAGGTTGTCATAACCTAAAAATCTCCAAAAATCGTAGATTTTAGCTTTTTTACTCAATAAAGCGCAAAATTATTCTAAATTGCTCTTGAATAATTGCTATAATTTGATACAATCCTAGCATATATTGCTTTTTTTTGCCTGGGCAGCTAACTCAAGTGTCTAGCAAATAAATAGTTCTTATACCATTTATTTGTGAGGCTGCGCCAAACCCTTTTAATATTCCTAGTGAGTGTAATAGTAACCGTCCTTTCAGGCTGCTATTTGTCCAATATCTTTTCCAAGTGGGGGAACCTATCGGTTAAATTAAGCCTTGTTGTAATTGAAAATATTGTAGAGTACAGAATTGTCCTAAGTATTGCCCTACGGAATTCACCCTATGACTACCGCACCCTTAAGCTGGCAAGAACTAGAAACTCTCACGGACTACCAAATAGATACCGTTAATGGTCTCACCAACGCTAGAGCCAGGTTGCGCTTGTTTGGTCAGCCAGAATCTGATGTGCGGGTAACGCTGTACCGTGATAACCACGCCTGGTGTCCTTACTGTCAAAAAGTTTGGTTATGGCTAGAGGAAAAACAGATCCCCTACCGCATCGAAAAAGTGACAATGTTCTGCTATGGGGAGAAAGAAAGTTGGTACAAACGCAAAGTACCATCAGGAATGCTCCCCGCGATCGAGCTAGATGGACGGATTATTAAGGAAAGCGATGACATTTTAATCGCTTTGGAAAAGGTTTTTGCTCCATTGAGCCAAGGGATGGAAGACCGCACGGTGATTCCTCTACGTCAATTAGAACGACTTTTATTTGGAGCCTGGTGCGCTTGGCTCTGCTCTAGAGTCGGTTCCTCTCAACAAGAACAACGCAACCGAGAACAATTTATGGCCGTGGTGGCTAAGGTTGAGTCGGCTCTGGGTAGCACCCCAAGCCCTTACTTTCTAGATAGCTTCGGCATCGTCGATGTCATTTTTACGCCATATCTCGAACGGATGAATGCGAGCCTTTACTACTACAAGGGCTACTCACTGCGAGAAGAAAACCCTCGCTTGAGCTTCTGGTTTGCGGCAATGGAAAGCCGACTGACCTACTGCGGTACCCAGAGCGACTTTCACACCCACGTACATGATTTACCGCCCCAGATGGGGGGCTGTTGGGAAAACGGCGAAACCCAGATGCTTCTCAATAAAGCGCGGGTGGATAATGGTCCCTGGTTTGGGCTACCAGATGTTACTTATCCAGAACCCGAAAACTCCCGCATGGAAGCTCTTGAACGAACCATCGAACACCGCATTAATATCATCCGAGTCAACCCCTTAGATGATAAATTGTTTGATCAAGCGCTACGTTGTGCTTTAACACAGATGATGACAGGTGAAGACTGTATACCTCCATCGGGATCTGATGTCGGTCTCCGATATTTGCGCGATCGCATTAATGTACCCCGAGATATGTCCATCTACGCAGCCAAGCGATTGAGGGAATCCCTAGAGCAAACCGCAGCCCTTGCGGGTGATGGGCAGCCAGCCCCCATTCCCACTAAGCATCGACGAGATCAAGACCCGTCTAACTTTGTCATCAAGTAGGATTCAGGCAATCATCCTGGCAAAACGCAGACATAGTTACCTCTAACCCCTCAAAATTGAGTCAACAGTGAGTAACTTGTGTTGTGACGCAAGATACAAAACTCGCAGACGTTGATCTCAAAGCTGGGTCTTTAGTGATGCTGCTAACCGCGACTTGCCAAGGTGCAATCTCACACTCATCCTTCACCAAAATCACCCCATGATATCATGTCCGCATAATTAGTTATGCTAACCACAGTCATTACACCCCACCCCCAACCCCTCCCCGCAAGCGGGGAGGGGAGACAAAGCATAGCTTTGGCGGGGTGGGGTTCTTCGGGTTTAATAAGCAATCAAGCGGACATGATATGAGTCCCTTCCGCCATAATCAAGCGATTCTCGTCAGATATTCTTCGACCCACATCAAATATAAATATTGGTGTATTGATACCCCTGACCTTTTTTTAATTAAAAATTAAGAATAATAATAATTTTTAATTGGAGCGTTCGCGCAGCGTCTCGTAGAGAAGGGATGCCCAATACCCAACCTAAAATATAAACAGTCTAAAACCCTCCCACCAAGATACAATTCGATCTGACAAAAGCTGTTAAAGTCCATAAACCATTGATTTCCAAACCACCCTATGAGCATTCACGAAGTATTTATGCCGGCTCTGAGTTCTACCATGACCGAAGGCAAAATCGTTTCCTGGGTGAAATCGCCAGGTGACAAAGTGGAAAAAGGCGAAACAGTGGTGGTTGTAGAGTCAGATAAGGCAGATATGGATGTAGAAACCTTTTATGAAGGCTTTCTTGCCCATATCATAGTTGAAGCTGGTGAAACTGCCCCGGTAGGATCTGCGATCGCCTTCATCGCCGAAACGGAAGCTGAAATTGAACAGGCGAAATCTCTCGCCAATTCCTCCGGTGCGGCTGCTACTACTACCTCTTCCCCTGAACCAATCGCCGCCACCGCCTCAGCCGCTACACCTGCCTTAGCATCTCAAAACGGGTCTAACCACAAAGAAGGAAGGCTTGTAGCTTCACCCCGTGCCCGCAAGTTAGCCAAAGAACTCAAAGTTGATTTAACTACACTCCAAGGTAGTGGCCCCCACGGTCGCATTGTCGCCGAAGATGTAGAAGCGTTGTCTAATAAGGGCAAACAACCTGCCCCTGCCCCAGTTGCCCCAGCAGCACCCGTAGCAACCAGCGCCCCAGTTGCACCGCCAGCACCTCGGACACCAGCACCCACGCCAGTAGTAACGGCTGTTCCTGGTCAAATCGTGCCTCTAACTACCTTTCAAAATGCTGTAGTGCGGAACATGGTAGCCACCATATCCGTGCCCGTCTTCCGTGTCGGTTATACAATTACCACCGATGGATTAGACAAACTTTATAAACAAATTAAATCCAAAGGCGTGACAATGACAGCGCTACTGGCGAAAGCTGTAGCGGTAACGTTGCAAAAACACCCACTTTTAAATGCCAGCTACTCAGACCAGGGTATTGTTTATCATTCTGATATCAACATTTCTGTAGCTGTGGCGATGGATGATGGCGGATTGATTACACCTGTACTACAAAATGCAGATGCAGTAGATATTTATTCTCTATCGCGTACTTGGAAGTCTTTGGTAGAACGGGCGAGGGCAAAACAACTACAGCCCCAAGAATATAACAGTGGTACTTTTACCCTGTCGAATTTGGGGATGTTTGGCGTAGACAAATTTGATGCGATTTTACCGCCTGGACAAGGTTCGATTTTAGCGATCGGGGCATCGCGTCCGCAAGTTGTAGCAACACCCGATGGTTTATTTGCCGTGCGGCAACAAATGCAAGTTAATATTACTTCTGACCATCGAATTATTTACGGTGCCCATGCTGCGGCGTTCTTGCAAGATTTAGCGAAAATGATTGAGACAAATCCTCAATCTTTGACAATGTAATTTTGAAAAGACACCAAATTTAAATGTTAGCGCTATCAGCGAACAGCAGTTTTCGTAGAATAGCGCTAACAATAAACAATACTTAGACTTAAAATTTTTATCTTATACTTAAATATGGTTTAGCGCATCTTCATACAGAATTGAGATGAGGCTGATTTAAGTAATTAAGCGAACATGACATAAGTAGGTCGGCGTAAATAATTATCGTTGGGATAAGGCACTTAGCTGGGGGCACTTAGCTGGGGGAAAAAGAGTTTGAGCCTTGTTTACTTTTCTTCACACAGTTTGGTTTTATTGTGCCCACTTACTTAACACGCATTAGAATACGAAATTTGTAGTATCCCCTTGACATATTGTAGAGTTAGTACTACATTTGTAGTATAAAAACAAAAGCCTCCTCAAAGGCAAAACTAAAACCTCTCAGAAGCTAGACAGTTGCATAGATGCCACTGTTTGGGGCTGCGATTGGTGTTCGACTGCTCCGAAGCCAACAAACGGACGGTTGCAGGATTCGGGTTCAATTCCCGACGGCTCCACTCTTTCTTGACTGCGGTTGAAGTTGTGTAGACACTTCTAGGAGCAAGATAAGAGCATCGCAATTATGCTTTCCTTGGGTCTGTAGCTCTAACGGTAGAGATCCCGGATGTCACTTGTGCCCTAACAGAAAAAGCTTACATACTTGCTCAATGGTAGAGCGATCGTCTCTAAAACGATAAGTGCAGGTTCAATTCCTGCGGTGTTACCACAGCTTTTTCAACTCGCACGAGGTGTGAGTGTAACTCTCACAGGGAGGGTATCGGTTCAATTCCGATCAGATCCACTAATACGAATTCGTAATTTGTAATTATAACAAGAGGTGATTGCAATGGTTCATATTCGATTTGAAGGACGTTCTGTTGATGTACCAAAAACCCAATTGGGAATCGCAGCAGGGATGAATGATGTGGCAGTGAAGGAGCGCGTTGCTCGGCATTTAGATGTGAATAGCGATCGCCTTTCTGCTTACGTAATCGATCGCCGTCCTAGTGGTGATTTGATCGTTCGCCCTGAAGCTGTTTATGGTTAAGTTTCCGAGTCATCCGTGCCCTAACAGAAGAAGCATACATACACATTGATAACGGTCCTAAGGTAGTAAAGTTCGAGCGATCGAATCAGCGAAGCATGATTTCTAAGTCTCTCGCAGATTTAGCGTGCGTGCCCACTGCCAATATTTGGTAAGAGCGACCGTAGCTGTAAAAAGCTTCTTGAACTTGCACGGAATGATTTAAGACTTAAATTCCGCGCCCTAACTTGTAAAGCCTACACACACCATCCGGCAACGGAATGCAGGTTCGATTCCTGCCGCTCCCTTTGATGGGAGCGTAGCCAAATTGGTATAGGCAATTGTGAAAACTGCTTTGCTAACTTGTGCGGAATTTCAATTATTTACAGCTATTTTCAGGTAAATAGACCACGCGGTAGAGGCACAGCAGTGCTGTACCCCTACGACAGATGTGGTTCAAATACATGATTTCTGCTGTAAATCGGATTTATCTATAATATGCTACTCAATACAGAGGTGAGTTCAATGATGTTAGCTAACTCATGTTTAATAACAACTCAATTAGTACAACTGCATTTAAACAATGTGAGATATGAGCGAACATCGTTTGAGCGAGATTGTGATTGAGCGTCCTCGCGGTGGGAGAAGAATTAGCCTCAAAAAGGTGACTGGCTTTAAGAAGCAATTATACAAAATCACCGAGGATGCAATTCAGGATGGATTGTTGAATCCCTACCTGATTAAACCAATAAATAAATCTAAGTATCTTTCAGATCATCTTGGCCCTCTGCGTCGGTTTTTGCACTCAAAAGTTGGACAGCCTTGGAATGACGTTTACAGCCAACTGTGTCAACGATTAGATCCCAGCACAATGGCAGGACGGCATGTTATCGATCATGTTTGGGGCTATGTTGAACGGCATGTAGAAATAATTGATGGTGGTTTTTATACCAAGCCTTATCGAGGGTATCGAAGTCAGCTAGATACAAACCATCGCGATCGCTTCTATATTCATCCTGAAACTGGAATTCTTTGTGCAGCCGAGAAAGTACCTCAAAAGCAGAAGCCAAAGCAGGAACAAACTGATATTGTCATCATTGATAATTATCATCAATACCAGAAGCTAAACGAGATTTGGTATTTAATTACCTTTGAAGATTTTCCACCGCCACCAACTCATTATGTGACGGATGTTGTCAAAGGTATAATTCATCGTTCTGCGGCAATATATAGAGGTCGAATGATTTACGCTGTTAGTAAACAGCAGTGTAACAAGAAAGAAATTCGATTTATTTTAAATCAACTTTCTAAAACTTAAAATTTTCACTTCGTGCCCTAACTGAAAAAGCTTACATACTAGCCGAATGGTAAGGCGCTTGACTTGAGATCAAGCAACTACGGGTTCAAATCCCGTGTGTGAATCAACAGCTTTTTCGACTTGCACGAAGTGATCTTATTTCATCACATCAAATTTCTCAATTGGCAGCTGTTGCCGCGCCCCGATCGTAGAAGCTTATAGGACTTACGGAAGTGTCACAAAAAAATCGGATTTGTAGTTTTTAGTAAGCGGCTCTAGCCCTTATTTTGAGGATTAAAGTCCTCTCTGCGAGACGCTGCGCGAACACTACGAACTGAAAATAATATGCCAGTTGCGTAAGTCCTGGCTTACATAACTCTGCATAAGTTATACAAAATGCTTCTACAACTTGCGCGGTGACTCGATCGCCCCGCGTGCAACATCTGCCTCCTCATCCATCACAACTAGAGGAGGTTCATAATGAACACCGCAGAACGTGATCTGCGTTTGGAAATGCTTAATAGTTTGCTGACAACTCCTCACCGCAAGCTTGAGCAAGTCGCAGAAATTCATCAGTTGATTGTTGAACTCGATCCAATCTTCTACGGACACCTGGCAGTTTGGTATCACCGTCATGGTGATGTCCGCGATCACAAGGAAGTGTTTGTTGCTCATTTGTTAACCAGCAATTTAACTGAACACCGAGATGCTGGATTTATGATGCTGCAAGAGTTTCCTCCCTATCAAGTGGCTCGTGTGGTGGACTTTATGAAGGAGCAGCAGAATAAACTGCCTCGTTCCGCTCGGACTGCGGTACGGCGTTACTTGAAGACACGGGAGAGCAATCCCGCTCTGTTCGATCGCGCTGCGCTCAGAGGTCGTAAAGCAATGAAGCACTTATATGCTTCGCTGCACATCAAGCCAAATGAGCGGGCAAATGCGATTCTATTCCGCGATACTCCTCCAGAGGGTTCCTTAGCAAATGTGCTGAAGCAGCTTGCTAAGGCGGAAAGTGCCGTAGAACAGGCACGGCTGATTGTGGAGTTCAACATTCCCTATACGATCGCAATTGGTGCAATCAAGCAACTTACACCAGTTGTATTGGTGGCGTTAATCAACAGCATGACTCCTCAAGAAGCGATCAACAACCTCAAGTCTCTCCAGACTAGAGGTGCAATGGATCACCCACAAGTCAAGAAGCTGATTGATTCCAAACTAGAAGCAGCGTCTAAGAGTACGCGTGTCTCAGCATTCAAAGCACAGATTGCGGCAGATGCGGGAGATTTTGACGCAGACACCGTTGCCCAACTGGAAAAGGTGACAAACGAACAGGTGAAACGGCGCGGTGCGATCGCTCGTCCAACTGCTTTATTGGTGGATAAGTCTGGTTCAATGGAAAATGCGATCGCGATCGGTAAGCAACTCGCTGCCCTAATCTCTGGTATCACTAAGGCAGAACTGTTTGTCTACGCCTTTGACACTATTCCTTACGCTGTTACGGCAAAAGGCAAGGAGTTGACCGACTGGGAACGTGCCTTCCAGCACATCAATGCAGGGGGTGGTACTAGCATCGGCTGTGCATTGGAAGCAATGCGGAAGAAGAAGCAGGTAGTTGACCAGATTATTATAGTGACGGATGAGGGCGAAAATGCTGCTCCTTATTTCGGTGAAGTCTACAAGAACTACTGCCGGGAGTTGGCGATAATGCCTAATGTGGTGATTGTCCGCGTGGGTACTCATTACAACTGGGTGGAGAGTCAATTGAAGCAGCAGCAAGCACCTGTAGATACGTTCACTTTCGCGGGTGACTACTACAGTTTGCCGAACATCGTTCCACTGCTAACGCGCCCCTCCCGTCTGGATTTGCTGATGGAGATTTTGGATATGCCGTTGCCTGTGCGAGAGGATAAGTGAGGTTAGAATATGACATTGCTTGTCAATATAAATGATAAGCAATGCTCTCCATTCAATTATGAGCTTTTAAGATAACGATGACGACACCACTCAAAGAATGGTCTGAAGAAACTATTCTCTCTATGATTAAGGATAGAGTTCAGGAAAGCCTTGAACTTGATTATAAGGAATCTCCTGCAATCTTTCCACTTACTGATAAAAAGAAAATAGAACTTAGCAAAGATGTCTCAGCTTTTGCTAACTCTGCTGGAGGCAGAATTATCTACGGTATAAAAGAAAATGGGCAGATCCCTAGTGAAATTGATACAGGATTTGATCCTAATGCCTTATCAAAAGAGAGATTAGAACAGACTATAAATTCAAACATTCATCCTCGTATCAACGAACTTATCATTAAACAAATAGAACTGATTACTACTAACCCAGGTCATGTATTGTATGTAGTTTCCATTCCTCAAGCTACAACGAGAGCACCTCATCAAGCTGCCGACAAGAGGTATTACAAACGTTTTAATTTTGAGTCGGTTGCAATGGAGGATTATGAAATCAGAGATATTCTCCGTAGAGCAACAACACCTGATTTACACTTTAATTTTTCTCTTGTTGGTAAAGAGCCTGTCCCAATTCAGTTTTCTCAAGACCAGCCATTCTCTGAAGAGTGCGATTCGTTGATTAGTGAATCACGGTAATCAGTCCGTAAATAACTAATCCAGTCCGACAGCAGATTACTGTCACCAAAGGGCTGAACTCTCG
>NZ_JBALEK010000036.1:0-78779 GCF_036917815.1 Nostoc sp. | reverse complement strand
ACTAGAGAAACTCCACAAACTCCAACTAGAGAAACTCCACAAACTCCCACTAGAGAAACTCCACAAACTCCCACTAGAGAAACTCCACAAACTCCAACTAGAGAAACTCCACAAACTCCCACTAGAGAAACTCCACAAACTCCCACTAGAGAAACTCCACAAACTCCCACTGGGGGAGCATCGGTAGTAATAGTAGATCCGTTACTTAGAGATGAAGTGATTAACTTGATACGATCAAGAGGATTCCGACAAGATGTTTTACCTGACGTTATTGCTTTATACAGGGGAAGCAACACAAAACAATTAGACTCAAGTTTTCTCGCCCACAATTCTGGACTTGAGCCAGCGCAACTCTTGGCTAGCTTGATAATTGATAACAATGGTAACTTTAAACAGGCTGTAGTTCTAGAAATAGAACCAGCAGCACTGCAAAGTGAAAAAAGCAGATATGAGCAAGTCCTCAATGAAGTTTTCAAAACAGAAAACTTTCTTGCTGCCCACAATAACAACGGCACAAAACCAGAATTGAGCAATCTGTATGTCAAGATCAAAATTCAAACTGCCAATTAGAACTAAATACTTGAATTTTTAGAAAAGCTGTGTTATGTTTATAGGGTTGGAATTTCGCGGGCGTAGTTTAGTGGCAAAACTATAGCCTTCCAAGCTATTAATGCGGGTTCGATTCCCGCCGCCCGCTTAAAAAAATACTGAAATGCACTAGTGCAATCGGTCATGAAAGGTTTTGGTGAGTAGATATGCAAGCCCTAATTAGGCGATTTACAGGAATAAATATACCGCCGCCGTTGGTTTCGACAACTCTTGGAGACGCTACGCGTAGCAATATCCCCGAAGGGGTACGCTCAACCAACTAAGAGATCGAGAGTTGAGCGAAGCGATGAAGTGAGCGTAGTCGAAGTGTCGAAACTCGCCAACACAGGTATTTTCTTTCTCGGAAATCACCTTAAAGGTTTGTAGTGTACGCCTTTGGGGATCTTGCTACGCGTAGCGTCTCGTAGAGAGGACTTTAGTCCTAATATGGAACTACACTACAAATTAATCTCAAAGTTTTTTACATTACTATTGCTGCTAATTGAGATTTTCTAGGCGAATGCGTGGATCGGCTGCTTTCAGCATCAAGTCGGCGATTAAATTGCCAACAATCAGCAGGACTGCGCCCATTACCAAGCTTGCCATTAATAAATATAAATCTTGAGATTGTAAAGCCTGTAGAGTCAACCTCCCTAAACCAGGCCAGTTGAAGAAAAATTCGGCAATAAAGGCACCGTTTAA
Organism: Nostoc sp.; assembly: GCF_036917815.1. Taxonomy (GTDB): domain Bacteria; phylum Cyanobacteriota; class Cyanobacteriia; order Cyanobacteriales; family Nostocaceae; genus Nostoc. The sequence goes on along the minus strand of NZ_JBALEK010000036.1, from coordinate 77,489 downwards.
TAAACCAGCTAATTCAAAACCCAATAAGGTAATTAAGGGATTTATGGCGTTGCGGAGTGCATGAACGTAGATGACACGGTTTTCTGGGAGACCTTTGGCACGAGCCGTTTGGATGTAATCTTGACGTAGCACATCCAATAATTCGCCGCGAGTGATGCGTTGCAAACCGGCAAAACTGGTAATTGAGAGTGCGATCGTTGGTAAAATCATGTGCCAGCCGATATCTAAGATTCTGCCAAACCACGATAGTTCCGAATGATTAATGCTAGTCATGCTACCCACTGGGAACAGGGGCGATGTGATTTGGGCTAAAACTAGCAGCGCTAAGGCAGTGATAAAAGTGGGAAAGCCTTGTCCAGTGTAACTAATCACCTGTAAAATCCGGTCTCCTAGCTTATTTTGTTGAACAGCAGCAAAGATCCCTAGAGGGATGGCGATCGCCCATGTCACAATTAAAGATGCGATCGCTAATAGCAAAGTCGCTGGTACCCGTTCCCACAACAGCGATGCCACTGAACGTTGATAAATAAAACTCGTGCCAAAATCCCCTTTCGTCAAGATTCGCCATATCCACAGCCAAAATTGCTCTGGCCAAGACTTATCCAGACCAAATTGCCGCTTGATTTCCTCAATTCTTTCTGGAGATATCTTGGGGTTTTGCCGTAGGGTATCTACATAATCACCGGGAGCGAGTTGAATAATAAAAAACGACAACGCTGATGCTAAAAATAAGGTCAGCAGTGCCTGCAATAGCCGCTTTGCCACATAAACAAAAGTTTCGCTCGTGACTAGCCTGATTAGCCAATCTCGACCTGTCTCCAAGGAAATTTTCGTAGATGTCATTTGTCTTTTATCCTTTGTCTTTTGTTGTTTGCTAATGAGCAATGACTAATACTTCGACTTACCTCGGCTTCGCTCGGCACAAGTCGCGGTTCCTGAGCGTAGTCGAAGGGCAGTACAAGTGACCAATGACCAATAACTAATATTCAACTAGCGAGATAATGGGCACATCCGGCAAATGTGTACGTCCTTGTAAATCCCGTAGCTCGATAATAAACCCAAATCCTACTAGTTCGCAGCCAATCTTCTGCACTAGCTTTGCTGTAGCACTCGCAGTTCCACCTGTGGCAATCAAATCATCCACAATCAAAACTCGGCTACCTTGTTGTAAAGCGTCTTGATGCACTTCTAGACAGTCTGTACCATACTCTAGTTCATACTCAATTGAGTAAACCTCTGCTGGTAACTTACCTTTTTTGCGAACGGGAATAAAACCAACTCCTAATTTATAAGCTAGAGGTGAGCCAAAAATGAATCCCCTCGACTCGATACCAATGACATAATCTATCGTTATTCCAGCTTCATTGCATTTTTGTGTTAAAAAGTCAATAGTGTAGCGCAGTCCCTCTGGATCGCGCAGTAGTGTAGTAATATCCCGAAATAAAATTCCGGGTTTGGGGAAATCTGGGATGTTGCGAATGAGAGACTTCAAATCCATAAGATGGGGAATGGGGAGTAGGGAATGGGGAGTAGGGAGTGGGGAAAGTTAGGAGTGAAGAGTGAGGAGTTATTAATTTAAATTGATAGCTATCCCAATCCCCAGTCCCGAATCCCCAGTCCCCATTTTCAGATACCTGAAAAATCGTACACTATAATGTCATACGCTGGGGGTCGAGGCTGAAGCTTCGCTTTTTATTGACGATAATTAGAATCTAAACCAAGCTAGAAAAGGTGTTGCACTAATAAATGAGGTAAATTAACTGATGATTTAAAATTTTGATTTCAATATAGGGAAAACTTTGAGTAGAAAGAGTAAGTAATGTATATACCTGGTAGTCGTGCTACTGCCACAAGTTTAGTGGTTTCGTCTTGGCTACCGATCTTAAATTTGTTTTATCTAGTCTGTTGGAACCGCATAAGGTATTTTATAGAATGAATGTCTCAGCAAGTTTAACGCCGTTCAACAGTTCAACCCAAGAATCACTGCCGATGATTCTGGACACTTTACCTGATCCTGCGATCGCTTCCAAAACGTGTCCTCGAAGAACGCGGTTGCAAATTGACCTGATTTTATTGGCAATTGAAGCTTTAGAGCTTGGTGGTTCTGAAGCAATCCTGGCTTTTGCTCAAGAGTTGGATCTGAAAGGAATTGTTAAAGATCGGGTGAATTTATGGCGGATGCGTAGTTCTAACCCGCTACGAAGAGCGCATATGCGCCGTCCCTTAACTATTATGGAAGCAAAAGCTCTGGTGGTCATTGCTTGCTACATAGCACGGCGTTTAACTGTTGTCATCCGTCAGTTACTAATGATATGTCAACAAATGGAAGAAAAGCAGATTCCATTAGAACAGAATTTGCGGCTATCTAATTACCTAGAGCGGTTTAGAGCGCATTTTAAGAGCCGGATGAATGCTCGACGTTCTGGTGTACTAGCATTAAGTTCTGATGAAAAATTAGATGCGCTAGCGATAAATTTGTTAGGACAATTACTATTTTGTACTGGTACAGCTGGAATGCAGCGATTCTGGATTAGTCTTTTTGACGGTGAAGTGGAATGAATATTCAACGTAAGTATAGTCTACCTAATTGTACACTGCTTTTAGAAGGGTTAAGTGATGTCACTAGGGCTGCACACTTCCAAGAAATGCGCCCGGAATTATCAATATTGGTAAATGCAGAATGCTATTTATCTGGTTACAATCAACCGCTAACGGGAGGGCGCGAATTTTTTGAAAGTTTGGTGAGGGCTGTTAGTGGCTATGCCCAAGAATTTTTAAGTAGTGTACCTAACCCACAAGCACATAACCAGGAATCAGAGCTAGTAGAGTTTCAGAAAATCGACAGCAACCGACACAGGTTAATCATACATTCAGAAGGTGCTGTTGAGGGGTTTGAGTCTAACTCTAAAAATTCCAAACGTCCGCCGATTGAAATAGATTTGAATACGGTACAGTTATTTGATTTGGTGGAAGCAGTGGATCAGTTTTTTGCTGATACCCAGACTTTACCAGAATTATCCCTGGAGCTACAACCCGTTACTAGACGCTATGGTGGTGCTAGTCAGGCTTTGATCCGGCAGGCTGTTCCTGCTGCTGTGGGAGTATCAAGTTTAGCAGTAGCAGCGATCGCATTTAACTTAATTCCACCTCCCCAAATCCGGCCACCGCAGCCGAAAGCAGACGAGCAAAGTAGCTCTACAACAAAGAGCCTCACTCCTCCAGCATCAACTGCTGCAACACCCATCACAGCTGCAACACCCACACCAACACCCGCAGCTAGTACAAAGCCAGTAGTTAAAGATTTAGAAGCACTTTTAAATACGGTTCCTGAAATTACCGATCCATCCCAGTTGCGTGCATTGAATCGCCAAGTATATAACCAAATTCATCCAGCTTGGACTAAACGCTCAGGATTGCAACAGGATTTGATCTATCGTTTAGGTGTAGCTGCGGATGGTGCGATCGTTGGTTACAAGGCGGTGAATAAAGAAGCAAATCAAGGAGTCGGGCAAACTCCTCTGCCTCACCTACTTTATAATCCTGCTAACCGTCCTCCCATTTCCAATGAACCCATCGCCCAATTCCGAATAGTCTTTACTACAGATGGTGTGCTGCAAGTTAGCCCTTGGCGGGGATATGCTAGAACGCCAGATGTAGTTGGTGCAAAAATTACTGACTCGAATATAACTAAAGGTTTAAATCAAAAGCTTTATAATGCAGTTCGTCAAAGTTGGACTGGTACCCCCACCTTTACGCGAGATTTGAAATATCGGGTAGCGGTAAATAAAAATGGTGTAATTGCTGACTATGAACCACTCAATCAAGTCGCTTTTGACTATTTCCGGGAAACACCCCTTCCCCAGATGTTCAACGCTATCTATGGTTCTAATGTAGCTGCTCCTAATAACAAAGAACCTCTCGCCCACTTCCAAGTGATATTCAAGCCTAGTGGTACGCTGGAAGTCACTCCTTGGCAGGGGTATCAACAATAATGGGGGAGTGGGGAGTGGGGAGTGGGGAATGGGGAACTTGTACTGAGCGAAGTCGTTGGTGCAGCCTCTCGTAGAGAAGTATGGGGGGATGAGGGGGATGAGGGAGAAAAATAACTCCTAACTCAGCACTCCTGAGGGGCATGGGGAATGGGGAAGAGAATTAAGTTGCTGCTATTCCCAATTCTCTATTCCCTATTCCGGGGTATGAGTATCATCGGAACAAAAAACCGAGTTAAGCTTAAAAGCCTTATTAGATAAAGATTCTCCTGATAACCAAGGTCATTTAAGCTCTGCTGATCGTCGAGTCACTGCTCAACGATAAAATAAGGGTTTCAGCTTCTAAAAATGCTTGTATTGCTTATGTAATATCTCTTAACCCGGTTTTCTGCGTGAATGCTACTCATACCCCAAAACTTTAACACGCAAGTTTAAGGCTTACATAGCGATTTAAGCTAACATTTTGCTCTGCTGCTTCTATAGCTAATCTACGATGATGTTCTGGAGGAATACGAACTTGAAATTTACCACTGTAGTTTTTTTCTGCAATTGGTTCTGGAATCCTTTCATTATTCGCTTCCATATCAATCACCACATCTTGTACTAGGTTTGTAATACCTTCAAGTGCAGCAGGACGATTTTCATGGAGAAAAGATAGGCTAGGGAACTCAGCACATAGCCCTAGAAATTCTTGATCTTCTTCTGACCAAGTAACTTTATAAGTATAGTGTTCGTGGTTAACCATCTTGTATATCCTCCATTTTTTCAATAGCGTCTAAAACCTGCCTGACTTGATAAACCTTTGCTTTTCCATTCTTTTCTTGAATGTTGACGCGTGGATCTCCAGCCCAAGGCGTTTTATAAATGCAATGGCTTGTTCCTTGCTGTCTAGGTTCTCCAAAGTAATGATTGCAGACCTTCATTAAATCGGTAAAGTTAACATTCTTAGGATTATTCTTTATCTGAGCAAGGATTTTTTCGATTTGTGCCATAAGTTTTTATACCAAGTTTTAATCAGTAAATAGAATGTTTCTACAAAATGACCATGACTTAGTATTAACTTTAAACTAATAATAGTATCAATATTGATACTATGTCAAGTAACCATTGTCAAAACCTTAAAAGTCTTCGGTCAAGCAAATTCTGACTAATCGGGGTATGAGTATTATCGGAACAGAAAACCGAGTTAAGCTTAAAAGCCTTATTAGATAAAGATTCTCCTGATAACCAAGGTCATTGACGCTCTGCTGATCGTCGAGTCACTACTCAATGATAAAATAAGGCTTTCAGCTTCTAAAAATGCTTGTATTGCTTATGTAATATCTCTTAACCCGGTTTTCTGCGTGAATGCTACTCATACCCCCAGCCCTGGAGCGATATTTGGGTGTGACTGAGCAGCAAAAAGAAAATGCCATCTCCACTTTAGTTTTTTAAGTCAGTAAGGAATTATGAACGCTTACAAAAAATACATCACCATTACAGATCCAAAGCAAGTAATATTATCTGATTTACCTTTTCAAGCAGGACAGCGAGTAGAAATAATTATCTTAGCTGAGGAGAACCCCAGAGCATCTATTAGTAAAAAGCTGAGAGATTTATTTGATCAAACACAGTCAATACCAGGAGTACAAAATATTACCGAAGCCGAAATAGCAGCAGAGATTGAAGCTTACCGAGGCGGAGAATGAAAGTTGTTATTGACACGAATGTTTTAGTTTCTGCAACTCCTAACTCAGCACTCCTGAGGGGCATGGGGAATGGGGAAGAGAATTAAGTTGCTGCTATTCCCAATTCTCTATTCCCTATTCCGGGGTATGAGTATCATCGGAACAGAAAACCGAGTTAAGCTTAAAAGCCTTATTAGATAAAGATTCTCCTGACAACCAAGGTCATTGACGCTCTGCTCATCGTCGAGTCACTGCTCAACGATAAAATAAGGGTTTCAGCCCTGGTGTTATGCAACTTAAATGCTCATTAGCTTATTAAATATTAGATGTAGCTGGATTAGGTTGCTGTGGCTCAGGCATTTCAAAAATTCAATCTGAATGGAAGACTGCCGTCACCACGATCCATAAGGGGTTTCTTCAGTAGTGCCATTAATTCCGGGCTTAAACCAAAGGAAAAATTTCCATCGCCAAGGTACTGTAAGCTAAAGTAATTATTCTCACTATCGAAATTATCCCGACGCAGGACTGTAATCACTTTTGTTGCGGTGGACAAGAATACCCAATACCGATACTTATCTGAGTTGATATGAGTAGCAATAAAAGAATTCCAAGATTCTTGCCAAGCTTGAATTGATGGTGTCGAAACGGAACACGCGAAACCTCGAATATCGTTGGTAATCGAAGAATTTACAACTAGTACATCATCACGAACAAAGGCTGATATAAAATCAAGGGTTTCAAATTTCTCCGCAGTAGAATTGTATAGAACAAAGTTTGTATGTTCTTGCCAGATTATTTCCCCATTGCAAACTCGAAGTCCAAAAATAATTCCCCCAACATTTTGCTCAATGATATTACTATGGATACCATACGACTGTACGATAGCAATGATTATTGGCAAAATCCTGTCCGATGCCAACTTACGATTAACTAACACTGATAGCACTTGTGGTGTTAAAGCGGCATGATAGGAAGTGAGGCTTCCAATTGTATAGTAGTCAAACTGGTTACTGTCTAATCCATGCTGTGAGTCCCAATGGATAAGTTTTGGATCACCATTCGAGGGTGCATGTGCTAATAACAATTTAACAGGTCGCTTAGGATCAAATGGCCCCAAACTTGCATTTACCTTCCTGAATAAATCCACAAAAGTTTCTGCACTGCAAAAATTTTCTTTCAGAAACTCAATAATTGCTGTTGCTAATTGAACATCGCCTGAAAAAGCTATAGCTGTGTCTGCTGCTATAGGTAAAATTTTTAACAGAGATTCCTCAACGTACTGACTCCTAACTTTATCGTGGAGTTGACCAAAGCTTGAGTGACTAAATGTTGGTAGAGATGATTTAGTAGCTGCTGTATCACCCAAGAGGTAAATGCTATCCCCGTATTTCCAAGCAAAACAGTATGTCATATAATTAACTCTTAATAATTAGCGCGATTAAACTCTTTTTAACAGAAATATAATAGTTGTGGCCCTCGTCGGTGGGAAAAAGGTTTAAGACGACATCCCGCGCCGACTCGATCCGTTGCCCATCCTTAGCCAGTGCCAAAATCTCCGCCCGATCCTTACTCAACGCCACCCGCTCAAACAAAGCCGAATCCTTCTGGCGTTTCAACTCCCGCACACTCCAGCGATCTTGGATGCACTGCTGCTCATAAAATGACCGCGCCAAATCATCCGAAATAGCTAAAAGCTCCGTATAGTGCGACCAACTCAATTTGCCAGACAGTGTTTGGCAATTATCAGATCAATAGTTACCATCCCCAATGCCCATTTTTTACCTTGTAATCCGCCGCATATAATTTCCCCACAATTGAGCTGCTTGGGCACTGCTACCAGATGTGGGGGAATTGTTGTCGTTTCCCAGCCAAACACCTGTTACAAGTCGCTGACTGGGGATAAAACCTATGAACCACAAGTCAACGTTTTTATCAGTTGTGCCAGTTTTACCAGCTTCCCCTAGTCCAAGGGCAGCACTACGACCGGTACCTCTGGTAATTACGCCACGCATTAAACTAGTCATTTCATCGGCGACACCATTTGTCAGTACTCGTTTGTTGGCATCTGGATCTTGGTCAAAGGAGTAGATTACACGGCAGGTTTTGATATCATTGCGATCGCGGCAATCACCACTGTCTAAAATTCGGTTAATCGCATGGGGAGGATTTGACACGCCACGATTGCCAATAGCGCCAAAAGCACCAGTCATTTCCAAAACATTTACCACGCTTTGACCCAGTACCAAGCCAGGAACCGGATCGAGGGATGATTTTATCCCCAAACGCTGCGCCATCGCCACCACTTTATTTAGCCCAATTTCTTTAGCAACTCCCAAGGCGATGGGATTTTCTGAAAGAGCCAGCCCAGTGGCAATATCTAAACTGCCAGCACTTGAACGACAAGGTTTGTAGGTGAAGCCTTGCCAAGTTAAAGGAGCGCAGGAATAATCCTTGGATGGTGAAATTCCCTGTTCAATAGCGGCGGTGTAAGTAAATATTTTGAAGGTGGAACCTGGTTGTCTTTTAGCTTGGACAGCACGATTGAACTGACTTTTTTTGTAATCAGTCCCGCCTACCATTGCCAGGATGCTGCCAGTACTAGAGTCAAGAGTTACCACCGCCCCTTGAGAAAAATTAAAATTTGCGCCACCGTTGTTCACTGAATTCCGCAACGCTGCTTCGGCTTGGCTCTGTATGGCTGGATCAAGCTTGGTTTCAATAATATAATTTCCTTCTCTCGCGGCTCCCTGCCCCAAGATTGATTCCAGTTCCGAGAAGACGTAACTGTAAAAATAAGGTGCGATGGTCTTAGCTTGCTGTTCGCAGACTTTAGGACTAACTTGGACGGTGGAGCGTCTGGCTCGGTTCGCATCTTCAGGTTTAATTTTGCCCATCTCCAGCAACCGCTTAATCACGCGATTCCGGTATTCAGCCGCTTGTAGCTTATTTGAACCATTCCCACAAAAATCAAAAGCGTTGGGGGCTGGTAAAATTCCTACTAATGTTGCTGCTTCTGCCAAAGTTAATTCTTTAGCCGGCTTCTCAAAGTAATATCGGGCTGCATCCTCAAAACCAGAGGTATCTCCCCCCAAAAAAACCCGATTTAAGTACATCAGCAAAATATCATCTTTGCTGTAAAACGTTTCGAGCTTCAGGGCAACAACTGCCTCCCGCAACTTGCGTCCAAGGGTATCTTGTCTGCCTACATACTCGCGGAATAAACTGCGGGCAACTTGCTGGGTAACTGTGCTGGCTCCTTGTTGCACATCTCCGCTACGACTATTGATCAACACGGCTCGTAAAATCCCCAGAGGGTCAACCCCAAAGTGCCAGTAATAACGAGTATCCTCTGAAGCCACCACCGCAGCAGGCAAATAAGGACCAAATTCCTCTAAACGCTTCATGTCCAGATGAGAGGTCGTCCGAGGCTCTCTCAGGGGGGTGGCTCCATCACGGGCGTAAACAACTACTGGGGCGCGTGTAGCTGTCGGTAGGGGTCTGACTGAAAATTTCAGCCATTCCACGCCAATTACTAATGCTAACAGGGCACTGACGCCGCCAACACCATAACCTGTCCAAGTTGCAGCTTTCACATACCAGGCTGGTGGATCGACGTATTGCAACCGCACAGAAGCGGCGAGTTCTGGAGGTCCCAGAGTTAGAATATCGCCGTGACGCAGTTCTAGGGAGCTAACACGACGCTTGCCACGATAGATGCCATTGGTGGAGTTTTCGTCTTTGATAACGAAAACTGGCGTGCTATGAGTCGAATTCCGCGATAGCGACAGGTGAATTTGACTGACAACAGGGTTACGGATGACGATATCGCTGGATTTGGAACTGCGACCGAGAATATAGCGATCGCCCAACAGTGGATATACCTCTGCCTTATCCGCCCCCGCATCCTGCACCCAAAGTTCCGGTACTTTGGCATTAGGCTTGAGCGCCAATTTAGAAAAATCGACCCTAGCTTGAATCGTATGTACTGCTTGAGTCAGTTGACCTAGTAACGTTTGTGGCTTGTGAGGCGGTTGGGGAGAACTCATCGGCTATTTACATCACAGTTTTTAGTGAAGAATCGGGCGAACTACAATTTAGATATTAATCTTCCATCATTTTACTCATAAGCCAAAGCATAAATTGGCTATATGGGTTTTTGGATTTATTTTATACCTAAATATATTTAATGACTAGAAGTAAGTTGTTATTTTTCTCACTTTTTCACAAAGACATAATTTTTACCTCCATTCTAAAATGCTTATTCTATCTACTCTTAGTAGTTAAATAACTACAAGCAGAGCTTTTGGAGTTGTATTTTTAAACACTTCTTTTCCATAAACAACAGATTGATTTTTTACCCCTTTTACATATCCACATATTTTGAAATAAACCTAAATATCTTCATTTAGGAAGATTTTCTAAATCTTATTGTCTGTTTTAATAGTGCGAGTGTTCCGTTAAGGTTAATTTCAGAATGATGGGAAAATCTCTGACAATGATTGGTGCAGCTCTATCTTTGGCACTCACCACCAATATTGCTGTAGCCGAATCCAGTAAATCCCCCATAGCCCAATCTAGTGGCGACTCCACTAGCGCACCAACGGAAGTCAAGATGTCGCCAGAAGGTATGAAAATTCTGTGCGAGTATTTTCCGCTCAATTCTCGCTGTCCCAACGGCACAGCACTAACCCCTAGCGCTCCTAGTAGCACTACAGTACCAGCAGAAACTACACCAGGAACAACGACCCCGCCTGGATCTGTCACTCCTGAAAGCTCTCCAGCACCAGGAAGCATTACCCCACCGGCACCAGGCGCTCCTGGTAACTTGACTCCAGCACCAGGAAGCATTACCCCACCGGCACCAGGCGCTCCTGGTAACTTAACTCCAGCACCAGGAAGCATTACCCCACCGACACCAGGCGCTCCTAGCAACTTAACTCCAGCACCCGGTAGCTCAACCGCACCTGAACAACCTGGCGCTCCTAGCAGCACTACTGAACCAGGTAGCTCAACTGCACCTGAACAACCTGGCACTCCTGGCACTCCTGGCAGCAGTATTGAACCAGGTAGCTCTCCCAGTACTCCCGGCTCTAGTTTGCCAAAAACTCCTACCACAGGTAATTAAATTAGAAGTTGCGGCATAATCTGAATACTAGTTTGCTATCAGCGATCGCCAGTGCATCTTTATTTCTTGCACCAGTTGGCATAACTGGTCTAAGCTCACAAATAAAAATCGCTAAAACCTTATAGTTAAAGTCTTCGCATATAAGACTGAGCAAGGGTTTCAGTAATCAATAGCCTGGGATTAACCATCCCAGGCTTAATACTTTAATTAATTCGTAATTCGTAATGACGAATTACTTTAATCTTACCTACCAGTTGAAGTCGGTGTTTTTTGCAAAGAAGCAATTAACAGACAAACAATACCGATACTAATAAATGAATCTGCCACATTAAATACAGCAAAGTTAATTAGGCGAAAATCAAGAAAATCAACGACGTAGCCTAAAACAAAGCGATCAATACCGTTACCCATCGCTCCACCTAAAATCAAGCCATAGCCCAATTGATCCCACAAATTTAACGTTGGGCCAAACAAGGCCAACGCTATCAATACTAAACTCACTCCTAAAGATAGCCAGCGCAACCACTCTACCTTGCCACTTAACAGACTAAAAGCGGCACCCGTGTTAGTGACATAGGTAAAATGAAATATCCCAGGTAACAGTGGTAGTGTCTGCCCGAAACTAAAGGTTTGCACCACCCAGTATTTTGTTGTTTGATCTAAGAAAAAAGCTATGAAGGCAGCAATCCAGAAAAAGCGATTTTTTAAACGCATGGTGAATTATTCATTGGTCATTGGTCACTTGTACTGAGCGACTTGTGCCGAGCGAAGCCGAGGTAAGTCGAAGTATTAGTCATTGGTCATGAGCTTTTGACAAAGCAGAATCAATTAATAAAACATTAAGTGACGCAATATGTATGCTATTACAGTAACGGCACAGACCACTGTTAGTTGACCTGGTAGTGCAAACCAGGAGTATCTGAGGATTGCTTGCATCAAGGGTAGATTTTCTGTGCCTTTCCACTGAAAAAAATAGCTAATAATCAAATAAGTAATACCGCAGATGTGGAGAGTTAACAAGCCACAAACGCAACTAAAGGCAAGAGTTTCTAGTCGAGGTCTAGCTTTAAAGGCAAACAAGCCACAAATCCAAGCTCCAGGAATAAAGCCTAGTAGATAGCCAAACTGAGATAGCTTGACATAACCAATACCGCCGCCATCGGCAAATACAGGTAATAAGGTTAAACCCATAACTAAGTAGGCAATTTGCGAGAGCGCACCGGCATTTTTGCCCCCTAGACAACCCACCAACAATACTGCGCCAATTTGAAAAGTGACACCTAAAGAAAAAGTCTGAATTCCGTGCTGACTCCAACTCCAAGGAAAGGTGATGCCATAAGCTTCTAGGAAAGTGCCACCCATTGTCAGGAGTAAGCCAATCATAGACCATAGTAATTGATTGGAAGCAGCAAACATTTATCAGGCAACCAAGGAAAAGCAAAAGGGAAAACCAACAGCAACCAGTATATTCATTAATATTGAAATGAAATTTGTGCTGACATCTTATAGAACTAGCATATTTTCTTTTGACTTTTCGGTATGTAATTTTTCAGTTCTGCGAATTGCGACTTAGGTATGTATCTGTCTGATTCTCTTGACTGAGGCGTGTTCTGAATTCTGGTATTTGATCTGAAATATCTCAAAATCAATATCATTGGAACTTAGTATTTGTACTAATTTTTCAGAGCATTGCCTAAAATTGGCTACGAAGTGCTTATATTTACATACTTTTTTCACGACTTGACCAATGAAATTACACTATCAATAAAATTTTGTAAATACGTGGAACTAACTTACCGTGGTGCTGTTTGTATCTTAAAACTAAAGCAAGAGTATAAAAAATATCAAGCGAAATTATTAATAAGGGTTTCCTCTTCATCAAAAAAACAAGCATTTCTTTTGCTCTGTTAACCTATTGTTAATCTTTATTGTTCCCCTTTAGGGTTATCTTGGAAACGCTCACCTGAAAAGTTACTAAAAAAATTGATAGCGATGCTCTCACGTCTTAGTGTAATAAAAATTCATCGCCTCACAGGTTCAATTTCAGTGTTAGCACTGACAATAAGCCTAGCAGCTTGTGGCGGACAGCAAACCCCAGATAGTACAGCCACCAAGGAGACTCCTTCTGGTACTGCTACAGATACTGCTGCCTCTAGCACAGCTAAATTAGACCTTGGTGGAACCGTAAAGTTAAGCGGGGCTGGTGCATCTTTTCCAGCACCACTGTATGATACCTGGTTCACTGATTTAAACAAAAAATATCCGAATCTGCAAGTTGACTATGCCTCAGTTGGTAGCGGTTCTGGAGTTGAGCAATTTATCAAAGGCACTGTAGACTTTGGTGCTAGCGATGTGGCGATGAAGGATGAAGAAATCCAGAAAGTACCAGCAGATAAGGGTGTTATTTTACTGCCTGTGACTGCTGGTAGCATCGTGCTAGCTTACAACTTGCCAGATGTTCCAGAACTCAAACTATCACGAGCTGTTTACGCTGATATTCTACTAGGCAAAATCAAGTCTTGGGATGATGCCCAAATTGCCAAGGCTAACCCAGGTGCAAAACTTCCTAAACAGCCGATCACAGTTGTTTATCGTTCCGATGGTAGCGGAACTACGGGTGTGTTCACAAAACACCTCAGCGCTATTAGCCCAGAGTGGAAGACTAAAGTTGGTGACGGCAAAACTGTTAACTGGCCTACGGGAGTCGGTGCTAAGGGTAATGAAGGTGTTACCGCTCAAATTCAACAAACCCAAGGTTCTATTGGTTATGTCGAGTACGGCTATGCCAAACAAAATAGTCTCAAGTTTGCTGATTTGGAAAACAAAGCCGGTAAGTTTGTTGTAGCTAGTGAGGAGTCAGCCTCTAAAACCTTGGAATCAGTAGCTCTACCGGCAAACCTCCGCGTCTTCATTTCCGATCCAGAAGGCGCTGATTCCTATCCTATCGTCACTTACACCTGGATTTTAGCTTACAAAAAATATGCTAACGCGGCAAAAGCTAAAGCAGTTGAAGCCACTATCGAATACGCTTTAACTGAGGGTCAGAAACAGGCTAGTGCATTAGGATATGTTCCTCTACCGGCAAACGTGATCACAAAGGTTGCTGCTGCTGCCGATCAAATCAGTCCAGAGTATAAAATCTCTGTTGGTAGTGGTACTAGCGCTAGCAAGTAAGCATTAAACACGACTAATTAATAGTAACTTTGAACACGGGGTTATTAATGTATCAGTTTAAATAGATGATGAGGCGACAATTTAACTAATCTGCTCGCCTCCCCCATTTTTCTCTGATTTAATTGTTAGAGTCTGTATTCATGACTACAAATTCTCAAAATCTTTCATCAGCGATTAAAAACCGCTCTGAAGTAGAAAAGTCCCTAGATCGGGGCTTTATTTGGCTGACGAAAATTTTCGCCTTTGGTGTTGCTGGCACTTTATTATGGATCGGGTCACAAGTGGCAATTGGCGCTTGGCCTGCCATCCAAAAGTACGGTGTTAGCTTTTTAGCCAATACCACTTGGAACCCGGTTAATGATAGCTATGGGGTGCTACCTCAAATTTATGGAACTCTCTTGAGTTCTTTTATTGGTCTGCTGATCGCAGTCCCAATTGGCGTTGGTACTGCTATTATCCTGAGCGAGGATTTTTTACCCGCTAAACTGAAACTGGTACTGGTTTTCGCAGTAGAACTGCTGGCAGCTATTCCCAGCGTTGTCTACGGCGTGTGGGGTATTTTCGTTTTAGTACCAATATTAACCGGCTTGGGAAAATGGCTCAATGCTTACTTTGGCTGGCTGCCATTTTTTAGTACTTCTCCTACAGGGCCAGGAATGTTGCCGGCGGGAGTCATATTAGCGATTATGACTTTGCCCATCATCACAGCTTTATCCCGCGATGCTTTGATTTCTGTACCCCCCAGTTTGCGCCAAGCCTCTCTAGGACTGGGAGCAACGCGCTGGGAAACTATTTTGCAAATTCTCATCCCAGCAGCATTTTCGGGCATAGTTAGTGCTGTGATGCTGGGACTAGGCCGCGCAATGGGAGAAACAATGGCTGTAACGATGTTAATTGGCAACTCCAACAACATCAGTCTCTCTCTTTTAGCACCTGCCAACACGATTTCTTCTCTATTGGCAAATCAATTCTCAGAAGCTAGTGGTTTGCAAGTTGCGGCTTTAATGTACGCGGCTTTAGTACTATTTTTCTTGACACTAGTAGTCAATATTCTGGCAGAGTTGATCGTTGTGAGAGTCAAGCGAATATAGCTTAGTTTTGGGTTAAATTATGACTTCTAATTTTCCAGAGCGCAGTTTAACTCGCTCTCCCACGTCTCAGAGGACACTGTTTAATACAGTGATGACCGTAGTCGCATTTACCTGCGGAGTATTGGCACTTTTACCTTTGCTTGCAGTGCTTTCTTACGTGATTATTAAAGGCTTTAGCAGTCTGAATCTGGCTGTGTTTGTTGAATTGCCACCCAAGGCTCTACAAAAGGGAGGAGGCTTTGGTAATGCAATCTTAGGCACACTACTAATGGTCGGAATTGCTGCCTTGATTAGCATCCCCTTTGGAGTTTTGGGGGCGATTTACATCACAGAATTTAGTTCGGCGAAAGTAGCTAGATGGGTACGTTTTGCCGCTAACGTCCTCAGTGGAGTCCCCTCGATTATTGCTGGGGTATTTGCTTATGGGATTGTAGTTTTGACACTGGTAAAGTTAAACTTAGGATCATATTCAGCTCTCGGTGGAGGCTTTGCACTGGCAATTTTGATGTTGCCAATTATTCTGCGAACTACCGATGAAGCCTTGCAGTTAGTGTCGCAAGATTTGCGACAAGCATCTGTAGGCTTAGGAGCGACTAACTTTCAAACAGTAAGTCAAGTAGTCTTACCAGCAGCCCTACCAACAATTGTAACTGGAGCAACGCTAGCGATCGCTAGAGCGTCTGGAGAAACCGCACCTTTACTATTTACTGCTCTGTTTTCTAACTTTTGGCCTGATAGCTTATTCCAACCAACAGCTTCCCTGGCTGTTTTGGTTTACAAATATGCTATTTCACCGTTTAAAAATTGGCAATCTCTAGCTTGGGCAGCATCTTTGATTTTGGTATTGATGGTTCTAATCACAAGTATCATCGCTCGTTGGGCAACTCGTCAAAAAGCTTACTAAACATACCATCTACAGTCCAGATACCCATCGCCCAAACCAACACTAAACTTAATTTATGGCTACCAACACTAGCACAGTGAATGACACTGAAACCGTTTTACGCACTGAAAATCTCAACATTTACTACGGCAAGTTTTTAGCCTTACAGAATATTTGGCTAAATATACCGAAAAATCAGGTGACAGCCTTTATCGGTCCTTCTGGTTGTGGTAAAAGTACGTTGTTGCGATGCTATAACCGCCTCAATGACCTGATTGAGTCATTTCGGGCAGAAGGTAAAATACTTTTTTACGATAAAAACTTGTATGCACCCGACATCGACCCTGTAGAAGTGCGCCGGAGAATTGGGATGGTGTTTCAAAGACCAAACCCATTTCCCAAATCAATTTATGACAATATTACTTTTGGAGCCAAAATCAACGGTTACAAAGGTAATTTCGATGAGTTGGTAGAAAGCAGTCTCAGAAAAGCAGCTTTGTGGGATGAAGTCAAAGATAAACTACGACAAAGTGGCTCGTCTTTATCTGGTGGACAACAACAGAGGTTATGTATTGCTCGGGCGATCGCAGTCCAACCGGAAATTATACTGATGGATGAGCCTTGCTCCGCTCTTGACCCCATTTCCACCTTGCGGGTTGAAGAACTGATTCACGAACTGAAAGAGCAATATACTATCGTCATTGTCACCCATAACATGCAGCAAGCAGCGCGTGTTTCTGATAAGACAGCCTTTTTTAATGTTCGGACTTCAGAGACAGGAACCCGTAGCGGCTACATGGTAGAATACGACGCAACAGAAGTAATTTTCAATAATCCTCAGCAGGAAGATACCCGAGATTACGTCAGTGGCAAATTTGGATAAATATTTATTTCGCATTTTGATGTTAGAGCATTGAGGGATACTCGGAAGCTAAAGCTGTAGGATATTCCTCTAGTTTTTTATTTGCAGGATTTTTTACTTCCCAAACAAAAGCAACCCCAACTGACTAGCAATAGTTAGGAATTCTCCCCGACTCTCCCCATCCACATCTCCATGCTGTCCGAAGTCTATTACTTGGTGCGCTCAAAAACTGACGGTAATTATCTCATCGCTCGTCCTGACGCTGAAACATCGGGTTATTTATTGCTGTTTCAGGAAAACTTTGATGCTCTTAGCTATCTCAACACCCATGCAGCAGAAGTGGCAAATCGCTTTGCTGTGGAATCTATTGCGCGTACACAGTTGGGAAACTTGCTCAAACGTTGGGGTTTTAGTGGTGTGGGTATTGTGACTGATCCATTATTGCCCAAAGTTGAGTTTTTACAGCACAGTTAAAAGCAGTTTTGCTATTTTCAGAAAGAGACTTATCGCGTACATCTTTCCAAACCTCATCGGGATCAATCTCCGTTCCTTCTTCTATGATTTCTTGACGAAATCGCTCCACAGATTCCCAAAAACCCAGCTTTCGATGCAGCAGACGTTCATATTCAGCCGTAGGCAGAATCACAGCAACTTGCTGCCCCTGCCGCGTAATTTGTACCGATTCACCTTGTTCAACTTCCTGAAAAATTTTATCCAGATTCGTAGTAACTTGCTCAATTGAGTACTGCTGAGACATTGCGCCTTCTCCTCTGTCCATTACTAAAAAGTGAAGTTGAATTTCAACAAATATATTCCTTCATATCCCATTCTGATTTATAGCGGTTCTCGCTTACGTGAGGTACACCCGTAGGGGCAGGGCAGTGCCCATTGGTGTCAAGTTAAGCTGAAATCTCCTGACTGCATGAGTTTTGCCCTCACCCCCAGCCCCTCTCCCAAATTGGGAGAGGGGAGCATAATTCTCCAGTTCCCCTTCTCCCATCTTGGGATTCGGGGTTAGGGGATGAGGGCAACTCTAGAACGCTTTCTCTTAACTAACTTTCACGTTAAGTTGACACCAATGGGCAGTGCCCTGCCCCTACGCCTCGTGATGTAATGTTGTACCGCATCTGAATGGGAACCGCTATAGTTCCAGAGGGAAGATGAGAATAATAAATATTGACTAATTTGTTTAAGTAAATAATTGAGCGATCGCACAAGTAAAATTAGGCAATATAGGTGAATTCAATTCATCACCATTAAATAGGGTGGCAACTAACTTTAAACTCGCTTGTTCGCGTCGATATACTTCTACCTGTTGCTTGCGCCAATCTACAATCCAATATTCTCTGACACCTCGTGATGAGTAGAGCTTAAGTTTTAGTTCCCTGTCCCGCTTTTCATTTTCACTACCAGCAGATAGCACCTCTACAACCAGTTCTGGCGCACCCGTCAAATGTCCCGCCTCGTCTAAAAGTAAAGGCAATCTTTCATTGCTAGCCCAGACAACATCAGGAATCACATTATCATTATCGCCAAAAATTATTCCTGGAGCAGTCACAACTTCTCCCAAACCAGTAGCCTGTGACCAATTATCCAAGGAAGTGCTAATTCTGACACAAGTTTTTTGATGGTTCCAGTGGGGCGCTCTAGTCACAAACAATTCTCCGTCAATAATTTCATAGCGATTCCCGTTATCTGGAAACAACTCTAAGTCGGCGGTAGTCCAGCGCACTCTCTCAGATATCGGCTGGTTCATAAATCATTTTTGTTAGAGGATTTACCTATTTTAGCCTGAGTGGAAATGGAACATTTTAGTTGCATTCCCATAATCTATGCGATATTCCTTATAAAGAATAATATATTGACATTCCTTATAAGGAATACTATACTTTGAGGTACGAAGTGAATTGGACTTGGGAACTTTATCAAGATGTCAATGGGGAAATCCCCAAAGATTTGCTTGCTTTTTTCATTAGGATGATTCCTGAACAGGAGCAATCAGAAAATCCACCAAAGGCATTACTGAGTCCTTCAGAAACCAGGCGTTTGCAAGTTAATCTTGGCTATCTGTGTAACAAAGGACTCGCATCACTCACCAGTGGCATCTTTGAGAAACTTGAAGATAACCTGTATGAGTTACGTATGACCAAGAGTGAACATAATCCAAGGTTTATTTTAACGGCTGCTACTCCTCAACGGTTTGTAGTGCTGCACGCCTTTATGAAGAAATACGACAACGCTATTAAAGATAGAGATAAAGAGCCTGCAAGAGTAAGATTACGTGAATTGCAGCAGAGGGAAAATTGATGAAAAAACCTAATTTTCAAGCTTGGTTGCAGCAGAAGGTAAGCGACGAGCCAGAAGTGATTTTGGCGGGAAAGTTAGAGTATCTGCGTCTATATCTTACTGATGCTATGCGGGAAATACGTAATAAAGCAGGATTGACTCAGGCAGAGCTAGCCCAAAAACTGGGAGTAAAGCAGGCGGCTGTGTCCAAGTTGGAGTCGGCGTTAAAGGAACATGAGTTGGAATCAGTGTTGCACTATTTACATACCTTGGGTGCAGATTTGTTGGTAGCCGTCAAACAAGGGGATGACTTATATCAAGCTAGTGATAACGAAGGTGTGTTGCTGGTAGATGTACCAGATGTAGTTTTCCAAAAAGCATTGGCGGCAAACATGAGCATCCGGGAATATGTGCGTGTCGCTGTTGAGAAGTTTTCTGGTGAACATGATGGACTGAAAACAGCTTTGGTAAAACTACTTGAAAGTGACGAGCCGGTAGCTGTGAAAGTAAGAGGGCGTTTAGGTTCAAGAACAATCGGAGAAATTGCTGTAGAGTTGGAAAAATGTTTGAGTCTATCTGAAGAAGATAAGATTTTTGCGGTGAAAAATGTTTTGGCTGTTAATGTGGCGTGTAGAGAAAGTAATCGTGGAAATAGTGATGAAGTTGATGAAATTGAGTTGTTGGATTTAGCTGAAGAATTGCTAGAAAAGTTGGCAGATATTTAGGATGACACAGACTACAGTCTACCTTGGTACTACATATCTAATCTAAAGATAGAGAGTTTTCCACTTATTATTTAGACTGATAAAATAATTTTAAAATTTTAGCGATATACTACAGATTTGAGGTTTATCATTATTTGCAAGCCAAAGAAATTAAAACACAATTAAGATTACTCATAGATGAAGCATCTATTATAGATCCTGTTTTAGCGAAAAGGTTAGAAGAGATTAATCGCTGGGTGAAAGATGTCAAACCGGGTTCGCTGACTGCGAAAAGATTTGTCATCCTGTTTTTGCAACAAATGCTCCAAGATGCTGAAGTTTGGCTGAGACTTAAATCATTACCATCTGAAGAAGAGCAGCAATCAACGTTAAGAGTACTGAATCCAACTTTAAAATATTGGTATGGCTACTTGTTTCCTAAATGGTTGAGTGAAAACGACCCTAAATTTTATATTTGGAGACGAAAACTGATGGCAGGGGAGTTCAATCAGGAGGATGCCAAATTAATTGGCTCTATTGCTAATAATATTAAAAGTTCTGGCGGTACGACTGTATTACGCTATGTTGCAGACCTGTCTATGGCAACTGATATAATTGTTAGCAGTAGGCAAGAGAGTCCACTATGTATTCAACTCACTAGCGTCTCAGAAGAATTTTCTCAAGAAAAGTTTGATGATTGGGAAAATACACTAATTTTTTGGGCAATAGATAGAGGATTATTTTTAAGTTACAATCCCCGTGCAACTGATTTTGTAAATCAGATATAGCGGTTCCCATTCAGATGCAGTACAACGTTACATCACGAGGTGTAGGGGCACGGCAATGCCGTGCCCCTACGGGTGTACATCACGTAAACGATAACTGCTATAGTCAACATATTATTATCTAACAGCGATAATCTCAGTATAGGTAGTTATTTAAAACTTAATTTATAATTGTCGTTCAATTGCATTTACTGGATTTGTATAGCCACGTTATTACTGTTATTACTTAACAAAGTGAGTCCTTATGGTTCAGGAAAAACAATCTGACCGTCAACAGAGATTAGACAATCTTTTACAAGCTGTAGAAGCTGCTCAAAAAGTGCAGGATGACATCATAAAGTATGGGCTTGAAGCTGCTAATTTATATTGTGATGATGTTGATGGAGATTGGCTAAAAACATGGGGAGAAGACGAAGATGGGCAGCAAAGTTTTGTAGAATTAGTGACTAATTTACTGCAAAGTGATGACTTGGTAGCGGTGAGGCTAAGAAAGCAGCTAAAAGATAAATCGCTACAAAAAATTGCTGTTGAGTTGGAAAGATGTTTGAGTTTATCTGAAGAAGATGATCGGATTTTTGCTGTCAAAAATATGTTAGTGGGTGGCGTGGCGGTTGCAGAAAGTAATCGCGGAAGTAGTAATGATGAAGTTGATGAAATTGGGTTGTTGGATTTAGCTGAAGAATTGCTAGAGAAGTTGGCAGAAATATTTGATAACCATAAATAGAAAATAGCTGAATTAAGATGGCAAAAGGATTCGGTACTCAAAAACAAAAAAAAGGAATACAAAACCACAAATACTATCTCGATTTCTTGCTTGAGGTATTGCAGGTGACCCACGACAGCAACGGCAACTCCCAGGCAATCTCTTCATTACTGCAAACTAACCTGAACAAACTGGATGATAAGCTGATTCAAGTCTGGCGAAGTTGGGCATTAGATACACTGTTTAGAGTAGATGCAGAAAAAGCACATGCAATGGCAGTAGATATTGTCAACTTCAGCAATTTAATTCAGGATTTTTCCTTGGGGTTTCCAGCTATTAATTTGGAAATTGCGATCATCGGCTACCAAATGGTTGAAAGTGTTTTCAGCCACAAAATATATCAAGAAGAATGGGCTACCGCTCAAAACAGTCTGGGCAATGCATACTGTAAAAGGCTACGTGGAGAACGATCCAAAAATTTGGAGACAGCGATTATTTGCTATCAAAATGCCTTGCAAGTGTATAACCGTGAAAAATTTCCTGAAAGGTGGGCAGATACACAAAGTAATTTAGGAAATGCCTATCTTGACAGAATTCGTGGTGATCGATTCGATAATTTGGAAATTGCTATTATTTGCTATCAAAATACCTTGCAAGTTTACAACCATGAAAAATTTCATGAAAGGTGGGCAGATACACAAAATAATTTAGGAAATGCCTATCTTGACAAAATTTGTGGTGACCAATCGGAGAATTTGAAAATATCGATTGTATGCTATCAAAATGCTTTGCAAATATATAATCAGAAGACATTTCCTAAAAAATGGGCTGGAATTAAAATCAATCTGGGCAATGCCTACTGCAAGACAATTGGTATTGATAGATTGGATAATATTGAACAGGTCAGTCAATGATTTAGCCACAGCATTATTTTCCATTTTTTACTATCAGCAGCGACAAGAAGGTAAAAACCGTCCTGAAGCTTTACAGAAAGCGCAAACTCAGCTACGAGAATTTCCAAAAATAGACCTAAATAAAATATTCCAGGAAGTAGAACGAAGAGAAAAAGAACTTATAGTAAATAGAAAAAAATATCCTTCAGATTCTATCGAATATGAGCAATGGAAGCTTGAATATAATATGTATACCAAATTGAACAGACAAATTATAGAAATCGAAAACTCTACTCAGCAATTTCCCTTTTCAGATCCTCGTTACTGGGCTGCTTTTATTTGCCACGGTTTACGGTGAGAAAACAATATTGGAACGATTAAGTAAGTCGGCGTAAATAATTAAAGTAGGGCTTAGGCAGTGTACAAATGCATCGTGAGATGAATTAACGATGCATAGGTTGTTTCAGGCTTTTCTTAACTATCCTGCGATCGTAAATAGACCATGCTGTAGGGAACATTGCTGTGCCCTTACCAAATATCTGGTTTTCAACCTTATTCATATTTTGAATTTCTTGTCAATGCGTAAGTTGTATAAAGTAGCCCTTTCAAGGTGACTACTAAAATCTGTTTTTTCTCTCTGTGTTGCGCCAGTTGCTTCAAGTCGGGGAACCCGCCCAACGCACTGGCTTCTCTGTGCCTCTGCGGTTAAAAAGTAATTTATTTAACCACAGAGGCGCAGAGAACACAGAGTAAAGAGATTAAAGAGGAATTTTTTGACCAAAATTTTTACCCACCTTGAAAGGGCTAGTTGTATAAAGTTTTGTAGTGAGCGATTCATCGTTCATAGCAGAGTTTGTTTATTAGGACTAAAGTCCTCACTACAAACTTTGATTTATTTACACCTAGTACGACACGGCGTAAATAAAGCAACCATTTTAAATAGCCAGAAAGCCTACAAAATAAGCATTCTTTCTTTTTACTTTTGCCTTTTTACTTTTGCCTTCTTGTACTAGGTTGGCAAGTTACGCCCCACCAAACGTAAAATAATCTGATAACTAAGGATTAATTCGCTACCTCAGCCACCTCAATCACCCGCCCTTCATAGTCCTTGACTAAAAAATTCAGGGGTTTCTGGTTACGAATCTTCAATTTCAAACCACGCGTTTCGACTCGCATTAAAATCATTTCTAGGCAATCGTGGTCAAAACAAATGTGGCGTTGCTGATTTTTGATACCTAAACTCGCGCCAGTTATCACGTGTAGCTGGGTGTTTTTCTTCAATTGATACCACAGCCCATCGTTGCCATTATTCATCATTTTGCTAGACAAGCTCGGCCCAGTAGACATATATAGTGGATCAATGCCAGTTGCGCCTAGAGTTTGTTCGTAGTTGTAGTAGTAGTGCAATGGCACCTCGGCTGCTGGCAAATCTAGCAGCCCTTCATACAACTGTCGAGCAATCTCCAAATCTGACACCATTACAGTGTGTACTTTTGGGGCACTGGTGAGAAACATCCACATGGCACCAGCGTAAGCCGCTAGCAGCATCACCATAATGCCTTGGGTGGAGAATAGGCTATCCAAGGGCAAAGAAGGCAGAAAGGAGCCTAAAGTAAGGGGACTGAGCAGGAACGAGATCACACTAACTGCTATAACCATGAACAAATAAGGATTCTATAAGGGAGTTGATTTTATGACTGTCGATTAAGACTAGAATTAAGTCCTTGTTTCTAGTTTATCAATACTCAAGTAGTCTGAGTCTGGACTACAAACTGGTCAACACCAAGATATTATGCGATTAACTACGGGAGTTCAATTCCCAAAACTATTTTAACAACTATCAACTCAAAGGCTTGTGCAAATTCCTCATTTTCCCGAAGCTAATCACCCACTGGTGAAGTCGCTGTTTCATCACAGTGACCATGAACTACTGACTCTGTTTCAGCGCTATCCAGATGCTGGAAAGTATTTTACAGTGATTTTCTGCCGCTATAGTCCCATAGTGTATACCTTAATTCGGCATTCAGCGCGATCGCCTGTGCAGGCAGATTATCTGTTTGCCCTCACCTGGCGACATATCTATTACGAACTCGGTGGACTAAATTTAACTGACTCGGAATCAGGTGAGTCAACCTTAACCATGCAAAATTGGTTAATTAATATCACAGCTTTTTGTATTAACGACATTAAACTACCACCTACAGAAGCAATTCATTATTCCCTTCAAGCGACTTCGCCGCCGCTATGGTGCTATGTAGAAAAGGCTTTAGACCAACTACCACCAGTTTTACGATTAATCGTGTTAATGGCTCAAACTTTCCACTGGAGCGAAACTAGAATTGCTGCCTATCTGCAAGCTGAAGGAGAAGCGATCGCTCCTAGCGAGGTAGCCAATTTTCTCCAGGAAGGCTATCGTATACTAGAGGACAAATTACCCACAGATATCCGCGACATATACTTTGGGGAAGATTTAGCTCAATTCTAACTTAAGTATAAACGCGTATATTGACTGTCTTCCATTTAAAAACTTAAAACTTCTTCTTAGACCTTTTACTTAAACCCGCAACTTTACGGGTAATTTTTATGAAACAAAGGCTTGTATGTCCCAGGCAAAAGGTAGGCTTAATTTGTGTAGGTAAGTCGGCGCGTTGCTCTGGTTTCCAGAGTTGTAGCAACTGGCGTGCAATTTCTCGTCCGCAGATACTTTTACACAGCTTTTTACTGTTTAATTTTTTGCTGAGTCCCATAGCTGCGGGTGCGGTTGATATTACGCAACAACTCCATCGACCTTTAAATAGTTCCGTTGGGCGAGAATCAAGAGATGAAGCAGATAGTTTGCTGAGTATCGGTGAACAACAGTACACTTCAGGATCTGCCGACAAAACAATTGCGTCTTGCTTGCGGGCACTAGAACTATATCACTCAATTGGTGACCTGAAAGCACAAGGTCTGACTTATAATTTGCTTGCTGAGGCTTATATCCAGCTTGGTAGCTCAAAAGAGGCGGAAGATGCTTTAAGACGGGGATTAGCGATCGCTCGTGATACTAAAGACTTGCAAGCTCAGATTTTTGTGCTGAATAATATCGGTACGTTTTTTCTGCTACGAGGCGAATCTGCTGCTGCTGGTAAAACTGTTGAAGATGCACTCGCAATTGCTCACGGTGTCAAAAATATTGAAGGTGAAGGACTTTCTTTGAGTAATTTGGGTTTGGTAAGTGCCAGATTGGGAGATTACAACAAGGCGATTAAATTGTACGAAAATGCCTTAACTTTCCGCCGTCAGACTGGCGATGCCATCGGTGAAGCAAATACCTTGAATAATTTAGGTGATGCTTATTTAGCATCTGGAAATTATCAAGATACCATTGCTACTTATGGTGAAGCAATGCAGACAGCTAAAAATAACCGCGATCGCACCAATGAATTACGGGCAATTGATGGTTTAGTTACGGCTCACACGGCTGTCGGACGCTATGAACGCGCCTTTGACTTATTAGAGCAACGTTTAGCACTTGCTAAAGAGTTGCAAAATTTGCGAGAAGAATTGAAATCTTTTGAGTCTTACGCTCAAGTATACAAGCAACAAGGTAATTACGTAACTGCCCGCAATTTTTACGAACGGGCGATTATACTGGCGCGGACCTTGGAAGACAGCAAGCAAGAAGTGCAATTACAGGATCAGCTAACTAAAATGCTTCAGAAGAAGTAGGGGCAATTCATGAATTGCCCCTACTTTAGTGCTATTTGATTAATTCAAAAACACTGAACCATTTCGTTCAATTCTCATAGCACTTCTACCCTGTGCTGCATTGGTGGCTTCATTAAATGTAACTTCTAAGCTTCCCGGCTCTGAAGAAGCTTGTGGAGTCACTATCAACTGTCCGCCATCTTCTCGTTCAAATGTTACCGTTATCGGTGTCCTTAGACCTTGCAGTGTTACATCTGATTTACCTTGTAGCGATCGCGGTGCCGTATCGCCAATCACTTGGAAAGTTACCTTAGCCGCAGTGTCATTCACCAACCTGACATTAACCTTACCATCAGTGAGTGCGATCGTCGCGTTGGGGGCTTGCCGTGGTTGCAGCAGTGATGGTTGGTCAGTGGAAACCGCTTCTCCAGGGGCTGGGCGTGGTGGTCTAGCACTTGATTCGGGACTTTCACCGCCGACACCCAATCCTGTTTGCTCTTGTGATGGGGTAGCAGCCACGGGAAGAAGCCCTTGAGCAGCTAGTCTTTGTGTTAGCGCGTTGGGAGGACATCCTTGTGGTACCACAACCTGATTATTATGTGGTTCTTCGTAGAAAATTCTCGGACAAGGGTTGATTTTGGGAATAGATTCTTGTGCTAATACTTGAGGAATTGCTGGCAGACTAATCAGTAATCCCCCGCAAATAGCGCCAAGTAACTCAGCAGACTTGCGAAAATTTTGAAACTTCATATTCATTATTGACTCCTCGGAAAACATCAAATTATCTTCTTTTAAGAATTTAAAAGCAGCAATTTTAATTAAGCTGTAATTTATGTATTTAATATTAACTATTCATTCTTTACTTTTGTATCTAGCCAGAGACTTGAAAATTAGACATAACTATTTCATTCCTAAGGCTGAATAAACTAAATCATTAGTGATAAATTACAGAATTCACTAAAAAAACTGGGTTCTGTTATATTTATACAGAATTATATTGAGCGATCGCAATGCAGCTGCAAAAGTACCAGATTCAGCAACACCACATTGCTATATGCTTTCACTAAGTAGAGTGAATCAACCCGAAGTTGGTAAAGAAACGTGAATCTCCCATTGATTATTCGTGCTGAAGAATACAACGATAAAACAGCGATTATCGTTCCAAGTGGCTGCGCCAACGCTACAACAGATACAGTATTTACTTATGGAGATTTGCTGCACACTTCCAGTCAAATAGCAACAGGTCTTCTTGAGAATACAGAAGATTTACACGAGCAGCGAGTTGCCTTTCTCATCCCGCCTGGGTTTGAGTATGTAGCCACTCAATGGGGAATTTGGCGGGCTGGTGGTATAGCTGTACCTCTATGTATTTCCTACCCGCGACCCGAATTGGAGTATGTAATTACCAATTCTGGAGCATCGATTATTGTTGCTCATCCTAATTTTGAGGGTATACTGCGTAGTTTACCGCCGCAGGCATCGCTCGCCCAAGAACAAAATTTGCGATTTATCCTCACCTCAGAAACGCTTCCACATAATCTTCGTCGCCTCCCAGAGGTAGATATCACTAGACGCGCCTTAATTCTTTACACGAGCGGTACAACAGGTAAACCAAAGGGTGTAGTTACAACTCACCAAAATATTCAAGCGCAAGTGACTAGTTTGATCGCGGCTTGGGAATGGACATCTAGCGAACGCATTTTACATATCCTGCCCCTACATCATATTCATGGGATTGTCAATGTATTGACTTGTGCTTTATGGGCTGGAGCGGAGTGTTATATATTGAGCAAATTTGATGCCGAAACCGTTTGGAGGCGAATTTGTGAAGGTGACTTAACCCTATTTATGGCAGTACCGACGATTTATGTAAAGCTGATTGCTGCTTGGGAAAAGGCCTCTAGCGAACGCCAAAAAACTATGTCAGAAGGCTGTACTAAGATGCGCCTGATGGTTTCTGGCTCGGCAGCGTTACCAGTTCAAGTTTTAGATAAGTGGCAGACTATCAGCGGCCATTTTCTGCTTGAGCGCTATGGCATGACGGAAATTGGTATGGCGCTATCGAACCCTTTACACGGTGAACGGCAATCGGGTTATGTAGGGAAGCCTCTACCTCATGTTGAAGTGAGATTAGTGGATGGAAACGGAGAGTTAGTCCCAGCAGGAACACCAGGAGAGATCCAAGTTAAAGGCCCCGGAGTGTTTCTAGAATATTGGCAAAACCCCCAAGCAACGGCCAAAGCCTTCCAAGATGGCTGGTTTTGTACTGGAGATACCGCCGTCGTTGAGAACGGCAACTACCGGATTCTGGGACGGATGAGTGTAGATATCATCAAAACTGGAGGGTATAAAGTTTCTGCTCTGGAAATTGAAGAAGTACTGCGATCGCATCCAGATATTCAGGAATGTGCAGTGGTTGGGGTTGTAGATATAGAATGGGGTGAACGGGTTTGTGCCGCGTTAGTATTGCAAGGGTCACAAGCTTTAACATTAGAATCTTTCAGGAGTTGGGCAAAAGAGCGATTGGCTGTCTATAAAGTGCCAACCCAAATTTTGACGGTTGAAGAATTACCGCGCAATGCTATGGGGAAAGTGACTAAGCCAACGGTGGTTGAGCTATTTGCTATTCTGAAACATAATCAAGCAGACCAAGATGTGCGTCCAATGTGATGAGCGAAACTGTTTACATCGAAACCAGTATTGTTGGCTACTTGACTGCTAGACCCAGCAACAACTTGATCCTGATGGCTAATTTAGAAGCTACGCGGGAATGGTGGGACAGACGTCGCAATCAGTTTATGCTCTACATTTCTCAAGTGGTTTTGGATGAAGTAGCACAAGGCGATACAGAGATAGCAACGAAGCGACTTGAAATAGTGCGTGATTTTCCTTTGCTTGAAGTCAGTGAAGCCGTTCAAAATTTAGCAGCACAATTTCTCGCAAAAAGTAGCCTTCCACCGAAAGCCGCTGATGATGCGCTTCATATTGCGGCGGCTACAGTTTACGGATTGGACTATCTATTAACGTGGAACTGTAAGCATATTGCTAATGCTCAAATCCAGAAGAAGCTAGCCCAAATCAGTCTTGATGCTGGATACGAGTTACCAACCCTTTGTACACCCTACGAACTAATGGGAGAGTAGATATGTGGAAAGATGAAATTCTTGAAGAAATTTATAGAATTCGAGAAGAACATGCAAAGGCTTTCAACTACGACTTACAAGCAATTTGTGATGACTTGCGACAAAAGCAAGCCCTAAGTAGTCGGCAGATCATTTCACAGCCACTCAAACAACCCAGTAAACAGCATAGCAAGTCACTGCACCCGACTAGCTAAAAGTTAATAAGCGATGTGCAACTTTCTCTCAAACCTAACCCCCAACCCCTTCCCTACTAGCGTTGGGGAGTAAGATTCAAAGCCTCTCTCCTAAAAGGAGAGAGGTTTGGAGAGAGGTCAAAATATTAAGTCGCACATCGCGTTTTAATAAAAAGTGCAAAAATGAGCCTTTCAATGTTGACCCTCGCGCCGTTGCCATAGCTTTCAAAACCCTCGCTGAAAAACATCCAGAAGCCGAGTTAGAAATCGTGGCAATGGAGAAACGCGGCGATGATAAAATCTTGCTCAGAGCCAAAACCGCAGTAGGGAGCAATAAATCTCAACTGAGTGCCGAATATTTTGATGATTATAATCAAGTCAAAGCTTTATCGCAGAGTCAGCAATTATTGCTGGTAGAAAAAGATAGTTATATTAGTGATTTAAAAAATATGATCACAACTGCACTTGGGCATCCCAA
The DNA here is from genome assembly GCF_036917815.1 of Nostoc sp. GTDB lineage: Bacteria > Cyanobacteriota > Cyanobacteriia > Cyanobacteriales > Nostocaceae > Nostoc. The sequence continues at coordinate 47,843 of NZ_JBALEK010000036.1, read as the reverse complement.
ATCTTATACACAAGGAAATACCATCATGTCTGATATCAGTGGCATCAGTATTCAAGGCAGCAGTAATGTTAGCGGTATCGCTGGCGGTGGTTCGGTTGCCAACCTGGGAACTATTAGCGGTAATGTGAGTATTGCCCTCAATGAGTTACCTGATTCACCGGATGCCGAGAAACCAGGAATTAAAGAATTGTTGACGCAGTTGCACGAGGCAATTTCACAGTCTTCAGATTTGCCGGAAACAGACAAAGCTGATGCATTGTTACAGGTAGAAGCTTTAGCAGAAGCAGGTAAAAATCCTCAAGAATCGACTAAGCAAAAGACGGCAAAAAATGCAATCATCATGTTGAAAGGGATATTTACAGGCTTACCTGCGATCGCAACGCTTGTTGAAGCGGGTAATAAATTATTGCCTGCAATTTCTAAATTGTTCGGTCTATAGGAATCATATTTGATTTCTGAAAAAATCTCGGTAGTCTTGTAGTAACCTGTCATGGCTTTAATGCTGCAAAAAAATTGTCGGTTGGGGAGCCGCTGCGTTGCGCGGGTTTCCCGCGTTGTAGCAAGTGGCGTTGGAGGCTTTGCCAAAGCCAACATCCTGATAATCAGTTGGGTTGCGCTCCGCTCCACCCAACAAAAGTCTAATGTACTGAGTCACCTTGAAAGGGCTAGTCCTAATTCAGTAGATAAACTATGTCTAAGGTCTTAATTTAAAATCTTCATGAGTGAATTCAGTGATAGTTATCACCTGTTAGCCTCAAACATAAAAGATGTTAAGTTTTTAATTCAGCAGTCAAACCGTTATGGAATGGTTATTTCCAGTTCAGGGAAATACATTCCCTTTATTGTAGAGGGACTAGAAGAAGCGGGTGGGCCGATTGATCAGCTTATTCAGCACAATACTCAACTTCTGATTCACTATGCCTTTGCTGCAGAACACGGTTGTTGGGTCAAGTTTTTTGACAAAGATATAGAATTAGCTTGCCTGAGCTATCAACCAGAAGATAATCAGTTGTTCAAAAAACTTGCAGCACCTTTAGATAATTTGCTCAGTCGAGCAATCATCAATGAATCTACTGCGTCTAGTTTGCAAAACCTAGCAACGGATTTAGTTGTTGAAGAAATCGGGTCTAAAATTGCGGGAGTCTTAGGTTTACAGCACGTTTCCTGGTTAAGCTGTACTGATTTAACCTACCAAAGCAAAAAAGACCTTCAGAAAAGATTTCCAGATAGTGAGTTCGTCAATGTTTCTAAACGAGGTCAGATTGAAATTCCTGCACAGTGTATCCCAAATGAATGGTGTTCAGAACCAGACCAGCCATCATTTATGTACCTTCCTGTACCAAGTGTGCTATTGACTGTGGAACAAGAAGCTATGGTCAATCGGCATTTTCAATATTGGACTCAATTTGGTGACTATGATAATGAGACCCAACAAGGGTTTTGGATGTACGAACTCTACCGGATGTATCTGCCATCACGATATCGATATCTCTGTAACCGACTGATGAACTTGTTGTATACACAGCCTACCAAACTTTTGGAGACCCTTCGGGCAATTATTCAGCTGGTAGGCACAGACGTAAACTGGGAAGAATATCTTCGTGGTTTCTAACAGGACTTACGCAAACAATAGCCGAAAAGAATGATTTTGTTCTTAGGCGCAATTCATGAATTACCCCTACCGCGTGTAGTTTTGCGTAAGTCCTATCTAACATTTTGTCAAAAAGAGAAGTAGTGTAACTTTTGCGGAAACAAGTCCAAGATCAGCGCGTGCTTGACTATTAGGCAAAACGTAGAACCTGCACCCAGACGTACAAGATAGTAAAAATTAGTTCCACAGTTGTTCTTAAGAAAGCGGAGGAACTTCGGCAATACTTTGAAGAACACAATCACCAATCCCCAATGCCCATTTCAATCCTCTACTCTCCGACGCCGACGACGCGGTTTTTGTTGTTGATCTTCACCCAAGCGACGACCGACTTCATTAAAGAAATCCCGCCGCAGATAAGGATAATCGCTAACCCACAAGTTGCGACTGGGAAAGTATATATCGCTGAATTCTTCAATACTGCTCAAATCTGGGCGATTTGACATCACTACCATTTCGGCAATTTGGCCGCGACTAATAATTTTGTGGGCAGCACGTAATGGTGCTACAAATTCAATAGTAAATCCTGTATCATCACCCACCTCTAAGTTTATCTGTTTTTCTCGGTTTTCTACAATCACCAATTCGCCTTTGTTGTTGACTGTTTCGGTTTTACCCATTAACTGATCTGTAATCCACCAATCTAGGACTCGACCACGGAAAAAGCCGCCGTACTTATAACGGCGGCATTGCAAATTCCGCATACTTGCTTGAAACACCGGATACCACAGCCAAAAAAAAGCGCTAACTATCCCTAGCACAAATACTATTGAAGCAAACTCAAGCTTGAAAAGGAATGTTACAAGCAAAATAGCGACTACGGCAACTACAGAAATTAACAGCCGTTGCAAAAAATTTGAGAACTTCCCCCAGTAGTACTTGTACTGCAAACCAGTGGCAATTAGGGGGACAACTTGTTCAAATTTCTGGCGAGTCAGTGGTACTAACATGAGTGCCCAATTGTATGTTTAAAGTATCTTTTCTAATCCATATACTAACGACTTTAGCGCTAAGACTTTGCGAATCGCTAGTAGCACTCCTGGCATGTAACAAGCGCGATCGCTCGTATCATGTCGTAAAGTATAAATCTGTCCGGCTGCGCCAAAAATCACTTCCTGATGGGCAATTAATCCCGGCAAGCGGACGCTATGAATTCTAATCCCTTCATCTGCTATACTACCTCTAGCTCCTGGCAATTTCTCCGTTTCTTCTACAAGAGCAGGATTAAAAGTTTTACCCAATTCTCCTAATAACTGCGCTGTTTGAATAGCAGTACCACTGGGAGCATCGGCTTTTTGGTTGTGATGTAGTTCAATAATTTCCACATGGTCAAAATATTTTGAGGCGGCGATCGCAGCTTGTTGCAATAGCACCATCCCAATGGAAAAATTAGGAATAATTAGACAACCAGTGCTAGCTTTGTCAGCAAAGTCTGCCAAGTCTTGAATTTGTTCTGGACTTAACCCAGTGGTACCAACTACAGGACGAATACCATAGGCGATCGCACTACGAATATTGTCATAAACTGAATCTGGATGGGTAAAGTCTACAATCACCCCTGGAGGAGATTTTCTGTCGCCAGCCACATACCCCAACATCGGTTCTAATTGATTGGTAATCGGCACTTCCAGGGGTTCGCTTAAACCGGCCAACTCTCCAGCGTCTTTATCTTGATGTTCAGGACTGTGGTCAATTGCACCCACTAAGTTTAAGTCAGGCGCTTGTGCCACTGCTTTGATCACCTCACGGCCCATTTTACCAGCAGCACCGTTGACAATAACCGGGATAGGAGCTTGATTCGTCATAAGTCGAGAAATACTTTTTGAGTCAACAACGAAATTGTAAAGACTTTGGTCGGCGTGGGGCTGCTGTCGGAAATAGCTCAAATCTCTGGCTTAATTCCAACTACCCGGATTTTTGTCACTAATCGCTCAGTTTTTCCACTCCCCAAAAGATCGGCTCTCATTTTCATCCTATTATCTTAGCCAGTAACCTGTTTCAATTAAGGAAACTTCCGCTCTCGCACTTCTGCGGCATAATCTTGTACAGCTTTGGTAATCGTCTCGCGTAAATTTGTATAAACTTTGGCGAATGGTGGGTGCTTCTCTACAAGTCCGAGGACATCTGAAGTAACTAAAACTTGTCCATCGCAGTGAATTCCTGCACCGATGCCAATTGTGGGAATACTTAATTTTTGGGAAATCTGCATTGCCAAATCTGCGGGTATATGCTCTAACACCAGAGAAAATACACCGGCTTGTTCAAGAGCGATCGCTTCTTGTAAAATTCTCTCACTGGCTTCTTGGGTCTTACCTTGTTGGCGCAAACCCAATTGATGTACCGATTGCGGTGTCAAACCCACATGACCCATAACCGGAATTCCGGCTTCTACTAAACGAGCCACAGTTTGGGCGATCGCTGGATAGCCACCTTCCAATTTTACCGCTTGAGCGCCCGTTTCCTTCAGCACCCGCCCAGCAGAGTGCATCGCTTGTTGGAGACTTTCTTGATACGTCAAAAATGGTAAATCTACAACTACTAATGCCCGTTTCACCCCACGGCGCACGGATTTGGCGTGATAGATAATATCATCCAAAGTGATTGGCAGTGTTGTTTCATACCCTAGAACTACTGCCATAGAGTCACCCACAAGGATTAAGTCTACACCAGCTGCATCGAGGAGTTGAGCGATCGCATAATCCCAGGCGGTCAACGCCACAATTGAACGTCCTTGTTGTTTCCATTGAATTAATTGCTGGGTAGTGATTGCCATTTTTCTCGGTGGTGAGTAGGGAGTAGGGAGTAGGGATTAGGGATTAGGGATTAGGGAATTTCACCACTCCCTACTCACCACTCCCCATTCCCTCATTTAACAGCGTGACTAAAAGCAAGATGGGGTTTTGCACTGTTGGTTTTGGGCATTAACCAAGCTAAACCTTCACTAGTGCCAATCCATAATTTATTGCTGATGTCAGGTGCAAGGGTAAGAACCCGACTAGAAGGAAGTCCAGCAACTTCTGCGTCTAACACAGCTCCTGTATTTGGATTTAATCGTAACAAACCATTACTAGTACCAACCCAGACACTACCATCTTTAGCAAAACGTATCGCTGTTACGTCACGCCCACGCAGGTGAGTTACAGACCGTAACACTGCACCAGTTTTTGGGTTAATAACTAGTAAATTATTTGGCATTCCCGCCCAAATTAACCCTTCTGGACTAATAGCCAAAGCTTGTACAGTCGTCCCTGGTAAATCGGTTATCCGCTTCATAATCGCAGCACTAGCAGTATTTACCCGCACCAATCCATCAAGAGTGCCAACCCACAATTGACCTTCAGCATCTAAAGTCAGGGTGTTAGCGCTGACACCAGGCAGATTTTTTAATGTTGTCATAATCAAGCCTTGGTCAGGACTAATGAGAGCTAAACCGCTATCGGTTCCAGTCCACAAATAACCCCGTTTGTCAAGTAACAGCGACAACACCCGTTTAGAAGGCAAAAATAAATTCTGTGCGGTGATTTCGCTAGTGCGGGGGTCAACTCGAATTAGTCCCTCATAAGTTCCCACCCACAAGCGTCCTACTTTGTCTTGGGCTAAAGCACCAATGGCAACATTCGGTAAACTAACACGAGAAATAATCTTGCCAGTTTTAGGATCAATCCGCGATAGTCCGCGCCAAGAACCTACCCAAAGATTGCCTGTAACATCTTCTAGTAAGTTACCGACACGATAATCAGTTTCCGGCGAATGTTCTTGCACTCCCCGTTCATCCGGCAAAGGTTCTACTCGCGGTGGCGGTGCAGAAGGTGGGTAACTGGGCGTTAAATCAGATGAATTGATGTCAGGAGTTTTTTGTGCCCATCCCATACTTGGCACAGCTATCAACCCCAGCAAAATAGAAGTAATCAATAAACTAGTACGCTTGCAAAACAATACCACGGTAACATTTCCTTTGGAGACAGTACCCATAGCCTTTACCTAAGCTAGCTTTGGGTTAATTCCAGTGTTCCCCTAGCTGGGATTTTTTAAACATTGGGTATTGAGATTTCCCTCATCTTCCTGATCTCCCTACTCCCCAGATACCACTGATGACACTTTGTAAAGCTTTTGTAACAAAATGTTTAAATCTTTATGTAATAACAAAATTAAATAGATAAGTTAAAAACTTTCAAAGAATAACTTATCGAATTCTTGATATATTGTGAAATAAGTTACAAATCGCGTGGTGTGCAATTCTTTTATCGTTCACTCACCACTCTCCTAAATCTCTGTCAAGTAAATTCTTTTCTGGTATCTTTTCCATGAACGGGGAAGATATGAGAAGTGTAAACGCGGGAATGTGTGCCAACCAGCCCAATCCCCTGAATATCCTAATTTATGGGGGAATTATCCATCTAAATGCTAGCCGCCAAGTGCGGAAGTTTTAGTGAAATTGAGAAGGTTTAGTCGGGTGCGAAGAAGAGATAAAAAAGAATTTTGATTTTTAGCAAGAGGGAATAGTAGAAGCGCTAGGTCGTGTACCCCTAGAAGGGGAAAACACTGGTGAGGAGGGCTACCACCGCTACCAAAGTGTCCACCGCAAAAAAACTGCTAACCTCTGCCAAAGGCAACTCCTAACAAAAGTTTTTCCTAATCTTCCCCTCGCTCAAGGGGGCAAGAGCGGGGTGAGGGAAAGTTGCACAAAACGTGGTTTGATAATTAAGAAAGAGTGATTTCAGGGAAGGATAAAATTATGTCTTACGCTCAAACGAAGACTCAGAGCAAATCTGGGTATAAAGCCGGGGTTCAAGATTACAGATTAACTTATTACACACCCGATTACACACCAAAAGATACCGATCTTCTAGCTGCGTTCCGTATGACACCTCAGCCTGGTGTTCCTCCCGAAGAAGCAGGTGCGGCTGTCGCGGCTGAATCTTCCACAGGTACCTGGACAACTGTGTGGACAGATTTGCTCACCGACCTCGATCGCTACAAAGGTCGTTGCTATGACATCGAACCAGTTCCCGGCGAAGACAACCAGTACATTTGCTACGTTGCTTATCCTTTGGACTTGTTTGAAGAAGGCTCTGTAACCAACGTTTTAACCTCAATTGTTGGTAACGTGTTTGGTTTCAAAGCTCTGCGGGCATTGCGTCTAGAAGATATTCGCTTTCCAGTAGCTTACATCAAGACTTTCCAAGGACCTCCTCACGGTATCCAAGTTGAGCGCGACAAGTTAAACAAATACGGTCGTCCTTTGTTGGGTTGTACCATTAAGCCCAAATTGGGTCTTTCTGCTAAGAACTATGGACGTGCTGTATACGAGTGCTTACGAGGTGGTTTGGACTTCACCAAAGACGACGAAAACATCAACTCCGCACCATTCCAAAGATGGCGCGATCGCTTCTTGTTCGTTTCTGAAGCTATTGCCAAAGCTCAAGCTGAAACCGGTGAAATCAAAGGTCACTACCTCAACGTCACCGCCCCCACCTGTGAAGAAATGCTGAAACGGGCTGAGTACGCTAAAGAACTCAAACAGCCCATCATCATGCACGACTACCTCACCGCAGGTTTCACCGCCAATACTACCTTGGCTCGTTGGTGCCGCGACAACGGTATCTTGCTGCACATCCACCGGGCGATGCACGCTGTAATCGACCGTCAAAAGAACCACGGTATCCACTTCCGTGTATTGGCTAAAGCCCTACGTTTGTCTGGTGGCGATCACATCCACACTGGCACCGTAGTTGGTAAGTTGGAAGGTGAGCGTGGCATCACAATGGGCTTCGTTGACCTGTTGCGTGAAAACTACATTGAGCAAGACAAGTCTCGTGGTATTTACTTTACCCAAGACTGGGCTTCTCTACCTGGAGTATTTGCTGTTGCTTCCGGTGGTATCCACGTATGGCACATGCCCGCGCTGGTAGAAATCTTTGGTGATGACTCCGTACTACAATTCGGTGGTGGTACACTGGGACATCCTTGGGGTAACGCTCCTGGTGCAACCGCTAACCGCGTCGCCTTGGAAGCCGTTGTTCAAGCTCGTAACGAAGGCCGTAACTTGGCTCGTGAAGGTAACGATATCATCCGCGAAGCTGCCAAGTGGTCTCCTGAACTGGCTGTTGCTTGCGAACTGTGGAAAGAAATCAAGTTCGAGTTTGAAGCAATGGATACCGTCTGATCTTGAAGTTAAAAGTTAAAAGGTAAAAGGTAAAAGAAAATATCCATTCCTTGTTTTTACTTTTTACTTTTTACTTTTTTAGGCTGGGGTCAAGCATGAATCTTAAGCAAATTGCGAAGGACACAGCCAAAACTCTCCAAAGCTATCTGACTTATCAGGCTCTAAGGACAGTATTGGCACAGCTAGGCGAAACGAATCCTCCATTAGAACTTTGGTTGCATAACTTTTCGTCTGGCAAAATTCAGAATGGTGAGTCATACATTGATCAACTGTTGCGAGAAAAACCGGATTTGGCATTGCGAATCATGACTGTCAGAGAACACATTGCCGAAGAAATTGCCGAATTTTTACCGGAAATGGTTCGCACTGGCATTCAGCAAGCCAACATGGAACAGCGTCGCCAGCATTTAGAACGCATCACACGAATAGACACATCTAACCCCAGCCTGCAACCAGAACAGCAAGCAACTTCAGATCCGAATTTGGATAACTTATCCAATTAGTTCGGTCAACCTAGTAGTAAAAAATCGCAACCCATTCTCAAAAACTATGCAAACTTTACCAAAAGAACGTCGTTACGAAACCCTTTCTTATCTTCCCCCCCTTTCTGACGCTCAAATTGCCAAGCAGATTCAGTACATTTTGAATCAAGGTTATATTCCAGCGATCGAGTTTAACGAAACTTCTGTGCCAACAGAATTATATTGGACAATGTGGAAGCTGCCTTTGTTCGGTGCTAAATCCACTCAAGAAGTATTGAGCGAAGTTCAAGCTTGCCGTTCTCAATTCAACACCAGCTATATCCGGGTTGTGGGTTTTGACAACATCAAGCAGTGCCAAATTCTCAGTTTTCTTGTTCACAAACCCAACAAATACTAAAAGCTCCCTAGCTTTTAGTAATTAGTTTATCCCCATAGGAGAGGTAGAATTATCTGCCTCTCCTATTTACTAGATTTTTTTTGAAACGCAGAGGTTTACGCAAAGGGCACGGAGTTATCCGAAGCGTCCCGCTTGGTGGGACAATAAAGACGAGAAATGATGCAAGCCTAGTGTTGTCTCCAGCCCAAAGGAATCTGTATAAATGTGGAAACGAATTGTATTAATTTTGTTATTGGCGTTGAGCTTCAGTCTGAGTAATTCCGATGTAGCGGCTGCGGCTGGACTCAAAAGCTTTGTAGACACTAGTGACGGCTATCAGTTTTTATATCCTAACGGCTGGCTGCAAGTGAAAGTTGCCAATGGGCCAGATGTGGTTTTCCATGATTTGATTGAAGTTTCTGAAAATGTTTCGGTTGTCATTAGCCCAGTTCCAGAAGGCAAAACTTTGTCAGAATTGGGAACCCCAACAGAAGTAGGATATAAATTGGGAAAAGCGGCTCTCGCGCCTCCTGACTCTGGTCGTTCGGCGGAATTAGTCAATGCCGTACAGCGAGAAGTAGACGGTAAAATATATTACCTTTTAGAGTATGAGGTTAATCTCCCCAATCAACAGCAACGACACAACATCGCCAGTGTTGCTGTAAGTCGTGGTAAACTTTTTACCCTCAACGCGTCAATTCCTGAAAAACGCTGGCAAAGAGTTAAACGAATGATTGATGAGGTTGTTAATTCTTTTTCTGTATATTAATTGGGGAATGGGGAGTGGGGATAGAGAATATATTTAATCACCAATGCCCAATTAATAAGTTTTTCTAAAATCTCATGAAAATTCCACCTTTTGTACTTGCCTCAGCTTCCCCAGCCCGACGACGCTTGCTGCAAACTGTTGGTATTGAACCGATAGTTAGACCTAGTGACTTTGATGAGTCGCAAATTGAACTAAGTGATCCAGCAGAATTGGTCAAAACTCTTGCCGACTACAAGGCAAAAACTGTAGCCCCGCAGTTTGAATCGGCTTTGATTATGGGTTGTGATTCAGTTTTGTCGATGAATGGTGAAATTTATGGCAAACCAGCAGACACTTCTGAAGCGATCGCTCGGTGGCAGATAATGCAAGGTAACTTTGGCGACTTATACACAGGTCACACCTTAATTGACTTACAGGAAAACCGTACTTTAGTCAAGTCACAAGTTACAAGAGTTTACTTTGCTCAAATGAGCGACAAGGCCATTGAAGCTTATGTTGCCACAGGTGAACCCCTCAAGTGTGCGGGTGCCTTTGCCATTGAGGGTTTTGGTAGTTTATTCGTTGAAAAAATCGCAGGTTGTCACAGCAATGTAATTGGACTAAGTTTACCCCTGCTGCGGCAGATGCTAGGAGAATTGGGATACGATGTCACTGATTTCTGGCAATAGTCCTTTGCTCAAAGTTAATGACTAATGACCAATGACCAATGACTAATGACTAATGTCAAGTGTTTGCTTATATTGCAAACCACAACAGGTATGGCACGACTGGTTGTAGACTGACTACTAGATCGCATTCCCAACTAGCTTATGTCATTTACTTCTATGCCCTCGCTGCGTGAGCAACAACATCCCCTAATTCGTCAGCTAGCTGATTGTATTGAGGCAGCTTGGCATCAGCACCTGGATTTATCCCCCTACCATTTGCCTGATGAGTTGGGGTATGTGGAAGGTAGACTAGAAGGCGAAAAACTGACGATTGAAAATCGCTGCTATCAAACGCCCCAGTTTCGGAAAATGCACTTGGAATTGGCGAAAATCGGCAATATGCTGGATATTTTGCACTGCGTCATGTTTCCCCGTCCAGAATACAACCTGCCGATGTTTGGTTGCGATTTAGTTGGGGGTAGAGGTCAAATTAGTGCAGCGATCGCAGACCTTTCGCCGATTCAATTAGAACGCACCTTACCAGAATCTTATACTTCTGCACTGACACAGCTCACAGTGCTTAACTTTTCCCAACCCCGTGAATTACCTGAATGGGGAAATATTTTTTCAGATTTTTGCATCTTTGTCCGCCCCAGTTCTCCAGAAGAAGAAACAATGTTTCTCTCGCGGGTGCGAGAATTTTTAGACATTCATTGCACCCAAGCGATCGCCTCACATCCCGTTTCAGTTGAACAAGTCACACAAAATATCGCCGGACAACACAACTACTGCACCAAACAGCAGCAAAACGATAAAACCCGCCGCGTATTAGAAAAAGCCTTTGGCCCAGTTTGGGCAGAAAATTACATGACCACAGTTTTATTCGATCTCCCCAATTAAACTGCCATATCCTGTGAATTGCCTTGGGGAGGTGCCGCAGGCGGTGGAGTTCTTTTTATGCGTCTTCATAAAGAAACGGTATAACACCAACCCATAACTGATTTTGCAGCACCAAAACGTCAATCCGTCCATGCTGTATCTCCTCTCCATCATCCAGCACTAACTCTGCTGATGACTCTGCGACAATTTCAAAAAGAGGATCGTAAAATCTTGCGATCGCTAGTAAGGTAGACACCACCAACAATATCACCGTCCCCTCTAACAAATCAGCTTCAGCACGATGATATAGATATCTGCGCCACAGTACATCCAGGGAGGTTTTTTCAGCTTCGGTAATTTTAGATTTAACTTGCATAATTAGGGTGCTCATGTTGCCCACCCCACAATACTTATGTTTAATTCAGTTATGCAAATTAGATGTTTTTTAGCTTAATCCTTCAGATCACTCTGAGAAAAACTGCTCGTCTTCAATTCGGACTAAACCAAATCGTGTCTGGGCATCTATTAAACTGGTAATTGCTGCTGTCTATGTGATAGTTTTCTACCTTCCTGTGTATGTAAAACCCAGCCTTCGGGTGTTATGGCTTTCCTTATATATGAGATTATTTCATTTTTTATTTCACCAGAACTACTACAATTACTATTGATGCTAGATAATGGGAAGGCTTTGACATTTTCTTGCCAATCTAGCCCAGACAAACAGAACTAACACTTATGCGAACTCATTATTGCGGCGAACTCCGAAAAGAACATATTGGAGAAACAGTTACCTTTTACGGATGGGTAGACCGTCGCCGCGATCACGGTGGGGTGATATTTTTAGATTTACGCGATCGCTCTGGAATTGTCCAAATTGTCAGCGATCCGCAACGCACCCCAGATTCATACCAGCAGGCGAACGCCCTGCGAAATGAATATGTTGTCAAAATAACTGGTAGGGTAACACAACGTCCCGAAGAATCGTTGAATATCCGCATCCCAACAGGCGAGGTAGAAATCTACGCCGATAAAATTGAACTCCTCAATGCTGTCCGCAAACAGTTACCTTTCCAAGTTTCTGTAGCTGATACTGAAACAGTGCGGGAAGATTTGCGGCTAAAATATCGTTATTTAGATTTACGACGCGATCGCATGGCACAAAATTTGCAACTGCGTCATCAAATTGTCAAAGCGATGCGTCGTTATCTAGAAGATTTGGAAGGTTTTATCGAAGTCGAAACCCCAATACTTACCCGTTCTACCCCAGAAGGGGCGCGGGATTATGTTCTACCCAGTCGCGTCAATCCTGGCGAGTGGTATGCTTTGCCGCAATCACCCCAGTTATTTAAACAATTGCTGATGGTATCTGGCTTGGATAGATATTATCAGATTGCCCGTTGCTTTCGTGACGAAGATTTACGCGCCGACAGACAACCAGAATTTACCCAATTGGACATGGAAATGAGCTTCATGTCCCAAGAAGAAATTATCGAATTAAACGAGAACTTAGTTTGCCATATCTTCAAAACCGTTAAAGGCATTGAGTTACAGCGCCCTTTCCCTCGTCTCACTTACGCGGAGGGGATGGAACGTTACGGGAGTGATAAACCAGATACACGCTATGATTTGGAATTAGTTGATGTCTCAGATATCGTCAAAGACTCTGGTTTCAAAGTCTTTCGAGACACTGTTATCAATGGTGGTATCGTCAAAATTCTCCCCATTCCCAACGGTAACGATGTAATTTCTAATGTCCGTATTAAACCAGGCGGTGACTTATTTAAAGAAGCCAGCGAAGCCGGTGCTAGAGGTTTAGCTTTTATCCGCGTCAGAGATGATGGCGAAATTGACACCATTGGCGCGATAAAAGACAACCTAAGCGTTGAGCAAAAACAAGAAATTTTACGCCGCACAGGTGCAAAAGCTGGACATTTGCTGTTGTTTGGGGCAGGGGAAGCTGCTACAGTTAATAAAACTTTAGATAGACTACGGCAAGCGATCGCTAAAGAATTTGGTTTAATTGATCCAGAAAAAATCAACTTACTCTGGATTACAGACTTCCCAATGTTCGAGTGGAATGCTGACGAAAAGCGTCTAGAAGCACTGCACCACCCATTTACAGCACCACATCCTGATGATTTGAGCGATTTAAAGACTGCACGCGCCCAAGCTTATGACTTGATACTCAACGGCGTAGAAGTTGGCGGCGGAAGTCTACGGATTTATCAGCGAGAAATTCAACAGCAAGTGTTTGAAGCAATTGGGTTATCTCCTGAAGAAGCGCAAAGTAAATTTGGCTTTCTCTTAGAAGCATTTGAATATGGTACACCCCCGCATGGTGGCATCGCCTACGGTTTAGATCGTTTGGTGATGTTGCTAGCTGGAGAAGAATCTATTCGTGATGTAATTGCTTTTCCGAAAACACAACAAGCACGTTGTTTATTAACAGATGCACCTTCGAGTGTAGATGCTAAACAGTTGAAAGAATTACACGTTGCTTCAACTTATAAACCAAAGGCTTAGTGAACTAGGGAATTGTCTAAGTAAGATTTGGTTGGGTTTTGAATCCCCATTCAAATCTTCTCAGTCCCCAGTCCCCAATTCAATGGAAACATAACTCATATAGCGGTTCCCACTCAGATGCGGTGGAAAATTAGATCGCAAGGTCTAGGGGCAATTCATGAATTGCCCCTACGGGTGTACCTCACGTGAACGAGAACCGCTATAACTCTTATTTATTACCTCATTGTGACAAATTCTTCTGCGGCTGAGGGATGGATACCCACAGTAGCGTCAAAGTCTTTTTTGGTTGCGCCCATCTTGAGTGCGATCGCTACACCTTGGATAATTTCAGCTGCATTTTCACCTACCATGTGAGCGCCTAGGACTTTATCAGTGTTGGTATCAACCACTAACTTCATCATTGTCTTCTCTTGCTTACCAGTCAAACTATGATACATGGGGCGAAAGCGACTGCGATATATGGTAACAGCATCACCGAGTTTTTCCCGTGCTTCGGCTTCTGTCCAGCCGACTGTTGCGGCTTCAGGGTGAGAAAATATGGCTGTGGGTACAGTTTGGTGACTGAATTCGCGGCGGTTATTGCCGAATTCACTATCGGCAAAGGCACGACCTTCACCAATGGCCACGGGAGTTAAATTGATTCGGTCTGTGACATCGCCAACAGCAAAGATATTCGGTTGACTAGTTTGACTATATTCATTGACTGCGATGGCATTTGTGTTCAGGTATCCAGGTCCTTCGATAGAACTAGCAACAACATTGACCACAGCATTTTCTAAACCTAGTCCATCGACATTGGGAGTTCGACCAGTCGCTACTAAAAACACATCGGCAATTACTGGTTCTTGGTCTTTCCCTGATAAAGTTAGTTTAAACCCTTCTGGCATCCGTTCAATTGTTTTTACCACATTATTCTTAATCAACCGAATTCCGTGGTTTGTCATACCCTCTTCAATTTCTGTGCGAATGTCATCATCAAACCCCTTCAAAATCTTTTCACCTCTGGTAATTTGCGTCACCTCAGAACCCAAACCGCGCATGATACAAGCAAATTCCGTGCCAATATAACCAGCGCCAAGAATGACAATGTGTTTTGGTTGTTCTTTTAGATGAAATATTTCGTTAGAGGTAATGCCATATTCCATTCCTGGTAAATCTGGCTTGATAGGACGCCCACCAACAGCAATTAAAATTTTGTCTGCTGTAACTTTGCGTCCATCAACTTCTACGGTGTGGGGATCTAGCAACGTGGCGCGACCGGAAATTAGCTTTACTCCGGCTTTTTCTAAAAAGCTTATATGTAGTTGTGACAGTCGCCGAACTTCCTTATCTATAGATGTAATGAAATATTCCCAGTCCAATTCCGCATTACCCACTTTCCAGCCATAGCCTGAAGCTTCACTGAATATTGCAGGAAAGTGAGAGCCATAGACCATGAGTTTTTTGGGAATGCAACCGCGAATTACACAAGTGCCACCAACTAAATCATATTCAGCGATCGCCACTTTTGCGCCGTAGCTAGCCGCTCGTTTGGAAGCCGCCAAACCTCCAGAACCCGCACCAATTACAAATAGGTCGTAATCAAAAGTCATAAATTTATGTATCTCTTTAGCAACAAGTTACTTCTTGGGAACTTACACAGAGTGCGATTGAACTATATAAGGATATCCGGTGAACCCTACATAAATCCTATCCTTGATTTCTGCAAGCCGCACACTCGTAACTTCCAGTCATCAGTTAAGCGCTCCATATTTGAGTGAATTTGTCTTAGAAGTTAATATAACCTCCGTCGGTACGCCGGAGGCTATAAAACGCCTGTGGAGAAACTTATTATAGTTCTGCCCCTAGCGCTGGGTATAAATTTACGTTTATGTGGTTTTCAGTGGAGGTTTAGTTTCTACAGGAGGCGTTGGTGGAGTTACTACAGGAGGCGTTGGTGGAGTTACTACAGGAGGCGTTGGTGGAGTTACTACAGGAGGCGTTGGTGCAGATTCTACAGGAGTTATTGGTGTAGAGATTACAGGAGTTATTGGTGCAGATTCTACAGGAGTTATTGGTGTAGAGACTCCGTTATTATTCGGATTAACTATATTGTTATTATTACCATTTCTGCCAAATCGTTGCTCAGTATTTGACAGGAATTGTCCTATGTCCTCAAAGGAATTTAATGGGGAATCATTTCCAATGGGTTCTACTGGGGAATTGTCTGTGAGCGTGTCTTTGGTGGAAGAACTTGAAGGACTAGTAGTTAGCTCTGTAAAAGCTGGGTTTTCAACTACTCCCTCACCTGTTATGGGCGACTGTGTCCTCAAAGCCGCAGCAGTTTCAGCTTGAACGCTAGCGATCGCTGGGTCGGCTGTAGGTGTAACATTTTGCTTGGTTAAATCAAGCCCCCGGACCATATCGCTCGTTTGATAAAAATTTCTAAGATCAAAATCGTATAAGCCCTGAAATTTGCCTTTAACTATAACCATCATCTGTCCTGCTTGCAGCACCTGAGTTTGAGAAGTTTCCTTATTAGAAACTTCAATACCACTATTTGTCAGCGCACCGACAATCGTGGTATCTGTTTGTTGGTTGTAGCGTACAAATAAAGCCGAACCACGAATTGCTGCTGCTGCACTTGGCGTTTGTATAAATGTTTGTCCCCTTCCAGGTGGAATAAGCAGCAATGCGGTTCCATTTGACAATCTAAAGCTGCGAGTTTTTGGTAAAAATTGAAACATAGCCTCTTCCCCAACTCGTGCCAAAGAGCCGTCGTTAAAGCGCAACTCTGCTAGGGAAGCCCGACCAGTTGACAACCCATCCCCAGGAATCATTGCATCTAATTTGCGTGCCGGACGCTTCTTTTGTCTATCTTTGGGTATCAGTTGTACCAAGTTGCGGAGGTTCTGAATCTCTGCTCGCGTCAGAGGAGTTATGGCACTTACCCGATTTGGCAAAGGCAGTACTATAAATCCCCATAAACCAATTACTAATAGTGGAAACGATTTATGAAACATAGTTTGAGAATTTCTAAACTTCAAATAATACCAAACAAGTTAAAGGTTTCAGCTGCTGCTAATTGTGAGATTAAGTTTTGTTAGGTAAACTTATCTGGAATTTAATGTACATTTAATACACAGAATAGATAATAACCTATGTGTTTAGTTTATTTAAGTTTTTCTTGTGAAACTGACATTTTATGCAATAAAATCTGTGGCATATTTAAAAGTTAGTACTTGATACAAAGAATTAAACAAGGACTATCTTACAGATAATTCTTTCTAATCAGATCAGCCACAGGGTCATGAGTTATGCGGGGAAAGGAGTTGTTAGGGATCTGTTGTGAAATGACTCACTGGCTGTATTTCACTAGGGTTCAGCAAAATTCTTATCGGAGCATCTCAGTTTTGCAAAAAAATCTGGTAAAAATCCGAAAAATAGCAATTTTAGTTTGTAGTTTCAGTATATACCTACAAAGCTCAGATAGATGTACTCAATTGTATATTTTGAGTCGGAACTTCCGATACAGGCTGTCGGGCTATGTTCGGCAAACGCGATCTAACCAGATGCGACTCAATAACTGGAAGAATTTGTTTTTTTGTATTTTGTTAGCGTCCACTGGTGGAAGTTGGTGTTGCATTAGAGTAGATGCGGCAGAATCTGCAAATACAGATATTTGGCATCCTAAAAATTTACCAAGCACACAGATGAAGAGTGCTGAGTTGAAAGATCGTACAGAAGAGGCGGGGTATCAAGCTTCTAGCGATGAAAATATTCCGCCCATCAGGGGCTTTGGTTCTACCAAGTACATAAGCACTGAGTATTTATTGATTTTCTCAGCACTGGCTCAAGGCTCCGCTACCACTAATAGGAATCAGCACTCAGCACTGGGTCTGGTAAATTACCAGCAGTTATGTCAGAAGTTGGAACAAGAGGCAATTAACCCTTTGTGCAAGCAGTCCAGTGAGTCGCATCCTTTAGACTTCCAGATGCCGTTAAATCTGGCACAGCAAACACGAGAAACACCTAAACCGCCAGAGAAAACCCAACAACCTCAAGATACTCAAAATCAAAATGACCCGCCACAGCTAGAATCGCCGCCCAATAATTTGCCCACATCTCCTTTAGATTTAGACTCAAAAGACCGACTATTAAATGCGCCTGAGATGAATCAGTCCCAAAAAAGGCTAGAGAGGCTAATGGAGCTGATACGATCGCGAAAACAGCCACCTAAGTCTGATAGCGATCGCGAATTGGGGTTGCGGGTGCGGTTAAAACCCTTAGAACAGCAGCCACTACCACCGACAAAACAACCCGTAGTTAAGTTTAAACCCATAGGCTATCTACAGGCCAATGTGGGCTACTTCCAAACAAATAACATTTTTTCCTCAAAAGATAGTCCAACAGAAGATGGTTTAATTATTTCTGGACTGACGTTAGCCTCTGCATATTTCCCTTTGGGATCTAAGACTTATTTAAACGGCTCAATTGATGGCAATCTCATTCGTTATATAAATCAGTCACAATATGATTACAACCAGGTCAGATTAAATCTCAATATTTACCAGCAGCTATCCCCGCGAATGTACGGAGAAATCAGTTGGAGCAATCAACAGTTATTTTATGCCAACAACAGCGATCGCACCGATAGCTTCAAAGCAGGCGATCGCTTTTTAAATGAGACTTCCTTCCAACTGTCTCTGGGACGGCGAGATCCCTTAAGTTCAAGATTAACGCTAGATAGCTTCTACGAATTGAGTGTAAATTTTGCTGACCCCTCAAGTCGTAATCGGATAATCAATTCCTTTTGGGTGTCTCTCAACTACTACTTGCAAAAACCTCTCCAGGTTGGTATTGACTACCAGGTGAACTTGTCGGAATTTACAGACGGCGATCGAGAAGACCAACTTCATCGGCTATTTGGGCACTTAAATTACCGAATATCCGATACCATTAATATGAATGTGCAGGCTGGAGTGAGTTTAGGTAGTTCAACCGCCGAAAATATTGATTTTGATGGCTGGTTCTTCAGTGTTAATTACAATTTGCAATTAGGTCGGTTTTGAAATTTGTCCTTTGTCATTAGTCATTTGTCCTTTGCCAAAAACCAATAACTAATGACCAATGACTAATGACTAATCCAATCACTCCAACTTCCAGCATAAAGTTTACCCTTGTTAATGCCAGCTAATTCTAAAGAAAGTAAATTCACACAAGCGGTAACACCAGAACCGCAATAAACCAAGATTTCTTCGGCTGTTTCTAGCTTTTCCCACCGGCGGCGTTGCTCATCTTGAGGGAGTAAGTACCCGGAAGAGTCTGTAACTTCTTGCCAGGGATAGTTGACTGCACCGGGAATATGTCCGGCAATTTTATCAATTGGTTCTCGTTCACCTCGGTAGCGATCGCTTTCTCTTGAATCTACCAATACTACCTCTTGGCTATCTTTCCGGCTTTTAACCTCTGTAATATTTACCACATTTTGTGATTGTACTTGAGCGACAAAAGTACCCACGCGGGGGTGAGGAATAACATCTGTAACAGAATACCCAGCTTTTTGCCATTCTGCAAAGCCTCCATCCAGTACTGCGACTTGCTCATGTCCTAGATAGCGCAATAGCCACCACAGACGAGCAGCAAAGGCAAGGCGCGAATCATCATAAGCTACAACTAAAGTTTTTTGGTAATTTACCCCAATCGCTGCAAATTTGTTAGCGATATCATTGGGGTTAGGTAAAGGGTGTCTCCCGCCATGCTTACCCACTGGACTGGAAAGATCCTGATTCAAATCTAGGTAATATGACCCTTTGATATGATTTGTTTGATACTGTTGTTGTCCTAATTGTGCATCCGCTAAAGAAAAGCGACAATCCACAATAACGACTTGCGGATCTTCTAGATGTTCAAACAACCAAGCTGGTGAAACAACAAATTGATGATTGGGCATAGGGTAGTTGTACTGAGTGCAGTCGTTGGCGCAGTCTCTCGTAGAGAAGTATGGGGCATTGGGCATTGGGTAAAACAGTTCCGCTTTCACGAATTCTGAGTAAATAAGTTAGATTTCCTACTCAGCACTCAGGATTCCTGAAGGGTATGGGGCATTGGCATTATTTAGTTTTATTTATAAAATGTCAGACTTAGAGAATTTTACACCGAAACTAACAGCAGATGGTTCTTTCACCTTTGTCTCTCAAGAGTTTGGTGAATCCTTTCACAGCCATTATGGAGCTAGGCAGGAGAGTTTTTTCAAGTTTGTGAAACCGACTCAACTGGCTATAGCTGCTCAAAAACCAATATTGCGACTATTGGATATTTGTTATGGTCTAGGATATAACACAGCTGCCGCTTTGCAGACAATTTGGGCAGTGAATCCCAGTTGTTGTGTTGAAGTAATCGGTTTAGAACTGAATCCATCTGTGCCACAAGCTGCGATCGCTCATCACTTGTTCGACAATTGGAACTGTAACTATATTGGAATTTTGAAAGAGTTAGCTTTTGAGCATCAGGTGCAAACACCTTACCTGAAAGGGAAGCTACTAATTGGCGATGCTAGAACTACAATTAGCTTAGTATCTCACTCGGGTTTCTGGGCAGACGCAATTTTCCTCGATCCTTTTTCACCAACTCAATGTCCTCAACTATGGACTATTGAATTTATTAAACAGCTGGCATTGTGTTTACATCCAGATGGTTTATTAGCCACCTATTCTTGTTCTGCTGCTGTACGCACAGCACTTTTGTCTGCTGACTTGGTGATTGGTTCTACCCCACCAGTGGGAAGGCGATCGCCTGGTACCGTGGCAAGACATTTTAGGAGTGCTGAGTTTAAAGATGACTCAGCACTCACCACCCTCTCACAAGCTGAAAAAGAACACTTGCTAACTCGTGCTGCTATTCCCTATCGCGATCCTCAATTGAGAGATCAAACTGAAGTCATAGAAATGCGGCGACAACAAGAGCAACAAACGTCTTCCCTAGAACCTACCTCCCATTGGCGAAAAAGGTGGCTCTTGGGAACACAAGGCAGGGATTTTATCGGAACTAGTTTGTAGTTGCCATGTCTACAATGGGCGTGTTCCTCAGTCGTTCTGACAATTCAGCAGCATCTGGAAAACCTCACTTCTATTTCTCTCTTCCTTTAAGGAGAGAGACTTTGAATTTTCCCCCTTCCCTCGTAGGGAAGGGGGTTAGGGGGTTAGGTTTTTGGTGGACTTTTCCACATAACGTGAAAAGTCAGCTCAGTCGTTAAGGGACTGACAAATAAAAAAATACTCAACTATTTCTTGTGGGGCGGGTGAGACACCCACCCCACAAGATTGGATAATTTATTTGTTGGAAGTCCCTAATTCCAGAAAAATTAAACATTTTTTGCCAAAAATTCTCATTTATTTTCCAGATACTCAGGCAACGAGTTTTTACGAGCCAAATAGATTGTTTCTATGGTAATATTTAATACTAGCTACTACTTCACAGTACTTGAGTATTACCATAACTTAGTAAGTAAAAACATATATACTTAATGATTAACATAAAAATGTGAAAACCAAAACTCGATATATCGAGTAAAGCGGGCAATTGTAAGACTTTCTGACATCCTTAGCTGAAGAAATCTCCGTAAAAAACCTGATTTAACATTTGTGCCAATTCATCATACTGGAATTACAAGCAAAGAATTTGCCGACAACATACCGCTTGTTCGTAACATAAAAAATACATACTGCCAAAAACTTAGAGAGGCAGATTGGTATCATGCATAATCTCTATGGAAACTCTGGCTAAGAGACAGTCGAATATTAAATTTATTGTTGAAATATGACACTGTTAACTTGTTCAAAAACTTGGAGTGCCTTTGTGATTGAATGGAAGTCTAACCATACAGGCTTTACAGAACAAATTGCTAGTGGATCAAACCCAATTAGCGCAGTGAACAATATTGGGTCAAATCACGCCGTAGGATCGCCAAATGCGGAGAGTTCCTTAGGCTTATCTCAAGAAGACCTTATGCTTGAAGATAGACCAGCAGTGTCTTCCTGGATAAAAACTGATTTTAATTATGGTAATAATTCATTGGTGTCTAGAACACTACAAGCCAAAGGTTCTAAAGTGAATGGATTTGATTTAGATCCGCCAAGGGTTTTAGTAGTTGACGATCATGCCGCCAGTCGGATGACTGCTGTTGCCCTCTTGGGGATGGAAGGATACGAAGTGATTGAGGCAGACAGAGGTTCCATTGTTGTGGGATTGGTAACTCAAAAACAACCAGATTTGATTTTGCTGGATGTGATGATGCCAGGAATGGATGGATTTGAAGTGTGCCAATTGCTCAAACAGGATGAGCAGACTAGGCTAATCCCAGTGATTTTTATTACAGCGTTAAATGACAGGCGATCGCGCATTCGGGGAATTGAAGTTGGGGCAGATGATTTTCTCACCAAACCCTTTGATCGTGTAGAGCTGTCGGCGCGTGTAAAGTCCTTGGTGCGGCAGAAGCGTCTAAACGAAGATTTAGACCATGCCGAACAAGTACTATTTTCCATTGCCATATCCATTGAAAGTCGCGATCCCAATACAGGCAACCATTGTGAACGCCTGGTAAAACTGGGACAAGTTTTTGGTGAATACCTCAAGCTTTCACGCTACCAAATTCGAGATTTGATATGGGGTGCTTATCTTCACGATATCGGTAAGGTGGGTATTCCCGATGCAGTGCTGCTAAAAAAAGGCGAACTCACCCCCGAAGATTGGCAGATCATGCAGCAACATGTTTTGATTGGAGAAAAAATCTGCCAACCACTACGCAGTATGCGGGGTGTTATTCCGATTATTCGCCATCACCACGAACGCTGGGATGGCTCAGGCTACCCTGATAGACTCAAGGGGCATGATATTCCCTACCTGGCGCAAGTATTTCAGTTAATTGATATTTACGATGCCCTAACCAGCGAACGACCTTATAAAGAAGCTTTTCCTTCAGCAGAAGCACTTTCAATGATGCAAAAAGAAACTGATTCTGGTTGGCGTAATCCCAAGCTAATGAAGCAGTTTGCAGAGTTTATTTGCTCCTGTCAAGAAAAAGAGTAATTAGCGAGTGGGGAGTGGGGCATAATGATTTGTAGCTGCTGTAATGAGCGCAAATTTGTATTATCATCTCCGCCTTTTACGAAAGCAGTTCTCCTGAATCCTTTTATATTTTACTCTTCTATGATTAGCTGGTATGATTTGAGGCTACATTTTAAAGTACCAACAGCATTAATCATAATGTCACTGATAGCTGATAGCTAATTATGGTAGTTGTAGCAATTCTAGCGGCGGGACGCGGTACACGGATGAAATCAAGCTTACCCAAGATTTTACATTCTTTGGGTGGGCGATCGCTATTAGAGAGAGTTCTCGAAAGTGTAGAACCACTTTCACCCTCACGGCAAATCGTGATTGTAGGATATCAGTCTGAGGAAGTGCAAGCCGCCATGCATTCAATTCCCGGCTTGGAGTTTGTCGAACAGACTGTGCAATTGGGAACAGGTCATGCTATCCAGCAATTACTTCCTCACTTGGAAGATTACACTGGGGATTTGCTGGTACTTAACGGCGATTTACCGTTGATACGCAGCGAAACTCTGAAGCAGATGTTGCAAACTCACGCCCAAAATCAGAATGCCGCCACTATTCTCACCTCGCACCTACCCGACCCCACAGGCTACGGGCGGGTTTTTTGTAACGATGAAAATATTGTGCAGCAAATGGTCGAACATAAGGATTGTACTGCTGCTCAAAGACAAAATCAACGGATTAACGCTGGAGTTTACTGCTTCCGTTGGCCAGATTTAGCAAAGGTGCTTCCCCACCTCCAGCCAAATAATGTCCAAAAAGAATACTATCTGACTGATGCTGTGACTCAGGTGGGACAAGTGATGGCAGTGGATGTGGAAGACTATCAAGAAATTCTCGGCATTAACGATCGCCTGCAACTGGCAACAGCCTACGAGATTTTGCAAAAACGAGTCAAGGAAAAATGGATGCTGGCGGGTGTCACCCTTATCGACCCCACAAGCATCACCATTGATGAAACTGTCAAATTAGAGCCGGATGTAATTATTGAACCCCAAACTCACCTGCGGGGAAATACGGTGATTCAAACCGGAAGTCACATTGGGCCGGGGAGTTTAATTGAAAATAGCCAGTTGGCTGAAAATGTCATGGTGCAGTATTCAGTAGTAATAAATAGCACCGTGCAGGCAGGAAGCCGAATTGGCCCTTATGCTCATTTGCGCGGTCAGGTACAGGTGGGTGCTGGTTGCCGTGTGGGAAATTTTGTGGAATTGAAAAATACGCAATTAGGCGATCGCACCAATGCGGCACATTTGTCGTATATAGGTGATAGCGTTGTCGGCAATCATGTAAATATTGGTGCCGGTACAATTACTGCCAATTATGACGGCGTGAAGAAACATCGTACCAAAATAGGCGATCGCACGAAAACTGGTGCCAATAGCGTTTTAGTGGCTCCAATTACCTTGGGTGATGATGTCTACATCGCAGCTGGTTCGACGATCACAGAAGATGTTCCTGATGATTCTCTAGCGATCGCCCGTAGTCGTCAGGTGGTGAAACCAGCTTGGCGGAGGAAAAGTTAGAAATGTAATTCTCATTCTTCTTTATGTTTCTGCTTCAAGGGAATACCACCTTCTTTGACAGGCGAGAATACTTAGAGGCAGCCGTCGGCTGCCTCTAGCTTTTCCCACATCATGATTCTCATTACTGCGACAGGGAATACTTAATTTCCTAAAAGTAATGTCTGAAAAGGGTCTTGGTGAATTCCACTTTTATCCAGGCTCGTCAATATTTAGATGCGTTTGCCCTAGTGATTCAAGTTAAGCGTACAAATGTTGGTAACTATAATTTTGACTATTGTACTTACACTTACGGAGAAAATCAATTATTTTACTCTTAGTGAGTGTTTTTAATAACTCTAGCCTAAGTATTTAAACTATTAGATAGTATGTAATTTTTTGTACTATCAATTCAAGTATTCAGTGTTTATTCTCTTAAGTACAAGATATCAATTTCGGTATAATAAACAGCTAACTGGCTCTGCACAGAGTCTTTGCACTCGTTAATTGAGGTTATTAGTGAGTCTACACTCAGAAGATTTGTGTTTTAGCAGTAGTTCGAGATGCTTTGCGGAGTCTTAAAGCACTCAGGGGGCGAGTGGTGAGTAGAAGAGGTTAAGTCGTTGGAAGCAATTAGTGGCGCTATCCAGCTAATATATCATGGCAACGGACGGTCGAAAGCCTTTGGTGTTTAGTTCGAGGTTACTACCGCTACATTTTGCTGTTAACCTACAAAGTTTTCTGGGTCTTCTCTGCTTTGATTGAAGGCGTTTATCCTTGTGCATTTCCACTGTTTAGAATTTTTTGTAATATGGAGAAACAAAAATGTTAGCAATTAGTAAGACTTCCAAAAGGATATTGGCTGTAATTGTAGTGTTTTTATCTACTTTTACTATTATTTTGATGACAGCATCTCTAGTTAAAGCAGCCGATCTTGGAGGAGTAGACTTAAACGGTTTTTGTCGCTATAGATATATGAATTCAAATGCTATTGCAACTCGGCCAGATCCTAATAATCAGGGTGCGGCTGGATGGAAGTGTAAGGTTCCTAATAATACAGGTGGGGTCGATTTTAAAGAATTTTCTGATGCTAATTCCTCTAGCATTGTCGAAGTATGCAATTGGCAATACAACAGAGCTAATGCAACTGCTCAAGCTCTAAACTTTGGTGACCCTTACTCTTGGCGATGCTATGGCGATGTTATACCCACTAATCAACTGATTCGAGCAACTAATATAAACAAAAACTATTACCCAGGAAGAAAATGGATTAATGACACAGGTTATAAACTTGAATTTCAAACTGATAGAAATTTAGTTCTCTATAATCCATCAGGAAAAGCTATTTGGGCGACTGGAACTAATGGTGCTGCTGATATGCTTTCGGTTCAGACTGATGGCAATGTAGTTCTTTATGGAGGGGGCAAGGCTTTGTGGGCAACGAATACATCTGGAAGTAATGGAGTATATTTTGCAATTCAGTCCGATGGAAATCTTGTTGTTTACAACACTAATAACAGACCTATTTTTTCGACTGGTACAGCAGGAGGCAGCATTGGAAGATTTTCAGCTGCTGCTGATTGGAGTAGACCGAAATATTTAGAAACCCTTGCTAGTTGGACTGATTTTCAATGGGAAGATGCAATTAATAGTGCGGCAGACATCAATGCAATCAATAAGGATAATTTTAATTTTGGCTCGTTTGGTAACATAACCTCATTCCGTACTCCAGTGACTGATATGGGTATAATTTACCGAGACTTATCAACTGATCTATTTGGTAACGAAAAGCGCTTTCAATTTACTGGTGCTTATATTTCGGATGATTACTATAAAGTAACAGGTGGTGTGTATGGCTATCATGGAGGAATAGACATAGCGGCACCAATAGGAACCGAAGTTAAGACTCTTGTTTCAGGCAAAGTAGTTTTAGTCGAGATGAAGCCTTGGGGAATGTTAACAATTCAAGATGCTAATGGTGAAAACCATATCTATAAACACTTAAGTCAGGTTCTAGTTAGTCAAGGGGGTTCTGTAACTGCTGGTCAAAAAGTTGCAAAAACAGGCATTACAGGAACAGCTGTAGCTCATTTACACTATGAGATTACTCGTAAGGAGTATATTTATGGTGATCTACAAACTCCAACTAAAAAAACAAAAGAGGAAGCAAGGCAACGTACCTATAATCCCTTTAAAAATTACTGGGTAATGAGACACATTTAACTCAATGCTCCACAGCAAGGCTTACTAGTTTTGCTGTGGAGTTATTACAGGGAAAACGCATCTTATATCAAGTTCCGTTAAACACTTATAATATCTGTAGGTTGGGTTGAGGAACGAAACCCAACATTTAATCCTTGTTCATGTTGGGTTTCACTACCGTTCAACCCAACCTACATTAATAAATTTTATTACAAGTAATCACCCAAACTTGGTATTATTTCCTAATAAAAATTTGGTAGACACCAAAACCTGCCAATGGTGCGTTATCCAGAGGCATAACGCACCATATGTGTATTTCAAAAATCAAATATTCAACAATAGCCAATCAATTCACTATCATTCCATTCCAAAGTGTCACCAATTTTTTCGCCGTCGTGGTAGGCGGCGAGTAAGATTTCGCTAGTTTTCCCCCAAGCGATCGCTCCACTAGCATCTAGGGCGATCGCTCCCAAATCTCGTTTGTTCTGGTGGGCTTCCCCAAGCGATCGCTGCATGGCATCCTTCAACGACATCCCATCAGTGACACGCACTACAATTCGTGCTGCTAAACATTCATCAATAATATCTTCCCCAATACCAGTGCAACTCACACCAGCATTACTAGTAGCATAATTACCTGCTGGCATCGCCGAATCACTTACCCTTCCAATGCGCTCAAATCCTTTACCACCAGTGGAAGTGCCAACAGCTAACCTAGCGTAGGCATCTAAAGCTACTACGCCGATAGTGCCGCGTCCAGCATTACTGGTTTCTAAAAGTTCGGGTTCTGCTACCACCCCAGCCATTGCGCTTTTAAAATTATCTTGGCGCTCTTGTATCCACTCTTGTAAGCGCAAATCAGTTAAAGCGTTATAGCTGGGAAGTTGCATTTCTCGCGCCAACTCAGCCGATCCGAAATCTGATAGCACTCGGTCTGGCGAACTTTGCAAAAATTGCGCCAACTCAATGGGATTTTTCACCCGCGAGATATTAATCACACCACTAAATCGCCCTGATGCACCATCCATGAGGGAAGCACTCATGCGGATTTGACCATCAGATTGCAGTACTGAACCAGTACCAGCATTAAAGCGGGGGTCATCTTCGAGCATTTGGCAACCCTGCACCACCGCCTCAGAAGCAGCGGTTCCTGATAATAGCAAAGAATAGACTTGTTCTACTACTGTATGGAGCGATCGGCGCACCGCCTCCAATCCTCCTTTCCCGTGGAGAGAACTACCAGCCCCGCCATGAATAATTAATTTAGGTTGCACCTGTAACTCCATTAATCTCTTGCGCTATTTGCGTCTGTATTGTGGTTGGTTTCATTTTGAGCTTCAGAACGGCGATGACGACAACGTTCTGAGCAATATTTCACATCGTCCCAACAATCTTGCCACTTTTTACGCCATGTGAAAGGACGTTGACATACCGGACAGATTTTTGTAGGTAGGTCAGATTTAGAACGAACACGTCCCATATAAGTACTGTGTAGGTGAGAATTTCATTTCTGAGGGAGATGGAAGATAATTATAACCAGTTTGCTAAGAAGGCAGGATAAATTCGACGAATAAATATATTGTCAATCTATCCTTAGACATGTTTGCAATATCTATCCTAAATAGCAAAGTAATTTTCAAGCATTTTCTGAATACTAGACAGTGTAAATAACCGGATAACAGAATGTTTTTTGCTTTTTAAATAAAGTTTACGTAAAACTACTATTAATCGAATTCTAATAGTGCTATTCTTTGTGTGCCACTAAAAAACAAGTTGTAGTGGCACGACAACAAACAAGTTGACCTTACTAATTCTTAGGAAAGTAAAATCATGATTATCAACGATCTTTCTCATGTAGAAACCGTTCTTGAAAATGAGAATGTTCAAGGCGGAATAGCTTTTGCAGATGCTAATTCACAAGCATACGCTTTTGGTAAAAACATCGCTATCACCAGCATTGCCACTAGCACCATTGCTGTCTCCAAGCAATACAGCGTATCTGCTAGTGTCGGTTCATCTAGTTCTTCTGCCGGCTAAATATATTTTGTACTACATTATAGTATATTGTAGTACAATGCATTTTAGATAGAAAATTGCTGAAAGTTTTTGATAACTTTCAGCAATACATTTGTTTTTGAAAGAGAGCTTTTTTATGGAACGATTAAGAATTTCCGATCTCAGTTTTTGTGAAGATGAAGTTTCCGATCTTAGTCAAGTACAAGGGGGATTTGCATCTGCTTACGCAGGTAGTTATTCTACTGCTAAGAAGAGCACTTATAAAGTAGGCAACGGCACTATTGAAGGTACTGTTGAAGGTTCTCTTGCTGGCGCTCTTGCTGGCGCTATTACTGATGGCGATAAGGTTATTGTATCTGCCACTACATCGGCAACAGTTTCCTAAAGATGGCATAACCAAATTCTAGGAAGCTTTTATGGGCTATATCCATAAAAGCTTGTTAGGAATATTTCTATAGCTCTATCTTATACCACATATAGCAGTATAAGACAGTAGGTAAAAGCGACACTTCGGCGTTGCTCAATGACTATGCTTGTTTTTGAGTTCAAAGCTTATGAAAAGTCAGACCAGATAACAGCAGTAGATAATGCAATTCTGACTGTAAAATTCATTCAAAATAGCTGTATTCGGCTATGGATGAATGTTAAAAATACAGCCAAAAAAGATTTGCATAAATTATTGAATTTATTGTGCTGTATTTGCACCTAACTTTCCTTTTGCTAATGAACTTAACTCAATGGCAAGACTTACCAGTGGAAAACAAGCATGGTCTTCTATCTCTTGGTTTTATGACAACTGTAAAAGGGGTACTCCGGGTTTCAAACCATTCATTTTTATAGCTATTTATTTGCATTTCTTTTATGCTTTTATGTCAGGGTGCAAAATCACAAAATTATTTGCATACCTAATGACTTAAAGCTTCCATAAATGCCATTTCTCCTTAATTTTTATTTTTTCAGGGAAGACGCTTTTTATAGCGCTTCTCGTTTATGTGAGTTACACCCGTAGGGGCATGGCTTGCCATGCCCCTACACTTTGTGATATGAAGTTGTGTACCGCATCTGAATGGGAACCGCTATACAGCAGATTTCAGGTAAATGAAGTACACCTTTCCATTACTTGGGGCTACGGTGAATTACCCCCCTTAATCCCCCCGATATATTGGGGGGAAACAGCAAATCTAGTTCCCTCACGCCACATGCTTCAAGTCGGGCGTTGCCCGCCCAACGCAGTGGCTCCCCAATATATCGGGGAGGGTTAGGGTGGAGTATTTTTGTACCTCACCAACTCGCAATCTGCTGTATTCTGGTTTCTAGATCGTATAGAGCGACATTAGCCAAAAGTAGAAAGAATAGAGTAAGGACGGAGCGCAGTTCGATATATTCTCTGTCTCAGTTTCCTAACAGTTTTGCTGACCTGACAGAAGTTTGCTACCTTTTGGTAGAGAGCAGGGCATAATAGCAACCCCGGATAACCATTGCCATTTTGGTCTGGCTTATCAGTCTCTTTTAGCCAGTTCGCTTTTAAAATGGATTAATGTGACTTTGCTTTCGCTATCCATGACCTGAACTTCTCTTAGTGCAAACATACTAAACAGACCTTAAATCCTTATTAACCAACAATGCAGCCGAAGAAGCTCTTTTACGCTTGCGTATCGAGACAACACCAAACATAGTGCAACTAAACAGCGAACCTAGAATTGTTGAGGGTTCTGGGACAGTATATACGCTCACCTGATTAATTTTAGATTCTATTAAAGTTAAATGAGTTGACTTATCGAAAGTACGGGAATATTTACCCATAAAGCTAGTCAAAGCATATTCCTGTGTTCCGCCAAAAGATTTATCAATAGAAGTCTGACTAGAATCAAGAGTTATGCTACTACTCGGTTCAAATACAAAAGCATCATTGTTACCTATAGTTGATAAATTTCCAGAAATCTTGAAAGAGTCCAAAAGATTACCAGTATCGGTGTCGTATAACTGATATAAGAACTCTCCACTAGCATTTGCACGTTCAGTGGATGCATCATCAATAGATGTTTCAAGGTTAAATAAGCCACTGAAATCAAAAGAAAACTCTTTGTCTACTATAAAATCATAACCGATAATCGCAGCAAAGCTTTCCGCCGACCCTGTATAGCCATCACCCTGACCTTGAGCTTGGCTGAAGGACGAATTAGAGGCAGAGTTGTTTGCATCGACATTAAATTTAGCCTCAGCGTTAGCATCAGCAGTTACTTGACCACCTGTGCTAATTGTGTTAGTCACAGTATTAGTCAAAGTCCTAACATCTAAAGGGTTGCTACTAAAGTTGTTGATGTTGAATTCTGACTCAGAAGATGCAATGGTAGCAGCTTGGCTCGGTAAGGTTGCCAATATCGAAATAGCGATCGCTGGAGTAGCTAGTGCCAAAAAACGGGTTACAAATTTGGTGTATTTTGTCATACAATTTCTCGCTTTTTCTTTTAGGATGCTAATATTGCAAATTTGTCATGCTTACTTACTGCCTTACTAATAAGCAAGAGCAAAGTATAGGCAAGCAGGATGGACAGCTTGGGAAAATATCAAGCCATGTTTGTCTTATGTAGAAGAAATCTTCTATTTAAGTGCGAATTCTTATTTACTGTTTCTACACTCTAATATAAGTAATAACCGTATCAGTAATTTAGTCATGAAATCTGGAGCGCAGATAATTAGTTACATGCTTATACTAATCGTGCATCCACCAGTTTCTTGTAAAGTTTGAGTAAAAATAAGCGTTTATTAATTGGGATTTACGTAAGGATTCGGTAGGGAGAAGTTCACATATTCAGTAGAGATTGCATGAAGTCTTTGGGATAAAAGGTTCAGAGTCAACATTCTAGGCGCAAGGACTTGCATCCCTACGTTCGCGGAGCGTCCCGCAGGGATGGGATATTTTTTTAATGCCTTAGCACTTACGTAAAAGTACATGCGGTAGGGGCAATTCATGAATTGCCCCTACATAAAAATCAGGGTTTCGGCTATTGTTTGGTAAGTCCTGTGCCTAATTTAGAGGGTTATAGTCTGAGAGTAGATGATCCAAAAGCTTACGTTCGTAAGGATTGAAGACTGCGACCCCCTCACCGCCTGCGCGGACTAACGTCAAAATAGGGTTTCAAAACTAAGAATCATGAACAGCTAACGGTAACAGCAAACGGCTAACTACCCGATTGTCTGGTAATTGATAGAAATTCAACTCTCCTCCTAGTTCTTGCATGAGGTTTTGGCAGATCAGCAGATGTAAAGCTGGTGGTTGATCGAGGTTGGAGGGAGCAAGCACATCCTTGGGTGTATTATCATGTAGTTCCGTGAGTAGCTGTGCTTCGATCGCACCGTTATATGTAATCGACAGTTCTAGGGATTTCTGATGTTCATCTCCAGTGCTTGCAGAAGAATACTTTGCATCTACGTTTTTAGACGCATCTAAACGGCGACACCAAATATCAATTCTGCCGCCGATTTGAGAACGGTTACAGGCAGTAACCAATAATTCATGGATAACTAATTCAATTTTGACAATATCACCAGCGATCGCCATTGCGGATTGAGCGCTGGTGGTAGGGACACCTCTAACTAATGAAGAATTCTTGGGCGATTCTTGCTCGTCAATCGATTGTCCCAAGCCATGTACACCAATCCACAGCTTTTGTTGTTTAAGTAAATTTTCGATGCGTTCGAGCGATCGCTTCAGTAAACTAGCTATGGGCATAGTTTCCCAACTAATATGTAGCTGCCACTGCTCAACTTTCAACATTCCACTCATAGAGGTGGCTGTATGGTCTAACTGTCGCAGCAATAGCTGGTAGCGCATCTGAGTTAGTTCATTAGCCGGAATGCCCAAATCATGTATTTGTTTCAGGGAGTGCGCCGTTATTCTTTGAATTTCCTCTAGGCGACGATGTTTGTACCAGTTGAGTTGTCGTAATTCTTCTGTTGTGGATTCTAGAAATCGGGTAATTTGCTTTTGACGACGCCACCAGGCTAATTGAGAAATCAGAGTTGCTGTTGCACTGAGGTTTTGTTCTGACCAGCGACGCTGTTGATAGTCTACTAGCAACACTACACCTGTGGTTTCATAATCAGCAGTTGTACGTAATGCCATGACCAAAATTTGACTTTTGTCTGGAACATTCAACCATTTTCGGGTTTCTGGAGGTAAATTATCCACCTTCAAAGTCAGGTAACTCTCCGTAGCAAGTGCCCACTGAATTAAGGCTTCAGATTGGATGGAAATAAATGCATCAGAAAAAATTCCAAATTGGCTATTGTCAATCACTCCAGGGATAATTTCTGCCCAATTTTCACCAGGTGCCCAAGATAGCAGTACCGCTAGGGGACAACCCAGAATTGATGCTATTTGTTCGAGTGCTGTACGTTCTAAATGCTTTTTTTCGACCTCGATTTTGCTGTTCTGGGATTGTGTCAGGATGTTTAGGCATTGCTCAAATGCCTGGGAAGTTTTTTGCTGCTGGGTGGTGCGGTTGTGTAATTGCCACTGACGAACAATTACACCAATCTGTTGACTGACAGCCCACAGCAATTCCTTTTCCAGAGTTGTCCAAGAACGATGGGTTTCATGAGTGATGACTAAAAGTGGTGCTGGGATCTGACCGTGAGTGCAT
Organism: Nostoc sp.; assembly: GCF_036917815.1. Lineage (GTDB taxonomy): Bacteria > Cyanobacteriota > Cyanobacteriia > Cyanobacteriales > Nostocaceae > Nostoc. The sequence continues at coordinate 14,894 of NZ_JBALEK010000036.1, read as the reverse complement.
TTACAAATAAGTAGCGATCGCACACCATTCTCTAACAACAAGGGTCGCCAGTTAAAAAAGCGTAAATCTTCATCTAAGTTTTCAATTTCCACCGCTTGAGTTGAACGTTGCAAAAGCTGCCCATCCAATTCTTTGAGTGTATTGAGGGTAAATGTCAACGGTCGGCGATTATGGGGCTGACTTTGGTAAATAAATTGATAATTATTCTGCTCAGGGTCATACTGCAATAGCAAAAATCGCGTAGCAGCTAGTCGAGCTAAAACTCTTTTAGCACAGCTATGTAGAGTTTCGTGGAGGTCATGTTCGCTATAGATACCTTGGGCAACTTGACTAGTTAGTTGGGCATCCTCTTGAATCTGTTTGATAGTACTTTCCATACTTTCGTTAGGTGCAATCAGGGAGATTAAACCACCAACACCCTGAACGAAATTTTTGTCCGCCTCCGTCCAGATTCGAGGTTCATTGCTTTCCACCGCCAGAAAACCGAGCAAGTTCTTTTGCCAGATGATCGGAGCTGCCAGGAGCGATCGCACCTTCAGCCGTTGCAGCAATTTTGCTGTAGAATGGCTCTTTAAAGAACTGCGGGCATCACCAATGGAGACAATTTGGTTGACTGCCAAAGCATAATAAAAGTCGCTCAAATCCTGTACAGTCATTCCGGCTGCTTGCTGACTGCTGGAATTGCGATCGATTTTTACTAGCTGATTGCTCATCCGACACCAAAAGTAGCGCCCTTCCCGCTCAAACCAGTAAATATTTGTCCGGTTGGGGGAGACAAATTTATGAGTTGCTTGCACTGCTGCTTCAAGTCTTTGATTTAGGTTATTGAGGTTGCGTAAATTTTCGAGCAATTCTAATAATGGCTCGTCGGTTCGCCTGTTTTGTTTTTGCTGCTGATGGATCTCATTTTGATGAAGCACTGCCCCCAGTTCACCTAAAACCATCATCAAACGTGCTTTTGTTTCTCCTGTCAGTAGGTAGCCCCAGCGTTCTGAACCCAGTAACACCAAGCCTAAGCAACGGTCTTTATAGCGAATTGGTAAAATAATTGTTCCTTGGATGTGGAATTTTTCCGCAACTTTGTGCCATTCGGTGGCCCGGATTTCAGTTTGCAAATCAGCTATACCCAAGGGATGCTGTTCAATTACTACTTGCTCTAATAAATCTCCAGGACTAAGAACAACTCGTTGCCGTAAAAAGACCTGATCTTGATCGGGTGTAATGCCTCCTTTGCCAAATAATATGTGATTTAGGCGATCGTAAAGAGCAATCCAAATCAGTCTGTAGTCAAACTGTTCTTTGAGATAAGAAATAGTAGTTTCAATCAGAACGTCAACATTATCTTCTTCTCTAAGGCTCTGGAGGACGCGCCCCAAAGAGAGGATCTGCTGTTCGGCGGCTATAGGTTTTTGCGGCTGCCCCATCTGATTTATTGGTTAACATAACTTGTAATATATAAGATGCCCAGAAAAGCACCCTGAGTAATATTGCCACAAGTGTTTAATATTGAACCTGAACAGCTTAATAGAGGGTTATGTACCCAGAAGTACCTACAGCAAAACAAACCTTTGAATTTTTCTTAGTTTGCGTCAGATTAAGTAAGTGGGCGTGAATAATTAAAGGATCTCTGACTTTTCACGGAATCTGGAAAACCTCACTTCTATTTCTCTCTCCTAAAAGGAGGAGCCACTTTGGGCGGTTTACCCAAGCTACGCGCAGCGTCTCCTTTTGGGAGAAGCACGTGGTGTCAGAGACTTTGAATTTTCCTCTTTACCGCGTCGGTAAGGGAGTTGGGTTTTTGATGGACTTTTCACGTTATGTGGAAAAGTCAGAATAATCTGCGCTAGATCCAAAAATAAAAGCTAATGGATATTTATCAACTTGCCATTCGTCCGCTTTTGTTCAATGTGATAAAAACCGATTCGGAGTGGTTACACCAGCAGACGATTCGCAGTTTTAGTTGGCTATCGCAAAGGAATATTAGCCCCGCCGCTAATTGGGCAAACCAACGCCTACAAAAATCCCTGTGCCTGTACGATTCACGTCTAGAACAAAATTTGTTTGGGCTAAACTTTCCAAATCCCGTAGGGTTAGCGGCTGGCTTCGACAAGGATGGAGTCGCTGCTGGCATTTGGTCTAACCTGGGTTTTGGCTTTGCAGAACTAGGAACTGTAACTTTTCACCCACAGCCGGGAAATCCACGTCCCCGTTTGTTTCGCTTACCGTTGGATAAAGCTGCTCTCAATCGGATGGGCTTTAATAATCTCGGTGCAGCAGCAATGGCGGCACGATTGGCACAAGAAAAACAGAAGTTAACCCAGTCAATACCCATAGGGATAAATTTGGGTAAATCTAAGGTAACTCCCCTAGAAGCCGCCGCACAGGATTATCTCGATAGTTTTCGCTTACTCAAGGATTTGGGAGATTATTTTGTTGTTAATGTCTCTTCTCCCAATACGCCAGGGTTGCGATCGCTCCAAGATGCTTCGATGCTCGGTGCCATCTTGAATTTATTACAACAAGAAAATACTACACAGAAACCACTTTTTGTCAAGATAGCGCCCGATTTGTCATGGTCAGCGATCGCTGATATTATAACTCTTGCTAAAACCTACCAATTGGCAGGAATTATCGCCACTAACACCACCATCAGCCGTGATGGACTGAAAACCCAAGTAATTGACCAAACTGGCAAATCACCCCAGGATGAAGCAGGCGGAATTAGTGGTGAACCATTGCGCGATCGCTCCACTGAGGTAATTCGTTTTATTTGGCAGCAAACTCAAGGACAAATCCCGATTATTGGCGTTGGTGGCATCTTTTCTGCTGAAGATGCTTGGGAAAAAATTACTGCTGGTGCTAGCTTGATCCAGGTTTATACAGGTTGGATTTATGAAGGGCCACTGATGGTACGCCGAATTCTAGCAGGTTTACTTTCCCAGCTAGAACAAAGCGGATTAAATTCCATCAACGAAGCTGTGGGTTTGGAATTCAAAAATCAAAAGTAATTAAAGAAGAATTCAGAATCTAACCTTCTTCTTCCAGTGGGAAAAACTCTTTAGTTTTTTCCGAGTATGACCAGGCAATGCCATCAGGGTCTTTGCTGCGACTCCACTCAGGAAACTCTGGATCATTTCGCCGTTTATAAACGGTACTAGAATAGACACTTAGCCGTTTGGCAAGTTCAGATTGAATGAGAGAGCCAAAAATTAACTGTTTTTCCAGCGATCGTTTAGCTTCTTCGTGTGTTTGCTGTGGGAGTGATTCGGTTTCTGGTTCTTCCTCCGGTATGGTTGTTGGTGGTGCTAGGAGCGATCGCGCAGTTTTAGTAACTGGTTGAGCATTAAGCTCTTTAACCGGCTCACTACTATCAAGAATATTTCCCAGAATGCTGGCAGTTATAAAGTAATAAGACTGCCCCGCCTCTTCGGAGTTAACTATACTGGCACCAAATTCTGAGGCTTTGCCATCCAAGTAGCGTTTTGCCGTTGTTCCAGGAAAATTGCCCTTGATTGCCAAGTCCATTGGCGTAAGTCTGCCCTGATTTTCTCGAACCAACTGATGAAAAATTGGGTTAACTCGTACAGTCCACTGTTGCCATTGATATTCCTGCCAAACCTTGAAGCCAATTACCAGCACAATTAGTGCCAGTAAAATTCTCCAAGTGGCAACTAGGAAAATAATCAAAAACGAGATGGGCAAAAGTAGAACGAGAAAAGCCTTGCCGTCACCTTCTATGGGTTTCTCACTCATGCCGATTTTTGCCAAGTGAATTTTAATAAATAATATTATCTATCTTGGCAAAAATTGGGACACTTTTTTGTATATTTTGGCAAAGTTCTGGCAAATTTGCCGGCAAAACCTTTCTTTAGTAGGTGTTATCGGCTTATCTTGTTCTACTGATCTAACATTGGTCTGCGATTGCGTAAAAGTTTTTGACCAGAGAAAATAAGAGGGTTTTCATAACCCGTAACTTGAGTTACCTAATTAATTTAGAGACGCGAAGTGCCGCTTCACGTCTCTAAAATCCCAAATATTCACAGCCTGACTTGGTTCAAATGACTGCGGGGATTATAAGTACGTATAGCGCGGATTTTTTCATAATATTCCCGCTCTTGTTGGCTGAGGTCTTTTGGTGGCACGATGGCCACCTTCACCAACTGATCGCCGCGTCCACCCTTGGCGAGGGGCCAACCTTTCCCACGTAAACGTAGAGATTGGCCAGAACGCACTCCTGCTGGTAGCTTGACGTTAACTGATCCATCGGGTGTGGGTACATCAATAGATGCTCCCAAGGCAGCTTCATCTGGTGTGATTGGCACTTCGCAAACCAGATTATCGCCTTCCATTTGGAAGAACGAGTGCGGCTGGAGTTCGACTTTTAAGTATAAATCGCCACGTTGTTGAGTCATAGGGTTGATTTGACCTTTGCCCCGCACACGTAGTCGAGTACCAGTTTTAGCCCCAGATGGGATGATCACATCTATTGTTTCGTTACCTAAACTGAAGCGCTTTTTCACACCATTAAATGCTTCAGCAAAACTTAGAGCGATCGCAGCTTCACTATCCTGGTTAGTACCCGTACTTGCATCTTGAAACCCAAAATCGTTAAAGCCGCTAAAACCACTTCCCGAACTTGTAGGAGTGCGGTAAGAGTAACTTTGTGAGTAACTTTGTCGCCCCCCACCACGAGGGGTAGCACCACCAAAGCGTCCTAGCAACTCATTAATGAACTCATCAAAATTGCCATATTGACTGAAGTCAAAGTTACCCGTATCCACACCAACACCGCCGGATGGGAAACCTTCACCAGCTTGTTTCCAATATTGACCGAATTGGTCGTACTTTTTGCGTTTATCTGCGTCTGACAGAACTTCGTAGGCTTCGCTAACTTCTTTGAAGCGTGCCTCTGCCTGTTTGTTATCTGGGTTGACATCTGGGTGATATTTGCGGGCTAGTTTCCGAAAAGCCTGTTTAATTTCCTCTGGAGTGGCAGTCTTAGTGACTCCCAAAATAGCGTAATAGTCTTTGAAGTGGGTTGCAGCCATCTACCAGCCTCCTATAGAAATTCCCGTTATGTTTTTTTTTAAGATGAGAGATGTCTAATTTGCTTGGTATAGTGCCAAGCAAAAAGGATCTGATTTTAAATTAACAAAAAATATAGAAAATCAAGTGTGGTTCTCGCTCACTGAGCAATCGCAATTTCCGTACTCCGATTTTTCTGATAAGCGGATCAGGCTGTCTAGTCCTTCTTCCAGGCTTGGGGGAGCATCCCGGAGTTGACGGTGCATCCGCAAAATAATTTCTTCTGGAACCTGGCGCGATCGCCTTTTATTCCGTGCCAAACACAGCCAAACTGGTGTATCCACCCAAATTCCCCTAATGTGGGTAAAGCCCAAGTTACGGGCTAAGGCAATAACCTCACGACGATTACGGCGCTGGGCATTAGTGGCGTCGAAAATAGCTATATTTTCGGTGGAAATAGCTTGCTGAAATTGCCGCTCAATTTCTTGCCAAATCACCAGCCACGATCCCTGAACCGATTGGGAACCGAACAAATGCCCCCGAATAGCATCTGTAGAAATCAGCTGCATTTGGGGGCATTCTGCCAGTAATTGTTTTGCCAAAGTTGACTTACCGCTACCTGGAAGACCAATCAGTAATATGAGTTTAGTCATTTGTCCTTTGTCTTTTGTCCTTTGTTGCTTATAGCTATTAACCAATGACTAATGACTAATGACTAATGACTAATGACTAAATGATGGTTCCATCGGGAATTTCAGCATTTTTCAAGACGACAACGATGCCACTGCGGATGTAGAAACCTTGACCTTCGCGGTCAGCTTCTTGCACATTATCTTTATTAATAATTTTGACATCATGACCGATGCGGGCATTTTTATCAATGATGGCACCGCGAATCAGCGTGTCAGTACCAATGCCTACGGGGATGTCACCTTTTACTAAGCTACATTGGCGTTCCACAGAAGCTTGGTAAAAATCTGCACCCATCAGCAAAGATTCTTCGATGATGCAGCCAGATTCAATCCGCGATCGCACTCCTAATACTGAATGTTGAATGCGGCAATTTTTCAGAATACAACCCTCGCCGATAATTGATTCTGTGATGTGGCAATCTAAAAGTTTAGTCGGAGGTAAGTAGCGAGGACGGGTGTAAATTGGCGCTTCTTCATCGTAGAAGCTAAAGGGTGGCTGGGGTTGCTGAGTGAGTGCTAAGTTTGCTTGATAAAATGCTTCAATTGTTCCAATATCTTCCCAGTAGTCATCAAATAGATAAGCTTGAACGTTGTAATCCTTAGAAGCATCAGGAATAATTTCTTTACCAAAATCCGTCCGTTCTAAAGATTCCCTCAACAACTTGAACAATACCTCTTTTTTAAAGACATAAATCCCCATTGAGGCAATGTAAGGCTGTAATTTAGCTTGTTCTTTTGTTAATCCCAGTACGCTTGTATCAACTTGCATTTTGATTAATGCTTCGCCTTTGGGTTTTTCGCTAAAGTCAATTACCCTACCGGAATTGTCAATTTTCATTAAACCAAAATCTGAGGCGCGGCGCTCATCAATGGGAATTACTGAGAGAGTAATATCAGCATTGGTTTCTCTATGGCGCTGGATAAACAGGCGGTAATCCATGCGGTAGAGGTGATCTCCTGAGAGGATCAGATATTCATCTGCATCCCATTCTTCCAACAACCACAGATATTGACGCACAGCATCGGCTGTACCTTGGAACCAGTTAGGGTTTTCTGGCGTTTGCTGTGCTGCTAAAACTTCCACAAAGCCTTCGCTGAAGCCACTAAAGTTATAGGTACGGGCGATGTGACGATTCAGAGAAGCTGAGTTGAATTGTGTCAGGACGTAGATTTTGAATATTTCGGAATTTATGCAGTTACTAACAGGGATGTCGATTAAGCGGTACTTTCCCGCCACTGGTACTGCTGGTTTAGCGCGGAGTTTGGTTAGTGGGTAAAGTCGAGTACCCGCGCCACCACCAAGAATGATTGATAAAACTTTTTTCACAAAATTTCTCCCGACTGCCTTTCAACTCTCATCTTCAGTTTAGGACTGTCTGCCACCAGAGGTAAGGGGGATCATCTGATTCTTTAGGATGAATTTTACAGAATGCTGGTATTATATAGATGGTGCGGCTGATAAGTAGAAAGATAAAACATTTTTATAAATCATCTCAAACACTGAACCCACCTAAATTTTTACTCTGATTTACCAAACGCAATTGCTGCGATCGCTTCAAAGATTTCACCCAAGGTTGCTCTGACAACTGGGAAATGGCATTTGGTGACAGTGTTGCCGTAAATATATCTTTGCCACTGGTAACATCACTGATGCCCAAACTTTCTAAAATAGCAATTGCAGCAGGGCTTAAGAATGGTTCGGTATGGACAAAAACCGTCAAACTAGGTTCCTCTAAGCTTTGAAGAGCATTTAGTGCTGTAGCAAGGGCAGCATCTAGCTTTTGATAATTCATCAGTAATTCCTTGGTAAAAAGGCTAGGCAATTTTTAGTCTATCCTACAACCAATGTCGAAAATTTCTCCATTTACGCCTATGCAACTGATCAGTTCAAGATGCCTGAGCGCTTTTTTTCAGACTTTTTTCACTCCTGAATTTGATCATTTCATTTTTTGAAACCTTTCAGAGCAGTCTTTTAACTCAGTACTCTTCATGGGATTGGCGATCGCACCATATTCAATCTCTTCTAAGTTTATGAGGAAGAAGCTGCTAGAGCGATCGCTAGTGGTAAAATCCGATGTTCCTGAATTTGAATCCTGGCGTGGAGTGTTTCTGCTGTATCATCTGGTAGTACTGGTACTGCGGCTTGCATCAAGATTGGGCCACTGTCCATTTCTAAACAAGCTATATGCGCTGTACAACCAGTGATTTTCACCCCAGATGCTAAAGCCTGTTCTACAGCATGGATTCCTTTGAAACTAGGTAACAAACTAGGATGGATATTAATAATCCTCTCAGGAAAGGCATCGATGAAAACTGATGTCAACAATCGCATCCAACCTGCCAAAATTACCCATTCCACATCGTAGTGCTGCAATGTCTGCACAATTTTCTCATCAAACTCTTTTCGACTTTGATAGTTGCGGTGATTTAATAAAACTGCTTCTACACCTCTATTAGCTGCTCTTACGGCTGCTTTCGCCGAGGGGTTATTGTAAATTAAAACTTGAATTTGGGCATTTAGCTGTCCATCTTGGATAGCTTGGGCAACTACATCAAAATTGCTGCCATTCCCAGAAGCCATAATTCCCAGTTTTAAAGGGGCGATTTGTTGACAAATATCGCTAATGTTGGGAGAAACCAAGCTCAGGTTAGAATCAGGGCGGAGGGTCATAAACAGCTAAAAGGGTTAATTATAGATAGATGCCAAGAATATATACTAAGTCGTGGTTGGATAATGATACAGCAGCAGCCTGGATTTTGGGAGTATCCCAAATGTGCAAAAACCTTGATAGCCCTCATCCCCTAACCCCTTCTCCCATCTTTGGGAGAAGGGGAACTAGAATTATGTCTCCCCTCTCCCATCTTTGGGAGAGGGGCTGGGGGTGAGGGAAAAGATTTAAGCAACATTGGGATGCTCCCTAGATTTTTCTGACATAAATAGGTAAAACTTGATCCTTTGATTTAGCAATGTCTTCTTAGATGTTGCGATGTCTACGACGTGCTACGCCTACGCTTGATTAAATTTTGCTGTAAATATTTAGCTCATAACTACTCCAATTTAGGACTTACGCACAGGTAACGGAAAACGAACCACAGAGGACACAGAGGTCACGGAGGAATGAGAGTTTAAGAGGGTTTTTGCGTAAGTCCTACAATTGATATATAGCGGTTCTCGTTTACGTGAGGTACACCCGTAGGGGCACGGCAGTGCCGTGCCCCTACACCTTGTGATGTAATGTTGTACCGCATCTGAATGGAAACCGCTATAAGTGATATTCTAAAACTTGGTATGAACGAAACAGCACAGAGATTAAAGCCGCATCGGATTCGATCGCAGCAAGGTGAGTTAAATGGCAAAGGTAGCATTGCTGATTGGGGTCAGTGAGTATGAGCCAGGGCTGAACCCTTTGCCCAGTGCAGTTAAAGATGTAGAAGCAGTGTGCGAAGTGCTGCTGCATCCAGAGATGGGCGGGTTTGCTACGTCAGATATTACCCTGCTGAAAAATCCTGAGCGACAAGTTGTAGAAATGGCCATCGAAATGCTGTTCTCCAGTCGGCACAGGGATGATTTACTGTTGCTGTATTTTTCGGGACACGGCATCAAAGACGATCGCGGTAGGCTGTATCTGGCGACTCGCAACACCAGTAAGACACAGCAGGGCGAATTGATGCGCTCAACGTCGGTGTCTGCCAATTTCATTCACGATCGCATGAGCGAAAGCCGTTCCCGGCGGCAGGTGGTGATCCTCGATAGCTGCTTTAGTGGTGCGTTTGCTGAGGGGATGTTTGCCAAAGATGATGGCACGATTGACATCCGGGAGCAGTTGGGCGGTGAAGGACGAGCCGTATTGACTTCATCGAGTTCGACTCAATATTCCTTTGAGGAACAAGGGCAAGATTTATCGATTTACACTCGTTTTTTGGTTGAAGGTATCAAGTCGGGAGAAGCCGATCGCGATCGCGATGAGTTTATCTCTATCGATGAACTCCATGAATACGCCAGTCAGAAGGTGCGAGAACTTCAGCCGGCGATGAAGCCAGAAATCTATGCAATTCGAGAAGGCTTTAAAATTCGACTGGCAAGGGTGGCTCCGGGTGATCCCAGACAGCGATACCGTAAAGAGGTAGCGCAATTTATTCATCGAGGCGAAATTTCCCTTGTTGGTCGTCGCACATTAGATTATCAGAGGACTCGCTTAGGATTGGAGACAACTGAGGCGAAGGCGATCGAAGATCAGGTGTTAGAACCGTACCGCAACGAGTTCCGCGAAAAACTCCAGCAGTATCAGCAGGTGTTTACTGAACTACTGGAGCGAGATGAGACAATTACAGATAGCGATCGCCACGATCTGCAAAATCTCCAGCAAATTTTGGGGCTGCGAAATGAGGACACAATGCCGATTGAGGCACTAGTGACTGCACGGTTTAAGACGCATCAGCAAAACTTGCAAACTTATCAGCAGGCCTTTACAACAGCACTGCGGCAGGAGTTTCCTCTGAGTAAGGCAAGCCGCGATCGCTTACGGCAAACCCAGCAGCAATTAGAACTCGCGAATGGAGATATTGCGGCGATAGAATCCCAGATTACGGGTGAGGTAGAGGCATATCACCAGAAACTCCAGGACTACCAACGGCAGGCAGTGACATGACCAGAGTTTATTTAGACACAAGTATTTATAATCGACCTTTTGATGACCAAACACAGCCAAAAGTATTTCTAGAAACACAAGCTGTCATCTTAATTTTACAAATGGTAGAAGCAAAATTAATAGAATTAGTTAGTTCTTCAGTTCTAGAATATGAAAATAGCCGTAACCCGTTTATTGTAAACCAACAGTCAATGGAGTGATACTTACAAATAGCTACATTGAGAGTATTACTAGATGAAAACATTAGAGGGAGAGCAAAACAACTAGAACAACAAGGAATTAAAGCCATTGATGCTCTCCACGTTGCTTGTGCCGAAACTTCTCAAAGTGATTATTTTATCACTTGCGATAAGAGATTAATCAATCGCTGTCAAGGTTTAACACTCAAAGCAATCAACCCGACTGATTTTATTTTGGAGATAGAAGATGACAATTAAAGTTATTAACGAACAGCAAAATTTACAAGAAGTCATACAGGTACTTTTCACACATTTAGAGCCATCAAAAGTGATGAAATTTTGGGCAGCTTGTAAATTAGGCGAAGGTGATTATTTACAACTAAAAGAAAAACTGTTTGCTCAAGAGAATGTTGATAGTTTGTATGAAAAAATTCAAGCCTATCAAGACATAGAATGAAACTTGAAGAAGAATTCAGAAGCAAAGCCGGAGATGTTCCACCTACGGTCAGAATTAAGCCAACTAGAGATAATTATGAACCAAAAGCTTACCCAAGCGATCGCCTTAGAAGTTCAACTATTCCACAGCATCGAGCAGAAAGAAAATTTTCTCTTTTTACTTGGTGCTTTACTTGCTAAAGTAATCAGCCTTCAAAAAGCCGCAGAAGTTATGCAACTGGAACCAGCAGAATTCCTCAAAATTCTAGACCTGATGGGGATTGAATTTTCTTACCTTTCTGAAGAAGATGTTGCTTTAGAAAAAAACTGGTAAATGAATGCAAATTGTTCTCAATTCATCACCACTGATTTTTCTCGCTAAACTGAGCTACCTGAATCAATTTATCGAATATCCTGATGATTTCTACATTCCTGAATCTGTTGCTGAGGAAATTAGCGCCAAGTTAGATCCAGCTAGCCAAACCATTCAAACGCTAATCAACGCTGGTAAACTTCAAGTTCGCACATCCAGCCTGATAACCCTCGTCAAGAGCTTAAATCAACGATTGGGTAAAGGAGAATCGGAAGCGATCGCTTTAGGGATTGAGTTGAATGCAGATTATGTTTTGTTAGACGACTCGACAGCTAGAAGAGAAGCTAAAAGACTTGGTTTGAGTATCAAAGGAACGTTAGCTGTTATCAAAAAGATAAACAAAGACGGTAAAATTAGCATTGAAAGTCTGGATAGTCTTTACCAAAAGATTATTGAAATTGAGTTTAGGGTTAAGCGGTCATTATTTGATCAAATCTTTTCTGAAGATTGAGTGTGATAAATAGCTCATCTATGAACAAAGAATTTACGCAAGCGATCGCCTTAAAATAGATTTGTTGCTCATATTTGGTTGCCTTTCTTGCAGAAATAATGCGCGTTAAATCATCACTATCTGTATGCCTTTTAGGTTAATAATTATTCACAAACTACAGTCGTGCAAGCAATTGAACGGCTTTCTGGTTTAGGCTTAATTGTAATTTCTACATCATTACCTAAAATATTTATAAATCTGATCAATCTATCTATTGAAAAATCTTTTAGTTTCCCTCTAGTTAAAGCAGATATTTTTGGTTGATCTATTCCAAGAACCTCGGCTGCTTGGACTTGATTTAATTGGCGATTAACAATAATTTCACTAATTTTGCGTGCAAGTTCTGCTTTAATTAAGCGCTCTTCAGGATTAGATAATCCTAGATCAGCAAAGACATTTCCGTTACTAATATAAACATCATTTTCGTTGCTCATTTTTTACTCCATTGTTTTTGCTATTTCTTGTAAATAATCTTCCTGAGCAACCTTGAGTCTCTTCTTAACTAAATCTATATCTTGTTTTGGTGTAGCAATACCGTGTTTTGATTTCTTTTAAAATGAATGTAATAGGTAAACAAATCCTGCAAATTTAACAGTGTAAATTGCCCTGTATGTATCTCCTTCAAAATCATCTACAATTTCTAAAACCCCAGTGCCTGTAAATCCATGCAAAGGTTTTGCGTCAGGATGCTTTTCACCATGTTGTGCTAAATCCAGAGCATAACCCATTACATCTTGCACATCTTCAGGGAAATCTTTTAAATCATCAAGAGCGCTTGCAATCCATTTGAGGGGTTTTTCTTGTTTTTTACTCATGTAATGCTAATTATGCTAATAATAGCATATTAAAGTATAAGCGATGCCTACGGCTGTAAACTACGCTCCTGCTGGGCTTTGATGCAAAACTTAGTTTAAAGGAAATCATTATGAACCAAGAGCTTACCCAAGCGATCGCTAATCCTGAGAGAAACCAAGCTAAGGGTAGAATCAGGGCGGAGGGTCATAACAAGAGGGTTAATTATAGATGCAAAAAAAATATACTAAGTCGTGGTTGGATAATGATACAGTAGCCGCGTGGATTTTTCTCACACCAGCACTAGTTTTGCTGGGCGTTTTTATCATTTGGCCGATCGCCTATTTGTTTTACCTCAGTTTCACTGCTGGTAGTTTCACCTTAAAAGGTACTTATTGGATAGGCTTAAAAAACTATTGGCGCTTGCTACTCAACCCCGACTTCTGGCAAGTTCTGGGTAACACCTTTTATTTTACTGTTGCTACCATCATTCCCAGTTTAGTTATCTCCTTGGGATTGGCAGTACTATTAAACCGCTCCATTCCCTTACGAGGCATTCTGCGAAGTGCCTATTTTCTCCCTTCAATCATCTCACTGGTGGCAGCCGGTTTGGGATTTCGCTGGCTGTTTCAAACGTTAGGGCCAGTTAATGGACTTTTAGATTTTTTTGGCATTGCGCCCATACCCTGGCTAGGAGATACATTTTGGGCAATGCCGGTAATTATTTTAATGAGCATTTGGAAACAACTGGGTTTTAATATGGTGGTTTTTTTAGCAGGGTTGCAAGCAATTCCTCCCAGTCGTTATGAAGCAGCAGATTTGGATGGAGCAAATGCTTGGCAACAATTTTGGTATATTACTCTGCCTGGATTGCGTCCGACTGTCATATTTGCAATCATCACTACGGCGATTTTTACATTGCGGAGTTTTGAGCAAACTTATGTGATGACTGGCGGTGGCCCACTGAATTCGACTAATTTGCTAGTTTACTACATTTACCAAGAGGCTTTTGCTCAATTTGATTTTGGTTATGCAGCAGCAGCAGCGACAGTGTTACTAGCGGTGACGCTGGTACTAGTTTATTTGCAACTGCAAACTTGGGGAGAGGAGTAGGGGTTTTTCAAGTTTCTACTTCTTATATAGGCTGCGATATTCCCAAGGATTCACAAATTTAGTATCACTCCAAACGCCGAGTCGTTGTTCCTTCGCTTCAGTTTCGGCTTTTTGAACTAAGTCTTTACTAGGACACTTGTTTAAATAGGGACGATACACTTTTGCTAAACCTTCTTGCAACAATACTTGTTGTACAAAAGTGCCATTTTTTAAACGGACTTCGGCGATTTTACGCCCATAGCGATCGCTATCGGTGATATTCAAAGTCACGCGATCGCCTCCTTGTTGTACCAGTTCTTGCACCCGTTCTTGGGCTTTCACACCCCAATTAAATTGGTTGCGATCGCTAGTGCGTTTACTCTGCTTTTCTTTGTTAGTATGAGCTATTTCTGGCGCATCTACACAAGCAAAGCGCACGGTAAAATTTTTGCCGTTGGCATCTTTAACTACTATGGTATCACCATCACTCACTCGCTCAACCGCGTCTCCAGAAGTACTAATAAAGCGATTGCAGCCGATCAAACCTAAAATTATGATAGTTGCAGAAAGCCAAAATCGCACTGGTTTAGTTAATTTCTCCATCCAAACTCACCTGCATTACCTCTGTGGGATGATACTAGCAAAATGACAAGATATATTTGTTAACTGTTGACATAATAAGAATTGTCACCTTCCAATTGTCAGGGGGAATTTCTGATGAACTTCTTGACTCACGTTCTGCATCTAGCTGGTTCAGGTGCTTTTGCCTATTACTCTGCTGCTCAAATTCGTGATTCTAAAACCCGCCCCAACATCCTTGCAGGGTTTTATTTTGCCGAATCTGGCTCTGTGCCATTTTTATCTGCACTTAGCGATCGCGCATCTGCCGAAGGTGATACATGGCTAGCCGAAAAACTAGCAAAACACGCATCAGATGAAACTAGGCATGGTCAAATTTTTGCCCACGCCTTACAACAATTGAATAAACAAGTTATAGATTTTAAGCGTCAACCGCAAACTACATCCACAAAAAAATCACAACAGCGTAGTCCCTTTTTCGCAGCCTTCTTTGAGGGAAGAATTTAATTGCAAAATACTCATCTAAACCTAATCAATCTTGTTTAGCTTGAGTAGGTTTTTCGTTCGCAGCAATCATTTGATCAATGA
>NZ_JBALEK010000035.1:0-286431 GCF_036917815.1 Nostoc sp. | reverse complement strand
AGATACAATTGAAGCTTGGTTGCAGAAAAAACTTGATCAAACTGCTCAAGATTGAAGTATTTTAGGCAAGAAATTGCTGATTAAATAATGCTCTATTCCCCATGCCCAATCCTTTCACATCTATTTGACTGGGATAAGTTCAAACTCGAAAGTACTGATTAAACGGTCATTAATATAGACCTCTATTCTATGCTTACCAACTGGATCGCCAGGAGCGATCGTCCAAAAATTCTCAATCACACCCTCTGGAGCCGACTGTGTGCGCCGTGTCACAGATGTAGTGCCGTCTGCTGATATTGAGAAGTCGTCACCGTTATCTGTACCCCAAGTTTCTGGAGGTTTTGGTAAATGCAAGACTTCGCGCCATTTAACTTCACCTTGGTAGTCTTTGAGTTTAATCCGCCATCCGTAGATGTTTCCTTGCTGAAGTGGCACTCTTGTTGTCTGAAAAACGGTAACGTTTCCTTTGGAGTCAACTCTCTTCAGCCCAAACTGACTGGTACTGACGGTAATCTGTTTTGTATTGGTTGGCGCAGGAGATGATGTGGCATTTTCTACCAAAACAGAAGTAGCGTTCATTGGCTCAGAACTTATGACTCCAGATATTAGCCAAAAAGAAGCTAGCACAGCAGTAGTAGTCCAAATTCTCATTAGTATGGTTTTCCTGTCAGACCTTTGGTACTTATTCAATTAATCTGCCATGTTTTCCGGGTCAAGGTTAGCTATGGTTAGACAAAGACGAAATTACTTGAGGAATTTGGCTTAATTGAGATGGTAGGTCGATTTATGCCGTGCTGTACTATTAAGTTAAGTAAAGCAGTGCATTACTACTAAAACACCATTGCATCAGCATTTGAAGGATACAGAGCAACAAAATGTATTTATGGGGATTGCTAATTTTGAATTGTTAAATCTTTCTTTTCTAATCACAATTTCACATGAGATACCAAGTTGGCGGTAGCCTCCACAGTGATGATCCCAACTATGTTGTGCGTCAGGCAGACGAAAAACTTTATACCAGTCTGAAAGGTGGTGATTTTTGCTATGTCTTCAACTCTCGCCAAATGGGTAAGTCATCTTTACTACAGCGAATAAGTCATCGTCTCAAGTCAGAAGGCTATAAATGTGTTTACTTAGACGTGACTCAATTGGGTAGTGAGGATACCACATCAGCACAATGGTATAAAGGAATCATTGTCAGCATATTCTACGGGTTAAATTTGGCGGAACACGTCAACTTTAAGCAATGGTGGGATATGCAAGCAGGTCTTTCTCCTGTACAAAAATTACACCAGTTTGTTGAAGAAGTGTTGCTGCCAAATCTGAATAGCGATTGTGAAGGAGATGTCCAAGCCAAAGGCATTTTCATCTTCATTGATGAAATTGATAGTTTACTGAGTTTGAATTTTCCTGCCAATGACTTTTTTGCCTGGATTCGTCATTGCTACAATCAGCAGATACACGAGCCAAATTTCCAACGCCTGGGATTTACATTGTTTGGAGTCGCCAGCCCATCTGACTTAATTGCTGACAAATGCCGGACACCTTTTAACATTGGAACTGCTATAGAGTTATATGGTTTTCGATTGCATGAAGCTAGCCCGTTGCTGAATGGGTTAAAGGAAGCAATCAGCCAACCAGAAGTGGTACTGCAAGAGGTGATTTACTGGACAGGGGGACAACCGTTTCTAACTCAAAAACTCTGTCAGTTAATTATCAAAACTGCCTTAAAGACATCAGATCGGAAAATTGTCCTATCGCCAAAAACTGAGGCGTATTGGGTAGAAGAATTGGTGCGATCGCACATTATCCAACACTGGGAATCACAAGATGAACCCGAACACTTCCGCACTATTCGCGATCGCTTACTTTTTAACAAACAACAAGCCGGACGGTTGTTAGCTCTTTATCAGCAGGTATTGCAAGCAGAGGAAATAGAGTATAGGGGGATGGGGGGATGGGGGGATGCAAAGAGGAAAGACACTAGCGACTCTTGCCATGTTTGTGTTTCCCAGTCTCCTGTGTCTACTGATGATAGTCGAGAACAGACAGAGCTTTTACTATCGGGATTGGTCGAGAAGCACAACGGCTATCTCAGAATTAAAAATCCGATCTACCGCAGTATTTTCAATACTGAATGGGTTTTAAAACAGATCGAATTGTTTAATATTTTGGTTGTCTTCGCGTACAGCGATCGCTAATCCCCATTTAAAATATTACCTTATTGTGTGTTCTGTATTCTAACTCCCAATTTTGACTTGCTTATGGCTTCTACCACTTCTGCTTACCAAATTACTGATTTGTTCGCCGAACGAGCTAGAAATCTGACACCACCAACTTATGGTACAGAGTTAACCAAAATCATCGCCGTCAGCTTCGCCTACGGTCTAGCAGACCCAATTCTTTTTCCCCATACTGACTTGGCTACTGCAAGTGCCTCTGTGCTGGCAGAAGAGGCTCCCATTGCCCTCAATTACGGGCCACCTTCACCCCAATTGTATGAGCAAATTATCCTCCGGTTGCAGGCTAAAGGAATCACAGGCGATCGCGATCGCCTGATCATTGGCTACGGATCTGGTCAGATTTTGGGCTTGCTACCAGATGTGTTTGTCGAACGTGGTGACGTGGTAATTGTGGAAGGTCCAACCTTCTTGGGAGTAGTTAGTAGATTTATCCACGCTGGCGCACGCCTGATTACCATTCCTGTGGATGAGTTGGGGATGGATGTAGACACTCTAGAAGTAACATTGAGCGACTTGAAGAAACAGGGCATTCGACCCCGATTTATTTACACCATCCCCACATTTCACAATCCCACAGGCGCGACTATGCCGTTATTTCGCCGCCAAAAGTTGGTAGCATTAGCGGCTGAGTATGGCGTGCTAGTGGTGGAAGACGATGCTTACAGCGATTTGCGTTTCCAAGGGGAAGCTGTGCCCCCTTTAGCAAGCCTTGACAAGGATGGGTGGGTGTTATACGTGAGTACCTTCTCGAAAATCATTGCACCTGGTATCCGCCTGGGCTGGGCTTGTGGCGATCCAGCAATTATTGAGCGGCTGGCAATGTTCAAAAGTGAGGGGCCTGTGGGCCCGTTTGTCAGCCATGTGGTCGCCCGCTACTGTGCTACAGGCAAACTAGATGATCACATTCAGGAACTAATTGCCTGCTACAAGCATAAGTGTAATTTGTTGTTAGAAGCGATCGCTCACGAGTTTCCTAGTGATGTAGTTGCTTTACGACCAGGTGGGGGCTTTTTCGTTTGGTGTAAATTGCCACCAGATATCAGCGCTAAAGCACTCCTAAAGGTTGCCACTGAACACGGCATTAGCTTTCTACCAGGGACTCGCTGCTATGCCAATGGACAAGGAGATGATGCCATCAGGTTAGCTTTTAGCTTTCAACCAACCAAAAAGATTGTCGAAGGAATTGCTACTTTGGGGGCAGTGTTGCGCGGCTGGCGGTAATTCCTAATTCCTACCTCGTTCCCAGTCTCTGACTGGGAATGCCCTCTGGAAGGCTCCCGCCTTCCGTATAAGTAGCAGAACCTTCTCAGAAATAATTAGAACTAAAAACGAGATTTAAAAAATTTGCTCTAAGCGCTGGAAATCACGCTGCACTTCATACCAAAGACTTTTATTATGGGGGTCTGTCTTCAGAGCTTTCTTGAGATAAATTCTGGCTTTGAGGAGTTGTTTTTCGGAAATTAGCGCCCGTCCCCAAAGTTGATAGGCGATCGCTAGCCATTGGCGAACTTCTGCATCTGTTGACAAACGATCTGCCAAAGCTTCCGCCAGAGCGATCGCTTGAGGAAATCGTCTTTCTTGCAAAAATCGCTGCAATTGCTCATAAGTTTTCCATTTCAGCCGCTCTTCTATTTCTAACAAGTTAGGCGGCTTTAGTTTCCCTGGTTCTTGGCTTGTCACCGTTGTTACTGGTGTTTTCTGCCGTTGCGTTGCCTTGGCATCATCACGTCCAGAGGTTGGCATCTGACTTGAATGGGCAGCAGTTTCCTCTGGCAGTACTACCGTCAGCAGGAGTTTGTAAGCCTCTGTCAAGGCAATAAACTTATCTTTGGCTTTGTTGTCATCTGGGTTGATATCGGGATGATATTGCTGCGCCAGTCGTCGGTAAGACGCTTTGATGTCAGCAAAAGAAGCTCCCGACCTTAAACCCAATAAACGGTAGCAATCTCCCAGATCCATCTTGAGCTATGAGCTATCGAATATCCAGCTAGAGGCTATCAGCTATCAGCTTTAAGCCTAAACTATTAATAATAAGGGCTAATTTGCTATTTTTAAGTTCAATGTTGACAGTTTGTGTTTAAAGAAGGGAGTGGGGATTGGGGACTTGTACTGAGCGTACCCCTCCGGGGAAGCAAGCTACGCGTAGCGTCTCCAAGAGTTGCCGTTGGCGCAGCCTCTCCAAGAGTTGTATTGGGCATTGGGCATTGGGCAATTAATTAATTCTTCCCCTGCTCCCTCTGCCCCTCTGCCCCTCTGCCTCCCTATTCCCCAGTTACTACCGAGGTTCTTTCTTCAATCACACGGTCAATTAAACCGTATTCCTTAGCTTCTTCAGCAGACATGAAAAAGTCACGATCCATATCTTTTTCAATTTTTGCTATGGTCTGACCGGTTTTATCGGCATAAATCCCATTAAGCTGGTGACGAATTCGCAGAATTTCTCTAGCTTCAATTTCGATATCGGTTGCTTGTCCACGGGCCCCACCGGAAGGCTGGTGAATCATAATCCGTGAGTGAGGCAATGCTAACCGTTTGCCTTTGGTGCCAGCTGCTAGCAGGAAAGACCCCATTGAAGCAGCTAAACCGACGCAAATAGTTACCACATCTGATTTGATATGTTGCATGGTATCAAAAATAGCCATGCCAGATGTAACCATCCCACCTGGGGAATTGATGTATAAATAAATATCTTTACCTGGATCATCTGAGTCCAGATACAGCATTACAGCAATAATTTGATTGGCGATTTCATCATCAATATCTCGCCCCAAGAAAATGATCCGTTCTCGGTAAAGGCGATCGTAGATGCTAATCCAATCTGTATATTGTCCTCCGGGCATCCGGTAAGGAACTTTAGGAACGCCTATAGGCATAATTTACTCCGTTTTTAATAATTTGGGGGCGGTAGAAAAGTTAGGAGTTAGGAGTTAAAAATTAGGAGTTTTCAATAACTCATAACTCATAACTCATAACTAAATTAAAGGACACTGGCAGGAAGTGGGGGATTTGCGAGTTCTTCTTTCTCAAAAACTCGGTCAATCAATCCGTATTCTTTCGCTTCGTAAGGTGTTAGATATAACAAACGATCCATGTCTTTCGTAATTTTTTCTGGGGGCTGTCCAGTGGTACGATGCAAGATATCAACTAATGCCCCTTTATTTACCAAAACTTCTCTAGCGCGAATTTGAATATCCGTTGCTTGACCTTGGGCGTAGCTCTTGGGCTGATGCAGGATAATTGAGGAGTGAGGTAAACTAGCGCGGCAACCTTTTGTACCAGCACTGAGAAGCATCGCTGCCATACCCATCGCGGAACCGACGCAGATGGTGTGAATCGGAGGCTTGATATATTTCATGGTGTCAAAGATGGCAAAGGCTTCGGTTTCAAAGCCAATGGGTTCGCCACTATAACCGGAAGTGCCGGTGGAGTTGATATAGATTTTAATCGGCTTTTCGGGGTCGTCGGACTGCAAAAACAGCAATTCGGCCACGATCAATTCGGTGACAGCAGGCACCAGTGGCATCCCAATATAGACAATTCGCTCCTTCAATAGAAGGGAAGGTAAATCTGGCGGCGGTGTCCGGTAGAAGTTATCGCCGTAATAAGGGGCTTGAACAGCCTTGATTGGGGAAATGTCCATAGCAACTGATCGCCTGAAAGTATGCCGTTAACTGTAATACATCCTAGCGCGATGCTAGCCTGACTCAAGGTGCGGATTTCTCCCTAATGCTTGAGGCGGCTTCGCATCTGCCAATGCTTGGCTTCTAAGATATTCTGATTATATTCATGTATTTAGGTTGGATAGGTTTTCCGTAGAGCTAAAGTAGTGCTTTGAAGTTATTTTTTAATATGTATATCCTGAATAGGGACTTTAAGTTATGAAGGTTAGTTTGCAGCCTGCCTTGAATGATGGTAATTTGGACGCGAATCAACTGAATAGTCAACGTCAGTTGGGAATTTCGATTTCGGCGAAGGCAGAAGATCAAGATCGCCATGTACCCCTGAATTTATGCTTAATTCTCGATCATAGTGGCTCAATGAACGGGCGATCGCTAGAAACGGTCAAAAAAGCCGCGAATCGTCTGGTGGATAGACTCAATCCTGGCGATCGCCTCAGTGTTGTAGTTTTTGATCACCGTGCTAAAGTCTTAGTACCTAGTCAACTGATCGAAAATCCTGAGAAAATCAAAGATCAAATTAATCGCCTAGCTGCCGATGGTGGAACTTCTATTGATGAAGGATTGCGCTTGGGCATTGAGGAGTTAGCAAAGGGCAAAAAAGATACTGTTTCCCAAGCCTTTCTATTAACGGATGGGGAAAATGAACACGGTGATAACAAGCGCTGTTTGAAATTCGCCGAATTAGCTGCCAGCTATAATTTGACTTTGAACACTTTAGGATTTGGTGACAATTGGAACCAAGATGTTTTAGAAAAAATTGCTGATGCAGCTCTTGGTACTTTATCTTACATTCAAAAACCCGAACAGGCAGTGGATGAGTTTAATCGCCTGTTCAGCCGGATTCAAACGGTGGGATTGACTAATGCTTATCTGTTATTCTCCCTAATGCCCAATGTGCGGTTAGCAGAACTCAAACCGGTTGCCCAAGTTTCCCCAGACACAATCGAGTTACCATTCCAACAAGAAGCAGATGGACGTTTCGCTGTGCGGTTGGGAGATTTAATGAAAGATGCGGAACGGGTAATTTTAGCTAATATTTATTTGGGACAATTGCCAACAGGTGAACAAGCGATCGCTAATGTGCAAGTCCGCTATGATGATCCAGCCGCCAACCAGGTAGGTTTATTTACACCAAATATCGCAGTTTACGCCCATGTAGAGAAAAATTACCAAGCAGACCCCAATCCCCAGGTGCAACAATCTATTTTAGCATTAGCGAAGTATCGCCAAACCCAGCTAGCCGAAACGAAATTGCAACAGGGCGATCGGTCTGGTGCTGCGACGATGTTACAAACGGCTGCAAAAACTGCCTTGCAAATGGGAGATAAAGGGGCGGCGACGGTGTTACAAACTTCTGCCACCCAGCTACAATCTGGTGGGGATTTATCTGAAAGCGATCGCAAGAAAACCAGAATTGTCTCAAAAACAGTTTTGCAAGATACCCCTCCTCAATGAAAGTTAAATTGCTATCGGCGTTAAATGACAATAATGTTGATGTGGCTCAAACAAGTAGCCAACGTCAACTAGCAATCACGATTTTTGCCATCGCTGGTGAGTTTGACCAAAATCTCCCCCTTAATCTCTGCCTGATTTTGGATAGAAGTGGTTCCATGCATGGACAACCAATTAAAACGGTGATCCAGGCAGTGGAAGGGTTAATCGATCGGTTGAAAGTTGGCGATCGCATCTCAGTTGTCGCTTTTTCCGGTTCTGCGGAAGTCATTATCCCCAACCAACTGCTCGAAGACCCCGAAAGCATCAAATCCCAAATTAAAAGCAAACTGACTGCTAGCGGCGGTACTGTAATTGCTGAGGGTTTGGAACTGGGAATTACAGAACTGATGAAGGGTACAAGAGGCGCTGTTTCCCAGGCGTTTTTGCTGACGGATGGGCATGGTGAAAGCGGTTTGCGAATTTGGAAGTGGGATATTGGGCGAGATGACAACAAGCGTTGTCTTCAACTCGCGCAAAAGGCGGCCAAGCTAAACTTAACTATCAACACTTTCGGATTTGGCAATAGCTGGAATCAGGATTTGCTGGAAAAAATTGCTGATGTCGGTGGTGGAACTTTAGCCCATATTGAACATCCTGAAGAAGCTTTAGAGCAATTTAGCCGCCTGTTTGGCCGGATTCAATCTATTGGGTTAACAAATGCCTACTTGCTGTTATCTCTAGTGCCAAATGTCCGACTAGCAGAATTGAAACCCATTGCCCAAGTTGCCCCAGACACAATTGAGTTACCAGTGGAACGCGAAACTGATGGTAGCTTTGCTGTGCGTTTGGGAGATTTGATGCAGGATGTAGAACGGGTAGTTTTGGCTAACATTTATCTGGGACAGTTGCCAGAAGGTAAACAAGCGATCGGGCATCTGCAAATCCGTTATGATGATCCGTTAGTTAACGAACAAGGTTTACTTTCGTCCCTCGTGCCAGTGTATGCAGATGTGGTGCGATCGTATCAACCGGACTCCAATCCCCAGGTACAACAATCTATTTTGGCATTAGCGAAGTATCGCCAAACTCAGTTAGCCGAGGCGAAATTGCAACAAGGCGATCGCACTGGTGCAGCCACGATGCTGCAAACTGCTGCTAAAACCGCTTTACAAATCGGAGATAAAGGGGCGGCGACAGTGTTGCAAACTTCCGCCACTCGTCTGCAAGCTGGAGAAGAACTTTCGGAAGCAGACCTGAAGAAAACTAGGATTGTATCAAAGACTGTTTTACAGGAATAGTAATTCAGCGTTGTTGATTAATGGTATGAAAGTTTCGCGCCAAGGTGCAAAGCGAGAAAAAATATTTTATTCCTTAATTGAGCAACAAAGTAGTTGCATATTCCTAACTTATTGATTAACAACCACCGAAGAGTTTGACTTATGCTGATCCAGAAGATTGTCCAAGAATTGCAAGACATTCCTGAAGACAAACTAGCAGAACTTTATGACCTAATTCACTACTTTCGACTAGGTTTAAGTCAAGAACGTATACAACCCCGCACCCCTGGTTTATTGAAAGGACAACTCGGCGATGCTTTCTTTGAACCACTACCAGAAGATGAACTCCAGCAATGGGAATGAGCTACCTCATCGACACCCATATCCTGCTGTGGTGGCTCTTTGACGATCCAAAACAACTAGAGCGATATGCCTAAAATAACTTGTTGCTTTTTAACAAGTTACATGGACCACACCGCAAGGTTAAGTTTTCCCATACAGTTAGACCTCCTCTAGACCGTGGAATAATGTGATCACCGTGTAACTTTTGAAAACCAGATACACCAGAAAAAATCTTTTTACAGTCTAAACAAACATATCCACCTTTGTTAAAGTCATAATTTCTACGAAAGTACGACTCTTTCCAATTTCTTGGAAAAATAGGAGCGTGTGGATCACATGGAGTAAGATTGGGTGGCAAAGAAGTCATGAACACTCGGCATTTAGCAGAAGTGATAGCTTATCTCATCTTTACTTATAGCGTTCAATAATACGTGATAAAAGCGTTACAGCCATATCACATTGAGCCTTCTGACCTTTTGTACCACCCCAACGACCTTTTTGCTCTGGATATCCACCTAGACCTTAAGCCATTGTTCACCAGCAGTACGTGGTGCTTTCAGAAACTGTGCGATCGTGTCCCAAGCATCATGACTTAATTTATCCAAGGGAATTTTTAGCTCAACAGCGGCAGCAATCATTAGTGCTGTCTGTTTGTACTTATCTACACTAATTCCAGACAAGCGAGAATTGAGGATAAATCCAATCCATTTAGCAAAGTGATCAAAGTCTTCTTCCATACCCCTTCCACAAGTAGGAAAAACATCAGTACCACCATGTAGATCAGTATATTGTAATTGGGCACAGTATATATCCAGTGCTTCTTCTGTTGTCCCACGAAAACTGACTGGAAGATGCTTTATTGAACTAGCATTTAAAAGTAGAGAATTAAGTTTTTCTCTATGAACAAGAATAAGATACCAGAGAAACATTTCTGAAGGTGTCTGTCCTTTAGCTAATGCTTTGCCCTCCCACCAATCTTGCCAACTATTAGAAGCTTCCAAATTTTTTGCCCAAGGATCATCTACCCCTTTTTTAGCGGCTGACTCAATCATACGATTTGCAGATGCATTGTTTGCATATATTCCTGCTAGACGTACAAGATAGACAGATTTTGATTCACTATAGTAAGAAAGTCGGATATCCTGTGCAGTTAAAGGTGTTCCTCCTTCATTAATACGGCGAAATATCTCTAGTTTTGTTCCGAGTTCTAAATTATCAGGAAGAGAAATAATCGTCAGAGGATAATCATTGAAAACGTTTTGTAAACTTGGTGAAAGCTGATTGAATTTCTTGCCCACATACTGGGTACTTTGTGGACTAAGGTAAACAATTCCTTCATCTGAACTTATATTGAACTCATTGTTGGAATATTTGAGAATTGTGCTTAGTCTTTGTTGTCCATCGACAACTTCAATTGCTCCGTCTGAATCCTTACCTGCAAAGAAAAAAGCTGGGATGGTGAGGTTGTTCAACAGTGACTCTATAAATAGAGACTCTTTCCGGGGATTCCACTGTTCGGCATCTCTTTGATAATCAGGAATAATTAACCGTTTACTGCGAAGGCGTCCAACAATAGTTTCTACGTTTGTACTTTCCGCACGAGTTTTTCTAGTAACTATTGGCACACCAGAGGGAATAGGCTCTGACATAATTTTTAAGGATAATTACGGAATTTAACAAAAATAACACACTCTAATCATCAATGTAACCAGTAGCATTACTGTTAGGTAGTTCAATGATGGGAACAGAAAATAAGGCTTCTGCTGATCTAGCTAAAATAGAAAAATCATTCACGAGCGTTGTACTTATGGGTAATGAAG
Organism: Nostoc sp.; assembly: GCF_036917815.1. Taxonomy (GTDB): domain Bacteria; phylum Cyanobacteriota; class Cyanobacteriia; order Cyanobacteriales; family Nostocaceae; genus Nostoc. Next base: position 275,635 of record NZ_JBALEK010000035.1, on the reverse strand, counting down.
TTGAACTACTTGAACACTGGCGAGAACTCACACCCCAAAAGCAACAAAAAGTTTTGGAGTTTGTTGAACAACTTAAATCTGAGTCAGAAACAACACCCCCCGAATCTGATTTTGTGCCACAAACACCCTTAGCCAAAAAATTATGGTCAATCCGACAACGAGCGATCGCTGCTGGATTGCAACTTCTCAACGAAGACGAAATTGAACTTGAACTTGCTGCACGTCGCGGTGGATTCCGTGAGTCGTAAGAAGACGTACATAGACTCTGGTGTACTGATCAGCGCTTTCTGTGGCATTCAGTCAGTCAGCATCAGAGCGAATCAAATTCTTAACGATGAAAATCTGGAGTTTGCCTCAAGTCGCTTCGTTCAGTTAGAAGTCTTGCCTAAAGCAACTTTTAACAAGCAACAAGACGAAGCAGAATTTTACGAAACATTTTTTAGTGCTGTCATCCACTGGGCAACTGATTTAGAGGAAATTATACAGAATGCTGATCAAATTGCCTGTACTTACGGTTTAGCTGCGATGGATGCACTTCATGTGGCGGCTGCTCTGCAAATTAAAGCCGATCAACTGATTACCACTGAAAAGCCAACCAAGCCAATGCACCGAGTAACACAAATCCAGATTATTTCAATATAAACCCAGAGCCATAGGGGTTTGAGAGTATGCGATCGCAAAACCCCAAAAATCCTGCTCCCCCGACTCAAATCGTTATACTAACTGTGGGAGGCTGTTTATCCATCCAGCCAGATTCTATAGTTGTGTTTTTTATAGCTTGCTGAACTATGTCCTTATTAAAAACCCCGCTCATTGGTTTAAAAGCTGACTCATTTCGTCATCCATTAGACCTGGAAGCTACCAGAACCCTCAAGCAAATACCTGGCATAGATATGTTAGTGCGAAATTGGCTCGGACCAATGGCAGAACAGGTTTTCTATGTAGAAAATATTGCCTCCAGTGTTTTGGTGGGTGAAAAGCAACTGCCCAATTTATACAAGCTGTTGTTAGATGCCTGTAAAATCCTAGATATAGATCCTCCCCAGTTGTACGTCCGGCAACATCCGGCTCCCAACGCCTATACTTTTGCTGTGCGGGGTAAGCAGCCCTTTGTTGTCCTACACACTTCCCTGATTGATATGCTCACACCGGAAGAAATACAGGCAGTAATTGCCCACGAGTTGGGGCATCTCAAGTGCGATCATAGTGTTTACTTGACCCCTGTAAATTTACTAATATTAGCTGCGGCCATTGTGCCTAATGTCGGAACCTTTGTTGCCCAAGCCATACAGACACAGCTTTTAGAATGGGTACGTTGTGCTGAGTTTACCTGCGATCGCGCCGCATTACTAGCAACCCAAGACCCCAAAGTTGTCATGTCAGTGTTGATGAAACTAGCTGGTGGTTCCCCCACCCTAGCGCCACAACTTAATCTTGATGCCTTTATTGACCAAGCCCGCGCTTACGATGATATTAGCAAGACAGAACTGGGTGAAATGGTCAAAACTGCCCGTACAGCCCAATTAACCCATCCAGTACCAGTACTCCGGGCGCGAGAAATTGACCGATGGGCAAGCAGCACAGAATATCAAACTCTGTTACAAAGTCACGGGTTGAAGTCTACTGATAAGGAAGTTGCACCCAAAGGCGGATGGCGCAATTGGTAGAGCTACTAATCACAACCACTTTTTTGTGAATCGCACGGGTACAGTTTACCGTAAGTAGTAAGCGAACTCCAGAAAATGCGATCGCACTTCCTGGAATTCCATATCTTGCACCGGGCATCTGGAAGTCCCGGCTACACCGGGGTTTCAAAAATTTTGCCTTAGTCCGCGTAGGCGGACTTGGTTTGTAAGCTGTTGCGCCTACTCATGTAAAATACTGGTACAGCCAAAAAAATCAGCTAATGACTAGGTTTCCCTACGACCAGTTTGCAAAAGACTATCTTAAAGAATTGTTACAACCATTGGGAGAAGTAGAAACAAGTCGGAAAGTTCCAGCAGAAATCCGAGAGATTGATGTTTATTTTGTCCCTTCATTCCAATCCACAAGCGATACAATAGAATTAGGGCTGTTAGGAAAAATTGCGGCGGAACCTGCACTAATTGAACCATTTAGAAATGCGGCTACAATTGCAGAAGTTCGTAGTTGCATGAATAAGTTATTTGATGTTTTCGCGGAATTAAAGCGTCAGACTAAAAGTGATAAAAACCGGATTACAGAATCAGACTTACCACGGTTATGGATTTTTTCACCTACAGCTTCTGAATCTATATTGGCTGGTTTTAGAACTAATCTAGATGAAGAAAATTGGGGAATAGGAGTACATTTTTTAGGTGATTATTTGAGAACAGCAATTGTGGCAATTCACCAATTACCCTGTACAGAAGAAACACTATGGTTGAGAATTTTAGGTAAGGGAAGAGTCCAGCAACAAGCTATAGATGAACTAGAAGCACTTCCCCAAAATAATCCCTTACGTTCCAAAGCGATTGATTTATTATTGAATTTAAAGACTACCTTAGAATTCAATCAAAATATAGACGAAGAGGATAGAGATTTAATTATGCGCTTATCACCTATTTACGAGCAAAAATTAGCAGAATCTAAACAAGAAGGAATCCAAGGAGAACGTCGTAATGTGATAGAAAATTTATTACGAGTTCGCTTTGGTTCTTTAGATGCAGAACTCAGAGTAATTATTGAACCTTTATTGGCATTATCTCCAGAAGAATTTACTCCTTTATTACTGCAACTCTCTAGAGAAGAATTATTAGATAGGTTCCTTTAGAAGAACTCACGCGGAGATACTGGTGTCTACCTACTTATCCAACAACGATCGCTTTCAACCGATTAACCTTTTTGAGTACGAAAAGTTAGCACAAGAGTGTCTGTCTCAAACGACACTTGATTACTATAGCAGTGGCGCTTGGGATGAAATCACCTTGCGAGATAATCGTGCTGCCTTTGAGCGAATCAAGCTGCGGCCTCGGATATTAGTCGATGTGAGCAATCACAATCTAACTACCTCTATTTTAGGACAACCCCTGCAACTACCTTTGTTAATTGCACCAATGGCTTTTCAATGTCTAGCCCATCCAGACGGAGAAGTTGCCACCGCCTTAGCAGCCGCATCAGCCGGTGTGGGCATGGTGTTAAGTACAATGGCAACCAAAAGCATTGAAGAAGTGGCGACAGGATGTAATCAGTTTCCAGATTCTCTGCGCTGGTTCCAGCTTTACATCCATAAAGATCGGGGATTAACTCGTGCTTTGGTAGAAAAAGCCTATAAAGCAGGCTACAAAGCACTTTGTCTGACTGTAGATGCACCTGTTCTCGGACAGCGCGAGAGAGATAAACGTAATGAGTTTACCTTACCCCCAGACTTACATCTAGCTAATCTTGCCACCATCTCAGGACTAGATATTTCCCATGAAAAAGGCGAATCGGGATTATTTACCTATTTTGCCCAACAGCTAAACCCCGCAGTCACTTGGCATGATTTGGAATGGTTGCAGTCCTTATCTCCCTTACCTTTAGTCATCAAAGGAGTTTTACGGGGAGATGATGCTGTGCGGGCAGTAGAATATGGAGCCAAAGCAATAGTTGTTTCCAATCATGGTGGCAGACAACTTGATGGTGCGATCGCTTCAATAGAAGCCCTAGCTGAAATCGTAGCCGCAGTGGATGGTAAAGTAGAAGTGCTATTGGATGGAGGCATTCGTAGAGGCACAGACATTCTCAAAGCTCTGGCATTAGGAGCAAAAGCAGTATTGATTGGACGACCGATTTTGTGGGGACTAGCGGTAGCAGGACAAATCGGCGTATCTCATGTCATCTCACTCCTACAAGATGAGTTAAATGTGGCAATGGCACTTAGCGGCTGTGCCAAAGTAGAGGATCTTGACCCTAGTTTATTGACCTTACCACGCCTTTAAACCAGAGAGATAAACTAAATGTCTAAATTCTTATCCAAAATTTCTCAAAGTTCATCAGTTTGATCAAGTTTAGTTTGTACCGATGCTTCAATATTTTGACGTTAGTCCGCGCAGGCGGACTTCGCTTGTGTAGCCGCGATTTCCAATCGCCTGGATTATTCTCTCTCCAGAGTCATAGAAGAGCATTAATAAGTTAATTTACCAAATGGCACCTTGAAAAGCTATTTGTTTTCCTCGTTCCCAGGCGGAACCTGGGAATTCATTTATTGAGTCTCTGGCTCAATGTCTGACTGAAGGTAGTAGCCCCTAATTAGCCATTCCCATACAAAGCATTATGAATTCCAGCAAAAAAAATTTAATAATTAATTTTCAGACTTGTGACAAAATCACTTAATTAGGATATGATAGTTAAGATTACATATTAAGGGCGGGTGGCGGAATTGGTAGACGCACCACACTCAAAATGTGGCGGCCTTGCGGTCATAGGAGTTCGATTCTCCTCCTGCCCACTACCAAACAAAACTGAAGAGGTTAAAAAGTTATGCGCCTCAAAAGATGGGAATCTCCCCGTAAAGAAGGCAGGAACGATAAAGGTAGAGGTGGTTCTGCGAGGAAGCGACAACTCAAAAAGCAAAGGCAAATGTTACGACAAAGACTCAAAGAAAGTAACAAACCAGACAATAACAAAAACGAGAGACAGGGGGAGATAAGTTTATCTCCCCCTTATTTTTTGGGTTTTTATTTCAGGAAAAATAAAATTTAGGGATTTTTTAATAAATAAAGAGAGTAAATTAAATCTTTAATAAATTTGAAAACTCATAAGAGAAAATTATTATCGATTCTTTAAAATATACTAATTTGAAAGACTAAAGCTCTTGCTACGAGTCAATTTAATTAATTTTAGATTGCTTTTAATCCTAATATGGTTTAGCGCGTCTTCATGAATAACTGGTATTACTTAAGTATATACTTCCATATTGAAAACAGTATACTGAGTGTATAATACTTTCATTTACTGCACGAGGTATGTTATAAATGTTGCGTAAACAATACTTAATTAGGGAATTTTGTCCCAATTGTAATGCTTGCATGAACCAATCAAAAATTAATTATGAAGAAAGCATGAATTTTCTGACATGGCTTCTTAAATTCCTAGCTTAAAACAGTAAGCTAGGACACAACAGCAAAAAATTCTAATTCTAGTATTACCGATTAAGCAAAAAGTACACTTAACAAGGCGATTGCACCTCCATGTGTTAACTTCCAACGATGACACAAGCCTACAAAAAGTCATGAGTCATCCAATCCGAGTTATTAAATATTCGGAATGGTCTAGGTAATCTATGGATTTTTTTCTTGGACACAGGAGTTATTGATGGTGGCGAGAGTGCTTCTACCTACTAAAAAAGTGCTAGATTTTCCTATTACTGCTTTAAGGTTTGACGACCAGATACAAACAATGCTTAAGTGGGGGAGTAGACATGAGAGTAAAACTGTATACGTAGCCAATGTACACATGCTCATTGAAGCTCATTGGAATCCAGACTTTGCCACAGTATTACGAAATGCAGATATAGTTACTCCTGATGGTATGCCTCTGGTATGGATGATGCGAAAAATGGGAGCTATTTACCAAGATCGTGTGGCAGGGATGGATATTTTATTAGCATTATGTCAGCTAACTCAAACACAAAATCTTAGTATTTTCTTTGTAGGTTCCCAAACAGAAATTCTTTCTAGGATGCGAAAAAGGTTAGAGCAGGAATTTCCGCAGATGAAGATTGCGGCGATGGAACCTCTACCCTTTCGTCCCCTGACTGAAACTGAAGATGAAGCTTTGATTCAAAAAATTAACTCTAGTGGTGCCAGCGCCGTCTTAGTGTCTTTGGGATGTCCCAAACAAGAAAATTGGATAGCTCAACATAAAGGTAAAATACAAGCTGTAATGATTGGACTGGGTGGAGTTTTCCCAGTTTATGCAGGAATTCACAAACGGGCACCCCGCATAGTTCGAGACTTAGGACTTGAATGGCTGTATCGATGGATTCAAGAACCGCGCCGACTTTGCGGACGCTATGCTAGAACCATTCCACTCTTTATATGGCTAGCGACGAAGCAACTACTATCATCAAGTCGTATTGCTGCGGTCTTCCTTCACGAAACTGGGGATTAACGAAAAGGAAATACGGTGAGACCGAATGGCCTGAAAAGAAATGATCTAGCTGCCCCTAGCTTTAAATATCAAAGCTAGGGGCAACTTCTAGGAAAACAGTTGGAACGACATTAGCGACATTAAGGAAACGTGAGTTTGACGATATTAGGACTTACGCACTTTACACATTGACCATGATATGAAAAGTCAGCTTGTTAAACTAAAAGTCTTGCCCCGCCTCGTTCCTGGCCTGCTGCCTGGGAATGCGATCAAGGTGGGCTGCTGCTTGCTTGTTTGACGGGAGGCAGCAGCCCACCACAAGAGCATTACAAGGTTCTGCCTTGTAACGAGAGGTCATTCACAGTTGGCTGTCTCTGTCAATGCGTAAGTCCTAGATATAGCCAACAAAGATTCAAGGGTTCACCCCAAACTTCTGAAAGAGACTAATTGCAACGATTCCAAGCAAGCAATGTCCTGCGATAAAAACCCATTATCTAAAATCAACCATTAAAGTACTTGACATTAACCCAGGACTAAGTGCTATATTAACTAGAGTAAAGTCATTGGGGCGTCGCCAAGTGGTAAGGCAGCGGGTTTTGGTCTCGCCATCCCTGGGTTCGAATCCTAGCGCCCCAGTTAGTCTAAAAGAAAGGCTTTTACGCCTGTCTTTTAGATCGTTTAATTGCATATTTAAGATGTGTCTCAATGCATCTGAACTCTCTAAATGTTACTTATCAGGCGATTTTAGAGCTTGATCTAGAATCTGCCGAGCCTGTTCTGCTTTAGATCGGGCTTCCTGGTAACGCACATTAGCTTGGGCAAAATTTTTGAGAACTTTAAAACCTTCCTTGAGTCGAGTAATTTCTTCTTCTGTCACGGAATCGTCGGTGAACAGAACATCAACTGCTTTGCGAATTTCCAAGGCTTCAGATCGTGACTCCTGAACTTTCAGTTTCAGCGTGGCCAGATTACTCAGAACCTGAACAGCTTGTGTAATGGTATCCTCACCACTAGCAGTATCAATAGTTGACTCTTTAACTTCAATCAATTGTTGAGGACCAAATCCTTCTTCCAGTTCCGTGGGGAGTTTACCTGCATCCATCAGTTCCATCAACTGATCCATTGCTTTATCACGGGCTTTGGCCGAATCTTTTCCAGAAACAGTAAGGATAATTTCTGGGCTTTGAGCGAGAGTGTATTGAACCATATTTGAGCAGAAAATTTGCTGGTTAACCAAGCTGAGGCAAATAATTATAACACGTTGCGTGTCGGGTCATTTGTGGGGTTATCGTAAATTCAAGGGTTTAAGACCCCTACATATATATATAGCGCTATAGCGCAAGAATCCCCATCTATAATCTCTGATTTAGATGGGGTGCGTTCAATTGTTAATCCTACCCCTGCCAAGTCGCTCAAAATAAAACTTTATACTTAAGAAATAAAAGGGGAATAAGTTTTAACAGGAGGGAGAGCAATGGCTCCCAGTCCCACCATCATGCAAGCTGTGGAACAACTGGGCTACCGTGTCACCGTTGGTGATGTGGCAACTCAGGCAGGATTGAACGTCGCTGAAGCTAATCAAAGTTTGTTAGCCCTAGCATCTGATGCTGGGGGACATTTGCAGGTAGCGGATTCAGGTGATATAGTTTACCTTTTTCCGCAAAATTTTCGAGCAATTTTGCGTAATAAGTACTTCCGCTTACGATTGCAAGAATGGTGGAAAAAAGTCTGGAGTGTTCTGTTTTACCTGATTCGCATTTCTTTCGGAATTTTCTTAACTGTTTCCATCGCCCTGATAACTGTTACCATCTACATTATCATTACCTATGCCAATTCAGACCGTAACGGTAACAATCGGGGCAGTAATTCCGGCGGTGGGGGGTTTTTCTTTTTTCCAAATTTATTTTGGTATCTTAGCCCAAATTATGACAACCGCTACCAGGAACGGCGACGTGAAAGCCGGGAAGAAAGCAATCTGAATTTTTTTGAAGCTGTGTTTTCGTTTTTGTTTGGCGATGGTAATCCTAACGCCAACTTAGAAGAACGTCGTTGGCAAGAAATTGCTACGGTGATTCGGAATAACCGTGGCGCAGTGGTAGCAGAACAGATTACCCCTTATTTGGATAACATTGGCGAGGGATATACAAGAGAGTACGAAGATTATATGCTGCCTGTTTTGACCCGATTTAATGGGCAACCGGGGGTAAGTCCAGAAGGACAAATTGTTTATTACTTCCCAGAGTTGCAGGTGAGTGCAGTTAAAAAGCGCCGTCATGCAATATCAGATCACTTGGAGGAATTTCCCTGGCGTTTTAGTGCCGCAACTTCAGGGCAAATTACGCTGAGTGCTGGATTGGGTGTACTCAATTTCGTTGGTGCTTTAGTATTGGGAAGTTTGTTGAGAGATGGCACTGTTGCCGCCCAAGTCGGTGGACTGGTAGCTTTTGTCCAAGGAATTTATTGGCTGCTATTGGCTTATGGAGCAGGTTTTTTAGGTATACCGTTATTGCGTTATTTCTGGATTCGGTGGCGTAATCGCCAAATTGTCGATCGCAACCGCGATCGCCTTTCCAGAGCCAGGATATTAGCAAGTCCTGATGCACCTTTGCAACAAAAAATTGACTATGCTCAACAATTTGCAACAGAAAAAGTCATTAGCAAGGAAGATTTAGTGTATTCTAGCGAAACTGACTTACTAGACCAGGAAGTTGAGCGTTCTGCACAAATTGATGCTGAATGGCAAAAACGCTTAGAAAGGGGGAGTGGGGAATAGGGGGCAGGGGGCAGGGGGACAAGGGAAATATCAATGCCCAATGCCCAATGCCCAATCCCTGATTACTTCGCCTGAATTGGTGTTAGGGCTACACCTTGATAATAATGACCCAAAATTTGCAGGTGGTTCACTCCTTGCCGAGCCAGATTGTACGCTCCCCACTGACTCATACCTAAAGCATGACCGTAGCCCAGCCCTTGCAGTACAAAACTACCATCGGCTCCCTTGGTGACGGTAAAGCGGGTACTTTTTAACTTGAGGGCTGTTCGCACTTCCTCGCCCTGTAGCACTTTTGTACCCCTGTTGCCGACAATTTTCAGGACTTTAACACTGCGGAAAGGTGAGTATGTCTCTGGAATCATATCCTTGACATTGCCCACCTCAGGAAATTTAGCGCTAATTTCACTGGGCGAGAAGGTTTTCACCCAATTACACTCGCTGATATTTTGATCGTAGTCTTGAACAGCCCGGAGGTAAGGCTCGTTGCTTCCCCAAACATCTTCCACGTTTTCGGTGTGTCCCCCAGAACAGGCATGAAAAACTGAGAGAATAATCTGGTTTTTGTAAGTTAGTACCTGCCCTAGTGTGGAATCCACTGCGGCGTAAGTAGAAGGAGCTTCACTGATGACACCTTTGTAAATTTGCCAACGATCGGGGGTATTGCCTAAATCATAAACGGGATTATTCCGTTGTTTTTCACGTTCGTAGAGGGCATAAGTACGGGCTGCGATCGCCTGAGCTTTCAGCGCCTCTTGGGGCCAGCTAGCATCCATTTCGCCACCGAGAACGCTGTAGAGATACTCTTGGTCATCAACCCAATTAACAGCCGTTAAGCCTTTATCTGTGGGTACAACTAGAGTTCTACCCCGATACCAGCGATCGCCAATATAAACGAATCCTTTACCAGTTGGCTCAATCCAAAATAAACCAGACTGCCATTTATCTAAAGCCACTCCACCAGGAACGGCTTGAGCATAATATGCACTCATCGCTGGCAACTGTCCGAGAGTCCGGCCAGTACTATCCTTGACAATCCCAGTGGTGGAACTGCCCACTTTTACCTGATTAACGCCCCTCTCAATTGCCACACGCAGAATTACAGACGCTTGGGCTGGGGCAACCAAAGCTATCCACAAAAGGATACTTACCCACCAATAACGTACTTTAATCTGGGAAAATAAAGAGCCTAAGTAAAGTTGGAATTTCATGCTGATCATCTAATCACACTAGTATCTAATTGACGCTCTGAACTATGGCGTCTACTACTTTAAGATGAGACACTTCTCCAACGCAGGAGGTTGCCACCTCCTACTAATTATGCATTTTGCTTTAGCTATCAGGTAGAAATCAGATAAAGGTAGTAAGAGGCACGGGGAAAATTCCTCTTTGCCTTTCCAATGCCCAATACCTCCTTCCTCCTTCGCTCTACGATGCCAATACCTTTTGAGAATTGCTCACTTCATTAGCGATAATTCCAATTAAATTCAACTTACTCAAAATTTCTGTAGCTTGAGTCAGTTCAGTCCGCGTCACTTTACCCATGCGCTCTACCATCACAATCCCATTGCAAAAAGATGCCACAATCCTGGCATCAACTGTACCTAAAATAGCTGGAGCATCTATCAGTACTAAGTCATAACTTTGCTCAAATAACTCTATTAGTTCTTTCATCCGTTCCGAACTGAGTAACTTCACCGTGTCTTCTGGTTCCGGACCAGCAGTCAAAATATCAATTGAAGGGTGAATGGGCTGGATGTAATCTTGAAAATGAGTAGTCGTCTCATCAACTAATAACAGAGATAGTCCCCAATCATTGGATAGTTCCAGGATTTTGTGCAGGCTAGGATTATGCAAATTAGCATCAATAACTAATACTCGTCGATGCATCCGAGTAGCACTAGCCACAAGCCCTAATATTAAGGTTGTCTTCCCTTCTCCTGGTAGTGCTGAAGTAAACATCAGCGACTTGAAAGGCAAGGGATATTTTAAGATTTGAATATTTTGGTAGATCATGTCCAAGGTTTCATGGACGGGCAAATTAATAGTGACTTCTATTACAGAGTTATCTGAACTTCGCCGCCCATTCCAAGGCAGTCCCAGTCGCCGCTTTTTGACATCACGCGATGGTAGTTTTGGGACTGATCCCAGTATACGTAGGTTCGTCAGTTTCTTTAAATCTTCCGCACAATAAATAGCGTCATTAAATTTTTCCAAAATCAGGGCTGCTAAGATACCTAAAATCGGCCCAATTACGGCTCCTCCAACCAAAAGGAATAATCTGTTGTTCCCCATAAAAGTACCCAGAGTAGGTTCTGTCAAAACTTGCCAGTTATATCCTTCCTGAGCAATTTTTAGTCCCAAGGACTGTTGTGCCTGGAGCAATTGTTCAAGGGTTTTATGACTAGTTTCTACCTTTGGTAGCAGACGGTTGTACTCTGCTATTAAGCTTGGGTATTTGTTTACTTCAGAGCGCAGTCGCTGCTCTGACTCGGCTAGATTCTTTTCATTAGCAGTTAGTCCTAAGACGGTTGTCTGCACCAGAATAAACTCGTCTACTAGCGTGGGATCAACCCCTAGCATTTGCCCTTTTAATAGCGGTTGTCCCTCACTGCTACTAGTAATAGCTTTCACCTCTTCTCGTAATAACGAAAGTTGATTTTGGCGTTGCTGTTTTAGCTTTTGTACTGATGGGTAGTCGTCTGTATAGCGCAGCCGCTCTTTCGCCAAAGCCAGTTCCGTCTTTTGAATTTCACTCAATAAGGCTTGGTAGCGGCTTGACTGATTTAAACGAGAAGAAATTAGTGTATTCTGGTGGGATGAAGATGCTATTTGTTGCTCTAGGTTATCGTAGCGAGCGTTTGCATCTTGAAGGTTTGCACGAGTGGTTTGTAGCTGTTGTTGAATATCGGCTAGAGATTCTAGCAAGATTTTACTTTGAACTTCGGGATCGAGAAATTTATGTTTCTTGCGAAACTGCTCCAAATTTTTATCAGCTTTACTCACCTCTTTTTTGATCTCAGGTAGGCGAGCATTTACAAAAGCCAGTCCCTGATTAAGACGTTCTTTTTGTTGCTGTTTATTGTAGTTTTGATAGACTTTTTCTAGAGCTTGAAGTACTCTTTGTGCTTTCACTGGATCGTCATCATTAAAAGAAACTTCAAATACTTGATTAAGAACTTTATTAGCTCCTATGTCTCCCTTTTCTGGAGTCACTACTAGAGGTGCTTTTTTGCTCTGTTCTTTTTGACCATTGATATCTTCTAAGGTAATATTAGGATAATCAGGACGAAGTAAATCTAAGGCTTTCTGGAGCAGCTTAGAACTCCGCATGAGTTTCATCTGAGTAGTGTCATCAATAACTTGAGAATTGGAATCAGTAACCTGAGTATCTGCCCCGACTGGGATATTATTTGACTGTGCCCCTTCCGATAAATTGGAACTCACCAATATCTGCATATTGCTCTGGTAAGTAGGTTTGGTAATGATAGCCAGGAGGCTAGCAGCTGACATAACTACACAGGAAACTCCCAAGATCAGAAAGCGTCGGCGAAGCAAAATAGTAGATAGTTGTCTGATGTCAACTACGCCTTGTGCTGAAGTAGTAACCTGTTGCTCTTGATTCAGACTAGTCTTAGCCACTATCAAACTCCTCTAATATCGAAATACTATATTTATTTGGAAGATTTATGAGAACTGGGAAATGATTTTTCTACACCTAATAGCTACAACAACATACTTAATTATTCTTCCAACGATGACAAACTCATTTGGCACAATATTATGCCAACTGGCGCTTTCATGTTCATGAATTCATGCATATAAATTCTTAATCAGTGTTGGAAGAATAAATTTTTCATAAATATTTTATTTAAAGAATAAAAATCTTGACGGAAAATTAATTATTTTTCCTAAGTATTTTAGTAAAAAATTCTCTGGTTCACAATATTACTGTATACTCATGTTATTTTAATGACTTGTAATCTAAGAAACACACTGGGGAAAATATTTAAACCATACTATAGGACTACTATTTGATTTTTAAAAAGATACGTAGGGGAGCCAGTGCGTTGCAGAGGTTCCCTGCGTCGAATGATTTAGGACTGCTATAGAGCCTGGTTAATTTTAGATTTTAGATTAGGGACTGACAAGAAATCAATTATCCATCTTGTGGGGTGGGCATCCTGCCCGCCCTGAATATAGGACGAGTGCGGACACCCATCCCACAAGAAAATTTGGGATGTTTTTTATTTGTCAGTCCCTTAGAAGGGTTCAATAGGAAATCTAAAATCCAAAATCTAAACGCCTACCTTAGTTAACTCTACTTCCCGTCGTCTAGGTACTTCATGAATCATGAAATCGTAGGCCATATCAGTACGGGGAAAAATAGCACGGGCTTCCTTGAGAAGATCCTTCAACTCCAAGGTATTTCCGGGAGCATAGCGGGGACTAAAATGACTCATAATCAGCCGACGCGCCCCAGCAGCTAAAGCGGTTTGCGCTGCCATTGTGGTTGTAGAATGCAATCGCTGAAAAGCCATATCTGCATCTTGATGGGCAAAGGTGGCTTCGTGAATTAATACATCTGCATCATGAGCTAATTCCACTGCACCATCACAATAAATTGTGTCTGTACAATAGGCAATCTTTCGACCAATTTCTGTCGGTCCGCATAATTGAGTGCCATCAATCACCCGTCCGTCGTCAAGGGTAACAGTTTCACCGCGCTTGAGTTGACCGTAAATCCGACCAGGAGGAATTTGCAACTCCTTGGCTTTTTCCACATCAAAGCGTCCTGTGCGGTCTTTTTCGGCTATGCGGTAGCCGAAAGCTGTAATCCGGTGATGCAAATTACCGCAGCTAACGGTGAAGTCCTCGTCTTCATAAATTACCCCTGGACGGATGGCGTGAACTTTGATCGGGTAAGAAAAGTGTGTGTAGGAGTAGCGTGAGGCGGATTGAATGTAATCATTTAAGCCAGGTGGCCCATAGATATCAATTCGTTCCACATTGCCAGCCAAGCCGCAAGTAGCAAGAAGTCCCATCAACCCAAAGATGTGATCGCCGTGCATGTGGGTGATAAAAATTCGGGAAAGTTGACTCATTTTGAGTTCACTCCGCATTATTTGATGCTGAGTACCTTCGCCACAGTCAAATAACCACAGTTCTGCCCTTTGGGGTAATCTCAGGGCGACGCTGGAAACATTGCGCGATCGCGTGGGTACACCGGAACTCGTCCCTAAGAATGTTATCTGCACAGTGTTCTTTAGTCTTCCTATTGCTCAATTTGCAGCTCTATTTTCTATAGTGGCACGGTTAATGAGTAAAATACTTAGGATTTTGGGGATTGGGGACTTGTACTGAGCGTTCGCGTAGCGTCTCGTAGAGAAGCCGTTGGCGCAGCCTCTCGCAGAGAAGTATTGGGGATTGGGGATTGGGGATTAGACATCTCCGAAAAAGATTTAGATACCACAAATTTGCACCCAGACCTAACCCCCCTTCCCCCCTTCCCTACGAGGGAAGGGGGGTTTTAAAGCCTCGCGACCTTTCGGGGAGAGGTTTGGAGAGGGGTCTTTTTTCTTTTCTGGAGATGTCTATTGGGGATTGGGGATTGGGGATTAGGGATTGGGGATTGGGATAGTTAATAACCAATAATTATTTTTACCCTAGCTGGTATGGACATAGAAAAATACTGTGGTGGGACTAAAAGCCGCTACAGGAAAAATTAAAATAATCAAATAATTTAGAAAAAACTGTCAGATTTACAAATTGATTGTTTGTTTATGCAATATTATCTACAAGCCGATCGCGAATTGTTTTGAGTTGGTCTTGAGTCTTAATTGGCTCTCGCGGTGCTGGTAATTCAGTATTTGGCCAGTTAGGTAAATCGTTACAGGGACATAACAACGCTGGCATACCGACGTTTCGCGCGGCTACTGGCATACTGCAACGGCCACAAGGTAGCAGATCCCATGCTGGTGTCAATAGTTCAGCAATGGTTTCATGAGTACCCTCTAGGTAACAGTCACCTGAATCTGGTGAGATAATTTTCTGCCAGCATTCTTCAAATTCTTCACTATAGCGATCGCCATTTACCACCGACTGGGGCAAAAAACTTGCCTTACCGTTGCCCGTAATCACTTTCTTACCCAACTGAAACCAGTAGGCAAGGTATCCTCTAACTTCTTGTTTGGTTGCCATAAGACAATTTGAGATTTGAGATTTGAGATTTTGGTGAGGCAGCGCGGTCTTGGGGGTTTCCCCCATGAGTGACTGCCGAACCCGGAGGGATGAATTTGAATCAACAGTTAAGAATCTTGACTTCTGAATGTTCCAGCATCTTCTCTGTTTGGTAATGGCGAACCAAGGATGCTGAGATTGAGAACATGACCACCAGTAACTAAATAAACAGTTTCGCTGAGTGTACTTAGCTGGCGCACTAAAGAACCCAGGCGATCGCGGAATGTCCTCCCCAGGGGATAAGCTGGGATCACACCCCAACCCACCTCTTCTGCGACAAACAACATATCAGCAGCAACCAGTTCCACCGTCTCTAACAACTCTGTAACGATGTTTTCCCAGCTAGATTCATCCTGTTCCAGGAGATTAGCAACCCAAGTTCCTAAAGAATCAACTAAAAGGCAGGTATGGGGTTTGGCATCGGCCAGGGTAGCAGACAGTTCCACAGGTACAGGTAAAGTTACCCAATCTTCGGGACGACGTTTTTGGTGTTTTAAAATGCGTTGATGCCACTCTTGGTCATCTGGGTTATCGGTGGCTGTTGCTACGTAAACAACCTGTTTTCCTGACTGCATAGCCAGAGTTTCCGCCCATTCACTTTTACCAGATCGTGCTGGACCTGTTACTAAGATGATTTTACCCAAAGTTGTTTCCTGAGTATTTTAACAATATGCCTATGGTTACAATTTATCACCGCAGTTTTTTACTTCATGGGTGAGATTTTTGGTTTCAAATAACTTTTAAGGGATAAAATTAGCACCAGCATCATTTCATTGATGCCCCAACAACCCCACTCTCAATTATTCAACAGGTCGCGTCCAGGATTCCCCGACTTCGGCCAAGCTTGTTGGGGAATCCTTGGCGCTCCGGGACTGGGTAGTGGGTACTGCTGGGGACTGGGTAAGAAAATATGAGTAAGATTTGGTTAAGGTCTGAATCGCCATCTAAATCTTCCCAGTCCCTAGTCCCCAATCCCCAGTCCCTAGTTCAATACCACTGGGGACAGCAAACTTTAGGATGTCTTTATGAACGCAGGCTTAAAACGCATTGAAGCAACTCTACACGATTTAGGGAATCGCGGCACTGCCTCTGCCGCCGAAACAGGTGATTCGACGACAAAACGGCCTTTCTCTTTTAGAATCAGTGTTGGAGCCAACGAACCCACAGAAAGTACAGAAACTCCATCCTCTCAGAATGGGGAACTCAATACACAAGGACAAACAGTTGACCTCAGTGTAGATACTGAAAGTGATTATTCTCATGAACAAAATTTCTTTCCTCACCATGACTCTGTGCAAACCTTTCAAGCAGAAGAGAATGGTAGTAGAACACCCAGCCTACCCAAGTTGAAAACTCCGAGCTTTAGCAGCCATCGCCACGGTGCAAATCCAGCATTGGCGATGAATCTATTGCAAGAAATTCAGGAAACTGTCGCAGGTTGGCAAATAGAACTGCAAAATATTTTGAAGCAAATTCAGGATATTTACTTAGAAGGTCCAATTGTCAATGGCTGGTTAGAATCCAATCCCCAAGAACCAGAACCGGGAGGAACAGCCACACTGCGCCATGCAGAAGTTGACCGCCTGATGAACTACGTAGAAGAAATTTGCGCGAGTGGTGGGAAAGTATCTTATCAATCATCGATTACTGGCTACCGCCTCTGTGGTGTAGACGATGCTGGTAAAGTCTGGTCGCGTCCATGTCCAGCAGATCAGGTTCCCAATGTTAGCATGGCGATCGCTCGTTACCAAAAGTTACGTCAACTGTTAGGGCGCAAGCAATCCTTGGAAACCCGCCTTAGTCAACTAGCCCAAACCCTTGTAGTTTTACACAGTCATATTCAACAAACGTAAAGTTTTAAAGATTATTTCCGAAGAAACTCGGTTGGTGGGTCAGTAACTTTTGGTTTAGATTAGCTCTCAGCAGCTGTGCGTTGGATTTAAGATTTTAATCTAAAATCGTTCGACTGAGCCTAGCCGAAGTCCCAAATCCAAAATTAAATCTATGCCAGACACCCAAATCTCTGCCATCATCTGTACTCACAATCGAGATACCTATTTAGGGGCTGCAATTGATAGTCTTTTAGCCCAGGATTTTGCTGCTGACTTTGAAATTATCGTAATTGATAATGGATCTAGCGATCGCACTCGTGAAGTCGTAGAACAAAGGAGCCACAATCAGCGCCTGAAGTACGTCTTTGAACCCACCATTGGCTTATCTGTCGCCCGCAACACCGGGGCAAAGGTAGCGAGTGGTGATATTCTGGCTTATCTGGATGATGATGCCGTTGCCTGCGAGGGCTGGCTACAAGTTTTATATTTTGCCTATTACAATAACTCTAAGCTAGCGATCGCAGGTGGCAAAGTCACTCTTTTGTGGCCTCCAGGAATCCAACCCCCACGGTGGCTATCTCCAGGGCTAGCTGCAAATCTGGGTGCATACGATTTGGGTGACAGTAACATCTACATTGAGCAACCTGGCTCAACACCCAGAGGCTTAAATTACTCCATCCGCCGCAGTTTCCTAGAAGAAATTGGTGGTTTTGATCCTCATCTTGGTCGAGTGGGGAAAAATTTGTTATCAAATGAAGAACTGCAAATGACCGAATTTGCTCTACAGCGTGGTTGGCAAGTTGCTTATCTTCCCGAAGCACTAGTCGCTCACAATGTAGCCCCAGAACGCCTCCAACGCTCCTGGTTTTTAAACCGAGGCTGGTGGCAGGGTATCAGTGAATGCTATCGAGAACAACTCGCTGGTAAAGCTGGAATCGCTCAATTGCAGCGAGGTAGCGAACGGTTTGTGCGCGGATTGTATAAAGCATTGCAATATTTCTCTGATCCAGCAGAACGGTTTGACAAACTTGTTTATGCTTACGGTCAGATTGGTTACTTAAATGCTGCTATTCAGGGTCTTTTATCTACATCAAATAAGAAATAAAGAAGAATGGGGAATTCAGAATGCTTTCCCGTTGCAAATTCAACCACCACCTGATTGTAGACCTTCAAATCTACGATTTGGAAATGGTTTAAAATCGGCAATCATATCCAGTCCATTCTAATTCCTAACTCCTAACTCCTAAATATATGTCATCTAAAATACCAGTTTCAGTACTAATTCCCGCAAAAAATGAACAAGTAAATTTGCCTGCGTGCCTCGCTAGCCTCAGCAGAGCAGATGAAATATTTGTAGTAGATTCTGAAAGTACCGACAAAAGCATTGAAATTGCCAAAGACCACGGTGTAAATGTCGTGCAATTCAACTTCAATGGACGCTGGCCAAAAAAGAAAAATTGGTCTTTAGATAATCTACCTTTTCGCAACGAATGGGTACTAATTGTAGATTGCGATGAGCGCATTACCCCCGAACTTTGGGAAGAAATTGACCAAGCAATTCAAAACAAAGAATATACAGGTTATTATCTCAACCGCCGGGTATTTTTCTTGGGAAAATGGATTCGCTATGGTGGTAAATATCCCGATTGGAATCTACGTTTATTTCAGCATCAAAAAGGTCGCTACGAAAATCTAAATACAGAAGATATTCCCAATACTGGTGATAACGAAGTTCACGAACATGTGATTTTGCAGGGGGAAGTTGGGTATCTCAAAAATGATATGCTCCACGAAGACTTCCGTGACCTTTACCACTGGTTAGAACGGCATAACCGTTATTCCAACTGGGAAGCCAGGGTTTACTTTAATATTCTTACAGGTAAAAGTGATAGCGGTACTATTGGCGCTAATCTATTTGGTGATGCAGTGCAACGCAAGCGCTTTTTGAAAAAAGTGTGGGTACACCTGCCATTTAAACCCCTTTTGCGGTTCGTGTTGTTTTATATAATTCAACGCGGTTTTTTGGATGGCAAAGCAGGATATATTTATGCCCGGTTATTGAGTCAATATGAATATCAAATTGGCGTTAAACTTTACGAATTACGCAACTGTGGTGGTCACTTAAATACTGCAACTACCCCGAAAGAGGGAGTCGGGGAGCAGGGAAGCAGAGGAGCAGAGGTAAAGCTATTGACCATTGATTCATAACTCCTATAGAAACGCGATTAATCGCGTTTCGTACTCCTGACTAATGACCAATGACCAATGACTAATGACCCATGACTAATGACCAACCTTTTGTAGATTTACGTAAATATGACCAATCTTGGTTTCACCGGGGTCGTCCAAGTTGGTATGTTTTATTATGGTGGCTTGTACAAGCGATCGCCTTTCCTCTCACTCCTCAACCGTTAAATATTCTACGTTGCGCTCTACTACGACTATTTGGCGCTCGTATCGGTAAGGGCGTATTAATTCGACCCACCGCCCGCTTCACCTACCCTTGGAAAGTCACTATTGGCAACTACAGTTGGATTGGAGATAACGTAGTTTTATACAGCCTCGATCAAATCAGCATCGGTGAACACTGTGTAATTTCCCAAAAAAGTTACCTGTGTACTGGTAGTCATGATATCCAAGACCCTGCCTTTGGGTTGAAAACAGCGAGTATCATTATTGAGAATGGTGCATGGGTAGCAGCAGATTGTTTTATTGGACCGGGAGTGCAAATTGGCGCTAATGCTGTCATTGGCGCTCGTAGTACTGTTTTTACTAATATGCCCTCTGGCCAGGTTTGTTGGGGAAGCCCCTGTCGTCCCAAAACAGTTCGGATAAAATTTGATACCTCAGTCATTAGTCATTAGTCATTAGTCATTAGTGAATGCTCAATGCCCAAGCAAAATGGTAAGTAGCAATGATAGTATATTTTCATGGCTGCTCTAATCCTTGCTATTGATGAACAAAATATTGGATGAAACGCTGTCAATCAAAGCTGCTGAACGCATAAACAGCAGGGCTAGCACTCCCTTTGATAATGCTTACAAAGCAGCATTGTCCACTGAGGGGGCAAGATATATTCAGGGATTTTTAGCTTTTGTCGGGAAGCCATACAGACCGATTGAACACAGTTGGATTGAGCTAGGCGATGCCCCCGATGTCCGCATTATCGATCCCACATTACCGCACCTGAACAAAAATCCCGAAGAACTCTGGTATTTTGCAGCCCAAAGGCTGACGGTTAAAAAACTCAAAGCCATCATTGAAGAATCCAAAGAAGATTATCCAGAAGATGAACCATTGCCAATCTATGGCGATCCACCTTATGAATATTACGGTGATGTAATGTTGGGTGGTCAAGACTATTTGGCAGCATATCAAGCAGCAGAGGCTAAATGCAGAGAAATAAACGAACTCAACCCTGAGAGAAATTAACAAAAGTTAATTAAGTAATTCGTAATTGCGAATTATATCATGTCCGCATAACATAATTAGTTATGATTCCCACAGTCATTGCACCCCACACGCCAGATGCTCCACTTGGGGAGACCCCAAGACCGCACTGGCTCCCCTTAATCCCCTCCCCGCTCTTCGGGAGGGGAGACAGAGCGTAGCTTTGGCGGGGTGGGGTTCTTCAGGTTTGATAAGTAATCAAGCGGACATGATATTACAAATTATTTAATACGATTTTCCATCACTGCCAAAGTATTCTCTATAACCACAGATTTTGTCTCCACGCACGTCAAAGGAAACTGCTACCCGATTTTTGTAAGGCTGTCCAAACAAAGGTCCTTCATCTCGAAACTCAAAGACAGCCGTCGTTTCATTGCTAGTAACATGGTCTAGACTAGTCAAGTTCAAACCAGGACTGAAGGATTCAAAAACGTACTCGAAAAATTCTCTAGCTCGCTCTTTTCCCACATTTAAACCGTGGAATTTACCCATTGGAAACCAAAGGGTAAAATCTTCTGTGAGCATATCTAATAATGCTTCCCACTTTCCAGTTGCCATCCCATGCGTCAGATTCTCAAATGCCTGTCGAGCAACTTTTAAAGTATTTTCTGAATCTTGTGTCATTCTCACCCCCGACTGAATATAAACTAACTAATACTGTGTTATGTGAAGTACTCCGGCTTGCTTCGCTGAAGCCGGAGCTTCAAAGATAATGAGGCATGAGAAAGCCTCTTACAGAAGCAGCTTTCCAAAATAGCTGGTGGTAAAGGCGTGGTTGTGTAATTTTTTCTATATTATTTACGTATTCGGAGATAAAACCAACTACTACCAAACGTCCCCGCACTGCCAAGTTTTCAACGCAGGTATCAAATACGGTTTTACCTACACAGTCGAAAATTAAATTAATCCCATTGGGGTATTCTTGCTTGAGGACTTGATTGAGATTTTCAGTGTGATAATATTACAAGCAAATTACTTTTTCTGTGCTACAGTTTGTAGCCATTCAATCAGGGGTCTTAAGGTTCCTGGCAATGCTGACTCACTAACAGTCACCGTATGCTGCTTACCGTTATCTTCTACTGTTAATTTATATTGAAAGCGATCGCTCTCTTGATTTAGCGAAGTAATTAGTTCCGGTAGCCTAAATAAATCAGCAACTTCCACGAGTCGGGGAAGTGTCGCAGCTTCATGTGGCGGGAGAGTTTCTGTATCAACGGTTGTCTTCTTGCTGATTCCAGCAAAGCCGCCTGTGCGTTCAAATGATACTCGCATTATTTTTGCTCTCCGTTGTGTTATTCAGTTGGGGTAAATACAAAGATTGGGAGATGATAGTTCTCAGCTCCCACTTTAGCAACAACAAACAACAGATTTATCAGTCCTGAGTACTGACTATTTACAGACGCGATTAATCGCGTCTCTACTCCTACCTCCTGTACAGACGCGATTAATCGCGTCTCTCTAAACAACCCCGACCTTTTGCCAAGCATTCTGCACAGCTTTTTGCTCATTACTGCCATTACCATAGAGTTCGCCAGCAATTTGAATGGTGACGCTGGCAGCTTTTTTAAAATCTGCTTTGGCAGACAAGCGATCGCGTAAAGCTATGTACCAAATTTTACCAACTGTTTCCCAAGCATAGCCACCAATCTCAACAGCCGCTAGATAAAAGGCATAGTTAGGGATTCCTGAGTTGATATGTACCCCACCATTATCATCAGTACCAGTATATTTATCTTTTACATGACATGGTTGGGGATCTTTACCCAATATTGGATCATTGTATGCTGTTCCTGGTGCTTTCATGGAGCGGAGGGCAACACCTTTGATAGTCGGTACCAAAAGACCTTGACCAATCAGCCAGTCTGCTTCTTGTGCAGTCTGATTTTTGGCCTTTTGTTTCACTAAAGAACCGAAGACATCAGAAAACGACTCATTCAGTGCCCCTGGTTCGCCATAATATTGTAAACCAGCTTGATACTGGGTTACACCATGAGTTAGCTCATGCCCAATCACATCAATTGACTTTGTGAAGCGTTGAAACAGTTCGCCATCGCCATCACCATAAACCATTTGGTCGCCGTTCCAAAAGGCATTGTCATATTTAACGCCATAATGCACAGTTGAGTCTAAACGCAGTCCTTTATCATCAACGGAATTGCGATCAAATATCTCATGAAACAAGTCATAAGTAGCACCAGCCGCATCGTAGGCTTCATTCACTGCGGGATCACTGCTCGGAGGTCCACCTTCACCACGCACCAGGGTACCAGGGAGTTGCTGTCCATTTTTGGCATCGTAGATGGTGCGGCGCTTTTCACCGGGAGAAGGCGCAAAAGAGATATTACCTACAATATTTCTCCGTCCCTGAAATTGTGCCGAAATGTTTAGTGTATGAAAAGCCCAAGTACGCTGCTGGGGATTGCCATTTACCACGACATTTTTAAGTATATGCGGTGGGATAATACAACAAATAGGGCATCTAGAGTCTAGGGATCGCTCATGCTTGAACCCAGATGATTTCTTTTTATTTCGAGCCATCCAAGATATTCTCCTTTTGAAACTAAGTGATGGCAAATAAGGGAGCAGGAAAACGAATCCAAACCGCGTGTCCCTGGTTTGTTTTCTGAAAAGATTTTCTACTCTGTATTTTCGGATAAATCTGTGGAGGATGGGTAATACTCTCACGGGGTACTTCTGATGTGGAAATATTGCATAAAAACACAAAGCAAGCTTAATTACCATAAATTTCAGCCAAAACCCTTGCGTGAGTTAGCAATACCTCCTTTACAGACCTAATGCGTTTACATATTAGTTCTTATCAAAAGAAATAATGTTATTTATTACTGTTTTGTTACTATCAGGCTGCTAATCCGATAAATACCCATTGGAGACGGGCGAATATCCAAAATCTAAAATTTTCACAGCCAGCCACCAAACACCGCCAGACCATAATATTTCCAAGGTACTGCAACTGTTTTAAATCCAGCTTTGCTCAACATTTGTAAATGAGCATCTAAACAAGCTAGCTGGTCTTGACTAGAGTAACCTTGGGTGGTGCTGTTACCACGTTTAGCGCTAATCTCTGTCAAATTAATTCCCTGTTGAACTAACCACTCCTCCCGTGCTGCCTTGTAAACTTCTGCTAAAGCTGGTGATTCTGGTAAAGTAGGATCTGCATTCCAAAAACAGCCGTATTGAGTGAGGCTAGCAGCAATTCGCTCAAATAACTTTAATTTCATCTCATCTTCAAGATGGTGAATTGCTAAGGATGAGACACAAGCATCAAATCCATTGACAATATCGAACTTCTCTGGATTATTTGCCCAGGTGCCAAAATCTGCTTCTATACCAGTCCAGCGTTGTTGATATCCAGATGCAGTGATTTTATCTTGGGCAAATTGCACCATTCGAGGTGAGTAATCTAGAGCAATGACTTGAGCATCTGGACACCGATTGAGTATCTTGAGACTAAGTTCGCCTGTACCACAGCCTAATTCTAAAATCCGCTGACTTGTGGAAGGTAGACAACGGGCAATTACCTCCAGCATCTCATCGTATCGCGGTAACACTTGACGAATACCATTGTCAAAATCAGCAGTATTGGCGAATACCTCACCAGGAAATACATTTTGCATGGGGATTGTAACTAATAGACACACTAATCAATAGAATAGCACTAATATCAGCCCAAAGGTCTGTGTAGCCTCGTTCCCAGCCTCCAGGCTGGGAATGTATTCCGAGAGGTTCTACCTCTGATCAAGCCCCTGGAGGTGGCAGCCCTCCCAGATGATTTCTTGTCCACTCTGAATTAAAACTGCTGTTTGGGAATCTTAAAACAGAATATTACTATCTGGGTAGCCTTTTATGAGTTTTTTGCTAATTTCTTGGTCTAAATTGTCATATTCATCCTTGCTTTCCCAATAGCCCCAATCCAAACGCAAAGCATCTTTAACAGTACCATCTGGATAAACAAGTTTGCCGCTAGGTGTTTTATAATCTAGTTCGGGAATAAGTCTAAATTCTCTAGGTTTGCAATATTCATTGACTAAGTTTTGAAATGCAACCCGAATCGATGTTTCTTTACGTGAACCGCCATATTGAATAATTCTTTCTACTTCTGTGTGATATTGACTAACCAGAAGTTTGGACATACTTTATCAAACTTTTATAAATTTACGCCAAGGGAGAACTAAGGGGAGCATCCCAATTTTCAGTAAGTAAACCAAAAAGTTTTTAAGAGAAGAGTGATGGCTACGCCCGCAGCCGACATTGCCACAATCACAAGCCACTCCCCCCATTGCGATCGCGCAGTATCCGCAAAATTTCATTTACATCGATTTGCAGATTGTCTAATTGATTGCTATGTCGGGCTTGTGTGTTTTCTACTCGTTCTAATCGATCAAGAATTTGTACCACTGCGTACTGTGTTGTACCTACTACACCAATTTGTGTTTTGAGACTGTTTACCTCAACAGTGAGGCTGTCCAGGCGTGAGTAAATATCTTGGATTTGTGCTTCTGTCACACTGATTTCTCCTGATTATGTTCTTTAGGTGGCAATTCACCACGCTCTTTTGCTTCTCTTATAGCTTTGCACATTTGGGATGCTCCCGAAGCAAGTGGCGTTTGAGGAAGGAAACCCAACATTTTGCGGGGTTTGTTGGGTTTCGCTCCGCCCAACCCAACCTACGAATATTCTTAACGGAGCAGTGTTCGTTCGACTCCTAAATTGGTGCGTTAGACTGCGTTAACGCACCCTACTAATTAGGACACCTACTCGTCAATTTGACCAACGCGGCGGATATTCAAAATGTCGCTCATTTTTTTTATTTGGACGAACACTTGCTCTAATTGAGAGCGATCGCGTATATCTATTCCTAAGTCCATTAATGCTGGTTGACCAATAGAGGTTTTCACCTGGGCATGGCGGACATTTATCCCTTGGTCACTCAACCGTGACAAAATATCCTTTAGCACCCCTACGCGGTCAAGGGCTTCAATTTGAACATCCACTGGGTACGTATGCGGACGACCACTATTTTCGGCACCTGGGTTCCATCTAACTGGTACTAAGCGCTCATACTCCACACACTCCAGATTATTGCAGCCTTGGCGATGAATCGAAATCCCCCTACCTCGCGTCACTACACCAATAATCGGTTCGCCAGGAATCGGGGTACAACACCCAGCTAAATAATACACCAACCCTTCCACCCCAAAAATTGGCGAATCAGTTGAGCGCGAAGTAGTTGGAGGTACATCTCGCAAAGCTTTTGATGTACTTGGTTCTTTGGGGATAAATGGCGACACAGTAGAAGGTGGTTGTTGTCCCTTCGCTACTTCTCGCCAACGATTTAACACTAGGTTCAAGGTAACTTCACCGTAACCCAAACCAGCAAGTAAATCTTCCACGCTGTGATAGTTGCACTTTTCGGCGACAGTCTCCATTGCATCCGACTTTAGCAGACTATCAAAACCAGTTTTACCAAGTTCCTTTTCTAACAATTCCCGGCCACGGGCGACATTTTCTTCCCGGCGCGATCGCTTGTACCATTGTTTTATTCGATATTTTGCCGCCGAAGTTCTGACAAAGTTCAACCAATCTAAACTCGGATGGCAGTTCTTTTGGGTGAGAACTTCTACAATATCGCCATTTTGCAGCCGCGTTGAGAGTGGCACCATTCGCCCATTCACCCGCGCCCCTGAACAATGGTTCCCCACTTCGGTATGAATGCGATAACCAAAATCTACAGTTGTAGCACCAGGACTTAAAGGAACAACATCCCCCTTAGGAGTGAAGACATAGACATCATCTTCAAATAGATTATCTTTTACACTGTCAAGATATTCTTGTGCATCCTTGAGATCAGTTTGCCATTCCAGCAGCTGCCGCAGCCAAGTAAACTTGTCATCTGTCCCTGTCAAATGGCTAATACTAGAACCACCTGTTTCTTTGTACTTCCAATGGGCGGCAATCCCATACTCGGCGATATGATGCATTTCGATTGTCCGAATTTGCACCTCTAAAGGACGACCAGTTAAGCCAATTACCCCAGTGTGCAACGACTGGTAACGGTTAGGCTTTGGTAGTCCAATATAGTCCTTAAATCTCCCAGGAATTGGGCGAAAAGCATCATGAACCACCGCCAACGCCCGATAGCAATCCTGATTGGTTTGAACAATAATTCGCAGCGCCGCCAAATCGTAAATTTCATGAAATTCCTTTTGCTGCCGATGCATTTTTTGATAAATGCTATAAAGGTGCTTGGGACGACCACTGATATCTTGAAAGTGGATGCCGGTTTGCTGCAAACGTTCTCGCAAAATGTCTGTAGCTTTGGCTAATTTCTCTTCTCGCGCCGTCCGTTTTTCAGAAACGTACTCCTGCATTTGGCGAAAAGCTTCCGGTTCCAAATACTTAAAAGCCAAATCTTCCAGTTCCCATTTAATCCGCCAAATCCCCAAGCGATTGGCTAAGGGCGCGAAAATATCTCGCGTTTCTTGGGCACTGCGGCGGCGGCTGGCCTCTGACATATATTGTAAAGTTCGCATATTATGCAAACGATCTGCCAATTTCACCACAATGACTCGAATATCTTGCGCCATTGCCAAAAACATCCGCCGGAAATTTTCGGCTTGGCTTTCGGTTTTGCTGGTGAAATTAATTTTAGAAAGCTTGGTGACACCTTCGACCAATTGCCGCACTTCTGGGCCAAAGCGTTCTTCTATTTCTTGACTTGTAACTTCTGTATCTTCAACTACATCATGGAGAAATCCAGCTGCTATCATAGCAGCACTGCCTCCCAAGTCACGCAGCAAGTCGGCTACAGCGATGGGATGAGCAATGTATGCTTCTCCCGATTTGCGGTATTGACCTTGATGGAGTTGGTAAGCAAATTCAAATGCTCGACCAATTAAGACTGTATCGCTATGTCTTCGGTCATCTTCAGCTACACCGCTACTTGTCGATGCCTCCTTCAAACATTTTTTTAACCATTCGGGAATGGCAAGATCAACTGATGAATTTATAGCTAGACTGCTCATACAATTGGGTTTGGATAGGATCGGTAGATAAGTGAAAGATAAATAGAACTGACAGCATCACCCTGAAAAGATGCTGTCGCCCAGAGAAGGGGAGAAAAAGCAGTGTGAGGATGATTCTCCAATTGCTGGTGGTAGTCATCCAGTTTGAAGCTCCGAGAATCAGAGAAAAAGAAGATCCATTGATGGCAAACAAAGCCTCAAACCAGAATTTGAGGCTTTTAATGGTGATAAGTCTTTAAGAAAGTTTATTGTAGAAGAAAAATTACTTGACATTAATCTTGACATTAATACTATCTTAACTAGCACTGGATGTCTTTAAACCGTGAGAAATATGTGGTATTCGTAACCTTGTTAGAGCAATTACGCTCCGATGCCACTACTACCCAAATGGTTCCGCCCTTACTGCGAGAGCGTGTAGCCTCGTTGCAGCAATTTTTTGGGCAACAGATTGTGCCTTTGGCTGATGAAAACTGGCGAGTGCAGTCTTATCAAACGGAGATGAGCAAGCAATTGCGCCTGTTGGAAATAGATGTGATGTTTTTCCAGGGAGCGCGGCAAGCATCTACTGTACAAAGGAGACTTCAAACGATTAGCGATCGCTTGACAACCCTCATTCAATACTGTGATGCCATTCTGCAACCAGAAGCGGAAGGAGAAAAATAACAATTGTCCACCTTTTTCTCTAATTCCTCCATCATCTCATTTATGAACTATAATGGAAAGCTATTTTGATAACAAGTTGGAATTGGGGAGTGGGGAATAGGGAGTAGGGAATGGGGGAAGAATTCTTATAACTCCAAACTCCTATAGCGTTTATTAATCAGATGAGGTACATCATAGCCCCCTCTCGAAGAGCGGGGAGGGGGTTGGGGGTGGGGTTCTTGTACCTCACAAGGGCCGAGAACCGCTATAACTCACATCTTGCACCTAGCCCTAGCGATTAGAAATCGCGGCTATACAAACTTTCGTCCACCTCCGTGGACTAAGAGGAAATCAAGGGTTTTTAACCCACGGAGGCGGTCACTGAGCTTGTCGAAGTGTGGGTTTTGCCTGTGTAGCCGCGACTTCCAGTCGCCTGGTGCAAGATATAAGCTAACTCCTAACTCCTAACTCCTAACTCCTAACTCCCAATACCTTTGAGCAAAAGATTCATGGTGCGGCGCATATACGCTTCTACTGGCTCGGTGATGGGTTTAAAAATAAGTGCGTAGTACAGTGACCCACTTAAAAGGTCGATAATTAGCTCAATGTCGGCATCCTTGTGAATTTCACTTCTAGACTTGGCACGCTTAAGTACTTTAGACAAGGCTTCACGTCGAAGTTTGGTATATTTTGTCCAGTAAACCTCGGCAAACTGAGGATTACTAGACGCTGTACTAATTATCAGGGCGAGTGTCTGACGACCAAGGGGACTATCTATTTTTTTGGCGGCATTATTGATCAAGATATCCATGTCTCCCCAAAAGCTACCTGTGTCGGGGATCGGTAATTCTTCCCTCAAACTTTCTATCGCATCTGCAACTAGTTCTTCTTTGGAAGTGTAACGCCGATAGATGGTCGTTTTACCAACTCCAGCACGGGAAGCGATCGCTTCTATACTCATGCTTTCATATCCTACCTCTGCAAGCAAATCCAAAGTCGCTTGCAGAATAGCTTGGTCGGCCTGGATGCTGCGTGGCCGTCCAGAGGGTGCGTTAATTTGCTTACTCATAAAAATATCATCCCCAAGCAATATCTTAATTGGCAATTTGCTTTCATCTTTGGGCATAGAACATCGCATCTGGGAAACAAATCAGCCCGATAACTCAATTCTCATACATGAAAACAGCAGGAGTAACTATCTATCTGTAGCATAGGTATTTTTGCCACTTTTCATGGAAAACTCTCTTGACCGTTTTTATATGATACGCTACCGTAGCGTATATATACAATACTTAATTTTAGCTTTGGACAACCAAGGCATTGCTTGACATCTCCCAAATATTACTTGTGCTAAATAATGGCTACCAACATTAAACCTTCTAGTCTTGACCAATTTGGTTATGTCCAAGGCCCATTGAAGTGGGCGATCGCTTTTACGGCTTCTCTTGGTGCAATCTTAGAAGTAATTGATACTAGTATTGTTAACGTAGCTCTGACAGATATTCAAGCTAGTTTGGGTGCGACTATCAGTGAAGTGGGCTGGGTAGTTAGCGGATATGCGATCGCTAACGTCGTCTTAATTCCCTTATCTGCATGGTTGGGAGATTACTTTGGGCGTAAAACCTACTTTATCTTCTCACTGATTGGTTTTACGATTTCCTCTGTTTTATGTGGGCTATCCTTCAATCTGCCGATGTTGATCGTGGCTCGAATTCTCCAAGGTTTATGCGGTGGCGGGTTGCTAGCGAAAGCCCAGGCGATTTTGTTCGAGACTTTTCCCCCAGCTGAACAAGGTTTGGCTCAAGCAGTTTTTGGTGTGGGTGTGATAGCTGGGCCAGCAATTGGCCCAACCTTAGGAGGATTCTTAGTAGATGGTTTAGGCTGGCGCTGGATTTTCTTTGTCAACATTCCCTTTGGGATCATTGCAGTAGCGATGTCTTTGGCGTTTTTGCCAAAGAATAAGGATAAGGGCGATACAAGAAACCAAGCTGTTGATTGGTGGGGAATTGGGTTTTTAATTGTGGCTGTGGGTAGCATACAAACTGTATTAGAAGAAGGGGAGACAGATGATTGGTTTTCCTCCAGTTTCATCGTCTCTCTAACTATTCTCGGTATTATGGGCTTGGGGTTGTTTATTTGGCGAGAACTGAAAACAGATCACCCAGCTGTGGATTTAAGAGTTTTGCGTCACCGTTCTTTAGCTGCGGGAAGCGTTCTCTCAGCAGTGGTGGGTATGGGGCTTTATGGCGCACTCTTTGCTGTGCCGATCTTTGCTCAGAGCGTCCTGCAATTTACAGCAACACAAACAGGACTATTGCTAGCACCTGGGGCTTTAGCATCTGCCATCGGGATGGTTTTATTAGGCAAACTAACTAGTGTAGTTGATGCCCGATTTTTAATTGCGATCGGCGCTGTCGGCTCATCTGGAGTCATGTTTCAATTAGCAGCAATTACCCCACAAAGCGGGACAGAGGATTTATTTTGGCCATTGGTATGGCGCGGAGCTTTTACTGTATTTATGTTTCTCCCTTTGAGTTTGGCAGTTTTAGGGCCGCTACCCAAAAAAGATATTTCTGCCGGTTCTGGTTTCTACAACCTGACTCGACAACTAGGTGGCAGTATCGGCATTGCCCTACTTACTACTCTGCTTGACCGCAGACAGACTTTTCATCGAGACATCCTGTTATCAAAACTTAGCCCTTATGATCCAGAAACCAATCAGCGTCTCGACTTGCTCAATGGGGCACTTCAAAGCCAAGGCATGGATGCGGCAACAGCGCAACAACAAGCACTAGCTTTATTAAGTCAAACAGTAGACACTCAGGCTGCTGTTTTATCTTACGCAGATTGCTTTCGAGTCGTAGGCATAGGGTTCCTTTGCTCATTACCTCTATTATTATTCTTGGGCAAAGGCGGTGCAGGAGTAAAAGCGCCAGTCGGTCACTAGTGGTCTGTCAAGAACTAATTGACGAATAAATTTTCTGTAGAGACGGCGATTTATCGCGTCTCTCTAACCGTCAAAATGAATTTGACAGACCACTAGAGCGTCGGTCAAGTTTAAAGTAAGCAAGGTTCGTAGTAAGGACTAAAGTCCTTATTTTCTAAGCACTGAAATCCTTAGGGACTTGCGTGAAAATAAAGTACCAGTAAACCGAGTTTCGACTGCGCTCAACTCTCGACGGCTGAGGGTTGAGCGCAGCGATGCACTGAGCGTAGTCGAAGTGTCGAAACCCGGTTGGTTGGGACACTATTAACCCGCAGATCCCTTACTACAAACTCTTCATTACTAGCGTAAGATTTATAGCGATCGCCTCCCTATTTGAATTTCTCTGATGGCAAAACTACGTAAAAACACCTCTTAAAAATTATTCTCTGCCGAAAGTTACAGAAGAGGCTTAATATGCACTGATATATGTGCATCAGAAAAGTAAAAGCCCCGCTCAGTTTTGAGCCGGGCTATGTGAAGTTTTATTGCTAAAATTAGAAATCTTGATCTTAGAAAAAGTTCATGATTGTAATAATCCCAACGCTGGTTAAAATCATCAAAGCGCCCATAATCATAGATTGTCCTAAAGCATTGGGTAATTTTGAATCGTTCATTTAAGTAAAATCCTTTTTGTTAATAGTTCCTTAACCATATCAAAATCAGTATAAATATCTATAAAAGCACTGTAAAACTTAAATTCCCGTAAAATTTCTTAATAAATACTGTAATTTATACTTATGTATTATTTTTGACTCAATATTAAAAATAGAACAATGCCCCATACTTCTCTTCTTAGGCTGCGCCAACGACTGCGCTCAGTACAAGTGCCCAATGCCCATACCATAATGTAGTAATTTCCGAACAAAATGATTACCTTATATCCGAGCGGAATACGCGCCTTTATGGGATAAGATCAGTATTAATCAAGGTAAAAATATTTGAATAGAAGATTATCATGACAGTATCCACGGCATCTAGAAACCAAGCGATCGCTTTTGACTTAGAGCAACTAAATGAGCAATTTGAAACTGCCACTCCTAAAGACATCCTGGCATGGTCTATAGAAAATATCCCAACGGAACTGGTGCAAACAAGCGCCTTTAACGTGGATGACATGATAATTACTCATATTCTTTACAGTGAACTGAAGCATCCCGTTCCTGTAATCTTTCTCGACACCTTGCACCACTTTGCCGAAAGCCTAGAATTGGTTGCCAAAGCCAAAGAAATCTACAACCTGGATTTGCAAACCTTCAAAACTCCAGATGTAGACACCCGCGAAGCCTTTGAAGCGAAATATGGCGATAAACTCTGGGACAAGGATATTGCCCAATTCCATCACATTACAAAAATTGAACCACTGCTACGGGGTCTAGACGAACTCAACAGCATCGCTTGGATTACCGGACGCCGCCGTGACCAAGCAGTAACCCGTGCAAATATGCCCATATTTGAATTTGATGGTAAAGGTCGGCTGAAAGTAAATCCTATAGCTACCTGGACACGCCAAGACAGTTGGGTTTACGTAGCTGAACATGGAGTCATCTACAACCCTCTACACGATAAAGGTTATCCCAGCATCGGCGACGAACCCATTACCACCAAAGTAGGCGAAGGCGAAGACGAACGCGCCGGACGCTGGCGGGGAAGTGATAAAACAGAATGTGGAATTCATATTTAGTCATTGCTCATTAGTCATTTGTCATTAGTATTAGACAAAGGACAAAGGACAAATATGATTAAAATCCTCCATCTCTCCGACATCCACATGGGAAGCGGCTTCTCCCACGGACGAATTAATCCCGCAACTGGATTAAATACACGATTGGAGGATTTTGTCAATACACTATCTAAATGTATTGACCGAGCGATCGCAGATACTGTAGATATGGTGATATTTGGTGGTGATGCTTTCCCGGATGCAACACCACCGCCTTATGTACAACAAGCTTTTGCTAGCCAATTTCGCCGTCTGATGGATGCTAATATTCCCACAGTGCTGTTGGTGGGGAACCATGACCAACATTCGCAAGGACAGGGAGGAGCGAGTTTAAATATTTACCGCACCTTGGGAGTACCAGGATTTGTTGTGGGTGATACATTAACTACGCACTGCATTCAAACCCGCAACGGCAAAGTCCAAGTAATTACCCTCCCTTGGTTGACCCGTTCGACTCTGATGACTCGCCAAGAGACTGAAGGTTTATCTTTGGCGGAAGTTAACCAACTATTAACGGAACGTCTGCGAGTTGTTATAGAAGGGGAAATTCGTCGTCTTGACCCCGATGTGCCAACTGTTCTTTTAGCTCACTTGATGGCTGACAATGCTACCTTGGGCGCAGAACGCTTTTTGGCAGTAGGTAAAGGCTTTACTCTACCTCTATCTTTGCTGACACGACCTTGTTTTGATTATGTAGCATTGGGACACGTCCACCGCCACCAAAATCTGAATAAATCCAACAACCCGCCGGTAATTTATCCAGGGAGTATTGAGCGGGTAGATTTTAGTGAAGAAAAAGAAGACAAAGGCTATGTGATGCTGGAACTGGAACGGGGAAGCGCTGAATGGGAATTTTGTCCCTTAACAGTTCGGACTTTCCGCACCATTGAGGTGGATATATCGAAAGCAGATGATCCGCAAGGGGTGTTAATGAAGGCGATCGCCAAGTATGATATTGAAGATGCTGTAGTGCGGCTAATTTACAAACTCCGCTCTGAACAAATGGATTTAATTGACAGTTCCTCTCTACATACTGCTTTAAATCTTGCTCACACCTATACCATTCAAGCAGAATTAGTAAGTCAATTAGCCAGACCCCGCATTCCTGAATTGAGCGCAAGTAGCAGCATCGACCCAATGGAAGCGTTGAAAACTTACTTAAACAATCGTGAAGACCTCAAAGACATAGCAGCATCAATGATGGATGCAGCCCAGAAATTGCTAACAAATGATGTGGAAGTTTGGCTAGAAGCAGCAACTAATGAATAGGATAAGGGAACTCCAAGAAATAAATTATCCAATTTCACTCCTTCAAAACGGCTTTTTCTCCCCCTGCCCCCTGCCTTAAAAGCGATGGGATATTTATTTATCTGGAAGTCCCTAAAGCCAATTCATTTACTATATTCCACTCCCCAAAATCTATGACGCAAATAATCCAAGCAAAGGATACTGACTTACGCTATTTAATCGATAAGTTTGGCATTCAGTTAGTTTTGGATGACTCATTTTTTCATGAATGGCAAGAGAATTTACTAGAAATTAATGATGTAGATAAACAACTTTTAGACAAGGTGAAAACTGGTTATTTAAATCTTCTTAATTACCCACCTTTACTAGAAGATGTAGTCAGAATGGCAATTGTAGACCCATTACTTTTTATCGGGGATTTCTATCTAGCTCCCTTTTATGTAAAATCAGAAGAATCTATAGATATTGCTGTGCCAGATGAAGATGTCATCATCAAAGGCAGAATGGATGCATTAGTTTTGAAAGAGCAATTCTGGGTGATGATTATTGAGTCTAAAAGAGCTTCCTTTTCAATTGAAGAAGGACTCGCACAACTTCTTGCTTATATGTTAGGAAATCCGTATACCGATCAACCTAGTTTTGGTATGATTGCCACGGGAAGCGAGTTTATTTTTGTCAAATTAGTGAAGGTAAATCCACCGTGTTATGCTTTATCAAAGGGTTTTTTGATGCGAAATCCTGGAAATGAATTGTACGACGTGCTACGCATATTGAAGCGCCTGACTCAGCTGGTGAGTACTTAAATCTTATCGCCTGATTATCTGTTATATCAGTAGAGTCAATATCTGACAACCAGTTGCTACATCAGTATTTTAAAAACAGCTTTGCTGGCTCCAATTGTTGAAATCCTACCACTATTTTGTATTAATCATCACATACTTTTAGCTAAAAATATGCATTGATATAGCTGGATTTTTTCGCTTCCCAGCAGAAAAAACTCGTTTTTTGAAATGCCTTGGTAAATCAGATTTCTTTGCCACTTTTAATGATAAATTGCTCAATTAGTAAAAAAAATTGAAGTCAAATGATAAATATTCTTCTATGTACCCTATAATTATTTTATTACGGTATCCGTCTAGAAATACCGTAGATTTAGGGGTGAATTCTGATGAGCGAGTCGCAACAACCGACACAATTAAGTCAATTCCTGAGTGAAGGGATACAGGCTTATATGATGAAAGCTTTGCAGAGTATACAACTCTGGTATCAACACACAATTAGAAGTTGGTTGAATGGACGCACTCTACAAAGCTTTGTGAGTCTGTTTCTAATAGGTATTTTTTTTAGTATAGCAGTTGCCTCCTGTTCTGAAAACAGTTCAGCTAGCAAAAATGATGTTAAATTAAAACTCGTTTCTTTCTCCGTCACCAAAGCAGCTCATGACCAGATAATTCCCAAATTTGTGGCAAAGTGGAAGCAAGAACATAACCAAAACGTTACATTTGAGCAAAGTTATGGTGGTTCTGTAGCTCAAGCGGCTGCTGTCATCGACGGTTCGCAAGAAGCAGATATAGTACATTTAGCGCTTCCCTTAGATGTCAACAAAATTCAGCAAGCCGGTTTAATTAAATCAGGTTGGGAAATCAAAGCACCGAGAAGTGGTATCGTTAGTAGATCCGTTGCTGCGATCGTCACTCGTGAAGGCAACCCCAAAGGCATCCAGACTTGGGCAGACTTGGCAAAAGATGGCGTGAAAGTAATTGCGGCTAACCCAAAAACTTCTGGTATTGCTATCTGGGAATTCTTGGCTTTCTGGGGTTCGGTAAGTCTAACAGGTGGTGATGAGGCCACAGCGCTAGATTATGTCACTAAAGTTTATAAAAATACCCCTACTTTAACGAAAGATGCGCGTGAGGCTAGCGATTTATTTTTCCAAAAAGGTGAGGGAGATGTCTTAATCAACTACGAAAATGAGGTGATTTTGGCAGGTAAAAATGGGACAAAGTTGCCTTATGTTGTACCACAAGTTAATATTTCCATTGATAATCCTGTGGCGGTAGTTGATAAAAACGTTGATAAACACGATACAAGAGAAGTTGCACAAGCATTTGTTGATTTTCTTTACTCTACAGAAGCTCAACGGGAATTTGCAAAATTACAATATCGTCCTGTTAACCCCACCGTTACCGAA
Source organism: Nostoc sp. (assembly GCF_036917815.1). Lineage (GTDB taxonomy): Bacteria > Cyanobacteriota > Cyanobacteriia > Cyanobacteriales > Nostocaceae > Nostoc. The sequence continues at coordinate 239,423 of NZ_JBALEK010000035.1, read as the reverse complement.
GAAGTAGCATCACAACATCCAGCAATTAAAACTTTATTCACATCTGAAGATTTAGGTGGTTGGGATATTATCCAGAAAAAGTTTTTTGGAGATGGGGCAATTTTTGACAAAGTTCAAGCTGCAAGCAAAGCATGATATATCTTTTTTTCATGCTGCATTCTCTACAGTTTGCAGATAGCCAAGGGCAAGAAATTCTCAGTCACTTTATCTAAATTGATAATTTATGAGCTTTTGTAACCGATTTCAGCATAGCTTTTTTCTAACATCTTTAATGCTGATTACCAGCAGTATAACTGCTTGTAATAGTGGACAAGAATTGAAAAGTCAGGTGAGCATTGATGGTGCCGCAGTAGGTTTTCCTGTTTCTTTAGCAGTTGCAGAAGAATACGGCAAAGGTAAACCTGAAGCTAAAGTTAGTGTAGCCTCAAGTGGGACTGGTGGTGGTTTCAGTAAGTTTTGTAATGGCGATATTGATATAGCTGGTGCCTCTCGTACCATTAGAGATGAAGAAATAAAAAAATGTAAAAGTAAGAATATTGAATTTGTCGAGTTGCCTATAGCTTTAGATGGCATCGCTGTCATTGCTAACCGTAAAAATAACTTCGCCAAATGTCTAACTGTTAAGGAACTAGGCAAAATTTGGGGCGCAAAATCAGACGGTAAAATCTTGAATTGGAATCAAGTTAATCCCAAATTCCCTAACGAAAAGATGAAGCTGTATGCTCCCGCTTCTGATACTGGAACATTTGATTATATGACTCAAGCTGTAACTGGCAAAGCCAAGAATGGCCGTACAGATTACACACCTAGTCAAAATCAAAATCTTTTAGTACAAGGTGTTTCAGGTGATGTATCAGCATTAGGTTATGTCGGCATATCTTACTACATTCAAAACCAAGAAAAACTTAATCTGGTTGCAGTAGAAAGTCCTACAGGAAAGTGTGAAAAACCAGTACCGGTGGATAATGTCATCAAAAATATCTACACACCTTTGTCTCGTCCCCTCTTCATCTATATCAGTAAAAAGTCCTTAGATACCAAGCCAGCAGTCAAAGAATTTGTAGATTTTTATCTAGAAAATTCTTGGAAGTGGGTAGATAGTGTTGGTTATGTGGCATTACCAGATGCAGCTTATGTCAAAGTCAAACAAAAATTTGCTAGGGGTGAAACTGGGACAAAATTCAAAAAAGCCAAACCAGGTGAACCAATCACAAACTTTATTTAAAAAATGTCATATTCATTGTAGTCTGAGTGTAGTTAAAACTTAATTGTTTATGCAAAATTTCAATTCTCAAGAAGATTCTTATCTCCCATCTAGACAGTCACTTGATAAAAATCCATCTGAAGATATTTCGGAAAAGATTGTTGCGCTAATTTTATTTACTTGTGCTTTAGTTTCAGTTTTAACTACCTTTGGCATTGTTGTAATTATCTTTCAAGAGACATTTGGTTTTTTCCAAGAAGTTTCCTTTGCCCAATTCTTTTTAGATACCAAGTGGACACCTCTATTTGCAAATAGACATTTTGGCATTTGGCCTTTGATTAATGGCACTTTCTTGACTACAGCTATTGCGATGTCAGTTGCGATTCCTTTGGGTTTATCTTCTGCCATTTACTTGAGTGAATATGCTCAACCGAAAGTAGCAGCAGTTTTACGTCCAGCAGTGGAACTTTTAGCAGGCGTACCAACTGTAGTTTATGGTTACTTTGCACTGTTGTTTGTAACTCCATTACTGCGGAATATTATCCCTGTAGAAATATTCAATTCCTTGAGTGCGGGGATAATGATGGGAATAATGATTACTCCTACTGTTGGTTCTATTAGTTTAGATGCCATTAAAGCAGTTCCCCGTTCTTTACGGGAAGGAGCTTATGCTGTAGGTATCACTAAACTGGAAACCATTTTTCAAGTAGTTCTACCAGCCGCACTTTCTGGAATTATCGCCTCGATTATTTTGGGTATTTCTCGCGCTGTGGGTGAAACAATGACTGTCCTCATCGCCGCCGGACTACAGCCCAAGGTGACTATTAATATTGCGGAATCAATAGAAACAATGACAGCTTACATGGCACAAATTTCTGGGGGAGATAGCCCTCGCGGGAGTCTCAATTTCAAGACTTTATATGCTGTAGGCGCTGTTTTGTTTGTCATCACCCTCATTTTAAATATTGTTAGTTACTGGATTGCTAATCGCTTTAAAGAAAAATACGAGTAATAGTTATGGCTACAAGTTATCAACAAGATGATTCTCTAGATTCTGCGCCAGAATTTACCGATAATGTTGAAAGTAGGGAGACATTAGGGAAAGTATTTGAAGTACTTTTTTTGTTAGGATTGTTGATTGGTTTATTTGTCCTAGCATTGCTGCTTTCTGATATTTTTAAAGACGGATTAGGCAGATTTTTGTCACCCGGCTTTCTGACTGAAACTCCTTCTCGTTTTCCTGACCAAGGTGGTATTCGTCCTGCAATTATCAGCAGCGTTCTTTTAGGAAGTGTTGTGATTTTAGTCACTGTCCCCATTGGGGTTGGAGCAGCTTTATATCTAGAAGAGTATGCACCTAAAGCTTGGTGGACAGCGATTATTGAGATTAATATCAGTAATCTGGCGGGTGTACCTTCTATTGTCTATGGATTGCTGGGTTTAGGAGTTTTCAATTATTTGCTTGGGTTTGGCCCTGCTTTAATTTCTGGTGCATTGACTTTATCTTTGTTGTCTTTACCAGTCATTATTGTGACAGCTAGAGAAGCAATTCGCGCTGTCCCGGATTCCTTGAGAAATGCTTCTTATGGCTTAGGTGTCACCAAATGGCGAACTATCAGCAGCCACGTTTTACCTTATGCTATTCCCGGTATTTTGACAGGGGTGATTATTTCTGTATCCCGTGCAATTGGTGATGCAGCATCTCTAATTGTTGTCGGTGCTGTGGGTTTTCTCACTTTTGACCCTGGTTTGTTCCAGAGATTTATGGCATTACCCATTCAAATTTACAGTTACATTACTCGTCCTGAACCAGGTTTTGCTAATGCAGCAGCAGCCACAATTATTGCATTGTTACTCTTGATTTTAGCTTTAAATGGTGTCGCAATTTATATCCGGCAACGCTTTTCAATACGTTAGGTAATTAAATATCTAATTGGATACATTCACAAATATTAGGAGATAAGCAAAATGACTTATAGCAATAGTAGAAGTCAATCAGATAGTGCCACAATTGAACAAGGTAATGGCGTTTTCCATGTTGAAGGTGTGAAGGTTTACTATGGCGGGATTCTGGCACTTTTAGATGTCTATATGAAGATTCCTGATAAACAAATTATTGCTTTTATTGGGCCTTCAGGATGTGGTAAAAGTACCCTTCTACGTTGCTTCAACCGGATGAATGATTTAATTCCTGGTGCTAAGGTCGAGGGTAGACTGAATTATCGCGATCGCAATATTTACGATCCTAAGATAAATTCGGTCAAATTACGCCGCCAAGTGGGAATGGTTTTTCAAAGACCGAATCCTTTCCCGAAGTCAATATACGAAAATATTGCCTTTGGCCCCCGTGCTAACGGTTATAAGGGTAACATTGATGAATTGGTGGAAGATTCCCTCAGACGCGCTGCTATCTGGAATGAAGTCAAGGATAAACTCAAAGAGAAGGGAACTGCATTATCTGGCGGACAACAGCAACGACTTTGCATTGCGCGTGCGATCGCGATGAAGCCAGATGTATTATTAATGGATGAGCCATGTTCTGCTCTCGACCCAATTTCTAGCCGCCAAGTAGAAGAACTCTGCTTAGAACTCAAGGAGCAATACACCATCATTATGGTGACACACAATATGCAGCAAGCTTCTAGAGTGGCAGATTTCACGGCTTTCTTCAATACAGAAATTGACGAACATGGTAAACGTCGTGGAAAATTAGTTGAATTTAATCCTACAGTTCAAATGTTCAGTTCTCCTCAAACTAAAGAAGCTGAGGATTATATCAGTGGACGCTTCGGTTAAAGAGACATCACAGAGGAAGGGGAAAGGTAAAAGCCAGGTTCAGTTGTGAGCAACTATTATTCCTTTTCCCTTTTATCTAAATCTAGTCAACTCAATGTCCCACTTAAAAAATCCTTCTGTGTACTGAAATTTATACCTGGAAATAAATTTCCCAACTTTTGTAATCTGCTATTTTCACACAAATCCCCTCCTAAAAGCTGAGACTAGGTAATATATATATACATCTCAGCATGAATAAAAGGCATACAGTGGAAATTCAAGAATTAAAAGCATTGATTAAAGAAACTATGCGTGAAGTTCTGCAAGAAGAAAGACTTCGCCTCTGTCAAATTCTTATTCCTTACATAAGTGATGATGAGCAACGCGAACTTGAAGCCAAGTTTGGTGTACCTTCAGATCATGCTGAGGATGAAGTAATTGATATGACCGATTGGGTAAGATATGGCAATAAAATTTCGCAAAAAAGCGATTAAGTTTTTAGAAAAAGCAAATCCCGAAGATGTCGAAAATATTCGGGAGCAAATAAGGCAAATTGTTATTGCTGTCGAAGACCAAGGCATTATCCCGTTTACAGAACTAGATATCAAAAAGATGAAAGGTGATTGGGAGGGATTTTACAGACTACGTATAGGTAAAAACAGAATTATTTTTACAGTGGATATTGATTCCAAAGACATCGAAATTTATGCCATTGGTGCGAGAGGAGATGTTTATAATAAATAATTCGTAATTTAATAACTGGGAATTAGCAAAGTAATTCTGGAAAATATACTGAGGCTTAATAGTACTAAATTTAAGTAAAATTTCAGTTTAGTACTTATACTGTGTATTATGTTTAAGCCTCTGTCATTTGCTTTAGTTACAGCTACCATTCTAGTAGCAGCAATCAATAATCCCAGTGCTACCTTAGCTCGAACTTGTGCCTCTAAGTGTGGGTCGCACCCAATTCAGTTTACACCTGGGCAATACATCCGATTTGAAGTTATAAATAGCACACCCAACCTGATAAAAGTCCAAAAACCCTCTGGGACTGATGCAATATCCTTGAGTCCAGGGCAGAAATTAAGTTTAGAACAAATAGAGGGTGCGGAGCCAAATACATCTCTGATATTTTGGAGCGAAAAGGGTTTATCACTACAAGCAATTGTCTCTAAACCTAACTTTGGGACATTGCGGCTGGAACTTCGTCCAACTTGGCGCTCTCCTGGCGATCGCTCGTTATATATTATGGATGATGGTAGGATTAACGTGTTATAGGTCAATACGCTTGGGTGAAGGGCTACTGGCAACAATTTTTGGTTTTAGAGACGCGATAAATCGCCGTCTCTACAAGTGTTTTGTTGCTCATTCTGAACTGTATTGTGTTATAGGTAGCAAATAATGTTATTAGTAACGATAAATAATTAGTCACTTTAGATTCTAACTGAAAACTCCTAAATTTTATTGTGCTAGAGCGACCTGTATCTGAACTTTCAAAGCCTCGCCGACGCTTACCCGATCAGCGCTGGCAGATTTATCCACAAAAACCAGAATTTGCCCAAAATCTGGCAGCTTTGACAAATCTTTCACCCATTGTCAGCCAGTTGTTGATTAATCGGGGTATGGAAACACCAGAACAGGTACAAGCATTTTTAGAGCCAGAGTCTTTAGTTTTGCCTTCGCCGTTAGAAGATTTCCCAGATTTGGCGATTAGCTTGGAATTGTTGCAAAATGCGATCGCTACTCAAACTAAAATTGCTATTTGCGGTGACTACGATGCTGATGGGATGACCAGCACTGCTCTACTTTTGCGTAGTCTCCGCACTTTAGGCGCACAAGTAGATTATGCTATTCCCAGTCGGATGCATGAAGGCTATGGTATTAATAAACGCATAGTTGAAGAATTTCACAGCGAAGGTGTAGGACTAATTCTCACTGTAGATAATGGTATCTCTGCGTTTGAACCAGTTGCAAGAGCGAGAGAACTTGGTCTAGCAGTGATTATCACCGATCACCATGATGTACCTCAAAAATTACCGCCAGCTAACGCTATCCTCAACCCCAAACTGATAGCAGAATCCTCACCTTATCGGGGTGTTGCTGGTGTTGGTGTCGCCTATATTTTGGCAGTGTCTCTAGCACAACAACTAGGGGAAACTAAGGGCTTGATCCAGCCGATGCTAGCACTATTTACACTGGGAACGATCGCAGATTTAGCCCCCTTAACTGGTGTGAATCGCCGTTGGGTGAAACGTGGTTTACAGCATTTACCCAAATCCAACTTACCCGGAGTACAGGCGTTAATTCAGGTAGGTGGCGTACAGGCGAGGGGAGATGAGGGAGCAGAAGAGAAAATCGCCAATCCCAAATCCCAAAGCCAAAATCCCAAATCCCTCAAGCCTGAAGATATCGGTTTTCGCCTGGGGCCACGAATTAATGCTATTGGTCGAATTGGTGATCCCCAGACTGTGATTGAATTGCTGACTACAGATGATATGGGAGTGGCGCTGGAAAGAGCAATGCAATGCGAACAAATCAATGCCTCTCGCCAGGAGATGTGTCAGCAAATTGAACAAGAAGCGATCGCTTATGTAGAGACAGAATTTGTTGCATCTTTACAGCAAGACCGTGTATTAATTGTTGTTCAACCCAATTGGCATCATGGCGTTATTGGGATTGTCGCCTCGCGTTTGGTGGAACGCTACGGTGTTCCCGTGTTCATCGGTACTTACGAGGATGAGGGACATATACGCGGTTCAGCACGCTCAATTCCAGAGTTTCATGTATTTGAAGCTTTGGAATATTGTCACGATTTACTGGGCAAATTTGGCGGACACAAAGCAGCCGGGGGATTTTCTCTACCAGCAGAGAATTTACAGATGGTGCGATCGCGTTTGATTGAGTTTGCTAACCAGTGTCTTGAACCCCAACATCTTAAACCTCTGCTCAAAATTGATGCCGAAGTCAACCTAAATCACATCAATCAGCAGCTTTATCAACAGCTTAACGCTCTACACCCTTGCGGTATGGATAACCCAGATCCAGTTTTCTGGACACCTAATGTCCAAGTGGTTGAGCAAAAAATCGTTGGGAAAGGTCACATTAAACTGACAATTGCCCAAACTATCGATCATCAGCAGTATCAAATCAAAGCGATCGCTTGGCGTTGGGGCGACTATTTCCAACTACCACTGCGAGTGGATATCGCTTACAAACTGCGAGAAAATTACTTTAACGGTAACACCACCATCGAACTAGAGTTAATCGGTGTCAGACTGCCAGTTCAGCTTCAACAATTTTTGGCTTCGCCACCTACCCCGTCAAGCACAACTTTTGAGTACAACCAGCGACATTATACTTGTGGTTTCTATAAAAACGGTATTGAAGCAGAATTAAGAATCAAAAATCCTGAAGGCAAAGTCTTAGCTATGCAGCCAGGACATCTAATTGGTTTGCTGGGCACTAATCGTCAAAACGCCAAAGAAGTTGATATTTCTCAACCACTGTATCACAATATTATCCAAGCTGCGCTTCAGGCTTTATCAGTTAGGAGTTAGAGGTTGTTTGAAAAGTAGTTAGGTGTGATTTTAGGCACTCGTTGATCCCCCCTAACCCCCCTTAAAAAGCAGGGCTGATTCATTCCCCAAAAGACCTTAATTTACAAGCGTATCAGTCAAAAAAATCAGGTTTTTAAACACTCTAATTGGGTCAAAAACCAGGCGATCGCACTTAAATTTACCGATTGAAACAGTAATTTTTCGATTACCAACTCACTAAATTTTCTGGTTGATACTCTTGACAAAATTCTGATCTGAACGAATGAAACAGCCCTGCCTTAAAAAGGGGGAAGAATCAAAGTCCCCCAATTTATCGGGGAGCCACTGCGTTGGGCGGCGAGCCACTCTTGTTGCACGTGGCGTGGATTTAGGGGGATTTCCAAGGGTTAGGCGTATAAAAAAAACTTTTCAAACATCCTCTTAGGAGCTAGAAATTAGGAGTTCCTAATCAACTTCTCACTTGTGAGACTACGAGTGCTGATTTATCAGTTATGAGTTGAGAATAAAATTCACTTCCTCACTCCTAACTCTCAATCAGCACTCAGTACTTTTAAAGGTTGCCGTTGCGAAATGCTAGCACAAAGATTACTGCTGGGCCAGCAATCACGATTAGCGCCACAGAGAGCAATTGGAAAATAACTTCCCAATTGATACTGATAAAAGCGTTAAACAAGTCAGATACAGCGTCAAACATTTTTCCTTTTCTCCTCTCAATTGTCTTAAAAAATTCAATAACTTAATTACAAAACCCGAAATCGATCATATCTGGCTATGGTCTCTTAGATTTAATTTACTTAACAAAATTATAAGAAAAGATATAAAAACGTAAAATAGGGAGACTGGGGGCTGGGAAAATTTTTCTCAATCCCAATCTCTAATCCCGGATTTCTCACAAGCAAGAAAAAATCAATTGACATGACCTGAGGCAAGACATTTTTTTGATCAGCTAATCGCCATTCATAGAAAGCGGCGGTAAACTCCATCCCCTCCCTACGGGACGCTGCGCGAACGTGGGTGGAGAGGGATAGCCGCCCTGCCGCTTTAGTCATTAGCGCTCTTTTATTACTCTGATCAGATTAAATTTGAAACCCTATTTTGACGTTAGTCCGCGCAGGCGGACTTTGCTTGTGTAGCCGCGATTTCTAATCGCCTGGATTATTCTCTCTCCAGAGTCATAGAAGAGCGTTAGTCATTGGTACTAATGACTAATGACTAAAAACTCCATCCTGCAAGTGGCGTGGAGTTTTTTATTTTTCCAGAATGATTCCCTTCTAGTAAGGGCTTCAGCCCCAGGGCATAAAGTCAAGCTAAAAGGATGTTTTAAAAGTGTTTTAGTGTGATTTTAGGCACTTAATGATCCACCCAGCTAAAAATTAGCCCTTATCTATATCTAGCGGTTCCCCGGAGTACTATAGTCTGATATGACTGTAATTGTCCAAACAACGGAGTACGGATAAATCCTGATGTTCTTTCAGTAGTTAAAATTGCTTCGGTTTGGACAGGACTTTCTCGACTCCCAATAGCTAGGTTGATAATTGGTAAGAGGAAGCTCAGTTTGACTATATTTCCTCCCAGGTCAGGGTTTGGCGGTCTGCTAATAATTACCGTTATTAGTGTACCGATATCAGTAGCTAATGTCTCAATTTGATCGCCACTGAAATGCTCAGAAATGTTCTTAGTTCTGTAATCAATCTGTGGAACTTGATTGAGAATTGAATACTTAATGTTAGTACCTTGTCCCTCAAGTTCAAACTCATTTGGTCGTTGCACAACAATTGCTTGTGCTGGCTTTGGGGATTTGGTTATCAAAAAAGATACCAATGATGTCGTGGTTAAGCCAGTCACAAAGGTAAGAGCAGTTTTAAGAATTTGACGGCGGGGAAAACTGCCAGAGATATCCTCTAAATTAGGTTTCATAATTAAGGAATCCTAAAAGCTAATAAATCTTTCTATACAATCATCTCAATAAATTTCCTGTTTGTAGTAACAAAATATTAAATCTTGCTTAACACTGACCTATCTTTGTAATTGTCAGGAGCAATTGCAACAGTCGAAAACTCATCCTTCTATTCTTTTACCAGAAAATATTACTAATTTGGAGATGTCTAAAATGTCAACTTGGCAATGTGTAAAGCAATGTGGAGCCTGCTGTAATCTTGATCCAGCAGAGCGTCCCGACTTGGAAGACTATCTTTCAGCATCAGAACTAGAACTCTACCTCAGTATGGTAGGCGAAGGGGGATGGTGCGTTAATTTCGACCAGATCACGCGAGAATGTCGCATCTACTCAAATCGTCCTCGCTTCTGCCGTGTGGAATCAGAAGTGTTTCAAGATATGTATGGGGTTGAACCAGAAGAAGTTAACGATTTTGCTATTGATTGCTGTCGCCAGCAAATAGAAGGAGTATATGGCGATCGCAGTCTGGAAATACTACGCTTCGATCAAGCTGTAGGGCTGTGACACTCCCACTACTCATTTTATTCTGTAGGGTTGCAATTTATTACAACAATCTGAGAATATGATAGAAATATGAAAACACCCTAGCAACCAAAACTACTACCTGTGAAACTTGACTCTGCATATAAGGGCATTTCTGGCATATCTCAGACTGAGATTGAGCTAGAACTGAAAGACAGCAATGATTTTAACTTAACTCCGGCGATCGCAGTTGAGCCAATTCAGCCTGTAATTGCCGATAGTCCTCAAAAGCAGCAATCAGTGCTAGTAGTTTTTGGTACAACCTTTGTAACTATTTTTCTGGCAGAAATTGGAGATAAAACTCAGCTATCAACTCTGTTAATGAGTGCAGAATCTCATTCGCCGTGGGTGGTATTTATCGGCTCGGCGGCGGCGCTGATAACCACCAGCTTATTAGGTGTACTTTTAGGTAGTTGGATAGCCAGCCGACTCAGCCCGAAAACTATAGAAAAATCAGCCGGTGTGATGTTGTTAGTGATTTCCTTAATGCTGTTTTGGGATGTATTTCAAGGTTGAGACGCGATTAATCGCGTCTGTACAGGAGTTATTCTCCCTCATCTCCCCCATCTCCCCACTCCCCCATCTCCACCTTAATTACATGGATTGGCATCTTTTAGGACTGAGCTTTATTACAGTTTTTTTATCAGAATTGGGTGACAAAAGTCAGCTTGCGGCGATCGCACTTTCAGGGCGTTCTAATTCTTTGCGTGCAGTATTTTTTGGTGCAGCAGGGGCATTGCTGTTGACAAGCCTGTTGGGATCATTAGCAGGGGGTGCAGTAGCCGAATTATTACCTACACGCGTGTTAAAAGCGATCGCGGCTGTAGGATTTGCCATTCTTGCTGCACGTTTGCTGTTATTTAACAACGAACCATCGACAGATTCTGAACAAATACCGTAACTGACGGTAGTAATCCCAGCATTCCTTAAGGAATTTATTCAGAATGGAGAGCGTTCAAGGCGATTTCTGCTGGATGAACCACCCTTTCGGCTGTTCCCGGTGAACTGTCAACCCGACTAGAATACGAACAGCTACGGTTGTTTGATTGCTAGAGAATCACCGTCCCTTTTAGGGCGGTGAGGATGTCAATTTCTCCTGCCTACGAAGCACAATCATGCCACGAGAGCGATTCGATGAAGAATCCTTATCCACGCAAGCGGCATATATACGCCCAATTTGGCATTTCCAAAACCGGGTATTCTGTGTTCTCTGCGCCTCTGCGGTTTAAAAGTAATTTATTAAACCGCAGAGGCAATAGAGTTGCCAATGCCTTGGGCGGGTTCCCCGACTTGTAGCAACTGGCGCGACGCAGAGAGGAAAACAGAGATTTTATGAGTCACCTTGAAAGGGCTAGTTTTAATCTAGTTAAATTACAAAGGTTCCCAACCAGTTCCTTTGTAGCCGTATTGAAAAATTTCTGGATGCAAGATTTCTGCCAAAATTTCTAGAGAATCTACCAGTCTCGGTCCTGGACGATTGAAGTAAGAATTGCCATCAGTGATGTACACCCTACCAGCTTCGGCAGCGTGTAGTTTTTCCCACTCTGGACGTTGAGTTAACAAATTGGCTTCTTCGCGAGTGCGATTTAAATCAAAGCCACAAGGCATAAAAACAATTACATCTGGATTCGTTATTAAAAGTGTTTCCCAAGGCAAGATCGGAGACGACTGACCTGTAGCGCAAAATAGAGAGTGTCCTCCTGCTAAGTTAACTAATTCAGGAATCCAATTCGCCGCAACCATCAAAGGATCAGTCCACTCGATACAGGCGACAGTAGGCACTTCATGTAAAGAAAGTCCTTGGATTCTTTGCTGACAAATTTTGACGCGAGCTTGTAAATTTTCTAAGATTTTTACCGAGTCTACGCCAAAGATGTTGCCGACTCGTTCAATGTCAGCCCAAACATCCTGGAGAGTATTGGGTTGTAAAGAAATAATCTGAGGTTTGCTGTCAATGAGTGTAGCAACCGCCTTTTCAACTTCGTGTAAGCTGACAGCGCAAACATCGCACTGATCTTGAGTGAGAATGTGGGTAGGCTTTAACTGCTCTAAAACATCTGTTTTGATTTCATAAATACTGAGAGCAGATTGTAATAAATTGTTCACCTCATCGTTGATTTCGCTGCTGGAGGCATGAGACTTTAAACGTGCTTGGGTACAAATGGGGCGATTGTGGATTTCTGGAGGGTAATCGCATTCGTGCGATCGCCCCACAATAGCATTAACCAACCCTAATACCGCTAAAATCTCTGTTCCACCGGGAATCAAGGAAACAATTCTTGCATTGCTATCCGTCATCGTTCCACCTCCGTAAAAGCTACCGTCAGCTTAATTTTGACAAAATTTGAGTCATTAGGTATCTTTCTCTAGGAGAATCAACAGTGTTTTGGTAGTCAGCACTAAGCAATAACTTTAACTGAGGATTAGGGATTAGGATTAAGAAAAATTTTTCCAGTTCCCAATCCCCATAATTAAATTCAAAATATTATACTAATTAACAGGAACTTTACTTGATAGAAGAATTACTTAATAGTAAAAATTCTTTGAAATGTTAAATATCCCCTGGCAAAAATCACTAGCATGAAGTAACAGAAATGAGCAGCAAAATCTAGCTTGAACTCGTTAGCCAGAATTATAAATTCTAATTAGAAAAATTATACTTTCCGGTTATGAAAAGCCATATCAAGTAATTGTAGTTATACAAAGACAGTTCTACTTTTCCCGTAGAACTGCAAGTCCAAATTATTTCTTCTTGAGGGCAACTAATGCAGGTGGTGTCAGCTATAGATATTACAGAGCAGAACGAGGCCCAAGAGGCTCTACAAATCAGAGAAAATAGTCGGCGAAAACAAAGCCAGACTCTGGTACAACTGGCAAGAAGCAAGACATTTCAGCAGGGTAATCTCAATGCGGTGTTGAGGGAAATTACAGAAACTGCTGCTCAGACGCTCTTGGTGGAGCGAGTTGGGGTATGGTTCTATAATGAAGAACGTTCCCAAATTGAATGCATCGATTTATATGATGTGAAGACTAAGGAGCATACCTTTGGTAACTCGCTTTTAAAAATAAATTATCCGGCTTATTTCCAGGCTTTAGAAGAGGAACGTACCATTGCCGCAGATGATGCCAGAAACGATACTAGAACCCAAGAATTATCTGAGTCTTATCTTTCAGTTTTAGGCATCACATCCATACTGTATGCACCAATTTGGCTAGAAGGTTGTTTGATAGGTGTAGTGTGTCACGAACACATAGGCGAAGGTCGTCAATGGACTTTGGAAGAAGAGACTTTTGTCGGCTCAATTGCAGATTTCGTGACGCTGGCTATAGAAGCGAGGGAGCGAAACATCGTACAAGAAGCACTACGAAAGAGTGAAGCGCAATTTCGAGCGATTTTTGAGCGTTCTTCTATCGGTATTGGACTTATAGATATGAAAGCGCAGATAGTTGATACTAATCTGGCACTGTGCGAGATTTTAGGATACAGCCGAGAAGAGCTATATGGCAAGAGCTTTACCGATTACATTTCCACAGAAAGGGGGGATTTAAAACTTTACAAACAACTGATGTCAGGAATTCGCACAGATTTAAAGACAACTTCAAGGGACGGCTTCCAACCCTCAAAACATGAGGAAGAGCTTGTCGAAAGACATCGCATTGAGATGGAAAGACGCTGCCTACATCAAAATGGTAGCTTAGTTTGGACTCATATCTCTGTTTCTGTTATACCAGGCAGCGATGGTGAACCTGAGTTTTTTCTAGCAATGATTGAGGACATTACTGAACGTAAGCAGACAGAGTTGAAACTACGTGCATCGCAAGAAGCAGCAGAATCTGCCAGTCGGGTAAAAAGTGAGTTTTTAGCAACCATGAGCCATGAGTTACGTACCCCTCTCAATGCGATTATGGGTTTGTCACAGTTGCTGCAACAAGAAATAGTTGGCTCGCTCAATGAAAAGCAAAACGAATATGTAAATTCTATATATAGTAGTGGTGAACATCTGCTGGCACTAATTAACGATATCCTTGATTTATCTAAGGTAGAAGCAGGCAAAGAGGAACTATTATTGTCACCTTTGTCAGTGTCCGACTTATGTAATTATGCTATATGGACAGTGCGCGATCGCGCCTTAGAAAAAGGATTGCAACTCACATATCAAATTGACATCGAGGCGGATATTTGTATTGCTGATGAGCGGCGGATCAAGCAAATGTTACTCAACCTGCTCACTAATGCCGTTAAATTCACCCCAGGCGGACATATATCGCTGGTAGTCAAAAAAGTACCGGAAGGGATAACATTTACAGTTTCCGATACTGGAATTGGTATAGATTCAAATCAGTTTCAATTTCTATTTGAACCCTTTAAACAGCTTGACAGTCGGTTAAATCGGCAGTACGAAGGCACTGGTTTGGGTTTAGCTTTAACACGCAAATTAGCGCGTTTACATGGTGGAGATGTTACCGTGACATCGACTTTGGGAGCAGGTAGTCAGTTCACTCTGTTTATACCAAATCTAGTGTATCCGGGAGATGAGGCAGATGAGGCAGATGAGGGAGATGAGGAAGCAAATATTAACTTGTCCTCGTTGTTATCCTCTTCTCCAGCCATCCCCAGAAATGAAACCATTTTGCCTGGAGAAGAAGAGGATAAAACTGCCACAATGTTGCAAAATTATCTCCACACAATTGGCTACCAAGTCAAGTGGATAGATAATCGGAACGACATTTTTTAAATGAGTTAATTGCTCATAAAAATACATTTTTGCATTACCAATTAGGTAAAAATATATAGTATATTTTTACTTTCGTTGGGAGAATTTTTTTCTCATTTTCACATGGGGAATACTGGCTTCTTCAAATAGTTCTCCTTCTTCTACAAAATCCAACTTTTTGTATAAAAACTTCACATATTCTTGAGCATGAATCACTACTTCTGGAATATTTTTGTTATCTATCACTTCTAAGGCATTTTCCATAATTTTCTTACCAATACCTTGCCCTCTAGCTGTAGACAAAACAGCAAGCCGTTCTATTTTGGCAGTTTTATCATCTAAATATCTAATTCTGGCGGTACCCACAACTTCCTCATTTAAATAAGCAATCAAATGTTCGCATATCGCATCTTTACCATCAAATTCTAAAGCCGCATCTACCCCTTGCTCTTCCTGAAATACTGCTATCCTAATTGCTTGAATTGCTGGAAGTTCTTGAGGTATTTCAGCAATTTTTATGACTAAATTGGTCATAAAGCTTTGTTTATATTCTTTAATTTATTTACAGTTTAATTGAGTAAACTTGAGTTTACATGAATTTAAGCATTGTGATACTGCTGAATAATACCACTTGATTAAAGTTTAACTTCAACACCAATGGTAATCTTCTTTGATATCGATGTTACACTAATTGACCATCAAAGTTTAATGACAAAAAAGGTGGGCATCACTGCCCACTTTGCTTGTTTTAATCTGCACCTTCAATTGGTGCAAAACCTTGGCGCTGAATATTTTCTGTTACCGCGCGTGGTTCCAGGAATTGCAGGAGGTAATCAGGACCACCGGCTTTAGAACCTACTCCAGAAAGTTTGAATCCACCAAAGGGTTGTCGTCCAACGATCGCTCCGGTAATATTGCGGTTAATGTACAAATTCCCGACTTCAAACTCTGACTGCGCCTGTTGAATGTGCGAAGGCGTTCTAGAATAAAGTCCGCCAGTTAAGGCGTAGTTAGTTCCATTGGCGACTGCTAACGCTTCTTGGAAATCTTTCACCCTAATTACCGCCAGCACTGGGCCAAAAATTTCTTGCTGGGAAATTACCGCATTTGGCGATACTTCACTAAATATGACTGGGCCGATAAAATATCCTTGTTCGGGTGATGGTAATTCTAAGGCTAGTTGTGCTTCTGCCTTACCCTTCTCAATATACTCGCGGATGCGATCGCGGGCATTAGCATCAATTACTGGCCCAACTTGGGTACTCGGTAACTCTGCTTCCCCAATATTCAAGGATTTTGTCGCTTCCACCAACCGCTCTACAAAGGTATCATAAATCGGTTGCAGCACAATCACCCTTGAAGCCGCAGAACATTTTTGTCCACTGTAACCAAATGCTGACTGCACTACTCCCACAACAGCTTGGTCTAAATCAGCACTTTCATCCACAATAATCGCATTCTTGCCGCCCATTTCCGCAATTACGCGTTTCATGTGCTTTTGTCCAGGTTTCAACGTTGCTGCATCTGCGTAAATTCTACAGCCTACTTCCTGGGAACCCGTAAAAGCTATGACATGAGTATCTGGATGATTTACTAAATAAGCGCCGACTTGAGAACCCTTACCCGGCACGTATTGAAATACACCTTTGGGAAAACCAGCCTCGATCAAGATTTCTGTGAGTTTTGCCGTAATTACAGAAGATGTTTCCGCAGGTTTGAGGAGAGTACAATTGCCTGAAACCAAAGCTGCTACAGTCATTCCACAAGCGATCGCTAGCGGAAAATTCCAGGGAGAAATTACCACAACAATTCCCCGTGGCTGGTAAATATAACGATTAGTTTCACCTGGTATGTCGTAATTCACACCTTCATCTAACCGTTCTATCTCGTCAGCGTAGTACCGACAGAAGTCTATCGCCTCAGAAACCTCTCCATCAGCTTCCTTAACTGGTTTCCCGACTTCCAAAACCATCCAAGCGGAAAGTTCGGCACGGCGTTCTTCTATCAAATCACCCGCTTTCCGCAAAATATCAGCGCGTTGTTTTGCTGGTGTTTTCTTCCACCCAGGAAAGGCCGCTTTCGCAGCTTGCATCGCCTGTTCTGCTTGTTCAACGCTAATCAACCCAACTTTACCAACTACCTCACTGAAATTAGAAGGATTGAGAGAATCAACAAATTCCGGTGTGTTAACATACTCGCCATTAATTAGAGGCAAATAAGTTTTACCCAACTGTTGACGAACGCTTTGGAAAGCTTGCGCCGTTTTTGTTCTCACCTCTTCCTCAGAGTAATCGGTATCAGCAGCACCAAGGAAATGAGAGTTAGGAGTTTGTAGAGACGCGATTAATCGCGTCTCTACGTTAGGAGTTAAAGAGTTGTTCTCTTCCTTGACGATTGGCGGTGCTAATAATTCTTCAATCGGTCGATTTTCGAGATTTTGGCGTAAAAAAGAACTATTAGCGGTGTTTTCCAACAATCGGCGAATTAAATACGCCATTCCCGGCAATAATTCACCGTAAGGACAGTAAACTCTCACCCGATAACCCCTGTCAACCAATGCTTTTGCAACTTTATCACCCATGCCATAGAGGACTTGTAATTCAAAGCGACGGCGGGGGACATTTAAACTTTCAGCGATGGCAATGGCGCGAGAGTGCGATCGCACATTATGGCTACCAATGGCAGAATACACATATTGATGATTTTCTAGCAATAGCTGAGTGATGGTTTCAAAGTTAGCATCAGTTGCCGCTTTGTCGTTGTAAACTGGCTGTTTCCAATGCTTCTGGGCTGCTTTGATAGTTTCCTGATCCCAATATGCGCCTTTCACCAAACGGATTGTCAGGGGATAACCGCGCTGTTTTAACCAAGAAATTATGTCTTTGACATCTTGCTCGCTATCACGCAGATATGCTTGAGTTGTCATGCCAATATCTGTACGTTGCCGAAACTCTTCTTCTAGTAACAGTTTTTTCAGGATGCTGAGAGTTATATCCTTATAGGCATACTGTTCCATATCAAAATGCACAGCTGCGCCTAACTCTTTGGCACGACGTAATAAAATACGAATGCGATCGCTAACTCGCTCTTCACTACCTTTAGCATCCAAAGGATCAAATTGAGAATAAAATGCCGTTAACTTCACAGAAACCTGAACTTTTGGGATAACTTCCCCATCAGCCTCATCAATAGCTGGGATAGCTGTCCAATTCTTCGATGCTTCCACCAATTGTTGCATTAATTCTAGATAGCGTTCTAGATAAGACTGCGCTTCGGCTTCGGTAATCACCGCTTCACCAAGTAAGTCGATGGTGAAAGCCATTTTTTCTTTTCGCAGTCGTTCAACTGTTTTGATGACTTGTTTAATATTTTCCCCAGAAATATATTTATGGGCAAGAGTCTCAACGGCTGTACCAACGGTTGTAGCAGCAACTTGTCCGGGCATAGAGTCGGGGTTAGCAAAGTTTAGCATTCCCTTCAAAGCTGCCGGTAATTCTACAGACTCATCACCGAGATATTCTTGTAAATGTGAGGCAACTTCTGATTTACTGTGCAAAGCAGGTAGGGTATCTATAAAGCGAAATAGTTGCACCCGCAACCCAGGATTACTCATTGCCCAAGCTAGTAATTTATCATCCCAGCGCATTTGATCCCGTAGGGAAGAAAGGAACGAACGATTTTCCTGGGTTGCTGCGAGAAGTTGTTTAGCAATTTCTTGGGTTTTAGCTTCGTAGGTGCTTGTTTGTACTTGTAATACCACTGATAATAAACTCCGTTAATCAAGGCAAGGCTTTTTGTCTAAAGCCTGTGTCTTCTATTTTGACGCTTTCATTTCGCACTCACCATATTTAGTACAGCACGGCGGAAATAAACCACCGATTCCAAATCAACGAAGCGCTGACGCTGTATTCATTGAAAGCGCCGGGAAACTCCATCCCATTGTGGGTAGAGAGGGATAGCATAGGTGTCAACTTAAGGTGGAACCCAGTCTAGAACTAGCTTTTAGAGATTGTCTCGTTCCCAGTCAGAGACTGGGAATGCCTATAAGAGGTTCCGCCTCAAGACTCGCAGCCGCAGCCCAATGAGATGCATTTCCAGCCTCTGGCTGGAAACGAGGTTTTAAAGGATAGGACTTACCCAAAATATTTCTCAAACTCTGATTTCTCTGTGTCGCGCCAGTTGCTTCTCCCTTGGCGCTAGCCTCTCCCTTTGGGAGAAGGGGAGACGCTACGCGTAGCAAGATCCCCGGAGGGGTACAAGTCTCTTAACCGCAAGGGCGCACTGGCAACTCTATAGCCTCTGCGGTAGCCTGCGGCAAGCCGTTCGCGTAGCGTCTCGTAGAGAAGCGTCTACGTTATTCCATAACTCTTGCGTAAGTCCTAAGGAGTTTTATCTGAAGTTGACACCAATGGAGGGATAGCCGCCCCGCCGATTGGGGCATTGGTAACTTCTTCCCCATGCCCTTTTAATAGAATGTACTTGTTTTTTCCAATACTAAGAATGGGTATACTGCCTTTATGCCTACAGAAAACTTTATGGATACTTTATTTTATAACTGGCAACACACACTGCAACCCTTTGGTATTGACGAGTTAGGGGCTGAAAAAGCCTTTAATCAGTTGGTTGCAGCTTACTCTACTCCAGGTCGCTATTACCATACACTAAAACACCTTGATGGCGTCCTCAGCACAATTGAGATTTTGCAAGGCTACACCAACAACCTAGCTGCTGTTCAACTAGCTGCCTGGTTTCACGATGTAGTATATGACTCTCAAGCTGAAGATAATGAAAGACGAAGTGCAGACTATGCCTTTGAGTTGCTGAGTAATTTGGGTATTTCAGAAAGTATCATAACTACTGTCACCCGTCTCATTTTGAATACTAAAGACCACCAAGCTGCGGTGGATGATTATGATAGCCAAGTTTTACTTGATGCAGATTTAGCGATTTTGGCTACTAACCAAGTCCAGTATGGAGAATATGCCCATGCTATTCGTCAAGAATATGCCTGGGTGAAAGACGAAGATTATATCATAGGTCGTCAGCAGGTTTTAGAAAGATTTTTACAGCGATCGCATATCTACTTCACACCTTTAATGGCAGAGTTCGCCGAACCCTCTGCCCGTGGCAATATCCAGGGAGAAATTCAGTCTTTATTGTCTGGTTCGTTTGATAGCGATCGCTCTACTGTTGGAGGTGTATCTTAATTAATTGGCAACCATAACTAATTAGCTGGACATGATATACAGCAAATTTCAAGTTGGGTGTTGTACATAAGCTAAGTCTCAAACCCTGGCTTAAAGCCTATTTTACTTCTGAATTCGGACTTCTGAATTCTGAATTCTGCTGTAAGAATCCAATCCCAGACATTAACATTACAAAAGATTGCATTTGGCTTTTGCCCCTTCAACCTATTTTTGGCTAATTGATTCTGGAGTAATTGCCGCATACTCTTCAGGTGTCAGCACAGCTTCCTGAATATTCACATCTTTAGGAATCACACCATATTTATAGAAGTAATCTGCAATTCGCTGTTGTTCCTTAATTAACTCTGGGGAAATGCCTCTCAAGCCATAACTGCGGCGGCTAACTACCTTTTCCATAATGTCAGGAGGTAGTTTTTGGATTGGCCCGATAATTTTTGCTACTTCTTTGGGATTTGCCTCAGCCCAACGCTGGAGTTTATCAATCTCCTCAATCACTATTCGCAGAATTCCCGGATTCTCAACCGCAAACTTCCTTGCACCAACATAGTATGCACCAGGGGTATCAAGTCCTTCGGCAGTCTTAATTACTCGGATCTTACCTGCTTTTTCAGCCAAAGCTAGATAAGGATCGCCAGCTACCCAAACCGGAATTTTTCCTTCTAGAAAAGCACTACTAGCTTCGACTGTGGGTATACTCAGGATTTTAATATCGCTGGGCTTTAAACCCGCATCTTCCAAAGCTCTAAAGACAAAATAGTGAGATGCAGAAGCTTTTTGGAAGACGATTTTTTGTCCTTTGAGATCCTTGACTAATGACTAAAAACTCCATCCCGCAAGTGGCGTGGAGTTTTTTATTGGCTTTTTAACTGGATAGTTATTTCCGCCGTGCTGTACCAACTTTTGCCAAACTAACAGACACAAGAATGTGAACTTATGTAAATTAAATTAACAAACATAACAATAATTTGTAATAAATAATGAGGCGGCAGCATTGTATAAAGAGAACTTAGAAGTAAAAAACAACATCTTAATCAGGTTTTCCAGTCGTTCACAGAAGTTTGAAGTTTTCTAACAAAAGTTTTAATCTGAAAGCCTGGAGATCGTAAACTTATTTCTTGAGATGTCTGTTTTAAACCTTTCGTAACTCGTCAGGCAGTGCTGACATCAAAAATCAACTGTAACCATTCAGTTTTGAGTCCAATTATTCTTAACCAAGCAAATTAGGAGATTTAAGGCAATGGTTTTAGATGCATTTGCAAAAGTAGTTTCCCAAGCTGATACACGTGGGGAATACCTCACCGATGCACAATTGGATGCATTGAGCGAACTAGTCAAAGATGGTAACAAGCGTGCAGATTCCGTTAACCGGATTACCAGCAATGCGTCTGCTCTTGTTGCTGCTGCGGTTCGTGAATTGTGGGCAGAACAACCTCAATTGATCGCTCCTGGTGGTAATGCTTACACCAGCCGTCGCGCTGCTGCTTGCATCAGAGACTTGGACATCATTCTTCGCTATATCACTTATGCTATCTTTGCTGGCGATTCCAGCGTCCTAGATGACCGTGCCCTCAATGGTTTGCGCGAAACATATCTAGCATTGGGAACCCCAGGAGCATCAGTAGCTGTTGGTATTCAGAAGCTGAAACAAGCTTCCCTAGCCATCGTTAACGATACCAACAACATCACCAGAGGCGATTGCAGCGCTTTAGCGTCTGAAATTGCTGGCTATTTTGATCGTGCTGCTTCAGCAGTAGCTTAAGGCAGATATTGCTGCTATTGACTGAGATAATTGTCCATTAGGACAAAACAAAATTTCAACCAAAAGTTTGTAAAAGGGAAATACCAAAATGACAAAAACACCTCTAACTGAAGCAATTTCAGCAGCTGATTCTCAAGGTCGCTATCTCAGCAGCACCGAAATTCAAGTTGCTTTTGGTCGCTTCCGCCAAGCACCAGCTAGCTTACAAGCAGCAAAAGCATTGAGCGCCAATGCTCAACGCTTGACCGAAGGCGCTGCTCAAGCAGTGTATAACAAGTTCCCTTACACCACTCAACAACAAGGCCCTAACTTCGCGTCTGATGCACGCGGTAAAGGCAAGTGTGTTCGTGACGTCGGCTACTACTTGCGGATTATCACTTATGCTTTAGTTGTTGGTGGCACAGGCCCCTTGGATGATTTCTTGATTTCTGGCTTGGCTGAAATCAACCGGACTTTTGATTTGTCTCCTAGCTGGTACATTGAAGCTCTGAAGTACATCAAATCTAACCACGGTCTCAGTGGCGATCCAGCTGTTGAAGCAAATTCCTACATCGACTATGTAATCAATACTCTAAGCTAGAGTATTTCTTTAGCCCGGAGAGGAAATCAGCTCTTATGACCAGTAAGTTCTATGAGTTGCTTATCTCTCCGGGCAGTTTTATTTTCAAGAAACTGTTAAAAGACTAGAAAAAAATTTTCTAAAAAGTTTTCAGTTTTGCAGTTAAAACTGAGGAGGTTAAATATGGCAGCTTTGGGACAAGCAGCAAGATTAGGGATTGGAGCATTTGAAAACTTGCCACTGGTAGAACTACGTCCTGATAGAACAGAAGCGGACGTGGCAGTAATTATCCGGGCGGCTTACCGTCAAGTTTTGGGTAATGAATATCTCCTGGAAGGAGAGCGTCTTGTCAGTGCGGAATCACTGTTACAGCAAGGTGCAATCTCAGTTCGGGGATTTGTGCAAGCCATTGCTCAATCAGAACTCTATCGGGATAAGTTTTTCCACTCCAATTCTCAAACTCGGTTTATCGAGTTGAATTATAAGCATTTATTGGGGCGTGCCCCGGAAGATGAGTCAGAGATATCGTACCATGTTGAGCTTTACAATTCACAAGGTTACGAAACTGAGATTAATTCGTACATTGACTCATTAGAATATCAAGAGAGTTTTGGCGAAAACATTGTGCCCTACTACCGAGGCTTTAAGAGCCAAGTAGGACTGAAAAACGTTGGATTTGGCCGACTGTTCCAACTGTATCGCGGTTATGCCAATAGCGATCGCGCTCAAGGACAAAAACAAGGACGCCTAACCTGGGAAGTGGCTAAGAATCTAGCTTCACCCATTTACCCAGTGTCCGCCGGAGCCTTAACAGGTCTCTCTACAGGTGGGCGCGGCGAAACATACCGCATCAGAGTGCTACAAGCAGCTTCCCCGAACTCAACTGTAGTGCGACGCAGTACTGCGGAATTGATCGTACCATACGAGCAACTTTCAAGTAAATTGCAGCAGTTGAACCGCAGAGGCAGTAAGGTGATTAGCATTACAGCCGTATAAATAGTGACTGGAGTGGGGAGTAGGGAGTAGGGAGTAGGGAGTAGGGAATTTAACCACTCCCCATTCCCCACTCCCGACTCCCCTTACCAATTACCAATTACAAAAGGAAAATTACCAATGGCTATTACAACAGCAGCTTCCCGTCTGGGAACAGAACCTTTTAGCGATCAGTCTCCTGTGGAATTGCGTCCTAATGCAACCAAAGAAGATATTGAGAGAGTAATTGCTGCCGTCTATCGTCAGGTTTTGGGCAACAACTACATATTGACATCTGATCGCCTCACAAGTGCTGAATCTATCTTGCGCGATGGAAAAAATACAGTCCAAGAGTTTGTGCGTCAAGTAGCTAAATCAGAACTCTACAAATCCAAATTTTTCTACGACAATTTCCAAACTCGCGTCATCGAACTCAACTATAAACATTTGTTGGGTCGTGCCCCTTATGATGAGTCTGAGGTGGTTTATCACTTGGACTTGTACCAAAACAAGGGATTTGAAGCCGACATTGATTCTTATATTGATTCGCCAGAGTATCAATCTAGCTTTGGTGAAAATATAGTGCCTTACTATCGCGGCTTTAAAACCCAAACAGGACAGAAAACTGTCGGATTTAGCCGGATATTCCAACTTTATCGCGGCTATGCCAGTAGCGATACCTCCCAACTCAAAGGGAAGTCCTCGCGCCTTGCTAGCGAACTAGGTCGCAATAGTGCATCCATCGTTGTTCCTCCCTCTGGCGGTCCTTCAGGCTTCTCATACGTTGCTTCTGAAAAAGGCGTTACCCCCAACAGTACTTTCGGTGGTGCAGGAACTTTTGGTAAAGATGGCAGACTCTACCGCATTGAAGTGGCAGGCATTTTTGGCGCCGGGTATCCTAGCACACGCCGTGTCAATCAAGCGGTGATCATCCCTTATGAAGAACTATCTAGTTACTTCCAGAGAGTGGTAAAACAAGGTGGTAAAATCGCCAGCGTGAAACCACTTTAAAGTCATTGGTCATTGGTCATTAGTCATTGGTCATTAGTCATTGGTGAACCAGTGCAGTCTTCTCCCAAAGGGAGAGGCTAGCGCCAAGGGGATTTCCCTCATGAGCAACTGGCAAAGCCGAAGAGTAATTATGAATGACAAAAGACTAATGACAACTTAAAATGGAGAGTTAATTTTATGGTTGGACAAATTAGTAGTAGAACGAGTAGTCGTTACTTCCGGTATGAAGTAGTGGGTCTGCGCCAAAGCGAAGAAACCGAAAAAACTAACTATCCCATTCGTTCTAGTGCCACTGTGTTCTTCACAGTACCTGAGAACCGGATGAATAAAGAAATGCAGAGGATTACTCGCTTGGGTGGCAAAATAGTCAGCATTCAGCCATTGAACCCTGAAGCTAAAACAGCTAGCGAACAAAGCGATCCTCCTTCTTCTAATGAATTCAAGTCCGCAGAAATTTGAAGATTTATCACCGACAGGTGACTTTGCCAACGGTGAGTCTTTGACAGTAGAGCAAGCGATCGCTAATCTTGAAAGTGCAGATTTAGGTCTGCGATTTTATGCTGCTTGGTGGTTGGGTAGGTTTCGGATCGGTGAAGCAGCTGCGGTTACAGGACTGATTAAAGCTTTAGAGGACGAAGCCGATCGGACACCAGAAGGCGGATATCCTCTCCGACGGAACGCAGCTAGGGCTTTAGGGAAACTAGGCGATCGCCAGGCAGTATCACCTTTAATTGTATGTTTAAACTGCTCAGATTTTTATGTGCGGGAAGCAGCGGCACAATCTTTAGAGATGCTGGGCGATCCGGTTTGTATTCCCACCCTAGTTAAGCTATTAGAAGTAGGCTTGCAGGGGGAGCGTCTGGGATCAAAACAGCCTGATTTATCTCAACCCTACGATGCCATCTTAGAAGCCTTGGGAACCTTGAGGGCGACTGAGTTCACCCCTTTGGTAAAGCCATTCTTAGAGCATCCAATCGAATTGGTGCAATATGCTGCCGCACGAGCTATGTATCAATTAACCCAAGAACCAGTTTATGGAGAACGGTTGGTAAAAGCTCTGGCGGGAGAGAAATTGCAATTGCGTCGAGCAGTGTTAGCAGATTTGGGAGCCATTGGATATCTACCCGCAGCAGATGCGATCGCCCAGACTCTTGCCGAAAATAGTCTGAAGCTAATTTCTCTTAAAGGATTGCTAGAATATCAAGTTAACCACACCGCAACAAGCACTTTGTCAGCAGGTGCGATTAAAGTGATTAATTTGATGGACTCGCTGTTGTAGTCATAATTTTCCAGGAATTAGTTGTCATTAATACGTTTAAACCAAATGTTTATCACACATAAATCCCCAACCCAACTGCAAAATCAGGGTTAGGGGTTTGTGTATGATGTCAACTACGGATAACTTAAGCTACAATTGGCTGACCACTAATCACTCATGAAAAATTATGATGAATAACAGTGATCTTGCCCAAATATTGATCCGTGCTGTGCAAGAAGCAGATTCCTCAGAACGCTTAGTAGACGCAGTTCAAGAGTTAGCAGCAGCTCATATAGAGGAATCTGTTCCCACCCTGATTGCAGCTTTGGGTTATAACAATCCAGGGGCGGCGGTGGCGGCGGTAGATGGACTAATTGCCATCGGGGAAGCCGCAGTTCCGCCACTCTTGCAACTAATTGATGACTACAACTACGGTGCTAGAGCCTGGGCAATTCGTGCCTTAGCGGGAATTGGCGATATCCGGGCGCTGGATACCTTGTTAGAGGCGGCAAAAACCGATTTTTCCTTAAGTGTGCGGCGGGCAGCTGCTAGGGGATTAGGCACTTTGCGCTGGCAGCAAGTACCGCCTGAGAAAGTGCAATCGGTTCAGACTCAGGTATTAGAGGCGCTATTACTAATTTCTCAAGATCCAGAGTGGGTAGTGCGCTATGCAGCAGTGACAAGTTTAGAAACATTAGCGATGTCTAGCGACAACCCGCAAAGCGGCAACGCCATAGCAGTCACTTTACCCGATCAAGCGTCGCGGATTACAGATCGACTTCAGCAAATAGTTGATACAGATGTCGATCTGGGAGTTCGCACCCGTGTAAAGTATGCACAGGAAAAAATTCAGCAGCAGCAACATCAAGAAGTTTTTGCACCGAAAAGAAAGCTAGAAGACGTTGAAGTGCCTCAAGTGCCTTATCGTGGTGCTGGCAGACGGTGAACCACCCCACCCTATAGAGGAATAAAAAGACCTCTCCCTGGTTTTGCTATGCAATAACCGTCCCTCTCCGAGTCGGAGAGGGACTCACTTGAACTTTAGTTCCAGACAGGGAGAGGTTCATCGAACTCACATCGTATTTAGCAAGGTTTTTGCCTTCTAATTCCTGCCAAACACACTACCAAGGGCACGCGCCATATTTTGCGGTTGCATTGCATCCATTGCGGCGGTGGGTTCGTAGCCACAGTGAACCATACAATCTGCACACTTGGGATTACCACTCTTCAGGCCATATTGACTCCAGTCAGTTTGTGCGAGTAATTCTTTGAAGGTAGAGTAATAACCTTCGTTCAGCAAATAGCAAGGTTTTTGCCAACCGAGAACGCTATAACTTGGGCTACCCCAAGGTGTGCATTCGTAGTCTTTCTCACCTGTGAGAAAATCGAGAAAGAGCGGATTGTGATTGAAGTTCCAGTTTTTTTCACCAGCTTTGTATGGAGCTAGAATTTCCCGAAAGAGGGCGCGGGTTTGTTCTCGGTGGAGAAAATGATCTTGATCTGGTGCCCACTCG
Organism: Nostoc sp.; assembly: GCF_036917815.1. Classification (GTDB taxonomy): domain Bacteria; phylum Cyanobacteriota; class Cyanobacteriia; order Cyanobacteriales; family Nostocaceae; genus Nostoc. The sequence goes on along the minus strand of NZ_JBALEK010000035.1, from coordinate 212,413 downwards.
TAACTGTAGCCGGGAGAAATCATCATCCCATCAGTATTTAGTGTTTCCAGAAAGTCGAAGAACTCTTGCATATCTTTGGGTTGGGTCCCCTCAAAGATAGTGGTGTTAGTCGTAACCCGAAAGCCTTTAGCTTTAGCAGCGCGAATGGCTTTGACAGCAATATCAAAAACACCTTTGCGATCGACGCACTGATCGTGCAACTCCCGCATTCCATCTAAATGCACACTAAAAGTTAGATAAGGGGAAGGCTGAAACTTATCCAGGCTCTTTTCTAACAACAAACCATTAGTACACAAGTAAATATATTTCTTGCGCTCAATTAATCCTTGGACAATCTGATCAATTTGGGGATGTAGTAAAGGTTCTCCGCCAGGAATTGAAACAACTGGTGCGCCGCACTCTTCCACTGCGGTAAAGCACTGTTCTGGCGTGAGATTTTGCTTTAATATTTCCGTTGGATGTTGGATTTTACCACAACCAGTACAAGCAAGATTACACCGAAAAAGAGGTTCCAACATCAATACTAGGGGGAAGCGTTTACGTCCTTTCAAACGCTGTGTAACCAGATACTTCCCAATATCCATCGCTTGTTGTATATTAACTGCCATTGTTGCGATCGCTCCTCTTTATATAAAAACACCACAGTCATTGTCGGTTTGGGTACTTGTGCTACCCTAGCGCGTATTGCATCCACAGGTGAATTGCTATCTTTTTCATTTGACATAACCCTGAGCAACAAACCAATCCACAGCATCTTTGAGTGCCGCCTTCAGCGAAGATTGCGGTAGACCCAATTCTCGGACAGCCTTTGTCGGATCATAATACATAGGTTGTTTCGCCATCCGCACGCCATCCAATGGCACTGAGGGCGATTTACCCAAGGGTGTAAGAATTTTTTCATCAACCCAGGCAACACTAAGGGGCAACCAAGCAGGTACAGTTTGTTGAGGTGCCCTTAGACCTGTGATCTCGGCGAGTTGTTCGAGTAGTTGCTTGAGACTGAGGTTTTGATGACCTAAGATATAGCGATCGCCTGATTTACCCCGTTGTAAAGCCAGTAAATGCCCCCATGCCACATCCCGCACATCGATAAAATTTAGACCAGTATCCAAGTAAAAAGGCATTTGCCGTCGTAAAAATCGTAAAATTATATCACCTGTGGGGGTAGGTTTGATATCCAAGGAACCAATAGGACTACTGGGATTGACAATAACTACTTCCTGACCTGTAGCAACGGCTTGCATTGCTTCTTGTTCAGCCAGAAACTTAGACTTCTTGTAGTCACCCACCAACTTTTCTAAGGGACTCTGATGTGTTTCATTCACAACTTCCCCTGATGATCCTACACCAATTGCGGCCACTGAACTGGTATAAACGGTGCGTTCAATGCCAGCTTTGTGAGCTGCTGCTAACACATTGCGCGTACCCACGACATTATGACGGTGGAGTAATTCTCGGTCTGTTTGCCACAGAGAATAATGGGCTGCGACATGAAATAGGTATTGACAACCTGCCATTTGTTGCCACAGATTTGGTGAATTTAAATCGCCTTTGACAATTTCCACATCCAAATCGCGTAGATTCTCCAAATTGCTGCTCTGGCGTACCAATGCTTTAACTGTGTAACCTTGTTGCAGCAGCAACCGCACTAAGTGGGCACCAATAAAACCTGTACCCCCTGTGACAAAAACCTGCATCAAGCTGTCCCCCTTTTCTTAAATCGGGGAAACCAATCATCCAAAATGGTGTAAACTACTGGCACAACAATCAAACTGAGGATAGTTGAAGTTACTAATCCACCAGCGATCGCTACAGCCATAGGCGATCGCAATTCCGAACCCGCACCCAAACCTAAAGCGATGGGTAGCATCCCTAAAATAGTGGAAGCGGTGGTCATCATAATTGGTCTAAGGCGCACTAGTCCAGTCTTGAGGATCGCCTCGGTGCGCTCTAAGCCTGCGTTGCGTAACTGGTTGATGTAATCCACAAGCAAAATGGCGTTTTTATTTGCTAGCCCCAGCAAAAAGACGAAGCCAATCAATGAAATCATGCCAAAGTCACTCTTGGTAATCAGTAGCGCCAACATTGCCCCCACTAGTGCTAAGGGCAAAGAGACACCAATCACCAGAGGATCTACCCAGGTTTGGAATAGTAAAAATAGTACTACAACAATGCACAGGGCAGATAAAGCCAGAGTAGTTCCGAAACTGCCAAAGACTTCACCTTGACGGGCAGAGTCTCCCCCTAAATTTAAGGAAACATTGGAGGGTAACACCGCCTTGGCTTCAGCCACCACTTTGTCGGTAGCATCACCCAAGGAAAGATCCTTGCCAAGATTAGCACTGATGTAGGCCACACGCTGATTATTCAAACGCTCAATTTGAAAAACCTTGCCCTGTGGATTCGTTTCACCTGTAATTGTGACATCAGCGAATCCGGGTAATCTCTGAATCCTTTCTTTAATGGCTTTGACAGCTTTACTCAAAGCTTGGAGATTATCACCTTGTAATGCTATTTGCAGGGGTTTTTGACCACCGGAATCGACAAATTGAATATCTTCAACACTAGTAGTTACTCCAGAAAGAGCAGGTAAGGAGGAGCGCAATTGATCTTGTAATTCCGCAGTTGTGATTGTGCGATCGCTCTTTAACTTTACATATAGTATCCCTTTATTCGGCTCCCCCTCACGAGAACCAACAGTGGTAAATACCGTTTCAACTGCCGGTGATTTTCTCACAACCTCTTCTAGTTTCTTCGCAACCTCAAGAGAATCGTTCAGGGGATTGGGGATTGGGGATTGGGGATTGGGAATATCGCTTTTTTGTCCTCCTTGTTCCCCTCTGCCCAAATCGGGGATACTCGGCAAAGGAGCCGTATAAGCAATATTAAATTCGCCGCGATCGAGTTTGGGAATAAACCCTTTGGGAATTAGTGGAATCAGTGCTATACCTGCAATGAAGCTGAGGACAGCTAACCCGATAACTATCTTCCGGTGATTCAAAGACCAACTCAGCAAGTTTCTGTAAAATTGGGTAAAGGCTACCCAGATTTTTGCTTCCCGATGCTGTGAGAGTGACGATTTAGGTTTCAGCCAGTAGATGGCCAGAACTGGCGATAAAGTCCGAGCAACTAGCATGGAAGCAAGCATCGCGGCTGAAACAGTGATGCCGAAAGGCTTGAAGAATTGACCGATTACCCCACCCATCAAACCTATGGGTAGAAAAACCGCTACTGCTGTCAAAGTGGCGGCGGTGACTGTCAACCCAATTTCATTTGTCGCTAAAAGCGCCGCTTGGCGAGGAGTTTCCCCATCTTCAATGTGTCGCATGATGTTTTCTACATCGACGATCGCATCATCAACAATGCTACCAATGACCAAAGCTAAAGCCAGCAGGGTGATTGTCTCCAAGTTGAAGCCGAAAATCGCCATGACGATAAATGTCGCCAACAAAGATGTCGGAATCGCCAAAGCAGAGATGAGAGTTGCCCGCCAATTCCACAAAAAAGGAAAAATTACTACTATTGACAATAAGACTGCTTCCAGCAAAGCATCAATGGTTGACTGGGTGGCGTGGCGGATATATTCTGCTTGGGTGGCAGCTAAGGTGAGTTTGACATCCTTGAGGGTAGAGCGTAGCCTTTGAACTTCTTTCTCAACCTGACTCACCACTTCCAAGGTGTTAGCGCTACCGCGTTTGATTACCTGAAATGCGATCGCATCTTGACCATTAAACCTGACTAATGTCGCCCCGGTTTGGGGGAGAGCAGCTGCACTCCCATTGGCTGGATTTAAGGGAGGAGTTGCAGTTGCAGCACCTAGTAGTGAGACTTTCAGGACTCCTGGGAGTTTAGCGATCGCACTCACAATGTCATTTTGTGCCAATTTCGTCAAATCTTGGAGATTCCGCGTGGGACTCTCAATGGCATAGCTAATGGCGGCTGACTCATTTAAATTCAGGGGAATAATTTTAGAAGTCGCTCCTTGAGGTAGAGTCAACTGCTTGAGGGCAGTTTCAACATTTTTCGTCGATGTTTCTAAATTCGTCCCAACGGCAAAAGAAAGGCTAACAGCAGTTTGACTAGGATAGGTAGATGAGCGGATATCCTCCAGCCCTTCTAGGGAACGGAGGCGTTCTTCTAGGGGTTTGGTGAGCTTCGCTTCTGTATCCAAGGCAGTTGTCAGAGGGGCTGTAGCATTCACAACCACCACTGGAAAGGTAATATCTGGAAACAAGGCATACTTCAGGGAACTGAAAGCCAGAACACCAGCTACCGTTACGGCAATCCAAAAACTCACCGTCAGCCACGAAAATTGAATTGCCAATTTGGAAATGTTGAAGAGTTCTCGTGCGGATTTGGAGTTATGAAGCTTTACCATCTTGGAAAATTATCGTGTGGGTGACACAATTATTAAGCAATTCAAAATTCAAAAACACAATCCTAGCCAGATGTTTGGCAGTAGCAATCGCCTTGGTTTTGCGAGTTTTGGTTACTAGTAAAGGGCAATATTATTTATTGTTACTCAGATATGACCCAATCTTTAATGCAAAAGGAAAGTTCAAAAATGAAACTTGGTTCTGTTGAGAGGGCTAGTGCCTAATTTTTTGCCCATTAACACAATTCTGGTACCTCAGGGAACAGAATATCAAGCTGTGTGTCGGGGATTAAGCGGCCTTCCTGGCTCCATCCCCACGGTAGTAGCCATACCTGTTGGCATGAAACCTTTACTCAAATATTTGCAACAATCCCCAGGAAATGGACAATTTCTGGCTCCAAAATCCAGAGTGCTGATTATGGGTATATGTGGCAGCTTGAGCGATCGCTACACAGTTGGTGATATTGTGCTGTATCAAGATTGTATTTATCAGGGAAAGCAGCAAGAATGCGATCGCAGTTTTACAGCAGAATTGCACTCCCGACTCCCAACTCCCAACTCCCCACTCAATTTAGTCAAGTCACTAACAAGCGATCGCCTAATTTCGTCTGCCGCCGAAAAACGCCGTTTGGGTGAGACTTTGGCAGCTGATGTTGTTGATATGGAAGGATTTACCGCCCTAGAGTTTTTCAATGCAGCTGGGGTAGCTGTGGCAATGCTGCGAGTAGTCAGCGACGATTGTCAGCATAATATCCCCGATCTCACACCAGCAATTAATTCTGATGGCTCTTTAAAACCTTTTCCCTTAGCGATTGCAATGCTTCGACAACCCCTTGCAGCTACTCGGCTGATTCGAGGTTCATTAACAGCATTAAAGGTGTTAGAGCAAGTTACAAATCTGCTCTTTTCTGGCAATCAGCTAAAATAAGCGACTTTCAAATAAAAAATACTCAATTACTTTTTGTGGGGTGGGCGTCTCGCCATTGGTGTCAAGTTAAGCTGAAATCTCCTGACTGCATGAGTTTTGCCCTCACCCCCAGCCCCTCTCCCAATTTGGGAGAGGGGAGCATAATTCTCCAGTTCCCCTTCTCCCATCTTGGGAGAAGGGGGAAGGGGATGAGGGCAACTCTAGAACGCTTTCTCTTAACTAACTTTCACGTTAAGTTGACAGCAATGGGCGGAGTCTGGGAACGAGTAATACCATTTCTTTGTGAGGCTGCGCCAAACCCTTTTAACTTCTTTCTTTCTTTCTTTGTGTCCAACTCTTACGAGACGCTGCGCGAATGCGGTTCGTTTTTCTTTCTTGTACTTAAATATGGTTTAGCGCATCTTCATACAGAATTGGTATAAAGCCTTATCAAGTTAGGTTTTTAAGACTTGTGTGTACACCGTAGGATATATTCGGGAGGGAATTAGATTTCCTGTTTCCTCCCAATACATCGGGGGGATTAAGGGGGGTAATTCACCGCAGCCCCCTGCCAATGGAAGGGTGTACTTCATTTTAGGAATCGTATATAAGTTAATTTTTATAAAATCTAACCACATATATTTATCGGTGGTTATCTGTATTTCTATGTAGTTACTTTTGCTTTTATATCACGTTGAGACAAACTAATAAATACTAAGAGCGTAACAAGAAATACAATCAGATATTCATTGTAGAATTGCTTATGCAATAAGTTTTACAGAAACTTTATCGTCATGCAGATCAAATAGAAACTAATCTTGGGAAGCATAATATATGACCTGATCAAGGTTGGGTTAAACGAGAGCTAATTCCACTAGATTGTGAATCAAAAATACTCTTTTGTCAGGATAGCTCGGAACTAATTTGCCAACTATCGAACAGAATTTATGAATCTCAATCACAATCTCTACTTATACTCGTTCCTAGCTCATTTCAAATGGCTCAAAAAAAGTTACACCGCTAAAATTATGTTGGTGGCATTTTTGGGCACTCATGTACCACTTTTAACCTTACTCTTTAGTTTCGTCATCTCAAACTCCTATTCTTTCGAGATGGCGGCGCGAGTTATGATCATTGCTCTGTCGGCTACCTTAGCGGGTACGGCAGCCACCCTCTACGCACTACACCACCTCCTCAACCCGGTTATTTTGACATCTGCTGCATTGCAAAATTATCTGAACACCAAAACCCTACCAGAATTGCCCACAGAGTTTGCTGATGAAGCGGGGACATTGATGGCAAATACCTCACAAACCCTTCACAAATTAGATGAGTTAATTCACTACATCACTAATTATGACGATCTGACTGGATTGCCCAATCGTGATTTATTTTGCGATCGCCTTCATCAGAGTCTATCTCAACCTAAAAACAACCAGCGCCTTGTAGCTGTATTTTTATTGGGTATTGATGATTTCACTGCTATGAGTCATGGGTTGGAGCATAAGACAAGAAATTTGTTGTTAATAGCAGTTGCTCAGAGGTTATCACTCTGCATGGCACAAACAGATATTCTTGCCCATTTAAGTGGAGATGAATTTGCCATTGCCCGTCTGGATATTGTTTCTTTTGAAAGTGTGATTAAGCTATCTCAGTTGCTGTTAAGTACCCTGAGCAAACCCTTCTCTCTAGAGGGGAACTTGATTCATATTACTGCCAGCATCGGCATCACAATTAATGAAATAAATGATCGTAATAGCGTAGATCAACTCTTGCAACAGGGTCATATAGCACTGTACCAGGCGAAGCAGCAAGGGCGTAGTAAATATCAATTTTATTCGCCGGAAATTAATGCCCAGTTGCAGGAGAGATTGACTTTAGAAAATGAATTACATGGGGCGCTTAGGCGCAACGAAATGCTGGTTTATTATCAACCTCTGATTGATTTAGAGAGTGGAGAAGTTACAGCAATGGAAGCGTTGGTTCGCTGGCAACATCCTACATTCGGTTTGGTTTCTCCAGGAAAGTTTATTCCCATTGCAGAAGCCAATGGTTTAATCATACCAATTGGTGAATGGGTATTGCGAACTGCTTGTGCCCAAAACCGTGCTTGGCAGCTTGCTGGATTTACCCCAATTCGGATATCTGTAAATCTGTCAGCTAGACAGTTTGAACAATCAAATCTGGTTGATGTAATCAGCCAAATTCTTGAGGAGACTGGACTCCAAGGATCTTATCTAGAACTGGAAGTGACAGAAAGCTTCTTGATGGGTGACATTGAGCGATCGGTTAAAACCTTAAAACAATTACGAGAACTGGGTATATGGTTGGCTCTAGACGACTTCGGCACCGGTTATTCCTCCCTCAACTACTTGAAGCGCTTTCCCGTGAACATACTCAAGATTGATCAGTCATTTGTGCAAGATGTCATGTCCAATCCTGATAGCGCCGCCGTCACCAATGCCATTATTGCCCTCGCCAAGAGCCTGCGGTTGAGCATCACGGCAGAGGGTGTGGAAACCAAAGAACAACTTGACTACCTGCAAATGCAGGGATGTGACGAAGGTCAGGGTTACTATTTCAGTCGTCCTGTCCCTGCTGATACAATCACCCCAATGTTGCAGAAAAGTTCTCAGCAGATGGAGATAATTGCAGTATAGGTGCATACTTACAGCTATTTTCAGCTAAATATACCACGCGGTAGGGGCAATTCATGAATTGCCCCTACGACAGATGTGGTTCAAATACATGAAAACTGCTGTAAGCCAGAGACTCACCTCCTTTAGGGATTGACAAATAAAAAAATACTCAACTAATTCTTGTGGGGTGTCCGTCTCGCCCGCCCGTAGCCAATAACCGCACCTTTAGGGACGGACACTACTACCCCGATCAAGATTAAAATCTCTTAACCTTTCGTTACACTAAAGACATCGAGAAGGATGAAAGCAAACCTCTCGAAGCTGAAATCAAAGGTGAACGGCATGAATGGCACAATTCGCGTTGGTAATCTCTTCGGAATTCCCTTCTATATCCATCCGTCATGGTTTTTAGTTCTGGGTTTGGTAACTTGGAGCTATAGCAGTGGATTGGCGGCACAATTTCCCCAATTATCTGCGGGATTTGCTTTGTTACTAGGATTGATGACAGCGCTGATGTTATTTGCCTCTGTCGTCGCCCATGAATTAGGCCACAGTTTCGTTGCAATTGGTCAGGGGATTGATGTCAAATCCATTACACTGTTTATATTTGGCGGTTTGGCTAGCTTAGAAAAAGAGTCGAAAACCCCAGGTGAAGCTTTTTGGGTAGCGATCGCTGGGCAAATAGTTAGTTTACTATTATGCGGTATGGTTACAGCTATTGGTGTTACTACTGCTGCATCAGGGCCGTTAGCTGCAATTCTTGGTGTTTTGGCTTCTGTTAACTTGGCATTAGCCCTATTTAACCTGATTCCTGGCTTGCCCTTAGATGGCGGAAATATACTGAAAGCTATCGTTTGGAAAATTACAGGTAATCCTTATAAAGGTGTAACCTTTGCCAGTCGAGTTGGGCAAATCTTTGGTTGGATAGCAATTCTTTCTGGTATAGTTCCCCTACTATTATTTGGCAGCTTTGGTAACTTCTGGAACTTGTTAATTGGCTTCTTCTTGTTACAAAATGCTGGTAATGCGGCTCAATTTGCCAGAGTGCAAGAAAAACTCACAGGTTTGACAGCCGAGGATGCTGTAACTCATGATAGCCCCATTGTCTCTGCTAATCTTACCCTGAGAGAGTTTGCCGATCAGCGCGTCATCAGTGGGCAAAAATGGCATCGGTTCTTAGTGACTTAGTATTTCTTCCCCAAGATATTTTTACGAGATATGAGATATAACCCTAGTAAGGATAGACCAGCTACTAGTGAAGGTTCGGGTATGTTTTTGATTTCGGCATAAATAGCTGTTGTAGTTGTACCCCCTTCAAGAGCCTTAATATTCATCTGGGGAACGTTTGGATTAAAGCCAGTTAGCTCAAGGGTGTATTTATTGCCTTGAAAGGTAAAACTCTGATTACTCAAACTTGGGTCTATAAATACAAAGTCTGCATTTGTTTCAGGATCTGTTGAATCATTCGGTGTATTTACTAGAAGCAAGTTAAAGTCAAAAACTTGGCTGGTTCCAACGGGAGGGCCGAAGGATACATTGAGATTTAAAGGTACATATTGAACGCTTGTACCTTGAATTACTGTCCCATTGAAGTAAGTTAACTCAGCTATTTTGAATACAGAGTTAATATCAGCTGAAAATGAATTTCCATTAAAAGTTAGTTTATTTGAGCCTGTTACGGTACACCCAATAAGAGTGTATGGACAAATATTAGGATCACCCCAAGTAAATAGGTTGCTTCCTACGCCTGTATATACGGGATTCGTATCTACACTTCCTGGAGTAGGTACTCCCCATGTACCACTAGAGATGCCAGAAAAAGTTAGAGCATCTGCTTGGCCAGAGAAACCAAGTCCGGTGGTCGCACTCACAAAAAAACTAGATATGGCAGTAGCGAAAACAAAATTTAGTTTCATAAGTTAGGTTTTAATTATTATTCTGGAGCTTCTTTAAAGTAGGTCTTCAGTCTACCTTAGTAAATTTACGGAAAATACGCCAATATTCTATTGAATTTCTTAATAAAATATTCATATTCTATTCCAAAATCTTATTGACTAATTTATATTTACTAAGCTATCTTTATGGATTGTTAAAAAATCCCACCACTTCATAATTAGTCAAACGGTTATTGCGTAGGCATAGCCGGTCGTAGACATCGCTACTCTACTTGCCTACCTGCTTAATTGTCAAGCTGATATCAAGCTATTGTTTTTTATAATTTTGACAAAATCTCTGGCAACAAATAACTAGGAACCTTAGATAAAGCTAGATTTTGTCCCTGTATCCCTAATTGATGATGAAAAGCACGAATAGTTTTCACTACATAAGTAAAGGTTATTTGATAAGCCTCTGGTTGTTTACTTAATCCGTTTAAGGCTTGCAAATGGTTATCTAATGCTGTTTCTAAGTGTTGAGAACGTGTTGCTACATCGCCATTAAAAGACTTATCTATTACTAACTGATAATAGGCTAGTCCCAGGTTGTTATAAGAAGCAAGCAAATCAAAACTTAAAGAAGTACCCCTAAGTGAGTGAGCCAAAGCTATAGCTTCTTCGTAAGCACTGATACATAGTTGCAGATACTTCTGCCGTGCCTCTTTAGTTGTCTGAGATAGGTTGGCTAGATGCCAGTAGGCAGTTCCCAGATTATTTTGTGTACCGGCGCAAGCACTGGGAACATTAGCAGGAGTGCGATACTTGAGAGCTTCAATGTAGACATCTATAGCTAGCTGGAGATTTTGGGCAGGTTGTTCGTGTTGTGCCAGATGCCAGCAGGCAGTACCGATATTGTTTTGAATCATGCCATACTTGAGCGGTTCCTCTTCGGGGTTGTAGTGTATAAGTGCTTCGTTGTAAGCTGCGATCGCTTTCTTTAAATGCACAATCGGTTGGTTGTATTGCCCTAGATGCCAGTAAGCAGTACCCAAATTATTCTGGCAAGCCGCATATTTTAACGAGTCCATATCGGCTGTACGGTAGGTGAGTGCTTCACTGTAGGCTAAAATTGCTTGCTGCCAATTTTCAGATGGGTGAGAAAAACGAGCTAAATCACCATAAGCCGTCCCCAAATTATTTTGCACACGAGCGTAAGTTTCCGAATGTATCTGAGGCGAAATCATCTTTAACGCCAACTGATAAAACTCTATTGCCTGCTCTATATAAGTTTGTCCTGACTCAGAATTGGGTGGTGTGCGGTATAGCATCCAGTAGAGTGTACCCAAATCATTCAAGATATCTGGGAGTTGCGGTGAGCTTTCGTCATAGCTAATTGCCTCTTGATAGGCAATAATTGCCACCATCAGATTTTCTAGGGTTGACTCTCCTTGCTCAATACGAAGGCGGTATAAAGTGCCCAACCGATGATAAGCTTCTGCCAGTATCTCTCCTGGAACTTGGTTTTTGTGTAATTCTTCAATCTCCAACAAAATCTGCTGCGGTTGGAAATAATCTTCAGTATTTTCAGCATTACTTGTGTTGATTGTTGCTATTACTAGCTCCCTTAACTCGCTGCTAATATAAGATAAAGACGGCAGCCATTGATTATTATTCCCACTACCAGACCTATTAGTAAATTCCTGCTCTTGTGGTGTAGCCTTCAATAAATCTGATGTTGACGGCGAAACTTGCTGAGTTTTATCTAGGCCATTCCCTGGGATCTCTGCTGCGAAATCGGAATTATTGTCAAACTTTAACTCGGTAACTGCGGTTTTGAGTTCTGCTTGGTTAACTGATTCATCTGGAATCGACTGCTGAATATTTCCTAAATCCAAGCTTCTAGAACGTGAAAAACCTTCTGGATGTCCCGAATTCTGAGTTGCTGGTTTGGGTTCTCCAGCAAACACAAATACGCCAGTACGCGATCGCCAAAATTGTGGTGCTGATTGCTTGATAGCAGATAACCAAGGACGTGGTATCCACAACAGCAAGTTAGATTCTAGGAATCGGCTGGATTCTTGTGTAGAGAAATATTGTTCACTTAAGCGGAGATAGTGCAAAAATAACCTTTGTGTTGCCACTGGTTGCTTAGTGAGATGCTCCACGCCGACAATCTGAAATGCTGGTGCTGGAAAAGGCCTTCCAGGGGTATCTTTTGATGCTCCAACAATTGGCGGTGGATAATTAGCCAACCATTGATTAATCTGGATTAGGGGATTGGGATCGTTTAAATTTAAACGCAACGTGACTAATCGCGGATAAGCTGGAGTGCTATTTTCCTGAGCATTTGATGGCTGATATAGCACCTGTCCAACAGGATAAGCCAATGTAGAATGTAAACGGGCTGCTACCTGATTTCTTAAGTGTAAATCATCACATACCGCTAAAAACATTTGTCGTCGTAAACCAAGACTTAGGGCAAGTTTCAGGCGGTGATACACTTGCCGATTAAAAGTAGAATTATTGTTGTGTGCAGTATCATTCACGCTCATAGCGGCTAAAGAGCCAAAACGTAGTAAATATCACCTTTCTGGGTGTATTCAAGTGGGCTAAACTCATAGTCAACTGCCACACCCACTCTTGTGATGTGGCTTGTAACTAGGAAACATGATTTCCTGAAACATACGGGGTATTGACTGACCCCTGCTCCTCCGTCCCTTGGGTAGAGGAGAGAATATAATCATCACGGACATTTCTAGAAGCATTGAGATCCGCGTGAGTATGATGTCCACAATTTTTACATTGGAACTTAGACTTATGGCGGTTTGTCCTCTTAATATGCTTACAAATATTGCACTTCTGGGAAGTGTATCTAGGATCTTGATGTACTACTCGTTTCCCTAAAGCTTCTGCCTTGTAAGCAAGGAACTGCTCTTGCTGGTAAAATGCCCAACTGCCCAACCATTTATTCATTTTTTTGCCGCGTCGCTGGGTGCGAATGCTAGACAAATCCTCAAGCACAAAAACCGCAACCAAGGGTTGGTTAGCTAGCTTTTTACTTACACAATGATTCGTGTCCTTCATGAACCGCTTCTCGCGTCCAGACATCGCTTTTAGGCGACGTTTAGCGCTACGAGTGCCTTTTTGTTGGAGTTGACGACGATTGAATAAGTAACGTCTTTGAATGTTTCTAATCTGGGAACTTGAGAAAAATTGACCATCAGAAGTTACCGCTTGATGGTAAAGTCCCCGGTCAATTCCCTGAATTCCTCCACTAATTTCTTGAGGGTTATCTGACTCAAAAACCAGTCGAACCCAGAACTGTTTTGAGTGCTTTGAGTAAGTTAAGGTTGCTCCTCTTAATTCCCAAGTCTCAAAAATATCTTTGAAATAAGCAGGAATTTCTAGGATTAATTTAACTCTTTTACCAATACAGGATAAGGTTAGCTGATGTCCGCGCAGTGTCATTGTGCGCTTGTCGTATCTCAATCCTGATGTTGGCTTTTTTCTGGGAACACGTTTAAATTTAGTGGCTTTGATTGCCTCTAGCGCATTATCCCTCACGGTCTGTAACAATGCAGAAGGCACACTCGGATACTGTAGCCTCAATAGGGTGTACAAATCTTTGTGTGCCTTGTTTTTATTAAATGTTTTCTTCTCTATTGCCCAGTCGATATGTGTATTAAATATTGATGCACACTGATTCATCAGATTTAAAAATCTTTCATCAGGTAATTCGACTGGGATAGAGACAGTGCGTTTCATTTACCCTTCACCCAACAAAACGTAATCTTCTTGGGGAATTTCGTAACAAACCATTCCTGGTTCAGACTCAGGGAGAAACCCCAATTCTATTTCATTCTCGGAACAATCTTGTAAGGGCTGTAATATTGTCAACCCTAATTTACCTGCATAGGCAGTCTCAGAGGACTCTGATCTTTTTACCTTTTTTCCATATTCCATTTTGTTTTTCCTTTTTGATACAATCAAATTATCCCAAAATTTATATGTTTTGTAAATACACACTATTCAATGAAAATTCTGTCATCTTCCCACGCCAAGCACTGCCTTGGCTACCACATCATATTTTGCCCAAAGTACCGTAATCAGGTACTTGAGGGGGCAATAGAGATAGAGTTAAAAAGAATCCTTGGTGAAACTTGCCAAACCTACGGATGGACACTCCACGCGATTGAGATAATGCCTGACCACGTTCATGTATTTGTGCAAGCAGACCACACAACAGCACCAGTTCTTATTGCTAAAACAATGAAATCAATCTCTGCTGTGCATATATTCAGCACATTCAAGGATTTAAAAAAGCGTAGATTTTGGGGTTCTGGATTGTGGAGTGATGGGACGTTTTACTCGTCTGTTGGTGGTGCATCGGAGGAAGCGGTTAAACAATATATTGCAACTCAGAAGCAACGCGGATAGTGTTAAATTAGGGGGCATTGTTAGCGAAGCGGTAGCGAGGAACGAGCGTCACCCCCTAATTTAACCGCGCTTACATCCCCGCCCACAAGGGGACAGGGTTTTACGCACGATCTATAAAAATAATTTTTAAGTCGATGTTGTACTGCTCAAGATAAATTGGTACTTCATGTCTAGTACTTTGTCAAGCTAGGGGTAGGTTGGGTTGAGGAACGAAACCCAACATTTTCAGGGCTTTGTTGGGTTTCACTCTGTTCAACCCAACCGAAAAATCTTCAAAACCTACGCAGTATTGCTTCAGGTCTAGTACTTTGTCAAGCTAGTTTTGAGGGTTTGTAGTAAGCACTTTAGTGCTTAGAAAATAAGGACTTTAGTCCTTACTACGAACTTGCTTACCTATGAATTTAAACTTTGACATAATTAATAGCAGAAGTAAAAAAGTATTTAATTATACATTAGTTTCTAATTCAATTTTAACAAAAAATAAAAAATCAGGCCCCTATTAAAATCAGAACCTGAAAAACTATAAAGATGAAATTTTATCTGTTTTGGGAAACAAAGAAGGCTACTAGAATTAAGCCGACAACCAAAGCTGTAGCGGCGATTCCTAGTAAGATGTAGGTTCGCTTTTGCCCTTCCGTAGGAGGTTCTGCTTCATAAATCTTCGGTTCCTTGGCAAAATTATTCAGGCGACCACCTTCTTCGGTTGTATAGGGCATGAACTAATTCCTTTACCTTTATTTATTGTTCATTTTATGTTACATAAATGCTAAATCCGCTCCTAAACTGCTAGATAAATCGTTACATTGGGGATTGGGGATTGAGGATTGGGGATTGGGCACTTGTACTGAGCGTACCCCTCCGGGGATCTTGCTACGCGTAGCGTCTCCAAGAGTTGCCGTTGGCGCAGCCTAAGAAGAGAAGTATTGGGCATTGGTTATTACCCTTGTCCGGTTTATTCAGTTTTAATTCTCGTTTGATGGCATACATGATTAAACCTTAACAAACTTGTCTAGAAAACTAAGTATCCTTCATTCTGTACAAGGATCAACACCGTCAACAATCTTTTTTACTTTAGACTTGTATTTTCGCAGCCCGTACAAACGAGACGAAAAGCAATGGATAATTGACAACAAATCCTGGGTCAACTCTTGATGAGGAGACAAGGTTTCGGCGTTGGCAACAACAATTGAACCACCTCCCCACAACACAATCTGTTCGACTAACTCAAATCCAAATCGGCAAAGTCGATCCTTGTGTGCTACATATATTACTTTGACTTCTCCCTGAATGGCAAAACGCACAATCTGTAAGAATTTGGGGCGCTTAAAATTTAAGCCACCACCAATTTCTTGGATTGAATCAGTGATGGCAACGCCTTGGGCGAGTACAAACTGTTCCATTGCCTGAACTTGACTAATCAAATCACCCTTTTGTCCTGATGAGGAAACGCGACAGTAGACGATGATTTTGTGGGGAAACTTACCAGTTTTCAAGTTTTTAGCGCTAGATAAATGATGTTCGCTATATATTCGTTGATTGCCCAAAGTGCGTTCTGGTATTAGCTTTCCCTCCCGTTCCCATCGTCTCAAGGTTGAAGTTGAAACGCCTACCATTTTTCCGAAGTCTGCAACCTTCCACATAAAAATTGCTCATCTTAACTACCCATAGCTAAGTTTAGCAAGGTATTCTCGTATTTAATTTAGCTCCATTCCCCATTCCCTATTCCCTAACTAGTAATCGTCCCAGTTAGAGGTGAACTAGGACTGGCGTAATCTTTGATGGGCATTCTGCCAGCAAGGTATGCTAGACGACCGGCAACTGTTGCTAAATTCATGGCACGAGCCATTGCTGCTGGGTTTGGAGAAAGAGCGATCGCACTATTAATCAACAAAGCATCTGCTCCCAATTCCATTGCCTGGGCTGCTTCTGAGGGTGAACCAATACCGGCATCTACCACTACTGGCACACCTGCATTTTCAATGATGATCTGGATATTGGCGGTTGTTTTTAGCCCTTGTCCAGAACCAATCGGGGATGCCAAAGGCATTACTGTAGCACAACCTACCTCTTCTAAGCGCTTGGCTAGCATGGGGTCAGCATTTATATAGGGCAATACTGCAAAGCCTTCTTTGACTAATTGTTCTGCTGCTTGCAGCGTCCCAATTGGGTCTGGGAGTAAATACTTAAGATCGGGTATTACTTCTAACTTTATAAAATTATTATCTTCCTGTCCTAACAATTTCGCCATTTCTCGTCCCAAACGTGCAACCCGAATGGCCTCTTCAGCAGTTTGACAACCTGCGGTATTGGGTAACATCCAAATTTTCGTCCAATCTAAGGCTTCAGCTAAACCTTCATGTCCGGGGGCTTTGGTTTGTACCCGTCGTACTGCCACAGTGACAATCTGGCAATCGCTGGCGGCGATGCTTTGCTGCATTTCCTCGATGCTGCGATACTTACCAGTTCCCGTCATCAAGCGTGATTGGAAGGTTTTGCCAGCGATAATTAATGGGGAATTTGTAGAGACGCAATTCATCGCGTCTGGGGTACGATGCCCGTTGGAAAAATTGGCAGAGTGAGTCAGCATTGGGGTGGAGGTAGATGGCTTGGACTGGAAGCGCGAATATTGAAAATTAGCAAGTAGGGGGTCAGATTTTTGTGACAAGATGAAATCGGCAATCAAGGCGGCTGTGACGGGCGCAAGTAGAATTCCGTTGCGGTAATGGCCAGTAGCAAGGGTTAAATTTTGACAGTAGCTACTACCAAGAATGGGCAACTCATCAGGGGTGGCTGGGCGAAATCCCCACCAAAATTCCTGGATGGGATAATGCTTTAGTTGGGGATACAGCCGGATAGCAGCTTGTAGTAGTTTTTCAATGCCTTCTGGGGTGTTATTGGGGATAAAGCCAACATCTTCGCTGGTTGCTCCAAGAACCAGGCGATCGCGTCTTGGTACGATGTAAATATCTTGCCCAAACAAAATCCGCTTCAAAGGCAATTCCGGCACCAATTCCGGTATCCGCACACTCAGCATTTGTCCTTTTCTGGGACGCACTGGTAATGGTAACAATTCATTTGACCAAGCACCTGAAGCTAAAACATAGTGCGCGGCACGAATTATTCCCGCATTGGTTTGCAGTCCAACCACTTTTCCTTGGTGCTGTAACAATGCTTCTACTGTAATGCCGTATTTGAGTTCAACACCAACAGACTCAGCCGCCGTCCACAATACGTGAGCTAGAGCCTTATTATCAACTTGTGCGTCTTCGGGATACCACCAGCCACCAACTACCTCTGCTCCCAATCCTGGCTGATATTGATGAATTGCCTCTTTGTTTAACCAGTATGAGGGGGATGAGGGGGATGAAGAAGAATTTACTTCCCCTGCTCCCTCATCTCCCTGCCCCCCTACCTCTTCAAAAAAGGGTGCGAGGATACCGCAGGGACGGTAGCCAGTATTTAAGCCGGTTAGTTCTTCTAATTTGCGTGTCCAGTCGGGATATAAAGCACGCGATCGCCAACACAAGGAACGCATTGCCCCATTGGGGATGTTTTCTGCATCTGGTGCTAACATCCCGGCGGCGGCGTGGGTAGCAGCAGCCTGGAAGTCACTACAAAGCACGGTGACGTTTGTCCCGCGCAGTTTTAGTTCAATGGCGATCGCTAAACCAATAACGCCGCCACCAATAATTACAATCTCACTAGTCATTGGTCATTAGTCATTGGTCATTAGTCATTAGTACATAACTTATAACTCATAACTCATAACTTATAACTCATCACTAAAGACGGATCTATCGTTACCACAAGGCACGAATTGGTTCGTTGCTTTGATTTGTATCGCTGGATTTGGATGGCGTGTTTGTTTCTGAAGTATCTGTACTGCTGTCTGTTGTATTGCTGTCTGTTGGATTGTCAGCAGGTGAGGTTGTGTCAGTGGAAGGATTCTGGGCAACGCTAGTCCTGTTGTCAGGTCTTGGGGCTACAATACTGCGCTTATTTTCGTTTGTTTCAGTTGTTTCATTTCCTTCAGTTGCAGTTTCATCGTTCTTGCTGCCAGCAGTGCTATTAACATTGATATTAGCTGGTAGAACTTTTGCTGCTTTGCCACCGGGAGCGTTAGCGGTTTGTACCCCCATAGGAAAGTTGATGCCTAGTAATGTACCAAGCAAAATGGCCAAACCTCCAGCCATTAAAATTAAGGGTGTCCATCTACCCATCTTGTCTTAACTCCTTTTTAACCTTTTGGTGTCCACACTATTCGAGAACCTTGCCCCCAAAATCCATCAAACTTTGTCACTTTCACATCGCCTAAAACCTGAGTTTGACAGGCTAAACGCAAGTCTGTTGTAGGAGAATGGGGAGGAAGCGAAGTCCGCGCTCGATCGCGCCAATTCGCTGCTGATACTTTGCCCTCTACCTTAACCGTACAGGTAACGCAACTGCCAATGCCCCGACAGTTTATTACCTTAGCACCGCCATTGTAGAGGTCAATACTATTTTGCAGCAAGATTTTTCGGAGATTGCTTCCCTGTTCGCAATCAATTGTTTTACCTTCAGCTATTACCTTAGGCATTTTTAAATTGCCAAACTGGCTTTTTGTTGTATATTGACACATTGCCTTGAAAGTTGTCTCGTCGGTCCCAGTTTTATGACCACAAATTCTTCACCTCAACTTTGGCTCTATGACACTACATTACGCGATGGCACTCAGCGCGAGGGGCTATCTGTATCGATAGAAGATAAGTTACGCATTGCTCGTAGACTCGATCAACTGGGAATTCCTTTTATTGAAGGCGGTTGGCCTGGTGCCAATCCCAAGGATGTACAATTTTTCTGGCAACTCCAAGAAAATCCCCTAAAACAAGCTGAAATTGTGGCTTTTTGTTCGACTCGCCGCCCCAACTCCACTGCCGCAACCGAACCAATGCTACAGGATATTTTGGCTGCGGGAACTCGCTGGGTAACGATTTTTGGCAAGTCTTGGGATTTACACGTGACAACCGGACTCAAGACGACATTAGCAGAAAATTTGGCGATGATTGGCGACACAATTGAGTACCTCCGTTCTCAAGGCCGTCGCATTATCTACGATGCTGAACATTGGTTTGATGGCTATAAGCACAATCGAGATTATGCTTTACAGACATTAGAGGTGGCGATCGCATCTGGTGCAGAATGGCTAGTCCTCTGTGATACCAATGGCGGCACTTTACCCCACGAAATTAGCCAAATTGTTCAAGATGTGGTCAGGGTGACTAGGGAATGGGGAATGGGGAAGGTGGGGTCCCCTCTGGGGATAAGGGGTAATGGGGAATGGGGAACTGGGAAAGAATCTACCCAATCCCCAATGCCCCAAATTGGAATTCATACTCATAACGATTCGGAAATGGCGGTTGCTAACGCAATCGCCGCCGTGATGGCAGGGGCAAAGATGGTACAGGGGACAATTAATGGTTATGGTGAACGTTGCGGTAATGCTAACCTCTGTTCGTTAATTCCCAATTTACAACTGAAGGCGGGTTACAGTTGTATCACAGAAGACCAGCTAACACAACTTACAGAAGCTAGTCGTTTTGTGAGTGAGGTAGTCAACCTCGCACCAGATGAACACGCCCCCTTTGTGGGACGTTCGGCTTTTGCTCACAAGGGCGGTATTCATGTATCAGCCGTAGAACGTAATCCCCTAACTTACGAACACATTCAACCGGAACAAGTCGGGAATCGTCGCCGCATTGTGATTTCTGAACAGTCTGGACTGAGCAATGTTTTAGCCAAAGCCCGCAGTTTTGGCATTGAACTCGATCAGCAAAAGGCAGAGGCTAGGGAAATTCTTCAACGCCTCAAAGATTTGGAGAGTGAAGGATTTCAATTTGAAGCAGCAGAGGCCAGTTTTGTGCTGTTGATGCACGAAGCTTTGGGAGATCGTCAGAAGTTTTTTGAAGTCAAAGGTTTTCAAGTCCACTGCGACTTGATTGAGGGGAAAGAAACTAGCAATGCCCTAGCTACAGTCAAAATTGGTGTTGACGGGAAAAATATTTTGGAGGCGGCGGAAGGTAACGGACCTGTGGCAGCTTTGGATGCAGCTTTACGCAAGGCTTTGGTTAACTTTTATCCCCAAATAGCAACCTTTGATTTGACAGATTACAAAGTGCGGATTCTCAATGGACATACGGGTACTGCTGCGAAAACCCGTGTGTTGGTAGAATCAGGCAATGGTCGTCAACGCTGGACAACAGTAGGGGTTTCTACCAATATTTTGGAGGCTTCCTATCAAGCGGTGGTGGAGGGATTGGAATACGGTTTGTTGTTGCACTCTCAAGGGTCAACGGCGGTAAAAACTTCTGCTTGACAAAAACTATTATTTAGTGTGGACATATTTTACACTTTTTGAGCAGGAGGGCAAGCGATCGCCCAACTGAGCTATGTGCCAAAAATACTTATTTCGCTAAGGTGTCGAGGCGCTGCTCAAACAGCATGAGAATTGATCCACAAAAAAGACCTCTGGTACAAACCACAGGTCTTTCCGTTTCAGAAGGTTGTAAAATTCATTAGCAAGGTAAAACGCTGATATGGTTAATTTAGTGGCTTCTCTGCCGTGAATACAAAAATAGCAACCCAATTGCCAATCCCATACCGACAATTATTGTTACTCCTATACCTAAAATGCGATGCCTAGGTTGGGCAAAGCCAACGCCAATATCCCAATCTTTAGGTGCAAACCTAGAAATCTAATGCTGCGACAAAAACTCGATCATACACAAGGTTTTAGGAGAACTTTTCCCAGGATTGGGCAACTAATTTGCTCAACCAGCGACGTTGTTGCTGATCCAGCAGTGGATCATCCGCTAGCAACTGAGCGGTTAATTCTTCCAAAGATTGACCCTGAGCGCGGACAATTCTAATTACTCCAGCGATCGCGGCGGCAACTAGTTCTTCATCAATCGGCTGTTGTCGCAGGGCAACAATTTCTTGGGGACTGTCTGGAATGGGATAATTCATGGCGTGGGGTTAAAGTTTGACAAAATGAACAATAAGTTTGACAAAATCTTAAAATTTCTTCACTGAATCTTTACGAAACTAATAGGGCGGAGTTTACCTTACTTTGTGCATTCATAAAATCTGTCTTAGTGAATAGATTGAACGGAGATGTCAGGAAACGATGAGAGAAATTCTTTATTTAGAAGTTCCAACTGCGGATATAGCAACTGTGCGTAGCTGGTTACAAACAGATTTTGAAACCGGAAATGGAGAAAAAGTGCTTACCCCGTCAGGCTTTCGCTTGAAAATACCCACTGCAAATACAAGTGCTGGGGTGGCTATTTCCGAAAAATTGCCTGCGGAACTTTCGGTATTTGTCTGGTCGGTGCAACGAACTACCTATCTGAAAGTGTTTCGTTGGGCAGAACGGCCCTTTCCCAGTGAGGGACAAATCCTGCAACGCCTGACCAAGGAAATTAGAAGCCGTTTTCCGCATCATTACCCAGAACCGCCAGCAATTGATTTATCCCAGCAATCGATTTTTGCTGCACTAGGCTCTGTTTATCCCCTCACCGTCAAATATTTTCAGAAAATGCCCAACGGTGAATATGACCTAACGCGTGCCTATTGGTGGGAACAACGATGGCGCGAAGGAGTACGGAACCCGCAGCAGCCGCGTCAAGTGGTGTTTTCTGGTCAAGGGGACTGGGGACACTTCGACAAGCTCAGTGCATCGCTGGGGACTGGAGACTGGGGAAAAGGTAATCCCAATACCAAGTCCCCAATCACTAATCCCCAGTACGACATCATCTACATCGGCGGCGCACTAGGTGCAATTCATGCAGCACTGATGGCAAAATTGGGATATAAAGTCTTGCTGGTGGAACGAATGCCCTTTGGACGGATGAACCGAGAATGGAATATTTCGCGCGATGAGATTCAAAGCTTGGTTAACCTGGGTTTAGTCACCCCCACTGAGTTAGAAACCATCATTGCCAGGGAATACAAGGATGGATTCAATAAGTTTTTTGATGCTAATAATCCATCGAAACTGCGATCGCCTATCCTCCACACACCCACAGTCCTAAATTTAGGTTTAGATTCCGAAAAATGGCTCCAAATGTGTGGGCAAAAACTGCAAGCGGCAGGCGGTGATATTTGGGATGAAACAGAATTTATCCGTGCAGATATTGATATATCACAAGTCATTTTGAAAGTCAAGCATTTACCCAGTCAAATTGAAAAACAAGTAAGTGGACGACTGCTAATCGATGCAATGGGAACTGCGTCTCCCATCGCTTGGCAATTAAATGGTGGTCGTGCCTTTGATAGTGTCTGTCCGACGGTAGGAGCGGCAATTGAGAGCGGATTTGAGCCAGGGGTATGGGATTCCCAATATGGGGACGTTCTTTACAGTCATGGGGATATTTCGCGGGGAAGGCAGCTGATTTGGGAATTGTTTCCCGGTGCAGGAGATGAACTGACGATTTATTTATTTCATTACCACGAAGTCAATGCTGAAAATCCCGGTTCCTTGCTAGAGATGTACGAAGACTTTTTCACGATTTTGCCAGAGTATCGTCGGTGCGATATGGACAAATTGGTGTGGAAGAAGCCGACATTTGGGTATATACCGGGGCATTTTAGTGTGGGAAGTAGCGATCGCACAATTGCCTTTGATCGATTGATTGCCATCGGTGATGCGGCATCACTCCAGTCTCCCCTCGTGTTCACCGGTTTTGGTTCCCTAGTTCGCAACTTAGAACGCTTAACAACCCTGTTGGATACTGCTCTCAAACATGACTTGTTGAGTTTCCGACACTTGAACAAAATTCGCGCCTATCAAAGCAACGTTTCCGTGACTTGGCTATTTTCCAAAGGCATGATGGTGCCCACAGGGAAATTTTTACCACCCCAACGAATTAACGCCATGCTCAACACCTTTTTTGGGCTGTTAGCAGACGAACCCTTAGAGGTGGCAGATAATTTCATCAAAGATAAGTGTGATTGGTTAACCTTTAACCGCCTAGCACTGAAAGCAGCGAGAAAAAATCCTGCCTTACTTTTATGGATTTGGGAACTCGCTGGACCCAGGGATTTGCTGAGATGGCTTGGTAGTTATTTTAACTTCGGTCGTCATGCCCTGATTAGCGCTTTACTGAGTCCGTGGTTTGGGGGCTTCTTGAATCGGGTAGGTTCTTGGCTAGAACCCCGAAATCCCGCATTGTGGCTGTGGCTGTTAGCGATTAATTATGCGATCGCCACAGGCAAACCGCGATCGCGCAGTCAAGTAGCAAAAACTAACCCAGAAGCCATAATTCCCAAGTCAGAAGCAAGGATTCTCAATTAGGCATTGGGCATTGGGCATTGGGCATTGGGCATTGGGCATTGAGCATTGGGCATTAATTATTCTCCCTCATCCCTCATCCCCACTCCCCACTCCTAACTCTTAGGGCGAAAATTCGGCAGTTCCACAGATGCCAATGACTTACGCCCCTTGGGTGGACGCTGGGGATAAACAACCGGTGAGGGTGAATTGCCATCATTGGTATTATCACCTAATGACTCTGGGGACAAATTAGTTGCCGACAATTCCAACTGTGTCAATTGTGAAACTTCTGACCAGTAATCTTCAGTTTCTTCAACAGGCGTCTCGGTGTGAGGTGAAGTAGAAGAAACTGGTAAGTTATTCGCCAGCGAATGCCCAGAATCTGTCCTCCACTTCTTGGAGGTAGTTGTAGGAGGATTGATTTCTGCTTCCAACTGCTCCTCACCGTCTTCTAGAATTGTTGCTAAAGTCTCCCAGATCGGCGCATCACCTACATCTGTTTTCGCAACAGGCGGTGGTGATGCAGATGCGGGCTGGGAGGTGAAAAACATTTGAATTAGACTATCTAATTGCTGATCTAAATTTGATGAACCTAAAGGTGAAACAACTTCCTCTGGATGTGGGGAATCCTCAATTTCTGGAGATGGCGCAGCTTGTGTTGGTGTTGGCGTATCTTTCTTAACTGTCCAGTTCCAAGGAGATGAGGTTGTTGGAGTGGCTTCATTTCTTTGAAATGGGATTGGTGCTGAAGGTTCGCCCCAAGAATTATCTAGATCATCACTCAAGGATTCTGCTTCAGCTGACCAAGGTTTTATTGGCTGGGCGTTAGGAAACAAAGACCGAGCTTTTCTAGAAAATCTTCCTTGGCTACTAGTTATATCTTTAGGATGTTTTGCAGCATCCTGCAGGGAATCATAGCTAGGAACCGATGTATCCAGACATTTCTCCAGAGCTGCTTTGAATTGCAGCGTCTGGCGTTGTTGTCGCATCAGTCTAGTACGTAACTCCCGACAAGCATTTTCTGATTGCAATAGCTGCTGAGACTGTTCGTTGTTGTTAGTGTGTAGCAATGTACACTCTCGCTCTAACTGGGCAAGGCGTTGTTGGCTAATTTGGAGCTGTGTTTTATAACTATCAATGAAAAGTTCCTGGCGTTGAACAGTTTGTACGGCAGTTTCTAATTGTTGAAATAGGGATTTTATCTGTTGTTGGGCAGCAGCCAATTCCTGAGTATGTTGGTTAAGCATCGACTCACTAACACTGGAACGAGTTTTCTGCCACTGCAAAACCTTTTCTGACTCAGCTAAGTTGTCTTTTAGCTGCTCCACTTGTTCATATAAATTATTGTTAGCCCCACGTAATTCTTCATTCAATGCCAGCAGGTTCTGAAATTCCGAGTCAATAAGTGCTTGTTTGCCGCTTTCAGGCTCTGCAACCCAGTCTTGCTGGGTGGTATCTTGTGAAAATTGTGTATCTTGAGCTGGCATGAGAAGTGGCAGTTGTCTAACTGCCATACTGTCATTAGGCACAACTGAGTAAAAGGGACAACTCGCCTGCTCTGATTGTGGCGAATTAGCAGAATTTAGGGATTCCGTCACAGCCCCCTTGTTTGAGGTGTTAGCTTCATTCATCACTCTTGACTCACCTGCTTAAAAATATTCAGCAGTGCTGCCATTAGCATTGCTTATCAACTGTTGTCTAATCAGGGTTTGCTCTAGAAGCTAAGTTTAACTCTCTCCAAGCACCAGCAATTAATCATCAATTGATGTTCCCTATTTTGGATCTAGACTCATGCCGTTATAACACTATGATGCTCTTTCCCGTCAAGAAGAGGCGGAAGGGGAAGTCGGCCGTCTTTGAGCATAGGCGGGAGAGAGGTTGAAGGAGGCAGGAGGCAGAAGGAGTTTTTCAGTAGGGGTCGAATCCCCTACTGATTTAGCAGCCCTGAACTCTTGTTCAGTGGGGGTCTTAAACCCAAGACCCTCTGGTCGCGGGCTGTTACAGAGGGCAGTTTTCCTCCTGCCTCCAGCGTTGGAGCCTCCAACATCCTCGATAAACCCGATACTTAATTGTATTGGTTGATCAAGTTTTTCTGTATGAAAAGCTGCCTCACACTACACTTTATTATTTATAATCGCATCTGTCTTCAGAAATAAATCAGAAATGTCTTATTCAATACATTTTTATACTGACTTATTTCTTACCTAGGATAGATGTCAGTACAAGTATCTACCATTCGATGATAATTCTGTAATCCTGAGCGATCGCTATTTAATATCAGCAAACAACTAAGAGCTTTTGCCAGAAGTGCAATGTTAGGAAATCTTGATGTATGCGAATAAATACGTAGAAAGCATTATTAAATACGTAATAATATACCTAAGTAAATTAATGAAGCTTTTTTAAAGAGTAATCTCAACTTAGTACTGGCTTTTTTCTCGGTAAATACATTCCTAGTAAGCAATTCCAGACTTAGTTAGCGATCGGCTTTTTCTATCAACTTGTATTCAATACGTCAAGTTTGTTTAATGACTACAAGAAAATTGTTTAAAGTATACTTAACTACTTATCAATATTATATACCTTGTATATTGATTTACAGTATTGATATTTTAATTAAGTGTTAATACGAATACACTTTTTTATTTTTCTATTAAAGAATAGTTATTAAGACCGAGTTTTCCACTAGTAACAAAGTAGTTATAAAGACTATGGTTACTGCCGATTGATCTAATTGTGGCGCGAAAAAAGCGTTGTGGCAGTTAGGCTTGTCCAAAAAACTAAAATTTAAAATAGGGGTGCTGAAGATGACCGACTTACTTGCAATGGGTGCAAAAATCAAGCAAGAAGCTGCCCAATTACCAATGTTTGCAGAAAATTGTGACAGCTTTTGGGACAAAGAAATCAGACCGTTATTTACAGATGAGTCTCTATCTTTCAAGGTGAAAACTCTTAACGGAAATGATGTAAAGTACGTCAATTTGGATAATGGAGCGACAACCACACCCTTTGCAACCCTCAAGCAGCATGTGGATGAAATGCTTGACACTTATGGCAGCGTACATCGAGGTTCTGGGCAAAAGTCCATCATCACTACACGAGAATATGACGCTAGTCGAAACATCATTCGGGACTTTGTGGGGTCATCTTCAGACAACTATGTAATCTTTGCGAAGAACACAACAGAAGCAATTAATGGAGCCGCCACACTTTGGGCAAAAAAACCTGGGAAAATCTTAGTTTCTGATATCGAGCATTCATCCAACCTGCTGCCTTGGGTTACTAGAGACGAAGTTGTGCAGTATAGAACTCAACCCGATGGAAGTGTAAGTGTTGCAGAAATTGAAGATATCTTCAAGGCTCACCAAAATCTCCCCAAAGCCGAGCAAATTAAGCTGGTGACTATTACAGGTGCTTCGACAATTACAGGTTACAGACCTCCGATTTACGAAATTGCGGCTTTAGCACATCGGTATGGTGCTAAGATATTCGCCGACGTGTGTCAGTTAATTCAGCATGAACAAGTAAATATGGGTGCAGATGATGACCCATGTCATTTAGATTTTGTGGCTTTCTCTGGACACAAGATGTATGCCCCTTATGGAACCGGGGTTTTGCTGGGGCCAAAAGAATTTTTTGATAGCTCCTACCCATATCAAATCGGGGGTGGAAACCTGCCTTATATCACCAGAAACCTAGAGATAAAACGTTTTTATACAGAACGGGCGCACGATCCGGGAACACCAAACGCAATGGGTGCGATCGCCATTGCCAAGGCGATTGAAATTATCGAAACACTAGGGCGCGATCGCATTGCTCAGTATGAACACTCTCTAGTTGAATTTACGTATACACGCCTTAGGCTGATTCCTGGTGTTAAATTACATATTCCCGGAGATAATTTAGCCCATGTTATTCCCTTTGATATTGATGGGTTTGATGGACGCTTAGTAGCAGAGATTCTGGCACAAGAATACGGCATTGGCGTTCGGGCTGGGGCTTTCTGCACTTATGAATATATTCGCAAACTGAAGAATGTTTCGGATGAGCAAGACTGCGAAATTGCTCAGGAAGTAGACAGAGGAATTACACGCAACATTCCTAGTATTATCCGAGCCAGCTTTGCTGTATATAATACATTAGAAGACTGCGATCGCTTTATAGATGCGATCGCTCAAATAGCTAAAAACGGATTTGCTCACTATTTACCCAACTACACACAAGATGAGATGACCGGTGTTTGGACAGCGATAGGCAGCTAGTTTTTTTAGGGCATTGGGAAAGAGGAGGCAGGAGGCAGGAGGCAGAAATAAATTCTTTAATTTTGAATTTTGTTAGCGCCGGCGGCAAGCGAGTCCGCGTACCCTTTCAGGGATCTTGCTACGCTTTTAGCGTCTCGTAGAGAGCGTCATTTTGAATTTTGAATTGATTTCTCCCTCATCTCCCTCATCAAGCCTTATTCTGTGTGTCTTAATTACAAATAAAAAGGAGGTAATAGCTTGAGCGATGAAAACCTCTTTGACCAGGAGGATTATCTACAGGCACGGGTTGATGAGTGCATCTGGCAAAAAAGTACAGATGCGGGTATTTCGCGCCAGCGCTTTCTGAAAATACTAGCCACTATGGTTGGCGCAACAGCCATTGGGGGGTTAGTTAAACCTGCGGCTGCTCATAGTCAGGCAGTTGTTAAAACTAAAGGCAGCAAAATACTTAAGCCATTGCCGCCAGGGTATATCTCTCATAGCCAAGGCACATTAGAGATGAACTGGGAAGCGATGTATGGGCGTGGTTATTTAGTACCAAACGATTGGTTCTATGTTCACAACCGCCATACTCCTCCCCCTTTTCACCCGTCTACATGGCGTTTGCAAATTCATGGAACTGGTGTTTCTGCACCTTGTGAGTTTACTTACGATGAAATCATCGCCATGCCATCTATCTCAGTGACTTCTGCCATTGAGTGTGCTGCTAATGGTCGGCGCTTCTTTGAAGAAGCTTACAACATACCACTCCCCGGAACACGGTGGAGGCTTGGGGCTATTGGTGTGGCTGAGTGGACTGGTGTCCCACTTGCTATGTTATTAGAGCGGGCTGGATTGAAATCCACAGCGAAAGATGTACTCGTTGAGGGCGCAGATGTGGATTCGCTGGACTCAAAGGAGACAAATAAATCCAAGTTCAGTAGTGTAGTTCCAATTAGCAAAGCCTTAGCAGATAACTCCCTCGTCGTCTATGCAATGAACGGAGAACCATTACCTCCAGATCATGGCCAACCGTGCCGTGTCTTATTCCCTGGTTGGGGAGGAAACGCCAACGTTAAATGGATTGAGCGCATTGAGGTTTCCGAAACGCCGATATATACCCAATGGGTAACGGAGCAGATGGTGCTGGTTGGTGCAGATTATCCAGCGATCGCCCCATATAAAGGTAAGCTGATTACCTATCAAAATGTAAAAAGCGCCTTTGAGTTGGCTTGGCCGGCTACGCTTTCTGCGAGAAACTACCTACTACGTGGCCGTTCTTGGTCTGGGAAAGGAAAGATTGTGCGTGTGGAAGTTAGCCTAGATGGTGGCAAAACTTGGCAATTAGCACGACTGAGAGAGCCAAATTTTCCATTTGCATGGACACGCTGGGACATTGAATGGAACCCAGTTCCTGGGGAATATTTTCTCCAAGTTCGTGCTACTGACAATTTAGGAAATACACAACCAAGTACAGTTCCGTGGAATGATTCGGGATTGCTCTACGGAGGCGTTGTTAGTCATCCAGTGACAGTACGGGGATGAGGGAGAAATCAATTCAAAATTCAAAATTAAAGAATTTATTTCTGCCTCCTGCCTCCTCTTTCCCAATGCCCAATGCCCACTCAGCACTATCAGTTGTCTAGAAAAAGACCTAATTTATGATTGATTTTAGTTGGTTGATTTTAGTGACTGGGGGTTTAATATCTGGAGTCATAGCGGGACTTTTAGGAATAGGTGGGGGTATTATTACAATTCCTCTTTTAGTCACACTAGGTTATACTCCCGTTCAGGCGATCGCTACTAGTAGCCTTGCGATTGTGATTACTTCAATTTCTGGAAGTTTACAGAATTGGTGGATGGGCTACTTTGACTTTAAACGAGTAATTTATTTAGGAATTCCAGCTTTTTTCACTACTGGAATAGGTGTATATTTCGCCAATAAAATTCCATCCTATATAATACTCTTTACATTTGGCATCATACTACTTGCCAATATCTATTTGATTGAGCTTCGCAAGCAACTATCCTTCAAGGAAAAAGAGGATACAGCCCCAGTATTTAACCCAGTAGTTTCTAAAATTGGTACTGGGGGAGCAGCAGGAATTTTAGCAGGTTTATTTGGCTTAGGTGGCGGTACGATTATGGTGCCACTGCAAATGTTGCTACTGGGAGAAGAAATTAAAGTAGCAATTCAGACTAGTTTGGGTGTGATTGTCATCACTGGTTTAGCTGCCTGCACAGGACACACATTAGAAGGAAATATCCTGTTTACTCAAGGTATAGTTTTAGGATGTGGAGGTCTTTTAGGCGTTCAAATGAGTACTCGCACATTGCCAAAACTACCAGATTATACTGTGGGTTTAGTGCTTCGTATTTTCTTAGGAATACTATCAATTTATATTTTTTGGGAAGCTTGGATAAATTATCAAAAAATGTAGTAATTCGTAATATTATCTCCGCTTAATTACGAGGTGAACTATGAGTATTTTTAAAGTTGAAGTTGTCAAAATCAACAGCATTAATCCTCATCCCAATGCTGATAGGCTAGATATCGCCTCTATTCAAGATATGGGGTATCAAGTAATTATAGTCAAAGGTAATCTTCACCCTGGAGATTTAGCTTTTTACTTTCCTATTGATAGTGTGATTCCAGAAAACTTTTTGGATGAGTTTGGTATTCGTAACTACTACTCAAAAAAACTGCGTGCTGCCAAACTTCGCGGAATTTTTTCTGAGGGTTTGCTTATTCCCGTTGGTAATAACTTTATGGGAAATGTCGGAGACGACTATACCGAGTATTTTGGTGTAACAAAGTATGAGTATCCAATTCCTCAAGGGATGAGTGGGGAAGTAGAAAATTTTATTGGACATTACAAATTCCCCAGTCCCGAAAACCTAAAACGTTACAAAAATATCCTAATTGAAGGTGAGGAAGTTGTTGTAACAGAGAAGTTGCACGGAACTAACTTCACTGTCTTAGTTGATGCTGATGGCATAACTAAAATTGGCAGTCATAATTACTTCTGGAAAAACAGCGAAGTCAACAAAAAATTAGTTTATATTCGTGCTTACAACGAAAACGAAGCTTTCCAGAAACTTCCGCCAAGAACTCAGATTTTTGGAGAAATCTACGGCGTACAAGATATCAAATATGGCTTAAATAATGGCAACATTGGAATTGCTATATTTGCTGTGCGTCGCGGCAGTTATTTTCTCAATTACAACGATTTTGTGGCTTTTTGCGAGGAATTTGCTTTGCCGAGAGTACCTGTGCTTTATATCGGCGCTTACACTTGGGAAGCGGTGTCTCAGTTCAATAATGCCAATAGTATAGTCAGTCCCGATTGCATTATGGAAGGTGTTATTGTGCAACCAGTCATTGAGAAAAGTCATCCAGAAATAGGTAGAGTAGTTTTAAAGTTGATTAGCGATCGCTATCTCCTCCGTAAGGATGGAACTGAACTCCATTGAGTTCAACTCCAGTTTTGGTGGCGATACCTTAGCTAACC
Organism: Nostoc sp.; assembly: GCF_036917815.1. Classification (GTDB taxonomy): domain Bacteria; phylum Cyanobacteriota; class Cyanobacteriia; order Cyanobacteriales; family Nostocaceae; genus Nostoc. The sequence goes on along the minus strand of NZ_JBALEK010000035.1, from coordinate 181,118 downwards.
TTCCGAAATCGACTTAGGAATTATGCTCTCAAGGTAGCCAACGAGGATGAAATCCGGCTAAGGGGAGTTGTTCTGGTCTAATTTCAACAGTTGCAGCGTCGGCGATGGGTAACAGAGGCATTAACCACAAGCTACTAGTAGCGATCGTATCTCCATCATCAGTTTTCAAAGTATTTGTGGGTAATGACGCTGGGGGGTTTGTCTGCGGTACTACTTGGTCAAATAACAAGCCCAAACCGTCAGATGATAAACTCATTTGCACATTTCGTTGAGCAGGAGGCAGTACTAGCAGTGGTTTCTGTTGCCCAGTTTTCAGATCAATTGCCACCAGATAAGGCTGTTCTATGTATTGTTCCTTGGATACTAGCTGTGTCAGCAAGCAGTAGAGGGTGGGTGAGGCGATGTCAAATTGGCAACTGAGAATTGAGCCTGTTGTTTTTAATAGTTGTTTCTGCACACCTTGGTTTGTCACTAAAAACAAATCTCGCGTGTAATCTGTATTAAACTTGACCATCGCTGCTTGAGAGCCATCTTTGGAAAAAGCCTGTACCAAACCAAACTGCGGCAGAAAATCTAGGGGTTTACTCGCATCACCTTGCAGTGGTAAAATTGCGGCTCCCTGTCCTTGGGCAACTGCTACGGCTTTACTATCTGGGGTGATCATAAAGTCTCCCCCCGGTTGGCTTTTTAGACGTTTCAGGGCAGGTTTTTCTCCTGAAGCGTCACTGGTTGCTGGCATAAACCACAGCCCAAAGTCGCCAGGATTATTTTTGTTTCCGCGCTGGATGACAATAGTTTGCCCATCAGGTGATAAGTCAAATTTCAGGTTTTGATAATCTTTACTATCTAAAGTCAAGTCAACTTTGCCTTCTGATTCTGCTTTTTGTCCAGATTTACCAGAAACGCCCGTTGTCACTGTGTACAGTTGGGCGGAAAGTAAGTCTTGATTGTTTGCGGCGCGGGCAGAAAATAAAATTTTCTCCCCATCAGGAAATGACTCAAAATCTATTACTACTAAGTCTTTGGGGGTAAGTATCCTTTTTTGCTCTTGGGTCAAGTTGTAAAGAACTAAACGCCCCTGTTCTTCTTGATTGGTTCCGATGTAAAGGATGACGCGATCGCGTGTACGAAAGCTACCTGTAAAGGGCTGTATGACTCGATTGTTGCCCTCTTGCTGGGCAAACTTATCTTTGGCTCCCTGTAACTGCACTTTATAATTCGTACCATAAGGTGCTGGTGTCACCAGTGTATAAACCATCCGCCGCCCTGCCCAACTGAATTTACCTGCTAGAGGTGGCTCGATTTTCAAGTTATCCTCGACGCTTTTGATTTCCATTGGGCGGCTGAAGGTGAGGGTGAAAGAGTTATCTTCTGCCCCAATTTGTTGATTTTGCCAGGTAAATTCCCGGACACGGGCAGTCACCACATCACCTTGCAAGATGATTAACCCAATCAGCAGACTCAGCAGTAGCATTAGTGCGATCGCTATACGATCCAGTGGTTGGATAAATGCTTTAAATTTACTCATTGATTATGGGGCATTGGGCACTTGTACTGAGCGTTCGCGTAGCGTCTCGTAGAGAAGCCGAAGTATTGGGCACTTGTACTGAGCGTTCGCGTAGCGTCTCGTAGAGAAGTCGAAGTATTGGGAACTTGTACTGAGCGTTCGCGTAGCGTCTCGTAGAGAAGCCGAAGTATTGGGCACTTGTACTGAGCGTTCGCGTAGCGTCTCGTAGAGAAGCCGAAGTATTGGGCATTGGGCTAATGACTAATAACTATAAGGATTCTCCGGTTGAGGAATCTTTTTGAGAGAGGTAGCGGCAATGGTAAGTTGGCGTTTACCAGCCAAATTTTCTGTTACCATTTGTCCTTGTACTTCCAGCCAAGTGTCAGCAGAGTAAGTCTCTTGATTATTTTGTAGTTTGACGGGCAATCCCACAGGGTAAGCATCTGCTGCACAGCAAGTTAAGATAAATCGTGCTAAGAACAAATATTCTTTTCCGATATCTGGCGGGTGGATGACAAATCCCTGCACCTTGACTTTTTGACCTTTGTATGTATCCGGCTCTGGATAGACATTGACGGTGCGTACCCAGTCTACAAGCGATCGCTCTTCTGGACGAACAGTAGCCCGAAAGGATTGGGGTTTGACACGCGTACTTCCCAATAAATCAGTCGTCACACCCCTTTGTAGTGCTTTGTCACTAGCAAAAACTTGAGGTGTAATGATAAAACCTAGAATTGCTGTGGTCAACAACAAAGTACTGCCCCAACCAGGGGGAAATAAACTAATATGCTGGGCATTTGGCGTCACATCACGGCGACGGCGTTGCCAAAGTTCCTGCATCTTCGAGAAACCAATAACGATCAAGCTGATACCAGTCACCACTACGAACCAAATATAATTTGGGTGAATCAACAGGTTCAGCTTGTTAGTTAGCCAATATCTCAACATCAAAGTGCCCCAAGCTGTAATTGCGATAGCATCCAGCCAAGGGAGTAACAGATTTGGGATTTTAGATTTGGGATTTTTGTTATTCATTAGGCATTGAGCATTGGTCATTGGTCATTAACAAATGACAAATGACTAATTTTTTAAAGGACGTGCAAGTTCAGGAAAAGGGTGAATACAAATGTTAATTGTGCTGCTAAAGCAAATAAGTAAAAAACCGTTTTCGGTTTAAAAATCGATAACATCAAACCAATGCCTTTGATGTCAATCATTGGCCCAAACACCAGAAATGCCAACAATGAACCACTGCTAAAGGTTGAGGCAAAAGATAGGGCGAAAAAAGAATCCACTGTAGAACAAATTGACACCACCACTGCTAATATCAGCATGACGACAATTGAGGTAATCGGCCCAGCACCCAAACTGAGAATTAATTCACGGGGAGCGAGGATTTGAATAGCCGCAGCGATCGCACTTCCTAAAATCATGATTCCGCCCAGTTCTCGGAATTCTTGGATGCTATTATCCACAACTAGGCGCAGTTTATCTGCAAGGGGTTTATTGGAAGTAGACATTGAGGTAGGCGGTACCAAATTAGCATCTATTCGCAGAGGCGCACCTGTTTTTCCTCCTAAGATATAAGTCCCCGATTGCAAGATATTTGGTATCGCTGCTTCCTCTTCTACTTGGGAACGCTTACCACGGCGTTTGGTTTCAGAGAGCGTGGGTGGATTAAACTTCATATAACGAGCGATCGCAGGTTGGACTATAGGATTTAAGTCCTTTTGAAAACTGAAAACGTACCCGATAATTGTGGCAATTACTAGAGAAAATACCACTCGTAAGACCACTATTTCTGGCTGATCTCGAAATGCTGTCCAAGTTGACCAAATTACCACCGGGTTAATTGTGGGTGCTGCTAGCAAAAAACCAATTGCAACAGGTGTGGGTACTCCCTGAATCAGGAACCGCCGCGCTACCGGTACATTCCCGCACTCACACACCGGAAATAAAAAGCCGATCATACTACCAACTAAAGCACCCAATAGGGGATTTTTGGGCATTCTTTCTACTAATTTGCGCTCATCAACAAAAAACAGCAGCAAACTGGAGAATAAAACCCCAAGAAGCAAAAAAGGCATCGCCTCGACTAGCAGACTTAGAAATAGCGTAAAACCATTGTTCAATTGATTCATGGGCGTCGCAGTCAAAAGCGGTTTTGAGTTTTAGGGTTCTGCCTAGTCATTCTATCGAAATGGGGATCAAAAACAGTTCGGGAAAATTAAACATCATTTAAGTAGCAAGTTATTTGACGTTTCAAATAGCGTTTCACCGTTGAAACCTTTGCTTCAGAGGAGATATTGACTTTTGCCTGAGTGCATTTACTGACGATGACCATTTCTAAGATTGTCTAAGTTCAGAAATTGTTCCGGTCTAGAGGGCAAGTAGCTGCATAGATGATTTGGAAATTACCTATGTTTATACTGACAGTAATTTTCTGGATCAGATATTAGCTTGGCTGTATTTTCATCAAGTATTCACAGTTATGCAACATTTGGTGTAGGCGTAGCCCGCACTTCTCTACGAGACGCTTCGCGTAGCTTGCTTCCACGAAGTGGTACGGCTGCGCTCAGTGACCGTCGTAGACATCGCTTTTGGTTGATACCATCATTGATTTTGGCTAGTTCTGGCAAAATTTGATCTGAGCCTTGGTTGATTTTTTACTATAACAACTCTGAAAATGCAAAACCAAATTTTAGCAAACAATCTAAAAATCACCATCAGGCTGGAAACCTGGGCGGTAGTCACTACAACAGCCTAGTACAAGAAGGCAAAAGTAAAAAGAAAGAATGCTTATTTTGTAGGCTTTCTGGCTATTTAAAATGGTTGCTTTATTTACGCCGTGTCGTACTAGGCTGCGCCCTCTTCTCTCTTAACACTAGCGGAGCATTAGCAAGTCTTGTCTGCGACACGCTACTCGCTAACGAGCGCGTGGGAAAACCCATGAGCTACCGCTATTACTTACGTTTTAGTGGAATGCCCCAAATCTTGATTTGTTGATCAAATCCACCACTGGCAAGAATTTTACCATTTGGACTAAAAGCGATCGCACTTACCCAGTCTGTATGTCCACTCAGTGTCTTGATTAACTCACCTGTAGTTAAATTCCACAATTTAATCCCATCTCTGCCGGCACTAGCAAGGGTTTGTCCATCGGGATTAATGGCGATCGCATTTACCCAGTTATTATGTCCTGTAAGGGTGCGGACTAATTCTCTAGTATTAATATTCCATTGTTTGATGGTGCGATCGCGGCTAGCAGTAACTAAAGTTTCTCCATCTGGTGTAAATATGACAGCACTAACAGCATTAGAATGAGCGACAAATTCACTGATTAATTTACCAGTACTCAAATTCCACAACTTGATTACACCCTTATCATCACCACTAGCCAAAGTCTGTCCATCAGGACTAATGGCCAGGGTATAAATCAAATTATCAAAACCCACCAGAATCCCTAGAGGGCGTTGCTGTAGCAAATCCCAGAGACGAATCCCATCCAAACCTCCACTGACTAGAACTTTACTATCAGGAGATACCGCTAAAGATAATACGTTACTGGTATGTCCGACAAAAGAGCGGGTAAATTTGAAATTTTTCAGGCTCCAGAGGTTAATCGTGTTGTCATCACTACAGCTAGCGAGGGTTTGACCATCTGGCGAAATCACTAAAGATTCTACGGCTGTTTTGTGTGCTTTATTAATACTTCCCAACCTTTTGCCGTTTGTTGGATTCCATAGGCGAATTATACCCTCGTTTTCTGCACCTCCACTCACCAGAATTTTGCTATCTGGACTGAAAGCGAGGGATTTAACGGTTCCGTCATGTCCTCTGAGTGTGTAAAGTAGTTGGGCATTAGCAAAGCTGGTGGTAGCTTGGGAGTCTGGCGTTAATTCAGTGGCAGCATGAGCTTGATGAATAGAAAACCCTTCCCAGATAGTCACCGGAAGGGCGACTGCTGCCATAAATGCCAGGAGAATATATGGGCGCAGAAAATTACCGCTACCTCTTCCCTTACTACTCACTCTTTTTCCTCACTTTTATAGATTATAGATCCAGTTAACCAAATCAAATTATCAAGGAATACTCGGAGAAGAAACAGCTATCTATGGCTGAAATCCTTAGAGATTATATTAAAACCCTCGCGTTACCTGCTAAAAAATAGCTCATTCCTCATACATCTGTTCCCTATGTTGCCTACGGCAAAAATTGGTTACAGATGTAATCGTCAATCGTAACTTGCAATCCCCACCCTGTAGAGGGATGGGGTATTACGGTGTTTTGATAAATTTTACAGAGTTATTTAAGTAATAACTCTGCATATCCTAAAGAGGTGGTTTTCTCTTAGAAACGCTTAACATTGGTAAAGGCGCAGTAGAAGAACGAGAGGGCAAATAATGTTGCACCACAGGCTCCTCTGGGAGAGGACGACGTTGCTGGAAACGCCACAACTTAAAGCCTAGCGTTATCCCTGTGGTTCCCAAACCAAAAGCTAACAACGACCAGCTATCATTCAATCCGCCAATCAGGGCATCCATAACGCCCATCGTCATCAACACACTGATTATTGGCTCTTTTCGGTAGGTTGACTTCAAAAAACGAGGTAATACAGCATTCATCACAGCTTGGTTGGTTCCAGTTCACCTTTTGTGTATATTTACCAAGAATACCTTACCCCTAATTTGCCTTTCTCATCCAAGGCTGACACTAATTATGATTTTCTTTAGTAAGGGAGTAAGTTTAATCATTAATTGCCTTGCATATAAGCTGTTCCACATTTAAACTGCATATACTGGGTGGGTAAGATGCCATTAGTGTCAAGTTAACGTGAAAAGGGCGGTTAGAAACCGCGCGCCAGGTGCTTCAAGTCGGCGGAGCCGCCCAACGCACTGGCTTGTCTACACAGACGAAACCCACCTGCGCGGGTTAAAAACATTAATTTTTCTTAGTCCGCGTAGGCGGACGAGAGTTTGTATAGCCGCGAATTCTATTCGCCCTAGCTCTAAGTTGACACCAATGGTAAGATGCCCACCCCACAAGAGTTATATTGAATTCGATTATGCAAATTAGATGTTTTTTAGCTTACTAGTTGCAAGTCTATGATATTTCAATCACTAATAGGTATTTTGATTCCTCTCTTGCTTACATTCTAGGGCAAGAATTTATGAATAAGTTTAATTGTATCTAGAGTGAGGTACTTCCCTATTAATTATTGAAGTCAAAACCAACTGGTTGTTCCAGCTGGTTGAAACTCTTTTAACTACTAGCTTAGAACTTCCACCTTGTGCTTATTGCTGGCACTACTTCAGACCCAGCCATGATAGCACCCCTTGATTGGTGACATATTCAATCACCAGCATCAAAGCGAAGCCAATCATTGCGGCTCGACCATTCAAGCGTTCGGCATATTCGTTAAAGCCAAACTTCGGCTCTTCTAGTTTAGGTGTAATTGTTGGTTGTGTTTGTGTCATTTTTTCAGAAACCTTTTTTCGGCAAACGGGATTTGATATGAGACTTCTGGTAGAAGTCACGCCAAGCAGGTATAAGCGGTAAAAGTTAAAGGAATATACTCGTTCTTTTACCGAACACTTACGTAGCTTATCTGACTTTTCACTCTATACCTGGAAGGAAAACCTCACTTCTATTTCTCTCTCCTAAAAGGAGAGAGACTTTGAATTTTCCAGATGACGTGAGAAGTCAGGGTAGCTTGTGAGCTGATTGCAGTGCTTGAATGCCAAGATGACTTGATAAATTCAGCAAAAGCTTCCTAGTCGGGAGCTATACAATCGCTCTTTTAATAAATTGTTACTATTCTTTATATATTGTATAAATACTGGGGCAATAGTCAAGGGTAAGAGTTTGGGCTACTCAGATTGAATTGAGAAACTGAGAACAGAAATTGGTGAAACTAGCTATTCTGACATTACTTCTGTCCTCGACCCCCAAATATTACCTCCCTATGTCGTTGCAGATTTATATCGCCGAAGATGGAGAGTTGAAGAAGCTTTTTACGCAGTAAAACGCTTACTGGGGCTATCTTATTTGTGGACTGGTTCTATTAATGGTGTGAAGTTACAAGTCTGGGCTACTTGGTTATTTTATGCTGTTTTGGTTGACTTGGGAGATGCTGTTGCAGACGAATTATCTCTGCCATTTGACCGCATTTCTTTGGAGATGATATTTCGCGGTTTGTACCATTTTAGTGTCGCTTATGACTATGGCATTGCGGATGACCCGATTAAGTACTTCGCTGCCCCAGAGAATCAAGACTTAGGCGTGGTTAAATATCTCCGAAAGCCAGTCTCCAAGCTGGATTTATCGCCTTTTCCTGCACCCTCTTGACAAAAGTGCAATTACCTTAACCTCTCACGGATAGGGGATGATTGATGATATATTAACTTTTGATCACAGCAGCACAAGTTAATGGTTGTTGCACCAGAAGAGGAGATTTATCTGCAAATATCTCGATTTTGCCATCAGCATTACGTCGCCAACCAGTAGCTTGCACAAGTACCTCTGGAGATTTGGGTATTTGTGCTTGTAAGGCTTGTGTTGTGCGGTATGCAGAGATATCACGGACATCAGACCAAGGGCGTAGGCGTAGCCCGTCGTAGACATCGCTCCCAATTTGCTGTGTTGGATTTTGGGGTATCCCACCCCTTCCTGTAGCCACAAAACTACTGCCTTGATTGGCAGCACAACCACTGGCAATTTGCTGTGACGGATCGGTAACATTCACTGGCAATTCCACTGAGCCAGAGGTGGGGTCAACACCGATGTGATTAATTTGCACAGTGCCGTTGACACCAAACTGGGAACTAGCGGTGATATCGTTATCGTTCGTCAGGTGATCGCGGTATTTCAACCCAAAGATACCATTGGTGGTAATTTCGATATTGCCACCATTACCTTGAAAGGCATTAGCAACTATATCACTATTACCTAAACCAATAATGAAGGGACTGCTAATGGTAATATTACCACCATTGCCATTGCCCCCAGCTGCGGCAGAAAGTAAACTCTGATTCCACAACTGGAGCATATCCCCAAGGGAGAGTATGAGGTTACCGCCATTGCCAGAGGTGGTTTGAGCGTTGATTTGGGCACCGCCATTTAACAGCAGGGAGCCAGCCTCTACTTGAATCGTGCCACCATCACCAGTACCTTGACTGCGACTAGTGATTTGTGAGCCATTACCAAGAGTGACTTGTTGGGCTTGGACGCTGATGTTCCCCGCTTTACCGCTCCCTGATGATGCTGTGGAAAGTTCGGCATTGTCTGCTAATGTCAGTTGGGACGTGGTTAAATCTAACAAACCACTGTTACCGCTACCAGAGGATTGGCTACTAATTTTACTTCCTTGGACAGTCACAGTATTGGCGGTGATACCCACGTTACCAGCATCGCCGGTGCCTTGAGTAGATGTAGAGATTTCGGAACCATTGAGCAGTGACAGTGAACCATTCGGTATTGTCAGCTTCACCTCTCCCGCCGCTCCACTGCTAGAGGTATTAGAAGTCACCCTTGACCCCTGATTCAGTGTCACCTCATCTGCGGCGATAATTAGATTGCCTGCTCTACCGCTGCCAGAGGAGGATGCCGTCAGTTCCACCCCATCTTGCAGGGTTAATTGCCCGGTGGTGATGCTAATATTGCCGCCCCTGCCACTGCCTTGGGTGGCGGCGGAAATTTTGGCGTTGTCGGTGACGCTGACACTGGGGGCATTGATGTTGATGTCTCCGGCTTGTCCTATATTGCTGGTGCTACTGGCAATTTGGCTGTTGTCAAAGCGAATCAATCCGGGACTGGTGAGGGTGACGTTGCCTGCGGGGTCGTTGCCTTTGGTGTCGCTTTGAATGGAACTGTTGCTGAGGGTGAGATTGCCCGCGCTGCTGATGTTGACATCCCCTGATCGCCCTGTGCCATCCACCGTAATGGGGATCTCTCCCGTGAATGGTGTGTTAACGGTGACTTGCTTACTAGTCAGGATGGTGGTATCAGCGATCGCCAGATCTCCTCGCCCCACAATTGACACATCTCCCGCCTTAGCAGAAGAGGATGTTGTTAGTAGTGTTAGTCCAGATATCTGGTTTTGAGCATCTAATGTTACAGATCCGCCATCGCTTGCGGTTCCTTGGGGCGCAATTGAAAAAGTATACAAGCTGCTAGCTTTGCCAAGGATACTGCCGTTTTGGGCAGCCAGGGAGATATCGCCGCCATTCCCACTATTCCCTACTTTTGAGGTGGAGAAGGAATACAAATCGGCCTGGTTGGAGAGATTGCCATTATTTGTGGAAAAGGCGATATTGCCTCCATTCCCACTATTTCCTGTTGTTTTTGAGAAGGAGAAGGAATACAAATCGCCGTGGTTAGAGAGGCTACCATTATTTGTGGAAAGGGAGATATCGCCGCCATTCCCACTATTCCCTGTTATTGTGAAAGACTGGGAATAAATATCACCCTGGTTGGAGAGATTGCCATTATTTGTGGAAAGTGTAATGGCTCCTCCATTTCCCGTATTCCCTGTTGTTGTGAAAGAAGGGGAATAAATATCACCCTGGTTGGAGAGATTGCCATTATTTGTGGAAAGTGTGATGGCTCCTCCATTCCCAGATTTACCAGAGACAGAAAATGCGTCTGAATATACGCCACCATTGAGAGAAAGATTACCGTTAGTTGTGGAAAGTGTAATGGCTCCTCCATTCCCAGATGATTGACCAAAGAGAGAATAGGTTATTGAAGATACACCGCCATTGAGAGAAAGATTGCCATTAGTTGTGGAAAGTGTAATGGCTCCTCCATTCCCACTATTGCCAAAGATGGAAGTTGCTGCTGACAATACACCGGTATTGACAGAAAGATTACCGTTAGTTGTGGAAACTGTAATAGCTCCTCCATTCCCACTATTGCCAAAAATCGACGACGACGACGAATTCAAAGATTCCGTTGTAATATCACCCTGGGCAGTTAGAGTAATTGAACCACCATTTTGCCCCGTTGCATTGGACGTGTTGATCTTGCTAATACTAATGCTGCCTGGAGGAAGCCCTGCCACCGTCCCCGTCGTGAAATTAGTATTGATATCACCTACTCCCAGTTGTGGCAAATTTGATGTAGCTATTGATGGCACACCTGCCCGCAAAATCACCGCAGGCTGAGTGGTTAAAGTTATAAAATCGGGATCGCTGACGGGAATGGTGGCATCGGGTCTGACAATGGTAATATTCCCGCCCTCAATGCTCCCTGTCGCCTCCACTTTCAATGCCGCTCCCATGTAGTCACCAAATACTACATCGCCATTGGCATAAATTACTGGATCAAACTGACTGACAAATTTACCTGGAGCGCCAGTCAAAGTTTGAAATAACACATTACCACCACTGAGAAAATGGGCATCGCCAGAAATATTACCGTTGCTGATCAAACTCAAATTGCCCCGACTCTGAAGTGCCGCGTTGGGCTGGTTCAATGCCAGGATATCAATGCTCTGATTCCCCTGAATCGTTAAGTTTCTCCCTGCTTGAGCCAGGAATGGAGTTGTGACGGTATCCCGAATCTGCACGGTATTCTGGGCTTTGAGGGTAATATCTCTCCCCGCTACCAATTGCCCTTGCAAGTCTAGGCGACCGGCTTCCAAACTCAGGTCAAGTCCTGCAGTAAGATTGCTTTGCACTTGCATCGGTGCTGCATTCTGTCCCATCTGTAACCCAATCGGCACACTCATCGTTAACAAGGGTTTGGCATTTGCATTCACAGCACTAAACTCTGTCCCATCGAAAAATTTAATACTATTCGCCGTTGTTCCCACAAATGAGCCGCTAATATTTAAACTGGCATCTTTACCAAATACAATCCCTGCAGGATTCATTAAGAACAAACTTACAGCATTATTACCGTTGAGAGTTTGAATTAATCCGTTAATATTGGAAACATTTCCACCAGTAACTCGACTAAATATGGTTGTAATATTTGGCGTGTTGGTTAAATCAAAAGTCGCCGAACCGCCAGTAGGCACAGAGAAATTACTGAAACTGTGAAATAAATTATTACCTTGATTTATACCGTTAATAATATTAAAATTATTACCACTTTTGTTGACAATGGTGTTGGTAGTCCCATCGGATCTCACCTGAGCCGTTGCTGGTAACAGCATTCCCGAAGTGAAGAACCCAGTTGTTAATATCAATAGAAAGGGTACAACTCTCATCACTACAACTTCCTTAACCTGATTTGTAGTTATAGTTCCCTAGAGAGCCAGTCCACTAACTGGGAGCAATGCGATTTTGTTAGTGGGACTTAAACAAAATAAAAGGTAAAAACAGAGTATAATACTATCCTAGTATAGCTTTCACGTCGAAGTAACACCCAATGAAAGAGACAACCCCCGCAGCCATGCCCCTGTGTTTTGAGAAATGGTGTCAACGGTTTGATGAAGCATTTACTCATAAAGCCCAAAAAAGAGGGTTTAGGCATTATTTAGGGGGATTATTGGGGGAAAGCGAGAGAAAAAACCTATCTCAGATGGCAGAAAACGCCATCTGAGTGGAATACCATCAATTACACCACTTTTTAACCGAAGCACCCTGGTCTAGTTCACAGATAAATGAACGTCGTTTAGAGGTAATGAACAAGATTAGCTATCTCTAATACGGAACTAAGAAGACGAAAGTAGCAAGCTTGAGATTGGCAGGCTACAGTTAAACAAAAAAATTAATTATCAGAGGCGATATATGGAAATCGGCGTTCCCAAGGAAAATAAGGATCAAGAGTTTCGGGTCGGTTTAAGTCCTTCTAGTGTGCGGGTGCTGCGGGAAAATGGTCATAGCATCTTTGTCCAGACGCAAGCAGGTAATGGTGCTGGATTCTCAGATGACGACTACAGAAGTGCTGGAGCCGAAATTGTCCCGACATCAGAAACGGCTTGGAATCGGGAATTGGTTGTTAAAGTCAAAGAGCCACTGACATCTGAGTATAAGTTTTTGCAGAAGGGGCAGATATTATTTACTTATTTACATTTAGCAGCCGATCGCAAATTGACAGAACATTTAATTGATTGTGGCACAACTGCGATCGCTTACGAAACTGTAGAACAACCTGGCGCTAACAAATTACCCTTGCTCACCCCCATGAGCGTTATTGCCGGTCGCCTTGCAGTACAATTTGGGGCGAGATTCCTAGAACGTCAGCAAGGTGGTAGAGGTGTGCTTTTGGGCGGTGTCCCTGGAGTCAAACCAGGTAAAGTAGTAATTTTAGGTGGCGGCGTTGTCGGCACAGAAGCAGCTAAAATTGCTGTGGGCGTGGGTGCGATCGTCCAGATTTTAGATGTGAGTGTCGATCGCTTATCTTACTTAGAAACCCTCTTTGGCTCTAGAGTCGAATTGCTTTATAGCAACTCAGCCCATATTGAAGTTGCAGTCATTGAAGCTGATTTGCTTATCGGTGCAGTTTTAGTACTGGGACGCAGGGCACCAATATTAGTATCCCGCGAATTGGTTAAACAAATGCGTCCTGGTTCGGTAATAGTTGATGTAGCCGTTGATCAAGGCGGTTGCATAGAAACCTTACACGCCACATCCCACACAAATCCGGTATACCTTGAAGAGGGCGTAGTGCATTATGGCGTTCCTAATATGCCAGGAGCGGTACCTTGGACAGCAACTCAGGCACTCAATAACAGTACATTACCTTATGTTGTCCAGTTGGCGAATTTGGGAATTATGGCACTGGAAGTTAACCCAGCCTTAGCTAAGGGTGTGAATGTGCGGAATCATCACTTAGTCCATCCGGCTGTACAAGAGGTGTTCCCTGATTTGGTACATTAAGGTGTGCAAGTGTCAGGCGATCGCTTATTTTAATGGTGGTAGCGATCGCTAATTAGGCTAATTTTCTTGCCTTATGCGCGGATGGGTAGGTGTACAAAATGAGAAGAGGCAAAAAAGGCTCTACGCTCCATCTGTATAAGACTTTCAGGGTTTTCGTACTCTAAAACCATCCGCGCACCTTACAGAGACTGGCTTTCAGCGATTTACATCTTGTGCTATCACTATTCCCTGTGTTATGATTCACTTACTCGCGCAACTGCACCTTGAAAACCAAATACAGCAGCGCTTTCAGAAGCCAGCGATTGCAATTAACCAAAATCCCTATTAGGGATTGAAACGCAACCACCGCCCGTACTCTACTGCGATATTGTATTGCAATTAACCAAAATCCCTATTAGGGATTGAAACCAATGCCAGATTTGACGCTCCAACAGATTCATGAAAATTGCAATTAACCAAAATCCCTATTAGGGATTGAAACACAGATTAATTTCTGTAACCGCTTATGATTTTGAATTGCAATTAACCAAAATCCCTATTAGGGATTGAAACTTTCAAAAACCTTCCTAACCAGTATTTTCTTTTTGCTGATTGCAATTAACCAAAATCCCTATTAGGGATTGAAACACAGCAAAACTATTAGTGAAAAACTCAAACGAAACATTGCAATTAACCAAAATCCCTATTAGGGATTGAAACAATACGAATTAAGGAACGTATTGTACACTGGCAATCAAATTGCAATTAACCAAAATCCCTATTAGGGATTGAAACAAAGGCTCGATACTTACCGCGCTAAAAATGCACCACAATTGCAATTAACCAAAATCCCTATTAGGGATTGAAACTCTTATTTCTCTTGGAATGGTAACTGGCACAACTAATTGCAATTAACCAAAATCCCTATTAGGGATTGAAACAATCCTGCACCCGGTTATCCTGTTATTACTATGCTATTGCAATTAACCAAAATCCCTATTAGGGATTGAAACAATTGGGGTTGATCCGTCGGCCGCCGTGGCTACATTGCAATTAACCAAAATCCCTATTAGGGATTGAAACGGATAGCTATTATTCTTAACTCAGCTTATATGCTGATTGCAATTAACCAAAATCCCTATTAGGGATTGAAACATCGAGTATCGCCTGTTCCCGGTCGGCGAGATTTATTGCAATTAACCAAAATCCCTATTAGGGATTGAAACAAAACTTTAGCTAATTGAGATGGTTGAGGGAGTCCATCAATTGTATTGCAATTAACCAAAATCCCTATTAGGGATTGAAACAAAACTTTAGCTTCTAGTACATCTGTATTAGATTGCAATTAACCAAAATCCCTATTAGGGATTGAAACCTGTAACGGCGACCTTGAGTTCTGCATCCTTGAATTGCAATTAACCAAAATCCCTATTAGGGATTGAAACTCACCCAAGGTTTTGCGTATGATCCCACCGACAAATTGCAATTAACCAAAATCCCTATTAGGGATTGAAACATCTGATTGGGAAATTAAATTGATGAACGACCAAGCTATTGCAATTAACCAAAATCCCTATTAGGGATTGAAACAACTCCAATCATAGAATAATTTAGCTGGCTGAGGCATATTATAAAATTGCAATTAACCAAAATCCCTATTAGGGATTGAAACAACTCCAATCAACACCCCTCAGGCTGGGCTTGCATTGCAATTAACCAAAATCCCTATTAGGGATTGAAACTTTGAAAATTTTGTCTGTGCCGTGAAAGTCGAATTATTGCAATTAACCAAAATCCCTATTAGGGATTGAAACCAATCATAAATCTAGCTGATGAAAATAACCAACCATTGCAATTAACCAAAATCCCTATTAGGGATTGAAACCACCCGAAAACGGAGCCGTTGGTGGATCGGGTAATATTGCAATTAACCAAAATCCCTATTAGGGATTGAAACGGAGAGGAGAGAAGATCACGTTCTGACCCTACTTCATTGCAATTAACCAAAATCCCTATTAGGGATTGAAACGTACTACTGGCACAATCTCAGTTGTACCGTTTGTTTGAATTGCAATTAACCAAAATCCCTATTAGGGATTGAAACGAATCGTTTTAAGTCTGGGATTAATTTCTCTCGGCCATTGCAATTAACCAAAATCCCTATTAGGGATTGAAACCTCCAAGTAAATTTCATCACTCATCTCGACTTTCACATTGCAATTAACCAAAATCCCTATTAGGGATTGAAACAGCAGTGCCCAATGTGGGAGCCACAGCCATGGCCACAACATTGCAATTAACCAAAATCCCTATTAGGGATTGAAACTCCAATCGCGTTAGCGGCTATTTCAGTTGCCCTTATTGCAATTAACCAAAATCCCTATTAGGGATTGAAACCCCGATAGCTCCCAATGAGCGGGTATGCAGTGAATTGCAATTAACCAAAATCCCTATTAGGGATTGAAACTTTGTACGCCCGAAGACACGATCGCGGAATTAAGCTGTATTGCAATTAACCAAAATCCCTATTAGGGATTGAAACGTAGTAAATTCCCTTCATGTGAGATGTGAGAGAATTGCAATTAACCAAAATCCCTATTAGGGATTGAAACGTATGCGTCTAATGCTATTCAGAGCGTTACTTATGATTGCAATTAACCAAAATCCCTATTAGGGATTGAAACATAACCAATTGGACACTGCCCACCAGTAAATGGTGGATTGCAATTAACCAAAATCCCTATTAGGGATTGAAACTCTATATTTATATTCTGAGGTAATTTATGATTGTATTGCAATTAACCAAAATCCCTATTAGGGATTGAAACGATTATCTATACAATGAGCAAGCCAACCATAT
Source organism: Nostoc sp. (assembly GCF_036917815.1). Taxonomy (GTDB): domain Bacteria; phylum Cyanobacteriota; class Cyanobacteriia; order Cyanobacteriales; family Nostocaceae; genus Nostoc. The sequence continues at coordinate 164,944 of NZ_JBALEK010000035.1, read as the reverse complement.
TTATTGCAATTAACCAAAATCCCTATTAGGGATTGAAACATGACGTTTGCTGTCACCGTCCATAACGGGCTAAATTGCAATTAACCAAAATCCCTATTAGGGATTGAAACCTTCAATACTACCACAATCTAGACAGCAATAGCATTGCAATTAACCAAAATCCCTATTAGGGATTGAAACTGCTGAAGAGTTCGCAAAAAAAGAGCGGGATTTGAATTGCAATTAACCAAAATCCCTATTAGGGATTGAAACCTTTCTCCGATTTGTACACCACGGCGTGGATAGCCCGAATTGCAATTAACCAAAATCCCTATTAGGGATTGAAACGACATAAAAGCAATTGAAGATTATCTCAATAAAGATTGCAATTAACCAAAATCCCTATTAGGGATTGAAACGGGAATAAGCGAAAATAGCTTACTGATTGTAATATATTGCAATTAACCAAAATCCCTATTAGGGATTGAAACAGTTTTGCGATCGCATGAATCAACCCAACAATTCGTCTACTGCTACACTATAGCTGTTCCCATTCAGATGAGGTACAACATTATATCGCAAGGTGTAGGGGCACGGCACTGCCGTGCCCCTACGGGTGTACCTTACTAGCTTGGGAAATGCTATAAAACCCAGTAATACTTTTGAAAAGCTAACCACGTCACAGCATCACCAAACTACCTTGGGCTTCTTCCTCTAATTCATAACCATTAGCTAGTTTTTCAATTGCTTGGTCAATCATTGCCAAACCTTGATCTACTTTTTCAACCAAACTTAGCTGTCCTCGAAGTTCGGCAGCACCAACGAAACCCTTAGCATACCAAGTCATGTGCTTACGGGCTTGACGAACACCGCGATCGCCTTTATATTCCCACAATGCTTGTAAATGATCTCTTGCACATTCCAAACGTCCAATTGGGGTTGGTGGCGGCAATATCTCCCCAGTTTTCAGGAAGTGATCAATTTCTCCCACCAAAAATGGATAACCCAAAGTTCCACGGGAACACATAACACCATCAGCGCCAGTTTGTTCTAAACATCTCACCGCCGCTTCAACAGAAAAAATATCTCCATTCCCAATCACTGGGATAGAAAGCACTTCTTTTACACGGGTAATCCATTCCCAACGAGCATTGCCATTGTACCCTTGGGCGCGAGTGCGTCCGTGTACTGTGATCATTTTTGCCCCGGCATCTTCCATCCGCTTGGCAAAGTCGAGAATGGTAATTTCATTGTCATTCCAGCCAATACGGGTTTTGACTGTCACAGGGACATCAACAGCTTTTACCACTTCCCGCACAATTGCTTCTGCCACTTCCGGTTGCCGCAACAACGAAGAACCGCCACCATTTTTAGTGATTTTATTAACAGGACAACCCATATTAATATCAACAGTATCAGCACCTTCGGCAACTGCTTTTATTGCTGCTTCTGCCAGGAAATCTGGACGACAATCAAATAGTTGAACACTAATTGGGCGTTCATTGGGATCTACCTCCATGATTTTGGGTAATTGCTTGACATAATGCAACCCCGTAGCATTCACCATTTCGGTATACATCATCGAATCTGGCGCATAGCGACGCACGAGACGGCGAAACACCAGATCCGTCACCCCAGATAGAGGCGACTGGAGAACCCGACTTTTTACCTCCAAGGAGCCAATTTTTAAGGGTTGGGAAAGTCTAGCTTGAAGAATGGGAGAGAGCGAAATCATAGAAAAAATTAAAACTTGTGCGAATGGAAAATTAGGAGGAATATTTAGGGGTATCTGCGAGTAGTGCTAATTGTAGGTTATGTAGCGTTTCCTAATTATATAAGGTACATCATAGTCCCCTCTCGAAGAGCGGGGAGGGAGTTGGGGACTAACTCAACTGAGAACCGCTATATATCCTGACTTGGAGGCTGTTTTTGCATTTCTTGCTGAACCTCCTCTAAACTCAAACCTAGCTTTTTCGCTGTTTCTTCAAAACTCAATCCCAATCTCAATAACAAAGGTATCATTCTAAACTTTTCTTCACGCGCTCCTTCTTGCTTGCCTTCTTGATAAACTCGCGTCTGCTTCAAATCACTTAACCCAAACATACCTTCAATCTGCTCTACAAAACTTGGCTAAACTTATTCAAGTCTCACCATTCAACTAGAAATAAGTATTCCTAGAGGGTCTGCTTCCTGCTTCATCCAAGGTAGTCGGCTACAACAGTCCACAGGCGTTAAGTTTCGGTCAAGCCAACCGTACTTTATTTTTAGGAGCATTCTCAAGATTGATAGAAGCATTTTCATCACGATCTTGAGAATGCTGACAAACTTTACAATTAAATATTCGGTCTGATATAGCAGTTATCGTTTACGTGAGGTACACCCGTAGGGGCACGGCATTGCCGTGCCCCTACACCTCGTGATGTAACGTTGTACTGCATCTGAATGGGAACTGCTATAACTTCATGTCTTGGATAGAATTACACTTAGAACAAGTTTTAGAACTTGGATACCATCTATCTACAAGTTCTACCTTTGTTCCATAATGAGCTTGCTTATAAATAAACTGACGACGGATTTCGTAAAAACAGTTATTACTTATAGCATTAGCTAACTTGTGATTGATGGCATCAATTCTTTTGGAGTCAGACGCTTTCACATTTTCAAGACTCCAAGAAGCAGTGAGCAAGTCCAACCCAAAGTTGTAGACAAATCGCTTAAACCCAGCATTGCCACGCATCAAGGAGGTTTCAACTTTATTCAGTTTTAATTCTCGTTTGATGGCATACATGATTAAACCTTAACAAACTTGTCTACAAAACGGAGATCGTGTCTCTAGTAAATATAAAGCCGTGCTAGAAGCACGCGGTTTTAAACCCATTTTTCTGATAAAAATTAGTAAGCCGACGCCAAATCAGCAGTCGGCCTGACAAATTCATAAATGTTGAGTTGCAATTTAGCCGTGAGTTGCACCTTGAGGAGGGCGTGAGACAACTTTTTTGGCTAAACCCAAAGTCTGCAAAAGTAGGATGCTCCACCAAGTAACATCAATTTCCCACCAAGACAACCCAGATTTCGCCATGTGGGGATAAGTGTGATGGTTGTTGTGCCATCCTTCTCCATAAGTGACGAGGGATACCCACCAAAGATTACGAGCGCCATCATTAGCATCAAAGGTGCGATAACCCCACAGGTGTGATGCTGAGTTCACAAACCAGGTTGAGTGCCAAAGCAAGACACATCTGAGAAACACTCCGTAAAATACAAAAGACCATCCTCCTAAAGCATATAGCAGCAAGCCGAAGGGTATTTGCAACAGCAAGAAGTAGCGATCCAGCCAGCAATAAAAGGGTTGTCTTGCTAAGTCAGGGGCATATTTTTTATAGGTTTCGTAGTCAAAAAATTCTGGACGTGGGTAGAAAATCCATAGTATGTGGCTCCACCAAAATCCTCTTTGGGCAGAGTAGGGATCTAAGTCAATATCTTCTGTGTGGGCGTGATGCTGGCGGTGTCCACCTACCCAAAAAATTGGCCCGCCTTGCAAAGCCAGCGCTCCAATGAGGGCGATCGCATACTCTAACCACTTAGGAACTTGGAAACTCTTATGGCTCAGTAGTCGGTGATATCCCAGGCAAATACCAATGCTTCCGAATAACCAGTGGAGAAACACTAGCAAACCTAATGCTGGCCAGGAGAAAAACCAAGGAGCCAGAAGTGCTAAGGCATGAAATGCAGCAAAAAATACCACATTTGTCCAACTGAGTTGAGGTGAGTTGCCTCTCTCAGGGGCGATCGCCCCAAAATTTGCGGTCATAAAAATTCCTGTTGATGGATAATAAAGCGATTTGTTTTTTCTTGGGCACAATCCCACAGGGATTTACCTGACCTGTACAGCAGTTCGTTACAGTAGAGGAAAGCAAGTATCACTTACATTTGCTATGCTAGCAGAACTCTAATTTCCGTGCAAGTGCCACTTGCATTTTTCTATGTCATCTCAACTGCTTTCAACTCGTCAACGCCTGATTCAAGCTGCACTTGAGTTGTTTTCTGCTCACGGAGTCAGCGCCACTACAACCCGCCAAATTGCTGAAAAAGCCGAAGTCAACGAAGTGACTCTATTTCGGAATTTTGGCAATAAGCATGGACTGCTTTTGGCTGTATTGGAAGAGTCTACAGCCTTCAAGAATTTAGGTGAGTCGCTGGTGCGACGAGCAACGCCTCCCGGCAATGTCTACCAAGCTCTTAAAGATTATGCAAGTGATAGCTTACACGCATTAGAACGAGTGCCAGAGTTCGTCCGGTCTGTGGTCGGTGAAGCCGACCAATTTCCGGCAGAAAATCGCCGCGCCCTAGGCAGGGGAGTAACAGAGGCAAACCGCTATGTAGCTCGGTATTTAGCTACTGTAATCCAGCAAGGACACTTAAACACCTATTTACCCGCAGAAAAATTAGCCAGTTTGCTGAATGGAATGATTTTGGGATATGCCGTAATTGAGTTTACCAGCGAATTTCACGAACTTTGGGAAGATCGGGATGATTTTCTGGAAAATTTGGTGGAGTTGTTTTTACATGGAGCCATGTCATCCTCAGCAGAATCAGCAACAAACTGCTTACAAGGAGGCTTTAATACCACAGAAGTAGCTGATTTACCAGCTAGTTTAGTTAACGAAATTCTGCAACAAGCCCGGAAGTTGGGAATTCGAGATTATGCCTTAGCTTATGTGTTATTTGGAGCTGGGTTATCTGCTACAGAAATAATTAGCTTGGAGCGATCGCACCAAATCTACGATACTCAAGGGCACTTCCTGCAAATCACAATCCCCGGATTTGTCCGTCAAGTGCCTCTGAATCAGTGGATTTTGGGTAAACGCTACGGTTCTTTTACTAATAATCCCTTAATAAAATGGCTAAAAAGTCGTAAAGATACTCAAACAGCCATGTTTCTGAATGAAACAGGTAAACCCCTCTCGGAGTCAGAGCTTGAGACACGTTGGCAAGTATGGAGTGAGGGCTTGTTAACTCCCCAAGGACAAACGCCAGCGATCGCCCAGGCGCAACAAACCTGGCGCGTAGAAATGTTAATGCGGGGGATAGCCTTGGAAAACCTGAGTATTTTCACCGCTTGCGATCGCACTCAATTACAACCTTATGCCCGCCGAGCCAAAGAAAAAGCCGCCCTAGAGCAAGCCACCCGTTTGGATCATAAGCCGGGATAGGGTTTTTCAGGAATAGGAAAGATCAGGGAAATTAGGGAGATGAGGGAGAATTATTGACTCATGCCCAATGCCCCATGCCCCATACTTCTCTTCTTAGGCTGCGCCAACGACTGCGCTCAGTACAAGTGCCCAATGCCCAATTAATTCAACGGCTCCATAATGGCTCTTAAACCCTTGCTAGAGAGTGTTTTGAGCATTTCTTTAGCGTTATATTCACTGCTAAATACTCCTGCTTGCATAACTCTTTGACCTTGCCAAACTGTGGGAAACGCATCAGGAGCGATGAATCGCACTAAATCTCGATCCTTATCAGTGAACAGTGGGACTACCACGCGATAACGGATACCAAATTGTGTCGCAGAGTTACCACGATATGGAATACTTGCAGAACTTGTTCGGATATTGCGAGTATTGGCAATAGGGATATTCTGATTGGGAAGTGGTAAAAGTGCTGAAGCACCTGGGGCAGCACTTTCTAGTATTGGTAATGGCTGCTGTGTTTGCTCCCTCATCCTTGGAACTGGTGGCTGTGCAACTGAATTGGATGGATACTCAGGGTTAGTAAACTCAATGGTATTAGGATCAATCCGCACATAATTTAACTCTGGTGTACCAGGCGGCTGTGTTGGACTGGAAGTTGCAACTTGAGTATCAGTTGGGAGTCTACCTGACAAGCTGCTAGGAGTAGGAAAACCGGCGACTCCAGAGGTGGGTGGTTGTTGATTGGATATAGGCGGGGAAAGTGGTACATTGGCTGGGACTAATGGTAGTAATTTACTGTTTAAGCGTGTAGGAACAGGATTATTTACTGAAATGCTGTTGCTGGTTTGCTGATTGGTAGTTTCAGAGATTTCGGGAGCCGAGAAGGTGATTTCCCCGTTTGCTGGTATTTCTCGTAAGACATTGTTGGGAACAGGTTGAGAATTTGGTGTTGCTAGTGCTGTTGTCTGGTTAATATCTACTTTGCCAGTGATGCGATCGCTCACTAAGTTGTTACCAGCAGCAGAAATCACCTGTTTTGCAGCGCTGGCGTTAATGTCGTAGCGGGCATTATTTTGAAATTGATTACCCCCAGGTTCCGATGCAGTACCCAAATCTGGCATTGCTTGAGCGATCGCAACTAAACCATCTTCTTTATTATCTTGAATAGAATTATTCCGTAAAATCGGGCGGGCGTTTGCTTGTACCACAATTCCCGATCTATTGTTCTGAATTTGATTGCTGATGATTACAGGAGCCGCATTTTGGGCAATATTAATCCCAAAACCCGTTTGGTGAAAGACATTTTCTTTCACTTGGGGACTAGAGTTACCAGCAATTGTGATGCCATTGGCTCCATTGCGATCAAAGTAATTCTTACTAATGGTGGGTACAGCATTCCCACTGACAGAAATCCCATCTTGGGTACTACCAGTAAATGTATTTTCCGTGATTACCGGATTGCTAGATTCAATCCATAAACCGTAACCACGGGGGTTCGAGTTAGTCACCGTTACTCCAGAGAGCAAGGCTTGATTTGCTCCCACAATGGCAACGTTTTGACCAGCAAAGCTGCGACTCAGATAATCTCCACCTCCTTGAATGATAATGTCCTTACCTTGATTGCTAGGGTTGCCTTGAATTGAAACACCCGGTTTCAGCATTAAGGGAAATTCCTCCCCTGTATCGGCGCTATAAGTGCCCGTGGAGAGCATAATTACAGTATTGGCGTTCGCTAATCGCAATGCTTTGGTAATTGTTTTCATCGGAGCGGATTCGCTGCCATTGCCTTTGCTGTCATCTCCGACATTTGGGTTGACAAATAGCACGTTAACCTGAGAGAGTGTTTTCTCACCCAGAGGTGCTGAATCTGGTGTCAATGGAATCTGAGCGATGACTTCTCTACGAGAGGCTTCTCTTTCAGAGACGCTAACGCCAACGCCAATGGCGAGCTGCGCTAACGCGCTACCCAGGAACGCCATACTTGCCACTCCTACGCATACGGTAAAAGATAATACTGAAAAACTAAAAAATAAAAGCCTTGCTGATTTCAGAAACTTCAGCTTTGTGAGCAGAACATCTAATTTAGGGTACTCAGTAAACACACGAGGGAAAATCATATTTAACACGACTCCTTAGAAGCAATAATAAATTCTTATACTCTGAGAAACCATTATGTCGATAATATTACTCACATATTTTCGGACAGTTGCTCTGGTGTGATAGCTGACTCAAACCTGAGAAACCATTATGTCGATAATATTACTCACATATTTACCGATTGGCGATGTTTAATACATAGTAATAAATGATATTAGACATCTCCAGAAATTAATTATGTGTTGCCTAAAATTCTTGGTAGGCACAATTGATAAATTGTACCTACGTCATTTTCACTCATAATATCTAATAGATATATGAGTGAAATTAAATATGCGTTATCCAGAACCCTTGTAGAGATGTAGCACTGCTACGTCACATTAGACATCTGGTGATTTGTCAGCTTGTCGTTTACCCTAAAATACTTGACTAAACTTACTGCTAAACTGTAGCCTCAAACTACCCCGATCGCTGTCTATAAGAACATGGGATAATTGACTATAACCCTGGCTACTACGTTGTTTTGCGTAGATTTAGCAAAAATTGAGTAAAAAAAAGCAAATTAATTAACTATGGTTACTAGGATATATGATAATTCACACTTCGATGAAAGCGCTAACGGGGTTGTTGTAATGGTCGAGCCATACAGCCAGAAAGAGCAAATACAGCAAGTTGTCTACCGCATTTTAGATGCCAATTTAGACCGCGCTCGTGAGGGCTTGCGAATTGTTGAGGAATGGTGTCGATTTGGGTTGAATAATGCCCAGTTAGCTCTGGAATGTAAGCGCTTGCGACAAGAGGTAGCTAAGTGGCATACCTCGGAATTACGGGCGGCGCGAGATACACCAGGCGATCCGGGAACTGAGTTAACCCATCCTCAGGAAGAACAACGAGCTAGTATCAAATCGGTGTTGCAAGCTAACTTTTGCCGGATAGAAGAAGCATTACGGGTGTTGGAAGAATACAGCAAGCTTTATGAGCCAAATATGGCTAAAGCTTGTAAGCAGATGCGCTATCAGGTTTATACCTTAGAAAGTAGTTTAATGGGTCATCAGCGCCATCAATTGTTGTGGCGATCGCGTTTGTATTTTGTTACTTCCCCTAGTGAAACTTTGTTGAACAATGTCGAAGCGGCACTAAAAGGGGGATTAACGCTTCTACAATACCGCGACAAAACCAGTGATGATTCTTTGCGTCTGGAACAAGCGAGAAAATTACGGCAATTATGCCACATCTACGGCGCTTTATTCATTGTTAACGATCGCGTGGATTTAGCTTTAGCTGTGGATGCCGATGGAGTGCATCTAGGACAACAAGATATGCCTATTGCCATTGCTCGGCAATTACTCGGTTCCCAGCGTTTGATCGGTCTTTCTACCACAAATAAAGAAGAAATGCAAGGAGCAATTGCTCAAGGTGTAGATTATATTGGCGTAGGTCCAGTTTATGAAACTCCCACGAAAGTAGGTAAAGCAGCAACAGGACTAGAATATGTCAGCTATGCTGCCAAAAACTGCTCAATTCCCTGGTTTGCCATTGGGGGAATAGATGCCAATAATATTAATGATGTGATCGATGCCGGAGGCGAACGTGTAGCGGTGGTGCGATCGCTCATGCAAGCCGAACAGCCTACCCTCGTGACGCAATATCTGCTCTCCCAACTCAATCGCATTAAACCAGAACTTTAAAAGAGTCATTAGTCATTAGTCATTAGTCATTAGTAAATAACCAATGCCCCATGCCCAATGCTCCATGCCCCATACTTCTCTTCTTAGGCTGCGCCAACGACTGCGCTCAGTACAAGTGCCCCATGCCCCACGCCCCACATATTATGTCTAATGAGATTACGATTCAGGTAAATGGGGAAACCCATAGCTGTTCGTTTCAAACTTCTTTACCCGACTTACTCCAACAGTTGGGTTTTAGCCCCCGCTTAGTGGTTGTAGAATATAACGGCGAAATTTTACACCGCCAGTTTTGGCCGGAAACAAAAGTTCAAACAGGCGATCGCTTAGAAGTTGTCACTATTGTCGGTGGTGGTTAGTTCAAGCATGACTTAAGGGACTTCCAAGAAATAAATTATCCAAAGAAACGAACCACTCCAGACACAGAGAACACAGAGAGAGGAGAAATAGAGAGGCTTTTGGGTCAGTTTTTAGGACATTTTTTTATTTGGAAGTCCCTAACGTGAGTTCGATCAGCCTCCCTCTCCGAAACAGAAAGGGAGGAGCAACGAAAAGTTCAGCTTCTTGCTCCCCTCTCCGCATCGGAGAGGGGCTGGGGGAGAGGTAAAATAAGACTAAGACTTGTCGAACTCACATTGACTTAAGATTGCTATAATTCCTAACTCCTAATTGTCATCAAATCGCGTTCCTGCCTTCTGATTTGTAAAGCGATCTGTGAAGGGTTCTACGCTTGGCTAATTCTTTACCTTTGCGGCCAAGTTGGTCACGTAGTTGCTGATCTTTGCACAACCGATTGAAAGCTTGAAACACTTCATAACCAGAATTGGGATTAACTAGTATGCCATTTTCTTCATGCTGAACTGTGTCTAGAACACCGCCCAAACGAGGCGCAATTACAGGCTTCCCAAAGTAACTTGCTTCTAAATAAACTACACCAAAACCTTCCACACTATTAGCTTTAGTATCTAATAAAGTCAGCATGGCAAATATATCACAGGCTGCATAATAACCTGCCAGTTCTCGCTCTGGCACATATCCGGCAAAGTGTACACGCTTATCTACCCGCAAACGATGGGCCAGAGATTTCAGTTCCGATTCACTTGACCCTTCTCCGCAAACTATATAGTGGACATCGACCCCAAAAGTTAGCAATAGTGGGATGTTATCAATTACTCGGTCGAAACCTTGATGTTTTACTAAGCTGCCGATGGAGAGAATAACTATTGCTGATTCGGGAATGTTGTACGTCTGACGCATGCGAACACGTAAATCATCAAGGCTACTGGGACTCGCTAGATTATTACCAAATTTTTCTGGTCTAATTACTGGGTTAATAACGTGGATAGGAGTATCTAATCGCAAAGCGGTTCGGAGATAGTCTCTTGTATAAGAACTGTTACAAACAATGCCTTCAGCTCTATGAAGTGTTAATCTAAATAGCGATCGCAGCACAGGATTGTGTAAACTACAAAGAAGATCATTGCCGTGCAGATAGATAAAAAAGCGAATAGGTAACAAATAGCTCAATAGCAACAGTGAAGGAAAATCATAGCCGTGACCCCATTCTATATAACGGTAGTGATAGCGAAAATAGAGTTTAATTGCTAGTACAAATGAGCAGACGATATTGACCAAAGGCTTTAGGATATTTCCTAAAAAGCTACTATGCCAGTATGTAGGATAAAACCAGCGATATATCGGAAACTGTTGACCTCGATCAAATACTTGATCTCCTGAGCAACTAGCCGCCAGCACAATCACTCGTTCTGGATCTTGGAGACAGCGATTGTACATATATTCCCCAATTACAGCTTCTTTCGGTAGGAAGATCCGGGATATGACTAGGATATCTGGGTATACAGCTTTGTCTCTGATTTCGGCTGTTAGTTGAGAAATATGTTCCATAATAAAGTTGATGACTAGATTTCAAATAATTTTTAATTTATTTGCAATTAGGATTACTTTCAAAGCCACTAATTATTATTTTATTTCTTTTAAAACGAATGTGGTGGACAAATTTACAGCCGATTTTAGAAGATTGACCAAAAAGATTGTTTTTTTTAATTGTATTGATTTGATTTTTGCTGTCAATTTCTCACTACTTGAGAATTTATGTGCATGATGAACAATAAATAAAAGCTAGTACTTATAGCCAAATTGCTCAGTGAACAACTGTGGTGAAAATTATGAAATTTAGCTACTTCAATACAAAGAATATCCTAAATACTCTAGGCTGTTGTGCCAAAATGCCAAAAAACTGGGTAAGTGTTTGGTAGCTATATGGTGTCTATATGGTTTGATTGATAGGCATTATGGACATTTATTAGGCTGCTATCTAGACGTAAATATACGTATACTAGATGTATTTAAAAGTGATAATGTAGGGGCAATTCATGTAGACGCAAAGCGGCTTCCCGTAGGGTATTGCTCCTACATCTGAAAATCATGATTTCGGCTATTGTTTGGGTAAGTCATGTTTTTTACTCAGCACTGGATTAAAAAAATTAGTCAAAATAATCACTAAAAATCTAAATAGTCTGTATAATTCAAAACTGTAGTCTGAAAGTGCTATTTCAAGATGTCGCAACAATTGGGCGATGCCTAATAGCCCGTCGTAGACATCGCAAATTTCTGCGATCGTGAACGTGTCTTCAGGTACGGTTCCCCAGTCGAGAAATCCCCCCTGCGATCGCTGTCTACCCAAGATAAGACGCGGTAAATTGAATATGTAGCCTCTAAAAATTAAGGCTACAAACTTGCTGTTACGGGCTGGTCTTAGTGACATACCGTAAGACTCTTAAGAGCATGGGGATAAATCATAAATAATTTCTGTTTTCCAAGCGATTGTATTATGCATAAAAAACTACAACAAACCATCAAACCTCTGTTAAAAACCTTCTTAGCCCTAAGCCTGGTGTTAGCTTTGGCTCTTGGTCATGCCGATGGAGCATTAGCAGCCCGCAGTGGGGGTCGTATTGGTGGTGGCTCCTTTAGAGCGCCTTCCACCCGCACTTATGCACCTCCTGGTGGTGGGGGCGGATACTACCCTGGTGGTGGTTTTGGTGGTGGCTTTGGTGGTGGCTTTGGCTTTCCCTTCCTAATTCCCTTCTGGGGTATTGGGGGAGGATTTGGTGGTATATTTACCATCTTAATCTTCTTGGCGATCGCTAATTTCTTATTGCAAACCTTCCGCCGCGTCTCTAGCGGTGAAACTGAAGAAGCAGATTACAGCAGCAACTCTCCGGTTTCGGTAACTCGCTTGCAAGTAGGTTTGTTAGCTCAAGCCCGGGAATTGCAAAATGAACTCAACCACATTGCTGAAACTGCTGATACTAACACCCCAGAAGGCAGAGCAGAAGTTCTCCAAGAAGCCAGCCTCGCTTTACTCCGCCATCCCGAATACTTTGTATATGCAGGTGGTGGCACTCAACAAGCCAGTTTAAATTCAGCAGAAGGTCAGTTTAATCGGCTGTCACTGGCAGAACGCAGCAAGTTTAGCGAAGAAACTCTTTCTAATGTCAACAACCAGCTAAAAGCAGCCCTTGCTAAAGATGCCTTACCACCGGCTGGTGAACTCGACAACCCCACCCGCCTATTTACCGAAGGCCCTGGTGAATACATTATTGTCACCTTGCTAGCGGCGACACTAGGTAAGTTTCAAATCCCCACAGCGATTAACAGCGCTGATGATTTGCGTCAAGCTTTGCGGCAAATTGGTAGTATCCCTAGCGACAAGCTTCTGGCAATTGAAGTTCTTTGGACTCCCCAAGCTGAGAATGATACCCTGACATCTGATGATGTGTTGGCAAATTATCCTGATTTGAGACTTGTTTAATCTGTAAACTACCCACACTTACCCGAAGGTAAGTGTGGGTAGTTTACAAAAAGTCAGGAGAGTTTAAAAGGGAACAGGGAACGGGCAACAGGGAACAGGGAAATCCCCATAATTAAAATTAGGGGATTTGTACAAGGACGTATTTTTTCTTGCGCTACGCGTCCCCTTAAAAAATGTTTTTATTTCTTTCATAAATAAATTTAGTTGCTCTGTACCCTAAATCTTCTCCTGGCAAAGACGCTGCGCGAACGGGGCTAATTCTTGCACTGTTAAGAGTTCCCTCTTCCCTGTTCCCGCCCCGAAGGGGCTTGGTCAACAAAATGTATTATACGCAAAGCGTTATCTTATGCCTAGTGTTGAACCCGACGAAAACCGAGAGCATCGCATTAAAACAGAGATCATTATAGATGCTGAAGACAAAGAAGAACGGGCTATGGGTTGGTACTACTACCTCGAAGAGACTCTGAATTTTCCCTTTCTGGCTAAATGGACTAAGAAGGGACGAAAATCAGCTTCTACCGAAGAGAAGCAAGTCGAAGTGCTGGGAATGGCCCCAGATGATGAATGTTTAAAAGATATGCTTGTAGAAGTGGCTTACATTAATGGTAAGGATGAAGATGTATATTCTGCAAAATTATCGGAAATAGCAGCTATTGATGCTGACGGTGAAACTCAAGATGCGATCGCAGACTGGCTCTATTGGATTGCTAGAGATTACAAGTTGTGAACTACCCCACCCTGCCTACGGCTGAGGGTGGGGACTTCCGCGACACGTTAAATTCTAGGATAAATACCGAATGACGCGGCAGGGATTACCAACAGCGACAACATTCTCAGGTATATCTTTGACAACTACACTGCCAGCACCAATGGTTGTATTATCACCAATAGTTACACCTGGACAAATAATTGCACTACCACCAATCCAGACATTATTACCAATGTTAATTGGGGCGGCTAATTCTCTACCAGAAAGACGAATTTCTGGCTCTGTAGGATGATAAGCCGTATAAATTTGCACATAAGGAGCGCACAAGACATTTTCGCCAATGTGAACTGTATTGCAGTCTAAAATTACACAGCCATAGTTCATATACAATCTGTCGCCAGCGAAAATATTACTGCCATAGTCACAGTGAAAAGGTGGCACAATGAATATTTTCTCACCGATCTTTCCAAATAACTCTTGCAAAATTTGCTGCCGTTGTTCTTGCTGTTCTTCGGTTGTAGAATTGTAACTTCGCAACAGACGGCTAGCTCGCTTATTTTCGGCAGCTAATTCTGGATCTTCCGCCAGATACAATTCGCCTGCAAGCATTTTCTGTTTTTCGGTTTTTTCCATGACTGACTTCTGGGGCTAATTAACTAAATATGGTATAAGTAGCTTTTCCCTGCCGTTTAGCTCGGTACATAGCAATATCAGCATCGCGCAACACAGTTGCAGGCTCATCATAATTAGAATTACTAAAATTCCAAGTAATACCAATGCTAGCTGTAGTAGATAATTGATACCCATTGAGGTTTAGTGTCAATCCTAAGGAGTCTTGAATACGTTTGGCAACATTGGTAGCGTCGGTAATATCTTTAATATCCTCCAAGAGAATAGTAAACTCGTCACCACCAAATCGTGCTACAGTATCCCAACCACGTAAGCATGACTCTAAGCGTCTAGCGATCGCTACTAAAAAATCATCCCCGATTCCATGCCCGAAGCGATCGTTAATCTCTTTGAAGCCATCTAAATCTAAAAATAAAACTGCAAAATAATAATCGCTTTTGCGTTTGCTACGTTCAATGGTTTGTCTGAGACGATCTAAAAATAAAACCCGATTTGGTAATGCTGTCATCCCATCATAAAAAGCATTGTGGATCAGTTGTGCCTCTGTCTGCTTGCGTTTGGTGATGTCTTGAAAAACTAGAACTGCGCCAGTAATATGGCCATTTTGATCGCGGATGGGTGCAACATTATCCCCAAGGGCTATTTCTTTGCCATCTTTGGTAATTAGTATACAGTTTTCCGGTAAGTTTACAACTTCACCTGCTTCGATTACATAAGTGGCTAAATTTCCAATTGTTTCTCCTATATCTTTGTCAACTAATTTAACCACTTCTACTAAATTTTTACCTAACGCTTCACTTTGCTTCCAACCAGTGATTAGTTCTGCTATGGGATTCATCATTTGAATACAACCATTTGCCGATGTCACAATCACTCCACAGCCCATACTGTTAATAATTGCCCTCAGCCTTTCTTTTTCTTCGTGTAACATCAACATCTTTTTGCTCTGATGTTTGTGCAAAGACATTTCAATCGCAAAATGTAAATCACTTTCAATAAATGGTTTGACTATGTAACTAAAAGGCTCACTTAGCTGATTTTTTTGCAATTTTTTAGATTCCGAATACTCTGTTAGATATACTACAGGCACATGGAAGTGATTCTGGATAATATCCGCTACATCTATACCGTCAATTTCCCCAGCTAGACAGATATTAATCAATACTAAATTTGGATGAGTTTCTGCTACCTTTTTTATTGCCTCTTCACCAGAATTAGTTATTTCTGAAACGTAATAACCTAATTTTTGTAAACTGCTTCTAATATTTGAGGCTAGGATTTTTTCATCCTCAACAACTAGGATTTTTCGGGTGAACATCTGATGATAAATTGTTTGCTAAGGTTCAGATTTTGGTTCTGAGTATTAACTCAACCTAAAGGTCATTATCTTATCATAAACAATCCCTAAATACCCTGTTTTATTAATTAATATAAAACTGACTAACTATCAAATAGCATCATGTTAGTAACCTCCGATAGTTTATATACTTATCAAAGCTAATTCTGATGAGTTCATCCAGTTAATATCATGCCATTAACATCAAGTACAAAGTACCATGTAATTACGAGCAATCAAAAATTAATTTTCAAAAATATGCAATGATTTTTTTTTCAGCGAAGCATAAATAACAAGTATAGTACTTGTGTAAAAATTAATCAAGAACAAAAGTTGATAAAAACGCAGTATACTACTTTCATTTAACTTAAAGAAAATAATCTAGCGTCTCTTCTGTCTGACTTTTCACGGTATCTGGAAAACCTCACTTCTATTTCTTTCTCCTTTTAGGAGAGAGACTTTGAATTTTCCCCCAACGCTAGTAGGGAAACGGTTTAGGGGGTTAGGTCAATCGTTAGCTTTTCCACATAGCGTGAAAAGTCAGATATTATGTATGTGTATAAAAAATAAATATTGCCTAAATTACAACTAGAAATTAATCATTATCGAATTAAAAAGTTTAATATCACTTTCTTTTCAAATATTTTTTGTTTCAGTTAGAGTCTAAATTTCGGTCTGAAATTGTATTAAATTGTTAATGGTGAGAGATGATATTACTTAGAACTATTTATCGCTTCTGGTTAATACTTAATCACAAATCTTGTGATCTGAAAATATGCAAGTCAAATGCTCATCAGCAGATCACAGGATTTTTTAGTTTTTTGATAACGAGCCGGTGCTGGGGGCAATGGCAGGAAAGATTCTCTTTGTGAGATACTGCCACGCTCTACCTAAACCGCCTCTCTTTGCTAGCTTATAGGTATTGAAAAAAACACGTTTTGTATTTTAGAGATTAGACTTACTTTTAATCAGTTCAATGCTAATTTTGCCACCAAAATCTGGAATAGGTGCGGCAGGTTTGCTCAGAATGACTTGCACTTGTATTACACGATCGCATTCTTGGAGGATAGAATCTGCGATCGTTGTTACCAATTTCTCCAGTAAAGCAAATTTAGACGTTTTGACCAGATGTTGTATCAAGCTAATAACACTGCGATAATCTACAGTGTTTTCGATCGCGTCAGTCTTGGCCGCTGTGGAGATATCCAACCATAACTTGACATCCACCTCAAACCATTGTCCTAGCACCTGTTCTTCTTGTAGATACCCAGTGTAGCCATAGCAGCGAATTCCCGTTAAATAAATGCAGTCCATAAAAGTTTGAGAGGAAACGAACTCTTTTTCTGGTAGAATTGTACATCTTGAGCATCAAGTCCGTCAGCGAAAACCAAGATAATAGGTACAGGTTGCAAGAGAACCCTTCTCTGCGAGACGCTCCGCGAACGACTACGCTCAGGATAAAAGGTTTGGGTCTTGGGAACTATGACTCCTAATGAAAGGATGGAATTTAACACCAATAGGACTACGGAGTTATCTTGGAGATTCCCGATGAATTGGCAGAGCCTACACTATACCAGGACTTACGCAAACAATAGCTGAAACTCTGATTCTTAGGTAGGGGCAATTCATGAATTGCCCCTGAGCGCGTGTAGTTTTGCGTAAGTCCTATATACTACAAGCGCGGTTGGTGTGTGGTGGTTCACGATTGTTTTATAGCTATGTTTGATTTAATGCCGATCGCTTATAGGAACATTAATCAACTTTGGGGTTATATTTTAACAGAGACGCTAAAGGGGTTGGGATTGACTTGTGCGATCATTTGTCCGGGATCGCGCTCTACGCCCTTAGCAGTCGCCTTTGCTCAACAAGTACCTGACATTGAAGCGATTTCCATTCTCGATGAACGTTCCGCCGCCTTTTTTGCCTTGGGACAAGGGAAAGTAACCGGACGCCCTGTAGTAGTTGTTTGCACCTCTGGGACAGCAGGAGCAAATTTTTATTCAGCAGTCATTGAAGCCTCATATAGTCGCGTACCACTGTTGATATTAACCACCGATAGACCGCCAGAATTGCGAGATTGTCATTCTGGGCAAACTGTAGATCAATTGAGATTATATGGAAACTACCCAAATTGGCAAACAGAGTTAGCCTTACCCTCTGCTGATTTGGGAATGCTTGCTTATCTGCGACAAGTGGTAATTCATAGTTGGGAAAGAGCGCAAACTCCGACAAAGGGGCCAGTACATTTGAATATTCCCTTTCGCGATCCCTTAGCGCCTGTTCCTGATGGAGAGACACTAAATTTAGCGTCTCTACAATTTCACCTAAAAGACTTCTTTGCAGGAATAGCTAACCCATACCCCATACCCCATGCCCAATGCCCAATGCCCAAAGATTGGAAAGAATGCGATCGCGGCGTAATTATCGCAGGTGTTGCCCAACCACAGCAACCACAGGAATATTGTAGAGCGATCGCGCACCTTTCCCAAACTCTCAAATGGCCTGTGCTAGCAGAGGGACTTTCCCCAGTCAGAAATTATGCTGAACTCAACCCCTATTTGATTTCCACCTATGACCTGATTTTGCGAAACCAGCAACTAGCAAAGCAGTTAGCGCCCGAAATGGTGATTCAGGTGGGAGAAATGCCTACTAGTAAAGAATTGCGTACCTGGATAGATGCAACCCAACCGCGACGCTGGGTAATTGATCCCAGTGACCAAAACCTTGATCCTTTGCACGGAAGAACAACACATTTACGGATATCTGTAGAAGACATCAAAGTAGAGGAGATAAATTTATCTTTATCCTCCGACTATGGAAAGAAATGGTGTGATGCGGAAGCTAAGGTTAGGTTAATTGTTGACCAGACTATGGGGAAAATAGATGAAATCATTGAGAGTAAAGCCGCTTGGTTAATTTCTCAGATTTTACCGCCAGAAACGCCTCTGTTTATTGCCAATAGTATGCCCGTGCGGGATGTGGAATATTTCTGGAAACCGAATAATTTAAGAGTGCGATCGCACTTTAACCGGGGTGCAAATGGCATAGATGGCACATTATCCACAGCTTTAGGAATTGCCCATCGCCAGCAAAGTAGTGTGATGTTAACAGGAGATTTGTCTCTGTTACATGACACCAATGGTTTTTTAATCCGCAATAAGTTTGTTGGGCATCTGACAATTGTATTAATTAACAATAATGGTGGTGGCATTTTTGAAATGTTACCCATCGCCAAATTTGAGCCGCCATTTGAAGAGTTTTTTGGCACTCCCCAAGATATTGATTTTGCTCAGTTGTGCGCGACTTATAATGTGGAGCATGAATTAATTACTTCTTGGGAACAATTACAGCAAAGATTAAACCCACTTCCAAGTAAGGGAGTTCGGGTTTTGGAGTTGCAGACAAATCGCAAAAACGATGCTCAGTGGCGACAGGAAAATTTGCGGAAGTTTGCTGCGGATATTGTAATTTAACTAATTCGTAATTCGTAATGACGCTCTCTATTAAACGCTGCGCCTAGCTTGCTTCCCTGTAAGGGACTCATATCATGTCCGTATAAATATAGGACTTACGCAAAACTGCACGCTGTAGGGGCAATTCATGAATTGCCCCTACCTCAAAATCAGGGTTATAGCTATTGTTTGCGTAAGTCCTGAAATAGTTATGATTCCCACAGTCATTGCACCCCTCCCCGCTCTTCGGGAGGGGAGACAAAGCGTAGCTTTGGCGGGGTGGGGTTCTTCGGGTTTAATAAGTAATCAGCAGGAGATGATATCACAAATAAAAAAACATCCCAAATTTTCTTGTGGGATGGGTGTTCCCACCCGTCCCATCTTCAGGGCAGGCAGGATGCCCACCCCACAAGATGAATAATTTATTTCTTGCAATTCCATAAGGGTACGCGGACACGATAAAGCCTGATGCTAAGGTAATTCGTAATGACGCAACTTGTAATTCGCTGTATCATAGCAATCTCAGAGAGCGATCGCTTCGCCTTCACCCTTAGCGAATGCATTTAAAATGACTAATTTATCAAAAATTACCTGACAGAGTGGGGAATTTCAGGTTAAATGTTTAAAAGTATGCACTCTGCAAGAGTTGTCGGGTATTATTCGTGACACAACAAGACCAAAAACCCTCTCGTTCTTTCGCTGGAATTGCTGGCATTGTTGCCGCAGCCACATTAATTAGTAAAATCTTCGGTTTAGTGCGGCAGCAAGCGATCGCTGCCGCTTTTGGTGTTGGTGCTGCTGCCACTGCCTATAGTTACGCCTATATTATCCCTGGCTTTCTATTGATCTTACTTGGTGGTGTAAATGGACCATTACACAGTGCAGTTGTCAGTGTTTTAGCCAAGCGGCGGCGAGAAGAAGCGGCTCCTCTAGTAGAAACCGTGACAACGCTGGTAGCGGGATCGCTGTTATTGGTGACAGTGGCTCAAATTTTATTTGCGGATGCGATCGTTGATCTAGTTGGTCATGGTTTGGAGCCGACAACCAGAGCGATCGCTATTCAACAACTCCGCATTATGGCACCAATGGCTTTATTTGCCGGATTAATTGGCATTGGCTTCGGTACTCTCAATACAGCCAATCAATATTGGTTACTCTCCATTAGTCCTTTATTATCCAGTATTACCGTTGTTGCCGGTCTGGGAATCTTGGCTATGCAACTGGGCAAAGATATTATTAAACCGGAATACGCTTTAATTGGTGGAATGGTATTAGCTTGGGGAACTTTAGCGGGAGCCGTTCTCCAGTGGTTAGTGCAGTTAATTGTCCAGTGGCGGTTAGGATTGGGCACATTACGCCTACGGTTTGATTTTAAATCCCCAGGCGTTCAAGAAGTAATTAGAATTATGACTCCGGCAACAGTTTCTTCTGGAATGATGCCAATTAATGTTGCCACTGACCTTTATTTTGCTAGTCCGATTCCTGGTGCGGCAGCAGGATTTAACTATGCCAATCTATTAGTCCAAACTCCCTTGGGGATTATTTCTAATATTATTTTGCTGCCCCTATTACCGATCTTTGCCAAACTAGCCGGCCCCGAAAATTGGCCAGAGCTAAAATCGCGCATTCGCCAAGGACTCCTACTCACAGCCTTTACCATGCTACCGCTAGGGGCGCTGATGGTAGCGCTATCTGTACCCATTGTGCAGGTGGTATATGAGCGCGGTGCTTTCAAGCCAGAAGCCACAGAGCTAGTTTCATCATTGCTAGTCTCTTATGGAATTGGGATGTTTGTCTATTTGGGGCGTGATGTTTTAGTGCGGGTATTTTATGCCTTGGGCGATGGACAGACACCTTTTCGCATCAGTATTTTTAACATCTTGCTCAACATCATATTAGATTGGTTTTTCGTGAAACCTTTTGGCGCTCCCGGTTTGGTGTTGGCGACAGTGGGTGTAAATTGCAGTTCAATGTTAATGCTGTTATGGTTGCTCGATCGCAAACTCAATGGTTTACCTTGGCGGGAGTGGAGTTTGCCGATTTTGGGTTTGGCTGCTGGTAGCATTGTCACTGGGGTTGCAAGTTATGGGACATTGGTTATTTCTCAGCAATTCTTAGGTAAAGAAGGTTTACTGATTCTGGTGTTGGAATTGTGTGTATCTGGCTTCGTGGGGCTTGCGGTGTTTGCTGCGATCGCTTCTTGGCTGAAAATACCAGAGGTGAATATTTTTATATCTCGTCTCAGTCAAAGGTTTTTGAAGAAATAATTGTCATTTGAATTTTTCACTTGGTACACCCAACCGGGTGAGAAATAATTCAGCCACTTGGGGGAACCAGGAGCGCGAGGTGACATTTTGTAAAAAAAGAGATTCTAGTACTAGAGAACATTGATTTTACTTAACTCTAGTGAGAATTAATTCTATGAAACTTACAAAATTAGCTGCCTCTGTACTTGCTGTTGCTTCCATTGTCCTTTCAGCCGGCATTGCATCTGCTCAAACAGCTGGCACAAACGCTGACTATATTGGTGCTGGTATTGCTGTTGGTGCAACCAGTGGCGGACAAGGAAACGATGAAGCCCAAATTGGTGGTAATATCCAAGGACGTTACGCCGTTCCTAAGACACCTCTTTCATTACGGGGTTCTGCGCTGTATGGTGGTGATGCTGCTGCAATTATGCCCATAGTGACTTACGATGCCCCCATCGCCAAAAATACTAACGTTTACTTCGGTGGTGGTTATTCTTTTGTAACTGAGGAAGGTCAAAAAACCCCATTGGGCAATCAGAATGCACCTGTAGTCACCCTTGGTATTGAATCAGAAGTTAGCAACCATGTCATTGCTTATGGCGATACTAAATGGGGCATTGACGCCTACAGAAATAGTGGTGCTGATGCCGTCAGTTTCCAAGCCGGATTAGGCTATAGCTTCTAGTGATTAAGTAGAGCGGCGTGAATAATTAAAAACCCACACCGTACCCGATCAAAGGGTCAGCGTGGGTTTTTTAGGCTTATAACGCAAATTCCAGTCTAGCGGAACATACTACTAACTGAAGTATCTTCATGAATCCGCCAGATAGTTTCTCCTAAGAGATTAGCTACTGACAGCACCACTAGTTGGGGAAAGCGATTGTTTTCTGGTATGGGAATTGTATTGGTGACAATGACTTCTTCAAACAAGCCAGTGGATAACCGCTCCATTGCTGGTGGAGAGAACACCGCATGAGTTGCACAGGCGTATACCTGACGCGCTCCTTCTTCACGCAGTAATCGCGCTCCTTCTGCGATCGTGCCTCCAGTGTCGATCATATCATCCACTAATACTGCCGTTTTACCTTTAACGTCGCCGATGACATTTAACACTTCTGCAACATTATGTGCCTGACGACGTTTGTCAATGATCGCTAGTGGAGCATCACCCAGTTTTTTGGCAAATGCCCTAGCTCGTGCTACACCACCAACATCGGGGGAAACAACTACAAGGTCTGGCAGTTGTTTGCTTGCTAGATAATCTAGCAATACTGGTGAACCGTAAACATGGTCAAAAGGTATATCGAAATAGCCTTGAATTTGAGCCGAGTGCAAATCCATTGCGAGAACGCGGTTGGCACCTGCTTTGGTGATTAAGTTAGCAACCAGCTTGGCGGTTATTGACTCTCGTCCTGCTGTTTTGCGATCGGCACGCGCATAACCATAATAGGGAATTACTGCCGTCACCTGTCGTGCCGAAGCCCGACGACAGGCGTCAACCATAATCAATAATTCCATCAAATGATCGTTCACGGGTTGACAACATGGCTGGATTAAATAGACATCACAACCCCGAATCGATTCTTGGATTTGAACGTAAAGCTCTCCATCCGCAAATCTTTTACGAATCATTGGCCCCAAGTCCATGCCCAGATAACGAGCGACTTCTTGAGACAGTTGTATATTGGCAGAGCCAGAAAACAGCCGCAGGCGATGATTCTCGTTCAGCCCTGTTGCAGATGGTTGCACCTTGAAAGTTGCAGAACTGAGCACAGCAGATCCTCTATGTGCATTCATAGCAATATTATCATTAGAGATTTAATAGATTTAACCGAGAAATCGCCTAAAAAAACATCTGTGAGTTTTGTTGAAGCTTCCATACAAAATTTAAACATTTTCCCATAAAATTATCATTCGCTAACTCTCTAATTTTCTTGGCAGGCAAACCATTGATAGCTTAACCGATATCAAGTCCGTCCACTATATCTATAGTTCAAGTTTGTTGGTTTGAGGTCTATAACCCCAATCTCTCAAAGATTGGTGTGATAGATTGCTTCTTCTAACTACCTCATTTATAGCTGACAGTAAATCATTTACAACTTAAGTGAGATTAAAGTTTGTTCCCATACAGTATAGCACCCTTGACTACGTATTCAAGTAGTAGCTTATTATTCCATATCTTACGCATGGACAAAAATGAAAATTATACAACTTAGAAGACTCTACCAGCAAACACAATTTGTCCATAGGTGAGCAAGTTTTTAGATAAAGATTGGATAAAGCTTAAATGAAGATTGAATAAAAATATTCTTTTTGATACCTAAAAAATACTTAATAGGGGTAACATCATCTAGGTAAAGACTTTTAAGTATTTTTACTAGAAAATTTTTAATTAAATCCGTAAAAGTTGTTGAATATCTAAATTTCTGCTGAGACATAGAAGCGGTAGGCATACTTATGGACTCTCGACGTACCTCTGTAGTAGAAAAATCTTTAACTGCCATAGCAACTAGTTCTAAGAAGTCGGGGTACTACTTAGCTGCTATGCGGCCGCGACAATGGACAAAAAACTTGGTGGTGTTTGCAGCACCACTTTTTGCATTTAGCATCAATCTGCAATCTCTGCTAGGTAGCCTCTTAGCATTTGGATTATTTTGCTGTGCATCAAGTGGCTTCTACTTAATCAATGACATCGTAGATGTTGAATCTGACCGTCAGCACCCTGTCAAGTGTAAACGGCCAATTGCTGCTGGATTAGTTAGCATCCGTGTTGCTACGGTGATGGCATTGGCGCTGTTGGGTGGCGCTCTGATGATTGCGTGGTTGCGATCGCCCCGGTTGGGTGCAGCCATAACTGCATACGCCCTGTTGCAGGTCGCGTATAATCTGCGACTGAAACGGATGGTGATTTTAGATATTGGGGCGATCGCTACCGGATTTGTTCTCCGAGCTTATGCTGGTGCTGCTGCTACCAGTATTACTTTATCATCTTGGTTTTTAATGTGTACTGCAATGCTGGCGCTATTCTTGGGAATTGAAAAGCGGAAAGCAGAACTGCGGTTAGCAAAAGTAAAAGGCAACAAGCCTCGCTCTGTCCTCAAATACTATTCCTTGCCTCTACTGGGTCGAATGGAAAATGTTGTGACTACTGGTACGGTTGTCGCATATTCTCTTTGGAGTGCTGGTCCCTATCTACATGGCGCCTCCACTTCCTGGATGTTACTGACTTTGCCGTTTGTTTTGTATGGAATTTTTCGCTATCAATTGCTGAGTGACCCTGAAGAGATTGCCAGTTACAGTGACGAAATTATTGAGCAAGGTGGACGCAGCGAACGACCAGAAGAAGTTTTATTGAAAGATGTGCCCATTCTGTTAACTGTCATTGGTTGGGTGTTAACTTGCTTCGCTATTCTGTTGCTCAAACATCAAGGGCTGATAAAATAAATCTCGTTGATAGCCTAGTACGACACGGCGGAAATAAAGCAACCATTTTAAATAGCCAGAAAGCCTACAAAATAAGCATTCTTTCTTTTTACTTTTGCCTTCTTGTACTAGCCTCATGGCAGAAATTCGGGACTTTGCAGATGAAAAATTTCAAAACTTTTTTGATGAGGTGGCCCAAATTTGCTATCTAAAGAGAAACTCTATAGGCTTCCGCGACGTATCCATACACTAGCTGAAATAAAAATTGAGAAAATCAAGATTTCTGGTGTTAAAGGAATCATTCTTGATTTAGATAACACTATTATTTCTGAAGACGATCGTTACCTATCTCCTTATGTAGAAGATTGGATTAGACAAGCAAAGTTAGCCGGATTGCAATTTTTTATCCTCTCAAATGGGAAACGTCGTTATCGCGTCAAATATTGGTCTCATCGTCTTGATATTCCAGCGCTGAGTCCAGCTAAAAAACCCTTTCCTCCGGCATTTCGTAAAGCAATAGCCTATATGCGTTTACCAGCAAAACACATACTCGTCATTGGTGATAGTTTACATACTGATTTTGTGGGAGCACTACTTTCTGGATGTGGCTTCATGCAAGTTGCTACCCTACCGCACCCACCCCGATGGTGGGAAAAACTTGCTGGCAAATGGGTGCAAATAGCTTATCCATCTGGAGCAGAAATTTGGGATTTTGACGATAACGCTGGCTATGAGAGTTTCTTATAAGTTGCTCTTTTGATCAAAAAATATCACCTTCTAAATTGAGTAAATTTTCACTATGAATAACCAGATAGTTTTTAGCTTGCTGATTTTAATCACAGTGGGGTTAAATACACTGGCTCAAAATCTATTGAAACTAGGAGCAGGACAAAATCCCTTAAATATCTATTTATTGGGAGGAATTTGTACTTATGGTCTGAGTACGGTTTTTTACGTGGTAGTTTTAGGGAAGCTGAATTTATCAGTTGCCTATCCAGTAGTGATTGGATTAACAATTACACTGACAATGATCACTGGTGCTGTATTTTTGAGAGAGAAAGTCTTAATTTCCCAATGGTTAGGAGCGGGTTTGATGTTGAGCGGTATCTGTGCGATCGCTTTAAGTAAACATTAACTAGTATTTCAAGAATATTTAAGTTATGTAATTAAAAGTGCTAGGATATAAAACGCCTTATCCTAGCATCATTAATAGACTAGCTTTAACTCATTACGTGCTTCTGAAGCATTTGCCTGATTCATTGTCCCACAAGTGGGTATGAAAGAAGGTATGCCCCAGTAATTTCTATGGTGTCATGCAGAGGAAATAAAATTATGATTAAAATCATAAATCAGAGATCGTCGAGATATTATATCTCTGTTTTAATAGTTATTTTTTTGGGTGTTTTCCTCCGCTTTTTTATGCTTTCAAACCAGAGTCTTTGGTATGATGAGGGTTTGAGCTTAACTAATTCTGATGTCTCGACACTTCAAGAGAGCATTTCGAGAGTTAGACACATAGGAAATAGTGATAAATTTCAACCACTGTATTTTATAGTTCTGTTTTTGTGGCGTCAGGTATTTGGTGAAAGTGAATTTGCCCTTCGCTCACTCTCTGCTATTTTAGGAATTGGCTCAACAATCCTTATATTCTTTACTGCTTTGCGGATATATGGAAAAAAGCACGCTTTGTGGTCTCTGCTAATCGTGACATTCAGTTCTTTTTGTGTTTACTACAGCCAAGAGGCCAGAATTTATGCATTAGCAATGTTTATAGGTTCACTTCAACTATATTTCTTCAGTGCGGTATTAGTTAAAGATGAAGGTAATCAAGGTATTTCAAAATGGCTATTCAGTATTTTTACTGCCATAGGAATTTTTGCTAATATTAACTTTTTATTTTCCACTGTAGCTTTATGCCTCTCTCAGATCTTCATCTATAGAAATTTAAGGCAATGGCTGCAATGGTGGATTCCTGCTGGATTTTTATCTTTGCCGCCAATTTTATATCTCCTCACTTTACCTGGAGCAACTGATCCGGAAAGCGTTCCAATTTCTCGCTTGGGATTCCCCATAATTCAAAATATTATTTTTGTGTTAAACGGAATTTTAGTGGGGACAACTTATGGTCCTTCAACGGAGCAGTTGCGCGGCGATGATAAAGTACAGGTTGTGCTTCGTTACTGGCCTCAGATACTTTTATTGGTGATTGTTAGTACTGTAATTGTTCTGGCTTTAATAAAAGTATTATTGAGACACAAAAAAAATAACAGAGATCAGCATCCTGATTACTTCTTTGCTTCTGTTATTGTCATGGCATTTTTACTAGGATTGCTCTTAGCTATAGTCACCAAATTAAATTGGGTACCGCGTCACTCTTATTATCTTTGGTTACCACTTGCCATACTTATCCCATCCGCTTTCAGTCAAAGACCTGGTATTAGCTCAAAGCGCTATGGAGTTTCTCAGTTTGCTCAAATCGCTGTCATATCTCTGATAGTTCTGAATATTTATTCTCTTTATAACTACTACTTCAATGACGACTATCGGAAAGATGACTATCGCTCTGCTGTCCAGTACATGATCAAAAATCGTTCTCCTTCTACGCAATCTGTATATTTATTTGCGAATCCCAGATTATTTAGCTACTACGGTGACACTCTAACTCGGGATGGAAGAGATTTGGGTAATCAGTTAAGAAAGGGGATTACTAATGGAAGTTTGGGCGAAAAAATTGAAAAATTAACAAATAATGCGGATATAGTTTTTATTGTAGTTAATCGTGAACATCTATTTCCCAAGGGATTGATTGAAAAACAGATGAGTGATTTGTATAACCTGGATTCTGAAGTTAGTTTTCCATATTTCAAAATCTATCGTTTTCCTAGGAAGAAAAATTGAGTTGGGGATTGGTCACTCTGAAGTTATCCAGTAGAAAATAACCTTCCTCTGGTGGGAATGTGCTTGTTGGGTATAGTAGAATATTGCCGCAGGTAACTGTCCGTCGCCTCTTGGACTGAATCTTTGTGGGTGACTTCGTTCTCAGTTGCTACTAAACTCAATCAATGGATCATGCAACCACCCATTACAGTTGGCACTGTCTTGCAAAACCGTTACCGCATAATTCAAATTCTCGGACAAGGAGGATTTGGTAGAACTTATCTTGCAGAAGACCAGAGGCGCTTTAACGAACTTTGCGCGATCAAGGAGTTGATTTCAACAGCAACAGAGGCTTTGGCTTGGGAGAAGGCACAAGAGCTTTTTCACCGAGAAGCTGCAATTTTATATCAAATCGAACACCCACAAGTTCCTAAATTCCGGGAAAGATTTGAGCAAGAGCAACGCTTATTTTTGGTGGAGGACTACGTTGCAGGTCAGACGTACCGAACTCTGCTGGCTGAACGTCAAGCTGTTGGTCAAGCCTTCACGGAGGCTGAAGTATTGCAGCTGATAGAGTTGTTGTTGCCTGTTTTAGAACATATTCACAGTCGAGGGATTATTCACCGAGATATCTCGCCAGAAAATATTATTTTGCGAGATAGTGACGCTAAACCTGTGTTAATTGACTTTGGGGTGGTAAAGGAACTGGCGACGCGTTTACGATCGCCAGAGAGGGCAATGCCAGAAACCACCGTGGGAAAATTAGGCTACTCTCCGAGTGAACAAATGCAAACAGGGGGGGCTTACCCTAGTAGTGATTTGTATGCATTAGCGGTGACAGCAATAGTTTTGCTGACTGGTAAAGAACCAAGGGATCTATTTGATGAAAACCAACTAACTTGGAATTGGCAACGGTGGGTAAGGGTGAATCCGCGATTTGCCCAAGTTTTGAATCGAATGTTGAATCATCTACCGAGCGATCGCTATCAAAGTGCTGCTAGTGTATCTCAAGCACTAAAACCTTTAGAGGAACCCAGTCTTCCTCAACTAAATGTGTCCAATTTGCAGACAATGGCTGTTGGTCGCCGTCCTGACGTCGTAACACCACCAGCTTCGCCTCAGAAACCCAATCCGGTGATTCCACCAAGTCTCACTAGCTCAGTTTTGGATAATCCGTTAGCGATCGCAGCAATTGGCACTGCTGTCGTGATTGTAGCGGGATTTGGTTCTTGGGCACTGGTAAGTTCCATCCGCAGTCAGCCGAAAACAGCACCAGCTGAAACGCTTCCCCAAAATTTCCCTTCACCAGTGATTTCTGGTGGTACTACATTCACGCCCACACCCACGCCGACTAACAATCAACCTGTTGTATCTACTAAGCGTCTCAAGCTGACACCATCTAACCCAACCACCGTTAGAGATACCATCAAAGCAAATCAAATCATCCAGTACAGCTTTTTTGGACAGGGAGGTGCTAAATTAAGCACGTTTCTTGACCCAAGAAGCAACATTTTGTTAACAGTCTTAAGTCCCAATGGACAACCAATTGATACTACTGCCCAACAAGTTACATCTTATCAAGGCACATTGTTGGTTACTGGTAGATACACTATACAGTTAAGTCTGTCTCCAGGAGTTGCCCAAAGCAATTACAATCTCAATGTTGGATTAGAAACACCTCTACCAATTCCCACAGAAACACCTCTACCAATTCCCACAGAAACACCTCTGCCAATTCCCACAGAAACACCTCTACCAATTCCCACAGAAACACCTCTGCCAATTCCCACAGAAACACCCCTGCCAATTCCCACAGAAACACCTCTGCCAATTCCCACCACTGGTGAAAGGCCAACTTTTCCGCCGGTTGATGGAACACAACCATTTACTGGCCAAAGAAATTAATGTTAGACACACTACTGATTACTGGAACTGATACCGAAGCTGGTAAAACTGTTTTAACTACAGCTTTAGCAGCCTATTGGCAAAAATATTACCCGCAGCGTAGCTGGGGAATCATGAAACCGATTCAATCGGGGATTGGCGATCGCGAATGGTATCAAAAGCTATTTGCCCTTGAGCAATCTGCTGAAGAAATTACACCTTTGTATTTTCAAGCACCTCTGGCTCCTCCCATAGCCGCAGCACGAGAAAATCGCCGAGTAGATTTAGCAGTGGTTTGGCAAGCTTTGTCGAAGTTGCGATCGCATCGTGATTTTGTCCTTGTAGAAGCTTTAGGAGGGTTAGGTTCGCCCATAACTGAGGAATTAACGGTAGCTGATTTGGCGGGGGAATGGCGATTACCAACGGTATTGGTAGTGCCAGTGAGATTAGGTGCGATCGCTCAAGCAGTGGCGAACGTAGCATTAGCTAGACAATCGCGCGTCAATCTCAAAGGCATTGTGCTGAACTGCGTACAACCCCGAACGGATGCAGAAATAGCTGACTGGACACCACCGCAATTGATTCAATCACTTACTAACACGCCAGTTTTAGGCTGCTTACCCTATTTAGATAACCTAACTGATTTAGATAAACTTGCTCAAATAGCATCAGATTTGGATTGGGAAACACTGACACTGACACTGTGAATTGGGCATTGGGCATCCCTTCTCTACGAGACGCTACGCGTAGCTTGCTTCCACGAAGTGGTACGGCTCCGCTCAGGGCAAGTGGGCATTGGGCATTTTGTCGCGATCGCCCAAGCCGCCTTTAAAACTGGTGCAGTCACAGTTTTGACATAACTCGGTAATAGCTTTGTCAACAAGACGTGCAATGGTAAGGAAAGATGAATTAACTAACTCTAGTGACACACAAGGCAGGATTTACCTGCCTTATTTCGTCTTTGGGACTAAAGCACCACTTCAATAGCAGCTTTCGTCTGTGCAAAACATGAGTAGGTGAACCACTCAGACTTGCCTCCTGCCTCCTTTATTTTGATTGTCATCCAAGTGCCATGTCTTAGTCACAGAAACGTCACTGGCATAAGTTAATTTGTCGGTATTTGATTAAAAGTAAATTATTTACGCCTGAGATGATGATGCTTTCTTTTGCGGTGGCGAGTGCAGTCTGTGGCAACGGTAGTGAAGTGAATCTAGACTTTGCTAACCTTAGCTGGATTGACGTGATTATTTTAGGCATCGTTCAGGGAATTACAGAACTACTGCCAATTAGCAGTACTGCTCATTTGCGGATAGTGCCAACTCTACTGGGACTCAAAGATCCGGGATCTGCTTTTTCAGCAGCAATGCAGTTAGCTAGCTTGACGGCTGTTTTAGTCTATTTTTGGCAAGACTTAAAAAAATTAACCGGAGAGACAGTTAGAGCAATTAGCGGGCAAGACTATCAATCTAGTTCTTTGCAACTGATGTTAGGTTTATTGGTAGGAACCTTACCCATTGCTGTAGCTGGTGTGCTACTCAAACCAATTCTTAACGCCTGCAACTCACCAATACGAGGGTTAGTAGTGATTGGTGCAGCTTCAATTATTATGTCAGGATTGCTGGCGATCGCCGAAAAACGTGGAGGACGCGATCGCACTTTCGACAACCTCACCCTCTGGGATGGCATCTGGGTAGGGGTTGCTCAAGCTTTTGCCCTGATACCTGGCGTTTCTCGCTCTGGTTCCACCCTCACTGCTGGATTATTTTTGGGCATGAAACGGGAGACATCAGCCCGATTTTCTTTTTTGCTGGGCTTACCAGCCGTCATTTTGGCAGGTGCCGTAGAACTCCACACTCTTACCAAAGCAGGACTGAGTGCAGCTGGTTGGTTGACTTTATTGGTGGGCTTAATCTCCGCCAGCATTTCCGCTTTTCTAGCAATTTGGGGACTTCTACGCTACCTGGAAGAACACAGTACCTTGATTTTTATTTTCTACCGCTTGGCGATGGGTGTATTTTTGATAGTTGCGGTGACGGCTGGTTGGTTGCAGAATTGAACTAGGGAATGGGGACTCTTAAGATAAGTATGTGGATTCAGTCCCCATTCTTGCCCAGTCCCCAGTCCCCAGTCCCCAGTCCCCAAATCGATATGGACATAAACCCAATTGACCTGCTTGAGGATGACAACGAGGAACCCGAAACGCCAGCTAACCGCGAAAAACGCAAAAGTCGTCTAAATAGTGGTGTGGCAATTGCGGTTGCATTGATAGCAACCTTTATGGGCATCTGTAAAGTTAAAGACGATAATCTGGTTCAGGCAATGCAGCAAGCTCAAGCAAATAAAATTGACGATTGGGCGTTATACCAGGCTCGTAATATTCGTGAAGAAATAGCCAAATCAAATGTGGTGCAACTCAAATTGCAATCTCTTTCTCAACCTGCTGCTGTGAAGGCTGACTATGAAAAACAGATTGCCGCTTATCAACTCATTGCTGACAAAGAAGACCAGAAAAAGCAGGAACAGAAGGTAGCTGCCGAAAAAGATCAAACAACCTACGATCAGCTTAATTACCATGACGACCAGTTTGATTTAGCTGATGCCTGCTTATCGCTCTCTGTCTCGTTATTTGCCATTACATCTCTATCTCAGAAAAAATGGTTGTTCTACGCCGCCTTAGTTCCAACTATATTTGGCTTGGTCATGGGGTTATCGGGATTATTAAACTGGCAATTACACCCTGATGCTTTGACCAAATTACTATCCGAAAATTTCTTAGAAAAGCCAGCCGAAGAAAAAATAGTGTTTTCCACTCGCACTTCCCCGCCCCACAAGATTGGATAATTTATTTGTTGGAAGTCGCTAAAAAGATTCTGATGCTGATTCTTCCCCATTCCTGAAGATAAACTGGGAAAATAAACTTGCGTTAGCTGTACTTAAACTAGTTTGTCTTTATAATGGTTTCTACCTTTCCCAATTCCTCTTCTGTTGATCTATCTCGCATCCGACTAGCGATCCGCTCATTGCAACCACAATTAGTAGAGTGGCGGCGGCGATTGCATCAACAACCAGAGTTGGGTTTTCAAGAAAAACTGACGGCTGAGTTGGTCTCACAAAAGCTGCAAGAATGGGGAATTGAGCATCAAATTGGTATTGCCCACACTGGCATAGTTGCCACCATCAAAGGTAACAAACTCCCCAATGACAAAGTTTTAGCGATTCGGGCAGATATGGATGCTTTGCCAATCCAAGAACTCAACGAAGTGCCGTACAAATCCCAGCATGATGGAGTGATGCATGCTTGTGGACATGATGGACATACAGCGATCGCTTTAGGTACGGCTTATTATCTCCAGCAGCATCGCCAAGACTTCTCCGGTACGGTGAAAATTATCTTTCAGCCAGCCGAAGAATCACCAGGAGGCGCAAAGCCGATGATTGAAGCTGGTGTCCTGAAAAATCCTGATGTTGACGCGATTATTGGTTTGCACTTGTGGAATAATTTGCCTTTAGGAACAGTGGGTGTCCGGGCTGGGGCGCTGATGGCAGCTGTGGAATGCTTTAACTGCACAGTTTTGGGCAAAGGTGGACACGGCGCACTACCCCATCAAACTGTTGACTCTGTGGTAGTTGCTGCCCAAATTGTGAATGCTCTGCAAACCATTGTCGCTCGGAATGTTAATCCCATTGATTCAGCAGTGGTGACGGTGGGCGAACTTCATGGGGGAACCAAGCGGAATGTGATTGCTGATACAGCGAGAATGAGTGCGACTGTCAGGTATTTTAATCCTAGTTTGAAAGGTTTTTTCAAGGAGCGTGTCGAGCAGATTATTGCTGGAACTTGTCAGAGTTATGGTGCGAGTTATGACTTAGAATATTGGTCACTTTATCCACCAGTTATTAATGATATTAAAATGGCGGAATTGGTGCGAACTGTAGCAGAAGAAGTGGTAGAAACTCCAATGGGTATTGTGCCAGAATGCCAAACTATGGCTGCTGAAGATATGTCATTCTTCTTGCAAGAGGTTCCTGGTTGCTATTTCTTTTTAGGTTCTGCTAACCCCGCGAAAGACTTAGCATATCCCCATCATCACCCCCGCTTTGATTTTGACGAAACCGCCTTGGCAATGGGTGTGGAAATATTTGTGAGATGTGTGGAGAAGTTTTTGAATTAATTGAGTAGGTGTAAATTAGCTGTTTTTTTACCCTGTTTAATTTGTTTTACAAATCTCGAAAACCTTTATAAATTGAAAAGATTATGTTAAGTATCCCTATTAACTTAAATTAAATTTACCTCGTATACCCCGTTTAGTAACTTCCTTACCTGGGCTTCGTGCTCAAGCAATTGTACAACGCGATCACGCTGTAATTTCCCCAGACTTAGCGTATCCCCATCATCATCCCCGATTTGATTTTGACGAAACCGCCTTGACAATGGGTGTAGAAATATTTATTAGATGCGTAGAAAATTACTTTATTTCAACCTAAAGGTTAAGTAATCACACGTACTTCTGAGGCCAGCGCCAGTTATAGCGATTCCATTCATAGATGCCTTGAATTTCATACTCAGCGCCGTTGAAGAAGCGGACAACACAATTAGTAGAGAAATCATCGCGTAGGCGTAGCCCATCGTAGACATCGCTAATTTCCTCGACCTTAATCACCATACAGGGAAACCATTCCCGCTTACAAGGTCCATCTTCTTGCACCCATTCCCATAATGCATTGGAAACTTCAATGCGATCGCCTACTCTTAACTTTAGTGCATCCTCAAAATAAGAATACTTATCAAAATGACATGACTCAACACGATTGAGCCACTGTAAACCATAGCGTTGGCGAATAAATTGTACCGTTCCCGAGTCATTTTCCAGCAACCAGTCGTTGAGTAATTGCACTTTCCAAGTGCGGTTGCGTTGTTCTTCATCCTTAACAAATTGTAAAAACGCTTCTAACTCCTCTGGGGTAAGTTCGTCTAAGGGATTAGCAATATTTGACATCCCAGAGGTAGAATTTCCCTGAATTTGCTCTATAACTTGCAGTAATATCTGCTTTTGCGTGTCAGTGAGAGGACAGCTTGCGGTATCACAACGATTAAAGGCTGCAAGCATAGCTGTTTCAATCTCATCTGGAGTCATAAGTTAATCGCAATTGAGAGTTTATTTCCCTAATTATTACAAATGTTAAATTAAACTCTTCAATTCCCTTGGGGAGTGAGGAGTGGCCTAAATAAGAGTCGGAAAATGTCTGGAATTTTGAATTGTTAATAATCTCCTGATTTCCCGCCACTCTTACTTATTAAACGAATTGATTCAATTTGAATCGACTTTTCTAAGGCTTTTGCCATATCGTATAAAGTCAGGGCAGCCACAGAAACGGCAGTTAAGGCTTCCATCTCTACACCAGTTTCAGCTTTGGTTTTGACTGTGGCTTGAATTTGATAACCAGGTAGTTGCGTGTCGGGTATAATCTCGACTGCGATTTTTTGCAAAGGCAACGGATGACACAGAGGAATTAAAGTAGCTGTTTGCTTGGCTGCCATAATCCCAGCTAATCTTGCAGTTGCCAACACATCCCCTTTTGGCACATTTCCGGCTTGAATGGCAGCGAAGGTTGCTGGCAGCATCCGCACATTGGCGGCGGCTACTGCTTGGCGAATGGTGGGTGCTTTATCAGACACATCTACCATCTGTGCCTGTCCTTGATGATCTAGATGGGTTAAGTTGTCAAAATTAGATGAAAAATTATCTTGCGTCATTTGGTTAGAAGGTGTTAATATAGATTGTCGGTGAGGGCGTGTAGCTCAGTGGACTAGAGCACGTGGCTACGGACCACGGTGTCGGGGGTTCGAATCCCTCCTCGCCCGTTTTTGGAAGTTAGGAGTGAAGAGTTTAAATTCTTCACTCCTAACTTTTAAGTTTTTCAATGAGTATGCATATAGCAAAAACTTTCACCCCGTTCTTGGGGCTGTGAGCAGTCTGCCATAATAGCGATCATCATGGAGATCAGTGTAGCACCACCACTACCACCTTCAGCGATCGATACAATGCTGACTCACGCAACGTGCAGATATTCTTCAATGATTTGATTAACTTTGCTCAAGAATTGGGTGTTGAAGATAAAAGAGCGATCGCAAAAAATCTCACTGAAGAAGAACTAGCAATTTTTGACTTACTGACTGGCGATCGCCTATATTTTAATTCAACAAATTTATAGTTCTGGCACCTGTAGGTTACGTTTATTACCTGCGTAATGCTTGTAAATAATTTCTGGAGAGTTACCAACCCACCTTCCTACATCCTTCGCATCAATATCAGCTTCTAGGCAAAGGGTAATAAAAGTGTGTCTGCATTGGTAAGGTTTGCGATATTCGCTGACTACACCCTGTTTTACAAGTTTAGTTACGATTCCATCTATATGTGTACCACGGTGATTTTTGTAACCTTTCCAGGCATGATTGAGAAAATCTCCAAAGTCTACTATGCCGCCTTTCTTGCTTCTAAAGATAAAATCATCCGGGTTACAATTCTCTGGCTTGATAGAGTCTAAAATTTCACATTGCTGATTATTAATCGGAAAACGTCTTTGGCTTTGGGTTTTTAATCCATCTTTCAGAGCTAACCCTTTAGTACTGATGGTAATTGCTTGCTCAAAAGTAATGTATCTATCACTGATATGCTTCCATTGTAGAGCGATCGCTTCTGATGGTCTGCACCCAGTAAAAAATAATAATTTTACTAAAGGAGCATAGTAGCTGTAGAGTTTGCTCTCCTCAAATACTTGAATTATCCTGTCCCGTTCTTCCTTAGTAAATGGATTGATTTCATATTCTGCTGATTCTGACTTCGGTATCTGAATATCTTTTGCCATACCCTGGAAGGGATTTGATGTAATCAACTGGCTTTTAAGTGCCCAATCACAGCAAGCATTTATGTTTGTCAAAGTACGTTTAGCCGCATTAGCACTGAGATTTGCAATCAGATAATCTCGAATTGCGATCGCATCATCCAATGTTTTGTTTGGGAAACTGGCGATGTGATTGCGATACTTTCGATAATCAACAGCGTAAGTAGAAGGACTAACCTGTGGTTTTTTAAACTCAGTGTATTTTTCCCATAATTCTCCCAAGTCATATTGGGGGTTCACTGAAGAACTAATGGGCGTAATCGGGCTAACAGTGCTTAATGAAACTGCTGGTTTGTACTTAGCTAAACTGGCATCAAACTCTCCATACTCAATATCTCTCTGAATTGTTGCCGCTAAAGTCGATGCTTGATGTCTTCCTAAAGTTGTATTGTAGTGCCTTGTCGAAAGGTAGAAACGCTTGGTTTTTAGCTCTCCCGTCGGCGTAACAATAGGATGAGAAAAAACTAATTGGAGACTGCCGTTAGAGTTCTTAATCTGCACTGAACCCCGACGGGCAATACTTTGAGATTTTTGAGATTCCATAAGGGTAATTAACTGGGGTAAAGACCTTTATCTTTCCACTTTACCCCAGTTTTACCCCAGAAATACCTATTGGGGTAAAAACCTCTACCTTACATTTTTACCCCAGTTCTTTACCCAAAATAACCCCAAAAATCTCTGAAGGCTTTGAAAACAAGCCTTTAACGCCCAATAAAAAAGGGCTTGAAAACCCTGTAGTGCTTATATTTCTTAGAAGGCGGTACCCGGATTTGAACCGGGGGTGGAGGTTTTGCAGACCTCTGCCTTACCACTTGGCTATGCCGCCACAGCAAGATTTCCTGAACTACTTTAATCTTCCTAAGATGTCTTAGTAGGCATTCAGTAGCCATAGAATGCTAGTTTAACCATGATAGCATAGGATTCTGAGGTAGAGATAGTAGGTTAACTGGATGTTTCTGCTAGTCTTGAGGCGATCGCTAGAAAATTCTGATCGCAAGCTGACTTGATGCTACAAACAACTCTTAGCAGATTAATGAGAGTTATGAGTTTTAATTTCTCATTCCTAACTCCTAACTCCTCACTTGTTACACTTTGACTTCATCGGCAAAATTACTCCAACGCACAAAGTGAAACGGGCCGGCGATAGAACCCCAAAGACGTTCATCGGTGTCTAAATCCCTTCCCCTGTCGAGGCTAAAAAATTCTTTAGCGTCAATCTCAAATTCGTTATCCAGATAAGTATTTTTGCCGTCACGAACCACTATGCAGCCTTTACCAGGTTCAACTCTGCCTTTGAAGCTATTACCTGTCCACTCTACAATCATGTTGCAACCTGGCATTTTTTCCAATTGCTCAACAGACAACTCTTTGAGTCGTTCGGGTTCACGAGATGCGCCGTAAAATTTTTGTTCTTCTTTAACGGTGTAGTGTTCAATAGCAATGTGGTTTTCTGTCTGAATCAACTTCATTACCCGCATTCGGTAGGGTTGATTGAGCATAAAATCATACGCTTGCTCCAGAAACAAACTTACCCCTGAGAACAATTCTAAGGGAAGGGGACGGATACAGACGCGGATATGGGCATAAAAAGGCGGATTTTCAAAAGCTTGTTCTTGATTGCTAAAGTCAGCTGCCATCCAACGAGCTAAAGTGGCGATATCAGTGGAATGAGTCATTAGAAGATGATCACCTAGTTGCTTAAAAATTATCTAGGATTATTTTGACATTCCCTAGACTCAAAAATCCTAGTTGCGATCGCAATTTTTAAATTAGATATACGATAGATGCTCTAACTGTAGAAAATCAGGATGGACAAAGCAAGGATTGTTAGGCGTTGGATAGCAACACTAGACTCTAACTGAGTTGCTTCTAAACTCAAGGAAAGCTGTTTTGAGTGTGGCAAAAAGTTGTTCAATCTTCCATCGCCATCCCTACCACTGAATTACTCGCAGTGCCTATTTCAAGCAAGTAACTTCATGTGTGGAGTAATCGCCAGTGAATCCATTAGAGCAGATTAGCGATCGCCATAGGAATTAGCAGCCGACAAAAATGGATAGTCTGTATATCCTTCTTCACCGCCACCATAAAAGGTTGCTTGATTTGCTTCATTTAGTGGTGCATTTAAAGCCAAGCGTCTGGGTAAATCGGGATTTGATATAAATAATGTGCCAAAGGCAACTAAATCTGCTGCTTTTTTTGCCAATACAGCATCGCCTTTTTCATGAGTATAACCACCATTGACGATGAGTGTACCTGTAAAGCGATCGCGTATATGACTAGTGGGTACAATTACCCCACCATGTCTAATGTCTGCCTCTGTTGCCTCATAAATATGTAGATATGCCAAATTAAACTGGTTCAACGCTTGAGCTGCATAACCGAATGTTTCCAAGGGGTTGGAGTCACGGATATCGTTAAAAGTCCCACTAGGAGAAAAACGTACTCCGACTCGGTTAGAATCCCACACACTAGTTACCGCCTCTGTCACCTCCAACAGGAATCGGGCACGATTTTCAATGTCACCCCCATATTTATCTGTACGTTGATTAGTACCATCCCGAAGAAACTGATCTATTAGATAACCATTAGCTGAGTGAATTTCCACGCCATCAAACCCGGCTGCTAGAGCATTTGCCGCTCCTTGACGGTATTGTTCGACGATCTGCGGTATTTCTGAAGTTTCTAAAGCACGGGGAGTTACAAAGGGTTTTGGCCCCTCATAAGTTGAAGCTTCACCTTTCGGAGCAATAGCAGAAGGTGCCACAGGTAAAGCTCCATTGGGTTGTAAATCAGGGTGGGAAATCCTGCCTACGTGCCATAGTTGCAGAAAAATTCTTCCTCCCTGCTGATGTACGGCATCGGTTACTAACTTCCATCCCTCCACCTGTTCTGGTGAATGAATTCCTGGTGTAGCGGGATAGCCCTGTCCTTCAGGAGTTACCTGTGTTGCTTCGGAAATAATCAATCCGGCGGAAGCACGTTGAGCGTAGTAAGTAGCATTAAGTTCGTATGGTACGTTTCCCTTACCTGCCCGATTTCGGGTTAAGGGCGCCATCACTATCCGGTTAGGTAATTCCAGATTCCCTAATTGATAAGAAGAGAATAAGTTGATATCAGTAGTCATTGGTTTTATCTCCAAATTATTTTAGTCATTGGGTATTGGGCACTTGTACTGAGCGCAGTCGTTGGCGCAGCCTAAGAAGAGAAGTATGGGGCATTGGGTATGGTTGTTCTCCTTTTCCCCAGTCCCACACAAAGGGTATTAACTAGACATCTGGTGAAATTAAATATGCGTTACCCAGAACCCTTCTAGAGACGTAGCAGTGCTACGTCAAAACAATTCTTTTTCACTCCTATGTCTACTAAACAATCGACCGAATAACGCCACCATCTACCCGCAAAGCTGCACCATTAGTTGCTGAAGCTACGGGACTAGAAAGATAAACTACGATCGCTGCTACTTCTTCATTAGTTGCAAAACGTTTAATCAAGGAACTTGGACGCACATTTTGAAAAAATTCAGCCTCAACTTCTGTTGGACTAATACCACGTTCCTGCGCCAGCTTGGTGATAAACTCTTCAACGCCTTCTGAACGGGTTGGCCCTGGGAGGACAGAGTTTACTGTAACTCCAGTCCCCACAGTCATTTCTGCTAGTCCTCGGGCAATGGCAAGCTGCGCTGTCTTAGTTGTGCCGTAGTGAATCATTTCCACTGGGATCTGAATCGCAGATTCACTGGAGATAAAAATTATCCGCCCCCAGTTTTGCTCTAGCTGCTTTTGCAGATATTGCCGACTCAAACGGACTCCACTGAGGACGTTAACCTCAAAGATGTTTAACCAGTCTTCATCGGTAATATCAAAGAAGGTTTTTGGCTCATAAATACCGACATTGTTTATGAGAATATCAACGTGAGGAACTTTTTGAAAAAGTTGTTCTATCCCTGATGCTGTGGCTGCGTCAGCAACAACACCAGAAACTTTCGCGTCGGGTGTATTTTGCTGAATTTTAGCGATCGCTTGGGCTACTCTTTCTTCAGATCGACCGTTGACAATTACTGATGCACCCTCTTGAGCTAACCCAAGAGCGATCGCTAAACCAATACCTGCGGTAGAGCCACTCACCAACGCGGATTTACCATGTAATTTCAAGTCCATTTCACTATTTCCCCGTTAGTTGAAACAGAATGAGCAGGGGACTGGGGACTAGGTACTGGGGACTAGGTACTAGGTACTGGGACAAGGAGAAAAGTCTGAGCGCCGACTTTCGGCGCTCATGACTTTGCAGGGATCAGGAGGACAAAGAATATTGAAGAAGTCTCTCCCTAATCCCCAGTCCCCAGTCCCCAATCTCCAATCCCCAGTCCCCAATCCCCAGTCCCCAGTCCCCACCACTCAAATTAAAGATGCTGTGCTAAGGTCTTATTCAAGGTAGTTTTTGGAACTGCGCCGACGACAGTATCGACCTGCCGACCTCCCTTAAAAACCATTAGTGTCGGAATGCTGCGAATTCCATAGTGGCTGGCGACAGTAGGATTTTGATCTGTGTTCAACTTCACAAATTTCACCTGTCCTTCGTATTCAGCAGCAACTTCATCGACCACTGGACCGACCATCCGGCAAGGACCACACCACGGTGCCCAAAAGTCCACTAAAACCGGAATTGCACTTTCCAAGACTTCTTGCTTGAATGTTGCTTCTGTGACATTTGTAATGGATGACATAAATTGCCTTCCTGATTTAATTCTATAATTCGATAATATCGAATAATAAAAATATATGCCACCTGATGAGATAATGCAAGTATGAGATTTATTTATCATCCAGATAGAAAAAATATTTCTTTAGCGGGAGTTTTGTATGCATTGGGCGATCCAGTGCGGCTAGAGATTGTGCGGTTGCTGGCGACTGAGGGGGAACAATGCTGTGCCAGATTTGATTTTGCGATCGCTAAATCCACCATGTCCAATCATTTTAAGATTTTGCGGGAGTCGGGGATAGTCTTGACGCGCAAAGAAGGGACACATCATATTAACATACTACGGCGTGAAGATTTAGAGGTGCTGTTTCCAGGGTTGCTGGATGCAGTATTGAAAGCCGCTCAACCATTGCCTGTTGGTACTGCGAGTACTAAAGAAACAGCTTCAAGGATTTAGGGGCATTGGGCATTGGGCACTTGTACTGAGCGTACCCCTCCGGGGATCTTGCTACGCGTAGCGTCTCCAAGAGTTGCCGTTGGCGCAGCCTAAGAAGAGAAGTATTGGGCATTGGGCATTGGATATGGAGGATAAATCGTTTAAGAATCTTCTTGTTTTTTAATTTGTGTTTCTAAATCAGCAAGGATATCATGTTGTTCTCGAAAAGCCCTTGGAGTGTGAGATAAACCTAAATCTGTAGAGAGTAAATCAATACCGTCGATAATTTTTGGTATCTGAGCTTGCTCAACTTGCAGACCAAGAAAGCATTTCTCCCTGTAATCTGGTCTTTCCTGAAAGCGTGCGATCGCTCTTTTCAAAGGGCGCATAACCTGATATGCTTTTTCAGCCTTCTCAATTGATGCTTGAGGTATTGGCGATCGCAGTCTGAGAACTGTTCAAGAACTGTGAGAATTTGATTATGGTGTTCTAACCTGAAGGTCATAAACAAACTTGCAACCAGGATTTATAGCGTCTGGCAAGTTCTTGAAGAAAATTGAGTTCTTCACCTTCAAGATTATTAAATAGGTTGCGATATTGCCAACCACGCTCATAGCGACTCAGCATTTGTTCTGAAGTAAACCGATACACATCGGCAGTCTGCCAACAAATTGACTCCAGAAAAGGCAGCTTTGTAGGGACAGTAACAGGATTAATTGTTGGTGTTGCGGTTGGCATAGCTCTTTTAATCAACCACTTTAGGCTTACTTTAATTTTAGATTAGCACTACCGAATTTTGAAATTTAATTTTATTCTAACTAGAAATTATCTGGGTTGGGATAAACTCTTCCTTTCCAAGCACCGCCGCGTCCTTGCCAGTGACGTAGGGCTGAGTCTAGAGTCATCAGCGTATAGATAAAGGCGATCGCAGGTAAACTAAAAGCTAACCAAGGAGAACATTTATAAAAGCGGATCGTCGGGTAGTAAGCCAAGGTCATTAATAACCATCCTAATAAACCTGTAAGTGCGTAGACGTAATGCGTCTTGTCGCCAGACATCGTCCAATTACCCCAAACTAAGCCCAAAATCACACCCATCGGTGGAACTAGATAAATCAGAGGCATTCCCACCAAAGTCCCCAATAGTAGTAATCGAGAATAATTAAGTTGGGTATAGGCACTACGAGCAACCATATCCCAAATCGTCGCCAGGGAATCATAGGGACGCAGACTCAGAGTTAAAGTACTCAATCCTAGCCAGATACGCCCTTGACTGGGGATTGGGCTTGTCCCCTTATCCCCCACTCCCCCACTCCTCTTAACAGCTTGAGCTAGGGCGCAATCGTCGATTAAGGCTTGACGGATGACTTGAATACCGCCGATTCGCTCTAAAGCTTCACGGGCGATTAGAATAGATCCCCCGGCGGCGGCGGCTGTGGGATTGTTGGGATTATTCACCCAGCGAAAAGGATAGAGTTTTTGGAAGAAAAAGACGAAAGCTGGAATCAAAAGTTTTTCCCAAAAGCTTTCACATCTAAGTCGCACCATTACAGAAACCATGTCTAAATCTTCCTGCACAGCTTTGGCTACGAGTCGGCGAAGATTACCAGGATCGTGTTCGATATCTGCATCAGTCAGCAAAAAATAGTCAGGTGCAAATTTACTAGCGCTCTTTATACCTTGCTCAACTGCCCAAAGTTTACCAGACCAACCAAGAGGCAGTGATTCACCTGAGATAATATGCAATTGCTGGGGTTTACCGACAGCGTGTGCAACCCCTTCGGCAAAATTTGCTGTCTGGTCTGTGCTGCGATCGTCTACCAAAAAGACATTGAAAGAACCAGGATAATCTTGAAGTAGGAGCGATCGCAAGGTGGTTGGTAGCAATTCAGCTTCGTTACGCGCTGGAACTACCGCACAAACCACAGGCAAAGATTTTAGCGGAGTTTCTCCAATCTCTAATTGTTGGTCTAACTGCCAAAACTGACCCCTAAAACACAGTAATCCTAACCAAATTGTCAAGGATAAGAGCATCAATCCTAATACAATTACA
Organism: Nostoc sp.; assembly: GCF_036917815.1. Classification (GTDB taxonomy): domain Bacteria; phylum Cyanobacteriota; class Cyanobacteriia; order Cyanobacteriales; family Nostocaceae; genus Nostoc. Next base: position 121,504 of record NZ_JBALEK010000035.1, on the reverse strand, counting down.
TCCATGACCGTCGCTTTGCTCCAATTCAAAATTCAAAATTCAAAATAAAAGAATTTAATTTTTAATTCCTACGAAGGGGCTGACCTATTGCAAATTTTCAGTGACTCAGACAGAATACTATGTCTACTGATTGAGGAAAAATTTTTTTCACTCATTGTATTACCGTGTTTATAAGTGGGTGTTGAGGTTAAATAGTATTTGATGCAAACACAAGACAGGGTAGAAGTCAATCAACTCGCAACAGCGATCGCCGCTAGCCAACAATATTTGCTTTCGATTCAAAATCCCGTAGGTTACTGGTGGGCAGAGTTAGAGTCTAATGTCACCATCACTGCTGAAGTCGTCCTGCTGCATAAAATTTGGGGAACAGACCAAACCAGACCTTTACACAAGGTTGAAGCATATTTGCGTCAACAGCAACGGCAGCATGGCGGCTGGGAACTTTACTATGGTGATGGCGGAGAAATTAGCACTTCGGTTGAAGCTTACATGGCGCTGAGACTTCTAGGTGTACCAGCAACCGATCCGGACATGATTCGGGCGCAAGCTTTTATTCTCCGACGGGGTGGAATCAGCAAAACTCGGATTTTTACCAAGTTGCACTTAGCCTTGATTGGCTGCTACAACTGGCGCGGTATTCCCTCACTACCAGCTTGGGTAATGCTGTTGCCAAATGCTTTCCCTGTCAATATTTACGAGATGTCTAGCTGGGCACGTTCCAGTACAGTACCATTACTGATTGTATGCGATCGCAAACCTGTTTTTCTCACCGACTCAGCTATCAACTTAGATGAGCTATACCTTGAAGGTGTTGATCGAGTCCGGTGGGAATTGCCCCAAAGTGGCGATTGGACAGATTTATTCCTCACCCTCGATCGGGGGTTCAAGCTGGCAGAAAATCTGAATTTAGTACCTTTTCGTGAAGAAGGCATCAAAGCCGCCGAAAAGTGGATTTTAGAGCGCCAAGAAGCTACAGGTGACTGGGGCGGCATTATTCCGGCGATGCTAAATTCCATGCTGGCTTTGCGGTGTCTGGATTATGACCGAAGCGATCCGATTGTGGAACGAGGTTTGCAAGCAATTGATAACTTTGTCATTGAAAGCGAGGATAGCTACCGAGTACAGCCCTGTGTTTCACCTGTCTGGGATACAGCTTGGGCGATACGTGCTTTGGTAGAATCTGGCTTTGCACCAGATGATCCGGCTGTGGTAAAGGCTGGAGAATGGTTGCTGCAAAAACAAATTTTAGACTACGGAGATTGGGCTGTCAAAAATCGCCAAGGTAAACCAGGGGCTTGGGCTTTTGAATTTGACAATCGCTTTTATCCCGACGTAGACGACTCGGCGGTGGTGGTGATGGCTCTACATTTGGCGAAACTTCCGAATGAGAAAATCAAGCAAGCTGCGATCGCTCGTGGGTTAAACTGGATTGCATCTATGCAATGTAAACCAGGCGGGTGGGCTGCTTTTGATTTGGATAACGATCAAGATTGGCTTAACTCGATTCCTTATGGGGACTTGAAAGCCATGATTGATCCAAACACCGCAGATGTTACGGCTAGGGTGCTAGAAATGCTGGGTGCTTGTGATTTGTCAATTGATAGTGGTAATTTGGAGCGATCGCTAACTTATCTTCTGCGTGAACAAGAAACCGAAGGCTGTTGGTTTGGTCGTTGGGGTGTAAATTATATCTACGGCACCAGTGGCGTTTTGTCAGCCTTGGCGTTAATTGATCCTCAAAAGCATCAACTCAGTATAGAACGGGGAGCCGCTTGGTTAGTGGGATGTCAAAACCCAGACGGTGGTTGGGGTGAGACTTGCCGCAGCTATGATGATCCTAGTCTCAAAGGAAAAGGAAATAGTACTGCATCTCAAACTGCTTGGGCAATAATAGGGTTGATAGCAGCAGGTGAAGCTAGTGGTAAATTAGTTCTTGATGCCATTGAACGGGGAATTAACTACCTAGTGACAACTCAACAGCCGGATGGTACTTGGTTTGAGGCGGACTTTACTGGTACTGGCTTCCCTTGCCATTTTTATCTCAAATATCATCTCTATCAACAATACTTTCCTTTGCTGGCGCTAGGTCGCTATCAAGCTTTGAATCAACTTGTCTAATTGAGCTAATCGGTATAACAAAACTTGCCAGTCAATTTGAATTTTAATAGCTTGTTGATTTAGCTGAACGCCTATCAATGTAGGGGCAATTCATGAATTGCCCCTACAGGTGGAAGGTTATTCAAAGGCTTCACGGAGGACGGTTTGCATGAGTTCTTCTGCAAGTTTTTTCCGGTGTTTGATTTGTTCTTCCAGTTGGTCAATTATTTTCATCAGATAATCGACTTGTTCAACGATCGCTTTTTGTTCAGCAAGGGGTGGAAGGGGAAATAAAGTATTTAAAACCACACCTTGAGTTATTTTAGGCATACTTTTTTGAGCGCCTTTCGCAAGATTTCTAAAATATTTTCTTGTCATTGAAGATGATAATAATAGATAAGAAAATTTAATTGATAAATATTGCATCATCTGAACTTTTATCATCAGATCAGGATAGATAAATTGATTATCTTCTCCATCATAAATAGCGCTTACTCCAACATAATCAAGCGAATTGCTTCTCTGAATTAAGATATCGTTCTTTTTTAGCCAAAAAATAGAATCAGATGGAATCTCTTCATCAATATATTTATATTCATCTGGATTAAATTTACCCCATGTAGTAGCACCCAGTTTTAAGGTTTTAACGCTAGTTGGATAGGATACAGCTTTAGGGGAATATCCATTTCTAGGGTTTTCTTTGATAATCTCTCCCAAGCGACACCAAACCCAATTATCAGGTACACAAAAGGGGACTTCATCGGGTGAGATTTTGGGGAGTGGTTTTTCTTTTCTGAGTTTTCCGTTAGCAATTAATTGTTGTTTTTCAGCTTTTATTTTGGCTAGGAGTGCGGCTGCATCGGTATCTGGGTTGCCCTGTTGCATTGGATTGCGATCGCGCCATTCTGCCGTGAGTTGCCCTGCGATCGCTTCTTGCAAAATCGCCTGTTTCAGTTGAGAAATATATTTCTCTTGACTATCGAACTCTTGAATTAGTAGGTCATTAAATTTCTTAAGTTTATTAAACAAAAAAATAAAGTCTTTTTGCTCATTAATGGGAGGAATTGGAACTTCTATTTTTGCAATATCCTTTCCTGCAAGAGATACATTAGCAGCACCTCTCATTAAAGGAACTATTTTTATATTTTTATAAAACAATAAATATTGATGTAAAAAAGCAGCAGAAATATCCGTATTATTCTTTGGAATAATTGCAGCTAAAATTGTTCCTAGAGCAAATTTACCTTCCTGATAATGAACATAATTAAGACTTTTTTTTCCGTGGCCGCTTGAAGAGACAAGAGGAATGCAGACGGCTTTGGTATCAAATTGATAAGTTGCCGATGTTTTTCGCTCTTTTCCCGTTGTTACAAGAGGATATTCCCCAGGGATTGCGCTGACAATTCCTGTTTCACCTTTTTGAATATCACAGAGTTCACCAATTGTTTTTTTAGAATATTTTTTCATTAATTAATTGCTTTTATCGCTATCATCGTAGGGGCAATTCACGAATTGCCCCTACGATGGTTGTGTGCGTGATTTAAGATTATTTTTCTTAATTTTAACGAGAGACGGATGATTTTCATCCAGTTCCCATCGCATCGGATTATTGATAATATACTCTCGGATTTTTTGACAATCTTCCTCACTACGAATAATATGCTCATAATAATTACGTTGCCAAAACGATCCTTCAACTTCACGGCTCTGATTAATAGCCTTAGCAGCTAACATTTTAAATCGCCCTACCACTTTAGGTAAAATCATCTTCCTACGCTCTTTTTCATCATTGATATCTAAATTTTCATAAATCTCTGCTAAATTCCCAGATTTTTCAATAACTATAATTGCATGAAAATGATTTGTCGCGATCGCTAGCATCCAAAATTTTCAGAAACAGCAACCAGCCCAACTGTTCAATCCGTTGTCCATCACCAGACACACCCGGATCTTTCCGCATAAAATTACGCAGACTTTTAATATTACCGCCCAGATTTTTCATTAGATATTGACAGAATTTAATTATACGTTGATCAAAATTTGATGTAGGGGTAATTCATGAATTACCCCTACATCAACCAACCGTAGGGGCAATTCATGAATTGCCCCTACTGAGGAATTGATTGCTCAATTATACACATCTACTCTGATTGCATCCAAAGAATAACCGCTATAGAACAAGTGGCAAATTTAAATGGCTTGACTCAGGTGGCTAATCGTCCCTGCTTCGATGGACGATTGCAAGGAAAATGGAAACGCCTCGCACCAGAACAACAACCCCTGCCACTGATTTTATACCTAACAACGATGTTTAGAGCTAAATTGATGAACAGCGATATCTGATTTGTGAATGTACAATTGTTAATGAGCTTATTCTCGCCGATTTTGATAATCTTCAGAAGACTTTGGATCTAACTCCCAGCGATCGCCATCACGATCCTCTAAAATATCGTTGGTATGGAGAAACTCAGAATCAGCCATTTCTAGCCCCACTGCTGCTTCTAGCTCCTCAGTTACATTTTGGTCGGGAGTGGAAACACTACCACCAACAGCTTCATCACCAACTGCATCTGCATCTTGCCAATAAGCATCAACATCCCCACCAGTGAGTTCAGGACTAGTTTCTGTATACTCGTCTGTTTCTGCTTCTATTGAGCGCCCACCAATATTATACCCTGGCAAGTCTTTCACACCAGTACCGTAAGATTCGGTAATTTCTTGTGGCAAATCATTGGTTTTAATTTCGTCACTAGGGTTTTTTTTTGCCATGATATTAGTCCTTTTGTGCATTCTCACAATAACGTTTTCCCGTCCCCAATTTGTCTAACTAGAGATGTATAGCTGAGAAAATAATCTATCCCCTGGGAACGAAGCTAAACTAGCGATCGCACCATAGCATTATAAGTATAAATTCATGGTCAAGCAACTTGTAGTTAGAATTTTTTAGTTATGAGTTAGGAGTTATCAAGCCGAAATGATTCAGGATCTAACTTTTCACTCATAACTATTTTTTATTAGTCAAAAAGAAAAAGCTTGGCTGTTTAACTCTCCTAATCGATAAATATTCTAGCTAGTTAAATACTAGAAATAAATAGGTAATACCATCTATGACTGACAATAACAATCATCCCAGGAATAAAAAAGTCGCCATCCTCATTGAACAAGCAGTAGAGGATGCAGAATTTACAGTTCCTTATAATGGACTAAAACAAGCCGGAATAGAGGTAGTAGTCCTGGGTTCCCGAATGAATGAAAAATATAAGGGTAAACGCGGCAAACTTAGCATCCAAGCTGATGCTACTACGACAGAAGCGATCGCAGCCGAATTTGATGCCGTGATAATTCCCGGTGGTATGGCTCCCGACAAAATGCGACGCAACCGCAATACAGTACGTTTTGTACAAGAGGCTATACAACAAGGAAAATTGGTAGCTGCGGTTTGCCACGGACCACAAGTTTTGATTGAAGGCGACTTGCTCAAAGGTAAACAAGTCACTGGTTTTAGCGCTATTGCCAAAGACATCACCAATGCCGGTGGAAATTATTTAGATGAGCCGGTGGTAGTTGATGGCAATTTGATTACATCTCGTGAACCGGGAGACTTGGCAATTTTCACCACAGCGATTTTGAGTCGTTTGGGTTATGGTGGCAAAGATGCTGCATTACCAAATGAAAAAGATACAACTGCTGAATGGTGGAAACTAGCTGATGCTTGGGGCGGCTCAACTAAAGGTGATATTAGCAGAGGTTTAAATACTGCCCTGACTGGTGAACGTTATTCACTGGAAGCATTGGATAAGTACTTGGAAAAAGAATCAGATAGCGAAGTCAAATCACTCTTTCAAGAGATGATTGGGAATAAACAACGCCACATTGAAAAACTAGAAACCTATCTCCAGCAACTGAGTGAGAAACCTTCTTTAGGTGCAAATATTGCCAATCAGTATGCCAAGGTAAAAACTGCCTTGACAGGAAGTGATGATATATATCAGTTACGTTCCGCTTTAGGGGATGTGCAAACGGGTATTGGTGATATTGGCAATTTGTCGGCGATGTTTACTGACCCGGTAGCAACTGCTATTTTCAAAGAAATTTACGAGGATTTATTGAAATACGAACAGCAATTAGTAGGGTTGTATCGAGAGCGAATCACCGCTCAAATTCAGCCTCCTAAGCCGACTACAGGGGCAGCTATATCAATGTAACAAACCACAGAGGCGTATTCGGGTAGTGTCTCCTAGAGAAGAACGCAGACAGAGAAACAAGTAAGTATTTGTGTCTCTGTGGTTAATCTACTGTAATCAGTATTTTGAATTGTCCACCCAACATCATGCATGCAATTGAGGTTTTTTATGAATCGAGTAATTTCCTGGCTGCAAAATATTCGCATTTCTCAAATCGTTGTAGTTTTTCTGGTCGGATTTATGTTTTTACTGGGTCAGGCTTTTAGCTACGTTAACGTAGCCCAAGCTGATGTTAAAATTCCAGAGGGCACTTATTACAAGAGAACACAAAATGAGCAAGGTGAAATTAGAAACGATACCCAAATTAAAAACACCGCAAATCCCTTAAAAGGTGCTGTTGATAATATCCGCGAGAAGTTAAACTTGGATGAAAAAACTCCTGAAGCTACAAAAGAGTTTTTTGATCCTGCGAAAAACACAGGCAAAGATAAAGCTTTCTCATCTAATGGAAAAAGAGAAGGTTATTATCACAAACCTTCTAGCAATTAACTGAGAAATAGAAGCTAGAATTTTTACCAAACTTTGAGTCTAAAACAAGGACAAGAAAGATAACTGCATCAAAGTTGTACTCAAACCCTAATTTCATTTGTTTAATATGACTGATACTACCGTTACGAAAATAGATTCTACCCATTCCCCTAAAGGTAAACTCGGTCAAAAATATCTTGCTTCTGGCAAAGATGTTGCCATGCGTCTTTGGGAAGACGAACAACCAAGCGAAGATAAAGAGCCAAGTTTGCGCGACTATGAAACAGTTGGTTATGTAATTAATGGTCGTGCCGAGTTGCACATTGAAGGACAAACGATTTTGCTAGAGCCTGGAAGTTCTTGGGTTGTACCTAAAGGAGCCAGCCACACATACAAAATCTTAGAATCATTCACTGCTGTTGAGGCCACTAGTCCGCCTGCTCAAGTTCACGGGCGGGATGAAAATTGAAATGGGGATTCATATCATGTCCGCTTGATTACTTATTAAACGCGAAGAACCCCACCCCCGCCAAAGCTACGCTTCGTCTCCCCTCCCCGCAAGCTCTTAGGGGTTGGGGGTGGGGTGTAATGACTGTGGTTAGCAAGCCCTAATTATGCGGACATGATAAGTTTATATCAACAATTCGTGTCAGTATAGCGACGCGGCGTATAAACCCAGATACTCCCATCGCTGCGTTTGATGGTTCGGGTTTTTGTGGAACCAACCAGAATAATTGTCCGCATATCGGCGGTTGCTGGTGCTAACTGCTCAAGTGCGATCGCTTTCACTGTCTGTCCTGCTCTACCAAGATTCCGCGCCAATACTACTGGTGTATCGGGTCTTCGATGTTGCAACAAAATATTTCTCGCTTCTGCCAGTTGCCAGGTACGCTCTTTGGAAACAGGATTGTAGAAAGCAATGACGAAATCAGCCTCAGCAGCAGCAGTAATTCGTTGGGCGATCGCAGACCAAGGCTTCAAAATGTCAGAGAGAGAAATTGCACAAAAGTCATGTCCCAGGGGCGCACCAATGGCGGCGGCGGCGGCTTGCATAGCAGAGATGCCGGGTGCAACATGAATGTCGATACTGTCCCATTGGGGTTGAGGATAGCGATCGCACACCTCGAAAACTGCTGTTGCCATTGCATAGATGCCAGGATCGCCAGATGAAACTACAGCTACATATCGCCCAGATGCCGCCAAATCAAGTGCAAAAGTTGCCCGTGCTTCTTCTTCGCGGTTGTCGGACTCATGCCGTTCTTTGCCATCAGCCAGAGAACCAACTAAATCTAAATAAGTTTTATAACCCACGAGGTCAGTTGCCGACTTGAGTATCTCCTTAACTTCTGGAGACATCCACAACGATCCACCGGGTCCAGTGCCAATAATTGCTAACCGTCCACGTGGCTGACCAATGGTGTTGGGGTCAATTGGTTGGGGGGCAATGGCGATCGCAATGTGAGGAGATGGGGATAAGGGAGATGTCCCTGTGGCGGCGATCGCTGCGGCTTGGGCGGGGCTATAACCTTGTGAAAGTAGACTTTCTAGCTGATTTGGGGTGAAAAAGCGGGCGGGTACTCTCAAGGCGCTAGCTATGGCATTGATTGCTGGATTGGTGGCGGCGGCGATGGGTGCAAATATGCCGGCGACTGATGCTTTTTCTAGTGCCGCATCAGCTAGTAGTTGGTGTAATAACGCTACTGCATCATCAATAATCATGTCACTAATTGCGATCGCGATCGTTGCTGGGTGGTAGACAAGACAGTTGGCTGTGGGAGTTACCAGGCGTTCTGTAACTTTGATGGTCAAATCTCCAATTGGATCTATGGGCAATTTGCGATCGCTCAACCAAGGTGCTATGCCTTCTAGTTTGACTTGTGCCCCAGCTAGCAAATCGGAGATAAATTTCTTCCCATCGTCTGGGTTTGCTAAATGGTATCCGGGCGGAGGAGATAACAGGGTTGTGCCCCAACGTAAATCCCCTGTGGTGGTAATTGCAGGTTTGACATCCAGGGCTTCAGCAATGCGGCGTGCCAAATCATTGACCCCACCAAGTCCGCCCAATAGGGGGACAACAGCGCTTCCATCTTCAGCCACAGCTAGCACTGGTGGTTCCTGTCGTTTATCCGAGAGGAGGGGAGCTAAGGTCCTAATTAAAATGCCGGCGGCACAGATGCCAATCAGCGGCCTTCCCTCGACAAATAACTCGCGCAACGTCTCGCTAAAGTTAGTAAAGCTGACATCAACTCCCGATGTACGACCCTCTAGACCGTATAGTGTTGCCCCTGGTATGACACTGATTATTTTGCGTGCTACTGTGACGCTATTTTGACCTAATATTACAATGGCGGGTGCAACGTTGATCATCACTTAATTACGAATTACGAATTACGTTAGCGTAGCCCATTACGAATTATTTAATTAGCACTTTAAATAAATGTTCTTAGAAATTTGAGTGCTTCAATTTTATTGTTAAATATGGCGTGAATTAAGTCACCATTATTATAACGAATATCAATCTCGTATTTTAATGGTGGGGCTAATGTAGGTTGATTATCTGGATAGTTATGAATATATTCAATAGCATTTTCGACAGTGGCAGTTTGTTGAGATAGCCCATGTAGGACAATGACATTTACCTGTTGGACTAGTCTAGCAAATGACTGCTCTAAGGTATTGATAAATTTATCTGTCTGGAATTTTTCAAGACTTAACATTTGATTCTTGATGTTAGTAATATCTGGCGCTGATAATTTTTTCCATTGCTCAATCTTATTTTGAAAGTCTGTTTCTAACGTACTTTCATTGAAAGATGCATTTATACCAACAGATGTAAATGATTTAACGATGTTTTCATACTTAAGATAAAGAATTTTAAAGCCCTTAGATTCTAATTGATCAAGCGCTCCTTGAGTAAACACACCTGCTAGTCCGAGCATCAGATTGAATAAGTGTAGCAATAGAAGCCGCCATTTTTCCGGCAATTCTCATGTCTGTAGCTATACTCTCTGCCATTAGCCCAAAAGCAGACATTGCATCTAAAGAATATTGTTTCTTTTTATTTGGTAAAATGTACTGCCAAGGTGCAGTTCCAGCATGAGAAACATGACGAAGAATTGATACAAGTGTTAACCAAACTAACTGAGATTCAGATGAATCATCAGCAAGTTTTTCCCAAGATTGGCGCAATCTATCTAAAGACTCAAGTGAAGATATACTAAAGCATTCATGAATCAGTTTCGGGTATGTATCTACACAGGGCTGAACATTTTCGGCACATTTTATAACTTTTTCTATATGTTCAAGATAAGTATCAGCGTCAGTTTGATATAAAAGTTTAGCTCTTGCTATACGCACAACAAAGGGATGAGCCTCAATTCCCAAACATTCAACTCCAAGCTTTTCAGATGCGAGTAAGGTTGTACCAGAACCAGAGAATGGATCTAAGACAGTAGTTTCTCCTCGTTCTTTAGCTTGGGTAATTATAGTTTCAACCCATTGTGCAGAGAAACCTGCACTAAATCTAAACCAGCGATGAACTGGCAGTTTCATGTTATTAATGAATGTAGATGAACTATCCAAGGATTGGGGAGTGCAAGAAGAAAATTCCTGAAATGGCAATTCTAATTGTAGATTCATGTGGATAGTTATTATTGTTTAGGAAGCGATCGCTGGAAAATAAATAGGTAAAATGCGGCTTTGCAATACTAGTACACAGTATTTATCGCAGTTGGTTAAAATGTTCCTCTATAATACCCAACTGCTTTAGAATTTCATAAAATACAACGGGCCTCATCTGGCGTTTGTCCCCAAGGGTGACAACCGGAAATCGCTGGTATGTAGGCGACAAATGTACCATTGTTATCGGGACGGATAACAGTAGTGTAGTCTTTTAAAGACTTCATGGGGATAGCCGCAAGTTTGAGTTACACCTTCAGTTTACAGCGATATATCACGACAAGTTGCTGTGTGTCTACGCATTTGGGTAATTAGGGGTGCGATGTCTACGAAGGGCTACGCCTACGCGCATGGTTTCTTCATAGTAGCTTTTGAAAACCCATTTTGGGTTTATCCTGTATTAGGTTTTAGAATTTAACTGAGTTCAGTAATATGTACTAACTCTCATTGAGATCGAATAAACCATCGCCAGAAAAAAGGCAAACTAAAGTGCCTAAATCAGTTTTCAGCGAAGAGTACAATCAGTTTCGCCAGCTACTTATCGAAGCCCGCAAAGCTGCGAAGCTCACTCAAGCAGAGTTGTCGGCAAAGCTAGAGCTTCCGCAATCCTATGTATCAAAGTATGAACGTGGAGAGCGTCGTCTTGACGTTATTGAATTTTTACAAGTTGCCCAAATGCTTGAAATAGATCCGCTTGCTTTTATCGAAGAACTGTTGAAATATCAAAAGGAGACATAATAATCATTATTCAATATGTTGACTTTAACGCCGCAGATACAATCATTAATACCCAATATCAGAACGAATGGCATGAGATTAGTACTATTCTCACTAGAATGCCTTTGCATATCAAAGCTTCAGATCAAGCTGGAATTCAGGGTAATGCAATATTCGATCCAGTAGGTACGAACGAATATATTAAAGCTGCGTTTATTCATGATGGTTGGCAATCAAATATACCTATTCCAGCACCTTACAGATTTTTAGGTACAGAGGTTGATTTTGCCAAAGCTGGCATTATCATTGAAATTCAGTTTTCTAACTATCCCTTCCTACTCAATAACACTTTGCGCTCAGAATTATTCTTCAAAGCTAAAACTGAATTTGTTGGATACCCGACTAATCTGGTAATTCTGGTGACAAAGGCTCTGAATGTTTCCTGCTTCTAATAGCACACTTTATTACGAGCAAGCTGTTAATCAGTTAACGGCTTTGACTAAATATCAATTTTTTGATATACCAATCAGACTGGTTGGATTATTTGAACAACAAAATACAATAGTGCCCATCATCTGGACTGAGTATTTATCTAAAAGATATTCTAGAACTGTGAATACTAGAGTTAGTCGCCAATGCCAAATTATTGCTGGACGTTCAGCCCGTAGTCGTTGTCTACTTAACTTATTGTAAAAATCAATCTATTAACTCCATAATCTCAGTTCAATTTGTTCTACTTCTTCTACTGGTTTTACTGTTTCATTTGGCAAAGAGGTCTTTTTCCCATTACCATTAAGTTTTGCATCTACTGGAATCTCTTCACCTCTTAGATTAGCTGCAAAAGCAGATTCTTCATAGATTAGTCTATCTTCCATTTCTTGTAAGTGATACTCTTCTGGATAAAATTTTGCTTTGCTGCGTTCTGAAGCTTTATTTCCTACTTGGACATCAAACTTAAATCTATCAATAGACTGACCAGTTTTCTCAACATAATCGCGCAATGTTTTTAAATTCGGAAAACAACCATTTGTATCTGGATTGCCACTCAGACGACGCAACGCAACTTGATGATATTTTGGTTCAATTTCTGAACCGATAAAATGGCGTTCATGATCTCTAGCAACCACCGCCGTAGTACCAGATCCTATATATGGATCTAAAACAATATCATTTTTGTTAGTTGTAGCTAAGATAATTCTAGCTACCAAGTCTTCTGGAAATTGGCAGGGATGTATAGTTTGTTCTTCATGGTTGTGTTTCACATTGCGAAATAGCCAAATATCACCAGGATTTTTACCTTCTGGATTGCATGAAAGTTCCCCCTTGCGATTTCCCCGATAATGTTTCTTGTTTTGATACTTTTGGGGAACTCTAATAGGATCTAGATTAAATTTATAGTTATCAGATTTAGTAAACCAAAGAATAGTTTCATGTCTACACGAAAACTTTTTTTGGGCATGAAGACCATGTTGCCTAGCCCATATAATTCGGTTGCGAGGAATTAATCTGCATGACTCTAAAATCGGAAAAAAGCGAATATCCAGAGGAATCAACATTCCTCGGTCAGAAAAAGCACCAACTTGCCAAAATATCGAGCCTGTATTTTTGAGGATTCGGCTACATTCAAGCAGAACGGCTGTTTGTTGTGCCAAATAAATCTCAAGAGCCTGTCTTGATTCGTATTCTTTGCCTAGATTATAAGGTGGAGAGGATACAACTAAGTCAACACATTCATCTGGCAGATTACTGAGCAGTTGTAAGCTATCCTCTAAGAGAATCTGGTCTAAGGGTAGATTCTCTCTATTAGTCTTCATTACGATACCTACCTTGCAAGTAATACTAGACTCTGGTAATTATAACCTATTTTAGGTTATGAGCCAATTATTAATAAAAATATCAATAAGAAGTAGAGTATAATATCCTACTTACTATAATGATCTACCTTGATAGCGTAGACAGATCCAAAGGCGATCGCATTTCTGAGAGAATTAGGAGTGCGATGTCTACGACGGGCAACTCTTGGAGAGGCTACGCCAACGCCTACGCACTAATTACTTTAGCCGTTTAAAATCTTCTTCTGTAATGGTTTAATTTGAGGTTAAAAATTTTCCAAAGCTATTCAACTTTTTCATACCAGATTCCTACTCTCTCAAAAGCACCATAAGCAAGCTTCAGAAAATTCATTACTCTCTGTCTCCCAATTATCCCAAATTCTTTATACTCTCTCGCCTGTGCAAACGTCAGGCGATTTTGGTCAATTATGTTTCTTTCTCTATATGCTAACTTCGGAAAATCTATGACTTTTATCTTATATTTATTTACTATTTTCTGAAAGTTTGCGTCTGACTCTATATGCTCCCAGTCATCACACAGCCCTAAATTCCTTACCAGAATATGAGGGATTCTCTCACCGTAGGTATTCACTGACTGAGCAAACAGGTTGATGCTGTCGTATCCTCCTGTCGATACAAACCATTTGCAAAACATCACTCCCTGGGAACTCCCTAGTTCAATTAATTGATTAGAATCAATCCACCCTTGTACTGCTCTATGGGATTGTGCGGCTAAATTTACAATTACTGGTTTTTCTACCGCCCACTCAAATATTCTATCTGCCTTATCTGCCTGTCGTTCATTCTCACTAAACACAGCATACTTACATATCTCCTTATACACTTCTGCTACATCTGGATTCGATCTATCTGTGTCCACTGCTACAAACGGGATTTTCTTATCCAGACAATACTGAATTATTGTCCTGCTAAAGAGAGATTTTCCTACCCCGCCTTTTTCACCATCTACCAAATGAATCGTCGGCATTACAGCAACCTCTAAATACTTATTCACTTATTCAAGTTTGATACATTTTTGCCCGACTGAGAACTTTTTGGTGGTTTCCGCCTAAGCGACTTGCGCTGTACAAAAGCTACGTAGGGTTTACACCCAAGATTCAATGGTCAATGTTCTCACTTGTTGAGGTAGCATTTTTATCTGGATGGATAACAGTGGTGTCGTCTTGTCAAGACTTTATGGGGATAGCAGTAAGTTGGAGTTACACCTTCAGTTTACAGCGATCGCTGACGACAAGTTGCTGTGCGATCATAAATTGTTAAATTCTCATCGCTCATCTCTTCTTCAGCGTGTAGCGTCATTAAATATTGGCGAGAGGCAATTCCATCCCGCATTTGTTGCAAAATTTCATCAGACAAGGTAGTAATCTCATACGAATTAGACTTTAACAGTTTACTTCCCGATAAATTATTTTAAATGAGCAAAAAATGTTTAAGTGTTTACCTGGATGTACTGCTCCAAAAAAGTCATATAACACCGTAAATGCACTGATTTTTCCACATGATCAAGCCAATCTCGGATATCGGTAAACCCAAATGCCTATCTGTCATCGTGCCTGATTTTCCATAATCATTTGGATAACTTTTATATGTAATGACGACAGTATTTATACGCAAATTTTGAATTTGAAATTAAAGTTCATAAACAAATTAATGAAAACAATCTTTGTAAGAAAGTTCGTTAAACATATCTGTTTGAGAGTTGCTAATTTCTAGGCAAAAATTTAGAGTTTAAGGGTGCAATTAAAAAATCACAATCTAAGATTTTTAATTTAATCTCTTGAGTTCAAGTTCCAACCTGATATCTCACATAATGAACTTATCTCTCCGCACCTTATCAATTAGCGCAATTTTTGCTATTTTTTCAGCTGTAGGTATCAGCCAAGCACCTGCTTCTGCTACCCCAGTTTCCCCAGTGAACTTACTTGTTAATGGCAGCTTTGACGATACAATTTTAGCTCCTAATACATGGGCAACTTATTCTCAGATCAACGGTTGGTCTGCAACTCCAAACGGTAAAATTGAAGTTCAAAGTGGTGTAGCTGGCACTCCTTATGATGGTTCAAACCTGGTAGAGTTAGATAGTGACAATTATAATCCCAGTAATTTTTCTGCAACTAACCCCTTGGGTTTATACCAAGATGTTGCAACTGTAGTAGGTCAAGCATACACTCTATCTTTTGCCTACTCTGCTCGTCCGGGTACAGCCGCAAATGAGAATGTCTTTAGTGCCTTGGTTGGTGACTCCGCCAATACTGGCAACATTTTAAACCAGGTCATTTCTGATGGTGCTGGTGGTGCAAATACTGCTTGGTCAATCTTTACTACAACTTTCACAGCTAACAGTGCGCTATCACGAATACAATTTAACTATGACGGGCCTTTAGATACATTTGGGGCGTATATTGATGATGTGAAACTGGTAAAAGATGTTCCAGAACCCGATGCAATTGTGGGAATCGCTTTAGTTGGTCTGGGATTAGTTACTTTGAAAAAGCGCAATACTTTCAAGAAAGACATTCAGTGCTAGAAGATTGAGTAATCAGGCTATTGCACGTTTGCTTCATATAACGGGTGATTGTCCTAGATTCCTCAGTCGGTCTGATGCAGAGGGTCAGTTACATTAACAGCTGATGCCTGATGCTTGCTTCGTGGTGGTTTTTAATTGTCAACAGAAAGAAAATATGATTGAAAGTAATGGAGAGGCGATCGCATTCTCTCAAAAAAGGCGATCGCTTCTTAAATTGGGGATTGGGACTCCAACCAAATATTCAAAGAATTTCTTCCCCAATCCCCAATCCCAACTCAATTCGCTTTCCGCTCTTTCAGCACCTGATCTAACAAGTTTCTAGCAGGTTGGGCTTTAGCCAACGCTACTTGATGGTCATTATAAGCACGAACAAGGCGAGAAAGACTGCTCACACCTGCCTTAAGTTGCTCAAGTTCTTCACCAGCAACCAGTTCCCCATCAAGCATCCGCCCAATCAACGGTTTAATATCGCCCACTTCCTGCCGGACTTTTTGGAGCTTTTCTAGAGTACTCAATAAAGTTTTTAGTGAGTTTAATATATCATCAATATCCTGGGCATCCTCCACTGGCTCAGGGGAATTTTCAATTGTTACCGTATCTTTGTCTGAAACTGTAGGCAATTCCTCTACAGACGTTTCACTTGTAATCCCGTTTGACTTCACCATTAACGCTTCCTCAAGGAATTTTTCTCAGTGTATCGCTGATTTCAAGTTCCCAAAGATAATATTGTTATAATTCGTTAAATAAATAGTTGTACAAATTCAACTTTAGATAAAAATTGGTCAAAGACTTATTTAGCCATAAGAGCCTATCAAACAATATATTTGTGTCAGATGCGAAGCGCTAGCGCCATTTTCGAGAATCATTTGTAGATTATTTACAGTGTTGCTGGAGAAGAGATACAGCCAGATCAAAACTATTCGGTTGAGTTTGGACTGCATAAGCTTCTCTTTCTAAATCTTGCCTGTGGAAATCGTTATAGCGCATAAAAAATGGTCGCGCATAATTGATCGGCTGAATATTTAAACCTAAAGTTTTTATTTTCCCCTTTCCTGCACATACTTGTGCGGCATGAACAGCTTCGTGAATTAGGGTTTGAGTCCCGATGTGTAGCTCAAAAACTACTGGATTAATCCAAATTTTTTTTTGGCTTCTTGTAATAAACCATAAGCACCTCGCCTTGGTGGTAGCTCAATTACTACCTGAAATCCAAATTTTTCTAATTTATTTTTTAAATCTAGAAATTTCCGGTCATGGGTCGATGCTTGAGAAAGTAATAATAAAGAATTTAATAGGAAAGTTTCGATCATTACACTTTATCAGAATGTTGGTTGAAAACCCCGAAATTTAATCCTAAAAACCCAAAAACCTTTTAGGATTAAACGTCTTTTACGGGAGCATCCCAATGAGAGCTTAAATCTTTTCCCATCTTTGGGAGAGGGGAGACATTAACTCTAGTTACCCTTCTCCCATCTTTGGGAGAAGGGGTTAGGGGATGAGGGCTATCAAGGTTTTTGCACATTTGGGATGCTCCCTCTTTTACAGCTATTTTCAGGTAAATAGACCTCGCGGTAGGGGCAATTCATGAATTGCCCCTACGAGAGATGTAGTTCAAGCTGTAACTCCGAGATGAAAGGCATAGAAAGGGATTTATTTAACTAAATCTTTCACCTTATTCATAATACTCACTGAATCAATGCCTTGATACGGAAATTGTTCCCACAAACCGCCGCAACCTTCTTTATGAGTACCAAGATAAGCATATTTGGGAGTCAACCCACGCTCTAACAGCCAGCTACCAAAACGGCTGCCCAATCCAGTTTTACGGTTGAAGGATTCCACCACAAGTACAAAAGGAGCATTCCCGATTTTCACCATTATCTCTTCGTCAATAACATTCAGGGTTGGTTTATTTATCAAACCTACATCCAACCCTTCTTGCTGGAGACGCTCAACAGCATCGAGGGAACGATATAGAGCTTCACCAAAGCTGATAATGTAGCCTTGGGTTCCTTCTCGAATCACCTCATCTTTGCCTGGGACAAATTTATAATCGCCACCAAAAAAGTCTTGCCCGTTTTTGTCAAGAATATTAGGTACTTTAGAACGGGTGGAGAAAATAAACCGCAGTCCCGGATCAAAAAACACAGATTCTACACAGGCTTTCATTTGATTAACATCAGATGGAAAGTAAAGACGTGTTTCGTAGCCATCATCTAAACCATTGTCAGCGAACATATTATTTAAACCGAAGTGGCAGGTGTTATCTGCCATATCGTCGATACCTGAATGAGAAAAGTGGCAAAGTACATTGGAGTAGTTCAGCCGCGCCATTGTAATCTCGGAGATACACATTTCCAAGAAGGCGCTGAAGGTTCCGAAAATACCTTGCTTTCCTGCCTCCATGCCAAATCCAGCCGCCGCAGAAAAGTTACCCCGCTCCATAATGCCAG
The DNA here is from genome assembly GCF_036917815.1 of Nostoc sp. Taxonomy (GTDB): domain Bacteria; phylum Cyanobacteriota; class Cyanobacteriia; order Cyanobacteriales; family Nostocaceae; genus Nostoc. Next base: position 103,467 of record NZ_JBALEK010000035.1, on the reverse strand, counting down.
AGGAGATAAAAATTTCCGGGTATGCATCGTGAATCTTCTTCAGACCGCAGGAGCCTTCAAGATCGCTATCGATGACTCTGACCTTTTCCTTACGCTCTGCTTCACTGATGCGACTTAAGACAGCAACTACCGCATCACCGAAGACATTGCGGTTAGCATCCCATTTGTTACTGGAACCAAGAAAAGTGTAGGTTTGTTTTGGTTTTTCAATGCTCTTGAGGTATTCGATCGCAGCAGTTTGTTGGCGTGATTCAAGATATTGAATTGCTAAATCTACAGAAATCACATCATGACCGTGGGTAGAACCTTCTAACCCTTTAATCCCAGGACACATGGGGCGTTTATTAATAATCGCAATTGGTCCAGGAGTAGTTACAGCTTCGCAAATCCGACGGTATAAGTCGTCTAAGTCTTCTCCATCTCCTGCGAGTATCTTCAACCCATGCCCTTCTAAGGTTTTGGCGACGGTGAAACCGGGTAAGTATTTTGAAGGATGTCCGGCGATTGTGACATCATTATCATCAATGATTAGCTTGACATTAAGATGTTGAGCGACAGCCAAACGAGCAGCTTCAGCGTCATCGCCTTCCTGCTGGGAACCATCGGAACCAAGACAGAAAACAACTTTACCTGGATTTGCGATCGCCACACCATTAACATAAGGCCACAGATGGCCTAGTCGTCCAGAACTAAATTTTACACCAGGAGTTAACCCCAATTCCGGGTGTCCTGGTAAGCCGGAGTGGGCTTCTCGATAGTGTAAAAGTTTCTCACTTGGTAAGTCACCATGCAAGGCTGCCATTAGATACTGGGTTGCAACTCGATGTCCGGCTTCATCAAAGAAAATCGGCACAAATTGATCCGATGCTGACCGAAATAAAGCATCAAGTATCACCACCTCTGGTACTGTGTCATAAGGTCCTCCAGTATGACCACCCACCCCTCTAGCCGCTCCGGTGGCTGTAAAAAAGACGATCGCATCACGGCAAAGTTGAATATTTGCTTTTAGGCTCTCTCGTTGCTCTGGGGTAAGAGTTGCATTGGCTGCATTCAGAACCGGAGGCTTGTAAGCACTCAAATCAATGGGAAATTGAATCTTAGTAACAGTCATAAATTATTCCTTGGATTTAAACCGATTTAGACAGAACAACGGTATTTGCCAACTCTGGAAAAAGCTATATCTGAAATTCGAGCAATAGTAATCTAACGCCTTTCTCTCAACAAAGCAGGGTGTGAAAAGTAATTGAAAATGCAGCTAAGATTGTTAAATCCCGCTTGCGTGAATGTGCTGGAATTTTCAGAAATATGCAGAAACCTGCATAGCTATGAGTATAAACTCACAAACGCGCAATTTCAAGACTAAATATGCAACTTCAGGAAAATCAACTATGCTAACTGCGGAGCGACGACAATTCATCTTGGAGATTCTGCGTCGTGACAAAAAGGTGCTGTCGTCGGAACTCAGCGTTGTTCTCAAGGTTTCTGAGGATACGATTCGTCGGGATCTGCGAGAATTAGCTGAATCCGGTTTTTTACAGCGCGTTCATGGAGGGGCACTTCTGGCTTCTCCAGCTCTTGCAAGTTATGCCGATCGCCAAAAACAAGCACCGAAAGAAAAAGAAGCGATCGCTCGTGCAGCTGCAAAATTGGTCTGTACAGGGCAAGTAGTAATTTTAGATGGAGGTACAACAACGCTCCAAGTAGCCCGTCATTTGCCCTTGGATTTGCAAGCAACAATTGTGACCAATAGCCCTCCCATTGCGATCGCCTTGGCAGAACATCCCCATATTGAAGTTGTCATGTTAGGCGGACAACTGTACAAAAAAGCCTTGGTAAATGTTGGTACTACAACAGTTGAGGCATTACGGATGATTCGTGCAGATTTGTGCATGTTGGGCGTGTGTAGTCTACATCCAGAATTTGGGATTAGTGTACCGAACTTGGATGAAGCCCATGTCAAACGAGCGATGATTGCTGGAGCTGCGGAGGTAGTGGGATTAGTCACAGAAGAGAAGTTAGATACTGCTGCTCCTTATGTTGTGCAGTCGATTCATGCACTAACTTACCTGGTAACAGCACCGACTGTATCTGAGCGAATGCTAACTTCTTACAAAGCTTTAGGTTTGACGATCATCCGTGAGGAATCAGCTTGAATTAGAGTCAGTATATTTTATGGAAAGTTAATGACATTTTTTAACTCTATTGAGAATATACCTTGCTTATTAGACATCTTCAGAAAAGAAAAAAGACCCCTCTCCAAACCTCTCCCCGAAAGGTCGAGAGGCTTTAAAACCCCCCTTCCCTACGAGGGAAGGGGGGAAGGGGTGTTAGGTCTGGGTGCAAATTTGTGGTATCTAAATCTTTTTCGGAGATGTCTATTGATATGATGCACCCGCCCTGCTTGCCGCCGCAGGCATCGCCCTCAAATAATTAAATAACTACACTGACATTTTATACAATCTCCGCCAAATGCCCCGTAAATATCTCCACTGTTGTAGGGTGTGTAAAATAATAAAAACCAGAAAAGTGTAAGATAACCAAAAATGTAAGCTTGTACCCAAAAGGGCTAATTGCCTATTCTTAACAAATAGCTGTGGTAAAGCAATATTAGTACCGAAGATAATGATATCATGACCACCAGCATTAGATAATAAGTAACCGCTTAAAGGGACAAATATCATAAATAAGTACAGAGATGTATGGACAACAAATGTTTGCATCCAATTCTTTTTCTGCTGTGATAAACGCTTGTTATTTAGCTGAACACGTAACAGGAAAGTAATTCGTGCTAGTAACAAACTCATGACTATAACTCCAAGAGTTTTGTGGAAGTCATACAACGGTCGTCGATAGAAAACATCACGTCCTAAGTGAGTCATGTCAATTCCACCAGCAAACAAAAGCAAGTAGAAACTTGCCATCAGCCAATGTAGAAACCATAAACGCTGTTGTGTAATCTTTTTTATTTTAGGTATCGCAATGACAGTCACTTTATTTACTCCGAAAAAAATAATGGTATATCAATACTATTTTTAGGTATTGATCTGATAAAATACAGTACAAGTTACTAGTTTTCAGGATGGTTTAACTAATTACTAATTCGTCAGAAATTAAGAGAGTATTTTTGGTATGTGAAACAAATATAATCGGCGAAATATGCTAGTAACCAGAGAAAAAAGTCATAACTATAACCATGACTAAAATCATGGTTATAGTTATGACTTAGAGACGGAGAAAAATCAAAAAAAGCCTAGTACGACACGGCGTAAATAAAGCAACCATTTTAAATAGCCAGAAAGCCTACAAAATAAGCATTCTTTCTTTTTACTTTTGCCTTTTTACTTTTGCCTTCTTGTACTAGGCGCAGCCCGCACTTCTCTACGAGACGCTGCGCGAACGGCTGCGCTCAGTGACCGTCGTAGACATCGCTCTCCCCATTCAAGCGATCGCCCCCTGCCATTCTTAGAGGAAAAAAAAGCGATCGCTCTCATCTGCTAATCTGGACTATTGGCGATGCCGTTCGCGGAGCGTTACGCCTACGCCAGCCATAATCTAGACCAGGGCGCACCTGCACAACTTGCTGGTTTCCGTTGTCCTTGAACTTTCCCCTTCGCCAGCCAAGGACATAGACCGCTATCGCACTCCTCTTGTCTTGAAAATCGAGTGATGCCTATTATGTTCCCGGACGAGAGCGAATACGATCGGGTATATGATAGCGATCTCCTAATATTTCGAGCAAAGGACCATTAACGTCAAATTTAACCATACTTACCGACGCGACCAAAATATTCACCCGATAGCGATAGCGTCCCAAATCAATTCCCAGTAAGCTGCAAAGCATAATCCGAATCGTGGCTTTATGGGAAACTACTAAAACATTACCTTGGGGATGTTTTTCTTGGATTTCAGCAATTACAGGCATAGAACGGTTAGCAATATCTACCGCAGTTTCTCCACCTAGTGGTGCATTCCAAGCGGGTTCTGTCAACCATTTTACATAGTTTTCTGCGTAATTCTCTTGGGCAAATGATTTACTCTTCCTTTCCCATTCGCCGTAACTACCTTCTTTAAGTCCGTCACGCAACTGCATATCCATACCGATAGCATCACAAAATGGCTTGGCAGTTGCAATTGTGCGCTTCATCGGGCTAACATAAACAGCCTCCCACTTCAATTTTTGATAAACATCGGCAAAACCGGATGCCATCTGCATCCCCTCTGTTGTCAACTCCGCATCAGTTTCACCGCAGAAATTACCACTTTGACTAAAAGTAGTTTCTCCATGTCGCAGTAAATATAAATTGAGTGTCATAGCTTGTATGGCAATTGGGATCAAGGAGTTTGTGCAAAAATAAACTACCATCAATCTCGCAATCGAGTCTGTGACACCAGGACAAAGTAATCAACCAAAAAAGTCAGTTCCCCCACAAACTTTTGTCAACGAGATCAAAAGTAGCGATTTCAGCTATAGCATTTCCCAAGCTAGTAAGGTACACCCGTAGGGGCACGGCACTGCCGTGCCCCTACACCTTGCGATATAATGTTGTACCTCATCTGAATGGGAACAGCTATAGTACTCTAGTTTGAGCCAGGATACGGAAACAGCTAAACTATATTCAGCACTCAGTAGCTACCTGATTGGAGTAGATAATGGGAGAAGTGAAACGGCGCAAGAAGTCAGGGACTTCCAAAGAATAAATTATTCCAAAAAAAGTTGAGCCAGTGCTGAGTACTAAGTAACAATACTAATCTCTAATTCCCAATCCCTCTTTTTGATGTTCTGGTGTATGCAGTTCATGACGGCTATTTATTTTCAAGTTGGGAGAATGTATACCATTTTGGGATTAATAAATGTGAAACCCCTGTGAAGAGAACAAGCTCCAAAAGGATAAAAACCATGCAGCAGCAACTTTATAAAAAAGTTGTAACTAATATTCTTGGTAGAAGGATTATTTTTTTTACCTCAGTATTAGCGATCGCCATACTTGGTACGGCCTGTACTCCAACTCGTGAAAGTTCCTCTGCAACTCAACCGAGCATTGCTCAGTCGCCTACTAACACTAACAGTCAAGGTGGAGAAGAACAAGCAACCATTACAATGGCGGTGATTCCTTGGCAGGTTTCAGCCGAACAAGAAAAGAAACTCCAACCTTTGTCTGACTACCTGAGCAAAGCCCTAAAACGACCCTTTAAATTTGAAATTACTAAAGACTATGAAACAGCAATTGATTTATTGGTCAAAAAAAAGGTAGACATTGCCTACCTTGCACCCACAAGCTATATCGAAGCTCATCGCCGCGATCCCAAGGTTGAGCCATTGGTTGCTCAGATTAATAAAGAAACAAAGCGACCTTGGTACACAGCTGTAATTATTGCCAACAAAGAAAGTGGTATCAAAACCCTCAAGGATTTGAAGGGTAAGCGATTTGCTTTTGTCACCAAGTTATCGACATCTGGATATGTTGTACCGACAGCTCATTTTCAAGAAATAGGGATTAATCCTGAACGAGACTTTCGCTCGGTAATCTTTGCTGGTAGCCATGATAAAGCAAAACAAGCTTTAGTCAATGGGGAAGTAGATGCGATCGCAGACGATCGCCGCTCTTATACCGATCAAGTCAACGAAAAGAAGATTGACCCCAAAAAATACACAATTATCTGGGAATCTATCCCGCTTCCTAGCGTGCCCATTGTTGCCTCTAGTAAAGTCTCCGTCCAGTTGAAAGATGACTTGAAAAAGGCATTAATTGACGCACCCCCAGGTCTTGTAGACCCCACAGGCGGCATTGGAGTTGGCTATACTTTGGTGCAAGACGGAGATTACGACATCGTTAGAGAGTTGCAAAAGCGAGTTTCCAGCAAAGGAGGCTAACCAAAATATGCGGATAACGACCAAATGTATTGGGTCATCTGCGATCGTTCTGGGACTGATTGCCTCTACCCAAATTGGAGGCGACCTGTTTATCAGGCAAGCAGAAGAAAAAGCACAGGATACCCAGGCAAAAAACGCTCAGGCTCTGACGACTATCTTGCAAATAAACCTCTCTTTAAATAACCAAGTAGCTGCCCTTAAAGATATGATCTTGCTCAGGCGAGATGCTTCTAACCTGGTGAAATACCAGGAAGCTTTATCTGCATTCACTAGAAACTTGGCTGAGTTAAAAAATTTAAAGCCAGAGATAAATTCAGAGTTAGTCAAGATTAGCGATCGCCATAGCCTACTTGCCAATCTAGTAATCGAATTAGCTAATCAATCTAACACAGATAAGCCCCTAGAATTAGCTGAATCCCAACAGGATTTTCGAGTAATCAACGCTTTCTCAAGGGATATTGAACTCTACTTAAAATTATTAACCGAGAAGCTCCAGAAACAGGATAGTTTAGCGAAGCAAGAATTTAATAACTTTAAACAGACTACTCAACTTGCCAGACAAATTCTCATCCTGTCCATTCTCATGGTTTTTGTCGGTCAGTTATTGCTCATCCTTTTACCAGTAATTCGCTCGATTCAAAAGCTACAACAAGGAGCCGCCAAAATTGGGGATGGAAATCTAGAATACCGCCTGAATATTCAAACCAAAGACGAAATTCAACAACTGGCAGAAGCGTTTAACCGAATGGCATCAACCCTAGCCGAGTCCTATCACTCCCTAGAGTTAAAAAAAGAACTTGCCGACACAGCAAACCGTGCTAAAAGTGAGTTCTTAGCTAATATGAGCCACGAATTACGAACTCCTCTCAACGGTATCCTGGGTTATGCTCAAATTCTCCAACGAGATCAAAGTTTAACTGATAAACAGCAAGATGGCTTAAGAATTATTCACCAGTGCGGTTCACACCTATTAACACTAATTAACGACATTCTGGACTTATCTAAAATTGAAGCCCAGAAAATGGAACTTTACAAGAATGACTTTCATTTGCCGGCATTTCTGCAAAGTGTGGTGGAAATTTGTCGGATTCGCGCAGAACAAAAAAGCATTTCATTCATTTACCAATCAACTTCAGAACTACCTATTGGGATTTTTGCAGACGAAAAACGATTGCGGCAAGTCTTAATTAACCTGCTAGGTAATGCCATTAAATTCACCGAAAAAGGAGGAGTGAGATTTACTGTTAGCTTTGGAGAAAATTTTTCAGTCAATGAAACTAACCAAAAACCGACTCATAGAATTAGATTTCAAATCATCGATACGGGAATTGGCATGAGCCAAGAACAGGTAGATAAAATATTTTTACCATTTGAGCAAGTCGGAGATATCAAAAAGCAATCAGAAGGTACTGGATTAGGTTTAGCCATTAGTCAGAAAATTGTGCAATTAATGGATAGTACAATCCAAGTCAAAAGTGAGATAGGTCAGGGCAGCACTTTTTGGATTGATTTGGATTTACCAGAATCAGTGGATTGGATGCAATCAGCTAGAGTCATGGCTGCTGGCAAAATTGTCGGAATCGCCACTGGTAAGCGGAGAATCCTAATTGTGGATGATAAGTGGGAAAACCGTTCTGTTGTCCTCAATCTGCTAGAGGAAATTGGATTTGAAATGGCAGAGGCAAGTGACGGTCAGGAAGGGTTGGAAAAAGCTATGCAATTTCTGCCTGACTTAATCATTACAGACCTGACAATGCCCGTAATGGATGGCTTTGAATTAACACGTCGCCTCCGCCAGCAAGCAGAGTTTCAGGGGTTGACCATCATAGTTTCATCTGCCAGTGTGTTTGAATCTGACCAACACAAAAGTTTAGGAGTTGGTGCAGACGATTTTCTACCTAAACCTGTACACGCTGATGATTTACTCCAGAAGTTAGAGAAATATTTACAAATTGAATGGGTTTATGAAACTGTTTCAGAAAAATCTGTAAATGGGACACTGAATGTTACCGATAACCAAAATAGTTCTGTTGTCACTGCTGAAAGAAAAATTCTAGGGATTACTGGTAATAAGCGGAAAATTTTGATTGTAGATGACAATTGGGAAAACCGTTCTGTTGTGGTCAATTTATTAGGTGATATCGGCTTTGAAATAGCAGAGGCAAGTAATGGTCAGGAGGGCTTTGATAAAGCAATCGAGTTGAAACCGGATTTGATTATCACTGACTTATCTATGCCAGTCATGAATGGCTTAGAAATGATCCGTCGCTTGCGAGTATTGCCATTGCAGAATTTACCAATAATTGTTTCATCTGCCAGTATATTTAAATCCGATCAGCATGAGAGTTTAGAGGTAGGTGGCAACGATTTTCTGCCGAAACCAGTGCAAGCAGATGAATTGTTCCATAAGTTACAGAAACACTTGCAAATTGAATGGATTTATGATAGTTCGCAGAATCAAGAAGGAGTCAAGGAAACCCAAACTCTCAAAATTACTTCTGTTGATTCTCCATTACTTGACACTTACTTAATTGCTCCACCACCTGAAGAAATTGAGCAACTATTTGAGTTAGCGATGAGAGGTAACATCAAAGGCATTCGAGAGCAAGCCCAAAAACTGAAACTGTTGGATGAAAAGTTTATCCCATTTGCCGAAAAATTACAGCAACTTGCTAAAAGCTTCCAAATCGAAAAAATTAGGGAATTTATTCAGCCATATCGAGGAGAAGAACAATGAATATACCTGTTCTAGAGACAGGGGTGATTTTGATTGTGGATGATAATCCCAATAACTTGGAAGTACTATCTGAAGCATTAATGGATACAGGTTGGGAGATATTGATTGCTGTGAATGGCGAGGGCGCGATCGCTCAAGCTGAATACGCCTGTCCTGATATCATACTTTTAGATGTAATGATGCCTGGAATTGATGGATTTACAGCTTGTCAGCGTTTAAAGTTAAATCCTGTAACCTCTGATATCCCCATAATTTTTATGACAGCTCTCTCGGAAACTGTCGATAAAGTAAAGGGTTTGAGTTTGGGAGCGGTAGATTACATTACTAAACCATTTGAGCATGAAGAAGTACTGGCTCGTATCAAGACACATCTACAAATCCGTAATCTCACTAAGCAACTCAAAACTGATAATCAGCAACTTCAACAAGAAATAGCCCACCGTCTTACAGTCGAAACTAAGTTACAAAAGCTGACTCAGGAGTTAGAGCAAAGGGTAGAAGAACGTACTTTTGAACTATCTCAAGCGCTTCGGAATTTGCAGCAAGCTCAGGTTACTTTGGTACAACAAGAAAAGATGTCCACCCTGGGGGAGTTGGTGGCTGGAATTGCCCATGAAATTAATAACCCCGTCAACTTCATTTTAGGAAATCTTAGTCACGCTTCTGAATATACCCGAAATCTTATTGATTTATTTCAACTTTATCAGCAATATTATCCTAATCCAGAAGTAGAAATTGAACAAAAAATAGATGAAATCGATATTGATTTTTTAATGCAAGATTTTCCAAAAATCATCGCGTCTATGCATAAAGGAACAAAGCGTCTAGCAGAGATGATTTATTCCCTTAGGCATTTTTCACGTCGAGATGATTCAGTAGTACAACCTATAGATATTCATGAAGGTATTGATAGCACCCTGTTGATTTTGCAATACCGCTTGAAAGCGAACTCAGAACGTTGTGAAATTCAAGTTATTAAAGATTATGGAACTGTGCCACATGTAGAATGTTTTCCAGGTCCACTAAATCAAGTTTTCATGAATCTCCTGGCTAATGCAATTGATGCGATAGAGGAGTCATTTGTCACTAGGAGCAGCTGCGTTGCGAACTTTCCCAAAATTGCATCAAGTGGCGTTAATTTGTTATCTGTAGAAGACAAGGGACAAATCACTATTCGCACTGCTGTACATGAACAACGCTCAGTGGTGGTAATTCAAATTGGCGATAATGGCATTGGCATGACAGAAGAAGTCAAACAGCGATTATCTCAACCGATGTTTACTACTAAACCTGTAGGAAAGGGAACAGGGTTAGGTTTGTCTATTAGTCGGCAAATTATTGAGGAAAAACATGGGGGGAGGCTCTGGTTTGTATCTGAGCCGGGGGAAGGCACTGAATTTTCGATTGAAATTCCTTTACTGAGTAAAAAGGCATAAATAACTACAGCAGTAGGGTGGGAGTTATTTACCCACCCTAAAGGCTATCTGGATCAATATTTAATTCTCGAAGTTTAGCAGCTAATCTTTGCGCTTTCTCTTCTGCGGCTTGTCGTGCAGATGCTTCCTCTTCATGAGTTAGGAGTGTTTGACCCGTAACTGGATTGTAAAAATGCAGTTTTCCCGCCTCCAAACGCAACTCTAGCCCCAAAACTTGACTCGCTAAAGACACTGTACCAGCTGACAGGGTATTGGTTGCCACTGGGAAATAATTCCCATCGACCAAGTGTAAACCCTGGAGTTGGGGATTGAGATAATCGCCTGTGGGATCATATTGGAAATATTCACGCACTCCCAGAAAGGCGTAAATTCCTTTCTTTGCACCTTGGTCTTTGCTGCGGGTAGTTTTTGAGGTAATCTCTAGGACAAAATTAGGGGTTTGATTATTTTCTTCCCAGGTTTTGTAAGAGCGTCTATCACGGTTTTCCACTCCAAAGACCACAAATACATCTGGGGCTACAACTGATTCTGGATAACCTTTTTCGTAATAAATAAATAGATTACCAGCGACGTATACATCTGGGTGATTTTGAAAATAAATTTCCAGCACAGTGGTAGCGTATACGAGACACTTGCGCTGTAAATCACCTTCAGCCATTGGCTTACCATCCTCATCTGGGTACTCAATCGGGGTAAGGGGGATATACTCTACTGAGGCTGTCATGGTCGGATACCTCAACTCAACTAGGGCTAGATTCAATAATATCGCTCAAAATGCGATCGCCATAACTGGGAAGCTGAGAAATCACCAAAAATTCCAGATTGCGTAAGTGTAGCCCGCCGTAGACATTGCTGTTGATAGTTTCTTACCTCAATTGTTGTCCATTGATTGATTTGACTGCCGTTGATATTTATCCGCTAACCCTGGTCATAATCTTCAACATCTGGTTGCCGCCTTTTTGAAATTCGTAAGCAACAGGCTGAACCTTTACATCAAATCCGTGACTGAAAAACGTTTGGATGACTGGCTCAATATAGGGTGATACTTCACAATCAAGTTTCAACAAGGGAAAAATCCTCACTTCTGGAGAGATTCTCAGGAGTTCATGAATAGATGCGATGTGAAAATCGAGTGATAGCTGCTCAGAGTAAAGAAAGAGTAAATGGGAACACACACACAACCCAAATTGATTGTTAGCTAGTTCTAGATTTGGTACAGATAGCGGCAAGTAGCGCCCTGCTGTTCTACCAGCTTCATAGTCCAACAAAAATTTCTCCATCGCTGCTAGACGGGCATAACCAAGTTCATCTGCATCACGAAAGTTTTTCCAAATGTAGCGGTTTGAATTTTGTTTAGTCTGGTTGATGACTGGCTCGTAAGTTTCTAGAACTCGTTGTTTGATTTGTTCAGCAGAAAACTGATAGATAGGGTCAATAGACACAACTGAATGTCCGAGTTCTGTCATTTCAGCATTGAAGCTGGCAGGTCCATCGCCACACCCAAGAATTTTCATGTTCAGGTCTGCATCTGATAAGGCAAACATCAGCTTGTACTCTTCAAGAGTTCTACCCCAAGGGACAACCTCATTTAATTTCATAGATAATTACCGTAAATTGCCAAACCATTACACGTAAATGCAGCCATTAATCTATAACTACATCAGCTAGTAAATCATCCATTTCATCGTTCATTTCTTGAGTATAAGGAACAAGTTTAGAAGGGTTCTGCACAGCATCCTTCATCAGCGAGTCAAGAAAAAGGCTTATAATAATGCCTTCATCTTCATTAGCTTCATCAACATTCTCGGTTTCCATAAGTTAATATAAATATTTTTGACTAAGTATATATATTGCCGAAGGGAATTTGGATATAAATTAGGACTTACGCACTTTACATATTGAGCATAATATCGATGGTTAGCTTGTTAAGCTAAAAGTCTTACCCTGCCTCGTTCCTGGGCTGCTGCCTCCCACAATAGCATTACAAGGCAGCAGCCCAGTAACGAGAGGTAATTTTTAATTCCGCCCTGCGGTACTAGGGTGTTTAGTCATGGAGTTGAGCTTAGGGACTTCCAAGAAATAAATTATCCAAAGAAACGAACCACAGAGACACAGAGAACACAGAGAGAGGAGAAATAGAGAGGCTTTTGGGTCAGTTTTTAGGACATTTTTTTATTTGGAAGTCCCTTATTTAAGTCAAGGAAAAGGCTCATCATAATGCCCTCATCTTCATCAGCTTCATCAACATTCTCGGTTTATTTTCGCTTTGAACTGAGCGTAAAATTCTTTGGGAGCTTCATGAAAATACTTAAATAGAGCAGGGCAGAGCCATCCTTCCCGATCTAAATCTGCGCTGTAATACCAGTTACCTCCATATTCTTCACGACGCCAGTCAAACTTGATCTGGTAGCCAGGAAAAGGAAATGCAGAAAAGACCAAACTGAACCCTGACCCTGCATCTGGAATCTGTGCCACCATTCTTTCAATAATTTCGTCTGCCCCTGCCACGAAAGGCTCTTGAACTAGACCTACTTTGTCATCGTCAAACACCCACATCTCACCGAATTTATAGGGATGAATAACCATGATTGAGTTCATAAAGTTTACTCGCGGTTAATACCGTTTCACTTTAATAATGATACAAATACGTTGGTAGAGGTACAGCAATTGGTATAAGTCCCAAATTTACAGGCTTTGTGTAACTAAGGAATAAGAATTAAATAACATACAATTTATGTCCCTGGTTTACCTCACCCTCAATCCCTCTCCTTTATAAGGAGAGGGAAGCTAGCAAAAAAATTGTAGGTTGGGTGGAGGCTTTGCGTAACCCAACAGACTAATATATGTTGGGTTGCGCTCCGCTCCACCCAACCTACGTCTCTACTACCAGTGCCATCCACCGAGGTTCTACGGAATCAACCGATCTGCGCGTAGTTGCTCGAACAGGTCAAAAAACGACTCGTCCGTTTTCTGGTATATGGAGAAGCCGAGTTTGCGGCTCTTCGACATGTCGGTCATGACTTCAATCGGACGCCCAAGATCGAGATCAGTGTGCCATGCAGACGATAGACGGCTCAGATCCGGCTCGGCGAGGCCATGCTGCTTTGCGATCTCGCGCCAGACAGCACCTTCATTTGCAATTTCGGCTTCGAGCGGGTGGGTTGTGCCGTCGAAGCCGATGGGATCGATGCCGAACCAGTCAGCCAGCCGCCCCCACAACCATATCCAGCGGAAGATGTCGCCATTGACGACGTTAAACGCCTCGTTGTGCGCCGCTTCGGTCTTCGCCGCCCAGACTAGGTGCTTCGCCAGCACCCGCGCGTCGGTCATGTCGGAGATGCCTTTCCACTGCGCTTCAGAACCTGGCCAGCGAAACGGGCGCCCGGTTTCCTTGCAGATCGCGGCATACACGGCCAGCGTCGTGCCGAGGTTCATCAAATTGCCGACCGCCTTTCCAATGATAGTGTGAGGGCGATGAATGCTCCAGGTGAAACCGTCACGGGCTGCTGCGGCATAGACCTCATCTTCCTGAGCATAATAGAAATTTTCGACATCGAGCCGGGGATGCTCCTCGCGCAATGGAGTTTCTGGCAGCGATCCGCCCCTGGCGTATGCATCGAATGGCCCGAGATAGTGCTTGAGGCCGGTGACGAGGGCGACGTGCTGCACTGAGTCCTTCGGTGACAGAACATCCAGCAGATTGCGAACCATCGTGCCGTTGACCCTGACATTCTCGGCCTCGGTCGCATTACGCATCCACGTCGTGATGAAGATGTGCGTCGGGGCGATGTCTGACAGCGCAGTTTTCAGGCTAGCTAGATCGAGCAGATCGGCAGCAACAGGGCGTAACCCTTCCACCCCTTTTTTAAGATTTCGGGCCAACCCATAGGTCGTCCATCCATTCGCGATCAGTTCTCTCGCAAGATTGCTGCCGATGATGCCGCTCGCGCCCACAACTAAGGCTGTCCCATCCATGTCGTGTCTCCACTAGGGAAATTTTCTATAGCAACCCTAAGCCCCAAATTTCCAGGCTTCGTGTAACTAACGTTAAAAAAGACAGGCAAGATGCCTGTCCTACAAGTAATAATTTAGCAAAGAATTTAGAAATTCATCTCAGCAGCTTGAACTTTCTCAACCTGCTTCTTCTTCAGCACCAGCATAACTTGAGCCAACATTACAAGAGCGGTGAACGCAATCATCCATTTGACTCTAGAAGCGTCTTGTAATACGATTTCTGCATCTTTTTGACCGAATCCACCGACGTTCGGGTTAGTGGTCAAAGCATCACCAGTTTTAACTGTTTGCCCTTCGGAAACAAGCAGTTCTGGCCCTAAAGGAATCGTATCAACGACAACATCACCAGACTCCGGTTGGATGTTTACTAGATATTTGACGTTACCATCTGCATCTTCCTCTTTGGCAATCTTGGTAATTGTGCCAGTAGCAGAAGCGTTGTAAACAGTGTTGTTGCTCTTTTCGCCAGTGGGATAAACTTGTCCGCGTCCCCGATTACCACCTACATGAACTGAATATTTACCGAAGTGGATGTTTTTGTCGGTTGCGGGGTTGGGAGAAAGAATTGGGAAGACGATTTCCTGATACTGTTCACCAGGTAAAGGACCGACGATGACGACGTTTTCTTTGTCTTCGCTGTAGGGTTGGAAGGTAGTGTCGCCAACTTCTTCTTTAAGTTCCTCGGAAAGACGGTCTTCAGGAGCAATCTTAAAGCCTTCAGGTAGCATCAGTACAGCACCGACGTTCAAGCCAACCTTAGAACCATCGGCACCAACTTGCTGGGCGGTGATATCGTAAGGGATTTTCACCACGGCTTTGAATACAGTGTCAGGTAGCACCGATTGGGGAACTTCCACTTCTGTAACCTTGGCGGCTAGGTGACAGTTGGCACAAACAATTCGCCCTGTTGGTTCGCGGGGGGTTTCGGGATAGGTTTGCTGTGCCCAAAAAGGGTAGGCGGCAGCAGATTGGGGAAGGGCTAGATCGCTGGTGAAGTAAAATGTCACAGTAGCGATCGCTATGAGCAATGTTTTTACAATTACTCTAGCACTGCGAGTTAACCTCGCTGTTAAGAAAACATTTCTCATCTCTATAAGGGCGACGATTGAATTAGTCATTGGTCATTGGTCATTGGGCATCCCTTCTCTACGAGACGCTACGCGAACGGCAACTCTTGGAGACGCTACGCGTAGCTTGCTTCCCCGGAGGGGTACGCTCAGGGCAAGTGGGCATCCCTTCTCTACGAGACGCTACGCGAACGGCAACTCTTGGAGACGCTACGCGTAGCTTGCTTCCCCGGAGGGGTACGCTCAGGGCAAGTGGGCATTGGGCATGGGTTATTTCTTCCTCATCTCCCTCACTCCCTCATCCCTCATCCCTTACTCAGCACTCATTAAGACCACCAAGGCGAATCACCTGTGCGGAAGTCGGTTTCAGTCCAAGGGGTCAAAACGATTTTGTCGTCGTTTACTTTGGTGTGGGCTAAAGCCAAAGACAATGGTGCTGGTCCCCGAATAACTTTACCAGTTTCGTCATACTGGGAACCATGACAAGGACACTTGAATTTGTTCTCAGCAATGTTCCAGGGGACGACACAACCCAAGTGGGTGCAGATAGCGTTAATGCCATAATCTTTGATCGCCTCTTTGCTGTCCACCACAATATAGGTGGGATCTCCCTTTAGTCCTTGGACTAGGTTGCGATCGCCTTCATTGCGGTTTTCTAGAAATTTACTGACGCTAACATCGTTACCTAGCTCGTCTTTTGCCGTTGCACCGCCACCAGCACCACCACTGGCAGGTGGAATAAAGTAGTTGACAACGGGATACAATGCACCCAGAGCTACTCCAGTGACAGTCCCAAAAGTGAGCAGATTCATGAACTGACGACGCCCCATATCGGGCACGTCTGCTGATTCAGAAAATTGAGCCATAATCTACGCGCTCTTTGTGTATTTTGTTAAGCATTTTGACAAAAGTACTAGTACTTGAGCAACTCTTGTCTAAGTCGAAATGCTAGCGCTCACAACGATGCTATACTTCTTTGTTCCAAGATATATCAAGCATCTTTTCTGTTAGCATTACATTTCTTTATATCCTTATCATACTGGAGTCACGGAACTTAACATCATAACTAAATGTAAAATCTGACTGAGAAAAGCTATGACAGGACAGGAATTACGCCAGATGTTGCTTGATAAGTGGGGATATTCTTACGATGTCCAGTTGCGACGGGCACAGGGAAAGATATTTTTGCAAGTAATGTGGAAGTATCTGGAGCAAGCTTCTTTTCCCTTGAGCGAGGCGGAGTACCAAGAGCATCTCGACAGCATTGCCAATTATCTTCATGCCTTGGGTGGGTCAATACAGGTACAAACTTTTATTGTCCAAACACGCGATCGCCCCCGCCTCGGCAAAGCTGTGAGTATTCCTCTAGATTTGGGCGATCGCTCTTCAGAATGGATATTATGACACGTTACCGAATCAAGGCAGAGGGCAGTTATTGCTAGAGGAAAAAAAATATTTTTTGCCCTGTGCCACTTTCTTTTAGAGCCAGTAAATTTATTTATGAAAGACAAAAAAATATCTATCTAGAGACGCGCAGCACAAGAACTACCGTGTCCTTTTTAAATCTCCTAAATTTATTTATGCGGATTCTTTCTGCCTCCGGGTGCATCCCGATTTGGCAACTTTATTTTGTAGTGCGAACGCGAGAGCATGTCCGTTGGCGCAGCCTCCCGCAGGGAAGGACAAACATCTTGCTCGCTTTGATCCAACCCATTACGCGAGCGAGACGCTCGCACTACATATTACATTATGGGATGCTCCCCTGCCTGCTGCCTCCTTAATTATTTTTCCAGAAATGTCCAAACTCCATCATCCCAATCTGATTCTGTTGGGGGTGATTGTAACCAATGCTGACAACGCAACAGATGCAACATCGCCGCTTTGTCTTGGCTGTCTGCTGCCAAAACATTAGCAAACTCAGCTCTGGCACGAGAAAACTGCCGCTTGAGATAATACTCGCGCCCTTTATGATAATGCTCAATCACTTGCAATTTTTCACTTTCAATGGGATTGGAACGCAAACCCAGCAATTCATATATGGCTACTGGCTCATTTCTGCCCTTGACACGAATGTAATCTAGTTCTCTAGCCCAAATATGATCTTGGCATGGTTTAAAAGTGTTATGGCTAATAATAATGTCGCAACCATACTGTTTACTAACACTTTCTAATCGAGAACCAAGATTAACGCCATCGCCAATGGCGGTAAATTCCATTCGCTTACTAGAACCAATATTCCCACTAATCACGGTATCGGAGTTGATGCCAATGCCGATTTTAATTCTGGGCTTATCATCTACATAGCGACGTTGATTAAATTCGTGCAAGCGAACGCGCATTTCTAAGGCTGTTTGTACTGCCATCCAAGCGTGTTCTTCTAATGCTAGGGGAGAACCAAAGACAGCCATGATAGCATCGCCGATATATTTGTCAAGGGTGCCTTTATGTTTAAAGACTGCCTCCACCATTGATTCAAAATATTCATTGAGCATACTCACCACTTCTTCTGCTTCCAGGTTTTCTGTCAAAGTGGTGTAACCGCGAATATCCGAAAATAATATCGAAACTTCTTTGCGATCGCCTCCTAGTTTAGCGTCATCTAATTTTAGCAATTCTTCGGCTAATTCCTGGGTCATGTAGCGGTACATCGTACTCTTGAGCCGCTTTTCATCACTAATATCTTCCATCACCACCAGCGCCCCACGGACTTGTTCTTGGTCGCTAGCATCGGCAATTGTGTTAATTGATAAATTAATACTGTGCTGTTGTGTACCAGTGGTTATGAGTGTGCGATCGGGGTAATACTGCTGGCGGCCTTTTAAGTCAACTGCGTGTAAAGCATCCTGATACCACTTGCTAAAGTCACCTTCTTTGATGGCAATGACATCATTAACTAATTTCCCTTCTAACCGGTCATCTACTCCCAGTCCTAGTAAACGTTGGGCGCTTTCATTGGCGGCGATAATTAACCCAGTTTTGTCAGTGGAAACCACTCCATTGGAAAGGCTACGCAGAATATCGCGTTGCATTTGTTCTTGTTGCTTGACTGTGGCAAACAACTGGGCATTATGTAGTGCTACTCCCGCTTGAATATTAAAAGCTTCCATGAACTCTTCATCGTTGCGGTCAAAGCTAGCTTGGAAGCAGTCGGGAGCTTTGGGCCAATCAGCTGGATTATAAGGGGGAAAATCACCAGATTTCTTTTTATTTACAAGCTGGGTAACGCCAATTAGTTGTTCATCGCCGTTAAATACTGGCATACAAAGCAAGCTACAGGTGCGATAGCCATTTTCCTCGTCGAATTTTCGGGATGTCTCCGAGTCAGGATGGTTGTGCAAGTCAAAGCCAATATTCAGCTTTTTGCCAGAAGCGGCAACTATCCCAGCAAAGCCTTTACCTACAGGGACTCGCAACTCTTTCGTTGAACCATCATCCTGAGTGATTTTCGTCCACAATTCATGGCGATCGCGGTCTATTAACCATAGTGTACTGCGATCGGCATTCATCAGTTCTTTGGCTTCATCCATCACCCGCTTCAGGGTGTCTTCTAAGTCGAGACTGCTTTGAGAGAGGGACTTAATCGCCTTCATTAGCGCCGCCACTGCTCTTTGCTTTTGGGTAGCTACGTAAAAAGAGCGCGAGGATTCTAAAATTAGGCGAATTGAAGGAGCAAATTCTTGAAATAATTGTTCGTCAGCACAGGTAAAACCTTTGGTATCAATTCGTTGTGCAAGTAGAGCGTCGTGATTATTTCCAGATTTTAATTTATTCAGTAATTGTACTACTGCAACTAATTGCCCATGTTCATTTAAGAGTGGCAAAGCCAACATGGTGTAAGTACGGTAGCCAGTTCTTTTTTCTTGTTCTTGAGCAAAATGCGATCGCGGATCGTTATAAAAATCAAAGGGAATATTGATAACTTCCTTGAAGGTAGCGACTTCACCACCAATACCTTTATTGGCGGGGATGCGAATTTCTAAAGAGCGACCGCCCTCACCCTCAGCTAGAATTGACCAGAGTTCTTGTTTTTCTTCATCCAATAAAAATATCGTCGTTCGATCCGCCCCCAGTAATTCCCCGGTTTTTAAGGTAATGGAATGCAACATTTCTTGCAGAATGGTTTCAAACCCATGAGAATCCAGCATTGACAGGGTTTGATGGACAATCTGTAATTTTTGCTCGACATCCTGAACGACCTGTTTAAAAGTATCCTGAGTCAGGGGAGCAAGAAACGTAGAAAAAGTTCCTTGTCTTGTGGCAAGAGCACCCACAGGAGCAGAATTTGCTGGTAATTCGAGGTTTTCTTGGTTGTGAACACCAATAATCAAATCGGTGGTCTCCCCACAACTTCCTTGATACGCTGACATAACTGGTATTTTATATAGCAGGATGAGATGTTAGGTTTAACAATTAAATTTATGTAGGTGGTGTTAAAAGCAACAATTGCTTAACATTATCCATAGTTTAATCCCTTGTTCAGCCAGCGTCATCCTGTGAATCAAGGCGGAGGCGGATTACCAACAAGCATGGCTTGACTAGAACCCCTTCCCACTGGCGGATACAGATGATGAATAGAGGGTTTGACCCCTCATTTAAAACATTAGGTATAAATGAGCTATCATGAAACACCTTGAAGGGAAAGTGATATTAGTCACAGGTGCTACACGGGGAATTGGTAGGGGAATTGCTATTGGTCTCGGTGAAGCAGGTGCAACTGTATACGTGACTGGTCGCAGCCTTAATAACTCTTCTAGTGATGCGGTTTCAGGGAGTCTTAGTGAAACCCAATCAGCCATTGAAGAAGTCGGTGGTGTATGTATTCCCGTCCAAGTAGACCACAGCGACGATGAGCAGGTGCGTTTGCTGTTCCATCGCATTCAAGATGAACAAAATGGACAACTCGACCTTCTGGTAAACAATGCTTACTCAGGAGTTCAGGCATTAAAAGACGCTTATGGACAGCCTTTTTGGGATTGTGAACCAAGTCTTTGGGATGCTAGCAACAATGTTGGTCTTCGTAGCCACTATGTTGCCAGTATTTTTGCAGCCCGAATGATGACTAAGCGGAACTCTGGACTAATTTGCACCATTTCCTCGTGGGGTGGGATGTCTTATATCTTTAATACAGCTTATGGTGTTGGGAAAGCAGGGTGCGATCGCCTAGCCGCGAATATGGCTGTTGAGTTAAAGCCACATAACATCGCTTCTGTCTCAATTTGGCCGGGTATTGTTGGTACTGAGCTTTTTTCCAGTTTTGCTGCCCAAATGAATCAAACCAATGCTAGTGAAAAGAAAAACTCATTTATCAGCGATCGCTACAACTGGGAAACTCCCTTATTAACCGGACGAGCGATCGCTGCACTTGCTTGTGAGCCAAATATTATGCGCCGTACAGGACGTGTACAGATTGTTGCTGAACTGGCTCATAAATATAATCTTGTCGATGAAAATGGCCATCAACCTGCATCATTACGCTCTCTGCGTTTTGTACTACCGGCTGCATTGCCCGTACTGAGAAAGTACTCATGGCTCATACCCGATATTAAAGTGCCGTGGTCACTACTATTATTGAATGCCCTCAGTTCGCCTAAAATTTAATGGGTGCCCAATGCCCCTTTATAAAACAAGCTGTTTGAGATCGTAAAACTTTGTATGCTGAATTAATAGGTCTTAATAGTTTTTTTAAAACTGGTGGAAGAAGATTTTAGGTTAATTGTTGATTTAGTTTTAGTTCTAGGCGTTGCAGCTTGTGGCGGGCTGTTGGCGGCACTATTGCGACAACCCGTGCTGCTGGGCTATCTCATTGGCGGGATGATCATTGGTCCAGCCGGACTGGGATTGATTAAAGAAGTTATTCAAGTAGAGACTCTGGCACAGTTCGGAGTCGCCTTTTTATTATTTGCCTTGGGTGTGGAATTTTCCTTGGCGGAACTCAAGAAGGTAAAAGCGATCGCTCTTGGCGGCGGTGGACTCCAGATTGCTTTGACGATTTTGGTCACAGTTGTAGTATGTGGGTTAACTGGAGCCTGGGGAACTTTACCTGCGAAGGGGATGTTTTTGGGGTGTATTCTCTCCTTGTCTTCTACAGCCGTTGTTCTCAAATGCTTGATGGAAAGCAACGAAACAGAAACACCCCACGGACAAGTGATGTTAGGGATTTTGGTAGTACAGGACTTGGCACTAGGACTGATGTTAGCAGTCTTACCAGCCCTCAACCAACCAGCAGAAACCATTGGCATGGCCGTGCTGACAGCGCTGTTGTTAATTGGTTTATTTGCTGCTGGTGCAGTAGTTGCGGGGATTTGGCTGATACCGCCTTTGTTGCGACTGTTAGCCCGTACCGAAAGCCGAGAACTATTTTTATTAGGGGTTGTGGCTTTGTGTTTGGGCATTGCTCTATTAACAGAGCATTTAGGGCTGTCCATTGAGATGGGGGCATTTGTGGCGGGTTTGATGATTTCTGAGGTGGAGTACGCCGATCAAACCCTGACTTATGTGGAACCATTGCGAGATATCTTTGCTAGTTTATTTTTTGCCGCCATTGGGATGTTAATTGACCCAGTGTTTTTGTGGAACAACCTAGAATTAATTTTGGGGTTGGTGGCAATAGTTTTTGTCGGTAAGTTTTTGATTATCACGCCCCTAGTAAAACTATTCCACTACCCTTTGAAAACAGCCATCATCGCCGGTTTGGGACTGGCGCAAATTGGGGAATTTTCCTTTGTTCTCGCTAGTGAAGGGCAATCTTTGGGGCTAGTATCCCGACAAATATATTTATTAATTTTGGGAACCACCGCAGTTACTCTCATGCTTACCCCATTTGTACTGCGGTTAGTGCCATTTTTATTTAACTTTGCCGAATCAATGCCTTGGTTGAAACCGTATTTAGAAGAAGATGAGGCGCGGGATGTATCGGAAGATTTGCCCTTCAATGACCATGTGGTAGTTTGTGGTTATGGACGAGTGGGCAAGAATTTGGTGAAATTGTTGCAGCAACATCACCTACCTGTGGTAGTAATCGACCAATCAGAGAGTAGAATTCAGCAATTACGTGAGGCTGGGGTGTCTTATGTATATGGCAATTGCGTGAGTTTACACGTTTTGGAAACTGCCGGGGTGAATCATGCCAAAGGAATGGCGATCGCCCTCCCTGACCCCATGAGTACCCGTCTTTGCTTGAAACGCGCTTTGGAATTGCGCCCAGAATTAGATTTGGTTGTCCGTGCTACCCAGGATAAAAATATTGAGGTGTTGTATCAATTGGGAGCTAGGGAGGTGGTGCAACCAGAGTTTGAAGCCAGCTTAGAAATGGCAACTTATTTATTAACCGGCTTAGGCTTGTTGTCGTCAGTTGATGTCCAACGAGAAATGCAGCAAATCCGCAACGATCATTATTTAGATTTGCGGCCAGAGCGTTCTGCAACTGAAGTCGCCCACGATTTGCGCCAAGCAACCCGCGATTTAAATCAGCGTTGGTATCCTCTCCCATCTGATTCGCCTTTAATTGGCATGACTTTAGAAGAAGCCGATATGCGCTATTTAACAGGAGCAAGTTTAATGGCAATTCGCCGCGTTAACGGCGATGAAATTGATTATCCCAATAATCAAACCAAATTGTCAGATGGCGATCGCTTGCTGATTGTGGGAGCAGATGAAGAATTAGCAGCTTTGGCAGAATTTGCCAAGGGACAGGCGGCTGTTCCCGGAGAAAATAGTGCTTGTCAGTGGGTTACAGTTAATGCAAATGCGCCAATACTCGGTAAAACCCTTGCAGATTTAGATATCAGTAAGCAATATGGAGTACAGGTGCAGGCGATCCGACGAGATGGGAAGTTTATCCGCTATCCTGATGGTGGTATGGATTTGCGAATTAGCGACCAAGTTTTGTTATGTGGTAACTTGACAGGTTTAAGTCAATTAGAACAGTTATTTGCGATCGCTAATAAAGTACCCCTTTCTATACCAGTGGTGCAAGCTACTGAGGTAGAAGCGCTTAAAGATTAACTAATTCGTAATTCAGAAATGTCGAGTTTGTGAAAATGCGCGATGTCCAGATCCCCGACTTATCGAAGAAGTCGGGGATCTAATTTTTCACGAATGATTTAGGATTGCTATAGGACTAGTGCCGCAAGGCGGAAGTCAAAAGTCAAAAGTCAAAAGTATTATGGAATAAGCTCTTTAGGAATTTTAAATGGTTGCTCTATTTCCGCCGAACTGTACTAGTATTTGATTTTTGAAATATACGTAGGGTGTGTTAGCGACAGCGTAACGCACCACAAGCTTAGACGGTGCGTTACGCTCTGCTATAGCGGTTTCCATTCAGATGCGGTACAACATTACATCACAAGGTGTAGGGGCACGGCAGTGCCGTGCCCCTACGGGTGTACCTCACGTAAACGAGAACCGCTATAACACACCCTACAAGACTACTTAGATTTTTTCAAAAATCAAATAGGAATCTTATATATCTAAAAAGTACAATAGCGATCGCGCCCCTTTTCTTTGGCATTGTACATTGCTTTATCAGCTGAAGCGATGAGTGTATCTGGCTTAATGTCGCCAGTGGGTATGACAGAAGTAATACCCAAACTAAGTGTGACGATATCCTTGATATCAGACTTTGCATGGGGAATAGCCTGATCGTGAATTGCTTGCTGAATACTTTGTGCAATCTTGATTGCTCCTACTAAGTCAGTATTGGGGAGGAGTACCGAAAATTCTTCTCCTCCGTAACGCGCTACTAGATCAGCAGGACGATAAACCATCTGTTGCACTGTTTGGGCTATCCTAACTAGGCAATCATCGCCTCCAAGATGACCATAGTAGTCGTTGTAAAGTTTGAATTTATCAACATCGAAAAAAATCACTGACAGGGGTTGCTGTTCTCGTGCAAGGCGTTTCCATTCTGCTTGCAGTCGTTCATCGAAGCAGCGACGGTTAGCCACCTGAGTCAAACCATCTAGATTTGCCAGTTGTTCTAGTTTGTGATTTGCATCTTCTACTTTTTCTTTAGCAATTAGTAACTCTGCTGTTCTCTCCTGTACCCGTTGCTCCAAAGTTTCAAAAGATGTTTGTAACTGAAGTGCCATGTTGTTAAACGATTTTGCCAGTTGACCTATTTCGTCTTTTGAGCTAGTTTTGGCGCGGATATCTAAGTTACCTGCGGTAAACTGGAAAACTACATTGGTAAGATAAATTATTGGCTTTGTTAGCAGTTCCCCAATGGCAAAAGCAATGATTGTCACTACCCCAGCAATAAATGCAAATAGAAACATTGCGTCATGAATTTGCTTTTGTACAGGTGCTAGGGCAACAGCAAGGGGCTGTGCGAACAACACAGTCCAAAGTTTTAAATGAGCGATCGCAATCAGATTGACCTGATTACCTGTTACTGACAAAGATGTAATTAAATACGACTGTTTATTATCCAATGCTTGCTTAAGTTTTGACTCATTAGTTGCTAATTTTTTGACAGGAGGATTAGGCAAACGCCCTTCTTTTTGCAGTTGAGTTACAACATCAGCAGGCAGAGGTACAATTGATTTTAAAAGTAGTTTTGGTGCAGTGCTATGTGCCAGATAAATATTATTTTCATCTAAAAGAATCGCAAAAGATTTTGCCCCAGCCCGTTCAGTTTGTCGAGTTACTAACTGCTGAACAACAGTCGCATTGTATGAAACACGCAATACACCCAACATATCTCCCTTGGCATTGCGAACCGGACTGCTAAAAAAGAGGGTAACAACGTTAGGAATTGTCGGCGACTGCTTCATGCTAGAAACAAAGGGGAATTCAGTTTGCACTGGTTTTTTAAAATAATCTTGAACTGATTCATCTTTGCCAATGTTCGGTGTATATGTATCCAATACATTTTTCCCGTTTAAGTCGAGCAAAGCATAAGAGAGAATATTGAGCATATCTTTGCGACTAAGACGGTTTAATGTTTCTGTCGCCAATTGCATTTCGGGGCTGTCATCTCGCTGTTTTGGCGTTAGGCTGAGGTAGCGTTCTAAGCCTGGTAAAACTGCCTCTACGCGCACGGCATCGAGATTACTATCAATAAAGGTATCTATTCTATTAGCAGTTTCGTTAGCCGCCGCAGATAGGGCTTGTTTCGCGTTGTCAGTTAGTGCTTTTTCAGTTGTCTGTGTGTTGATAAATGCCAATAACAGCAACGGAATCAAAGCAACAATGAGAAATGAGGCGATCAACCTTGTACGGATTCCGCTCAAAAGAATGTGCTGCATGGCTTTAAACTAGGAGGGAGAGTTCAAAAAGGAAGAATTGAACAAACTTTTTAGCTCAGGAATGCGCGTCACATTTCCAGAGCGAATAAAAAAGTCTGCATATATCTTGGCAGTTTTGTAGATGGAATTAGGGTTGCTAGATTGAAATAATTTTTGATTTTCACCTAAATCAGTTAGGTTTACTCCCTCCAGAGAGATTGTATTGCTAGGAATTTCTAAAGCTTTGCTGATGATAGCTTTTCCTTCCTGAACATTTGCTTTCCAGTAGCTCACAGCTTGCAGCCATCCTCGCACAAATGCACGAACGTCTTCGGGGCGATCGCGGATTATCTCACTGCGAAAGACAATCATATCTAAAATTAAACCAGGGGTTTGTTTGCTGGTAAATAGGATATGTCCCCCTAATTTAATAGCTTTAGAAAGATGGGGTTCCCAAGTGTGTCCAGCTTGAATAGCATGATTTTTCAGGCGTTGAGGAATTTCTAAAGCCTCTGATTTAACCAAGTTCACATCATCGCTGGTTAAGTTGGCAGTTTTCAACATCTCAGTCACGAAAACTTCGCTAAAACCGCCTAGATTTGCACCCAGCTTTTTCCCTTTCAAGTCAGCGACGGTTTTAATTTGTGATTGGGCGACTACCACATCTGCTCCTGTTGATTCATCTATAACGATCACGCCTTGTATATCTGGATTTGTGGCACTCAAGATTATAAAGCTTCCCAAGGACGATGTAATACCATCATATTTACCCGCACTGAAATTTGCTCTTTCCAATTGGGTGTATCGTTTATAAATTAGTTCTACATCTACCCCTTGGGCTTTGAAGAATCCTTTTTCCTGAGCAATGACGCCTGGATACTCCCCAACAAAAGATGCGAATTCCACTTTCAAGGGAGGGCGTTTGAATTCGGTTGGTGCCCAAGCATGACAAGCAAATAGCAAACAGGCAGTAATGAGAAAAATACTAATGTATCTGAGTAGTTGAAACATAGAATATTTGATATTTTTTAATTATTGCTGATCAAATATTCAACTAAATAAACTATCTGTTTAAAATAATTCGTAATTCGTAATGACTCTCTCTACGAGACACTGCGCGTACCATCTCGTAGAGAAGACAGTAATTAAGTTTTACAATGGGGATTTTAACCTTTAGAGGGTGTTTGAAAAGTCTAAATTCATACTGCCTGGGCGATTAGAAATCGCGGCTACACAGACAAAACCCACCTGCGTGGGTTTGAAAACCTTGATTTTCTGTTAGTCCGTGCAGGCGGAGTTTGCTTGTGTAGTAGCGATTTCTAATCGCCGAAAATTTTTCAAACATCCTTTTAGCTCCCCTCCCCGCAAGCGGGGAGGAGTTGGGGGTGGGGTTATGGCTAATTTGGCGGATATGATATAAGAGGCTGGGATAGGGGTCGATTGCTGAGAGCGATATTAGCGCTACCCAGCAATAAAAGGCAACTAATGCCAAAGACTAATTCCATCTCCTAACTGGTTTTCGGCTTGATGTATGCGATCGCGTGTTTCCAAATAGTGGTTTGCTGACTGTTTTCATCAGCAATACAGATACAGTGTGGATCTTGCCATACAACCTTTCCTGTCAGAACATCCTGAGTCAGCAGCTTTAACTCTACTGGCGTTGTTTGTTTAATCAGGTTTTGGACTTGTCTAATACTAGGCAAAGTGGTGTCAAATTCGGTAAGCATTTTTAGTAAAGATGAACCTACAAGGCAAAATAAAGAGTAACTAATCCTTGATAATTCATCATTGAAGAAATGGCAATCGAATTTACTAAGTATCATGGTCTAGGCAACGACTTTATTCTGATTGACAATCGCTCGTCATCATTGCCTGTATTGACTCCAGAGCAAGCCATCAAGTTATGCGATCGCCATTTTGGTATCGGTGCTGATGGTGTAATTTTTGCATTACCCGCCGAAAATGGCACGGACTACACTATGCGGATTTTTAATTCCGATGGTTCAGAACCGGAAATGTGTGGTAATGGCATTCGCTGTTTAGCTGGCTTTTTAGCAGACTTAGAAGGCGAATCCCGGAATCAAGACTTATATCGCATTCATACCCTAGCTGGTGTGATGATTCCCCAAATCTTGCCTAATGGTCAAGTGAAGGTGGATATGGGTTTATCCAGGTTACTTGCTGGCGAAATTCCTACCACCCTTGCACCGGCTGAAGAAAAAGTAATTAATCAACCGTTGGAGGTGGCGGGGCAAATTTGGGATGTCACTTGTGTAAGTATGGGAAATCCTCACTGCATTACCTTTGTGGAAGATGTAGCAGCAATTGAGCTAGAAACCATCGGACCTAAATTTGAGCATCATCCAGTTTTTCCCCAACGCATAAATACTGAATTTATACAAGTGGTAAGCCGTGACTATTTGAAAATGCGGGTGTGGGAACGGGGCGCTGGGATTACATTAGCTTGCGGAACTGGTGCTTGTGCTTCCTTAGTGGCTGGTGTGTTAACGGGGAAATGCGATCGCACCGCCACGATAGAATTACCTGGTGGACCCTTACAAATTGAATGGTCAGAAGTAGACCAACGGGTTTACATGACAGGCCCAGCCGAGCGGGTATTCACTGGGAAACTGTAACGGATTTAACATTGGCATTACTCAGGTAGTAATGCCATAGAAGTCTGGCTGCAACTGCCCGCCACGGTCGCCAATGCTGTGTCATTTCTTCTAGTTGTGGAGGTGTTGGACGTGTCGCCAAGTTTTTGAGTTTTTGGAAAGCGATGGCGATCGCTAAATCCCCTTTAGGAAAGACATCAGGACGTTGCAGCGCCATGAGCAAATAAATATCAACTGTCCAATCTCCAATACCTTTGAGACGCTTTAACTCAGTTCTGATCGTAGTTTCGTCCATTGTTTCCAGCTTAGTTAAGTCAAGCTGACCAGTTGCAATTGCATTCGCCAATCCACGACAGTATAAAATCTTTTGGCGACTGAATCCAATCCCTTTTAAGTGAGGATCATCCAATGTCAGAAAGTTTTCTGGTGTCAGAGTTACAACCACCCCACATAGTCGGGTAAATACAGCCCTGGCAGCCGCTAGGGAAACTTGTTGTTCCAGAATTATGCACAGAAGCGTTGCAAAACCCGGTTTTCTTGACCATATCGGTGGAGTCCCCAGTGTTTCTAAAATCCGAGCCAAATCGCTGTCAAGATTGGCAAGCACCATTAAACTACGGGTAAAACTTTCTTCAGTCAGCGATTCTAGTTCAGGTGTTTGAGTCATCTTTGAGAAATTTCGATTCTTGTATCAGCAGTTTTTGTTTGCGCTCAATTCCCCAGTGATAACCACCAAGACTGCCATCACTCCGCAGGACACGATGACATGGTACAATCAGCGCGATCGCATTAGCTCCACAAGCATTACCCACCGCACGGACTGCCTGGGGTTTAGCAATATCACAGGCGATATCCGTGTATGTACGGGTTTCGCCATAAGGAATTTTTTGTAATGCTTGCCAAACCTGTTTCTGAAATGCTGTCCCCCGGACATCAAGTGGTAAATCGAGATGTGTTTCACTTCCCACAATAAAATCGAGGATTGCTTGTATCCATTCCTTGTGTGTGTGGTCATCCCGGATGATGTGCGCTTGGTGAAATTCTTGGTTCAAGATGTGTTCGAGTTTGTCTGCTTCATCACCTAATTTTACCGCGCAGATACCCTTCTCTGTTGTTGCCACCAGTAAATATCCTAGTGGACATGGAGCGATCGCATAAACAATGCTGATTGTCTTTCCAGCTTGTTGGTAAGTTTTTGGTGTCATTCCCAGTTGCTTAGGTGCTTTCTCATAGAGTTGGCTACTTGAACCATATCCCGTCTCGTAAACTGCATGAGCAATTTCTTCCCCTGACTGTAAACGCTGTTTCAATCGTTGACTACGCAGTGCATCTGCATATTGAAAGGGGGATACGCCAATTATTTGCTTAAATATTCTTTGCAGATAACTGGGACTCATTTCAACTTCAGAACATAATTCTGAGAGGGTTGGAACGCGATCGCCTTGTGCTTCAATGTATCGACAGACTGCTAAAACTTTCGCTTTGGCGGGATTTGGAACTGTTTCAGATTGTGGCTGACAGCGCTTACAAGGTCGAAAACCTGCAATTTCAGCCTCTTCTACCGACTGGAAGAAACAAACTTGATGGCGATTTGGTCTGCGACTAGGGCAAATCGGTCGGCAATAAATGCCTGTAGAGCGAACACCATAGAAAAACTTACCGTCAATTGTGGGATCTCGATTGAGAACGGCTTGCCAAAGAGTTTCTTCTAAAAGTTGTCTTTGTTGTAATAGCATTGATGTCTCCTCTGCCCTTTCTGGTAAATGACCGGGCGAAACCTAACCCCCCAGCCCCCTTCCCTACTAAGGAAGGGGGAGAATTCAAAGTCTCTCTCCTTTTAGGAGAGAGATTTAGAGAGAGGTTTTCCAGATACATCGCCACATACTCAGCTTTATATAACACTAGATTAAGTGTATGGAGAAACTAATTTCTATCTGATTGTTGCGATCAAAGTCGGCTGTGTTTACTGCAACTACGGCTAAAGGATATTACGGGCGATGTTCTCGTTGCAATCGCATTTCATTTACCAGAATAATTTATGATAATTATGCCAGCGTTCTACAGTAGGCAAATTACTCACCAAATTTCCGCCAAATCTAAAATAAATCCTGGCAAAACATCTTCTCCCGATAGAGTTTTAGGACTTTGTAAAATCTCAACTTCTCGATTATGACGATAAATTTCTACCTGCTGCTGTCCTCTATTAATTAACCAGCCCAATCTTGCGCCATTCTCCATATATTCCCTCATTTTGGTTCGGGTTTTTTCTAAGGAATCACTTGGAGACATTAATTCAACCACAAAATCGGGACACAAAGGAGCAAATCTTTCTTTTTCTGCTTCGCTTAAAGCATTCCAGCGTTCTATTTTCACCCAAGACGCATCTGGGGAACGTTCTGCACCATTGGGAAGTTTGAAACCGCCAGAAGAGTCAAAGGATTTTCCTAGCTGATTTTGACGACTCCAAGCTCTTAATTGATAAGTTAAATCAGCATTACGGTCACTAGTACTACTGCCCGTAGGTGGCATAATAATTAATTCCCCTGAAGCTGTCCGCTCAAACTTTAAGTCTCGATTATTTTGACAAAGTTGAAAAAATTGCTCGTCAGTCAAGTCGATATTTAATTCGAGGGTAGGAGGTAAACTGACGGTGGTAATATTCATATTATCAGTTTAGGTGGAAGCAATATATCTATTCTAGTAGTCTGTCAAGTCAGCTATGCCGGATAAATAAGTTTGTAGTCAGGACTTTAGTCCTTGTATTAAGCACTTCATAGCCCTACTGAATCATTCGCGAGCAACAAGATCCCCGACTTCGTAAAAGTTGTCGGGGATCTGCGGTTTGACTCAGCACTCTTGAACTGATTCATTTTTGGACAACTGGTTCACCCGATTGGGTGTATGCGATCGCAGCATCCAGAACTACTCTGAAAGGAGAGCCACTTTTTCTGCTGTTAGTGATCACGCCGACAGTCAAAAAACTCTCACAATGGCTATGATTGCCTTGAATATTATGCCAATTGCTTATATATTAAAGGGTCTAAGAGTGGATGAAATTGTCAAATCACCGCAGAAACCAGAGAATATGACTCTGTTGGAAACAATTGCTGCCAATTTACCGGGGATGATTTTCCAAATTCTGCAACGGCAGGATGGTTCTGTATCTATCCTTTATATTAGTTCTGGTTGTAAATATTTGTATGAATTAGAACCAGAAGCGATACAGGCAGACTTCCAGGTGCTATACAAACTGATTCATCCAGAGGATATAAAAGCTTTTACAGAATCTATTGCTGTCTGTAGCACCACTCTTGCACCTTGGTATTGGGAAGGTCGGATGATTACGCCTAGTGGCAAACTTAAGTGGATTCAAGGTACTTCGCAACCCGAATTACAAGCAGCAGGCAATTTGCTTTGGAATGGCTTGATGGTGGATATTACAGACCGCAAACAAGCCCAAGAAAAATTGCAAGAAAGTGAGGCGCGGTATCAAGCAATTTTAGATGCTATCCCCGATTTGATGTTTCGCATCAGCCGCGATGGTGAGTATTTAGATTTGAAAAGTGAGGGAGCAAATGTCACTCTTGCGAGAGAAGAAATTGTTGGCAAACATTTGCAAGAGTTATTGCCTAGTGATGTGGCGGCTATTAGCCAAGTAGCCATCGCTAAAACTTTAGATTCTGGAACTTTACAAACTTGCGAATATCAGCTACCAACGCCTTTGGGAATCAGAGATTATGAAGCGCGGTTGGTAGTGAGTGGTCAAGATGAGATTCTAGCAATTGTCCGAGATATCACAGAACGCAAACAAGCAGAAGTCAGGTTACAAAATCTTGCCCAAAAATTTGCGAAAGCTTTTAGTTGCAGCCCCGATTCAATTACTATTAGTACGCTGCAAGAAGGACGCTTCATCGAAGTTAACGACAGTTTTGTGAAACTTTCAGGTTATGAGCGAGATCAGGCCATTGGTCAAACTGCTTTTGAGTTAAATCTTTGGGTAGACGATCGCGATCGCCTAAACTTGGTACAAGAGTTGCAAGCCACGGGAGTTGTTCGCAACTTGGAAGTTCAATTTCGGAAAAAGTCTGGCGAGATAATCACAGCAATACTTTCAGCCGAAGTCATTGATTTGGATGGTATGCGTTCCATCCTAGCAGTGCATCACGACATTACAGAACGTAAACAGGTAGAAGCGCAATTCCGCCTTTCGGCCCAACGCGATCGCTTATTGGCAGAAACCCTAGTGCGAATTCGATCTTCACTCAACTTAGAGCAAATTCTCCAAACCACCGTGACGGAAGTCAGGCAATTTCTGCAAGCAGATCGAGTTTTGATTGGTTTAAGTAATGCCAATTTAGGCGTCAAAACTCTTGCCGAATCAGTAGATTCCCAGTATCCATCAATCACAGGTTGGTCTACTAATGATGAAGCTTATCTACAAGAATTAAGAAAGTTACTAAAAGATAATATTGTGCGTGTCATTGAAGACATAACACAAGTAGAAGTATCCCCCAAAGTCAAAGCCCACTGTCAAAAATTCCAAACGAAAGCTAGCTTGGCTGTACCAATTATGCTAAATAACGAATTATTTGGTGCGTTGATTGCTCATCAATGCTCAGGTTCGCGTCATTGGCAGCCAATGGAAATTGATTTGTTACAGCAGATGTCAGAACAGGTAGCGATCGCCATTCACCAAAGCCAGATATACCAAAAACTAGCAGAACTCAACACTAATTTAGAACACCAAGTACAAGAACGGACAGCAGAGTTGCAGCAGAAAATGCAAGAAGTGGAAAAATTGCATCGCGTCAAAGATGTTGTTTTGCACACAGTTACCCACGATTTGCAAACTTCAGTAATGGGTAACTTGATGGTGTTAAAGAATTTGTTAAATCAGGGAATAGGGAGTGGGGGAGAAGAATTAATAACCAATGCCCAATGCCCACTTGCCCTGAGCGGAGTCGTTCGCGTAGCGTCTCGTAGAGAAGGGATGCCCCATGCCCATTACCCCTTATCCCCAGAGGGGGCCCCACCTTCCCCCTTATCCCCAGAGGGGGCCCCACCTTCCCCCTTATCCCCAGAGGGGGCCCCACCTTCCCCAATTCCAATATCTCGCTCAATTATCGAGCGGATGATTCAAGGTAACGATCGCCAACTGACGATGATTAACTCATTGCTAGAAATCAATTCCGGTGAAAAATACGGTATTGATATCAAACCCGAACCTGTGCATTTTAGCACCCTCCTGGGAGGAATATTCGCCCAGTTGTCACCCATGCTGGCACAAAATCAAGCGACTCTGAAGAACTTGGTTCCCGCAGATTTACCGTTAGTAATGGCAGATGGAACTCGGTTGCAGAAAGTTTTGGCATATTTATTAACATATAGCTTGCAAAATAATCCACCAGGATTAAATTTTATTCTGAATGCCACCGTTGAGGGCGGAATGATTCGCACTCAGATTCAAGATGACGGTGTGGTAATGAGTAAACTCGAGTGCGATCGCCTTTTCGATCTCCATGTCCGCGATCCTCAAGACTGTTGTTCCACAAGCATTGGCTTAAAAATGTATCTTTGTCGGAAAGTTATTAAGGCACATGGCGGCAAAATCGGTGTTATTAGTAACCGCAAGCGCGGGTTAACATTCTGGTTTACACTACCTCTCTTCACTTCATCCGCAACAAATCGCCCATAAATCACCAAAAAATGAGGGGGTGTCCTAAGCATATAGAATAATAGACAACCCTATACAACAAGGCAGGGTGTTATTTATAGCGGTTCTCGAATGGATGCAATACACTTTCACCTCTCTCCTAAAAGGAGAGAGGCTTTGAATCTTGCTCCCCTTCCCTTGTAGGGAAGGGGCTGGGGGTTAGGTCTGTATTGCACTCAACAGAGAAGCGCTATATAGCAATATTGAGTAAGGGAAACACTCTCGACGGTATGGGCAAAGTTGCTCGGATGCTAATGGCTACTCTAGTTACAAAAGTGCAAAGCTGGTGGAGAAAAACCTTTTCTGCACCAACAACAGATGAAATCAGTACTCCTTACAAAGCTTGGCGTAACCATTTTTTGTGGCAGAGATTGCATTTATGG
Organism: Nostoc sp.; assembly: GCF_036917815.1. Lineage (GTDB taxonomy): Bacteria > Cyanobacteriota > Cyanobacteriia > Cyanobacteriales > Nostocaceae > Nostoc. Next base: position 69,404 of record NZ_JBALEK010000035.1, on the reverse strand, counting down.
TTATGGCTGGCGCTAATCTGTCTGTTGTCTTTCACTTTGCGAGACATTTACGACTTGTTTTTCCCTTCTCAAGAGTTCGAGAAGCTACCAGAAGTACTTACAACGGAACATCTTGTAATCAATATTACAATGCTCCTGAGTATACTGATCTGCTTTGCCTTACATAAAACTAAGTTAGGTCGTCATCATCCAGATTTATTATTTTTGGGGTCTTCTTGGTCAATTAGTTTAGCTACGCAGTTGTTTGCAACTGTTAGAGGTTTTGCAGTACCTGATACCATCGGTTGGTCGCTGCTGTTCTTGAGTCAAGCTATATTAATGCCAGTCTGCTGGATTCTTCACTTGCTGACTCAAGTGAGTGTGCTGATTTACTATTTTGGTGTGAATACGGCACTTGGGCTAAAAACACCAATAGCGGATCACCCGGAAATATATAATGTAACGTTCATTTTATACATTTTTTGGTTTTGTACTATATGTGACATCGGAGTTTATCTATACGATCGCTTGCAACGTTCTGAGTTTTACGCCCGTCAAGAACTGGAATCTGCCTACCAAAAACTCAAGGTTGCAGAAGCTAAATATCGGAGCATTTTTGAAAACGCCGTTGAAGGGATTTTTCAAAGCAGTCCCAATGGACGTTACATTACGGCAAATCCGGCTTTAGCACGTATTTATGGTTACTCTTTAGTAGAAGATGTGACAGCGAATTTCACTGATATTGAGCAATTATACGTAGATCCAAACCGTCGGGCAGAATTTGTGCGCTTGATGGAAAAGTATGGCAGCGTTTCCGAGTTCGAGTCCCAAATTTATCGCCGAGATGGGAGTATTATCTGGATTTCCGAAAAAGCCTATGCAGTTCGTGACGAACATCTTAAACTGCTTTATTACGAAGGTTTGATTGAAGACATTACCCAGCGCAAGCAAACTGAAGAAGAACTACGAGTATTTTTCCATGCAGTTTCCCACGACTTACGCAATCCAGTGTTGGGTAGTTTAATGGTGTTGAAGAATTTGCTTGCACATCCAGAGGAAAATATTTCGATTTCACGCTCAATTTTAGAGCGGATGATTCAAAGTAGCGATCGCCAACTGAACTTAATTAATTCGTTGATGTCAGCTCATCTCAATGAAATGCAGGGTGTTATTTTACAACGTCAACCCGTAAAATTACTGGCAGTTGTCGAAGCTGCGATCGCTGATTTAGAGCCATTGCTAGCACAAAATCAAGCCAAGCTGACAAATCTAGTATCCGCAGACTTGCCATTAGTGAATGCTGATCCTACGCAACTATGGCGAGTTTTTTCTAACTTAATCGTCAACGCTCTGAAACATAATCCCCCGGAATTGCTTTTAATAATCAATGCTACTCGTAAGGATGACAAAATTTATTGTACTGTTAGTGATAACGGTGTGGGAATTAGTCAACAACAAAGCGATCGGCTTTTTGACCTTTACTTTCGGGGTGCAAGTATCCGCAATTCTGTAGGTTTGGGATTGGGCTTGTATCTATGTAAGCAAATCATTCATGCTCACGGCGGCGAAATTGGTGTCAATAGTGCATTGAATGCAGGCGCAACCTTCTGGTTTACATTACCTATTAGCTGACTAGACATACTGGGATATAAGCCAATACAGTTTAGTTAAGAAGATCCCCCCGCTTCCGGCGACTCCGTTAAAAAGGGGCTAAAAGATATATGAGCAAGCCTTTTTAAGGGGCGTTATATAAATCCTAGTACTAGTGACAAAAGTAACTATTCAAACATGACTTTCGATACAGGCGTGTACCTGATTATTCCGATTACATTGTGAATATACAAATCAAGTAACGCAACGGAGATTAAAGGATATATGAACCGCATTAAATCTATTCTTCTTGGAGGCTTATTAGCAGCTGCTTCAATTGCTGCTCTTTCTCAAAATGCTAATGCTGCTGAATTTAAATCTGAGCATGATCATTTTAATCGTGATACTGTAGCTTTTAATAACAGTAAAGCCCAACGCGAACGTCAAGTACGTGAACAACGCGCTCGTGAATTACGTGAACGTCAAGTACGTGAACGACGCGCTCGTGAATTACGTGAACGTCAAGCGCGTGAACGACGCGCTCGTGAATTACGTGAACGTCAAACTCGTTATAATCACTAAACTGAAAATTTTACCTCATATTACCTTAGGAGAGTATTGTTACTCTCCTTTTTTTGTTTGTATAAATCTGCTCAAATTAATGCCAAAATAATGTTAATTAAACGTGAGTTCGATGGCTCATTTGACACTCCCCGCTCTCAAGAGACGGGGATTCTTTAATCAAAGACATGACTTGCTCATCCAGGATTACTCCAGCATGAGTAGTGGCCGCATCTCCTAAAGCGGGGAAGAGCGTCTAGCGCAAAGGTTCCGGTATGCCCTATTCCAATCCCCGACTAAGGATAATTAAGGCTGCATTTTCGTCCCTATCCATCACCCAACCACACTTACAAGCGTGTGTTCTGGTAGATAGAGTTTTTTTAACAACTTCACCACAGCTAGAGCATTCTTGGGTTGTGTATTGCGGATTAAGCATTTCTTCTCACCGAGTTACTTTTTAGTTCACAAACTTGTTCTAATCCACCAGCTTATTTTCTCCAAATTAGGATCGATTTCCTGCCAAAAGCTTGCTGAAGAGTCTGCTTCTCTTGTTGCTGCGAATATTTTATCTATGCTGTCGAAGTTTTTTTGAATCAACTGCTTATCTAGTTTAGGAATATCTAATTTCAGATATTTCAGCCGGTTGGGTAACTCTACTTTCTCGCTGGTCGGCAAACCACTAATCTGCTCAACTTGTTCTAGAATTTTGTCTACTGATGCAATGACTTCTTGTAGGTTCGGCTTTTTAGTTTGTAATTGTAAGTCTTTTTCTTCAAAGTTTGCTTCTTGATTCCCTAAGTTTACTATCACTATTTTGACGAAGAAAATATTGTAATCAATCTCACTTACTTCACCAACTTGTTGATGATATTTTCCACTTTGATTTATCAGTACTATGTCACCTTTCTCAATTCTATCGTCCATAATTTATACAACCTCTGAATTAAATTGCTAAATAATCTCCTCTACAGAAAATACTACTCTAAAGCCACAAACCCTTAGTCCACCGTCTGACTCGTTCCAGCTACGACTAGCGCTGCGACAAAGTTCTGCATTGAAACTCCAAGAACCACCGCGTAGTACCCGGCGATGAATATCACCGCCAACTTCCCAAGCTGTTCCATCTAAGGGTGCGTCGCTGTAATTGTTGTGCCACGAATCAGCACACCATTCCCAAACTAGCCCGTGCATATCATACAATCCAAAGGCGTTGGCAACTTCAAAACTACCGACGTTTGTTGTTTCTTTACGAAATTTGCTTTTTGGTTCCATAGTGCAACTGACTAATTCAGGGGTAATGGTTTCGCCAAAGTGGAATGAAGTTGTAGTTCCAGCCCGACAAGCATATTCCCATTCAGCTTCACTTGGTAAACGATAGTCGCGTCCAGTTTTTTCTGATAGCCTCAGACAGAATTCTACAGCCTCATACCAAGATACATTTTCCACTGGTCTATCTAGACCTTGGAATTTCGACGGATGGGGATTTAAAGCTTGTTTGACTTTGGGTAAAGCTGCAACTACTCTCCACTGTGCTTGAGTTACAGGAAATTTCCCCATAAAAAATGGTTCGACGGTAACTTGATGTCGAGGACGTTCGTCAGCATCCCCTTCAAACTCCGGTGAACCCATCATGTAAGTACCACTAGGAATCGATACCATTTCTAAGGTGACAGATTTACCCAATTCTTCGGCAAAAAAGTTTGCATTACCACTCATGCGGTTGACTTCTCTACCACCTGTGTCTACAGTCACTATGTCAAACTCAAAAGTTTCTAAGGGGGGTAATGGTAGAATTACTTTTTGTGGTAACGGCGGTAATCTGGGTTGAGACATCGAAACAATTTTTAGGGCAATAGGTTCAATGTTCGATGTTACAAACTTTAAATCGTTGATAACTTCTACTGCTGTTTGATACCTTTCACTTGGTAAATGTTTTAATAATTTATCTAAAATTTTCCCTAAGTCGTCGCTGATAGTAATACCTTTTTTCTGTAAATGTTCGCGCCACAACCATTTAGCATTCATGGCATCATAAATAGGATCGTTAATTTGGCCAGAAGCATCTTGTAAAGGCAAACATTGAGTTAAAAGACGCACACAAGTTACACCCAAAGCATATAAATCACTGCCATGACAAGCAAATCCAGCCATTTGTTCCGTTGGGGCATAACCAAGGGTATAAATTACTGTCGCTTGTCTTCCTAAACTGGTTTGTGTTACCTGTTTAGCACCGCCAAAGTCAATTAAGACGGGTTTTTCGTCACTTGCACGGCGGATAATATTTTCTGGTTTTATATCACGATGAATGACGTTATGGGTGTGAATGAATTCCAGAACTGGTAATAAATCAGCTAAAAGTTCCCAAATTTGTTGTTCGCCATAGATTTGTTGCTGAACTTCTTGTAAGAGGGTTTTTCCTTGAATAAATTCTTGGACGAGATACAAACTAGTACCTTGTTCAAAATAAGCTAGTAATCTGGGAATTTGGGTATGATTTTCTCCCAATTCATACAACCGAAAAGCTTCTTCTTTAAAAAATTCTGCTGCTTTCGTGCGTTGTCCTGTTCCCTGAAATTGTGGGAAAAATTGCTTGATGACGCAAGGGGCATTTAGTCTATCGACATCTTCTGTAGCATAAGTTCTACTAAATCCACCTTCACCTAATAGTCTTAATACGCGGTAACGGTTTCTGAGAAGTTTGCCAAAGTTGCTTTGTCCGCAACTCACGCAAAACCTATTGCTATCAGAGTTGAATGGATTTGAGCAATTGGGATTTTGGCAGATTTGCATAATGAGGGGGAAATAGCATCTTCTCCAAAGTTAGCCCCAATATTATCTAATTGAAAACCGTGATGTAGAGAAGTGAACACGGAATTTTATTCATGTGCTTAAAACTATCTTTCACACGAGGGCATAAGGATGAATAAATTATATTTATTTACTTATCTATATTAGGACGTTATGTTAGCGGAAAGCACGGCATATTGCCATGATATTGGTGAGTTATGGCAAGCCTAATGCACCCTAGATTTTAATATAGCTGTTATTCACTATCCAAAAAAGTTCACGGATAACCAAATCACTTTTATTGCCAATTGCGACTATTATTTGAAACTTTTATTCTCTCCAGAAGCACGAATTAATTCAGCGACAAGAGCAACGATCGCCGATACTGAAATTAACATTACACTGAGTGCATTAATATCAGGCTTAACTCCAGCTCTAATCCGACTAAAAATCTCCATTGGCAGGGTGTTATAACCGCTACCAGCCGTAAAACTGGCAATGAGAAAGTCATCTAAGCTAAGAACAAAAGCCAAGAGACAACCAGCTATAATCCCAGGCATTAATTGAGGTAGCAATACTTTGATGAAGGCTTGCGTTGGTGTAGCGCCTAAATCTAGGGCTGCTTCTTCTAAGTGGGGATCTAAATTAGTCAGTCGGGAAGCAACCACAAGTCCGACGTAGGCGAGACAAAACACGATATGGGCTGCAACTATCGTCCACAAACTTAAAGGGATTGCAAAGGCCGCTAGACATACTAGGGTAGCCACTGCGATCGCAATATCAGGAATAATCAATGGTAGGTAAGCAACACCCCGATACAATTTCTTACCAAAAAAATCGTAACGCGCTAACCCAACCGCCATCAAGGTTCCCAGCACTGCTGAAATCCCCACAGCACAACCAGCAACGATCATACTGTTTTGCAAAGCTGATAAGATGCGATCGTCACTGAATAACTTGCGATACCAATCGAGAGTGAATCCTTGCCAAGTTGCACTGTAGGGCGACTGATTGAAGCTATAAAAGCCAAGTACCAGTATAGGCAGGTACATGAACACAAACATCAGCACGGAGAAAACCGCCTGCCATGAGACACGCGGTTTTTTGAGAGATGGAGAGATATTCACGTTTATATGTGATTTTATTGATAGAAATATAAAATATCATATTTAATGTAATAAGTCAATCATTTAACTCTCCTCCTAGGGTAAATAGGTTGATGGTAGGGCAAGAGAAAACGTTTAAAACTATGAAAGCTAAATATTTGCAGTCATAAGCTCAAAAGCGCATTTACTTTCAGTATCATTTACGAAAAATATTTTGGGATTATGATTCAAACAATACAGGCTAAAGAAATTACCCTCCTTGACTTAGAGACTAGCTTTGGACTCCAGTTGGTTGAGGATGAGCAATTTTTTAGAGAGTGGCAAGATAACTTACCAGAAATCACCAATTCCCAAAAACAACAGCTTGACCGAGTTAAGGCAAGTTATGCCAATTTGCTCAAGTACCCTCCCCTGCTGGAAAACACTGTCAAAATGGTGGTGTTGTCTCCCCTGTTGGATTTAGCAGATTTTTATCTATCTCCGTTTCATGTCAAATCTGAAAAATCTGTAGAAGTTTCGGCTGTTGATGAAGGTGTAAGAGTCAAAGGGCAGATTGATATCTTAGTTTTGTTTGAACAGCTAGTAGTAGTAGTTATAGAGTCAAAACAAGCAGCTTTTTCTGTGGAAATTGGCAAACCCCAGTTGCTAGCTTATATGCTGGCAATTTCTAACTCGGATAAACCAATATATGGACTAATATGTAATGGCAGTAGTTTTATTTTTGTAAAATTGATTAAACAAGAAACAGCAAAATATATATTCTCTCGCTTGTTTTACATTTTCAATCCAGGGAATGAATTGTACACAGTTTTGAGTGTGTTGAAGCGTCTGGGTCAATTAGCGAGAAATGGCAGTTAGGAGAGTGGGTAGACAAGTTGGGTGATGTTTATATTTCACTTTAGCAAGCTACGCGCAGTGTCTCGTAGAGATAAAAATCGCGTCCCTAAGTAAGTGGGCAACAATAAATAAAACTATGTTACGTAATGTAAAATTAATTAAATTAGCTTGTAGTAAGCGGCTCTAGCCGCTTACTACAAACCTTTAATTATTCACGCCCACTTACTTACTGGAAAAAAGAGCTTTTAAGTGCAAATATACCTGGCGATTAGAAATCGCGGCTACACAAACTCTCGTCCGCCTGCGCGGACTCAAGAAATTGTCAACCCAGGTCGGTGGGTAAAGTCTCGTATAGCCGCGAATTCTATTCGCTAGATATATTTTTACGAAAGTGAGATGCTCCCCATCCTATCCTTTAGAGTAGGGAAAGCCGCCCAAAGAGTGTCTACGCACTTTATTCTTTAATTAATATTTTAAAACCAGATGAGTGACAGGTAGTAATAGAGGTTTTTCGCCCATTATCACCATTTAAACGTAGTTTTTGACCATTCTATAAACTTGCTGTTTATCCAAAAATCTCTATTTAAAATTACATAAAATCAAACAAAAATTAATAGTTTAGAGTATAGTTACCTCTTTAGTAGTGGGTGATTTCCGTACTAAGATAGATAAAAAATATAGAAGTAACAGCATAAGATTTGAAGGAAATTGTTAATCAGCTTAGTATCTGAAGTTATTTTCTGATGCAAAGTGAATCAATTACAAGCACTAAAACAACAGAAATAAAAAACTTCTAATTCAAGTTTTATTTTTTAGGAGATTGTGATGAGAATTGCTCAAATAGCTCCATTGTGGGAGAGAGTTCCGCCCCCAGCTTATGGTGGTATCGAGTTAGTAGTAGGGTTACTGACTGATGAATTAGTCCGGCGCGGACACGAAGTAACTTTATTTGCATCGGGAGATTCTATTAGTCTGGCAAAACTAACATCTGTTCATCCCCGTGCCCTCAGACTCGATCCGACTATCAAAGATTACGGCATTTACGAGATGTTGAATATCGCTTCGGTGTATGAACGCGCAGAAGAGTTTGATATTATTCACTCTCATATCGGGCATGGGGCACTGGCTTACGCAAATCTTGTCAAAACCCCTACAGTTCATACGTTGCACGGTATTTTTACCCCTGACAACGAAAAGATGTTTAGTTTTGGTAAAAAACAACCCTACATCAATATTTCCAATTCACAACGAGAACCAAGGTTAGGCTTGAACTCGATAGCGACGGTTTACAACGGGATTGATGTCAGCAGTTATGAGTTTCATTCCCAACCAGAAGATCCTCCTTACTTAGCTTTTTTAGGTCGGATGTCTCCAGAGAAGGGAGCGCACTTAGCGATAGAAATTGCCAAAAAAGCTGGCTGGCATTTAAAAATGGCAGGTAAGATCGATGTCGTTGATGTGGAATATTTTGAGAAGGAAATTAAACCGCATATTGACGGGGAGCAAATTGAATATCTGGGTGAAGCCAACCATGCTCAAAAAAATGCTCTGATGGGTGGTGCAGTAGCAACTCTGTTCCCCATCACTTGGCGGGAACCCTTTGGTTTGGTGATGATTGAGTCAATGGCTTCGGGTACGCCAGTGATTGCGATGAAATTGGGGTCTACTGAAGAGGTAATTTCCCACGGTCAGACGGGTTTCCTCTGCAATAATATTCAAGAGTGCATTAGTGCTATCGATCGCGTCACAGAGTTAGATCGGTACGCCTGTCGTCAGTATGTCGAAAAGCTTTTCAGCGTTGGGCACATGACTGATGGCTATGAGGCGGTTTATCAACAAGTAATCGCAGAACGATTTTCTCAGAATGGGCATTTTCGCAGTTTGGTTGATTTAGCTAGCTAGCGATCTTAAATATCGCTAGGACTTACGCAAAATATCTCTCAAACTCTGATTTCTCCGTGTCGCGCCAGTTGCTTCTCCCAGGGGGAGACGCTGCGCGAACAAGTCTCTTAACCGCAAGGGCGCACTGGCAACTCTATTGCCTCTGCGGTTCGTTATTCCGTAATATCATGTCCGCATAATTAGTTATGCTAACCACAGTCAATACACCCCACCCCCAGCCCCTAAGAGCTTGCGGGGAGGGGAGACAAAGCATAGCTTTGGCGGGGGTGGGGTTCTTCGGGTTTAATAAGCAATCAAGCGGACATGATATAACTCGTAGCCCTGGCGAATAGAATTCGCGGCTACACAAACAAAGCCCACCTCCGTGGGCTAAGGAAAAATGCTGTGCTACCCTACCAAGTTACGCGATCGCTCCATTTTGCCAACATCTTAGCACTCACTCCTGGAACTCGTTCTAAGTCTTGTAAAGATGTAAATTTTTGCTTTTCACGGCTAAATATTATTCGCTGTGCTAACTTCTTACCCACGCCAGGGAGAGTTGCTAATTCTTCTAAACTTGCGATGTTGATATTTACTTTTTGAATTTCTTTAAGTTCAGTTGATGAAGAAGTTTTTATCTGGGGACACCGTGTTTGTTCTAATTTAATTTTTTCTTGAATTGCTGGTGGTAAACCGGGTTTAACTTTGGCATAAAGACGAGCGAATTCTCGCACATAATGGGCAGCAACTAGAGGATTTTCAATCACTACAAGAGTTTCATCATTACCATTATTAGCCGCATCAGACCAATTATGAGAACCTGTAATTACTGTTTGACTATCAATAACCCCAAATTTGTGATGCAATAAATCGCCTTTGGGTAAAACAGGTACACCTACGGTAGTAATTGGATTTTGCCAAGGATGGTTGTCAATTTCATATTTACATTTGTTACTGAGAGCAACCCCCATCATATCCAATGCTTCGCTGTAGGGTCTATAAGCGAATTGTGGTTCAATTAAAGCCCGAATTTGCACACTTTGTTGATGGCGTTTTTCTAAAATATTGGCAAGACGCTGTTCGGAAAACACAAATAACGCCAAATCAGTAGATTTGGTTGCTGAATCTAAAGTTTTGCCAATTAAACCATTGCTACTGTTACTCCAAGGTTGAGTTGGAGAAGTAGGCGAAAATTGCACAGTAATTTGGCTTGTTCCTAAAGTTATTTGTTTAGGTAAACGTATCGGCTTTTGCAAACCAAATCGACTATCTGGTTGACCTCCTAGCCCATCTCCCCACATAATATTAAACTCTTCGGTAAATAAAGATGCTAATTCTGGACTGTCAATCTGCAATAAGTTATTGGCATTTCCTAAACTACTGGAATTTGTAAAATCACCAGAAGTATCACTTAATGTAAAATTAGCCGAAGTGATAATTACAACCCGATTGTCCACAATCACAAATTTGTGATGCATCAAACTGCTACCTGCTGAACCATCTGCTCGATCGTCCAGCCAGGGAATTTTGGCATTCTGCAAAATCATCAAAGCATCTCTTTGATTGATTTCTGCTAGACTAAGTTGATTATCTTGGTTAATATCGATAAATTGGCGAGATTCGTTATAGCGTTCCCGTTCTCTTTTATCTAACTTATCTACTTCAGTGGATGTTAAGCTACTCCAAGGTCGGCTATAGGTATTTTCTAAAATGATCCTGACTTTTACCCCAGCTTTTTGTCTATCAACCAATGTTTGGGCAAGTCTGGGTAAACGTAATTCTTGCACCGCCACATCTACTGTAGATTTAGCGTGGGTAATAGCATCAACAATCTGTTTTTCTAAATCATCCCCAAGGCGAGTTTGCTGACGGTAAGCTTCTTGGTATTCTGAAGACTCAGAATGGTTAAAGTAAACTTGAACTAACGGATCTTGTGGTAAGGGTGCTAGACGCTGATTGAAGGACTGGACTCGTTGACAACCAGCGAGGGAGAATATGAGTAAAAAGATATATAAAAAATATCTTTGTCTAGAGATAAGTTGCACTGTAATCTGTTAAAAGTAGATTGGGAGTGGATATAAGGCGGTTTTCACTTAAGTTAAATACAAAACCTAACCCCCAACCCCTTCCCTACAAGGGAAGGGGAGTAAGACTCAAAGCCTCTACCCTTCAATAGAAGTGAGGTTAAAACTCTACTGAACCCGATTGAGAACCGCTAGATTTATAATTCCCAAAATTTTGGGTTCTGAATTAAGTAGAGAAATAACTTTTCAAGTAAAGGGAAAAATCCACACAGAATTACAGAGATTTTTTCAGGGTTTGTCTACTAAAGCTGTAGATGCTAACAAGTTCAGCAGTTTATTACTAGCGTGTGTTCTCACTATTATCGGTTTTATGCAAATTTATCTAGATTACAGCGCCACTACACCAACTCGAAAAGAAGCGATCGCAGTTATGCAAACAGTCCTCACTCAACAGTGGGGCAATCCTTCCAGCTTACATGAGTGGGGACAACGGGCAGCAACGGTTGTAGAAGAAGCTAGAGTCCAAGTTGCTGGTTTAATTAACGCCGCCACTGCTGAATCGATCATTTTTACCTCTGGTGGTACTGAGGCAAATAATTTAGCAATTATGGGTGTGGCTCGGTTGTATGCTGTTCCTCAACATCTAATTATCTCCAGCGTTGAGCATTCCGCAATTTCTGAGACAGTAAGGTTGCTAGAAATGTGGGGTTGGGAAGTTACGCGCTTGTCTGTAGATGTTAAAGGCAGAGTCAATCCCCTAGATTTAAAGGCGGCGTTGCGACATAATACAGTGTTGGTTTCCGTGATTTACGGTCAAAGTGAAGTTGGGACAGTGCAACCGATCGCAGAACTGGGTAAAATTGTGCGATCGCATGATGCTTTGTTCCATACAGATGCGGTACAAGCTGCGGGACGCTTACCTATAGATGTGCAACAACTTCCTGTAGACTTACTTAGTCTTTCTAGTCATAAAATATATGGACCACAAGGTGCAGGGGCGTTATATGTGCGTCCTGGTGTAGAATTATTGCCCTTAATTAGTGGCGGTGGACAAGAAATGGGACTACGTTCTGGTACACAAGCAGTACCAATAATTGCCGGATTTGGTGTAGCAGCAGAATTAGCAGCGCAAGAATTGGCTACAGAAACACCACGTTTAATTGAGTTACGCGATCGCGCTTTTGCCCAATTAGCTGAGATTCCCGGTTTAATTGCTACAGGTGATGGCTGCGATCGTTTACCTCACCATGTAAGTATGTGCCTAGAAAACGCCGACGGGAAAAAACTTAGCGGTAAAACCTTGGTACGACAACTAAACCTTGCTGGCATCGGCATCAGTGCTGGTGCTGCCTGTCACAGTGGTAAACTTAGCCCTAGTCCGATATTGTTAGCGATGGGTTATTCTGAAAAAGCTGCTTTCGGCGGAATTCGCATCACATTGGGGCGTGATACCACTGAAGCTGATATAGATTGGACGGTGATGGTGTTGAAGCAAGTTTTACAAAGGCTGACAAATGAATCATTAAAGCAACAACTCCTTCAAACTCGAGTAAAGTAATAGGATGAATTCGCTAGGTGTTCCGATGATTGAGGAGAACGAGCTTCTGAAGAATATAGGTTCTGTTAAGGATTACCTCACTTCATCAAACAGCACACCACTGTTCTTACAGGCTGACAGTTATGCCCTACTAAAGTTATTTCCTGCTGATTGTATCGATTGTGTAATCACATCTCCTCCCTATTGGGGACAAAGAGCTTACATTAATGGAGGAATTGGTCTTGAAGACAAGTGGGAAGACTATATCAATAACTTGCTTGGAATCTTCTGTGAAGTAAAGCGAATTCTTAAACCCAGTGGCTCTTTTTGGTTAAATCTCGGAGATACATATCAGCGTAAATCTCTGATTGGTATACCCTGGAGAGTTGCACTAGCAATGAGCGATAAACAAGGTTGGATTCTTCGCAATAGCGTCATTTGGAATAAAGTAAAAGGCGCACCTGATAATGCAAAAGACAAACTCCGAAATGTGTATGAACCTGTTTTCCATTTTGTAAAGACAGACCGCTATTTTTACGATGTTGATGCAATTCGCTCGAAGCCAAGACAAGCCAAAATTGTCAATGGTTCCGTAGTTTCTGCAACAGGCGTTTCTGGTGTACGCTATCGTCGGCAAATTGAATTATCTACAGCACTTAGTGATTTGGAACGTACAAATGCTCTGAAGGCTCTTGGTGAAATATTACAGGAAGTGCGACTAGGTAAATTATCTGACTTTCGCATGATTATTCGCGGTCAGCAACGAACTACGCACTCCGATTCAACAAAGGTTTCTGGACGAGCGCGTGAACTTACTGAACGCGGCTTCTATTTTCTCAAATATCACCCAAATGGTAGTAAACCTAGCGATGTCTGGGATATTTTGCCAGAAGATACTCAAAAACGGAAACTTCATTTTGCACCCTACCCTGAAGATATCTGTAAACTTCCGATTCTTGCTACCTGTCCACAATCTGGTGTTGTACTAGACCCATTTACAGGAACAGGCACAACGAATTTGGTTGCATTTCAACTGGGACGAAGCTCGATTGGAATTGATATTTCAGGTGAATACATTACTGCTGCTCATGAAAGGTGTGGACTACTGTCATGACTAAAGTTGTCGAATTGTACGGGAATCCTACAAACCAATCACTTATCTGGAGTGATATTGCATCTAGTCAAAACTGTCCTTTCCTATCTCGCAAATGTCTCAAGAATAGGAAAAGTGAGCCTGATCTTACTATCGGCTCATGCACAGTTTCTTACGGTAGAGAAGCCCGGAATATTATTATCTGCCCGTTTCGACTTCTTGAGCGTAGTCAAATCTTTACAGATTGTATTCATTTATTGACACTTCATGAGCCTGGTAACGAACTTCGGATTGTTCCTGAAATTGCAGTACCAGGAGGCAGCATAGATTACTGTCTTGCTTCTGTACGTTCAGGAAAAGTCATCGATTTTATTGGCATTGAACTGCAAACTCTTGATACTACTGGAACAGTCTGGCCAGAACGACAACGTTTTCTCCAGCGTCATGGTGTTTCAGTGAGAGATGTGGATGTCGCATCGGGCAAAAGTTTTGGTATGAACTGGAAAATGACTGCAAAGACAATCTTGATGCAACTCCATCACAAAATTCACACGTTTGAACATCTCAGCAAACATCTTGTTTTGGTAGTTCAAGATTGCCTTATTGATTATATGCAACGAGAATTTTCCTTTGAACATATTCAAGATGCTCGTCTTGGAAATCCTATGCATTTTCACTCCTACGAGTTGCTTGCTGAAGCTTCAGGTTATCGTATTCAACTTACAAAGCGTTGGAGTACAGATGGGAATGGAATTGCACAGTGTCTTGGTCTACAAACCAGCCCAAGAGTGGAGCTAGAAGTAATGTTAAGGCAAATTGAGGAGAAGTTACAACAAAGCAGCTTATTGTTTGTTGGACAGCCATTACCCGTTTCCACACATGAAGATGTTACTGATGACAGCTAAAAATTTCCAAATAGCAGTTGCTTGCAGAGCTATCAGCGAGAAACTACCTAACGTTATGTGTGAACATACCTGGATGCACAATTCTATCCATCTTGGCAAAATTAGTATCTAGTCTGTATTTGTACCGGATCAATATTTCACGTAAAAGGTGCTGATATTCTCTAGTTGGTTTATATATTTTTCCTTCAACCCCCCATGAATCAACTATTTTTTGAGCTTCTAAAAACTCTTGAATAGATCCTTTAAATTTATAACCGCTAGTGTTTGTCTGCTGTAAATTTGCTGTTCTTTGAGTTGTATCTTCTGGCTCCAAAACCAGATAATCTGGCGGATTATGATAATGAGTATAGCGTTTCTCAATCTAGTGAGGTACATCTTAAGCCCCCTCCTCGCTTGCTCTTAGGGGGTTGGGGGTGGGGTTCTTGTACCTCACTCAACCGAGAACCGCTATATCTCTAGCTAAAGCTACCGACAAACCAGAGACAACACATACATCAAGAATACGAGGCTTACCATAGATAATTTTTTCAGGCAACCATGCCAGCATAGCAACATAGGTTTGATCATACTGAAAGTGATTTTGGCTGCCTGATTACATCCTGTGTATTCATACCTCCTCCTCACAAGACGCTTCAGATATTCCTTGTTCAACTTTTCTGAGAAGATCGCAAGGATCTACGCCGATTACGCGAGTAACTAACAGAAACTCAATTACATCTAACCGCCGTTCACCATTTTCATATTTGGCTACGAAAGATTGTGGCTTTTTCAAGGATTTAGCAAGCGTCTGTTGAGTTAGTTTTGCTTCTTTACGAGCCGCAATCATACAGCGACGGAATATTTGATAGTCCTGACTGAAAACAAATTTCATTGTGCCTTGGCTTTAGCACTATATATATATACGTTGAACACAATAAACCTGTTTTCGGATAATCCCAAAACAGGATATTGTGACATATCCTAGCCTCATAACGAAGAAGTGCGTAGGCGTAGCCCGTCGTAGACATCGCACTTCTCGTGCAAGTTCTTGAGTAAGGGCGATATTTATGCAGTTTGCGATCGCATCCTGTAATATCAATCAAAATAACTTTAAGCTCAATAGAAATCAGCATCATGAGTATTATCGTCTTCGGCAGCATCAATATAGACTTGGTGGCAACAGCACCCCGGTTGCCAGTTGCAGGAGAAACGTTGCTAGGAGAAGAATTTTTTAAAGTTTCGGGAGGTAAAGGAGCCAATCAAGCCGTAGCATTAGCAAAATTGGGAATTCCTACCCAGATAGTTGGGCGTGTAGGTGCAGACGATTTTGGTACGGAACTTGTGAACAATTTGCAAACATCTGGTGTGCAGACTCATAACATTTTTGTAGATGAAACTGTTAGTTCTGGAGTCGCCATCATCACCGTGAGTCATACTGGTGAAAATCAAATCGTCGTCATTCCTGGTGCTAATGGGCGCGTCAATCAAGAAGATGTAGAGCGATTATCCCACTTGTTACCACAAGCTACAGCACTACTTTTACAACTAGAAATTCCGATTACTGCCGTGGTTGCTGCTGCTAAAGCCGCACAAGGTGCAAACATCAAAGTAATTCTCGACCCCGCACCCGCACAATCTAATTTACCAGATGAACTGTACACATTAGTAGATATTATGACACCGAATGAAGTTGAAGCAGCGCAGTTGGTGGGTTTTCCTGTGGATGGAGAAGAACTTGCAGCCAAAGCAGCTGCGGTTTTGTTACAACGGGGTGTGAAATGTGCGATCGTCAAACTGGGTGCTAAGGGTGTTTTTTGTGCCACGGCTGAGGAAAAGTTTTTTGTACCCGCGTTTCGGGTTAATGTGCTTGACACAGTAGCCGCAGGTGATGCTTTCAATGGCGGTTTAGCGGCGGCACTTTTTGAAGGACTTTCTTTACATCAAGCAGTGGTTTGGGGTGCAGCAGTCGGTGCTTTAGCGGCGACAAAATCAGGCGCACAAACTTCGCTACCGGATAGGTTTACGTTTGATGCATTTCTTAGGGAAAGGGGAGTAGGGAGTAGGGAGTAGGGACTAGGGACTGGGGACTGGAAAACAACTCTTACCTTAATACCCAATACCCAGTCCCCAATACCCAATATCTTCATTCCAAAGTTCAGGGTTAGTTTCAATAAACTCACTCATCATTTGTTCGCAATCGTCAAGATTAAGATCAATTACTTCCACACCGTGAGATACCATAAATTCTTTAGCACCAGGAAAAGTTCTCGATTCTCCAGCGATGACTTTTTTAATGCCAAATTGTACTACTGCCCCAGCGCACAGGTAACACGGCATTAAAGTTGAATAGAGTGTTGTACCTCTATAACTGCCGACTCTTCCAGCATTGCGGAGACAATCGATTTCCGCGTGGGTAACAGGATCGGCGTCTTGCACACGTTTATTGTGTCCTCTGCCGAGAATTTTGCCATCCTTGACGAGAACCGAACCAATGGGAATCCCACCTTCTTGTCTGCCTTGTTTTGCTTCTTGAATTGCAGCTTCCATAAACTCATCCATATTAATATCTCCTTTTATGACAAAACAACTTGTATTAATGGATCACGATGGCGGTGTAGATGATTATCTAGCAACTATGCTGCTGTTGACGATGGATCATATTGAACTCCTTGGTGTTGTCGTCACTCCAGCAGATTGCTACGTTCAACCGGCTGTTAGCGCCACACGTAAAATTATAGATTTGATGGGATTTTCTCATATCTCGGTTGCAGAAAGCACTGTGCGCGGGATCAATCCATTTCCTACTCTCTATCGCCGTGATTCGTTTATCGTTGACCATCTCCCCATTCTCAATCAAAGGGAAACCATCGTTACCCCTCTGGTTGCCGAAACAGGTCAAGATTTTATGATCCAGGTGTTACGTGACGCATTAGAACCCGTAACGTTGATGGTAACTGGCCCGTTGACCACCGTTGCAGTAGCTTTGGATAAAGCACCAGACATTGAAGCAAAGATTCACAAGATTGTGTGGATGGGGGGGGCGTTGAATGTTGGTGGGAATGTGGAAAAAAGTCTGGAAGCAGGACAAGACGGTTCCGCCGAATGGAATGTTTATTGGGACGCAGTTTCAGCAGCGCGGGTATGGCAAACCCAAATTGAAATTATTATGTGTTCTTTGGATTTGACTAACAATGTCCCAGTCACATCAGAATTAGTGCAAAAAATGGGACGACAACGCCACTATTCCATCTCGGATTTAGCTGGACAATGTTATGCACTAGTTATTCCCCAAGATTATTATTTTTGGGATGTCTTGGCAACGGCTTATCTGGGACATCCAGAATTCTATGAATTGCGCCAATGGGAAACAGAAATTATCACTACTGGCCTTAGTCAGGGGCGTACTAAAGTAGTTCCTAGTGGTCGGAAAATTTCGGCGATGGATAAAGTAGATAAAGAGGCTTTTTATGCTTACATTTTGCAGCAATGGGCAAGGTAAATAAGTGAAGGAGGCAGCAATCCGTTTACAGATCGCTAGCCGCTAAAGATGCGACTGGCCAGTAAGATCAAGGTATTGATCGGTCAACCAACGGCTTTCAGATGAAGCGAGGAAGGCAGCCACATCTGCAATATCGCTGCCTCCAGACTGGGAACATTACGAATTGCTAAAGAAGCTTCTGAACAGCGCTGCTAAAGTCTTCGTAAGGAGAAACTCCCACGATGGTCTCTGCTAAAATACCATCTTTGAAAATTAAAACCGCCGGAATACTGCGAAGACCGAATTTTTTGAAAATCGGCTTGTTGCTGTCAACGTCTACCTTAACTACTTTGGCGCGACCTTTATATTCCTGGGCAAGTTGCTCCATTAAAGGACTGATCAGGCGACAGGGACCACACCAAGTAGCAGTAAAATCAACAACAACGACTTTCTCTTCACTTCCATTTAAAACAACATCAAATTCACTTTCTTCAACGTAAGCAACTATATGAGTATCAGTAGACATTTTTTAATTCCTTAGTGTCAAACTAAAATTTCAGTAACAAGCTAACTATACAAACTATACTCCCTTCTGCCTGTTAGATTCACCACTCACCTAGATTGGGAAACCCCCGCAACTGACTTTTGCTGACTAGCCTAAATTTAATAACCGACAACTTTTC
Organism: Nostoc sp.; assembly: GCF_036917815.1. Lineage (GTDB taxonomy): Bacteria > Cyanobacteriota > Cyanobacteriia > Cyanobacteriales > Nostocaceae > Nostoc. The sequence continues at coordinate 50,964 of NZ_JBALEK010000035.1, read as the reverse complement.
TACGTAGGTGAGGCAGTGCTTTGTAGTAACTGGCGTTACGTTATGCGATCGCGATCGCGCCCCACAAACCTATATAATTGAAAAATCTCACACTTTCAAGGCATAGAAACGTCAATAGTCATTCTCTTGATCAAAGGAACATTATACCCGTAAAGACTACGAGCGATCAAGATTAAATTACCAGATATTTAAAAAATCAAAAAAGTGTGGAATAATGCATAGGTGATAAATTTAATTGCACTCCATAGATTGATAACAAATGTAAAGCTATGATTGCTCAACATTACAATTCAATTCATGTTGATAACAACTTCCTTAAACAAATCAAAATTAAAGAAAATCAGCTAAAAATTGCCCAAGAATCTCATATGATCCATGTGGCAGAAGCATTACAGAATCAATTATTAAACTTACAGCGTCAATTGTCAGAGCCGCAAGACGTTGAAATTCAGGCGTTGATGAGTTTGCTAGACGATTAAGATTGTAAATTCTCCCGTGGTAGGCAGCGCCAAAATATTGACTTTTTGCCATTGCTGTGATGCTTCTTGCTTGAGAGCTTCTAGATGGTAAATGACGGTGCTTTCGTCTTGGGCTGTGACTGTCCAGCGATCGCTAGATGCAAAAAGTCAAAAAGTGTGCTATTCGGTATCTAATGGTATTTTTGCCTTTTGAAACACCTGCTCAACAGTGAATTCCAATCCCGGAAATAAAGAATCTGTCAGTAATTCTTCTCCCATATAAGTTTGTGGCGCTGCATCTGGATAAAAAACAGTGATACTTCTCGCCTGACTATCTAATACCCACACCCGCAGGACTTTAGCATCTAAATAGTCTTTGGCTTTAGCCGCCATTTGTCCAAAAGTTTGTCCGGGTGAAATAATCTCAATCACCAAATCAGGAGGAACAGAACATGCTCCTTCTTGATCCCAATCAGGGGGTAAACGTTCATTAGAAATATACAAAATATCCGGTATTGGCATCCAATCTCGCCCTCGACGGGTTAATGCCACAGCTAATTCAGGGCAAACTTCTCCTTTACCCTGGCAGCATTGCTCAATCAAATTGAGAAGGGCGCGGGTAAGTTTAGAGTGGAATTTTTTTGGTGACATCTTCGGAATTGCTTGACCATCAACTAGTTCGTAGGTGATATCTTCCTTGCTGGGTGTAAGATTCAAGAACTCTTGCAAAGTTAATTTATTTTTGGCTTGGAGTATCATGGCTCATTAATTCGTAATTCCTAATTCGTAATTGAAGAACAGAGCAACTAATTTTTATTCTGACTCCTGAATTCTGACTCCTGAATTGTTCTTCAAATTATTCACATTCCTCGTAACACTTGCCGAATAATATCCGATGGCACTTCATCAGTAACTGTTACTACACCAATCGACCTTGGTAAAACAAACCGCACTTTCCCTGCTTTGACTTTTTTATCTAACTGCAACGCCTCAATAATTGCTTCAATATCTACCCCATCTGGTAACTGAGTCGGTAAACCCGTTTTTTGAATTAAAGCATTTTGACGTTCCGTGTCTTCCTTTTGCCACAGTCCCAAATCCACAGCAATTTGACCGGCTGCTACCATGCCAATGGCTACCGCTTCACCGTGATTTACTAAACGATAACCAGTCAAACTTTCTACTGCATGCCCGATGGTATGTCCATAGTTGAGAATTGCCCGTAATCCGCCTTCTTTTTCATCTTTGCTAACAACGTCAGCTTTAGCTTGACAAGAGCGTATTAATATGTAATTTATCAGTTCAGGTTTGACATAGCGGAGTTGGTCGAGACGTTTACTTGCTTCTAACTGGGCAAACAATTCGGCATCCCAAATCACACCGTACTTAATAACTTCTGCCATTCCTGCCCGAAACTCACGCATAGGTAGGGTTTTTAACACATCTGGGTCAATCCAAACCAAACGCGGTTGATGGAATGCCCCAATCAAGTTTTTGCCGTGGGGATGATTTACGCCAGTTTTGCCACCAATTGCCGAATCTACCATCGCCAAGAGAGAGGTAGGCACTTGAACAACATTAATACCGCGCAGCCAAGTTGCGGCGGCAAAGCCAGTCATATCGCCAATCACACCTCCGCCCAAAGCCACCATCGTAGAAGAACGTTCTAGGCGGTTTTCTAAGGCGATATCGTAGAGTTTTTGGATAGAATTGGGGGTTTTGTAGCGTTCTCCAGGTGGTAGGGTACAACTAGCAACTTCAAATCCAGCAGATATCAGAGATGTAATTACTCTTTCGCCAAAATGCTTAAAAATCGTCGGATTAGAAACTAGCAATACCTTTTTGCCTAGCTTGAGACTGGCCATCTTTTGACCCAGCTGATCTAAACCCGAAGGTGCGTTAGCGTCGCTCACCGTTGCCGTAGCGTCTGGTAGAGAAGGTATCGCAATCTCATAAGACTGCTCTGGTAAATTTACATTAATTACAGAAGTCATTGCCCAACCCCAAACAAGCGCCCGTGGGCTGTATTGTATCGCAATCTGGGCAGTGAGGACTGGGGATTGGCGACTAGGGATTGGGGGATAAGGATAATAACCCATACCCAATGCCCAACAACTAATGATTCAATAGATTTAGGAAGAAGTATTGTGGAGAAAAATAAATGTTTGCAATTGCAGCTTATATCGGCTTTTTAGCTTTGTTCTTTGGTTTGTCTGTTGGTCTGCTGTTTGGTCTGCGGACTGCCAAAATAATTTAGCCAAGACTCTTGTGGGGTAGGCAAGATGCCTGCCCTCAATTTACTAATGACGGGCATCTTGCCATTGGTGTCAAGTTATAGCGGTTCTCGGTTGAGTGAGGCACAAGAACTCCACCCCCAACCCCCTCCCCGCTCTTCGAGAGGGGGCTTAAGATGTACCTCATCTGATTAGGAAGCGCTATAAAGCCTCAGCCCAAATGTCAAGCTACCTGTCGGCATTGCGTTAATGTCGTTGAAAAAGAGGCAAGGGAGCAGTGAGCAAATTTATTAACTTTTAACAACTTGTTGTTGATATTCCTGTTCAGTAATCATATCGAGAGTGTTTTCTAGACGATCTACAAATACGATACCGTCGAGATGATCGTATTCGTGTTGAAAAATCCGAGCGATAAAATCGGTTAATTCTTGCTTTTGTAAGTTGCCTTGAAAGTCAGTGTATTCAACTTCAATAGCTTGATAACGAGGAACTAAACCCCTAATTCCGGGAACACTTAAACAACCTTCCCAATCTTTAACAACTTCGGTTGAATGAGCAATTATTTTGGGATTAATCATGGCAGTAGGTTCCATTTCCGGGGCGTTGGGATACCTGGCATTAGGATGGGAAGCCACAATAAATAAACGATAGGATTGTGCTACTTGAGGCGCAGCAATTCCCACCCCGTTAGCTTTGACAACAGTGGCGATTAAGTCTTGAATTAATTTTTGGATATGCTCATCTTGAATATTCTCAACCCAAGCAGCTTTTTGGCGCAATGTTGGATTGCCTAATTGAATGATTGGCGCTAATTCGGTCATGATAAAAATCCTTTTGGGAATTGGGAATTGGGCTAATGACTAAGATCATCCTTCACGTCTCACGGGCAAAGGAGCAGGTTGTACTCCTAGTTGGACAATTTGCCCATTACGTTCTACTTCTATTGGTAACTTAGTACCGATTTTGCTATTTTCTACTAACTTTTGTACTTGTTCGATTTTAGTAACAGGTTGGCTATTAATGCTTTTAATCACATCACCAACTCGTAGTCCAGCCTCAGATGCAGGCGATCGCGGCACAATCTCAACCAGCAAAACGCCGTTTTCTGCTGTCAGATTTAAGCGATCGCCAGCTGCCTTTTTGATTCTTTCTTTATTTTCTGGTGTCAATGTCACCATCTGAACACCCAAATAAGGATGATCCACCTTACCTGTAGCAATTAATTCTTGGGCAATTTTTTGCACGGTGTTAATGGGTATAGCAAATCCCAAACCTTGAGCGCCTCGGATAATCGCTGTGTTCATGGCAATTACTTGGCCACGAGTATTTAGCAATGGCCCACCGGAATTACCAGGATTAATCGCTGCATCAGTTTGGATGTAATCAACCCGCTTGTCACTAGCACCGATGTCGCTACTAGAACGACCTGTAGCACTAACAATTCCAGCAGTGACGGTATTATTCAACCCTAATGGATTACCAATGGCAATTACAGTCTCTCCTGGTTGCAAAGCATCGGAATTACCCACAGATAGAGTTGGCAGATTATTAGCATCAATTTTGATCGCAGCCACATCGGTTACTGGATCTTCACCCAAAACTTTACCATCAAAAGTCCGGCCATCTTTAAGTGTGACAGTCACTCTATCAGCACCATCTACCACATGGGAATTCGTCACAATTTGACCTGAAGAATTAATGATAAATCCAGAGCCACTACCCCGCTCTATACGTTGTCTAGTCTGTGGCGCTGCATCTCCAAAAAACCCCCGGAAAAATGGATCGTTGTTAAATTCGTCTGGTATGCGAGAAGTGATTGTTCGGGAAGAATCAATGCGAACTACCGCAGGCCCCACCTGTTGCACTACTTTCACAATAAAATTAGGGTCTCCAGAGGAAGAGATCATTGGCGGAGGGACAATTACCGAATTGGGTTCTATGATCTTTTGGGTTTGAGGCTCGCTTTGTTGAGTCTCAAAGGTCTTCGCTGGTAGAAGAGAGCAGCTCGCCAGGAACACCACTGCTACCCCTGAGAGCATCCCCAGAATATTATCTGCTCCCCATCTGTGGGGCAAACGCCTGGTATTAATCTTTTTGGGGGCTGAGTGATGGTTTCTTGTCTTCATGTGTCGTTGCTTCTCCGTGTCAGTCAGTGGGTGTTAGGATCTTGCCAACTGGGTATGTCCCAAAATGATTACAACTTAAAAGCTTATTTTAGGTCTAGCGTGTCTCAATGCTAAATTCATGCCCTCTGCAAATTTCTCTCAAACCCAACCTCTTACCTCTCCCTAAGCCTCTCCTACGAGGAGAGGGAAGCCGAAAAACTTTTGTTGCTGTCAGGAGAGCAAGAATCAAAGCCTTTGTCTGTGGGAGAGAGGAATGGAAGCGGGCTTATAAGGATAAGTTGTACATCGCCTTAAATTTATGCTTTCTCTTCTATTGTGACAATTAGCAGCAAAGGTGGTGGATAATGGAAATTCCCATAGAAAGTCTGTGGAGTCAGGTACTAGAGCGTCTAAAGCTTGAACTATCTCGCCCCACCTTTGAAACTTGGATTAAAACTGCTAGTGCAGAGCGATTAGAAAATAATTGCTTGGTAATCCGCACTCCTAACCCGTTTGCTCGTAATTGGTTACAGAAGTATTACATCAATACCATTGCTCATGTAGTCCAAGATATTCTCGGTCATCCTGTGGGAATTTACATTACTGTTGCTCAAGGTGATGAAGCTTCTCATTTTAATGAGCGAGAGATTTCTTGGCAATCACCAAACCCCAGTAGTATTTCTGAAGCTGTTCTGCATCACAATCATAAAACGACTGAATTAAATTCTAAATATGTCTTTTCCCGATTTGTAGTTGGTGCCAACAATCGGATGGCTCACGCTGCTTCTTTGGCAGTTGCAGAATCTCCAGGTAAAGAGTTTAATCCTTTGTTTTTATGCGGTGGCGTAGGTTTGGGTAAAACTCATCTGATGCAAGCTATTGGTCATTATCGCTGGGAAATTTCTCCTGATTGTAAAATATTTTATGTTTCTACTGAGAAGTTTACTAATGATTTAATTACAGCGATTCGTAAGGATAGTATGCAGAGTTTCCGAGATCATTATCGAGCTGCTGATCTTTTATTAGTTGATGATATTCAGTTTCTGGAAGGGAAGGAATACACCCAAGAAGAATTTTTTTATACTTTTAATACTTTACACGAAGCTGGTAAACAAGTTGTCATTGCTTCTGATCGTCCTCCTAACCAGATTTCTAGTTTGCAGGAACGTCTTTGTTCTCGGTTTTCTATGGGGTTAATTGCAGATATCCAAAAGCCAGATTTAGAAACGAGAATGGCAATTTTGCAAAAAAAGGCCGAGGATGAAAATATTAGTCTTCCCCGCGATGTAATTGAGTATATTGCTTCTAACTATACTTCTAATATTCGAGAATTAGAAGGAGCTTTAATTCGGGCGGTGGCTTATATTTCTATTTGGGGCTTACCGATGACGGTAGAAAATATCACACCAGTTTTAGAACCGCCAAACGAAAAAATGGCAGCTACCCCCGAAGCAATTTTAAAGGTGGTGGCGGATAATTTTGATATTTCCATAGACGACCTTAAAAGTAACTCACGACGAAGAGAAATTAGCTGGGCGCGTCAAATAGGGATGTATCTTATGCGCCAACACACAGCTCTAAGTTTGCCAAGAATTGGCGAGGAGTTTGGTGGTAAAGACCATACAACGGTGATTTACAGTTGCGATAAAATTACTCAACTTCACCAGAGCGATCGCACCTTATCACAAACTATCCGCCAACTGAGCGATCGCATCAATATGACTAGCCGTTCTCAAAAACCATCCTGAAGATAGATTAAGTTTTCCACAACCAGTAGTTTGGTAATTAGCATTTACGGCTGAATATTTAGTCGATAATATTAAGTAACGTATAAAAATTGATTAAATTTAACTTAGATTTGGCAAAAAACTGTGGAAAACTTGATATTTTACTAACAAAACTTAATTAAGTATAATTACCTTGTGGAGAAGTAGGTGAGTTTTTCCACAAGTTTTCCACAGATGTAAAGTAGTTTATGTTATTTGTAACAAGACACCCTATGGAAGGCTTGGTATTGAGGCAAATAATTTATGACAGCTAGAGAGCAACTTATTGAAGAAATTGGGCAAGTTTCAGATTCTCTAGTTGAAGAAGTGTTAGACTTCTTGCTATTTATAAAAGGTAGACAGGATCAGAAGAATTCCACATCTGATAGTGAGAAAAGCCAGCCATCAGAGCAAAGCATTCTAGAGCGCATGGGAGGAATACCCCATGCAACACAGACCTAACCCCCAGCCCCCTTTCCTACAAGGGAAGGGGAGTAAGATCAAAGCCTCTCTCCTAAGAGGAGAGAGGTCAAAATGTATTACATCCAAGCGAGAACCGCTATATTTATCGGCGCTATCGTAACCAACCGTTTAAACGAGTTTTTTACCCTTAAGCAAGTTTGTGGGCGATCGCCTATAAACATAAGGATGTTAGGATATCTTTCACTAGCTGCATCTGACTTATGAAATTAGTTTGCTCCCAAAGCGATCTCAGTACAAATCTCTCACTCGTTAGTCGTGCAGTACCCTCACGACCAACTCATCCCGTACTTGCCAATGTGCTGTTACAAGCCGATGCCCAAACTAACCAAGTAAGCTTAACAGCCTTCGATCTCAGCTTGGGAATCCGCACCAGCTTTAACGCAGAGGTATGGCAAAGTGGTGCGATCGCACTTCCTGCTAAGTTACTTGTAGACATCACCTCTCGTCTTCCAGAGGGCGAAATCACTCTAGACGATGAATCAGCCCTCACAGGTGCAACAGCCGGTGGAGAAGGTTTAATTGTTACACTCACACCCAAGAGTGGATATTACCAAGTCCGAGCAATGGGGCCGGAAGAATTTCCCGAACTACCTGTAATTGAAAATACAGAAGTCATTAATCTCACCACCACCGCATTAATTGAGGGATTACGCGGTTCATTATTTGCTACAAGTAGTGATGAAACTAAGCAAGTACTCACTGGAGTACATTTAACAGTTAAACAAGATACTTTAGAATTTGCAGCTACCGACGGACATCGCCTCGCAGTGGTAGAAACTAGTAACGAACGTCCTTTAGGTGGAACTAGTCAACTAGAAGTGACAGTACCAGCTAGAGCATTACGCGAACTCCAACGAATGCTAGCTCATAGCGCCTCATCAGATGAACCTGTAGCTTTATATTTCGATCAAGGTCAAGTTGTATTTGCATGGCAAAATCAACGCTTGACTAGTCGCACATTAGAAGGGCAATATCCTGCTTATCGACAATTAATCCCACGCCAATTTGAGCGACAAGTAACAATTGAACGGCGACAATTTGTGAGTACTTTAGAACGGATTGCTGTATTAGCCGATCAGAAAAATAATATTGTCAAGGTAAGTATTGATAGTGAAGCCCAAGAAATTACCTTATCATGTGAAGCTCAAGATGTGGGCAGTGGTAGAGAGTCAATGCCGGCACAGATTTCTGGTGAAAATATTGAAATTGCTTTCAACATTAAATATTTGATGGAAGGCTTGAAAGAATTACCATCTTCCGAAATTCAAATGCATTTAAATCAAAGCCTAACTCCAGTGATTTTTACACCATTGGGCGGTTTGAAAATGACCTATTTAGCTATGCCCGTGCAACTTAGAAGTTAAAAAGAATGACATAAACCCAACAAATGATTTATTACCCAATACGCTTGGGTTAAGATTTTATCTTCCCTAACCCTCCTTAAAAAGCTACTGTGTACACATAAGTCTCTCTTAACAGAATTTACGGTTTATCGAATAGCCCAAAGAAACCTCACCGAACAAGGCAAAAGTAAAAAGTAAAAAGGCACTCATCAAGAAAAAGAAAAATGGTTTGAGAGCAACTAAATTTATTTATGGAATCAAATAAAAACATTTATAACGATAGCGCCGGCGGCAAGCGAGTCATCGAGCGTCGTGGCGCAGCGCGTTCGCATGATCGCGTCTCGTAGAGAGAAATAAGGTGTCATTATTAAATCCCCTCAATTTATTTATGGGGATTATCTTTTTACTTTTTACTTCTTAACCTGGTTCTGCTACGCAAAACCTGTCCCTCTCCTTGGTAAGGAGAAGGATGTTCGTCAGGACAGGGTGAGGTTTTTTTGTTTTGGGTAATTCGATGACTTGTATGTACACCGTAGCCTTAAAAAGGAGGGAATTAACCAAGCCTTTTTAACACTTCTCAGTTATCTGGGACTTGCTGCTCCGAAAAACTTATCTAAACCTAATCAAACTAGTTAATTAAGTTAGTGTTTTCTTCCTGCTTCTACCAAGGTAGACGGCTACTTCTTGTCCACAGGCGTATAAGTTAAGATCGAGCCGACCTTACTTTTTTAGATGGTCTGTATTATAGACTTCTAACTCATATTTAAGTTCAGGGTAACTGAAAGTTTGAGAGATTTAAAAACCCTTCATTTACATGAGGGGTTAATCCCATCACCTTACGTAAGTCATTTTACACAATTCCTTGAACAGTAAGTTAACTACCTTGCTCATCAGCTTTCCCTGGATATGTTTGCCACCTAGCAGTTTCTCACACTGTAAAAATATGCTGTACAGCGATTTTACTAGGACTTACGCACTTTACACATTGACCATGATATGCAAAGTCAGCTTGTTAAACTAAAAGTCTTGCCCACTTTGGCATTCTACGTATTTACTACATAATCTCAAGTTTTGGAATCGGCGATACCTACGGTGAGCTACGTTAACGCACTTCATACAGCGATCGCAATTTGAGGATATCTTGCCATTCAAGATCAGTGAATGGTTGGGTAACTAGTTCTATGCCAAAGTACTGTTTTGCCGTCTCTGTCAGTGTATCCACAATCTTGACAATCCAGCTATCCTCTTCCTGTGTGTTGCAAAATGAGGTATTCCACGGAGCCGATTGTTCAAAGATTTCCTGAAATAAACCTTTGTCTGTAGACAAAATCATTGAGCCGTGTTGAAGAATGGTATTTCTTCCTTTGCGTTGGGCACTGCCAATAAATTTACTTCCATCGGCAGTAACTAAATCAGCTGCTGTTGCTGTGTTGAAGCAACTGGGATTATGAATGTAACCTCGTTCGGCAGAACCATAATTTAACTCAATACCCAAGGTTTGCCAGCCTTGGATCAAAAAGTTACAGATTTTTTCATAAGTACCCCAACTTCTTCCAGTACTAGCTGAGGTAATCAGAGCGTAGGTTAAGTTTCCTTGGTGGAGAACAGCTCTACCTCCCGTTGGACGACGAACTAGATCGAGTGCCTGTCCCTGGTAAATCAGATTATGCCACTCGGCAGGCCATTGTTTTTGCAGATGTCCCAAGGAGAGCGCATAAGGATACCAGGTATAAAAACGCAGGGTAGATGGATGCTGTCCCTTTTCATATTGGTTGAACAACCAAGCATCGATCGCCATTTGCACTTCTCCTGATGTCTGAAGCATTGGGATGAAACGCCAGGTAGATGGTGATTCGGTTGCTAATTCTCTCATCTGTTTCAGACTATGGAAAGAAAATCAAATAACTGATGCGCCATTTCTAATTTAGAACAAGGTGCAATTTCTACCTGATGTCCTTGGCTATCTAAAAATATTGCTTGATTATTATCACTCCCAAAACCACTATCAGGTTGATCGATGGGATTGGCAACAATGACATCCAATTTTTTATTCTGTAATTTTTCTAACGCAGGCTTGACAATATCACCAGTTTGTGCTGCAAAACCAATTAATATTTGATGTGGCTGTTTCTGTTGTGCTAGCTGGGCGACTATATCCGGTACTGGTACTAGGGGTAAAGCTTGGGGAAGCGATCGCTTGGGCAATTTCTCTGTACTATAATCTCGCGGCTTCACATCTGCCACGGCTGATGACATAACAATAATATCAGCGTTGGGTAAAGATTCCACCATGACGTGATACATTTGCTCGGCACTAACAACGGGAATTCCTTGCACTCCCAATGGTACATCCCAATTAGCTGGGCAATATACCAAGGTGACGTTTGCCCCTCTATGAAGTGCCGCTTGCGCTAAAGCTAATCCCATTTTACCTGTGGAAGGATTGCCAATAAACCTCACTGGGTCAAGAAACTCTCGTGTTCCTCCAGCGCTAATTAACACTCGTTTACCTGATAAATCTCGTTTACCTTGAGTGTGTAATAACGATTGGATGTGAGCCAAAATTTCTGGAGGTTCTGCTAATCTACCAGCACCGATGCGATCGCACGCTAATAAACCCGATGCTGTATTCATCCCATGATACCGGCTATCTGTCAATAACAGTTGCCAATTGCGTTGTACCGATTGCTGTTCCCACATATCTGTATTCATTGCAGGCGCTAACAGCACAGGACAAGTAGAAGCCAGCACGGTATTTGTGAGTAAATTATCCGCCATTCCGTAGGTTAACTTGGCTAATGTATTAGCTGTTAAGGGGGCAACTACCATGACATCTGCCCATTCACCCAACTCAATGTGCAAAGGACGAGAGTGAGTTGGTTGCCAAAAATCATCATCTGTGTAGGCCAGATGACGAGATAGGGTGGCTAAAGTCAGAGGCGTGATAAATTTTTGCGCCGAAGGGGTGAGGATGACTCGGACTTCCACCCCAGTTTTAAACAGCGTCGAAACCAGTTCACAGATTTTGTAGGCGGCGATACCGCCACCTACACCAATTAGAACCCTGTTCAATTTTGGATTAGTCATGGTAAAAAGTTAGGAGTAAGTAGTAACTTAAGAGCAAGTAGTTACGAATATTAATTTCCAACTCCTAACTCCTGTACAGACGCGATTAATCGCGTCTCTCCTGTACAGACGCGATTAATCGCGTCTCTCCTAACTCTTAACTACGCTTCATCGTAGGGTTCCAAGTCTAAGAGATAGATATAGGGTTCAACTAACTCTGGACGCTGAAATGCGATCGCTCGCAATAGATGCCAATCATTTAAACCCTCAAAAGCATTGCTATAATTATCCAGTTCCAGACGTGTAGCTAGTTCTTCTACTTCTGCCGCACTCATGGCAGCAATTTCTTTTTGGGAAATGCTTAGAGTTGTCATAATGCTTGCCCCTCCCTTATGCAGCACATCGCCTTCAGCATGGGTTAAGTTGCGCCAAACGCAGCCACCCAATATATATTACTCATTAGAGACCATTAATTTTGTGAAAATTGTCAGAATTTGTACCAGAATTTATAAAAAATTCGTAATGCTGACTAGCCAATTGTATTGACAACGAAATTCCGTAGCACTTTTAACGTTTGTGGATTGATTTCATGCCCCATGTCAAATTCGTGGTATTCCACCGCCACTCCTAGAGACTTTAGAGTTTCTCGTGCCTTCAAAGCAGCTTGCAGGGGCACAACTTCATCATATTTCCCGTGGGTGATTAAAGTTGGCGGAATCCCGCTTTTAGCTGGTGTTAGTGCATCAGGATGTAAATACCCACTCATGACAACTAAACCTGCTAGGGGTAATTTTGAGCCGACATCTAAAGTCATTGCTCCGCCTTGAGAAAATCCACTGAGAATGGTGCGTGACAAAGGTACGCCAGTGGTACTTTCTAGAGATTCCAAAAAATCTGTTAGCAGTTGCCGACTTTCTGGCAACCCTTCATACATATTTTCCACCCGCAGGTCATACCACGCCTTCCCGATCGGGGAATAGGCATAAGGATAAGGTGCATTGGGCAATACAAACTGGTAATTAGGTAAGTTGAGCAAGGGTAACAAAGATGCTACATCTTCAGCATTAGCACCCCAACCATGCAAAGTGACAATTAAGCCTGCGGGGGGTTGAGAAGTGGCTGTGGGAACGGTGATAGCTTGTAAAGACAGAGGTTTACTCCTAAAATTCTACTCTTTTAATAAATCCTATCTCTTCAAGCAGACTTAGTATTTAATGCTTGTTCAAAGAATGCGATCGTCATAGACATCGCTAAGTACAGCATTTCATAAATCCGTGACGAATTTAGTGAGCTACTAGTACAGCACGGCGTAAATAAACATACCATTTCAATTCACTGGATGCCATAAAATAGCGATCGCTAAAAACTGTTTCTAATTGTGTAAAAATCCGTCTACCTGCCACAGCTACCCAAGGAAATGTTCGATATTGAGGTACTACGGGTATAATTAAGCCTTGAGGAGTTAGAGAACGTCCTAGCGCACTTCTCCAAGCTTGCGGATCTTCTAATACCTGTTGGCGGATGTCATCTTCTGAGTGTTCATTAAGCAGAAGCGCCCGAAGTTCGTCTTCCCAGCCGCTTTCCATATCAACCTCCGCAACCAGTTCAGCCTATTACTCCTGAAATAGGAAGATACCCAGACGATCGTTCATCAATGTGATCTAAACAGTGATAAAAGGGGTGAACAGGTTTAAGTATTTCCCTGTTTTGGTATTAATTTAACGTTTGATAACCTCATAGATTCTTCTGATTCTTAATGAAACTTTAGGGATTTAATCCAGCTCGTTGAAAGATTGCGTGAGGGGTAATTTCCAATTCTGGTAGTAAATCATCAGTAATTATTTGATCAGATCGATAAGTAATCGGTAAGGAAGATGGCGCAAATACAGTTACAGTTCTAGCTTTTGTATCAACCACCCAAACACGAGAAACACCAGCTTTCAGATAATCAGTCGCTTTTTCGGCAATCTCACCAAAAGTTTGACCGGGTGAAATGATTTCGATGACTAATTCAGGTGCGACAGGACAAGCTTCGTCTAATAGCCAATCAGCAGGAAGACGGTTATGAGAAATATAGCTCAGATCCGCTACAGGCATCCAATCTTGTTGATTTCGTGTTAGTTTAATTGCCCATTCAATCACAACTCGACCCTTTGCTTGTGCCCATGCAGACAATAGTATAAATAAAGCACCAGTAGTCGAGCCATGAAAAAATTTTGGTGACATTTCATTATCTTTATACTTGGGTACAGCTTCACCATTAACAAACTCGTATGTAATGTCTCCTTCGGGAAGTGCGATAAATTCTTCTAGGGTTAGGCGTTGATTAGAAGACTGAACCATAGGTGTTATGTGGGTAAAAGATGCTTACTTTTAGTTTAGGCGATCACCAATAAAAACTTTGCCTTCTTGCAAGACATCTAAGATATCATCAGACATTAAATGCAACAATAACAATAATCGTGAAAACTCTAAAGAAAACTTTACGGAGATTGGCTGTTGGAATGGATTTAATTTTAAGATAATTGATGCTTTAGAGGCAGAATGATTATTAGAACTCTCATCAACTAAAAAGAAACTGATAATGAATAAAAAAGGTATGAAAGCTGCAAGAGATATTTTACAAAGGATTAATATTGATGGAATTGAAAGGCTACTAGATCGGCGCTAATATCATGAAGAATATATGAATTACACGAGTAAATTAGATATTATGCAAGAGCAAGAAGAAGATGAAGAATAGATGTTGACCTGCGACAATGCCTGCCACAGATCCGCCCGTAGTCGTCCGCACCCCTCATCTGTGCCGAATTCAAAATTATGACCGACTAAAGGTTTTAGCGCGATTTATTGGCAGACACCATTAAGGCTAAATCCTGATTTAATAAAGGATTAATTGAAGCTTCAACTAGGGATTTATAGCTAGTTAGTTGCAAAGTCATGTCTGTAATTCCAAAAGTCTTTTGTAGGTGAGTTCGTAATTTTTTCAGCAAGCGATCGCGCTCATCAATAGTTGCACATTCCACGGTTAAATTAGCGCAGAGCATCACGCTATTTGAACTAATTTTCCAAATATGTAATTTCTCTACTTGCAACACATTTGGAAAAGATTTGATAGAAATATCTACTTCATTTGGATCAATGGATTCTGGCGCATACTCCAAAAATATGTTAAGGCTTTCTTTCACTAAAGGTAAAGCGCTTAAACCAATAAAAACAGCAACTACCAAACTAATAACAGAATCCGCCCAAAACCAGTGGCAAATATGAACTAATAAGGCAGCAATCATTACACTTAGAGAACTTAAAGTATCAGCAATCACGTGTAAAAACACTCCCTGTAGATTTAAATCGTTATGGGTGTGGGGATGAAGTAATTTAATGCTGAATATATTTATGATTAAACCCAAAACACCAATCAATAACATTGGTAAACCCAAAATTGGTTCTGGATTTTGCCAACGATGAATAGCTTCCCAGATTATAAAACTCGCGATCGCTATTAAACTAAGTCCATTAATTAAGGCTGCAAGCACTTCTAAACGCTGGTTGCCAAATGTGGCCTGATTTTTAGCAGGTTTTTGTGCCAAAAAACTAGCAAGCAGCGATATCAATAAAGCTACTACATCAGCAAGAATATGTCCAGCATCGGCTTGTAAGGATAAACTTCCACTCCACAAACCTACACTCCATTCTACAACCAAAAAACACGCCAGTACATATACTCCGATCTGCAAAAATTTAGACTTTTGCTGACGCGAAATTAGTTTAAGAGAATCATCTTCACAAGAACATTCACACCATTTAAGTGATAGCATTAGGAAAAAATCTTCATGTTTTCAAAGTAATCCAAACTAAAAACTACATCTTTTAGTATATTAATACATAAACGTTAATATAAAAAATACCTTGCTGTTGGACAGTACCTTGATAGCTTGGTTAACTCCTCCTAAAAGTGCAAGAAAAATATTTAAATATTAATTTGAGGCAGTTAACGCTACTTTAACAGAGTTGCCAGCGCCACGAGACGAGTTTAAATCTAGCAGCTTACTGTCAGGCATAGTATTTATACTGAAAACACAAAATTCCATTGCAACAGTTCAACGTGGGCAACATCTTGAAAAACTATAGGACTAGTATTTGATTTTTGAAAAAATATGTAGGGTGCGTTAGCGATAGCGTAACGCACCAAATCCTTAAGAATGGTGCGTTACGCGAAACGCTAACACACCCTACATATACTGAGATATTTTCAGAAATCAAATATGATTCCTATAGTTCAGACACCAGCCATGATAAATTATCTAAATTGGATAGTGCGATCGCATTTTTTGACCCCAAGATTGGCGATAGAGGACTGGATCGGTATGTAGTCACCATCAGTAATCATCCTGAGTATAAAGTAGGGGATATTTTATATCTATAGGACTTACGCAAGAACTCTCTGAAACTCTTATTTCTCCGTGCCCTCTGCGTCGCGCCAGTTGCTTCCAGTCGGGGAACCCGCCCAACGCACTGGCTTCTCTGCGGTTCAATTTTCCGTTACCTGTGCGTAAGTCCTGATCTAGTGCGATCGCAGACGATGAAACTGAAGCAGAGCTAGATTAATTATCTACCAAAAGTGCAATACCTGCGGTTTTTCCTAGCCGACGCCAAGCCGGATAATTTGGGCAGAGGACAGGCGACGTTATAAATTAATAGTGTATCCGCAATACCGGACTTGTTCTGGCTCAGTCTCAATAGCAAAGGTTTGGAGATGTTTACTTTATCAGAAACTTCTATCCTGGCGGCAATCCTAGTGGTAGCTTTAGGCATTTTGGGCTGGGGCTTTTATCGCGCCAGACCTTTTGGTAAGCTGGGAATCTTAGCCTGGTTACAGTCGGTGGTGTTGATGACTCCCTGGCTCCTGTTTTTTGGATTGTTTGCCGCAGGGATTTACATTAATATAGCGGGTATATTGTTCTTAGTGGTGACTTCCGCCGGCTTGTACGTCTTCTTGGGCAGACAGTTACGCGCATCTGGACAAGATGCTATCCTCAAGCAACGCGCCACAGATAGACTCGCTGCTGCTTCGTCACTTGCAGCAAATTCCACCCAATCAGCAGTAGCTGAACTGAAAGCACAGATCCCGCCAATACCGGAAGATGACTTGAATGCAATTAAAGGTATTTTCGGTATCGATACATTTTTTGCCACAGAAACCATCGCTTACCAAGATGGAGCCATTTTCAAAGGCAATTTGCGGGGAGAACCAGAAGAGGCTCATAACCGTCTAACTACAAGTTTACGACAACGCCTTGGCGATCAATATCGCCTGTTCTTAGTGGAAAACACAGACGATAGACCTGTGGTGATTGTGCTACCGAGCCGCAATGATCCGCGTCCGATGTTGCGATCGCAAAAAGTCTTTGCAGGTATTCTGTTGATAGCAACTATTGCCACAAATCTAGAAGCGGCCGGCTTATTGCTAAATTTTGATTTCTTTGGCAATCCAGGACGGTTTCAAGAAGCTTTGCCCATAGGCGCTGGGATATTTACGATTTTAGTAGCTCACGAAATTGGTCATTGGTTACTTGCCCAGCGCCACCAAATTCGCCTTAGCTGGCCTTTCTTTCTACCCGCAGTGCAAATTGGCTCTTTTGGTGCAATTACTCGCTTTGAGTCTCTGTTGCCTAACCGCAAGGTATTATTTGATATCGCCTTGGCAGGACCAGCCGCAGGTGGTATTGTCTCTTTATTAATGCTGGTGACTGGTTTGCTGCTTTCTGGGCCAGGTAGTTTATTTCAATTGCCCAATCAGTTTTTCCAAGGGTCGATTTTGGTGGGAAGCTTGGCGCGAGTTGTCCTTGGTTCAGCTTTGCAGTCGCCCCTGGTAGGTGTTCATCCCCTAGTGGTGATTGGTTGGCTGGGGTTAGTAATTACCGCTTTGAACTTAATGCCCGCAGGACAACTAGATGGTGGGCGCATTGTTCAGGCGATTTATGGACGCAAAACCGCAGGACGAGCAACGATCGCAACTTTAATTTTACTAGCGCTAGTATCTCTCGGTAATATGATTGCCATGTACTGGGCGATCGTGATTTTCTTCTTGCAACGCGATCAAGAACGCCCGAGCTTGAATGAAGTCACTGAACCTGATGATGCTAGAGCCGCTTTGGGGCTTTTAGCTCTATTCTTGATGATTACCACCCTTCTACCCCTCACTCCCGGCTTGGCTGGGCGTTTGGGAATAGGATAGTGCTGAGTTGGAAGTTAGGATTTTCATGTAGTGGCAATTCATGAATTGCCACTACAGCGTATAGTTTTAACTCAGGGTTAAGTAAAAGTGCGCGGTGAAAAAAATATAAACTGCGAAACACCATTTCTACGGAAATGCGTTCAATAGGCTGTCGGAGAGCGATGCCTACGGCGGTAAACTAAGCTACATCAGCACACAAGTCATTCAGAACAGCGTAGAAAATCCAAGCTGACAGACGCTCTATCACTTGCTCAAAAACCAGTGCAAATAGATGAGCCGGCAAACTATTGAGTGTTTGAGACAACGCTTGTTTACTGACTTTCGTTGCTTCCACCCACATTAATCCTTCTATTTCTAGCGATCGCAATACATCCGTGAGATGTTGTACTTGTCGATACACTAAACTCCAATACGGTTCAGTTAAGGCTAAAACTCTTTGGGAAGGTTAATTTTTTTAACGAACCGCAGAGGCACAGAGAACGCAGAGAGAAGGAGGAAATGCTTAACTGAACTGTATTGCACTAAACTCAACACTATTGCTGCCATTACTGGCAGAGTCAGTATTCGTGAACGCAAGCTCCGTTCTTTGTCTTTTACCCCTTTGAGGTTAGCAAATGTACTTAGACCGATTAGGCTTCTGGTTTACCAATACCCTCAAATGGGTCTTGCATTATAGCCGTCACCAAATCCAATATTTTCGATGCTTTCTGAAAATCTTGCTTGAACCACCATGCTAAATCTTCTTTGAATTTAGAACTAAAACCAGGACTTCTATTAACAACGACTGGCTTAATTTCACTAGGTTCAGCTTTCTTTTTTTTCTTGCTCAATTCCCAACTCCTGCTGAAGTTCTGCGAGGGTTTGAGATTGGATATTACCAGTTTTCGACTCCTCTATTGCATCTAGTAAACGACGCGCATTAGCAGGGGAACGCAAAAGATACACCGTCTCCAGCAAACTTACCAAATCTGATTCAGCAATCAAGGCTACATTTTCACCATCATGACGATTGATCATATATACCTGATGATTTTCGACTACGAGTTCTAACAACTTAAAAAAGTCATTTCTGGCATCGGTTGGAGATATGATTTTGTAAGGCAACATTACATAATGTACATACTTATATACATATATTATAAACTATTTATGATCTGGCAAAAGTCCCATCAGAAATTAAAGAGATAGCCAATAAGCCAAGGCGCTGCTGAATAATGACTACATTTTATGCGACGGATTATCAGGTCACAGCAACACAAGTTGTTGTGCAGACTTAAACAAATAGCCGTACAACTTGTGTATACGGCTGCGATCGCGTCAGATTTGCATTTACAAATTACGAATTACGAACCCAAATATAGGCCAACCTCAAGAGCCTTTTTGTCAGTAGAAATTGAAGTTGGCACAGACGACGATTCTACCAGGTGTAGAATGTGGTCAATACTATCTAGAGCGAGAACCTGTTACTTCATCAGGATCGCTATAAACCCGGACTTTTTCGCGATTACGAACCAGACCTCCTAAACCGGCGAGACCAAGCAAACCTAGCCAACCCCAATCGAAACCGCGATCGCTGGTTCTTTGGGAAGCTGTGATGCCTGCATTCCTGTTAGTATCTGTTGTGGTACTACCGTTTGTAGTATCAGTACCTGTAGTTCCACTGCCTGTAGTATCAGCACCTGTAGTGCCGCCACCGCCTGTAGTATCAGTACCTGTAGTGCTGCCACCGCCTGTAGTTCCATTACCTGTAGTGCCATTACCTGTAGTGCTGCCACTGCCTGTATCATTGCCAGTGCCACTTCCAGTGCTTGTACCAGTGCCCATAGTTCCAGTGCCTGTACCAGTAGAGCTACTGCCTGTAGTTCCATTACCTGGGCTAGTACCTGTAGTTCCAGTACCTGGGCTAGTACCTGTAGTTCCAGTACCTGAGCTACTACCTGTAGTTCCAGTACCTGAGCTACTACCTGTACCAGTACCTGAGCTACTACCTGTACCAGTACCTGGGCTAGTACCTGTAGTTCCAGTACCTGAGCTAGTGCCTGTACCAGTACCTGAGCTAGTGCCTGTACCAGTACCTGAGCTACTACCTGTACCAGTACCTGAGCTACTACCTGTACCAGTACCTGAGCTACTACCACCACTAGAGCCTCCGCTACCGGAGCCTCCACTTTGGGCAAAAACAGAAGGAGGTAAGGACACAGAAGCAAAACTGATGGCAAAGACAGTAGCTAAAACAGCTTTAGATAAATCAAAAGGCTTCATGCTTAGGTTCCTTTTATGTTCTAGATTTTTTGGTACTTGATTGATTTTCAAAACCGATATTGCCTGCTCAATCCACTGCTAAATTAGGTAAATTTTTACAAGGCACATTGAGGATTCTTTAACCTAGTTTATTCTGGGAAAATTGAAAGCACTTGAAGCTCCCACAAAAACTTACTAGTCGCCAGACTAAATTAATTCATAATCAGTAATTCCTAATTCAGGATTATGAACCGACGACCAAAGTCATTTGTTCACAATATACAGGGAATAATAATTTTGATAAAATTAAACTCCCTTAGTCCTCATTTTTAATTACTTATTACGAATCATTGTGTTCTTGTTATTTAGGATAACTGCTAGTTTTTTGCTTGACTTCTACCATAAGAATAAAACCAATATACATCGCAGGAGTTAATTTGGCATTAAATTTAGCATGGGAGCGTGAAGATAATCAAATATTTTGGAGCGTTACACAATAATAATTTAGAACTAAATTTCCTCGTGAAAACAGCTAAATCGGACTCAAAGACATCTGAAATATAGCTTAATTGACCAAAAAACAGGTGTATAATACCAACCTTTAATTCTTCACTCCAACCTCCTTAATAAGTACAATTTATCGCTAAGTTAAGCAAGATTTTACCCTCAATAAATCTAAAGACTCTATTGACATTAGATTTTAGTTATTTGGATATAAATGAAGTAGAAATTGTAAGTATCCAGATGATACCAGTGGTTGAGACTCCATAATCCTATTTCACCTGAGAACTTATAACTTCATACTCCAGGTGTGTCTTACTTTAGACTTAAGGAATATATATTTTTAATTTCTTGTCAATGGGTAAGTCCTGAAATTTACCATTCGGCTAAAGCGATCGCTATTCCTTGTTGCAAATCTGGCGTGGTTGCGTCATTATTTGCTAACTGCTGCAATTGTTGATATATAGCTTCCCCATCCAGATTTTTTAGTGCAGCGATCGCATGTAGTCTCACCGATGTATTAGAATCAGCTAGCAGCGAAATCAATGGTTCAATTGCTTGCATTTTGCCTAACTGCCCTAAAGACAAGGCGATCGCACTTTTGATGTTAGCAATGTCTGTGGCTGGATGTTGCGTTAAGAAGCTCGCCGTTGGCGTTCGCGTTAGCGTCTCTGAAAGAGAAGCCTCTCGTAGAGAAGGCATCGCAGCACTTGCAGTAAGATTTATGCGGCTGGTGTAGTTATTATCTACTAGAAGTTCAGTGAGTGAAGTAATCGCAACAGTACCCATTTGCCCTAGTGCTGTAGCTGCGATCGCTTTGAGTTCTTCATCCTCCTCAGTTTTCAACAATTCAACTATGGGCGCGATGGCTTCTGGGTGCTGAAATTCACCCAAAGTTCTTGCTGCATACCAGTGTAATTCTTCTTCTGCGTCTTCATCTTCTAATATCTCAATGAGTGGTGGGATGGCAATATTATCTAAGTGAGTCAATACTTTGCTAATTTCCCAGCGTTGTTGAAAACCCCCCATCCCTAAGATTGAAAGTGCTAATGTCAGCAGATATTCTCGGTTTTTAACTATCTCTGGATGTTCAGAGTTCGCCCCTAAGATTAATTGTTGCAAACATTGAATTAGTGATGACCAATCAGCTGCCTCGGCTTGCACCAAAAGTTGGTTGATGTTACTCACATGAAACAACCTGTTAGAAAAGAAGGACTTTAGTCCTTACTACGAACTTGCTCATCCATCAATTTAAACTTATGAATTTTTAATGCGTGAATTCCGCCTTGCGGGGCTAGGTTGGCTTGACTACAACTGAATTACCCTCAATTTTGACGGCGTAAGTTTTCAGAGGGTCTTTTGCTGGGCCTTTTTGCACTTTACCATCAACCCCAAATTCGGAATGATGACAGGGACAGGCGAATTTTTTTGCCTCAGCTTCCCATACTACAGTGCAACCTGCGTGAGTACAGGTAGGGTTGACAGCAGTCAGACTTCCAGCTTTAGATGTACCAACTACCAGCACGGGTCCAGCAGGTGAGTTTTTCACCAGCAATTGACCTGTTTTATCTAATTCTGTTGATGTACCTACTGTTTGCCAATCCCCAGATGCTGAAGTTGTTTGAGAAGAACAAGCTGCGATCGCTATAGGTAGAGAACTTGCTATCCAACCCAAACCTACCCAATTTATAAAATCACGACGTTTCATAGCGGCTGAAATAATATCTAAGTTTTAGCTAAGTTTAAGTGGTTCTGAATATTAAAGGTTTGTAGTAAGCGGCTCCAGCCCTGACTAAGAACCATTTTAATTAATTTTACATCGCGTTACATCGTTTGACTTATTGGTGCTTTTGATGCAAAAAATGCATAGTATTGATGTGATTTTAGCATTAATAACAAAAAACCGTAACAATTTATACGATTCTCACAAAAATCTCACCTTAAGTTATAAGTATCGAGATTGTTACGTCAACTGCCCCACCCACTCTTGGGATGGGGCTTGTAACTAGGAAATATAATTTCCCGAAACGCATGGGGCATTGACTGACCCCTGCTCCTGGGTCCCTTGGGTAGAGGAGAGAATATAGTCATCACGAACATTTCTAGAAGCATTGAGATCCGCGTGAGTTTGGTGTCCACAGTTTTTACACTGGAACTTAGACTTATGCCGATTTGTTCTTTTAATATGCTTACAAACATTGCACTTTTGGGAAGTGTACCGAGGGTCTTGATGCACGACTCGTTTCCCCAGCGCTTCTGCTTTGTAAGCAAGGAACTGCTCTTGCTGGTAAAATGCCCAACTACCCAACCATTTATTCATTGCAGTGTCATAGTGCGCTTGTCATATCTCAATCCTGATGTTGGTTTTTTTCTGGGAACACGCTTGAATTTAGTGGCTTTAATTGCCTCTAGCGCGTTATCCCGAACTGTTTGTAACAATGCAGTTGGCACACAAGGATACTGTAGCCGTAGTAGGGCGTACAAGTCTTTGTGTGCCTTATTTTTATTAAATGTTTTGTTCTCTATAGCCCAGTCAATATGTGCATTAAATATTGATGCACATTGATTCATTAGATTTAAAAATCTGTCACCTGGTAAATTAACTGGGATCGAGACGGTACGTTTCATACGTGTTCCCAGTTTTCATGCAATTCGACTAATTCAATCGCTGCTTCTGTTGGGGTAAGTTGATACCAGTGAAGCGACATAGGAGGAAAGAAACTTATTTCTCCTCTAAGCTTTTCTTTACCGTTCCACTGGGTATTGATTAAATTTTCGTCTAGATGCCTTACCAAAAAAGGAAATCCCATTGTATTCAATACCTGAGCTACTTTTTCATCAAAAGTAGGCTCTATTTCTCTTTTTTGAACCATATATAGTATCTTCTTAACCGAAGAATAATCAACTGGAAAAACAGGCGATCGCTACATTTTTGAGAAGTTTGCTTTAGCTGATAGTTTTTGGACTATAGGAATCCGGTTTGATTTCTGAAAAAAATTAAGTCTTTGTAGGGTGCGTTATGACTTTAGTCTCACGCACCAAACCCTTGAAAATGGTGCCGTACTCTCGGCGATAACACACCCTACGTGTTGTTCAAAAATCAAGCTCTAACCCCAAAAATATTTTGAAAATAAATGTTTCCCTAGTCCCCAATCCCCAATCCCCAAGAAATCTAATTAATCAACAATTCTGGAGCTACCAATCCTTTTTGGATAGCTAAGACTGCGGCTTGAGTGCGATCGCGTACTTCTAGTTTCTGTAAAATAGCATGGACATGAACCCGCACTGTACCAGGGGCGATGTAGAGAATCTCAGCAATTTCTTGATTGCTTTTGCCAGTTGCTACCAGTGCCAAAATTTCTTGCTCCCGCTTCGTTAGGGGATTTTCTACAGTTCCGTCAGTTTTTGTGGGCTGCACTACAGTAGAATTACCCTCAAAAGCGGCTCTAATTTCTGTTGTTGCCGTTTGATCCCACCAAGAAGCCCCTGCTGCAACCGATCGCACCGCCAATATTAAAGACTCAGCAGGAATACCTTTAAGGCAGTAACCTTGGGCACCGGCGGCAATTAACCGCGAAACCAGGGGTTTTTCAGAACGAGACGTTAAAACGAGAACTGGTAAAGTTGGGTGCTTCTGCTTGATTTGGCGACAAGCCTCAATGCCCCCAATTCCTGGTAAACCTATATCCAGCAACACCAAATCCAAAGGATAGCGATTTGCTAATTCTACAGCTTGTTCCCCATCTTCCGCTTCTGCGACAATTTCCAAAGTGGTTTCTTGTTGCAACCGCATCCGCAAACCAAGCCGAAACAATTCATCATCTTCAACAAGTAAGATTTTTGTCATTAGTAATTGGGCATTGGGCATTGGGGATTGGGGATTAGGGATTGGGGATTGGGGATTGGGGACTGGGGATTGGGGACTGGGGATTGGGGATTGAAAAGAGGCAGAGGGGCGGGGTGCTGCTCTTGCAGAGGGGAAAACTCATCTCCCTGCTCCCTGCTCCCTGCTCCCTCACTCCCCACTCCTCAATTCCCCGGTGGTGGACAAGCAGGGAGTCGAAAACCAAATAGTGCGCCTCGTGGTGAGCGATTCTCTGCCCAAATTGTACCCCTATGAGCAGCAATAATTTGCCTGGTCAAATAAAGCCCTAGTCCAGAGCCGGAGACGTGGCGATCGCTATGTCCTTGATAAAACCTTTCAAACAAGTGGGGTAACTCTTCTTCAGTAATGCCGGAGCCAGTATCGAGTATTTTTACCACTTGATCGCTAGAATAACCTTCAAGTACTACTTCCACTTTACCGCCACGAGGGGTATGATTAATACCATTAATCAGGAGATTGGTGAACACTCGCCCAAGTTGCAAAGAATCACCATTTACCCAGATAAAGCTCCGAAAATCTGATTCGCCATAGTGTAGAGAAATATAAACCTGACGTGTTCTCGCTAGTTCATTCAGAGTAGCGATGCTCTCCTCCGCCACTGTCACCAAGTTAACAGGTGATATCTGTAGTTTCAACCCTTCGGCATCATTGCGGTACACATCTAAAAGTGTTTGGACTAATTTCAGTGTACTCCGATGACTACGAGCCATTGTTTGTAAAACTTTTGCTTGCATTGGCGTAACTTCACCAAATTGCTCATTTTGAAAATATTTCAGTGTTTCAATTGCTCCTAGTAGGGGTGTTTTCAAATCATGCGTTAGGGTAGAAACAAAATCTTCACGCATGATAGCTAGTTGTTCTTGGGAACGTAATTGTGCTTGGGTATAAGCGATCGCTTCTTCATTGCGGTGGTTGCGATCGCTCAACCAACCCGTTACCACCAACGCCAATACTGCAATCAACCTATTTGCCAACGCTGGGAGATGAATCGCTTCTCCTCCAGGGACAAATAAATTTAACAATGTTAATCCTGTAGCTGCAACAGTGATCCCCAATACCGATCCCCGATTCAATCGAGAATCTGCTAACAAAATCGTCCCTGTGTAGAGGTAGCCAAATACGTATTCAGGTGGTGTCAAATATTCCAACGCTATCACGATGGCAAAGGCGATCGCTATTAGCCCATAAGTCTCCCTACGCTCATTTATAGTTTCTTTCATAGTCAATAATCGAGTTAACATTGTCATTTATGATTTACTAAAAATCTGTATAACTATTTAATTCACCAATTATGATCTATTTGCCATCTATATCTGCAAATGCCAACTTGAGAGTTAACCCGAAAATTACGATTATCCAGTAGAGACGCGATTAATCGCGTCTGTGGTAACTGGGTATTTGCCCACAAGGAGCGGGCTATTTAGCACAATCTTGCCAATCCTTAATCCCATTAATCAAATAATCTGGGATATTTATATTCTTTGAAAGTAGCAAACTTGCAGAATCTATTGTATAAACAAATAATCCTAACTAGTGAGATAGATGAATTAAGAGTAAAAAATAAATATTCTTCACAAGAACTTTAACAAGTATCTGGAAAATAGTCATAACTGAAAATAGTAAATCCCTCGATATTAAATACTCCAACAGTTAATTTTTTATTTCTAAGAATTGGCTTGCTAGCACTTAAATTTAATTTAGCGCAAATTATATGGGACAAGGTTTTTTGCAAATTGGCTTAACGTTGTGTATTGTCATAGCAATCACACCACTATTCGGAAAATACATAGCCCGTGTCTTCTTGGGAGAAAGAACACTACTTGATTTTTTAATGAACCCCATAGAGCGAAGTATGTTCATCCTAGCGGGTGTTCGGAGAAAGGATGATATGACGGGTTCGCAGTATATCCGGGCTGTATTGTGCAGCAACTTTATCATGGGTGTTTCAGTGTACTTGCTAATATATTTCCAGAGACACTTACCCTGGAATCCTAACGGCTTGGGTGCTATGAAGTGGGATGTATTGCTGCACACAACCATTTCCTTTGTTACCAATACCGACCAGCAACACTATGCTGGTGAGACAATCTTAAGTTATTTTAGCCAGGTAGCGGCTTTAGGCTTTTTGATGTTTACCTCCGCAGCCACAGGTTTAGCCGTGGGAATTGCCTTTATTCGCGGGTTGACAGGTAGAAGACTGGGCAACTTTTACGTCGATCTCGTCCGGGGAATTACACGAATATTGCTGCCGATTTCGATTATTGGCGCGATCGCTTTGCTTGTAACAGGTGTACCACAAACATTAGCTAAAACTCTCGATCTGACAACCTTAGAAGGTGGGACGCAATATCTGGCCAGAGGCCCCGTGGCATCCTTTGAAATGATCAAACTTTTGGGTGACAACGGCGGTGGCTTTTTTGGCGTCAACTCAGCACATCCCTTTGAAAATCCCAATGGCGCTTCTAACTTGATAGAAATGATTGCCATGATTTCTATCCCCGCCGCCTTAATTTACACCTACGGCATATTTGCCAACAACATCAAACAAGCTTGGCTACTTTTTTGGATGGTGTTTGTGATTTTTGTAGTTTTGGTGGGAGTGACAGCAGTGGGAGAACTGCAAGGTAATCCCCTGGTTAATACCGCCTTTGGATTAGAACAGCCCAATTTGGAGGGTAAAGAAGTTCGATTTGGCTGGGCACAGACGGGATTTTGGGCAGTAATGACTACTGCTACTATGTCTGGCGCTGTCAATGGGATGCACGATTCTTTGATGCCCCAAGGAATATTTTCCACTCTCTTCAACTTATTTATCCGAGTTATCTGGGGTGGACAGGGAACTGGAACAGCTTACCTATTTATTTACTTAATTCTCACAGTATTCCTAACTGGACTAATGGCGGGACGCAACCCAGAGTTTTTAGGACGCAAAATTGAAAAGCGAGAAATCGTCCTCGCCAGCGTCGTGCTGTTGATTCATCCAATTCTAGTTTTGATTCCCAGTGCGATCGCATTAGCTTATCCCATCTCCCTGTCTGGAATTAGCAACCCTGGCTATCACGGTATTTCCCAAGTAGTTTATGAATACGCCTCAGCAGCAGCAAATAATGGCTCCGGCTTAGAGGGGTTGGGGAATAACACCCTGTGGTGGAACTTGAGTACTTTAGTTAGCTTAATCGGAGGACGCTACATTCCGATGATTGCCATCCTGCTCTTAGCTGATGGGATGTCTCGCAAACAACAAGTACAAGAAACCCCTGGTACCCTGAGAACCGATTCTCTAGTATTTACTAGTATCACGGCTGGAGTGACACTGGTTTTGGGAGTCTTGACTTTCTTTCCCGTTCTGGCTTTAGGCCCCATAGCTGAGGGTTTAAAGCTAGCATCTGGCAGTTAGGAAAGTTATAAGTTATGAGTTATGAGTTATAAGTTTGGAATTAAGAGAATACTAAAAAATAAGTAAATTATCCGGTTTCGTAGGTTGCGTTACTAACCCACCCTACAGTTCGGATATTTTTCTATTAGAAGCTCCGAATCCTCACTCCTGTACAGACGCGATGAATCGCGTCTCTACTCCTAATACCATTTCTTTGTGAGGCTGCGCCAAACCCTTTTAACTTCTTTCTTTCTTTCTTTCTTTCTTTCTTTCTTTCTTTCTTTGTGTCCAACTCTTACGAGACGCTGCGCGAATGCGGTTCGTTTTTCTTTCTTGTACTTAAATATGGTTTAGCGCATCTTCATACAGAATTGGTATAACTCCTGTACAGACGCGATTAATCGCGTCTCTCCTAACTCCTAACCTTACTTATGAATCAAGTGGCAACTAACTCCAAAGCTAGACGCCCAAATGCTCGTTCTGGCGATCGCCGCCAAGGACGTAAAAAGCCCAGGGCAAGTAATAAGTGGCTGTACTTAAGGGCAATTAGAGATGCTTTTTTCAAGCTAAACCCTAAGTATGCAATCAAAAATCCAGTGATATTTATGGTTTGGGTGGGGACAATCATCATCCTATTGCTAACAATTGATCCCAACCTATTTGGCCCAGCCCTCCAAAAGAACCCGCAACTATTCAACGGCTTATTGTCGGGGATTTTATTCTCGACAGTTTGGTTTGCCAATTTTGCCGAAGCAGTAGCAGAAGGGCAAGGTAAAGCCCAAGCCGATATCTTGCGGTTAACGAAATCAGAGACGATCGCGAAAAAACTTGCTCCTGATGGCACAATTAGCGAAACTTCATCCACCAACCTCAAGGAAGGCGATACCATCTACGTCGTTGCTGGCGATATCATCCCCGCCGATGGCGAAGTAATCATGGGTGTCGCCTCAGTGGATGAATCGGCAATTACTGGGGAATCCGCACCAATCTTAAAAGAATCAGGCTCCGATGTTGCCAGTTCCGTCACTGGTGGGACGCGGATTATTTCAGATGAACTGATTATTCGGATCACATCTGATCCCGGCAAAGGCTTTATTGACCGGATGATTGCCTTGTTAGAAGGGGCAGAACGCAGCAAAACAACCAATGAAATTGCCCTGACAGTATTCTTGGCAGTTCTCAGCTTATTGTTTTTATTAGTCGTGGTAACTCTCCCCGCACTTGCCTACTATGTCAACAGTCCCATTGGTGTGCCAATTTTAATTGCCCTATTAGTAGCGTTAATTCCTACCACCATTGGCGGTTTACTAAGTACCATCGGCATTGGTGGTATGGATCGAGTTGCCCAATTTAACGTCATTGCCACCTCTG
The DNA here is from genome assembly GCF_036917815.1 of Nostoc sp. Lineage (GTDB taxonomy): Bacteria > Cyanobacteriota > Cyanobacteriia > Cyanobacteriales > Nostocaceae > Nostoc. Next base: position 21,896 of record NZ_JBALEK010000035.1, on the reverse strand, counting down.
GACGAGCAGTTGAAGCCTGTGGTGATGTCAACACTTTAGTTCTTGACAAAACAGGCACAATTACCATTGGCAACCGTTTGGCAGAAGAGTTTATTCCCATCAACGGTCATTCAATGTCGGAAATTGCTAATGTTGCCTGGGCTGCTAGTATTTTTGACAATACACCAGAAGGTAAGTCAATTGTCCGACTGGCAGAAAAGTTAGTCGCACGGTTTGATTTTGACTCCACTCAGGCAGAAGGAGTTAGTTTTTCCGCCAAAACCCGGATGAGTGGGACAAACTTCCCTGGTGGGTATGAGGCCAGAAAGGGAGCAGTAGAAGCCATTAGAGGATTTGTCCGTTCCCGCAATGGATATGATACACCAGAATTAGATGCCACCTACGAACGAGTTTCTCGCTTGGGAGGTACACCCCTAGCAGTCAGCCTAGATAACGAAATTTACGGTGTTATTTATCTCAAAGATGTAGTTAAATCTGGTATCCGCGATCGCTTTGAGCAACTGCGACGGATGGGAGTGAGTACCATCATGGTAACTGGAGACAACCGAATTACAGCTTCGGTCATTGCCAAAGAAACTGGGGTGGATGACTTTATTGCTGAAGCCACACCAGAAGAAAAAATCAACGTCATCAAAAAGGAACAAGCAGCAGGTAGACTAGTTGCCATGACGGGAGACGGGACTAACGATGCTCCAGCATTAGCCCAAGCTAACGTCGGCGTTGCCATGAATACAGGGACGCAAGCGGCAAAAGAAGCCGCCAACATAGTCGATTTAGACTCCGATCCCACAAAGCTGATCGATATCATTAGCATTGGCAAACAATTGTTAATTACTCGCGGGGCATTGATGACATTTTCTATCGCTAATGATATTGCTAAATACTTGGCAATTATCCCAGTGATATTTGTCGCTGCTAACCTGCAAACTCTGAATATTATGAATTTGACTAGCCCGAAGTCTGCTGTACTATCAGCACTGATTTATAATGCTTTGATTATTCCCGCTTTGATTCCCTTGGCATTAAAGGGTGTGCGGTTTCGACCTCTGACAGCTAATCAGCTACTCCAACGTAATATCTTAATTTATGGCTTAGGTGGGTTGATTGCGCCGTTTATTGCCATTAAATTGATCGATATGCTGATTACAGTTGTCGGCTTGGCTTAAGGGACTTCCAGAAAATAGAATGTCCCAAAACTGACCCAAAAACCCTCTCTATTTCTCTGTGTTCTCTGTGTCTCTGTGGTTCGTTTATTTGGATAATTTATTTCTTGTCAGTCCCTAATCACAGCAAAAGTAGACACCTAGGGAAGCGATCGCATCTTAACCAAAGTAAAATAATAAACATTTTTACTTTTACCTGTTGAGAGGCAAAACAACAAGAATATGAATAAATATCGTTTTCACTGAGCAGTGTTTTGGCGATGTCCTTTATTTAGTTGCAATGGCGTAAACAACACCTACCACTCGCTATTTTGATCGTGCTGTGCTTGAATGTGGTTACTGCCCCAGTTGTTTATGCTGTTGCTAACAGCACCCTGAAACGTCCGGCTGGTGGGCAAAAAAATTAAAATTAAAAATTAAATTCTTAGGAGCAATTAGAAAACTTATTATGGCTATTATTCGAGAAACTATCAGAGCAATTTTCATAACTTTGATGCTTTGGTTGTTGACTGCAATCATCTATCCTCTAATAATTCTGGTAGTGGGTCAAGTTTTTTTACCTTATCAAGCTAACGGCAGCATCATGCTGAATCTAAATAATGAACCAATTGGTTCAGCTTTGATTGGTCAGGTGTTCACATCTGATCGATATTTCCATCCTCGTCCTAGCACCGTTAGATATAGCCAAGGGAAAAAAGCCAAGCCAACTGGCATATCTGGAGCTAGCAATCTCGCTGCTAGCAATCCAGAACTACTAAAGCGGATTCTAGAAGAGGCAAATCAATTGCGAGACGAAAATCTTCAACCAATAGCTGATATGATTTATACCTCTGCTTCTGGCTTAGATCCGCATATTTCCTTTAAAGCAGCACGGCAGCAATTGTCGCGGGTTGCTGGTGCGCGGAAAGTAAATGAAGATGAGATCCTACGTTTGATTAATAAGTATACTGATAGCAGATTTCTATTGATTTTCGGCGAGCCAGGAGTCAATGTTCTCCGATTGAATTATGCTCTTGACTTGCAAGATATTAATCGTCAGCAGAATCAATAATTGGGCATTGGGTATTGGGCACTTGTACTGAGCGTACCCCTTCGGGGATCTTGCTACGCGTAGCGTCTCCAAGAGTTGCCGTTGGCGCAGCCTAAGAAGAGAAGTATTGGGCATTGGGCACTCGTACTGAGCGTACCCCTTCGGGGATCTTGCTACGCGTAGCGTCTCCAAGAGTTGCCGTTGGCGCAGCCTAAGAAGAGAAGTATTGGGCATTGGGTCGTTTTGCTTTCCGATAAAATAGGATTGCTATAAGAACCAAGAATAAAATGTCAGATAATAGTAATACTAGTTCGGCTGGCACTCCTTTAAATTCTCCAAGTTACTCCCTTTATCCACCACGACGGCGGGGCAAGCATAAAATATTTATTGGCATGGCTCCTGGAGTAGGCAAAACTTACCGGATGCTGGAAGAGGGACACGCACTCAAACATCTAGGCATTGATGTCGTCGTTGGGCTTTTGGAAACCCACGGACGCAAGGAGACAGTTGAGAAGGCAGAGGGACTGGAGATTCTACCCCGTAAACAATTTTATCGGGGTGAGCTGACGCTAACGGATATGGATACAGATGCTATTTTAAAGCGATCGCCCCAATTAGTCTTAATCGATGAACTTGCCCATACTAATGTCCCTGGTTCTCCACGCGAAAAACGCTATGAAGATGTAGAAATAGTTTTAGCCGCAGGTATTGATGTCCACTCCACAATGAATGTCCAACATTTGGAAAGTCTCAATGACTTGGTAGCTAGAATTACAGGGGTGGTAGTGCGTGAGCGTGTTCCTGACAGGATTCTGGATGAAGCTAGCGAAATACTAGTAATAGATGTCACGCCGGAGACATTGCAAGAACGGTTATTAGAAGGCAAGATTTACGCACCACAAAAAATCCAAGAATCCCTCGATAATTTTTTCCAACGCCGCAACCTGATTGCTTTGCGGGAATTAGCTTTGCGGGAAGTAGCAGACAACGTAGAAGGAAATGCGATCGCCACTATCCCCAACGGGCATTCCTGTAATATTCACGAGCGGGTTTTAGTGTGTGTATCCACCTATCCCAACTCAGTGCAGCTGTTACGCCGGGGTGCGAGGCTAGCTAACTATATGAATGCACCCCTTTATAGCTTATTCGTTGCCAATCCAGAGCGCTTCCTCACCAAGGAGGAAAGCTTACACATCTACACTTGTGAGAAACTTTGTAAAGAATTTGAAGGTACTTTTCTTCGTTCTACCAACGGTAACGTAGCCGATGCGATCGCAGAAGTCGCCGAGAAATATCGGATCACTCAAATTGTCATTGGTGAAAGTCAGCGATCGCGCTGGCAAATGTTCCTCAAAGGCTCTTTGACGCAAAAATTGGTACGCTTGCTCAAAAACATCGATTTGCACATCATTTCTAGCGAAAAAATGGTTTCACCCAAATAAGAGATCAAATTTTCCCCAAAAACCTCAAAACTTAAGTTTCCATGCAGACTAGATGGGAGCCGCAAAGCATACAGGCAAGTTATAATTCTCTTGCGGTGCAACGTAACAAAAATTTATGAGTAATCCCCTTGTGCAAGCCTTTTTCGTAGGCAGAGCGGTAGCTGAAGTAGTTAATGAGCGTTTAGAGGTCGCCTTGACCGATGCTTTGAGTGATTTGGGCAAATTTGATGCCGAAGCTAGAGAGCAGTTGCGTCAGTTTACAGAAGAAGTCATAGAACGGGCAAATCGAGCAACAGAATCAGCTAATTCTGGTCAAGCTACCACAGGTAGTGGGCAAGCTAGTTCTGATTCCGGTGACTTGCAAGCAGATATTGATGAATTACGAGCCGAAATTGCCCTGTTACGAACAGAATTGCAACATTATCGCCGAACTTCTGCATAAATTTTAGTCATTGGTCATTAGTCATTGGTTAAAAATCATGCACAAATGACAAAGGACACTTAAGAAAAAATAGTTTAGGAATCAGAGTGTCTTTTCTTCCAAGTGATTCGGTTGCAAACCAACGGTACACAAAGTATATGGAACAAGGTTATTCAGAGAAAGCATACCGTTGGAATCGGGAAAAATACTCTAGCAGACGGCGTTTTGTGGATATTTGGTCTTTCGTCTTGACCTTATTATTCAAACTTTGGCTATACAACAAATCTTGGAGTTATCCGGGTGGTGTGACTGAGGTAAAGCAAGCTGCAAGACGCAAAACCCAAGCGGTGTGGATTCGCACTACCTTACTGGATTTAGGCCCAACCTTCATCAAAGTTGGGCAACTATTTTCTACCCGTGCTGATATATTCCCTGGTGAATATGTAGAAGAACTAGCCAAATTACAAGACAAAGTACCGGCATTTAGCTATGAGCTAGTAGAAGCGACCATTGAGAAAGAATTAGGCAAGAAAATTCCTGAACTATTCCATAATTTTGAACCGATTCCCTTAGCTGCTGCTAGTTTGGGGCAAGTACACAAAGCTGTGCTGCATACTGGAGAATCAGTTGTTGTCAAGGTGCAACGTCCTGGACTAAAAAAGTTATTTGAAATAGATTTACAGATTCTTAAGGGAATTACCCGCTACTTTCAAAACCATCCCAAATGGGGAAGGGGGCGAGATTGGCTGGGTATTTACGAAGAGTGTTGTCGCATTCTTTGGGAAGAAATTGATTATCTTAACGAAGGTCGTAATGCTGATACTTTTCGCCGGAATTTTCGTGGCTACGATTGGGTAAATGTACCGAGAATATACTGGCGTTACGCTACTTCTAGAGTGCTGACTTTAGAATATCTCCCTGGAATTAAAATTAGCCAATACGAAGCTTTAGAAGCAGCAGGTTTGGATCGAAAGGCGATCGCTCGTCAAGGCGCTCAAGCCTACTTACTCCAATTACTCAATAGCGGCTTTTTCCACGCCGATCCCCACCCCGGCAATATTGCCGTTAGTGCCAGTGGCGCTTTAATATTCTACGATTTCGGGATGATGGGGCGGATTAAAGCCAACGTCCGCGAAGGATTGATGCAAACACTGTTTGGGATTGCCCAAAAAGATGGCGATCGCGTTGTCCAGTCTCTCATCGATTTAGGTGCGATCGCCCCAACGGATGACATGGGACCAGTACGGCGTTCCGTCCAGTATATGCTGGACAATTTCATGGATAAGCCCTTTGAAAACCAATCAGTTGCCGCAATCAGTGACGACCTTTATGAAATAGCTTATAATCAGCCATTTAGATTTCCAGCAACTTTTACTTTTGTGATGCGAGCCTTTTCTACCCTAGAGGGGGTAGGCAAAGGCTTAGATCCAGAGTTTAACTTTATGGAAGTTGCCAAACCGTATGCAATGCAGCTTATGACCGATATGAATGGTTCTGAGGGGAATAGCTTTCTTAACGAATTAAGTCGCCAAGCAGCTCAGGTAAGTACTACTGCCTTTGGCCTACCACGTAGATTAGAGGATACGCTAGAAAAGCTAGAACGGGGAGATATGCGCTTGCGCGTTCGATCCATAGAAACTGAACGCTTGCTACGGCGACAGAGCAGTATTCAGCTTTCAATAAGTTATGCTCTGTTAATCAGTGGTTTCACACTTTCAGCTACGATCTTAGTGGTTAGCAACCATCTATGGTGGGCACTAATGCCTGGTTTAATTGCAGCAGGGCTTTCAGTGATCCTGATCAGACTAATTTTACGCCTTGACCGTTACGATCGTATGTATTAATTGTTGCAAAAAAAATATGAAACTTAATTTCACGGGTTTTAGCGATCCGGGACTTATTCGTTCTAATAATCAGGATGCTTACTATATTGACCCAGAGGGGCGGTTTTTTGTTGTCGCCGATGGGATGGGTGGTCATGCGGGAGGTGAGGAGGCGAGTCGGATTGCCACTGGAGAAATTCAGGCGTATTTGGTAGCAAATTGGGAATCTCCTAAATCTTCCCAAGAATTGCTAGAGCAAGCTTTGTGGGGTGCCAATGAAGCGATTTTGCAGGATCAGCAAAGTCATCCCGAACGCGCTGATATGGGTACAACAGTTGTAGCGGTAATTTTTCGCGCCCCAGAGTCGCCCTGGTGCGCTCATGTTGGCGATTCCCGGTTGTATCGCTTCCGGGAGTCCCACTTAGAACAGGTAACAGAAGACCACACTTGGGTAGCACGGGCAATCAAAATCGGTGACATCACCTTAGATGAAGCGCGATCGCATCCTTTTCGTCATGTATTATCGCGCTGTTTGGGGCGTGAAGACTTGCATCAGATTGATGTGCAACCAATGGATGTAAAAGTAGGCGATCGCCTACTTTTATGTAGCGATGGTCTTACAGAAGAACTTGTCGAACAGAAGATTGCTAGCTGTCTCCAAGATACTCCTTGGGTTGATAAAGCCGCCATCTCACTAGTTGAGGCTGCCAAAGAACACGGAGGGCACGATAATATCACAGTTGTCATCGTTTCACTCGAAGAAAATAGTCATTAGTTATTAGTCATTGGTTATTGGTTATTGGTTATTGTCCAAGGAGAAAGGACAACGGACAAAAGTTATTAGTCATTGGTTATTGGTTATTGGTTATTGTCCAAGGAGAAAGGACAACGGACAAATGACTAATCCGGTAAATATACTCAGTAATTTGTTCAGTGTGAGCATTTTTCCTTTTTACAATTTGATACAAATACTTTTATCCTCCAAAGTGACATTAAGAGGCTAAATTTGCATCAATTGGTAAATTGACATCTTGCACGTAATAAGATAAAGCGGCTATAATTCACGCTTATTACCATTCATTCCCCAAACTCCTTAAAATCCCTACCCTCTGAAGCTTCCCCCATACTGGGGGAGAGAGCATCTTAGTTTTTCTTAAACAGAAAAACCTAAGACGGTTTAGGATAGCACCTGCTCTTCTCCTCAAAGGAGAGTTGGGCAAAGTAGGAAGGAGTCAGAGAGGTAGTTATATCTATCTGAGGCCAAACAGAGCCTATTTTCCCGAATATGGTTCGGCTGACTTGGGTGGTATATCAGTAGAATTAGGTGCAAGATATCAAAGCAGAAAAATTCCACACTTTGGATGTGGGCAAATCTGTCAAACAATTGTTATCTTTCTTAATACGGAGGAACAAATGTTGGACTGATATCTGTCCAAAATATTATCCCATTTGGACTTCTGTGAGCGATATCACCTTTACACGTTGTTTTTTCGGAGTTAACTTATGAATCAACCCATGAAACTATCCTTGGAACAGCAATTCAGCATCTGCTCATTCTCTACTCAGGTGCAAAACATGAGCCACGAGCAAGCTAAAGATTTTTTAGTGAAGCTTTATGAGCAAATGGTCGTGCGCGAGGCAACTTATCAAGAACTTCTTAAGCACCAGTGGGGCTTAGATTCCGGTTCCACTATGGCATAGAGTCTTTCTGATGTCGCAGTGGGCGACCTCCTTCTCTTGCTTGGTTCCAAGGAGGAAAAGAGCTGGGGATGCAGGGGCGTCAACTTCGATAACTAATTCCACAATATCGGTACAAAAGTTCAATTCACGAAATTAACTAAGAATAAGTAAACATTGTCTAGGGCATACTTGTTTGAGTCTAGACATAACTTTAGCATGGTAAGCTAAATTCCTTGTTTAGCTTTGGCCAAACTTCTTTTTGTTTCGTCTAGTCCGAGAATCACACCTGCGTAATTTCATCATCTCCTGGAACATATACACAGGAAGATTCAGAGATAATTTAGATCAGATTGCTTTGACTGCTTAGTGATTCCACTCTTTATACATATAACTAGAACTTACATATTTATATATATTTTGTTTATAAAAGTTTACATTCTGGGAGTGACTACCCCTTACTTACATCTAAAAATACGTAACATTAAGAAATTATTGTTAGTTGGAAAGATCATAAGGAGAATCTGTATCAATACTTTTCAGTTTTGTGATAATTTGGGGCTTAATCTTTTCGTACTCGTTTTTGAGTAAACTTTTACTGATTTGTGGGTCGGCAGAGGACATTAAGGTGTTGCTCATTGCGACCCACTCTTGTAGTCGTTGGCGTTGGGCAGAAGCGACGCTAGAAAGTAAGATATGGGTACAGCGATTTGGTGTTTCTCGGGCAAAGAATAACAGGCGGTAGTAACCTGTGTGCTGTAGTAACCGGGCAATTTCCTGACCAGGACTAGTTTTTAGGTCAAGGTAATAAGGCAACCATTTCGCGCCATACTTACGGTTGTAGATGACAGTAATCCATAGCAGCATGGGATGGGGAATAGAGATGAACAAAAATTGGTTATAGCGGGTACAGAGTAAGCGCTTTTGAATTTCTTCTTGGGGTAGCATCACCCACAGAGCTGGTAAAACCTCCCCATTGGTATGAATGGGCTGGGGAAAAACAATATCAGCAATTGGTTTATTTTTAGGCCAGGAAATGGCACGAGCGATTTCATCGTTAGACCATGATACCCGCAAATCGGCTTTAGTCTTTTGTTCAAGCTCATTGCTCACTATATTAGTAGGAACTAGGGCATGGCTGTCTTGCTGAATTTTACGTGTATGCTCAGGTTTTTCTAGAGATCCTAAAACTCTGAGGATTTCAGTGATACTTTGGGGGCGATCGCGTGGTAATTTAGCTAGACAACTCATCACCAAATTTTCGATTTCTTTTGGTAGTTCTAATCCGGGCGCAACCTCAGCAAAAGAGCGTGGTTTTTGATAGTGATGTGTTTTATACCACGCTCCAAAAGAATGAGTTGGTGCCACCAGTGGCATTTTGCCTGTGAGCATCTCAAACATCATGACACCCAAACTATAAATATCAGCACGATTGTCTAATTCTTTACCCTCCATCTGTTCGGGAGAAGAATAAGCCAATGTCCCCAAATAGAATTTTGTATGGTCGCCATCTGACTGTAATAACTTAGCAATCCCAAAATCTAGAACCTTGACCAATTCTCCGAAACTGGGATCTTGAATTACCAGCATATTGCTTGGCTTGACATCACGATGGATAATTGGGCAAATAGTGCCCTCAACTGGAATGCCATTATGAGCGCACTGTAACCCCAGACTGAGTTGACGCGCCATACTCAGGAATCTTGGTAAAGGCAGTCGTTGCTTGCGAATAATATTGTTCAGGCTTTCTCCTTGTAGGTATTCCATGACGTAGAACGGGGTGTTATTGTCATCTACGCCATAGTCCATAACTCGGACAATGTGAATGCTTTTTTGCCCTAGTAAAGCACAGGTTTTTGCTTCTCGCTCAAAGCGGTCTTGCAATTGCATCTTTTCATTTTGGATTGATAGAGCGAGAAACTTAACCGCAACAGGTACACCCCCCAATAAAGTATCTTTAGCACGATAAACCCGACCCATTGCTCCAGTACCGATTAACTCCTGGAGTTGGTAGCGTTTGCTGAGTAAGCGACCAATGTTTGGGTCTGACATAGAAAATTCAACTCCAAAAGCAGGTTGTAAGTGTTTGGGAGGAAAAGTGCATTCAAACTGATATCTGAATTATTGCGCCCATAAATAACTTTCTCGGCTTGTACCGCAAGGCAGAAGTTGGAGGGCAAGAAGCTTACAGAGTAGGCTTTTGTGCGATTTCCAATCGTTGCTCTATTTAGGTGGTGCTGTACTAGCTTTTTTCAGTCTTCTAAAAGAGGATTGAAACCATTATCTGCCAGTTTGGAACCGAGACGGTTATTACAACTGGTGCAACATCCTAAATCAAACAAGTAGAAAGGGTATATTTATAATGACGCTTTGTACCATTTTGCACTTTAATTATGGTGTAATTTTAGTTTGCCCAATTTTGACTAAATAGATAACTCTAGGATCTGGCAAAAACCTTAATCAGGTAGTACCACACTCACTACAAAGTTCTGATAACTGAGTAATGAGTGCAGAATTTTGAATATCAATCAAGCCTGATGCGGCGACATGAAGCGGTGCTGGGCAGGTTTTATCAGATCCAAGCCCTTATGTCTCGTAAATAATGCTCTAACTTATTAGGATTTATAACTGTTATTTTAGTGGTCAATGACCCCTAACTAAAGCTTTTTTAAATTAGTACTTTCCTCGTACCTCCAGCAAGGCTGTCCTCTGCCTTTGTTTTGTAAGTAGGGATAATGACAGATACCCTTTAACTGGCCAGTTGTTTGGGAGCATCCCAAATGTGCAAGTTATATCAAACTCAGGTTATAAATTGTCATTGCGAACACTACGCTGTCGCTTCGTACCCAACTTTTGGAGAGGCTACGCCAATTGGTTCTCCGAAGGAGTACGCAATGACAAATATGTTCTTGCAAAATTGGGATGCTTCCAGTTGTTTAACCTTCTGCCTCCTCCTGACTCATAACGAATCTATTATTTATTGATAAATATATTTTCTAGCAATCGGACTTTATCAACGAAAAATTTTAAGATAAAAGCCTTGCTGAACAAAGATTTTAGTCTCACTATGCAGATCGTTATTCAAATCTGATTCCTATAATACTAATTGGTAGTTTTTCGGTTGATCTGTAGGTTATAAGACATATCAAAAGCTGATTTATTACCCATTATATAGTATTGGATTCGACGTTCGATAATTTTGTTAAATCGGGAAATAAAATAAGGAAAAAAGTGCGGGTTCTTCCTTGCTTCTGTTAATGCTATGAACCATTTTCCTTGCTTTATAGGCACTACAACTTGAAAGTAAGCTAGATTCTTCTTAAAGGCTGCAAGATTGTAAGACAAAGCATGCATTAAAGCTGGATTTTTTTTGACAACTTCTTGTTGCATGAAAGAATTAGTAGCTATGCAGTATTGATTTAGAATTAACAATTTGCTTTGATGTAGAATAGAAGTGGTACGTGAGCGGTAGAAATAATAGGGTTCTGGCACAAGAAAAAAGCGAGCGCCATTAATTAAGCATTTCAGATCAAGCCAAAAGTCTTCACCTGTCCTTACGGTTTCATCGTACTCAATTCCGTGCTTCACCAGAAATTCTCGTTTGAATATAGGCTTGCTTAAACCAAGATGTAACCCTACTTGTCCATAGACATCAGTTTCTACAAAATGAATGATATCAATTTGGAAAGTTTTATCTATATTTTCTCCACTTTCTTGAATCAATGTACTCCAAGGAGATGTTGCACCATCTTGAATTAAATGAAGATCGTCAGCAATCATATCTGCATTTTTCTCTTCTGCCAGCAACACCAGCTTTTCTAATCTTTCAGGAGCATACCAGTCATCTGAATCAAGAACAGCAATCCATTCTCCTTGGGCTGCTTTGAGGGCACGATTACGCGCAGCAGAAACCCCAAGGTTTTGTTGATTAACTATCACTTTGAGACGTTGGTCAGTAAAACTTTTAGCGACTTCTACAGTTTTATCACTTGAACCATCATCGACTATGATAACTTCAATATCAGTGAGGGTTTGCTCTAAGACTGACTCTATTGCTTTGGCAATATAAGCTTCAGTATTGTAAGCAGGGATAATGACTGAGACTTTAGGATTCACAAAACTGAACTCCTGACTACACGGTTAGGTAAAAAGGCTAAAATCATGCTGAGAATTTAAGAATTCCCTTTTTACTATACATTACTATACATTTAGTATAGATGCGAATAAATCAAGGTTTGTAGTCAGGGATTTAGCCTTAAAAATAGGGCTGAATCCCTTACTAAAAGCCTATTTAAAGAAATTTACATTGTGCAACATAGTTTGATGTATTCTTGTCTACTTACTTACAACTTCGTAGTTAGGTCAAATAAACAATTACTCGTTAAGGTCGGGTATGAGACATTACATAATATCACAAACTGATGCTGTCAGCTTTTGTAGTCTGCAATACTTTTTGTTAGGCAGCGATGGTTGCTCTATCTTTGCCGTGATGTACTAGTTACAAAAAAGGCAGAGGGCAGGAGGTTAGGAGTATCAATTGAAACTAAAGTTTCTTTCATCTTTTGCCCAGTTCATAAAAAGAATTATACCGAGACGCGCAGCGCGAGGTATAAAGCGTCCTTACTTCAATCCCACGTTTAAAAACGTGGGTTCCTCCTGCCTCCTGAATTACTGCCCTTAGGTTGACTGACGTTCTAGGCTAGCTTCCATTGTGTTAGTTAAAAAATGACCAGCCAAGATGCCACTACTGAGGTAGTATGTGTCTTCCGAAATCCGATGCAGGGTTTCAAAGCCACTACGACGCTGACGATCGCTTAGTACCCAGTAACGCTGCACAATAGTATCTAGACCAATCCAGCCTTCACCTTCAACCTGTCCTAAAAGATTATGTTGTAGTAAAAAAGTATACTGTCGCTCTCCCTCATGCAGCCGCCCTTTATATTGTAGAGAGATTTCGGAGCGATCGCTACCTGGGAATATGAGTTTTGTAGCCATAGTGAACCAGTTATCTCGATTCCAAGCTACCAAGGTCATACCCTTGACGCTGATTGGCATACCATTGCGTTCCAGCCAATTTCCTTGTATTATCCAGCGTCCTGGTTCCAATAAAAAAGTATGAGCCACCTTTTATATACCCTACCTTGATCGAGTACTGCGAAGACTACAGTTATAGCAGGGCTTGAGTTGCGTTAGCGATAGCGGGGCGTTGAGCCAGTGCTGAGTGAAGAATAAAAAACTCCACGCCACTTGCGGGATGGAATTTTTGGGCATGGGGAAAAAGTTACCTGTTTGGCCAATGCCCCAAGTGACGGGGCGACTATCCCTCTACAGACACTCTTGGGATGGAGTTTCCCGTCGCTTTCAATGAAAATGACCTTGGTAAATTTCTCCCAAAAGCACTTCTTGAGGTGCCCCAGTGGCAGTAGGTAGGTTGCCAGGAATGTCCAAATTTCGCCAGTAGGCTAAAACCGCAAAGGCGATCGCTTCTTTAAAATCTGCACTCAAGCCGACTTCATCTGTAGTCCAAATTGGTATTGATGCCAACAACATCTGTAATCTTTGTTTCAAATAGAGATTGCGACTACCACCGCCACATAATAGTACCCTCTGTGGCATTTCCGGCAAAAAAGCGCGGTAACTATGAACAATTGAAGCAACTGTAAGTTCTGTAAGAGTTGCCAGTACGTCGGCAGCATTGAGTTGGTATACTTGGGCATCTTTTAAACACTCATGCAGGTAAGTCACACCAAATAACTCTCGTCCAGTGGATTTGGGTGGCGGTAGATGAAAGTAGTCTTGCTTGAGCCATTGTTCCACCAATGGATAGCAAGGAGTACCACTGGCTGCCCAATTGCCATCTTCATCGTAAGTTTTCGCACCATCGCTTAAATGCTCCACCGCCAGATCCAACAGACTATTTCCTGGGCCAGTATCCCAAGCGCGAATTTTTGAGAGCCAGTTGTCAGTCCGAGGCGGAATATAAGCAACATTGCCAATACCACCAATATTTTGAATACAACGCCCCTCTTGGGGATGACTGAGTAAATAGGCATCTACTCTGGGCACCAGAGGCGCACCATGACCACCAATAGCGATATCAGCAACGCGGAAGTTACTCACAGTTGTAATGCCCGTAAGATGGGCAATTAATGCACCGTGCCCTAGTTGCAGGCTGTAACCAAGTGGGGAGTGAGGAGAGACGCGATTAATCGCGTCTGTATTAGGGAGTGGGGAGTGGGGAGTGGTTTTCTTCCCCATTCCCCTATCCGCAGGTGGTCGATGATAAACTGTCTGACCGTGGGAGCCAATGAGAGTGGCCGGCTGATGACCAATTTGAATATTTTGGGCGGCTTGAGCAAAGACAATGGCGATCGCATCATCTATTTCTGCCAATTCTGCCATTGAGATGGCAACACCTGCACCAACTGCCAATATTTTTTCTCTGAGTTCAGCTGGATAAGGATATGTTGCCCCAGCTAGCAACTCAACTTTGAGATCCAATTCTGTACCGGAAATCTCTACCAACGCAGCGTCTATACCATCTACGGATGTGCCACTAATTAAACCAATAACGCGAGTAGGAACAGCAACTTCTTCAGTCGGATGCATTGATAAAGATTCTTTTGTTGATTGCAAGAGGTAGTTTAATTCATGTTACTATAGCGCTTCCTAATCAGATGAGGTACATCTTAAGCCCCCTCTCGAAGAGCGGGGAGGGGGTTGGGGGTGGGGTTGTTGTACCTCACTCAACTGGGAACTGCTATATCTGGATATATTGTGAAAATTGATGCAATCGGTTGCCATAAACAGATTGTGAAGTTAATCACACAGCAAAATGCAGGTTATGTAATTACCTGAAAGAAGAACCAAGGTAATCTCGATCATTGAGCTTGAAAAACTATTCAGCCAAGGGATAAGTACTGATTTTCAATGGTTTGGCATCGCACAATGCCTCATGCCTTCTTGATCTAGAACCCTAAGAATATAAACTGCTTGCGAATCACAAAATGGCACTTTTTATAAATGAAGCTTGTTTACAATTTAGCACTGACAACTTTGTATCTTCTACATAAAGCTATAGATATTACAGAACAAAATATCAGTGATTACCCTGTAAATAAAGTCCAAGAACCTGTATTTTCATCTGGGTATAGTCAAATTAAAAAAGTAGTAATCCCTCTGATGTTGGAATCTAGAAGCACATCGCACAATGAGGCTATGAATACAAGAGCTTAAAAAACGAAAAGGGATTGTCAAATGAAAAATCTTCTAATTAAGTCTGCGATCGCTTCTGGTGTTGTTTTGTCCTTAGCTACTTTTACCCGTCCTGTAATGGCTGCGTCTTTTGCGATATCAATAGAAAACGCAGGCGTACAAAATGCACAATTATCCAATCTTGTTAATGCCCATGTAGACACTTTTGATTCACAAACAACAGGTTACAGTGCAACAGGCTTTCAATGGAAGGATGGAACAACAAATGTTGGTTCTTATAATAACGGTCTAATCAACAATGCAAACCTATATGGTGGTGCTGGTGGATCGGGTAAATATTTTGATGTAGATACGAACAACGGTAGTCAACAAACGGTTTCCACCCTCGATTTAACAACCCCACAAAGTTACTTTGGACTTTGGTGGTCTGCTGGAGATTCTAACAACGAACTGACATTTCTTTCACAAGGTAAAGTTGTAGAAACCATGACCACAGCTCAAGTGGTTAGCTATATCGCGGGGTTATCAAATAATTCTGGCTACTACGGTAATCCTAATTCAACATTCCAAAACCAGGATTCTGGAGAAGCCTTTGCATTCATCAACTTCTACGATGTTGGCGGAACTTTTGATCAGGTTCAATTCACTAATGTTGGCGGAAGTGGTTTTGAATCAGATAATCACACAGTCGCCACCGGCTACAATAGTATCACTGGTAATGTAGTTATTAAAGCAGTTCCTGAGTCTTCTTCTGTATTAGGAGTTTTGGTGATTGGTTTTGTAGGTGCTACTTCAGTTCTGACTCGTCGAGTCAAGAAAAATTCAGTTTTGCAATTGTCATAAGTAGATGCCTAAGCCAGGAAGTCTCCCTTCTGACTCGGCTACAAAACTAGACTCCGCGTTCGCGCAGCCTGCTGTAAGCAGGATTTCAAAACTTCCGACGACAACTCAATATTAAATACAAGTTAGGGCGAGCTTACTTCCGGTAGGTTCGCCCTAATCCTTTGATTTAGGATTGTTATACAAAGACGTTGGTAGGGGTACAGCAATGCTTATCGGTATCAACTTGAGCAATGACGAATGGAATTTGCGGAGTTTACGGGCACACAAACAAAGCCCAGGTTTTAAGAATCGATATGATAGAAAAGTAGATAAAACTTAAAAAATATTTATCGAATGGTGCTTCTATCATCTGGCTTGTCCAAGATCAAAGACTCATTAACACAAAAACTCTTCTTGGGTAATGAACCCAATGCGGAGTTGATTGCAATTCTCACCGTTTACTTTGTTCAAGGAATTTTAGGGTTATCGCGTCTAGCGGTGAGCTTTTTCCTCAAAGATGAACTGTTGTTGAGTCCTGTCCAGGTATCGGCGCTGTTGGGAATTGTCTTCCTACCTTGGATGATTAAGCCGGTGTTTGGTTTTATCTCTGATGGCTTGCCTATATTTGGCTATCGTCGGCGTCCTTACTTGATTTTATCCGGGATACTGGGATGTGCTTCTTGGGTGAGTCTGGCCACAATAGTTCATACTAGCTGGGCAGCTACCTTAGCGATCGCCTTTGGTTCTCTCTCCGTTGCCATGAGTGATGTCATAGTTGACTCGCTAGTTGTGGAACGCGCCAGAGGCGAATCCCAAGCAAAAGCAGGTTCACTACAATCTCTGTGTTGGGGTGCTTCTGCGATTGGAGGTTTAATAACAGCATACTTTAGCGGTCTGCTGCTCCAATACTTTACTACCCGTACTGTCTTTGGAATTACCGCCTTATTCCCTCTCATTGTCTCAGGAGTAGCTTGGTTAATTGCTGAGTCTCCCGTTAGCAAAGATGCTGAAGATAGTAATCACACCAACCCCTTACCAATCAAACATCAACTGAAGCAGCTACGCCAAGCCATTACCCAAAAAACAATTTGGCTACCAACGGCGTTTATTTTCATCTGGCAAGCTACCCCAAATGCTGAATCAGCCTTTTTCTACTTCTCTACCAACGAACTACACTTTGAACCAGAATTTTTGGGGCGGGTGCATTTGGTGACAAGTTTCGCTTCTTTAGCAGGTGTTTGGATTTTCCAACGTTTCCTCAAAAGCATCCCTTTTCGCGTGATTTTTGCTTGGAGTACTGTGCTTTCGTCAATTTTGGGAATGACGATGCTGTTGTTAGTGACTCACACAAACCGGCGGTTGGGTATAGATGACCACTGGTTTAGTTTGGGTGATAGCCTGATTCTGACTGTGATGGGGAAGATTGCCTTTATGCAAGTGATGGTGCTAGCAGCAAGGCTTTGTCCCTCTGGTGTGGAAGCAACATTATTTGCTTTGTTAATGTCAATATTTAATTCAGCAGGAACGGTTTCCCATGCATTCGGGGCATTAATCACCTATTGGCTGGGAATCACCGCAACGAACTTTGAGTCACTTTGGCTATTGGTGGTAATTACTAACCTCAGCACGTTGTTACCTCTACCATTTATCAACTGGCTACCTGCTGCTGATGAGCAAGCTGAGACACCCAAAGATGGGGAACAACCATTTTTGCCAGATTTGATGACTGAATGAAATCCGGGTGATATGGGGTTGCTTTTAGGGCAATTATCTGATTTAAAAACGATTCATTTATAAGCTCTTTTCTGATTTTACACTTCGTTACATAGGTTGATTTTTTAACGCCGACTTACTTAGTATTGTGCTAAAAACTTTGTCCTTTGTTATTGATCGCTGACCAATAACCAAATTTATGCAGAAGTTCTGCGATTATGTCTTAAAAATATTGATTAAACCTCATCTAAGTTGAGAACCGTAGTTTTCGCCCTCACCCTAAATCCCTCTCCCAGATATGGGAGAGGGACTTTGAAAGTTTCTTTGCGGGTAAGGCTGTGGGTGGGGCTATGGGTATTATTGTGGGTGGGGCTGTGTATATTATTGTGGGTAGCCCTGTTGTTGGGGCTATGGGTGACGCTATGAATTCCGCTGAAGACTCATTTACATCTGTAATAATACTACTAACATTATTATTTGGAGCTAGCCCCGGAACTGGGATAATAGCAGGCTTTCTAAATCCATTTATTTTGTTATCACTAACAGGAACCAGTTTACCCACACTTTCCATGCTGCTTTATTCACCTCTAAAAACACGTAAGTTAATCACTAAATATCGCCAGTCTGAAGAATCTTTAATCAAACCGTAATGAAACAGATCCCCGACTTCTTTAAGAAGTCGGGGATCTAGTCTTGTTTGTGACAAAGAGAAGATCGCACTCTCTTTTTTTCTGCCTAACTTAAGATTGCGATCGCCTGTTTTTACAAAGCGTTAATGTAGTGCGATCGCTAATTACAAAACTGCTAAAATAAATCCATAACTACTTGATGCCGTATCCATTCTATGACCATAGCTCAAGAATTAGATTCTGAAAAAGGCATCTGTCAAGATGTTATATTTCCCCCAGGTGATCTATATAGTGATGAGCCTCCTTTGGAAAGCGAACTACATCTAGAGCAAATCATGCTCTTACTCAAATGCCTAAAATGGCTGTGGCGAGATAGAAATGATTTCTATGCGGCGGGAAACCTGACTATCTATTACAGTCCACGCCAACGCAAATCAGAAAACTTCCGGGGGCCAGACTTTTTTGTAGTGCTGGGAACGGAACGCAAAACCCGTAAAAGTTGGGTAGTCTGGGAAGAAGATGGCAAATATCCAAATGTAATTCTAGAAATTCTGTCTGGCTCAACAGCGAATACTGACAGAGGTTTAAAAAAAGAAATTTATCAAGATACCTTCCGCACACCGGATTATTTTTGGTTTGACCCTTACACTTTAGAATTTGCGGGATTTCATTTAGTAGATGGAGAATATCAACCTCTACAAGCAAGTGAACAAGGACATTTGTGGAGTCATCAGCTAGGGTTATATCTAGGAATTTATCAGGGATTATTGCGGTTTTTTACACGAGATGGGCAACTAGTACCAACACCTGAAGAAACGGCAGAACAAGCAGAACAACAGGCAGAACAAGCAGAACAACAGGCAGAACAAGCAGCACAAAAGGCAGAACAAGCAGCACAAAAGGCAGAACAAGCAGAACAAAAGGCAGAACAAGCAGCACAAGCAGCAGAACAAGCAGCACAAAAAGCAGAACAAGCAGCACAAAAAGCAGAACAAGCAGAACAAAAAGCAGAACAAGCAGAACAAAAAGCAGAACGTTTAGCAGTCAAACTGCGCGAGTTAAACATCGATCCAGATACAATTTAGACTAGGGCTAATTCATTTAGGATAGTGTTGTGCTAAAAACTCCTCAGCCTCAGTTCTATCTTTAATCACTCCATCCAAGCTAGCAGCAAGTACATTATCTAATATTTGTCGATACTGGGGCCCCGGTTTGTAAGCAAGTTTCTTTAAATCATTGCCATTCAATAGTGGCTGCACATTCGCCCAAACAGTAAAATATTCCCAAATCTGATGCCTAATCTCTCGCGGACTTTGGACAGCGATTAAAATCAGCATTGGTAAATCATACTCTCGCAACAACTGCACTACTTGACTGGGACGCTGAGACTTAGGCAAAGATTCCATCACATCGGTTTGGGCAGAAGCAAAGTTTTGCAAGCGTTCAATACTATCCTCTGGCAGTTGCAGATTTTTTGCTACTTTCGCCCGATATTGTGGTGCTAGGTGGGCGATTAACGTTTCTAAACGTATTTCCCAATGGATGAGGGTTGATTGCAGGTCAAATCGTCGCAAACAGCGTTCTAGCAAATGTAATTGTCGCAATAGTTCCACATCTAGCTTGAGGGTAGCATGAATGCATTGCAATGCCCCTAAGTTATCGAGTAACTGTAAAGCTGATTTCCAGTAGGGGGCTTCTAGGATGTGTTTTAATTCTGTTTTCAGTCGAGTTTGCAGGGCTGGAGTTCTACTATTCTCTTGAGCAGTGCGATCGTAAACACCACTGTTGATGGCATAGCGGATAAACTCTTCAGTTTGCGGTTCAATGTGAAATCCGAAGCGCACGGCAAAGCGCACACCGCGATAAATGCGGGTGGGATCTTCGATAAAGCTGTTGGCGTGTAAAACCCGAATTTGTTTAGCTTGTAAATCTAGTAATCCACCAAAGAAATCGAGTAATTCACCAGCACGGGCATTAGTGAGGCGTAAGGCGAGGGCATTAATAGTAAAATCTCGGCGATATAAGTCTTGCCGAATAGAACTCGCCTCAACTTCTGGATTTGCTGCTGGATAAGGATAGAATTCTGTTCTAGCGGTGGCAATATCTACCCATAGAGAATCTAATTCTGGGTCTTTGTGCCACAACAAAGCCGCAGTTTGAAAAGCCCCGTGAATTTCTAAGCGAGCCGTCGGGTAAATTTGTTGGAGTGCCTTTGCTAATTCTACACCAGCACCGACATCTGCTGATTTATGAAAGCCATCAACTACGAGGTCAATATCTTTAATCATTAAAGTGGCCGATGCTTCTTTCGCTAATAGCAAATCCCGCACCGCACCGCCCACTAGATAAAGATGCCAACCCCGTTTTTCTGCCTCTTGGGATGCTGTGGTGAGTAATTGCCACAATCGAGGAGCAAGTTTATTTTGCAACTCCGTACTGAGTCCTAAATGCTGATTTATGAGTAATGATTGAGACTCAGAACTCAGCACTACCAATTCAGCACTGTTTTGATGTAATTCCCGCAAGACATCAGTACGGCTGACAATGCCCACTAACTGCTCATTCTCCAATACTGGTAAGCGTCCGATATCATAAGTTACCATCAACGACTCAATTTGTGGCAGTGTCGTATTCGGTGTAATCGTTTTGAGATTCGTCGTCATGTAGCCCTTAACTGGCGCATGACTAAAGCCGTGGTGCAAGGCGATATCAATATCCCGCCGCGAAATAATACCTACTAGTTGCCCTTGGGTATTAACTACAGATAAACCAGATTGTCCATAGCGTAGTAAGATGCGCTGGGCTTCGGCAATTGTGGTTTCAGGTAGAATTGTGCGGACAGGAGAAGACATCAAATTCCTAGCAGTGGGAGGATGGGGAATTTGTGCTTTTATCCCGTCAATAAGTTGTTTTAATATAGCTTGTGAATTTACTTTGCGTAGGTTCAGCGATGCAGCTTGTGAATGACCGCCACCACCTAGAAGTTGGAATAATCGGTTAAGATTTGTTTTGGGAATTTGCGATCGCCCAATGACAGTTAAGCGTGAATCCCCTTTACCTAGATACTCATTAGCTAAAATTAGGGCATCAATTTCGGTTAATTCCACAAGTTCTGAAGCCAAACTCGATAACCCCGGCACAAAAGCCTCAGTTTTCAGAGTTACCCAAGCAACTGTATATCCATGTAGACAGAGATATTCTAAATTTTCCAGCGCCTCAGTTAATAGCTGCTGCAATTGCAAAGACAAGCCAGGGTCACGGTAGTTAGAAATTACTGATAAACTGGTACCTTGTTGCATCAACCAAGCCAAAGCCAGGGCATCCCGTGGTGTAGATTGGTCAAAGGTCAAGGAGCCAGTGTCAACGTGGATACCCAAAGCCATCACTGTTGCTTCGGCAGGAGTGAGAGAAATTTGCTGTTGTTGCAATTGCTCGACGATTAAAGTTGTGGTGGCTCCTACTGAGGAAATATGCGATCGCGTGGCAGAAATATCTGATTCTTGTCCTAAGTGATGATCGTAAACTATAATCTCTCTTAGATTGGGCAAATCTAACCACTGGGCAGCTTTACCCAAGCGATCGCGCTGTTGCGTATCCACAACCGTTAGAGAACGAATTGTTTCTGAATTCACCGAACGGCGTTCAATCAACGAATATTCATCCCGATGCAATGCTAAAAAATCCCGGACAGCAGGATGAGAGCCGCCAGTTAGGACAATCTTGCTTCCCGGTAGTAGGCGCGTTAATCCTACCGCAGCTCCTAATGCATCAAAATCTGCTGTTGTGTGGCAAAGAATTAAATCCATAGTCATTAGTCATTAGTCATTAGTCATTAGTCATTGGTCATTGGTCATCGGTACTTAGCGCTGCTTCAAAATACTTACCTAAACTTAGCCAAAGCTGAGAATAGAGATTTCTTCCTCCTTCATCCAAGGTAGTCGGCTACAACAGTCCAGAGGCG
>NZ_JBALEK010000034.1:0-46845 GCF_036917815.1 Nostoc sp. | reverse complement strand
AAACAATATATTAAAGATCAAGATGCGCCAATCGAATAAATATGGATTGGTTATTTCCACTTCGTTCCAATAACCCGCTCTGATCCCTACCCTACGAAGAGTTGAGGGTAGGGACTGCCGCGATACGTTCAAAATCCTCCACCTTATGAAAAGCTGGTTGGTGACTTATCAGGTGCTTATTCTCGTAGGATAAATATACAGCATCGGTTAGTATATGAGGTCATCGAATCTGAGCAAGTAGTCAAGATAATTCGGATGTGGACGCATTACGAGTAAGTTATCTCCCCACCCCCACTTGGTGTTCACAATGAAAACCTCGATGCTTCCAAGCTTGCATATCTACTTCAGTAAGCCTTGTAATATTTGAGCATTGCGGTTGAATAATTTGACTTAAAATTGCCCAAAATAAGCTACGTGTTAAATCTAATCCCGTTTTAGACCAAGATTCATTATTACCAGGAACACCCAACTCCTGAACAATCTCTCGCTCTACCCAAATCCCATGAGCACCCAAAAGAATCTTTGCCATCCATAAAGCTCTGGGTAAATGACTCGGCGAGGTAATCAACATGACTTTATGCACTCCCCAACGCCGCAGAATTGGAATACCATAATAAAAATTTTCAAAGGTAGAATTCGCACAGTTTTCTAACCAAACGTTTTGTAAGTCTGCTAATTCCGCCTGAAAAATTAACCGTATACAGGGATCTGGGGAACCATGAGAAATTAAAATTGGGGTTTGCAGGTATTGTTTTGCTTGTTGGGCAACATAAGTTTCTCGACTAATACTGCCACCAAGCACAAAGAAGGCATCTACTGGCCGCGAAGAAGCAAAAACTAAGGTTATAGTAGTAAAAATCAGCCAGACACCCAGGATAACGTATAATCCACGAGTTAGTTTTTGTAACAATTGCCACAGATTAGTAAAATTTTTTTTAAGAGAAATTGATGGTTTGATGGTAAATTTGCGTTTCATGACTTAGGTAAAAAAAGCTGATTTAATGGCTCTCTAACAGTGCTGCAATTCAGTGAACAAAGTGCTATCTTGTAAAAGTAATCTAGAATGCAAATATGACGCTAATCAAAGTGTCATACGATCAGTATCACCTTCCGGAGAAGGTTAACAAGCTGAGAAATGATTGTTAATAACTAATGCGGTATTTTTGGCATCATTCAACGATGAAAATGATGAAGGAGCATAGTTAATTCTGGGGTATAAAAACTTAAAAATTTCTGGAAAGCCTGATTGCTAAACTGTCAACAACACAATTATTCCAGCTAAGTATACATGAACCAATCTGCGAAAAGTTACTCACCGCTCCAAGTAGCCTTGATTGGTGGAGCGATCGCCACAACTGCTACGATGTCTGTATTCGGCCCGGCTTGGACTCGTGATGTCCGTGCCGCTCTAGCCCTGCAAGACAGCCCAAAAGTGATAGTTGACCAAGTTTGGCAACTGGTGAATCATGAGTATGTTGATGGTAAATTTAATCAACAAGATTGGCAAGCAACCAGGCAAAGCCTGTTGAGCAAAGACTATTCTTCTCGTGAAGAAGCATACACTGCCATCCGCGAAGCTTTACAAAAATTAGGAGATCCTTACACTCGATTCATGGACCCCCAGCAGTTTGAAGCTCTGACTAGCCAAACATCTGGGGAAGTCTCTGGCATTGGCGTTCGGATGGAAGTGAACGAAAAAACTCAGCGCCTCACTGTTGTCGAAGCCATAGAAAATTCTCCAGCACTGAAAGCTGGGATCAAAGCAGGCGACGAAATTTTGGCTATTGATGGCAAATCCACTCTCAAAATGAAAGTCGATGACGCCTCTAAACTAATCCGTGGCAAAGCGGGTACTCCCATCAAGCTCCGACTGGGACGAACGGGACAAAATCCTTTTGAGTTGAAACTGGCGAGGGCAAATATTGAAGTGCCAACGGTACGTTATACCCTCAGACAAGAAGGAAATCGCCGCGTTGGGTATATCCGTTTGCGGGAATTTAGCGCCCACGCCGCAGATCAAATGCAACGAGCCATCCGCGATTTGAACAGTAAGAAAGTTGATTCTTACGTCTTGGATTTGCGAGGAAATCCTGGCGGGTTGTTGCAGGCGAGCATTGAAATTGCCCGAATGTGGTACGATAATGGCGGAATTGTGAAAACAATAGACCGTGTGGGCACCAGTGAGGAAACTACAGCCAATCGCACTGCTCTTACAAATCGTCCTTTGGCGGTCTTAGTAGATGGTAATTCAGCTAGTGCTAGCGAAATCCTCACAGGGGCACTTAAGGATAATAAGCGGGCGGTAGTCGTTGGTGGTCAAACCTTTGGTAAAGCCTTAGTGCAGTCAGTTCATGAACTCGCAGATGGTTCCGGTTTGGCTGTCACCATTGCCCATTACTATACCCCTGCGGGCACGGATATCAACCATAAAGGGATTACGCCAGATATCAAGCTAGACTTGACAGAAGCACAAGAGCGTCAGTTGGCCTCTAATCCAGATTTAATCGGAACTAAGAGTGATCCCCAATATGCTCGGGCGATCGCAATTCTATCAAATAACAACTTTGCCCAGCCGCCGGCAAATCAGCCCAATCGACCCATGAGCAGCGCTGGTAACTTGAAATTTTAGTTTCAACAGATCGCGTCCAGGATTCCGCAACTTCCGCGCAGCCAAGAAAGGTGAGTAATGGGCGCTCCAGAACTGGGTACTGGGTACTGGGTGAGAAAATATGAGTAACGATTTGGTGGGGGTCTGCATCCCCATCTAAATCTTCCCATTCCCCCAGTCCACAATCCCTCAGTAATTAATTCTGACTTCTTCTCATCGTTCCCGGATTTTGGTTTGGGAATAATAGTTAGTAATCCCATCTCCAAAATCTCAGATTTATGAATCATCAGCCAGTTGATGCAACCACCGCCACCAGCTTTTTACCAATGGTGTCGGTGGTTGTTCCTATTTATAACGGTGAGGCAGATTTACCAGAGTTAATAAATTGTCTGTTGTCTCAAACTTATCCAAAAGACCAGGTAGAGTACTTGTTGGTGGACAATAATAGTAGCGATCGCACTCTCATCAACCTCAAAACATCTGCCGAAAATTGCCCAATTACAATTCACCCGTTGAGTGAAAACCAAATTCAAAGCTCTTATGCTGCTCGTAATACTGGGATTCGCGCCGCCACGGGTGAAATTATCGTTTTTACCGATGCAGATTGTCGCCCACAATCACAATGGTTAGATGCATTAATTCAACCTTTTGTCAATAAAGAAGCGGTAATTGTCGCTGGTGAAATTTTGGCACTACCAGGCACAACTCTGTTAGAACAACACGCAGACCGTCAAGAAACCTTATCGCAAAAGCATACCCTTAACCATTCCTTTCGTCCCTATGGTCAAACGGCTAATTTGGCGATTCGACGCATAGCCTTAGAAAAAGCGGGTTTATTTCGTCCCTATCTTACCACTGGTGGCGATGCCGATATTTGCTGGCGGATTTTGGGGGAAAACATCGGGCGTTTGGAATTTGCCCCCAATGCGATCGTTCAGCACCGCCACCGCGCTACACTTCAAGAACTACAAAGTCAATGGCGGCGCTATGGACACTCAAATCGCTATCTGCACGAACTGCACGGTGTCGATTTAATGCCAGAGATGACACCTAAAGAATGCGGCTATCGTTTGGGACGTTGGTTATTGAAAGAAATACCAAGAGATATTAAAAAGGCGTTGGCGCAGCCCAACCCAGGCATCGCGGGTCAAGTCACCCTAGTAGATTTCTTAAATACTCCCATTGGTTTGTTCACAGCTAGGGCGCGTACTGCTGGGCAAAGAGATGCCAAGCTACCAGAGAATGCCAAGATAATTGAGCGACTGTAACAATACTAGTAGTCTGTCAAGCAATGTCGTCATAATTATTTTCTTTGGGGAATGGGGAGTAGGGAAGGAGAAAATAACTCCTAACTCCTAACTCCTAACTCAGCACTAAGTAATCACAGTTGGCTGTTCTCTTCCTGTCAGTTCGCGGATCTGGGCTATTTCCTCAACAAGAGTGATTAATGAAGCAAGTGCTTGCTGTGGATCGAGGTCATGTTTGGCGGGATCTGGCTCGTAGCTTTCTAGATATACTCTTAGGGTTGCACCTTGAGTACCAGTACCAGAAAGTCGCACCACAATGCGGGAGCCATCGGTAAAGCCAATGCGAACACCTTGTTTTTCGCTAATGCTGCCATCAACAGGGTCGGTATAACTAAAGTCATCACTGTATTCAACTTGATAGTTACCAAACTGCTTGCCTTTAAGAGTTGGCAATAAGGAACGCAGTCTTTCTATTAAGGTGTTAGCTGGTGCTGTCTCTATCTCTTCATAGTCATGGCGGGAGTAATAATTGCGTCCATAAGTCTGCCAGTGTTCCCGTACAATCTGCTCAACAGATTGTTGTCGCACTGCTAGGATATTCAGCCAGAAGAGAACAGCCCATAGCCCATCTTTTTCGCGGATATGGTTAGAGCCGGTACCAAAGCTTTCTTCACCGCAGAGGGTAGCTTTACCCGCGTCTAAGAGATTGCCGAAGAACTTCCAGCCAGTGGGTGTTTCGTATGATTCAATACCAATCCGAGCCGCAACTCGATCCACTGCTTGACTAGTAGGCATCGATCGCGCTACCCCGGCTAAACCCGAACTATAGCCAGGGACTAGCTTGGCGTTTGCCGCTAACACTGCGAGGCTATCACTAGGGGTAACAAAGAACTTACGCCCTAAGATCATATTGCGATCGCCATCTCCATCAAAAGCTGCCCCAAAATCGGGCGCATCCTCTCCGTACAAAATATCCACCAATTCATGAGCATAAACTAAATTTGGATCGGGGTGTCCGCCCCCAAAGTCTTCTAGGGGTATACCATTTTGCACAGTTCCCACTGGTGCGCCCAAACGTTGCTCGAAAATGGCATGGGCATAAGGGCCAGCTACTGCGTGTAAGGCATCGATGCTGATCTGAAAATTTCCTCTTGTTAACAGTTGGTGAATGCGATCGAAATCAAACAGAGACTCCATTAACTCTTGATAATCATGTACGGAGTCAATCACCTCAACTACCGTCTCTCCCAAATTGGACTCACTTAAAGTTTCTAAATCTACATCTGGTGCTTCCAGAATTTGGTAGCTATCAATTACCTGACTGCGATCGTAAATAGCCTCTGTCACCTTTTCTGGTGCTGGACCACCATTGCTAATGTTATATTTCACGCCAAAGTCACCATTTGGTCCGCCCGGATTATGGCTAGCAGACAAGATGATGCCGCCAATAGCCTGGTACTTGCGAATAATAGCGGAAGTTGCAGGAGTAGACAAAATCCCGCGTTGACCAACTTTAATCCGCCCAATCCCATTAGCCGCAGCCATTTTCAAGATGATTTGAATGGCTTGGCGATTGTAATAACGACCATCACCACCCAGGACTAGGGTTTGCCCCTGCAAGTCCCCTACAGAATCGAAGATAGATTGGATAAAATTTTCCAGGTAGTGGGGCTGCTGAAAAGCCTTAACTGCTTTCCGCAGTCCAGAAGTACCAGGCTTTTGGTCGCTTAAGGGAGTAGTAGAGACTTTACGGATGTTCATAGGTAATGTTTAACAAGGCATTTTCTCTTACAGCTTTGCATAAGTTCGTTACCAAAAAAATTGCCACGTATGATAAAACTTTAAACAGAATATAGTCTAGCATAGTCAGATATAGTCTAAAACCCCGTCCTAATGAAATTGTCTGATTATGCTAAAACCTTGGGGATTTCCTACCTGACAGCTTGGCGACATTACAAAGCAGGTAAAATACCATACCCAACAGAGCAACTTCCCACAGGGACGTTAAGAAGTAAAAAGTAAAAAGTAAAAAGTAAAAAGATAATCCCCATAAATAAATTGAGGGGATTTAATAAGGACACCTTATTTCTCGCGCTGCTCGTCTCGAAATAAATGTTTTTATTTCATTCCATAAATAAATTTAGTTGCTCTCAAACCATTTTTCTTTTTCTTGATGAGTGCCTTTTTACTTTTTACTTTTGCCTTGTTCGGTAATTGTTGATTACGACCCAAAAAAAATGCCAGGGGGTGCTGTTAGAGTTGCGATTTATGCCAGGGTATCAAGTGCTGAAAATAAAGATAAGCTGGTAGATATTTTTTAATAACCTATAGGACTCATATTTGATTTTTGAAATACACGTAGGGTGCGTTAGCAGAAAGTACGGCATTAACCGAAGGTTTTGGTGCGTTACGGCCTCCGTCCTAACACACCCTACTGGCATGTCAAGCTTATATGGATATTGACATGTTAGTAGGTTGCTGGGAAAATAGGTAAAAAATTAACCAGATGATTGACTATAGCGATCGCATAGCCTCTCATAGAGAAGGCACATTTCCGGGTGTTGGAGAACTTGACCTGTATTACCAAAGCTGGCATCCAGAAGGTAAAGTAGGGGCAATATTAGCCATTTCGCATGGACTCGGAGGACACAGCGATCGCTACAATAATGTAATTCAGCATTTGATACCCAAGCAATACGCTGTCTACGCCTTAGACTTGCGTGGTCATGGACGCTCACCAGGTCAGCAAGGCTATATCAATGCTTGGAGTGAGTTTCGTGAAGACCTGGGAGCCTTTTTACAGTTAATTCAAACTCAGAATCCTGGATGCCCAGTTTTCCTGTTGGGTCATAGTTTAGGCGGAGTGATTGTTTTAGATTATATTCTGCGCTATCCCCAACAAGCATCATTATTGCAGGGTGCGATCGCGATCGCACCAACCTTGGGGAAAGTTGGGGTTTCAACTGTTCGGGTACTTTTAGGAAAAATGCTCTCACGGGTATGGCCGCGTTTCACCCTGAATACAGGCATTGACATCAGCGCTGCTTCACGAGATCAGCAAGTTTTAGCCGCTTATGCCCAAGATACAATGCGACATACCCGTGCTACGGCCCGTCTAGCGACAGAATTCTTTGCAACAGTTGATTGGATTAATGCTCATGCAGCTGATTGGCAATTACCATTATTGATTCTCCACGGTGGCGCAGACCGAGTTGCTTTACCTGCGGGAAGCGAAATCTTTTATCAACGGGTAAATTGCAAAGATCAGCTGAGAATCGAGTATCCGGGAGCCTATCACGAGCTTCAGAATGACCTAAATTACCGCGAGGTACTGGCTGATTTGGAAGATTGGTTAGAGCTACACCTACCACCTCAGACGGCACAGTTGGCAGGGGGAAACGCTGAGTTAGATTTTCCTAATTCTTAGCTTTCAGTACGTGGATCGCAAAGTTTTTCTACAAGTGCGATCGCTTCACCACTTTGAGCGAAAATAATTTTATGTCTGTTAGCCAGATCAGATAAATAGGAAGTTGAAAAAGTTCTAGAAAGTTGGCTTGAATTCTTACCCAAGAATAAATTGACGGAAAAATCCATTATGGTCTTTATCATTCCAGCTTCCGTCACTGGTTAGGTACACAAGAAATACAATCTTAGTTATTGACTATTGATTAATTCCTGCAATTCTTCCCTTACAGATAAAGGCTGATACCCCAATGCAAAAGCTTTGGAACTATCTAAAGAAACATCTGCCGGTCTAGGTGCTGCCATTTTCACATCTTGTTGTCGGCAGGATTTAAGTCCGCTAGCGGGGAGTTGAAATACTTCCACTAATATCTGTCCAAAATCATAACGCGAAATCCGCTCTTTGCCACCTAAATGAATGATGCCATTAACTTTTTCTAATGCTAATAAAAGTCCTTTGGCGGCAGTTGTTCCACTTACGGGCGTGCGAAATTCATCTATGAATAAACTTAGTTCTTCTTCGGCTTGTAAAGTTTGAATAAATGGCTGAATAAAGCTTTTAGCTGTGGGTGTTGCTGCACCAAACATCAACGGCATTCGACAGACTGCGGTCATGGGATATCTTTCTAGCATATCTGCTTCTGCGATCGCTTTTTGCTCACCGTAAAGATTGACAGGGCACACGGCATCTGTTTCTTGATATGGGGCATTTAAGCCATCAAAAACTAAGTCGGTTGAGGTAAAAACACAAGGAATAGAATTATCCGCGCAAAGTCCGGCAATATTGCAGGATGCTATAACATTAATTGCGTGTGATTCTTTGGGGTTCGTTTGACAAAAATTTGGTTGCGAATGTGCAGCAGTATGAATAACTGCTTCTGGGTTGACATCATTAAAAATACGTTTCAATTCCTGAAAATTTGTTAAGTTTGCTTTTAACATTTTCAGATCAGGAATTTCTAAAGGATGGGATAAATAAGTGCCATAAATCTCCCATTCTGGTTTGGCAAGCTGGCAAAGATGCCATCCTAAAAAACCACTTGCTCCGGTAATTAACAATTTTTTCATGTCTAATCGTAAACCGCTCAACAAAAAATCCTTGCTACAGCAAGTTTATATTCTACACTGAGTGGTAATGACAAAATACTATTGCAGTAATTCCTGAAACTGCTTTTCACTACGCACTTTGTTAAAGTCTGGGTCAGTTTTTGCTAATTTTTTATATTTATCAGGAACAAGCTTAATTGCTTTGTCTAGGTTCTCAATTGCTAATTTCAGATTGCTTTCTAAAGCATAAGAGCAAGCTTTGTTGTAATATGCTTGGTGCAAATCCGGCTTGATGGCGATCGCTCTATTATAAGATGCGATCGCATCTTGGTAGCGGTGCAGCTTTGTTAGAGCAATGCCTCGGTTAATTAAGGCTTCGTATTTGTCGGGTTTGATGGCGATGGCTTTGTCGTAAGATGCGATCGCGTCTTGGTAGCGTTGCAACGATGTTAAGGCAATGCCACGGTTATACCAGGTTTCATCTTTGTCGGGTTTGATGGCGATGGCTTTGTCGTAAGATGCGATCGCGTCTTGGTAGCGTTGCAACGATGTTAAGGCTATACCACGGTTAATCCAAGCTTCAGGATTCTCAACTTTGATGGCGATTGCTTTATCATAAGCTTTTATTGCATCTTCGTAACGTTGTCCATCTAATAAATGATTGCCTTGATGAAAGAAATCTTCTGCTTTTTGGGTAGCCTTTGCTTCTATGAAAAGTTGGGTTACATTACTTTCTTGGACGACTTGTGTAGTATTTTCTATCGATGAGTTTGCCCCACTACTACAGCCAAATGCGAAGAGAACTATTAAGTTAGATGCAACGAAGCAGCGCCGAAAAACCATGCTGTACCTACAAAACTTATAAAATGATGTTAAAATCCGTTTGTTTTTTGAGTATTATCAAAATACACTAGTTTTACCCATTAATTTACTTATATTTCAGAAAGAACTTTGTTGACAACGCATAGATGCTTCTTAAAATCAAGCGTATATTACACTATCATATTAAATATACACAAAGCAATTGCTTAGAGTCTATTTCAGGGCAAACTGGTTAGAGCCGGACATAAATAAAATTGGCATGACACAGGATATATCGCAAGTCAGATGTAAAATCATGGCAGTCAATGGACAGTAGAATAAAAAGGACATTGATTTGTGATTGTCAACGCTACACCTTATGGTTGGAAAGTTATTTACCACCGCGCCCATGCTTTGTTAGCCGCTCAACTGGCAGGACAGTGGAAACGTCAAGATGCACCAGCACGGTTATATGAAACAATAGCTGCAATTTCTCATCATGATGACATATTGCAGGTAAAATTTGAAAGCAATGCCGAACTGACTCAAGCACTTCAATCAGCCCCCATCAAGGTGCTGGAGTGGACATTTGTTAAGAGCTAGATGCATTTAGCAACCTAGTGCAGAAGCTATGAAGCTGACGTTTACTGCTATCTAATGGCTACTCTGGTTAGGGGATGTCTGAAAGGTTTTTTTATATACACCTAACCCTTGGAGATCCCCCTAAATCCCCCTTAAAAAGGGGGACTTTGAGAGGTTTTTGCCCCCCTTAAACCTAACTAATGCCAAACACTGACTCGACAGTTGACTTAATAGAATCCCGCGCATCCTTCAAAGTTTGACTAATGGGATGTTTTGCCTGCAAAAATACACGCGCACAATTGCGTCCCGGCATTCCCGAAATCGAACCACCTGGATGAGTCCCCGCACCAGTCAAAAATAGATTATCAATTGGCGTTTTGTAGTTCGCTATTTCTGGCAAGGGACGGAAAAAGATCATCTGATCTAGGGTCATGTCAATATGGTAATAATTCCCTTTGTATGCCCCTAATCTTTCTCCTAGTTCTGCTGGACTTTCTACACGACGGGCGATAGTTGCACTCTTAACATTTGGTGCGTAGTCTGCTAACTTATCAATCACTCTATCTGCAACTTTGTTTTTCAATTCATCTGTCCAACCAGTACCTTTTAAACCAGTGCCTTCTGCGCCGGCAATTTGATAAGGGGCGAAAAACTCAATCCATAGCGTGTGCTTACCTGGTGGTGCTAAAGTGGGATCTAAATAACTAGGCATCACCAAATACATTGATGGGTCAGCATCAGGAATCTCTCCCAAGGTACATTTGCTATGAGCCTGTTCTACATGAGCCACGGAATCTGCAATCAAGATAGAACCAACGAGATATTCATCTTTGTGATCGTGGTTTGGAAAGCGCAATGGTTCGTCTAAAGCCAAATCTATTTTGAGGATGGTTTCGTTGTTGTTAACGATGCGGCGTTCTAATCTTTCCCATAAATCTGGATCGGCTCCATCAACATCGCTTTTATCAGTCATTTGTAAGAACAAGCGCTTGGCATCAATATTAGAAATAACCCCGTATTTAGCGCGATATTCTTTACCCCCAGCAACCCGCACACCGACAGCTTTTCCATCATCAATTAAAACTTTTTCAACGTGCTGATCTGTGAGAATAACGCCACCTTTACTTGTGACTAAATTCACCAAAGCTTGCACAAGTGCGCCAGTTCCGCCGCGAGGTCTGGCCATCCCCGGATTATGACGCATTGCCATCATAATTGCACCAATAGCAAGGGTTTTTTGTGATGGCGGCGCACCCAGTTCTGATGCTAGTCTGGCTAGTGGCGCTTTCAGAAATTCCTCATCAAACCACTCATTAAGTAAATCTTCAGCACTGGTTAACATGGTGCGAATGAAGTCCAGCGTCTTGCTGGGAGAACCAATAACCGAAAATAAATCTTTCAGTTTTGTGATGTCATAGTTACCAAGGATGTCTATAATTGATTTTGGCGGTGCATTAAACATCGGAATCATTGCACCTAGCGATCGCTGCCAAAAGTCTACAAATTCTGCGTATTTTTTGGCATCGCGTTCACTATAACGGGCGATTTCTGCACAAGTCTTCTCCACTGACTTATGTGCTGAGAAATACTTGCCATCAGGATGAGGACAGAAAACAACTGGGTCGCACTCCAAATAATGCAAGCCGTATTTTTCTAGTTCTAATTCTTCAACAACTGGCCCTAAGTGAATAAATTCATGGTCAATAGCGCACAAATTAAATTTAAATCCGGGTGCTTCTTGGGGTAAACACTCTTCAGTTGTTGCTGCACCCCCTGGTACAGAACGCTTTTCTAGTAACAGAACGCTATAACCAGCTTTGAGCAAATAAGCCGCACAAACTAGCCCATTATGTCCAGCACCAATCAGGACAACATCATACTCTTGCATAGTTGGAATTTTTAAATAAGTAGCTTTTAAAAGCTTATAAAACTTTTCATAAATTCACATCACTCCCTAGTTACAAAAATTATCTTAAACTATGATCAATATTACTAAGGAGATAGTGCAGTTAATGATGGTATTTGCGTCACTTGAGTTTCTACTATAAGTGTCAGACTACCGATTCCTACTTCTATATCTTTAATAGAAAACGCTATATCATCCCATTTAAAAGATGGTATATTAATCAGTTCTTGAGCTTTTTGCATTAATGCTGTAACTAATTCTATTGAAATCCCCTCTCCCTCAGTACAGTTAAAACTCTCCAGCATGGCGGGTTGTGAATGAGTCCGTGGGCGGGCGATCGCAGTGTAAGCAAAAGGGCGAGTATTTCCCATTTCCTTTAACAGCACTTTTCCCCTACATTCTATTTTGCCATCACCAGGTAAAAATACCTGAATTTGCTGCGGCTCAAAACTCACAATTTTCCCATCTACATTTAACTCCAAGTTTTGCATCTGGGTGCGAATAAAATCTGAGGCCAAGGCGTGGTTAATATCTACTTCTGTGAGTATAATTCGAGCTATAGCATTTACCGGCTCATTGAGTTCTATTTGACCAAAAAGAGCGCTGAAGAGATTGATGGCAATACTATCGGTTTGCAGTTTTATTTCCTGTACGCGAATGCCTTCTTGGATCACTAATCCTTGGCCTGCAACAGAAACCCCATGCGCCTGTCCCTGAGCTATTTTCAACAAATCTGTTTGTACATCTATTTCGATTTTTTCGACTTCATCTAGCTTTTCGGATATTCTTTTTTCAGCTTCTTGGGATATAAATTTCTCTTCAAATCGATGCTCATCAGGCATGAGTCAATAATCTCCTAAATTTCCTCTTATTCTTGACTGTAAAGGCTAATCTTGAAGAGTAAATCTATATTGGGATATATCTAAGTTGTGGAATTAAAGTATAGCGGTTCTCAGTTGAGTGAGGTACAAGAACCCCACCCCCAACCCCCTCCCCGCTCTTCGAGAGGGGGATATGGTGTACCTCATTTGATTAGGAAACGCTATAATTCGTAATTTGCCAAATTGTTAAATAGCGATCGCAAACCCTTTTAATTATGAATTAGGTTTAAAATCTCTCTAAATATATATATAGTGATGTCTACGACGGACTATTCGGCGTCGCTCCTCTATAGGACTCATATTTGATTTTGGAAATATACGTAGTGGCGTGACAAGGCTAAAATGTTGCAAAAAAATTGCTTTGTTGGGGAGCCACTGCATTGCGCGGGTTTCCCGCGTTGTAGCAAGTGGCGTTGGAGGCTTTGCCAAAGCCAACATCCTGATATCTGTTGGGTTGCGCTCCGCTCCACCCAAGCTACCTCTAATGCTGCGCCTACGCTCTTTGTATGCAATACAGTTTGACCTCACTTCCATTCCTCTCTCCTTTTAGGAGAGAGGCTTTGAATCTTACTCGCCAACGCTAGTAGAGAAGGGATTGGGGGTTAGGTTTCTTAAAAATTTGCCGAACGCAACCATCAAACAGTGCTTGTCTGTAAAACAGAAGACTTCACCTGACGTTGACTGGTGACAACCATCTCAATGGGACGATCTGGCCCTGTGACCAAACCACGGCGTTTAGGTCGCACGTCACCATTATCAACTAGTTCTAATTCCCTGCTAGAAAGGATTTTAGCAAGTGCTAGCTTCATTTCCAACTGGGCAAATGCTAAACCAATACAGCGTCTTGCACCACCTCCAAAGGGCAAGTATTCATAAGGAGAAAATTGCCGTTCTAAAAAGCGTTCTGGTTTAAATTGCTTAGGTTCCGGGTATAAATCTTCTCGTTGGTGGGTCAAATAAATTGAACCAATAACGCTTGTATCTGGTTCAAGTTCGTAGCCACCCAGAGATAGAGGTGTTCTGACTACTCTGGGAAAGGTCAGCATCGCTACTGGGTAAATTCGCAAGGTTTCGGAACAAACAGCGTTGAGGTAGGGTAATTTAAAAATGGCGCTAGGGTCAGGGTTATCACCCAGGCTATCTAGTTCTTGCAGTAACTTTTGGCGTACTGATGGTATTTTGTGAATCCAGTAAAATGCCCATGCGATCGCTGTTGCTGTGGTTTCATGACCGGCGACTAACAGAGTCATCAATTCATCGCGTAACTCTTCATCGGTCATGGGTTGACCTGCTTCATCTCTAGCAGCCATGAGTAAGCTGAGGATATCTGTGCGTGATGGGTCTGGTTGTTCTCGACGTTCCTGAATTTCTTCGTATATAAGTTTGTCAGCATCCTGCTGTCGGCGCATCTGCTTTCCCCAGAAATTAATCGGGCCAAAATCCCTTTGCAAAGCTGGAAAATAAAGGAAAGCGACACTTAACACAGAACTTCCCTTTTCCAGCATTTCACCCAAAAAATGCTGTAATTTTTCGGCGCGTGGCCCTTCATTTAGCCCAAAGACAGCTTGCATAATCACCCGCAGGGTAATAGCTTGGGCAGCAGACCGGATATTAAAGGGTTGCCCTATCTGGTATTGGCTAATGACTTTCTCGGTAATATCACTAATTATTTGACTATAGCTTCGCATTCTTTCACCGTGAAAGGGTGGCAATAACAACTGCCGTTGGCGTTGGTGTTCCGCACCACTGATGGTAATCACAGAACCTTTACCAAGTAAAGATTCAAACACCAGATTTGTATCACCAGGTGCTTCTAACCCCTTGGTATCGTTTGTCAAAATCTGCTCTAGCACTTCCGGGTTACTGACAAATATCAATGGCGGAGATTTGCTTGCTAACCTGACAGTGAACATGTCCCCATATCTTTCGGCACAAGTTTCCATAAATGACATGGGGCTGGTAATCCAGCGTAGCATCTGTAAAACTGCTGGGCTTTGGGGTCCATTTGGTAATTTCATAAAATTCTTTTGTTACTTTATGTATTGTTTCTACTTTAACTAACTGAACCTCATAAATTTTTGTTGATTGAAGTTACTTATACTGAGGTTGCAAAAAAGCAATAAACTGTTACAACCTGAAAGATGTAAAATTTTGGTTAAATTCAACGAGCATCTACAGTTTCACCTCATCGTCACAAGGTACTCAGCATGACTGCAATCTCCCCAAAGGCATCTTCAGCGCTTCCCGATTTTTCTGAAGGTATTCAATATTTTGGTGAAGCGTTACCAGATTTTGAAACTTTTGGTGCAACACCTGCTATTGAGTCGGGCAAAATAGCGATCGCATCTCCCACAGATAAAGCAGCAGTATATCAAACTTTACTGGCTGCCGATGCCTTACGCTACCTGACTTTGCAAGTTACCGGCAGTAAGGCTTCTGGACATCCCGGCGGATTCGCCAGCCAAGCAGAAGCTTACGCATCTCTTGTCATGCTGGGATACAAGAACATTCTCACCGAAGTCGGACACCACGCCCCCGGATTTTATAGTGCCATGTTCTTGGATCGTTCGCTAGAGGATATGGGAATTTTTACAGTCCAACAATTGCGCGATCGCTTCCGAGAAAAGCACGGACTTTTAGGACACCTTTCTGGTTATATCCCCGGTATTCTCGCACCTGCGGGGCCTTTGGGACAAGGGCAACACTTTGCAATGGCGGCTGCACTGTTGCACAAAGATAAGTTGTTCCCCTTTACAGTTGGTGATGGTGGATTGGGTGAGCCTTATATTGTCAGTGCGATCGCGCATTTCCATACTGCTTATCCTGCTGTCACCAACTTCTTACCAGTGCTGGTGTGGAACGGTTACAGCCAAGAACATCACAGCATGGTTTCCCTGAAAACCAACGAACAGATGCAAGCATATTGGCAAGGTAACGGTTTTGATGAAGTGGTGTTAGTGGATGCCAAAGATTTCGACGATCAAAACCAGTCAGGGGATTACGTTGATAGTACCGCCTTTTCTTTTGAGAAACGCCTAGCATTTACGCAAGCAGTACTTTCGGGTGTGGATAAAGCAGCGCGTTTTGCACTCGGCGGTAAGCTTACCGTTTTCATTATTAAACAACTCAAAGGTGCAGGAGTCCATGCGCGGGGTGCAAAATCTCACAACCTCTATCCTAAAGATACGTTGGATGCAGCTCATATTATTAGTGCATTGCAAACCCGTGCTTTGTCTGCGGAAGCTTGGCAATTAGTCAGAACAAATGCCGAACGCGCAGGCGGTGGCCCAGCAGCAAAAACTGTAGTTACAGAATTTGAATTACCATTACCAGAATTAGGCGAATTACCTTTAGAAGAATATGCAGTTGGTGGCGAACCCAAAGTTTCCACAACCGCGATGGGACGATTGGTAGGAATAGTTGGAAATAAAGATCGAAATTTCCTTGTTACCAACGCCGATGGTAATGAAGCATCAGGAATTGCCAATATCAACCAAGCATTAAAGATTATCCACCCCACAACCGACGACTTATATTTCCAAGCACCAAATGGACAAGTTTATGAACCATTGAGTGAAGATGCTTGTGCCGGTTTAGCTGCCGGTTTAGCATTAATGGGTGCGAGAACTTTGTGGTGTTCCTACGAATCTTTTGCCATCAACGGATTACCAATTTGGCAAACTGTTACCCAAGCAATGGCAGAATTGCGCCGTCCAACTCCTTCGACTATTACTTTATTCACAGCCGGGGCATTAGAGCAAGGGCGCAACGGTTGGACTCACCAACGTCCAGAAATTGAAGCTTACTTTGCTTCGTTGATGCGAAATGGTAATGTTTTTCCATTATTTCCGCCTGATGCTAATAGTATTCAAGCTTGTTATGAGTGGGCGTTGAAAACTAAGAATAAGGGAATTGTGATAACTGCAAGTAAAACGCCATTACCAATTCGCACCACTTTAGAACAAACTCGTCAAGGGTTGCGCGACGGTGCAGTGTTATTACATGAAGTTGCTGGTGATAAACAAGTTGTATTTGCTGTGATTGGCGATTTAACATTAATGCCAGTATTTGAAGCTGCTGCTTTCTTAGAAACTGAAGGTATTGGCGTGAAGATAGTTACTGTCATCAATCCTCGGCAATTATACCGTAGTCATGATACTGCGTGGGATACCTGTTCTGAACCTGAAGGCGGTTTCTTAGATGATGCCAAATTTGCCGAATTATTTGATGGTGATGCGCTAATTGCTGTGACTGGTGGTGCTGCGGGGATGCTAGAACCGATTGTGTTACGGAGTACAGCGAAGCGTGACACCTTTGCATGGAAGCGTGGGGAAACTACAGCCAGTGCTGGCGAGTTGATGGCGTTTAATGGATTGACTGCGGAGGCTTTGACAAAGAGGGCGATCGCTTTAGTCCATTAAAGCTAAAATTGTTTTTACTTTAATCGCATTTATACGTATATAAACGCTGAAAATGGCGTTGGAATGCGTATATTTGCGTTTTTTTATTGAAGAGAACTTAGCAGACAGAAACAATGGGGGTAAATTTGCTGAAATCCGTTAACAAAAGTTAGTTTACGAGTCACAAAAGTTAGTTTACGAGTCGCAAAAGCTGGTTTACGAGTCGCAAAAGTTGGTTTACAATTCGCAAAAGTTGGTTTACAATTCGCAAAAGCTGGTTTACGAGTCGCAAAAGTTAGTTTACGAGTCAGAAACCTAATTCAGCGAGTGCTACGAGTGCTAATGGTTTGACTGCTGAAGCGTTGACAAAAAGTGCGATCGGGTTAGTGGATTAAAGCTGAAGAGATATAATATTATATGATACACCTACCTAAGTGAGTATTTGGTAATAATCAACAAATAAACGACAGAATATTCAGCAATATAAATGATGAAGAAATTAGGATACTACAACAACATCCATTAATCCAAGAAATAATTACTTTCTTATCATCGTTAATTACGTCTTCTGTAGCAATTAATTAGCCATCAATATAGTCACTTCTCATCTTCAGTAATTTTATGCTCAAAATTATCCAAGCAACCTGCACTAATGGCGAACTAGTTCTGAGTGAAAAACTTAGCCCCGAATTAGAAGGTAAAACCATACAAATTGTGATTTTGGAACCAACTCAATCTACTCAAATAATTAATGATGGAGAATCCAAAATCTATCAACTTTTAGAAAAAGTTAATAACTACTCTTTCCTACTTCCTCCAGATTACCAATTTAATCGAGAAGAAATATATGAGCAATAATATTTTCCTCAATGGTCATTTTTTCTAGCCTCTGGTATTAACTAATAAATTTTAAAATATTATTTGGCTGTATGCCATTATAAATTAGATTATCAGCCGCGATCGCGCAATTTCTCTTTTAGCAATGGGACGTACTTGTATGCTGTAGAGTCAAACAATTGCCACGGTTTCCCCATCTAATGTGACAAATTCAACCTCATATCCTTTCCCACCCTGGTGTACTAAAACAACTGTGCCTATATCACCCTGTTCTAAACTATATTCTGGAAGATCACTAGTTAGAATAACCCTATCAAGTTCTTGAATCATTGTTCTCTCCGTATTTATCACCTTTTTGAGCGTTATATTTATTCTAGACCTCAACTATCCAAAGTCAATAATTACTCTTTCCTACTTCCTCCAGATTACAAATTTAATCGAGAAGAAATATATGAGCAAACCTTTACTGTTTAAGCAATTAACACAACAGAAGCCAACTATAATGTACTTAAGATTTTACACAAGGATGCAACCATGACTAACACTCAAAAGATGGTTCGCTTAAATTTAGATTTGTCACCTGAACTAAATCAGATACTAGACGAACTAGCAAAAAAAATAGGCGGAAGTAAAAGTGATGTTTTGCGTCAGGCTATAACGTTGATGCAAATTATGGTTATAGCTAAAGAGGAAACCAAAAAATTAGGAGTTCCAGAAGCAAATCAATTGATAGTGAATGAAATCATTCTCTCATCTGAGGAGCAGCCAAAACCCAATGCATCAGAAGGTTTTTTACAAACCTTTGGAAGCTGGGAAGATACACGCACCGCAGAAGAAATTGTTGATGAAATATATTCAAGTCGTACTATAAGCGATCGCAATTATAGCTTGTGAACTATTTACTCGACACTGATATGTGTATTTATTGGCTTAACGGTCGTCAGCCAGTCAGAGATAAATTATTAGCAGTCGGATGGGATGAAGTATGCATTTGTGTCATCACTGCTGCTGAATTGTATTATGGTGCATACAATTCTAATCGAGTTTCAGAAAACTTAAGTAATGCAGAAGACTTTATTCAAAACTTACCCGTTCTACCTTTAACTGATCCTGCTCTCAGAAAGTATGGTGAATTAAAGGCAGAACTCCGCAGAATAGGACAAACAATCGCTGAATTTGATTTACTAATTGCTAGTGTCGCACTTGCAGAAAGTTACACTTTAGTAACAAACAATACTCGTCATTACGAACGCATAAACCGATTAAAACTAGAAAACTGGACTCTGCCTTAGAAACTCAACATTAGTTAGTCCTGTAGGCTGTATTATGCTGTCCCTAACCCAGCATTATCAGTTCAATCCCTAATAAGTAAGTGGGCAACAATAAATAAAACTATGTTACGTAATGCAAAATTAATTAAATTAGCTTGTAGTAAGGGCTTTAGCCCTATTTTAAGGGCTGAAGCCCTTACTACAAACCTTTAATTATTCACGCCCACTTACTTAACATCTTCTGTCCAATTGCAGAAAATGGCAAAAACTCCCATAACGTAGAAAAACAGATTCCAAAACTAACACTTGTGAAAAGTATAAATATTTCCTTACCTGACACCATGCGAACTTATATAGAAGAACAGGTAGCTCAAGGTGGTTACAGCAGTGTCAGCGAATATTTTCGTGAATTAGTGCGACAAGATCAAAAACGAGTAGCTCAAGAACGTCTAGAAACAATGCTTCTGGAAGGATTAAACTCTGGGAATGCAACAGAAATGACTGTTCAAGATTGGGAAGATATCCGTCAAACAATCCGAGAAAGAATGAACAAACATCAAGATGCAATTTAGCCGTGATGTTTGAAATAAAAAAAAGACCTCAAGTTATCCGGGACTTATACCAATTTAATGTGAAGTTGCACATATCTTGATCCCCCTAAATCCCCCGATAAATTGGGGGACTTTGATAGATGTTTTCCGGTTACCCCCAAGGGAGCCAGCGAGGTCTTCTCCCAAAGGGAGAGGCTAACGCCAAGGGGGTTTCCCCCATGAGCGACTGGCGTGGGTTAGGGGGGATCGAATTATATGCAGCTTCATAAAAAATTGGTATTAATAGACTTAGCAACAACCAACATTGTGATCTTTTGTTTTCTTAATGCTGGGGGGTTCACCTTTGCTTGGTTGCTTGGTTTGCGAGACTCCCATTTCCCCCATCTGTAGGCTCCGTTACGTTTTCGCGTAACGGATAAATGTAGAATTCATTCAACGAGAGTTTAATGGAGTCCCAAAGCAGCAACCGAGAAAGTAGTAAGGTCTTTAAAGCAAATATCACAAAATGGTTTCTTGTCTTGGTAGGTACAAGCAACTAGTAGTCTGTGAAGAACTAATTGACGAATAAATTTTCTGTAGAGACGGCGATTTATCGCGTCTCTCTAACTCATTGACCAAAAAGTTAAGGAAACTCTGATGTTAAGAACGCTCAAGTTGACCCTTCGACTTCGCTCAGGGTGAACAGATATTTTTAGTTAGTTAATCATTGATTGACTTAAGGAAGACTCAATTTTGTAGCAAGATTGTATCCAACAAAGGCAACAGTCTATTTTTGATGTTTCTTTTCAATTTTGTGACTAAGTGTAGCCGTAATGAATGTAGCAGTAAAGTACCGCATCATACTAATTTGGGATTTTGTGTAGAGGTGCGATCTATCGCACCTCTACATCTGGATTCATACTGCTTGTAAATTCTGTTCACTCCCATTGCACTCATGTCTCAATAATACTCAGAGTTATTGAATAGCCAGCTACTATAGCGTTTCTCCGTTTGAATACAGACCTAACAAGAACAGCCCCTTTCCTACTAGCGTTGGGGAGTAAGCCTCAAAGCCTTTCTCCTTTTAGGAGAGAGGTTTGCAAAGGGGTCAAAGTGTATTGCATACGAGAAACACTATAGAAAAGACCATTTTGTAAAGCCATATTGAACGTTCATCACGCAATAGATTTTAAGCCATACCCAGCTTTAAACCACTGTTGTTTGTCCTAAGCGGCTGGCTGTTGATAAAAAACCCTTTTATTTTTACTTCCATCAGCACAATTCAGGTAAACGGGCAACATATTATGTCAAGGGTGACTGAAAAGCCAAAGCCAAGTGAGCAAACACTTAATCGTGAACAACCGAAGATTTGGTGGGGTATTGCTGTAGCCGTACCAATAGTAATCGCGGCTGGCATATTAGGTACAGCTAAAATTGAGCAGCTGAGAAAACTAACTACATCTGCACCCGTAATGCCATCTACCAATAGCATTAGTGCTGTAGGGCGTTTGGAGCCGCGAGGCGAAGTTGTTAAATTGTCCGCCCCATCATCAGGATTAGCACCATCGTCACGAATTCAGCAACTTTTGGTGAGAGAGGGTGAACAGGTAAGGCAAGGTCAAATTCTGGCAATTTTAGACAACCGCGATACCCAAATAGCCGCACTAGAAGAGGCGAAAGCCAAAGTGCAAGAATCCCGTGCGAATTTAGCGCAAGTCAGGGCTGGTTCTCCAAGAGATATTCAAGCTCAAAGAGCAGTTATTGCTCGCTTACAAGCGCAGTTTCTTGGGGAAAGAGATGGTCAACAAGCAACGATCGCTCGGATTGCAGCCCAGTTAAGTGGTGATAAACTTGTTCAACAAGCAACTGTGAATCGCTTAGAAGCTGAACTCAGTGGGCAAAGAGAAACTCTCAGAGCAACGCTTACACGTATCCAAGCCCAACAGCGCAATGCCCAAGTTGATGCCGGACGCTATGATTTTTTATACAAAGAAGGTGCAATTTCTCAGCAAGAGCGGGATACTAGACGCTTGAGTGCAGTAACTTCTAATCAACAAGTGGCTGAAAGCCAAGCTACTTTAAAGCAGACATTGGCAACCCTGCGACAGCAACTTGCTGAGGCTAGAGCTAACCAAATCCAAAATTTAGCAACATTACAACAGCAGTTAATCGAAGCCAAAGTTAACCGAGAC
Organism: Nostoc sp.; assembly: GCF_036917815.1. Classification (GTDB taxonomy): domain Bacteria; phylum Cyanobacteriota; class Cyanobacteriia; order Cyanobacteriales; family Nostocaceae; genus Nostoc. Next base: position 25,081 of record NZ_JBALEK010000034.1, on the reverse strand, counting down.
AAAACTTTAGGAACTTTGCAAAGACAAATTGATGAAGAAAAGGCCAAACTGAGCAAAATTTTAGATGTTAGTCCTACCGACGTGCAAGTAGCCCAAGCTCAAGTTAGTAATGCGATCGCCAATGTCAGAAAAGCCGAAGCAGAATTGAGATTAAGCTACGTTCAAGCACCAATCACTGGAGAGATTTTAAAGGTTTACACCAAATCAGGCGAAGCCATCGGTGCAAATGGCATTGCTGAAATTGGTCAAACCAGCCAAATGTTTGCGATCGCAGAAGTCCCCGAAGACAGTATTGGTAAAGTGCGTATTGGTCAAAACGCCACTATCACCAGCGACAATGAAGCATTTAGCGGCGAATTAAAGGGAATTGTCACTGAAATTGGCAGAAAAATTGGCAAAAAAGATGTGCTGAATACAGATCCAGCAGCAGATGTGGATGCCAGAGTTGTAGAAGTGAAAATTGCTCTACCTCCAGCAGATAGCCAGAAAGTTTCTGGTTTAACTTACGCCAAAGTTGTTGTCGAAATTAATAACTAATTAGGTTGGTATCACTTAATTGACTGAAGGAAAAATCTAAAATCACTTAAAATGACTCAAAAAATCCCTCTGTCGTGGCTACAACTAACCAGAGAAAAAACTCGCCTAGCTGTAGCTTTAGCGGGAATTGGTTTCGCTGATATCTTGATGTTTATGCAACTCGGCTTCCGGGATGCTCTGTATTATAGTAACGTTCGATTCCATAACAGCTTGCAAGGCGATATTGTTTTAATTAATAGTCAATCTAGCGCTATCCTGGCGATGAGGAGTTTTTCTCAACGGCGGTTATATAAAGCTTTAGAGTTACCCGCAGTCCAATCAGTACATCCGATATATTTGGACTTTACAATCTGGAAAAATCCTGTAACCGGCCGCCCTCGGAGTATCCTGATATATGGAATGAACCCAGAAACTAACATAGTTAACTTACCTGGAGTTCAGGAGAATTTAGATAAACTGAAACTACCTGATGTAGTTCTATTTGACCGTTCTTCTCGGGTAGAATATGGCCCAATTGCCGCTAATTATGACCAAGGAAAGACTGTAACAGCAGAAGTACGAAGACGGCGAATTAAAGTGGTAGGACTATTTACATTAGGTGCATCATTTGGTGCAGATGGTAATTTAATTACAAGTGATATAAACTTTCTGCGGATATTCAACAATCGTCAAAAAGGATTAATTGATATTGGGTTAATTAGATTAAAACCGGGAGCCGATGCTAACGTTGTTGCCCAAGAACTACGAAAGTATTTACCTAATGAGGTAAATGTTTTAACTAAGCAAGAATTTATCGATTTTGAGCGGAATTATTGGGCAAATAGTACAGCGATTGGATTTATTTTCACATTAGGGACTGTTATGGGTTTCATTGTGGGGACTGTGATTGTTTATCAAATTCTTTATACAGAAGTTGCAGATCACTTAGCTGAATACGCTACTCTCAAGGCAATAGGTTATACACAAAACTATTTATTGACAGTCATTCTTCAGGAGGCTTTATTATTAGCAGTGTTAGGATATTTTCCGGGAATTATTTTTGCTTTATTTATGTATAAAAGTGCCAGGGATGCAACGCTTCTGCCAGTTTTTATGAGCTTTGATCGGGCGGTAATGGTGTTGTTTTTGACGATAATGATGTGTATTATTTCCGGTGCGATCGCAGTCAGAAAATTACGTTCTGCCGATCCAGCAGATATCTTTTAATTAATTGAATATTAATTAAAAGATGTTGTTAATAATTCTATCTTAGAATTGTCAATTAAGAAAAGGTTGTCTTTGGTATTCACTAGAGTTACCTTTCAAATATTCTCACTTATAGCTAACAAATTTATGATGAGACAAGAACCTGTAATTGCCATTAAAAATCTCAATCACTACTATGGCAAAGGCGCACTGAAAAAACAGATATTATTTGACATCAACCTAGAAATTTATTCTGGTGAAATTGTCATTATGACCGGGCCATCAGGTTCAGGTAAAACAACATTACTGAGCTTAATTGGTGGCTTGCGGTCTGTACAAGAGGGAAGTTTAAAATTTTTAGATGAAGAACTCGTTGGGGTCAGTCAAAACAAACTGGTGCAGATGCGACGCAACATTGGTTATATTTTCCAAGCTCATAATTTGTTAGGATTCTTGACAGCCAAGCAAAATGTGCAAATGGCGGTAGAATTGAATAATAATATTTCTCAAACAGAAGCAGTGGCTAAATCAAAAGCCATGCTGGGGTCAGTTGGTCTAGAAGAACGAGTTGATTACTATCCAGACAACCTTTCTGGTGGACAAAAACAAAGAATTGCGATCGCTCGCGCCCTAGTAAATCGTCCCCCACTGGTGCTAGCAGACGAACCAACAGCAGCATTAGACAAACAATCAGGACGCGATGTTGTAGAAATAATGCAGAGTCTAGCCAAAAACCAGGGAACTACTATCTTATTAGTGACACATGACAACCGCATTTTAGACATAGCCGATCGCATCATAGAAATGGAAGATGGTATTTTAACCCGTAATTCTCCAAATGTAGCTATTCAGTCATGATTTTAGTCCTTAGTCATTTGTCCAAAGTCAAATTTGTGAATGACCAATATAGCGTTTCTCAATCTAGTGAGGTACATCTTAAGCCCCCTCTCGAAGAGCGGGGAGGGGGTTGGGGGTGGGGTTCTTGTACCTCACAAGGGCTGAGAACCGCTATAACTAATGACTAATGACTAATGACCAATGACTAATGATTTATTGTCTAGCCGAGCCTGATTTTTTAATTCCAGGTGAGTTGGGCGGAGGTGGAGTATTTGGTTGGCGAGTAGTACGAAAAGTCACATTCACCCCTTCATTCGATTGCTCTAGCACCAGTAGAGGCGTAGGTTTAGCCTTTTGATCCCAATGCATAGTAGCAATCCGCCCTTGAATTATTGGTTGCCAACTATCTTCGTCTTCTATGGGGCTTAGGTAAGTTTCTATACAGTCAATAATTTGACTAATAGTTGCAGAAGTTGCTTGCGTGGGTAACTTCATTAACCTAACTTGAATGCGAAACAGCACTCGTTTAGCAGAGTTCCCAGGACTACCAGTTTCATACTCGACATCAAAAATTTCATCTATTTGTCGTCCAGCGCTATTAGCAATTCCGACTGATCCTTGTTGAGCTTGATTGGGACGCAGGGCTTGAGAAATTTTTTCTTTGATCTGAATCTTCACTTGATTAAGAATCGCAAAATGAAACAGCTCCTCTGACATCCGCATTCGCAGATAATCCAGGTTAAAATCCCGTGAGTTGACCAAATCGGGATTAGTTTCCATTTTGCGAATTGTTTCCAGCGCCAGCTTAAACTTTTTCTCTAATTCTCGCGCCCGGAATTGTTCAAACTTAATTTTTTTCTCCAGCTTATTCATCTGGAGCTTACTATATACAATCAAAGCAATCACCACTAAAGCCAGTCCTCCAGAAGTTGCCAGCAATAATACTGGTATTTGAGGATTACTTGCTGGCACTTCGTGGGATGCCTTTTTAGTCTTTGGCACGGGGGATTGGGCAAGAAACATCAAAGGGGGCATGATTGGGAAATTGAAAAACTTGACTCCTAATGTTTAGGATGCCCAAATATTCAATCCCATATTGCTGTATTATGGATATTTTTTACAGCTTTTTACAAACCGCCTATGTCCAGACATTTCAGCCTCCCTAGCCCGTCTGAGATTTCAAGTACAAGCTTTCTTCATATTCGTCTGATAGCCACAGATATGGATGGCACCCTGACTAGACGAGGAAAATTTACTGCTGCACTGCTGCAAGCTTTAGAGGATTTAGCCGCAGCTGACATTAAAGTAATGATTGTCACCGGACGTTCTGCTGGCTGGGTGAGTGGATTAAGTGCGATGATGCCAGTAGCAGGTGCGATGCCTACGGCGGGCTACGCCTACGCAGAAAATGGCGGTTTGTACTTTCCCTCTGGGAACCAAAAACCAGTAGTCTTAACACCCATTCCCGATTTAGCTCAACATCGCCAGCACTTGGCTACGACTTTTGAGAATTTACAAACTAAATTTCCCCAAATCCAAGAATCTGCTGATAATCGCTTTCGCATCACCGACTGGACTTTTGATGTAGCTGGTTTGCACCAAGATGAACTACAAACCCTAGATAATCTCTGTCAACAAATGGGCTGGGGATTTACCTATAGCAACGTGCAGTGTCACATTAAACCTCAAGGGCAAGATAAAGCTGTGGGATTGTTGCAGGTATTGCGCGAATATTTGCCCCAGTACTCACCAGAACAAATTGTCACTGTTGGCGATAGCCCCAATGATGAAAGTTTATTTAATGATCGTTATTTTCCTATTTCTGTAGGTGTGGCCAACGTGCTGGAATATGTGAATCAGTTGAAATATCACCCTGCTTACATTACCACTGCTGCCGAAGGGGAAGGATTTTGTGAGTTATCTAGTTATATTTTGACGCGATGTGCGACTTAATATTCTGACCTCTCTCCTAAAAGGAGAGAGGCTTTGATTTTTGCTCGCCAACGCTAGTAGGGAAGGGGTTGGGGGTTAGGTTTGAGAGAAAGTCGCAGATGGCGTATTTTGCAAAGCTTGCACATCTCAAGTTAGAGAGAGCTAGAGTTGTTCTACAATAATCTCGTAGCACTGATTTTACAACCATGACGGCTACTTTACCTGTTAGTGTCGAATCAGAAATCTTCTACCCCAGTGCTGATGGTCAACCAGTGGCAGAAACCTACGACCACCTTTATGCCTTACTAACTACTTTGGAAGTACTGAAACAGTATTTGGCAAATCGTCAGGCAACAGTATTGGCAAATCAATTTCTTTATTATGCACAAGGCTTTCCCAAGTTGCGGGTAGCCCCAGATGTGATGGTGATTTTTGATGTTGCACCCGGTGGTAGGGACAACTATAAAATCTGGGAAGAGGGTCAAGTACCCACAGTTATTTTTGAAATGACATCCTTTGGGACAAAGGGACAAGACGAAATCTTCAAAAAGACCCTCTATGAGCAGCTAGGTGTCAAGGAATACTGGCTATTTGACCCTAAAGGCGAGTGGGTAGAACAACAGTTACGTGGCTATCGCCTCCGAGGAGAAATCTACGAACCTATACAAGATGGACGTAGTGAACCCTTACAACTGCGCTTGGTGGTTGAGGGAAGGCTAATTGGGTTTTATCAAGAGGATACGGGGAAAAAATTACTGCTCCCCAATGAACTGGCAGAGGCTTTAGGGCAGGAAGTTTTAGCAAGACAACAAGCAGAAGAACTGGTAGAACAAGAACGTCAACGAGCAGAACAAGAACGTCAACGAGCAGAACAGGAACGCCAACGAGCAGAACAGGCAGAATTGCAGATAGAAAAATTAAAGGTGAGGTTGCGTTCGCTCAATGTAGACCCCGATAATATTCAGTAATTCTATAAGTTGCGTCACTTAACCGTTAGTCCTATAAATCACACTAAGGTACTAAGCAGTAAGTTGGCATGAAATCGAAAAATTGTTACAAAGAAGTAGACAATTTGTTACCTGTGTCTTTGACACATTTATTACCTTGGACAGAATACAATATATAAACGTTCACAGCGTTTCAATCTTGTAAGTCTCAACAATACTGATGTAATTGATGAGACTGTTTTATACAGTCATTCACAAATAAAACTGTTCAAAGGATAAATAAACCGCCAGCTTTGTAAGCACTTAGAGACGCTAAGAGACTAAAAGATACTTCCATAACAGGTTAGAGTTTTATTTCCCACTTCCACTAGAAAGTGCAAGATCAATGTAAAGTCAAGAATTTACCTTTAAATACCGAGGTATTAAATTATGCAAGAAATTGAAAGATTCTTTAGCAACTTCTTCAGTGGCATAATCAACCGCTTTAAGTATTCGGCGATGGACGCTGCCGATCGCAAAATGAGAGAAACTATTGACGATCAGGTTGAACAACGGCGGAAAAAATCCCAACCCAAGGATCGAGAAGACCGCCAGTAGACCTTTAAAACACTAAGATTTTCATCACTACAAAAATAGCGCTGCCCAATTGTTGAGTGGGCAGCGCTATTTTCTCGCCATCACTCTGTCAACCAACTACAACTCTTCAGAATATGCTAACCTAGTATGGTTAACTAATCTCGCACATCTGAGAATTCGGGTGTTTCCCAGTTGGGAAATGCACTTGGATGGAGGTTTAACCCGAATCGGAGTAAGAAAATATATGCCAGTCGTTTCATTGGCTCAAATGATGGAGTCAGGGGTTCACTTTGGGCATCAGACCCGGCGTTGGAACCCAAAAATGTCTCCTTACATTTACACTTCCCGCAATGGTGTACATATTATCGACTTGGTGCAAACCGCCCAGTTGATGGATAGTGCCTATAACTATATGCGATCGCACGCAGAACAAGGGAAGAAGTTCCTTTTCGTCGGCACCAAGCGGCAAGCAGCCGGAATTATTGCCCAAGAAGCTACCCGTTGTGGTTCCCACTACATTAATCAACGCTGGTTGGGCGGAATGTTGACCAACTGGGCAACCATCAAAACACGGGTAGACCGCCTAAAAGATTTAGAACGCCGTGAGGAAAATGGCGCACTAGATTTATTACCGAAAAAAGAAGCATCAATGCTGCGTCGGGAAATGACGAAGCTTCAGAAATACTTGGGCGGTATTAAAACAATGCGGAAAGTTCCCGATATCGTGGTAATTGTAGACCAACGACGGGAATATAATGCAGTTCAAGAATGCCAAAAGCTGAATATTCCCATTGTGTCCATGTTGGATACAAACTGTGACCCAGATGTAGTCGATATCCCCATCCCAGCAAACGACGATGCGATCAGATCAATTAAGCTGATAGTTGGAAAATTAGCGGATGCGATTTATGAAGGTCGTCACGGTCAGCTGGATGCTGAAGAGTATGACGAAGATTACGACGGTGGTGAGTATGACGAAGACTACGAAGAAAGCGAATATACTGACGCTGTAATTCCCGACGAGGAAACAGAGGCATAATTGACACTCCCCGCCATAAATTGGACGGGGATTCTTGGTTCAACGAGACCACTTAAAATAGGTTCCTTGCGTTACCTAGCCCAGAGGTGGGACTCTCCCCAAGCATTAACTTTGGGTATGCCCTACCCTAGTTGCATTGCTGCAAGTCCTGTTTAGTTTGAAACCAATAGGTTCAAAAATCTGAGTCGTCTAGCTCCTATGAACCTTTTACCTACTGCTAGGAGGAAACTAGAAGAATGCAGTAGAACCGCATAGATTCAATTATCAAGGTTCAGTGCTTTGTCTTTCGACAGCTAGGTTTTTTAAGTGGTTAATTACCTTTCCACTATGATTAGTATAGTTTGTTGGTACACTAATTAATTCAAAGCCTTCGTAGAACGACGGGGCTTTAAACCCAATTTTTCGGTAAAGCCGGGGTGAAGGAAATGTCCGAGGGAGGGCAGTTGCTAGCAGAATTGCAGCAATTGCCCTAGTCTGCGGCAAATGGGAGGCGAAGGTAGAAGCGAACAACTCATACCTGATAATTTCATTATTTTTTCTTCCCCAGCCCTGAGTAAGATAGAAATACTCAACACCCGTGAGCGATTACAACTCGAGGTCAAGTTAGGAATTGAGGCAACATGGCGGAAATATCTGCAAAACTCGTCCAAGAGCTACGCCAAAAAACTGGTGCCGGCATGATGGACTGCAAAAAGGCGCTGATAGAAAATGATGGCAACATAGATGAAGCCATCGACTGGCTAAGAAAAAAGAACTTAGTTTCAGCTGGTAAAAAAAGCGATCGCATTGCGGCAGAAGGTCTGGTAGAAACTTACATTCAACCTAGTGGTCGAGTGGGAGTACTCATAGAAGTCAACTGCCAAACCGACTTTGTTGCTCGTAACGAGGCTTTTAAAGCTTTAGTTAAGAACTTAGCAAAGCAAGCAGCGACAGCTGATAGTGTTGAGTCTTTGCTAGCTCAACCCTATATTGAGAATGAAACTGGGACTGTAGAAGAATTCATCAAGCAAACTATTGCCACCCTTGGTGAAAATATCCAAGTGCGTCGCTTTGTTAATTTTGCAATAGCAGAGGGCACACAAGGTGTAGTAGACAGCTACATTCACACTGGCGGTCGAGTTGGTGTATTGGTAGAACTGGGTACTCAGTTTGAGTCAGTGGCTGCTAATTCCGAGTTCCAAACCTTGGCACGGAATGCTGCAATGCAAGTTGCGGCTTGCCCAAATGTCGAGTATGTGAGCGTAGACCAAATTCCTGCCGAAGTTGCCCAAAAAGAAAAAGACATTGAAATGGGCAAGGACGATTTGGCGAACAAGCCAGATAACATCAAAGAAAAAATCGTTCAGGGACGGATTGAAAAACGCCTGAAAGAATTGACTTTGCTCGATCAGCCTTACATTCGCGATCAGAGTATTTCTGTGGAAGACCTCTTGAAGCAAGCAAAGGCTCAATTAGGCGGAGACATCCAAGTGACTCGCTTTGTCCGTTACATACTGGGCGAAGGCATTGACAAGCAAGAAATTAGCTTTGCTGATGAAGTCGCTGCACAAATGGGCGGCAAGTAATATTAGTCATTGGTCATTGTTCATTAGTCATTAGTCTTTACCAACGACTAATGACTAATGACTAATGACTCTTTACAAAACAGGTCAAGCAAATAGCCTGACCTGTATTTTATTTAGTACAGACGCGAAACATCGCATTTAATTTAAAATATAAAATTCTTTGGAAAGTTATCCTCAAATAAATTCGTACATTTGTACTATGTAATAGTTCACATGGGCAATAACGAGAAGATATGGCAAGAGCAATTGAGCGAATTGAGCAGGATATTGCAGCACTGAAAGAAGCGATCCGCGCGATCGCAGTAGAATTACAAAGCGCTTATGCTAGTTATCTAGACACTTTGGGTATAGCTGTACGAAAACAGTTGATTTTGGCGAGTTACCACCTTTGTACACATGGGTATCCCGAAAAGTTTCTGTATCTGTCATTGAATCAGCGCCAGCAATTGCAACAAGGCATCCGCAAGTTAGGTCAAGTGGGAGCGGAGCAATTGCTCGTTTGTATTAAAAATGAGGAAGTTGGGAGAGATGAGGGAGATGAGGGGAATCAGGGGGATGAGGGGGATGAGGTAGAAACATCCTCTTCATCTTCTGGACTTATGGACACCTCTAATTCTCAAACTCTTAGCGCCGACACATCTAATCCTATAGAACTGGCAAAATGGCAACAGAATTTAGAAGAGGTGACGCAAGAGATACTGAAAAAACTTTCCCATGATGCTAATCTTTTGTTACAAAAAGCTGGGGTATTACCCAAAAAATTACCAGAACCGATTTTAGCAGCTGCGGCGGCTGCGGCATCAGAAGCATCTGGGGAGGTAATGCCGGGACCACCCAATTTATTAAACTTAGTAATTGAAATTGAAAATGAGCAGCAGTCAGAAGATTCTAGACTGACGCAAATTATGGCTATTAACCTACGGCTAGGGGAAATTGAATTTGCTGATGTAAAACTCTCGTCTGAGCGCAGGCAAATCCGCAATATCTTAGTTCAGCTAAACAAGCTGGGACGAGAGTATCAAAAGAAACATCGGGAAAGAGCGATCGCTGAAGCTGAAGCAGCATGGCGTGCTAGTTGGTTTGAATGAAGTTATGAGTTATGAATTATGAGTTATGAGTTATTTATTCCTAACTGCTAACTCCTCACTCCTCACTCTGCTGACCAATGACTAATGAAAAACCAGATTGGATACGATTGCAAAAAGCCTTGGCCATAGAAGCCGAACGTGGCTTTACAGACTTGGTGGGTAAACAATACCGCTTCAGTGAATTTCTCAGCCTAACTTTGGGCAAATTCCCAACAGGCTTGCCCCAAACTGAACGCCGCCGTTGGCAAGGACTAGCGGTGCAATTTGCCAGTTACCCACATCTAGCACTTGAAGAAAGACAACATTTAGTAGCAGAAACTCGCAGGTATCTCTCACAACTACAGCAAGAAGAGCAGGGGAGCAGCACTTCGACTGCGCTCAGTGACCAGGGAGCAGAGGAGCAGGGGAGAATTAATCAGTTCAAAATTCAAGTTGCGCTTCCAGCGCACCAAAGGCGCGACCCAAAATCTCCAATTGTTGCTGAGGTGAGTCGGAGGCTGGCACCGAACATTGAGCAAAAACTCAGTGATTTGCCAGAAATAGGTTTTAAAAAAGCTGATAATTTGGCCAGGCTTGGTTTACACACCGTCCGCGACTTGCTTTTTTACTATCCCCGTGACCACATTGATTATGCACGTCAGGTGAATATCCGCGAGTTACAGGCGGGTGATACGGTGACAATAGTGGCGACAGTAAAGCGTTGCAACTGCTTTACCAGTCCTAAAAATCAGAAATTATCAATTTTAGAATTAGTTGTAAAAGATAATAGCGGTGAAATCAAAATTGGTCGGTTTTACGCAGGTACGCGCTTTAGTAGTCGCGCTTGGCAAGAAAGTTTAAAACGCCGTTATGCAGTAGGTAGTATTCTAGCGGCGTGTGGGTTGGTGAAAGAAAGTAAATACGGCTTGACATTGGATAATCCCGAACTAGAAGTTTTGGCAAATCCAGGAGATTCCATTGAGTCACTGAATATTGGGCGAGTGGTGCCAATTTATGGACTGACAGAGGGTGTGGTGGCGAATACAGTGCGACAGGCGGTAATTGCGGCTTTACCTGCTGCGGCTAACCTGAAAGACCCTCTACCAAGTGGTTTGCGGAAGAAGTATGATTTGATGGAATTGAAAGATGCGATCGCTAACATCCATTTTCCCAGCGATAGTGACGCTTTGAAAGTTGCCCGTCGTCGCCTAGTCTTTGACGAGTTTTTCTACCTCCAACTTGGGTTACTGCAACGTCAACAGCAAGCAAGAGCGATTCAAACCAGCGCCATTCTTGTCCCACGAGGTCAACTTGTAGAGAAATTCTACGAAATACTACCTTTTCAACTCACTGGCGCACAACAACGAGTCCTCAACGACATCCTCAACGATTTACAAAAACCTGCACCAATGAATCGTTTGGTGCAAGGTGATGTCGGTTCCGGTAAAACGGTTGTCGCTGTGCTGGCTATCCTCGCAGCAATTCAATCTGGCTATCAAGCGGCGCTGATGGCTCCCACAGAAGTTTTAGCAGAACAACATTATCGTAAGTTGGTTAGTTGGTTTAACCTCTTGCATTTACCAGTGGAATTACTGACAGGTTCCACAAAAGCTGCTAAACGAAGACAAATACATTCTCAGTTAGGAACTGGTGAATTACCTCTGTTAGTGGGAACCCATGCATTGATTCAAGACCCTGTAAACTTCCATCAACTTGGGTTAGTGGTGATAGATGAGCAGCATCGCTTTGGGGTAGAACAACGGGCGCGTTTACAGCAAAAAGGCGAACAACCCCATGTGTTAACGATGACAGCTACCCCGATTCCCCGAACCTTGGCACTGACAATACACGGGGATTTGGATGTCAGCCAAATTGATGAGTTACCACCAGGACGACAAAAGATTCAGACAACAGCATTGTCAGGTCAGCAACGCAACCATGCTTACGACTTGATCCGCCGAGAAATTGCCCAAGGTAGACAAGTGTATGTAGTTTTGCCTTTAGTCGAAGAATCAGAAAAACTGGATCTGCGATCGGCTGTGGAGGAGCATCAAAAGCTACAAGAAAGCATTTTTCCCGACTTTCAAGTGGGGTTACTGCACGGTCGCATGAGTTCAGCCGAGAAGGATGAAGCGATTAGCAAATTTCGTGATAACCAAACGCAAATTTTGGTTTCTACTACTGTTATTGAGGTAGGCGTAGATGTACCTAATGCCACAGTTATGCTCATTGAAAACGCGGAGCGATTTGGCTTATCACAACTGCACCAACTGCGAGGGCGTGTTGGTCGTGGCGCGGCTCAGTCCTACTGTTTGTTGATGAGCAGTTCCAGAAGTCCTGATGCTCAACAACGGTTGAAGGTATTGGAACACTCGCAAGATGGTTTTTTCATCTCTGAGATGGATATGCGTTTTCGTGGGCCAGGGCAAGTACTGGGAACTCGTCAATCGGGAGTGCCAGATTTTACCTTAGCGAGTTTGGTTGAGGATGAGGAAGTTTTACTTTTAGCGCGGCAAGCGGCGGAGAAAATAATAGAGATGGATGTTACTTTAGAGCGCTGGTATTTGATGAAAGAAGAGTTGAAGTATCGGTATGAGCGGTTAATGGGTGGGGCGATTTTGACATAATATATCTAAGTAACTTTGTATTTAAGCGAAGTAAAAATACCTTAATGGCAATACCTTTTACAGATCGGGAAATGGAAAAAGCATGGTCTCAAAATCTGTGTGCTTATAAAAATTCTCAGGAAACATCTCGAACTAACGCCCATCGATTGCTCTTATTTTATGCCGTTGAATGTGGTCTTAAGGCAATCTTAATGAAGAGGAAAGGGCATAAGCGTAGTGATTCGTGTAAAGATATTTCTGAATGTCAACATAATATAAATAAGTTATTAGACTGTTTAGGCGCAGGAGGGTCTTTAAATCTACCTGAAATATTTATTAGTGAAGTATTCGATACTAGGAATAATAAGGAAGAGAGAAAATTAAATAGTGGACAGATTAACCAAATGTGGCGGTATGGAGGAAAAGTAATTTCTATAGTTACTCAAAAACAAAAAGCAAGCGATGAAGATATAGAGAATAAGCTATTAGCAATATCAAAATGGATTGTGGGAGAAATTGAAAGACTATGAATGCACCAAAATCGCCAAAACTACTCACATGGCTTGATGTAAAGAGAACTATTGGACATAAAACTAATTATGGTACTAAATTACCAGAAGGGGTAGTAAAAATTCGCTGTTACTCAGATGCTTTAGAAATATATCTTCTTAGTGAAGAAAACAGAAAAAATGCTGACAATGCTTTAAAGGAATGGTTCAAGGATTGGTATCAGGAAGAATCGTCTGTTATTTATTTTACACTTAGCAATGCTACATTGCCAGTAGAATTTTTTTCTGGAGAAGAAGTTTACCAAAGTGATGTGGATGTGCGTCCATTCTGGGAGGAAATTGCTTATTTAGATAGTGAATCAGAGGTAGAAGCGGTAAGAGTAAAACAAGTTAAACTTCCAGAACCATATATTGGAAAACCTAGTGTAGTAGCCTTCTATTCCTTTAAAGGTGGTGTTGGTAGAACACTGAATTTATCAGCGCATCTTTTTGCCTTACTAGATAGAGCTAAAGAAATAGATAGGTCTACAACTGTATTAGTTATTGATGCTGATTTAGAAGCTCCTGGGCTTACTTATTGGAACGCTTTTGAAAAACAACAACCAGCAGTTTCTTTCATTGATTTTCTCGAAGTTTACCACTATTCTCCTATTGAAAGAGAACAAGCGCTTTCATTATTTGCACGGGAAGTTGAAAAATCTGCTAAGTACGAAGGGAAATCAACAGTTTATTTTCTACCTGCTTGTATTGAAGATGAAGAACTACTAGATACACCTATTCTGCCTGAACACTTGGTAAGAAGTCCAGATGGAGCTTGGGAATATGGTAATGCTATTCATAGTTTAGGTAAGGCTGTTGGTGCTGACTATGTATTAATTGATTTGAGAGCAGGTTTAAGTGAAATATCAAGTCCTATCATTTTTGATTCAAGAATTCAACGTTTTATTGTCACCACAATCAACGATCAATCTGTAAGAGGTACAAGCTTAGTTCTGGAACAAATTGCTAGAGTAGCACCGTCAGAGGCAAGTGTAGATGATGAAAGATATTACGATCCATCTTTGATCGTTAGTATGCTAACGGAAGAGTTGAGATTATCACCTGCATTTGAATATGAATTGGAGCGATTGGAATCGGTTTATTTGCAGTCAGAAAAAGATAGTGTAGATTCTACAAGATTGCAGATAAAAGAAACTTTTTTTGCTGAGGAATTACTTTATATAAATAAGTGGGATGAGGCACGATCAAAACTAAGTTCAACTTCACTTATGAGAATTGCCAGAGAGTGGGCAGAAGGACAGTTGGTAACTACTATGAGTGGGGACTCAAGGTTAAAACCTACTGAAGAAAAAGATATACTTGCAGAAGCTCGGGAACTTAGGGATGTATGCCAGCGTTACGAATATGCTGAAGAAGGGCAAGGGGAAGATTTATTAGTCACAGAACCCCTGAGAAATTTAGCAACTAATTTTCGAGAGGAATTGCCTCGTGTAGTATCCATTGGTGCCAAGGGAGCAGGCAAAACTTTTAATTACATTCAATTATCACGCTTTAAATATTGGGAAAGTTTTTTAAATCGTATACATAGGAAAGATCCAGAATTAGAACCAGAAATATATATTTTTCCTCTCCTTCAATCAGGAAAACTGGGTGATAATGCTAGGCGTGTTATTAATGAAGCTAGAAGTGAGGTTAGAGCAACCTTATCTCATAGTGTTCATGAATTTATACATTCTGAGTATGTAGATAGGATTAAAAGGGTACTTGCAGAAGAAAACTGGAGTGAGCCGCAATGGACGGAATTTTGGATTAAAGAAATTGCTAGAACTGTAGGTATTGACTCCAACACAGAAACTGCTAAGAGTCTTAGCAGCATAAATCGTGAGTTAAAACATAAAGCATTACGTATAGTCTTTCTTTTTGATGGTTTAGAAGATATTTTTCAGAATATTGCCTCTAGTAATCAAGAGAAGATAGCCTTAAAAGCTTTGATTGAAGACTTGCCAAATAAACTTTCGGAAATCAGGGAATCTAATTTGGGAGTGATAATTTTCCTGCGCCGTGATTTTCTGCGCTACACAATTACGCAAAACTTGAGGCAGTTTGAGAACCTTTACCGTTCTTATGATTTATCTTGGGATCAAGATTCTTTTGTACGGTTAGTTTTTTGGATATGCAGTGAGTCTGAAGTAATAGGTGCAGAAAAATCTAGTATTGACAATTTAAGTCGAGAGGATATTACAGAACAACTACAAAATTTATGGGGTAAAAGACTGGGATCAGATAATGCTAAAGAAGCTTACACAGCTTTCTGGATATTTGCAGCTTTAACAGATTTTAATGGAAGGCTTCAAGCAAGAGATATTGTCCGCTTCTTGTACCACGCAGCAGAAATTACAGTAAATAGAGCTAAAGAAGTGCAATTTGAAAAGTGGTCTAATAGCCGCCTTTTACCTCCTGAAGCAATCCGCCGTGCCCTTAAACCGTGTAGTGAACAGAAAGTGGAAGAAGCCAAGGAAGAATATCCATCTTTCAAAATTTGGGTTGAGGAAATACTACCTAAATATCCCACTTCTGAACGAAAAATTCCTTTTGCAGTGGAACAGTTTGAGATGGATCAGCTAACAGTCAGAATGCTAGAGGAAATGGGGGTTATTTACGAAGATAAGGAAAAGGATAACGAAAGACGATTTTATATGCCAGAAATCTTCCGCGAAGGTCTAGGCTTTTCAGGTAAAGGGGCAAGACCTCGGATAGTAGTGTTGAAGCGTAAGGTATTAGGAAAAGGGATTTTTTAATTTTATTTGTGTGTTATACCTAACTCTGCACTCCTCACTTTTCAATCACAATGTTTGCTGCATTTGAGCATAGGCTTCATAAACACCCTTCACGTTGTACCAGTTAAGAAAAATCCGGGCAATTTCTAAAGCTAATTGCGGTTTACCTAAGTTAATTAGCCATTGCAATAACGGAGCCATTGTCCGTTCATTTAGTGCGCCGTTAAGTGACAAAATTCCCCAAAGTAAGCGATGCAGCCAAGTCATTTGAATCATCATTCGCACTTCCCATATAGGATGCTTTTGATAAAACAAAACTCCCATACGTCCGCGTTGAATTTCTTGGTCAATTAATCGAGGAATTTGCTCTAAGTTAAATGCTGGATGCCAGTGATATCCTACGGCTTCGGGACATTTAATTAGTGTCAAACCTAGTTTTTTCAGGCGCACACCTAGTTCTAAATCTTCCCAGCCATAGAGTTGAAAACTGGTATCAAAAAGTCCGGCTTTCTCTAGCCAATGTTTAGGAATTGCTACATTCCCCGTAGCAAAAAAAGCGGCTGAAAAATCTGTGACTTTGTAGGGTTCAGCCGTTGGGTTGTCGAAATTACAAGTATTAATAACTGCACCGTAAGTGAAAAAGCGATCGCTCCCTAATTTCTCTTGTCCCTGCAATAATGCATTAGCATGAGCTTGCAAGAAATTATCCAGCACTACTAAATCACTATCGATAAAGATAATTGTATCTCCCTGCGCCTGTTTTACCCCCAAATTCCGAGCCGCAGCAGGGCCTGCATGATCTTGCTGAAACCATCGCACATGGAGAAACTCGTCTTTGTGTACTGCTAACCACTCCAATGTGCCATCAGTAGAACCATCATCCACTAAGACAATCTCGTAATCAGTAACCGAACTTGGCTGACTTAACTTCTGCACCTCCAAGGCGCGGAGGCATTTTTCTAAAATCGGTTGGCGATTATAAGTCGGTATCACAACGCTGAAAAACACAGTCTCACCCACAACACTATTTACCCATCTCCAGGATAGGACAGATGGGACGCCGACACTGTTCCTTACTTGATTCTGGTTGAGAAAATAGCAAGGGATAATAATTTTGAGTTAATTAATATATAATCTAAGCTTAATTATTGTCAACTCAGAAGTTTTATCGATAAAAACTAATTAACTCAGCTTTTATTTAAAAATAATAGGTTTTTACACCAGCCCTGTCAATTAAGTGTAATAACCAAATACTTAGGGACTGACAAGAAATAAATTATCCAAATAAACGTAGACGCGATAGCGGCTTGCCGCAGGCTAGCACAGAGACAATAGAGTTGCCAGTGCGCTCTTGCGGTTAAGAGACTTGTACCCCTCCGGGGATCTTGCTACGCGTACCGTCTCCCCCCGGGAGAAGCAACTGGCGCAACACAGAGAAAGGAGAAATAGAGAGGGTTTTTGGGTCAGTTTTGGGACATTTTTTTATTTGTCAGTCCCTTAGCCAAAATTCCCGACTTTTATAATAAGTCGGGAATATTTTTGTTCACAAGATGTAGCTAAACAGCCCAGCAATATCTAAAGAAGATAGCCTATTTACTCACCGGGTAATTGGGAGTTTTTCAGAACCTGCCAAAAATCTCTTTGCTTCAAATCAACCTATACTCTAACTGCAATTTATGCAATTAAGAGTGGCTTTCTAGGGGATTAGCAATATATTTGAATGCTGGCTCAGAATTCCAAGGGCCACGCTCATCTTTACCATCACCGTTTGTAGATAAGTTGTAGTAGAGAGCAACAGTTTCATCTGGCTTAATATTACCAAAGAATGGATCTGTCAACTTATCCAGCGAATCTAGAGCTTTCATAAACATCTGGGTATGAGAAATTTCTCGTGTTAACAGATGGACTAAAGTTTCTTGGGTTCCTTTGTCAGTTGCTAACTTAATCAATGCTTCGTAAGTCTGACGAGCGCCAGCTTCAGCTGCAATGTTAGCTCTTAGATCACGCACTACATCTCCCCCCTCATTCAAGTAACTTGCAGTCCAAGCACTACCCTGGCTATCTAGAAAATGAGGCCCCATCCCTCGGACTGCAAATAGGGTACTTTTATAAGCTTCTGTTTGATCCACATTTTTGGTATGAGCTTCAATGAGCTTACCAACCATTTCTAAATGGCTGAATTCCTCGATCGCAATATCTTGGAGCATATCTTTAATTCCAGCATTTTCGACATGGAATGATTGAACCCAATATTGCAAAGCTGCACTAAGTTCGCCAGTAGCTCCGCCAAACTGCTCTAGAAGCAACTGAGCAAAACGAGGATTTGCTTCACTAACGTTAACTGCATGAATAGGCTCTTTCTTGTGGAAAAACATAGATTTACACTTCCAAAAATTATGATGTTAGAGAATGGATTGAGTTGTCTCCTACTATTTTTTCCAGATAGAGCTAATTTGATGTTTGATAGCTTCTCAAACTGGTAAACTAAAGGAGTAATAAAATTGAGTGGGTTGATAACTGTTGATCCGCAATTAAGCATTGCTGCTTCTTCTGATTAATCCCCATAGATAAATAGCAACAATTGCGCCAAGCACAGCCACTAAAATACCAGGAATAGTTAAACCAGCGCCAGCCGCAGTAATTTGCAGAGTTCCTGTTCGTAGCAAGGTAAACAGAGTTCCACCGACAAAAGCACCAATGATACCCAAAATCATTGTGGAGAGAATTCCACCGCCTTGATAACCAGGATAAATAGCTTTAGCGAATGCACCTGCCAAAAGTCCTAAAACTACCCAAGCAATAATACTCATAACTGCCTCATCAATCTCACTTGTATCTAAGTTATCAACTCAGATTCAAAATTCTTTCTACCAGATGGGATAAATGCTAAATCCAAAAGTTAGACAAATTGGATAAGAATTTATATTTCTACTATGAAAACTTTAGATGTAATAGAACATCTATGTATAGATATACGACTCATATTTGATTTTTTAAATATACCTAGTGGCGTGACAAGGCTAAAATGTTGCAAAAAAAATTGTCAGTTGGGTGGAGGCTTTGCCAAAGCCAACATATATCACGATGTTGGGTTGCGCTCCGCTCCACCCAACCTACGTCTAATGCACAATTTTTTTGCTCGCCACGCCACTAGCTAACGCACCATCCTTTATGTTTTGGTGCCGTACTCTTGTCGATAACACACCCTATATATACTTAGATTTTTTCAGAAATCAAATCGGATTTCTATATGTATAGGACTAATATTTGATTTCTGAAAAAGCTCGGTACAACTCGAAAAGCCTAATTCCTTATTCCCTACTCCCCACCTACGTAGATAATTTCAAAAATCAAATACAATTCCTATATATATGTTATGTATGTTTTTTATATCCATCTGAAGATTTAAAACGTTATCTAACTTTTTGGAGATGCGTCAAAATATTGGTTAATAAAAATATCAGATTAATTTAGATCCCAGACTTCTTTAAGAAGTCGGGGATCTGGGCAGCAACATTTGGAGGAGTGAAATCAAATGGCGCGGGAAAATTTTGTCTCTCGCGTTCTTGTATGAGTATCAAATATAACGGCAATATTTCTTACTAGTAATCTACCGATGTCTGTAATCTGGATTTGATTTTTTGATAAACTGACTAGACCATCGGCTTCTAGGGGTTTTAACGCCTCTAATTCCTCGGAGAAATATTCATCAAAACTGATATGATATTTATTTTCAATGTCTTGTTTATGCAACTGAAAGTGAGACATAATGCCCATAATCACATCGCGTCTAATGATGTCATTCTGAGTAAGCTTTATACCTTTACTAACAGGTAAAGCACCCGATGCAAGTGTCTGGTAATAATCCTTTAATTCTTTGTGGTTTTGGGCATAAGCATCTTCTAGCATACTGATAGATGTGGCACCGAAGCCAAATAATTCTGTCTCGGCGTGGGTAGTGTAGCCCTGGAAATTGCGTTTTAGAGTGCCATTACGTTGAGCGATCGCTAGTTCGTCATTAGTTTTAGCAAAATGATCCATCCCAATAAATAGATATTGGTTATTCGTTAATTCTTCAATGGTCATTTTCAGAATCTCTAACTTTTCCTCTGCTGGGGGTAGCGCCTCTTCAGGAATATTCTTTTGTGTAGGTTTGAGCCAAGGTACATAGGCAAAGTTAAAGACTACAATTCGATCGGGGTCTAATTCAATAGTCTTTTTTAGTGTATCTTGAAATGTCTCGCGGGTTTGATAGGGTAAACCATAAATTAGGTCTACATTCACACTTTCAAACTTAGCTTCTTTGACCCAACTCATGACATCAAAGAGCATTTCTTCTGGCTGGACACGATTTACAGCTACTTGAACTTGGCGATTAAAATCCTGAATGCCAAAACTAATGCGGTTAAACCCAATCTGTCTCAGAAAGAAAATGTAGTTTTTATCGATATAGCGGGGATTAATTTCAATTGAGATTTCTGCTTGTGGATCGATGTTGAAATAGCGATTAATGTTTTTCCATAAAAATTCTACTTGGTGAGGCTCCAAGTAATTAGGAGTACCACCTCCCCAATGGATTTGCAGCACTTTTCTATCTGGATCGATTAAGGCTGCGGTGTTTTTGATGTCTTGAACCAAAGACTCCACATAAGGTTTAGCTATATTCTTGTTGTTGGAAATTACCGTGTTACAACCACAGAAGTAGCAAGCACTTTGGCAGAAGGGAATGTGGAAATATAAACTAATAGGGGTTTTGCGTTGATTTGATGCTGCGATCGCGGCCTTAAAATCAGTTTCGGTGAATGTTTCTCTTAACTCTGTAGCGGGCGGGTAACTGGTATATCTGGGTGCGCGAGTGTCGTACTTTTGAATCAAATCCAGATCAAACTTGACACCAGGTAATAGAAAAACCATTGAGTTGCTTTCCAATGAATGAGGGGGGAGGGGGGAGTGGGGAGTGGGGAGTAGGGGGGGATGAGGGAGATGAGGGAGATGAGGGAGCAAATGACAAATGACCAATGACCAATGACAAATGACCAATGACAAATGACTAAGCTATTTCAGTGCTACCTGAATTCTGAGAATGAGTGAGGCTATTAAACAGAACTTGACCAAGTGCTTTAATTAAACTTCCCTCTAACTCCTGAGCCATTTGTAAATTGAACCCAAAGGCATTATTAGCTTCTGCAACAATCCGTTCTGCTGTTATATCATCAATGGGTAAGGCATTTAATGCCTGACGATACTTATCCTTAAATGCCTTTTTATCAGGAATTTGCTCAAAGTTATAAAAGGATGTGCCTTCATAGCCAGAAAGCTTCAAGGCTGACTGAGCAACTTTTTGTAGCATTTGACCCCCTGAGAGATCGCCCATGTAGCGAGTGTAGGCATGACCTAACAATAAGGCTGGTTCAGTAGCAGAAATTTCCCGAATGCGGTCAATGTAGCTCTGGGCAGCAGGTGAGGGTGTAAGTTGCTCTCTCCAATTATCCCCATAATAGAACACCATGTCTTTTTCGAGTGAGGATTGGCGATTAAGTTCGGTAAAGTAAACTGCACTAATCACAGGATGATCTCTGTGGCTCTCTAATGTCGCTTCTAGTTCGCTGTAGACGTAATACAAGTTGCTTAAGAACTTGGCGAAGCAGTCTCTATCCACAACCCCTTGCAGAAAACATTTCATAAATCCCACATTTTCCGCCGACGTGTGGGCTTGTTGAGTTCCAGAGCGCAGTTTGATGGCTAGATTGCTACTCATTGTTGCTTCCTTAATGTTCAAGCGCAAGGTTTCTGGGCAGTCACCGACTCACTATGCCTGCCAAGACCAGTTAAAAAATTGTTATTCTAGGTTTAGAGAGGATCTGCATTGCTCTATCGAGCAAGTACTACTGTCGATGCAAATCCCAGCTATTTTTATTTCTCCTAAGATTATTTAACTATTAAGTTATATATAACTATGAAGATATTAATATTTATTTATGTTTTCCTGATGCTGATGTTCACGCACATTAGAGGTTGTTTGAAAAGTGGTTGGCTGTAATTTTAGGCACTTACTGATCCCCCCTAACCCCCCTTAAAAAGGGGGGAACCGGAATCAAAGTCCCCCTTTTCAAGGGGGATTTAAGGGGATCTAGAACGTTTTGCTACCAAGAAGAGGACTTTTCAAACAACCTCTTAGACATCTGGTGAAAAAGAATGTAGAGACGTAGCAGTGCTACGTCTCTACAAGGGTTCTGCGTAACGGATATTTAATTTCTGGAGATGTCTATTATATACAAGCTTATTTCTCGCAATTTATTTTTAATAACTTAACCGATGTCCTCAATAGTATTCCGTGCTATTGAAGGAAAAATTTAACTTAATCTTATCCTTTTTTTGATTTGTTCTTAGTTGTGCCAAGACTTTTAATACAATATATTTTACTAAATTAGTATTAAATCTTCTATAAAAATCTGATTTTTTGGAAAAGCCTGAGTGCTGGTAGCTTTGGGTGATGTAAATTAGAGCTTCAGTATACTTAACAAGATTCATACCGGATTCTTAAGAGTTCTATGTGATATCGTCAAAGTAGGTTTAAGGATTCAGCCTGACTGTTTGGTATCGTCATCACGAAATCAGGATAAACTCTATGTATCGATTCCATATCAGTGCATACACGCAAACGGGTGAATCTATCGGTCTTGTCGGTTCGACTCCAGAGTTGGGATTGTGGGACATTACCAAATGTGTCCACCTGCGTACAAGTGCCGATCGCTATCCCTTATGGTGGACAGATATAGATATTCAAGAGTCAGGCGATCGCCAAAGATTTGAGTATAAATACGTGCGTCTCGATGCAAACGGTAACGCCAAATGGGAAAGCTTACTAGATACCAATCGCTGGATTCCCATTGAGGCTAACAATCATTCCAGCACGATTATTGTGGATGATGGCGCATTCGGTTATTTACAACCTTACCCCTTTGGATACATTGAGGAGCCTGCTGTCAAGATGCCCCTGGATGAAGGGAGGGAGAGGCTCAAAATTATGGTCATTGGTAGTTCCGTCGCATTAGGTCATAAAGCCTGGTTTTTGAAAGGTTGGGTCTGGCTGTTGGGGCAAGCTTTGCAGCAAAAATATGGGCATAAACTGGTGAATGTGTCGGAAGTGGGGGCGAATGTCACCAGAACCATCGCCCGATTTCCTTTAGTTGTCACTCCAGAACAACCAGATGTGGTAATCATTGCCCTATCCCTGGGCAACGAAGGGCTAGCCTACTGTCCCCCTCACGAACGGCGAGCAGTACAACGACGGTTTGAAAGTGGCTTGCAGCAGCTTGTGAAAATGACGCGAGACATGGGAGCTATTGCCATTTTGGGCGGAGTCTATCCCAATAGCGACTATTCCCAAGAACATTACTCGCTGATCCGAAACACACACAACCGGATGCTAACTTGGGGCGTGACTATATTAGATTGGTTGGCAGCTGTAGATGATGGTCAAGGACGATGGAAAGCGGGGATATCCTTCGATCCGGCTCACCCGAACACCCTCGGTCATAGCCTGATGTATCAACAGATTGACCACAATCTCTTCGACATCAACAAAGAGGCATTAGCAAAAGAAAAACAACGCTGCCGACAACCGAATGAATTCCCCATCTACTTTGACAATGCCGGCTTTCGGATCTCTGTCGGGATGGAAGAGAAGCGTTTACGAATCATTAATCCATCACAATACAGCTACACCATCGCTCCCGATTGGCAGGAACTACAAACTGTACTGCAAAGTCAGGCTGGATTGATACCGGGTATCTATATTGCCAAGGATACCCAGCCAGGAACGCTCCCCTTTTTTGCGGTGCAAGAGGATGGCGCGATCGCAACGACAGTAAAAATCCCCCCTGGTGCCGACCTAGAATATAACACCGCCTTCAATCTCTTTTCGCCGAAAAACTCACAAGTTTTGTTCTATGACGGGGATCTGGGGATTTTACAAGGGGGTGAACGCCAACTCTGGGCGATCAACGAATCAGACAACGAGTACAACATCCAACCAATGTGGACGGAGGTTTGCAACGCACTTAAAGCTATGCCATCGGGTGTCTATGAAGATATGTTTCATCCCAATGCCCCCTTTCACACCATGATGATTGGTAACAATGGGCTAGAAAGTCGGGTGAAAGCACCACCTAAATCTGCGCTGTTTTTCCAATACAAATGCAAATTATCGGATATCAGCCGCGTGGCCATTCTTCCCCTTGGCGATCGCTGTGCCATCCGCATGATGCTATATAAAATGGAGTATGATGGACCCGCCTTTCCCTTTGATCTAACCCGTACCACCAATATTGCAGATGTTGCCGATGCCATCGAACACGGTTTTGATGATATGTGGAACCCTGCTTTTCTACACTACAGTCCCGATGAAGGTAGAATTTACCACAGTCAGTGGTCAGGCTTATCTTTTGCCCATGAAGTCGAAGAGACAGACGACCCCACGAGCGATATGTCTCCCGTCTATGAACGGATGCGCGTTCGGTACACGGCACGCTCCCAAAGGTTTTGGTACGCACTGCGACACTGTGACAAAGTGCTTTTCGTCCGTACAGGAATTAGCGATCGCAATGGTGTGATTGATCTGCTCAACAAGCTGCAAAAACAATGCCAGGGGAAACCATTTAATCTCTTGCTTCTTTCTCCCCAAAGCGATGATGAGTTTTTAGACCTTCCCAACGTGCTGCACTACGATGTCGAGTTTAATCCCGATCGGATGTATGACGATTTGGGACACTGGCTGTACTGTACAGAGGTGATGCGAGGAATTTTGGAATCCCTTGGGGTGTCCAGCAAAAACCTCTTCTGGTGTCCACCGAAAATACCGAAGGAGTGAGAGGCGATCGCCTTCTTGCTAACGAGAACATCCCACTTTGATGAGTTTCCCTTGCAAACGATAAGTCAGTGTCCCACAAACAAAACCTGCTGACTTAGGCTCTACATAAGTCCGCGTTGGCGGATTTTGTTTATCTAGCCGCGATTTCCAATCACCAGACATTTTTTGTAGAGTGGGATGCTTACTTAAAAACTCTGAGTCTGCAACAATATCGTGAGGACCCTTAACACTTATCTTAGAAGTATTCATGTAGATATTATAATCATAAGTAACGTTTTGGTTTCTAGTATTAATATTAATATCCTTACCAGGAAAAGCATAGAGAATGTTATTTAGAATTTTTACATCAGATGACATCCGAGCAAATATTTGCCCTCCTTGAATTTCTGGACTTTGATTATTTAAAACGGCTGTGTTATTTACAATATCAACATGATCGCTTATAAATGCATGAATACCCGATCCACCATTATTAAATGTCAGATTGTTTTTAACTAAAGTCCGTCCTTTATATGCACCCAATTTTGGGTTGTTCTCATTTCTTGAACTATCGATAATAATCCCATTCCCGTCTGTGATCTTTCCAACTGCAATCCAAGGGATGTACATCCGATTGTTGTAGGTCTTGTTGT
>NZ_JBALEK010000033.1:0-27796 GCF_036917815.1 Nostoc sp. | reverse complement strand
ACCTTTATTACCCACAAATCGCCAGCCATCAGCAACTCCAGACACTCCATTCCCAGGTAGTCAACAACGAACACCTGCCCCAAGCCCAGGTGTTACTCCCAATCCGCAGAATCCTAACCCGCCGACAACTCCGGAAAATACCCAACCCACTCCAGTCCCAGAAAATACCAATCCACCGACAACGGAACCTTTATTACCCACAAATCGCCAGCCATCAGCAACTCCAGACACTCCATTCCCAGGTAGTCAACAACGAACACCTGCCCCAAGCCCAGGTGTTAATCCCAATCCGCAGAATGTTAACCCGCCGACAACTCCGGGAAATACTCAACCCAACACAACCCCAGAAGCCAACGACCCCCGCGTACTAGTATCAGAAGTAGTAGTTAGATCGCAGACTGGGCAACTATCGCCAGAACTAGAAAACCAAGTTTACAAAGTAATTCGTACCCAACCAGGACGAACCACAACCCGCAGTCAACTGCAAGAAGATATTAACGCTATCTTTGGTACTGGCTTCTTCTCCAACGTTCAAGCAGCGCCAGAAGATACCCCCTTGGGAGTACGGGTGAGCTTTGTTGTCCAGCCTAACCCCGTCCTAACCAAGGTAGAAGTGCAAGCCAATCCTGGCACTGGTGTTGCTTCTGTACTACCAGCTAATACTGCCGATGAAGTATTTCGGGAGCAGTATGGCAAAATCCTCAACTTGCGTGACTTGCAAGAAGGCATCAAGCAGTTAAACAAGCGGTATCAAGACCAAGGTTACGTGCTAGCCAACGTGATTGGAGCGCCACAAGTCTCTGAAAACGGAGTTGTTACCTTGCAAATAGCAGAAGGGGTAGTAGAAAACATTAGAGTCCGGTTCCGTAATAAAGATGGTCAGGATACAGACGAGAAGGGACAACCGATTCGGGGACGGACACAAGAATACATCATTACACGAGAATTGGAGTTGAAGCCAGGACAAGTATTCAACCGCAACACAGTCCAAAAAGACCTACAGCGCGTGTATGGAGTGGGACTGTTTGAGGATGTGAATGTGTCCCTTGACCCTGGTAGTGACCCCAGTAAGGTGGATGTAGTAGTGAATGTAGCGGAACGCAGCAGTGGTTCCATTGCGGCTGGTGCAGGGATTAGTTCTGCTAGCGGACTTTTTGGCACTCTTAGCTATCAACAGCAAAACCTGAATGGTAGAAACCAAAAACTGGGAGCAGAAATACAGGTGGGACAGCAGAATTTAGTGCTGTTTGACCTGCGCTTCACAGACCCCTGGATTGCAGGAGATCCCTACCGAACTTCCTACACAACCGATATTTTTCGCCGCAGTTCTATTTCGTTGATTTTTCAGGGCAAAGATCGGAATATTAATACATTTGACCCAAATAATCCCACTAATACAGATTCTCAGGCCAGCCCCCGCATTCTCCGTTTAGGTGGTGGTGTCACTTTTAGCCGTCCCCTGTCCTCTAATCCCTACAAAACTTCCGCATGGTCAGCCTCAGCAGGTTTACAGTATCAACGAGTTTCCGCGCGTGATGCTGGTGGTAATCTCGTAAGAACAGGTGGGCTATTTGACGGTAATGGCAATCCGCTCGACCCGAATGGAAATATTGTCGCACAACCAGCCACGACTCAATTAACCGAGTCTCCAGGAGGTCAAGATGATTTGTTGCTGCTTCAAGTCGGTATACAGCACGATCTCCGTAATAACCCTTTGCAACCCACCAAAGGTTCTTATCTGCGCCTTGGTGTTGATCAGTCAGCCCCTATAGGACTAGGCAACATTCTCCTCACCAGATTACGGGGGAGCTACAGCCAATATTTACCCATCAAGTTGATTAGCTTCTCTAAAAAAGGCTCACAAACTCTAGCATTTAACTTCCAAGCAGGAACAATTCTCGGTGACTTGCCTCCCTACGAAGCTTTTACCCTTGGGGGTAGCAACTCCGTTCGGGGTTATGGAGAAGGAGACTTAGGTAGCGGGCGCAGTTATGTGCAAGCATCAGTTGAGTATCGGTTCCCAGTTTTTTCAGTAGTTAGTGGCGCACTATTTTTTGATGCTGGTAGTGACCTGGGAACCAGTACTCAAGCAGCTGAATTGTTGAACAAAAACGGTACTGGCTATGGTTATGGTCTTGGCATTCGCGTCCAGTCTCCACTGGGGCCAATTCGGATTGATTACGGTATCAACGATGAGGGTGGTAGCCAGATTAATTTCGGTATTGGCGAAAGATTTTAATTTGTCATTAGTTATTAGTGAATCACAAAGGACAACTGACAAATGACAATTAACTTTTCTGGATTAGCTTGCTAATTGTTACATTTACCTCAATACTGTTCCGATAAAGGGATTAATGACATTTTTAGGGGAATATCAGGGATTTTACCAAAACAGACGATGAACAATACTAAAGGAAATATATTGACTTTTCGGCTATGCAACAACACACTCTAGCAGCCGAAATCACCCAAATAGGGGTGGGACTACATAGCGGTGTGATTACCCAGGTGCGGATACTACCAGCTGAGGCGGGAAGTGGACGCTACTTTGTGCGGGTAGATTTACCGGATTTGCCGATCATTCCAGCCCAAGTTGCCGCAGTTAGTCACACTGTTCTCTCAACTCAGTTGGGTAAGGGTGAGATATCTGTTCGCACGGTAGAGCATTTGTTGGCAGCACTTTCGGGTATGGGCGTGGATAATGCTCGGATTGAAATTGATGGACCAGAAGTTCCGCTTGTGGATGGTTCAGCAAGTTTGTGGACAACCAACATTGCCCAAGTTGGCTTAGTATCACAAACCGTTAAAAACCAAGCTACCTTGGTTGTTACAGAACCAATCTGGGTATATCAAGGGGATGCCTTTGTATGTGCCCTCCCATCACCAGAAACCCGCTTTAGTTACGGTATTGATTTTGACCTGCCCGCCATTGGTAATCAATGGCATAGTTGGTCACTAACGGCTGAACTAGGAAAAGCTTCTGCTAGCTTTGCGGCAGAAATTGCTCCTGCCCGTACTTTTGGGTTATTGCATCAAATTGAACACTTACAAAAAACAGGGTTAATTAAAGGTGGTAGTTTGGATAATGCACTCGTTTGTGGGCCAGAAGGCTGGC
Source organism: Nostoc sp. (assembly GCF_036917815.1). GTDB lineage: Bacteria > Cyanobacteriota > Cyanobacteriia > Cyanobacteriales > Nostocaceae > Nostoc. Next base: position 24,681 of record NZ_JBALEK010000033.1, on the reverse strand, counting down.
TAAATCCACCATTGAGATTTGCAAATGAACCAGTCCGTCATAAAATCTTGGATTTAGTAGGAGATTTAAGTTTACTAGGGACTTTTCCTGTTGCTCATTTCTTAGCGTATAAAGCCAGTCATAATTTACATATTCAACTGGCTCAAAGAATTTTAGATTTTGGACTTCGGCTTACCTCGGCTCCGGCTCCATCGAGCGAAGTCGAGATGCTCGACACAAGTCGCTCAGTCGAACGATTTTAGATTTTGGATTGGATCTAAAGTTTAAACTCCAGGATTATATTAAGGCTTTGGATATACGCCTGCCTACTCCACTTTCAGATGAAAAATCAACTACAAGGCCAATGTCAATTCTCACTGAAGTTAATACCATCGATACCACTACAGCTACATCTACCGAACCACAGGCTATAAATGAAACTACAATCAGCTCGGAGATTAAAACAACCTTCACATCTGAAGAAATTCAGAAATTGCTACCCCACCGCTACCCATTTTTACTTGTAGACAAAATAATTGACTACGTTCCAGGTAAAAAGGCTATTGGTGTTAAAAATGTTACTATCAACGAACCCCATTTCCAAGGACATTTCCCTGAACGTCCACTGATGCCAGGGGTACTAATTGTGGAAGCAATGGCACAAGTTGGGGGCATTGTCCTAACTCAAATGTCTTCGGTAGAAGGCGGGCTGTTTGTCTTCGCTGGTATCGATAAAGTTCGCTTTCGCCGCCAGGTCGTACCGGGAGATCAACTAGTAATGACGGTGGAACTGTTATGGGTAAAACAACGTCGTTTCGGTAAGATGCAAGGTCGTGCCGAAGTTGACGGTAAACTTGCTTGTGAAGGGGAATTAATGTTTTCTCTAGTTAGCTAAAAGTTTGCTTTCGTGGTATGGGCATAGCCGTGAAATGCCTCTACTGAATCCTGAAAAGGATAACAGTAAAAAAATCCACTACAGCACCTGATAATTTCTTGATTTTGGACGCCCTCTCTACGAGACGCACTCACAAACACACTTAACTTGCTTTGCCCGACACTTTCGTTCACTGAAATACTTCACCCTCAACAACACCAGTCGCCTCGATGGGATGGCAGTTGTATAACTCTCTTAAGCAGAGTCACACGCTGCCTCAGAAACCCGCCCCGGCCCTGGCTTATCAAGACAGTTCTGGAGATTCACCCTTGAAAACGCTAATTCATCCAACTGCTGTAATTCATCCGAAATCGGAACTCCACCATACAGTGCAAGTCGGTGCCTATGCTGTGATTGGAGCGCATGTCAAAGTGGGACCTGAAACAATAATCGGCGCTCATGCAGTGCTAGAGGGTCCTTGTGAAATCGGGGCGCAAAATCAGATTTTTACAGGTGCGGCCATCGGTATGGAACCCCAGGATCTCAAGTTTGTGGGGGAACCAACCTGGGTCAAAATTGGTGATAACAATTTGATTCGTGAGTACGTTACCATTAACCGCGCTACTGGTGCCGGTGAAGCGACGGTAATTGGTGATGGCAATCTGCTCATGGCTTATGTTCATGTGGCTCATAACTGCGTCATTGAAGACCAAGTAGTGATTGCTAACTCTGTAGCCTTGGCTGGTCATGTTCATATAGAGTCACGCGCTAGGCTGAGTGGAGTTTTAGGTGTCCATCAATTTGTGCGTATTGGTAGACACGCAATGGTGGGCGGTATGGCACGTATTGACCGCGATGTAGCTCCATATATGCTGGTGGAAGGAAATCCGGCGCGGGTGCGAACCCTCAACCTTGTGGGACTGAAACGGTCTGGCATGGACTCAGCAGATTTGCTGATGCTGAAAAAAGCTTTCCGCATTCTCTACCGTTCTGATTTGTCTTTTAAGAATGCTTTGGAACAGTTGGAATTGTTAGGGGATAGCGAAGAATTGCAGCATCTGCGCCGCTTTCTGCTACTTTCTCAGATGCCTGGAAGACGTGGCTTGATTCCCGGTAAAGGGAAAAAAAGCGTGAGTGATGAATCGTGAATTATAAGTTAGGAGTTAGGAGTTATGAGTTGATGACTTAAATTTTTAACTCCTCACTCCTAACTCTTAACTATTCATTCCTAACTCATAATTTTTACTAATTACTAATTATCAAATGCGGATTTTTATCAGCACTGGCGAAGTATCTGGCGATTTGCAAGGGTCGCTGCTAATTACGGCACTGAAGCGTCAAGCTGTGGCGATTGGGTTGGAATTGGAGATTTTGGCACTGGGTGGCGAAAAAATGTCAGAGGCTGGGGCTATTCTGCTGGGAAATACCAGTAGTATTGGCTCAATGGGTATTCTAGAAGGGCTGCCCTATATTTTACCAACTCTTCAGGTGCAACGTCAGGCGATCGCTTCCCTAAAGCAAAATCCACCTGATTTAGTGGTGCTGATCGATTACATGAGTCCGAATCTGGGAATTGGGACTTACATGAAACAGCACTTACCAAATGTGCCGGTGGTGTATTACATTGCTCCCCAAGAGTGGGCTTGGTCATTGAATTTACGTAACACTAAGCGGATTGTCGGCTTTACAGATAAGCTGTTGGCAATCTTCCCCCAAGAAGCCCGTTATTTTCGAGAGAAAGGGGCAGAAGTTCGTTGGGTAGGGCATCCTTTAGTTGACCGAATGCAAGACGCTCCTAGTCGGGAAGTAGCCCGTGCAACACTGGGGATTGCACCAGAAGAAATAGCGATCGCACTTCTCCCCGCTTCTCGTCACCAAGAACTAAAATATCTTTTACCAGTAATTTTTCAAGCTGCCCAAACTATTCAAGCTAAATTACCTGAAGTTCGTTTTTGGATTCCCCTGTCGCTGGAAGTCTATAGACAGCCAATTGAGGAGGCTATTGAGCGTTACGGTTTACGGGCTACAGTTCTATCAAGTCAACAAAAGGAAGTTTTTGCGGCGGCTGATTTAGCTATTAGCAAATCTGGTACTGTCAACCTGGAACTTGCTCTGTTAAATGTTCCACAAGTTGTAGTTTATCGCCTCAGTCGTCTAACTGCTTGGATAGCTCGGAAAATCCTCAAAGGTTCTATAGTCTTTGCATCACCACCCAATTTAGTGGTGATGAAGGCGATTGTCCCCGAATTATTACAAGAGCAAGCCACACCAGAGAATATTGTCCAAACGGCGATGGATCTGCTACTTAACCCCAGTCGCAGAGAGCAAACTTTAGCAGATTATGAAGAAATGCGGCGGTGTTTGGGAGAAGTTGGAGTGTGCGATCGCGCTGCTCAAGAAATTTTACAAATGCTACCGGGGAGTGGGGAGTAGGGAGTGGGGAATGGGGAGTAGGGAATGGGGAAATTTTGTATATTTTTTGTATATTTAATATTTAACTGATTCGGCGGAATTCCCCGTCCCTCTACAGGGCGGGGATGGATAGCCGGACGACGACTTTCATCACCTCCGACCGATATCAACTGTTAGGTTGATTAGGGAGTGGGGTGCTTTCGTCGTCAATAGATGGGCTAGGTAGCCTGTCGATCCAATCCTCAGCCAACTGTGTAACTGTTTTTTCTTTGCTTCGAGCATAGAGCTTGAGTTTGTCGTAACGCTTCTGAGAAAGTCTGATCATCATCGATTTTTCTTTCATGATGTATATATATTAGCAATACATCTATGTTATGATATAAATGGTCGTTGACCCGCCCGACCGTATTGAACAGACAGGCTAACTTCAAAGTAGTAGTCAGATACTTGCCGCAGAAAAATCGGTAGATCGGGGAAAGAACACTGTTAGCTGGTTGACTATTGTCGTGAATCCAAGCGGTGTTGTGCGAATAAAAATCAAACCGCCTGTGGTAGACGGGCGGCTGCCTGTGGACGCTTTGTCAGACCATCATCGGGTTTAGTCCCGAACTTCACCAAAAGTGAAATTCCTAACGTGGCCAGGGCGGTTGAGACGGGAAACTCCGAAGACGAATAAGACCGTCCTTGTACTAGTTGAATTTGGGAGAGCAACTACTTCAGCCGAAGGCAAGTTGGGGTACTTCACAGGTGTCATGGCTTATGAGATGAGAAAACAAAGAGCGATCGCAGTTGATTTATTTGCTGGTGCGGGCGGTATGACTCTTGGCTTTGAGCAAGCTGGTTTTGATGTGTTAGCCTCTGTGGAAATTGACCCGATCCACTGTGCAACACATGAGTTTAACTTCCCTGATTGCTCAGTGTTATGTAAAAGTGTTGTGGATACAACCGGGGAAGAAATTAGGAATCGGTCTAAGATTGGCGATCGCGAAATTGATGTGGTAATTTCTGGCTCTCCATGTCAAGGATTTTCCCTAATTGGTAAACGGGTTGTTGATGATCCCCGAAACTCTTTGGTGTTTCATTTTCATCGGCTGGTTTTGGAGCTAAAACCGAAGTTCTTTGTCATGGAAAATGTTCGAGGAATCACAGTTGGTGAACATAAACAAATCCTCCAAAACTTGATTAGCGAGTTTAAAATTTACGGCTATAAAGTAGAAGAAAATTACCAAATTCTGAACGCCGCAAATTACGGAGTACCACAGTCTCGTGAGAGATTGTTTCTCATAGGTGCAAGGGAAGATGTAGAGTTATCGAAATACCCTCAACCGATTACTAAACAAGCATTAGTAAATAATTTAAATTCTAATTTAAAAAACATATCTGACATTCCATTGAGTCCTACAGTATGGGATGCAATTAGAGATTTACCTGAAATAGAAAAATATCCTGAGTTACTAATAAGAGATTGGGTTGTAGCAGAATACGAAAAGCCTAGTAAATATGCTCTTGTGCTTCGCGGATTAAAATGTCTAAACGATGATTATTCTTACAAACGAGAATATGATTTGCGAATACTTTCTTCAAGTTTAAGAACAAAACATTCTGGGGAAACTATTCAACGTTTTCAGGAGACTCAACAAGGCGAGAGAGAAAAAATTAGTCGTTTTCATAAGCTACATCCTGCTGGTGTCTGTAATACTTTAAGAGCCGGAACAGATAAGTATAGGGGTTCTTTCACATCTCCTAGACCAATTCATCCAATTACGCCGCGCTGTATCACAGTTAGGGAAGCAGCGAGATTGCATTCTTACCCCGATTGGTTTAGATTTCATGTAACTAAATGGCACGGATTTAGGCAAGTTGGTAATTCTGTACCACCGCTACTAGCAAAGGCTGTGGCGTCAGAAATTCTTCGCAGTTTGAATATTTCGCCTTTTAAGCCGAGTTTGCGATACAAATTGGGAGACGAGAAGCTATTACAATTTAATATGTCGCAAGCGGCACAATATTATCAGCGTGACTGGTAAAAATACACTGCTAGGGAGAATTAATTTGAGAAAGCAAAATTATTGATAGATCAGGAACCCTCCGAAAGCGCTGATCATTAGTTAGAAAAGTAGAGCATTGAGTCATATCATGTCCGTATAAATAGTTATGATTCCCACAGTCATTGCACCCCACCCCCAACCCCTAAGAGCTTGCGGGGAGGGGAGACAAAGCGTAGCTTTGGCGGGGTGGGGTTCTTCGGGTTTAATAAGTAATCAAGCGAACATGATATCAAGAGTGCTGTTGCTGCATGGATAGCATCTGGTAATTTGATGTTAATACTGGCACGGAGTTGAGCGGCTTCAATTAAAACATGACGACTGACAGGAATCACTGTTAAATTCTGTGAATTGCTAATCAGTTGTTTGTAAGCTTTCTGTTGAGCTAAGTCATGATTTTGGAAGGGTTTTACCAATACTTCAGCAAGTGATAATTCACTAGTTACTATACTCAAATTACCTTGATCAACACTTTGGAATAACTGAGTTAAATCTTCGAGGAATGCTGAATATCCCTCTAAAGCATAGATCCAAATGTTGGTATCGAGGTAGATCCGTGTGCCTTGAATAGCATCTAGAATTCCCATGCATCTCGTTCTTGGCGAATAAAGTTATCCACTTCTTCCGGTGTGGCAAAATTGCCTCTAGCAGATCCGATAAAGCTAGTTAGAGGCTTTTCAGAATGCTTTGCGGGTGACTCCAGAAGTACTATTACCTCAACAGTTGCACCTGCTGGAAGTTCTGAAGAACAGATTTATACTACACCACCAGGTTTGACGATCGTCTGTTGCCTGAGTCCATTAAGCATGATAATTTATCTTCATTAGTGTCGGAATATCCCATTTCATCAGGATAGGTGGAAATAAGAGCGATGTCTACGGCGGCAAGCTACGCTCTGCTTTCTCTAGTTTAGCTTTGAGGTGCGTAGGCGTAGCCCATCGTAGACATCGCTTTACTTATTACCAAGGGAATTTTTCTCAGCGTAGTTGAGATTTCTCTGATATTCTTTGATTTTTTGTTGAGCTACTATATAATTGGGGCTTGAAGATGACACAGTTTTCATAAGTGCGATCGCAGCTTCCCACTGACTTGCAACTGTTTTCCACTCATCTGGAGATTTTGCTGATTGAGTAAGGTTAGCTGCATTAATTGCTTTACTTACTGCCTCTCGGAATATATCAGTTTGAGGTGTGAGTGCTGTTGCAAATGGAGTTGGCAAAGTAACTTGAGAAGCTATAGAAGTTGGTGCTTTTTCTTTTATTTTAGGAATTTTTACTAATGAATATATTCCGATGGCAACCAAGGGAATGAGCATAATTATCAGAAGTTTTTTACTGAAATTCCTAGGTGTTTTATAATGATATTGAGATAGTGATAGTAGCTGTTTTTTGCCTTTCTGCATTTGGGTTAGACCCATATCACCACGCAATCTGTCAATTTCTAAATCTGTCTGATTAATACTATCGCTTTTAGGTCTAGTTTGAAAGCTTTGGACTATAAGTTTGAGCTTAGGAATGAAGCGTTTTATTAGCAAGTGTTCTAATTGGTAGAGATATGCGGCACTGAACATCCAAATCAGGAACCAACGTTGGCTTAAAAAATTATTATTTTCAATGCTGTAAAAAATTCCATTTGTTGCACGTCCTGTTAAATTCCCCGTACAACCATTGAAATATTCCGGTATTTGATTGTACAAGTTGCAACTAGAAAAAGCTAATTCCGAAAAGATAGTTAGGATTAGCATAAAACAAAATCCCATAACGACTGTGCCATAGAAACCTGCCCATAAACTATTCAAAGTAGGTATCCATTTAGGTAATTTATTAAATGATTTAGGCTTTTGCCAAATAAACCAGAAAAGATGGTAGACAAATGCTAAGAAAATTGTTGGTATTAATAAGCCGAATAAAACAGAAAATATTAATAATATAGGGCTGTTGCCAAGAACTGATATAAACACTCCGGCGAATCCAAAGACTATTAAACGTGTGCCAGGAAATGCTATGGGAACTAGAATAATTGCCCTAAGCCAAGAACTAGGATAAGGAAACCAAACTGGCCATATTTGAGAGAGTGTTTCGTATTTTCCCTGTTTAGCAAGTTGTAAGATACTGGAATGTTTTTTAGTCTCCTCATTCTCAGGAGTAAAATTTAAATAATCCGTCCAAGCTACTGAGGTTTGTCCTTTATTTTTTCCATATATTTTTACAGACTTAATAGCTTTAGCTTCCAACTTGATTATTAGTTTATGAATAAAAGTGACTGATGGTTCTTGCTCCGGTACTTGAAAAGATTCCAGAATTACCTGTAAGCAACCATCTTTCAATATTACCTTGGCACTAACATCTTTTGGTTTTAAAAGGTAATTAATTACTGAAGCGATCGCTTGTGCATCTCCCTGTTTAGCAAGTTCTAAAAGCTTCGTCTGTGTCATAACCAATAAATGCGAAAATCTGATAAACTATCGTCTATCCTAGAATTCCCCTTTCTCAGCCAAAACTAACATTTTTAAAATCTTTCAAGCCATATATTTAAAATTTCCGTTGGATTTGTTAGATTTCTTGTAAAACCCCAAATTTAAGACTCTTTATCTACGTCTATATGTGAGCTAAATTAAATACTAACGTTCCCTTGTAATCACAGAGCTACCATTACTAATACTTACTTTTTGAATAAATACTTCACTACAAGATGCTAAAATGTCAGCGCTTATTTGATTGGCAATAAATTCAAAGTCTTGCTTTGTTAATTCCCGTGCAGTATCGCCACTTAAATTAATAAAAATAGTTAAAATTTGAGGATCGCTAGAAGACTCTTCATTATCTACTGCTTCTACTTCTGCCACACCCAAATAAAACTCCTTACTCCAAGCTGGAAACTCCTTACCGGTTTGTTGTCCATAAACTTTCACTTTTTCAACAGATGCAGCCCCTAAAGCCGTTAAACCTTTGCGGATAAATGCAACTAAAATTTGCTGATTTAGTACTTGGGCAGATTCTAGCATTACCTCTAAGCAAGCATCTTTGAAGGCAACTTTTGCAGTGATCCCCTTGGGGTATAGATGGCGGTTCATCAGAGATGCGATCGCTTCTGCATCTCCCTGTTTTGCAAGTTTGAGAATATTTGGCAGTGTCATAACCAGTAAAAGGAAAAATCTCGGAAAATAAACTTATATTCTCAGGATTCCCTCTTCACAGCCTTAAGTAACATTATGATGCAAAATATCAGCTAAACTAGGCTAAAATGTCTATTATCAAGATAGTCGTTCACAGACTTTTACAATAAATATCTTTTCCCTGGATCAACATCAAAAACTCTTGTTTTTGTCCTTGCCAAATTAACAGGATTAATATTAATCAGTTTACTTCCAATTTAAAATATGAAGTTTTATCGAGATCATACTTGGCCTTCGACACTGGAAGAAGCTATAGCTATCCAAGAAAAGCTGCGATATCAAGTAATTACCTCCGATCAACTGCCAGAACCTATCCAGTACGTTGCAGGAGTGGATATGGGTTTTGAAGCTGATGGAACCATTAGCCGTGCAGCTGTCGCAGTCCTGAGTTTTCCTGATTTGCAAGTAATTGAGACAAGCCTAGCATACCGTCCTACGACCTTTCCTTATGTTCCTGGGTTCCTCTCATTTCGGGAAATTCCAGCCGTCCTCGATGCCCTGGAGAAGATTAAAACAATACCAGATATCATCCTGTGTGATGGGAATGGAATTGCTCATCCCCGCAGATTAGGTATAGCAAGCCATTTAGGGTTACTTGTGGATCTACCGACAATTGGTGTAGCTAAGTCCAGGTTGCTAGGGAAGTATGAGGAATTGGCAGAAACTAAAGGGAACTGGCAACCACTGATACATGAAGGTGAAACCATTGGGGCAGTTTTGCGATCGCGCACAGGAGTAAAACCTCTCTACATCTCCAGTGGTCATCGAATTAGTTTACCCACCGCCATTGACTATGTATTACGCTGCACGCCCAAATATCGGCTGCCAGAAACTACACGCATTGCTGATCAACTAGCGTCGGCAAAATAAAGCTTAGACCTCTTACAAAAGTCTTTAATACCCCTCCCCGCAGGCGGGGAGGGGAGAATTTGACGTAAGTCAAAGGCGGGGTGGGGTTCTTTTTTTGATTTATGCAAGATGTCTCTTGTTGAAGTTTTTTCTAAATACTTGCTTCCACCGACTCAATCGTGTTAGGAATCGCACAGAAACAAGTTGAAGTAGCTAAATACGATTTACGAAGTTAGAACCGTCACTAACTCCGGGCTGAAGCCACGGAGCTTGTCCGAACCAATTCGGACAACGTAAGTAGAGACTAGGGTTCGTAGTTGCGCTTTAGCGCTAAAGCGCAACTACGAACTAAATTAATACCCCTCAATTTAAACTTGACGGACTACTAGCCCATTGAGACTTGATTTCACACGGACTTCCGAATACTTCCCTAGTTCGGATTCACTCTCAGCCTGATTGGTTCAGGCGTTGCGTTAAGGCAAGACATTGTCATCAGGTTGGGCGAAGGGACTTAAACTCACGCACAGGATTATCTCTAAAATGCGTATTCCAGTTGTCAGTAGTCAGAATCAACCACTCATGCCGACTAAACCGAGTCGCGCCAGGAAGTGGATTCGAGAGGGTTTTGCTATCGGCAAGTTTAACGACTTGGGGCAGTTCTATGTCCAGTTGATAGACGAACCGAAACCAAGCCAAACTCAGCCCGTTGTGATTGGCATTGATCCCGGCAAACTGTATTCCGGTATCGGCGTTCAGTCCTCTCAAGTCACGCTGTTTACGGCTCATTTGGTACTGCCATTTCAGAAGGTCAAAGACCGGATGGAACAACGCGCCATGATGCGACGTGGCAGACGTGGACGCAGAATCAATCGCAAGGTTGCATTCAGTCTTAGATCGCACCGTCAGAAACGCTTTCACAATCGAAGAGGCTCTAAACTGGCTCCCTCGATTCGTGCCAATCGGCAACTAGAACTCAGAGTTGTTTCTGAACTTGGCTTTGTGTCAGGCGACACTGAAAAACAAATATCTGTAAGCGTTGCTAACTGGAAACGGTTAGGACAGATAGCCGCTAGTAAGGTGCAATTGATCCGTCGTTCAACCGGATTAATTGTTGCTTCATAGCGTCTTGTAAAGCCGTCCTCCGCAACGTTTTAGGACGGGGTTTCCACCCACATTTTTGATGAACGCACTAACTTTACAGTGGCACGATGCAGGTCAAGATAAAACTCAGAATATTTACGAACAACAGCCAAGTCAAAATCATGGCACTGTCCGCATCGGTCGCGATCCCCTCCGGTGCGATATTGTTCTGAGTCACCCCACTGTCTCTGGACTGCACGTTGAAATATTTTTTCATCACCAGCAACAGCGCTTTTATATTAGGAATTTGCGATCGCAAAATCCTCCCATTGTCGATGGACGGCAATTAGTTCAAGGTGAAATGCCTTTAACTGAAGGCACTAGTATCTCTTTGGGACAACTTAAACTCAATGTTACTGGCATTTCCACAGGCAGCATTCCAGCAACAATTTTGTTGCCACCAGATCCACCAGTCCATATCGGACACCAGTACAATCCACCAACACCGCCAGGAACTTATGGCTTAGAATGCCCCAAATGTCATAAAGTTTCCCCAGGAGAGAATCTACAAATTGGCTGTCATTGGTGTGGCACATCTTTAGCTGCGGCGGTGAGTGTTTTGGTAGTTAGGAATCAGGGAGTGGGGAGTGGGGAGTGGGGGAGAAGCAATGACCAATGACCGAATGGCACTAAGAAAAGCTATAAGCTTTGCCCTAACTGGTTCCCAGCCTGGAGGCTGGGAACCAGCTCTGAGAGGCTCCGCCTCCTCTTTCTTGATGAGAGGCAGCAGCCCATTCAGAATACATTCCCAGCCTCCAGGCTGGGAACGAGGCTACATAAGTCTTTGGGCTTTTCTTAGTGCCATTCGACCAATGACCAATGACAAATGACTAATGACCAATGACTAATGAACAAATCCAATTGAGTTGGGAAGAACCAGCGACGGGTGAACGGCGAGAACCAAGGTTGAATATGCCGATCGCTTTTGGTCGAGAATTTGCCCGTTTACCGGCTGAACTTAGGGGAGTGCGGGTTTCTCGGATGCTGCTTAACAGTAACGAAGTTTCTCGCTACCATGCCCTAATTGATTGGGAACAAGACCATCTAGTAGTGATTGACCAAGGTAGCGTTAACGGTGTCTATGTCAATGGTCAACCACAAACGCGCAGTGTCTTAGCTAATGGCGATACGTTGCAAATTGGCCCCTATTTAATAACGGTGACATTTGCCGCTAGCGCCTCTGCACCAGATACTAGCCCCCCTTCAACGATTCACTTCAACGCAAATACCAATGTTCCAGACCCCAGGTTGCCTGTATTCCAACCGCTAACGCCCTCGGTAAGTAATTTCCCGCCATTAGCGTTTCAGGCACAAAAGGTCGCCGTGCAAGCACTTCATGCTACAGGATTTCCAGTAGATGAATCTGATTATCTGGCGATCGGGGCGGGATTGGGTAGCTTTTTATGGGCTGATTTGCTGCGAATTAGTGGTGTACGTGCTGATAAAATTGTAGCTTTGGGATTAGAGGCGGAACCTTATGCTCGTTACAAGCGCCTTTGTTTGAATTCGCAAATTCCCTTATATGAAAGACTGCGTTCTAATTCTGACTCTTGTCCTGATAATATTTGGGGTTGGCCTAGTTATGCCTTGCGTGAGGCTTGGGGTGACTTAGCCAAGGGACAGATAAATTCAGCATTCAAGTATTTGTGGCAAGTCTTTGCTGAACCAACATTTGCCGAAACTTATACTCCCCGTGCGGGTAACGTCTTTGATTCCATAGATAGGGAGACGAAGCGCATTGGCTGGAATCAAATTTATCGTTATGGACGAGTTAGGGGAATTCGCAAAACTGATGATGGCAGATATTGCGTAGCCTATTCTCGCGCCCCAGGAAGTTATGCTTTTTTAGTTACTCGTTATTTACATTTAGCTACTGGGTATCCAGCAATTCAATTTCTGCCAGATTTGCAAGCTTATAGGGAAAAATATCAAGATTTTAAATCTGTTGTCAATGCTTATGAAGCTCACGATCATGTTTATGAGCAACTAGAGCAACAAGGTGGTACCGTATTGATTCGAGGGCGAGGAATTGTGGCTTCGCGGATTGTGCAGCGCATTTATGAAGCGAGAAAAAGAAATCGGAATATTGCAGTTTTGCATTTAATGCGATCGCCTAAACCCCAAGGTAACAAATTTCAAAGAGCCACCCGCCTAGTCAAAAATCATTACGAATTTCAACCCTTTAACTGGCCGAAAGCCTGTTGGGGCGGCGAACTCCGGGTAATGTTAGAAAAAGCCAGTCCCGATGAACGCAAGCGTTTACTAGCAGACTGGGGTGGAACTACCACCGCAGACCGCCAGGATTGGCAGCAAATTACTGCCCAAGGCTTAAGCGAAGGTTGGTATCAAATTAGCTTCGGAGAGGTGCTGGATGTGGAACGAGATGCCCAAAACCGGACTATTACCCGTATCCGAGAGCAAAGCTTTGGGGAAATGAAATTGCTAGCTGATTTTATTGTTGATGCTACTGGACTGGATGCCAAGGTAGATACCAATCCCCTCTTAGCAGATTTGGTGAAACATTACAACCTCCCAGTGAATCATCTGGGGCGATTGACTGTAGCGAACAATTTTGAATTAGTAGAAATGCGTAGTGATAGAGGTCAAATGTATGCGGCTGGGGCTATTACATTAGGTGGGCCTTATGCAGCAGTTGATAGTTTCTTGGGCTTGCAGTACGCCGCATTAGTCGCCGTTGATGGACTCGCCGCCGCCCGTGCTACTGGAGTTCAAAGGTTAAATGTTGTAAGTTCTTTTGGGCAGTGGTTGAAGTGGGTGTTAAATCAGTCGCCTTAGTATTAGGGGGCAGGGGGTAGGGGGCATTGGTGTCAACTTAAGAAGATCAAGGGACGAATGGCACTAAGAAAAGCCCAAAGGCTTGTGTCGTCTCGTTCCCAGCCTGGAGGCTGGGAATGTATTCTGAATGGGCTGCTGCCTCTTGTCAAGCTACTGGAGGCGGCAGCCCCCCAGAATGGGTTCCCAGCCTCTAGGCTCTTAACCAGTTAGAGCAAGGGCTGTATCTTTTCTTAGTGCCATTCGATAAAGGGACAGGTTATACCCTGCATCTAACAGAAACTTGTGATTTCACCCTTTCACTGCATTCTATCAATTGTGCGATACTGAATTGCTTCCGCTACATGATTGGTTTTGAGCTTTTCCTCTCCCGCCAAATCTGCAATAGTTCGTGCTACTTTGAGAATGCGATCGCTGGCTCTTGCCGATAAACCTAGTTTTCTAATTGCTGCTTCTAATAAATTCCGACTAGCATCATCTAATTTGCACCATTTCTGAAGATGACGACTTTGCAGATGGGCATTGCAACGCAGATTTTGTTCTTCTTGGAAACGGGTAATTGCGCGATCGCTTGCTTGTTGTACTCGTTCGCGTACTGATGTTGATGCTTCTCCGGTAGGTTGTTGGGTAATTTCTTCTGGTTTCAAGCGATTCACTGCAACTTGTAAATCAATTCGATCCATCAACGGCCCAGAAAGCTTTGCCCAATATTGCTCGCGTTGGCGGGGAGAACAAGTACATTGTTGAATGGTATCGCCATAGTAACCGCATGGACAGGGATTGGTACTCGCTACCAAAGTAAACTGTGCGGGAAACGTTACTGATAGTTTAGTACGCGAAATTGTGACATAGCCATCTTCTAAAGGTTGACGCAGAAATTCTAATACATCTCGTTTAAATTCTGTCAACTCATCGAGAAAAAGTACACCGCGATGTGATAATGATATTTCTCCAGGACGAGGGAAGCTACCACCCCCCACAAGAGAAGGCCCCGATGCTGAGTGGTGGGGACTGCGAAAAGGGCGATCGCGTACCAATGAACCACGATTTTTCAATAAACCAGCTACCGAATGAATGCGAGTCACTTCTAAAGATTCGGCAAAGCTCAAGGGCGGTAAAATTCCCGGTAAACGCCTTGCTAACATGGTCTTGCCACTACCAGGCGGTCCAACAAAAATTAAATTATGCCCGCCAGCCGCAGCAATTTCTAAAGCACGACGCCCATGAGCCTGTCCTTTCACATCATGCAAATCTGCGCCAGGGTAGGATGCTTTTGCCGTTTCCACTGCACTATCTATCTGTACCGGTTTGTAACGCCCCGGATTATTTAAAAAATCCACCACCTCAGAGATATGTTTGCAGCCGTAAACAGCCAAACCTTCAACCACTACTGCTTCTTGGGCATTATCAGCAGGGAGAACTAAACCAGCAATTCCCATTTTTTGGGCTGCTGCGGCGATGGGTAATACACCAGCCACCGGACGCAAACTGCCATCCAAAGAGACTTCGCCTAAAAATAGATAATCCCCCAACAAATCAGCGCTAACTTGCTCAGAAGCCGCCAAAATTCCCACACTAATAGGCAAATCGAAACAGGGGCCTTCTTTGCGTAAATCTGCCGGAGTTAAATTAATGACTATCTTTCGCATCGGAAAGGCAAAGCCAGTATTTTTCAAAGTTGCTTTGACTCTTTCTCTTGATTCTTGAATTGCTGAATCTGGTAGTCCCAAGACAACAATTCCCGGTAATCCCCCTGACACATCGACTTCTACGCCTACTTTGACGGCATCGATGCCCACAATTGATGCACTCCAGACTCTAGCAAGCATTTCTTATATAATTGATAGAAAACACCAAATGTAATTGATGGAAAAAGCCGGATCTGTCGCAGGGATAAAGCACAATCCTCATGGGTGTCAACTTCAGGCCAAACCCCTTTAAACAACCTCGTTTCCAACCTCTGGCTGAAAATGCTCCTCATTGCGGTTGCGGCTTTGCTGCCAGCAAGGGAGGCAGAGCCTCCCATAATCCATTCCCAGTCAGAGACTGAGAACGAGACAATACATCGCGCTATCGCCAATTTTGGGGTATTTTCAGGTTTTCGGGTAGGATTGTGGTGCGATCGCCAATGGCCTGTTCAATCTGCGGTAATTCTAGGTTTTCCGAGCCGCTCAAGTTCGCTCCAGAGAGGTTAGCTTCTTGGAGATCAGCTTCTTGGAGATTAGCTGTACTAAGTAATACACTTTGTAGATTAGCTCCAGCCAGTTTTGCCCTTTGCAAGTTACTGCCAATCAGGTTTGCATCTTGGAGATTGCTACCCTCGAAGTTAACTTCTTCCAAGTTGGCATCACAAAGGATTGCTCCTTCCAAGTTGGCATCACAAAGGATTGCTCCTGCTAAGTTGGCATCACAAAGGATTGCCCCTTCTAAGTTGGCATCATAAAGGATTGCTTGGGAAAGATTTGCTTTTCTGAGAACTACGCCTTGAAGATTGGCTTCTGGGAGGATGGCTTTTTGCAGGTTGGCTTCATGGAGAATTGATCCACAAAGATAAGTTACTGATAAATCTGCCTCAGAGAGGTTTGCTCGTGTAAAATTGACCCATTGCAAGTTAGCCCCGACAAGGATTGCTCTAGAGAGGTTAGCTTCCGTTAAATCTGCATTGCTAAGGTCTGTATTGCGTAAATCAAGTTTCTGATTGACTGGATCTTTATATGAATCGCGTCGCCCAATGACAGTTAAGGCTGTTTGAATATCTGTAGGAAGTTTTGATGAATCCTGTGACTCGTCCTCATATTCCTGATTCACCGGGGCATTTTCGCGGATAAAAGCAGCGAGGATTTCCATAATTGTCCAATGGTCTTTCGGAGAATCTTTGGCAATTCGTTCTAAAGCATAAATTGCGGCAAATCGCGTTTCAATCTTTTCATTTCCCAGTTGTTCGATTGCTTTAGAAAAGCGTTCGGGAACAATCTCTTGTGGAATTGGTTGTCTGTAATTGATCCCAGGTTTGGTGTTGTGATCCCAAGCTAGTGTTCCAGCTAGAAGTTGTGTTAACAGGCTCTGATTCTCATCCAGAGAGAGTCTGGAAGTATAGTAAGCATTAATAATTAATGCCAATCCTCCAATGATTATGGCAATAGTTGTTAATGCTTGGGTGATGTATTCGATTTTTTCTTGAATTGAAAATCCTTGAATGTTTTCAAAGAACGAGAAAATTAGAGTTAATGAGAAAATAAATATAACTGAGATAAATACCAATAAAGTCGTCAGTCCATTTGTCTTTATCAAAGATATGTCATAAGTCTTCATATCTGACTCCTTATACAAATAAATTTAGGTTGATTCTAAGAGCATCCGTAAATATCTGATAGAGTACAAACACGGATAAACTTGACAGATTCTTAAATCTACTGCATAAAAATCATTTATGAAATCTCTAACAACTGATATATAGCGTTTCTCAATCTAGTGAGGTACATCTTAAGCCCCCTCTCGAAGAGCGGGGAGGGGGTTGGGGGTGGGGTTCTTGTACCTCACAAGGGCCGAGAACCGCTATAGGAATCATATTTGATTTCTGAAAAAATCTCGGTAGTCTTGTAGTAGCCTGTCATGGCTTTAATGCTGCAAAAAAATTGTCGGTTGGGGAGCCACTGCGTTGCGCGGGTTTCCCGCGTTGTAGCAACTGGCGTTGGAGGCTTTGCCAAAGCCAACATCCTGATAATCAGTTGGGTTGCGCTCCGCTCCACCCAACAAAAGTCTAATGCACTATTTTAGCCTAGAGGGTCCACTACGTGCATTTCCAAAATCAAATACTAGTACAACACGGCGTAAATAAACCAACCATTTTAAATAGCCAGAAAGCTTACAAAATAAGCATTCTTTCTTTTTACTTTTGCCTTTTTACTTTTGCCTTCTTGTACTAGTCCTATATCAGGTTCGGATAAGTAATTATATTTAACGATGTCGGGTTTCATATTAATAATGATTACGGAGACTTTTGGTAGAAACTATGGTATTTTATGAAATCGGTAGAATACGCCCAAATAACTAATGATGCTGAGGTTACTTAACCAGACTGCCGCCAATGTGTTGGTGCTTCGATATAATCAGGTAGGCGAGTGGTGCGATCGCCAAGTGCCTCTGTAATCTGCTGCAATTCTAAGTTTTTCGCTCCTGTCAAAATTGTCCCTTCCAATTTGACATCAGTAAGGTTAGCTTCAGAAAAATTCGCTCCCATCAGGTTTGCCTGAGTCAGGTTAGCTTGATAAAAGGTTGCCCGATATAAGTTTGCTCCAATGAGGTTAGCCTGATACAGGTCAGCTTCCGTTAAGCTAGCTTCTGAGAGGTTGGCAAAATAGACTTCTGTTTGGTGGAGTTTGGCTGCGTTCAAATTAGCTCCAGAAAGGTTGGCACCATTTAAATTAGCCCCACAAAGGTTAGCACCAATCAAACCCGTTAGATGCAGGTTCGCTTTACCTAATTTTGCTCCTTGCAAATTCGCTAAAAACAACTTGGCCCCTGAGAGATTGGCTATTTTCAACGACGCTTGTTGCAAGTTAGCTTTATAAAGGTTCGCTCCCTGTAAATTAGCTGCACGCAGACTTGCTCCAGAGAGGTTGGCTGAACGTAGGTTTGCTCCAGAGAAGTTGGTACGATTGAGGTTAGCCCAACAAAGATTAGCTCCACACAAGCTAGCTTTTAGTAATATTGTTTCGTAGAGAATAGACCTAATGAGTTTAGCGCCACTAAGGTCAGCACCACGCAGGTCAGCACCACGCAAGTCAGCCCCACTCAAGTCAGCCCCACGCAGGTCTGCTTCTTGTAGGTTAGCTTTGAGCAGGTCTGCTTGTCTAATGTCGGTGTTACGTAAATCAAGTTTCTGATCTTTTGGGTCTTCCAGTGAATTACGCCTACCGATAACAGTTAGGGCTGCTTGAATATCGGTGCGTATTTTTGGTAATTCTTCATGGAGGTTTTGCTCCAACTGCGGTGTCGGACGCGACCCACCTCTACGCCTACTTGAGTAAACTGCTCCTTGATATTCCGGGTTTTGCTGCTCCCCTTTGACGCGCTGTATAGGTGCATTCTCTCGTACAAAGGCAGTAAGAATTTCCATGATTGTCCAATGTTCTTGAGGAAAATCCTGAGCAACTCTTTCTAAGGCATAAATTGCGCCTGTCCGAGTTTCAATTTTGTCATGGCCAAGCTGGGAAATTGCCCCCATAAAGCGTTCTGCAATCAATCTGTCTTGATTGAGTTTTGCATTTTGAAGGCCAATTTCTAGGTTTTTCTCAGCTGCGATCGCATTCTTCTGCATCGCTTGGGCACGCTTTGCTGCATAATAAGTATTAAACATTGCTGCCGATGCGAGAAAAACTATTGCAGTAGTTGTTAATGCTTGGTTTCTATACTGGATTTTTTCTGCAATTGACAATTCCTTAACGCTGGATAAGGCGAAGAAAATTACAGTCAAGGAGAAGCCAAATATAACTATTATAGTTATCAACCAATTCAACAGAGCATCTGTCTTTTTAGAAGACATGGTAAAAATTTTCCTTACAACCTAGAATTATTACTTAGATGTGTAGGAAAAATAGTATAGCATTTAACAGAAAATTATAATATAGGACTCATATTTGATTTTTTATACTTAGGGGAGCCAGTTGCAACAACGGATAGCGAGGTACGAGCGTTGGAAACCTCCGCAAGGCACTGGCTCTACTCTCCTTGACGAATAGATTGCTGTTTGAGACGTTTGTGAGCGTACATTAACTCATCAGACCTGGCGATTAGTTGTTCTAGTGACATATTGCTTTCTGGTGAGCAACGCTCTATGCCCATACTCATCGAAAGTTCATAGCTACGGTTTTGCTGTTGATTAAAGTTGGTAATATTTGCTTGTAGATGCCCTTGGATGCTATCAGCATCTTTAAAGTAGCTGGAGACGAAAACAATAAACTCATCTCCACCCAAGCGAGCAACAATATCCGAGTTACGAAAACTTTGCTTGAGTAATCGAGCCGCATCAACAATCAAGGCATCTCCCATATCATGACCGAGGGTGTCGTTAATCTGTTTTAGCCCATCTAAATCAATGAAGATAACCCATGACAATGTTTTCATGCGGTGAGCAATTTTTAACTGTTGTTCAGCCATTAGGAAGAAACCACGTCGGTTATGCAAACCTGTTAGTTCATCGGTCAGTGATGCTTGTTTGCGGTTGCGAACTTCCTGAATGAGTTCCATCTGAGCGATGGCCTGACGACTTAGGCGGCGCAGTGCATCTAACTGCTGGTAACTTAAACGACGAGGAGTGGTATCTAATACGCACAATGTCCCGATAGGCAAACCATTGGGTGTAACTAGTGGGACTCCAGCATAAAAACGGATTTTGGGATTACCTTTGACTAGGGGATTGTTAATAAAGCGATCGTCCTTGATGGCGTTGGGAACCACTAAGATATCCTCTGGTTGAAGAATGGCATGGGCGCAAAACGCCCAATCTCTAGGCGTTTCCCTGGCTTTTAGTCCAATCTTAGATTTAAACCATTGGCGATCGCTATCAACTAAGGTAATTATTGCAATTGGAGCCTGACAAATGTAGGCAGCAAGAGCAGTTAGGTCATCAAATGCTTCTTCTGGTAGGGTATCCAGAATATTGTAGTCTGCCAATGCTTTCAGCCTCTCTGCTTCATTGTCAGGTAGAGGAGCAACTGGCATTTTCACAGATGAGTGTCTGAACCTGAGCCGGGAAAGTCTCGGACGCTGGAAATTTTGCAACAATCGCAGGATTACCTCTCCAACAGCAAGGCTCAGTGAGCTAAACATCTCTGCAACGAAAATCAACATTCGGTCGAATATACAGAAATATTGTATTGCATGATGTTCTTTATGCCTTTGGTTTGCTCTGTTGTTCATATCACCCTGGCTTTGACTGTGCAAATTCCCTAAGTATATAAATGCTTACAAAGTCTTTTGCCCACAGCCAGGTTGAAAATTATGAATATCAGCTAGAAATTATCAAAACTTATTATACTATCAGAGTGCTTCGCCAAATTAGATGTTTTTAATACAATGTTATTATGTATATACACATAAGTTCTGAGGATTGAAAGCCGACCCTCAGAACTTCCCCTTATGTGATGACATACAGGCAAGCCCCATTGCTAGCTTGACTTTCAGGACTAATAAGTGTTGAGTAGAAAGTTCATAAGTACTACTTCTTACATCAGGCTTAAATTACTCTTTATACGACTCCAAAATACCACTGCGAATCATTAGTTGCGGCCAAAACAGCACAAAAAATCCCATCCACGTCACTACAGGAACGGAGACGAGAACTGTTAGCCAGATAGTTTTAAATAGTAACCAGCTACTACCAATCAGTGTTACACCAGTCAGAACTATAGACCAGGGCTGACACCACCAAGGTTTGTAGTTCCAAGGACTTATGGGCTTTTGTTCAGACATTTATGAATTATTTTGATGGTTAAGTTTTGTCGTACTCTATTTTCCCATAGTCAAGTTTGATAATTCGGTCTGCTAAATGAAAATAGCGATCGTCATGGCTAATCACCAGGACTGTTTTACCCCGCGATCGCAGTTCTGGTAGAAGTTGAGTGTAAAATATTTCCTTGAACACCGGATCTTGATCGGCTGCCCACTCATCAAATAGATAAATTGGTCGATCTTCCAAGTAGGCTGTGAGTAAAGCTAATCGTTTCCGTTGTCCTTGAGAAAGAGCAGTGGTAGAAAGTTGTCCATTTTCAACTTTCACTTTATGATCTAGTTGCAGCAGTTGTAAATATTTTGTGGCTTGAGCATCCAAGTAAGAATTTTTTAATCCTAAAAGTTCTTCAAATAAATAAAAGTCGGAAAATACCACGGAAAAATGCTGGCGATACCATTCTCGGTTCTGTTCGCTAATTAGCTCGTCATCAAGGCAAATTTCGCCGTTTTCAGGAATGTAAAGTCCGGTAATTAATTTTGCTAGGGTAGATTTGCCGCTACCATTACCGCCGACAATGAAGACTAATTCTTGAGGATAGAGCGTTAAGTTAACGGGGCCAAAAATAAAGCTATTGTCTTCTTGAACTGGATAGTAAGTGTGGGTAACATTTTCAAATTTTAAGCTGTGCCAGTCAGATTTAAGTGCAGGTGGAACAGTGGATATTTCAGTTCGACTAGCTAGAGATAAACCCAAGGACTCGATTTTTTGCAAGGCAATAGTGGCTTGACTTAATAGGGGAAGTTTGCTGATGATGTTATCCATTGGTAACACCAGATAAGTGAAGGTCAAAATGTAGCCAGAGAGAGTTTCGGCATTGATGGTAAGCAGATTAGGCAGCACGAACATGACAAAACCGAGGGCAAAAAAGAATACGAGTTGACCCCAGCTAGAAGTTGTGGCAAAAAGAGTTAGACCTTTAACGTTGTGATGACGAAACTTGTTAGCAGTTGATTGCAGTTTTTCTTCTAAAAAGTCTTCACGCCGCCTGTAATTTAGTTTTAGTTCCTTAACTCCTTCGGTAATGGTGCGAAAATGTTTAAATAGATGATCTTCATCTTCACGAGCTAGAGCCAACAATTTACTGCCTCTGTTGAGTAGCCACTGACAACTAGCGATCGCTACTACTGAAATCCCACAAAGCAGCACCAGCACTAACCAAGAAAGCCAGGTAATATAGGCTATGCAACCCAGGACGATGGCTAAATTAATAAAGATGAAAGGCATCTGATAAACAGCATTAGCAACCGCCTGAATATCTTCTGTGAGAGTTGCCAATAGTCGGGGATTTCCTAAACTTTCCAGATGAGTCAACTCAGAAGCGAGAATTTGCCGACTCAAACCCATCCGTAATTGCAAGACTGCATTCTGAGAAAGGCGAATCAGCATCACTTGAGAAACAATACTGGTAACTAATACAACTATTGCCAGCCCCCCAAAACCCCAAATTATGGATGTGATTCGGGAAGCACTACTGCTACTTGCAGCATGGCTAATTAAGGCAATCAAACCCGCACTACTACCGCCACTCAAAAATCCCGTAGCGATGGCGATCGCTACCATCCCCCACGAAGAACGCAAAAGAAAGTAAATCAAATTCATGACAGATGTCTATGCCCCATGCCCCATTTTTAAGATAGTTATTTCTAGATAAATTTAGATTGCGCTTTTAGGGTAAGTTTTCTATCTTAACAGTAGACCGGCAAAAGTCTCCTAACACCCCCCGCAGGACAACACATCTATCTCTGTATACAAGAAGATCCCCCTAAATCCCCCTTAAAAAGGGGGACTTTAAGAAGTTTTTGCCCCCCAATTTATCGGGGGGTTGGGGGGATCAAAAGGCTGTGGGGCAACTCTCCAAGACTTGTGTGTACAGCGCAGGATTGCCCAGAGGCGAGACTTTGCCGTAAGTCACAGGCTCTTTGAGGTTCTTTTTTTGATTTATCCAAGAACTCTAGTTAGAAACTTCGGAAATATCACGGTAAGCTAATTAGAATTAGGGATTTCCAAGAAATAAATTATGCAAATAAACGAACCACAGAGGCGCAGAGAACACAGAGAGAGGAGAAATACAGAGGTTTTTGCGTCAATTTTGGGATATTTTTCTCTTTGGAAGTCCCTTACCCTGATAACGTATTCGCGCAGAGTCTCGGAGACTGTGCGTAAAATTATATATTGAGGAAATATACCTATGAAAAAAACTTTGTTTCTCAGCCCTCCTTCCTTCGATGGATTTGATGGGGGAGCAGGTTCACGATACCAAGCCAAGCGCGAAATTACTTCCTTCTGGTATCCTACATGGCTGGCGCAACCGGCAGCCCTTGTACCTGGTAGCAAGCTGATTGATGCACCACCACACGATCAAACAGTAGAAGATGTAATCGAAATTGCTAAAGATTATGAGCTAATTATCATGCACACCAGCACGCCTTCGCTGCCTAATGATGTGAAGTGCGCCGAGACAATTAAGGCTCAAAACCCTAATATCCAGATTGGCTTGATTGGAGCGCATGTAGCAGTATTACCAGAGCAGACGCTCGCTGAAAACCCAATAATTGACTTTGTGTGTCGCCACGAATTCGACTATACCTGCAAAGAACTGGCAGAAGGTAAATCTTGGGAAGAAATCACAGGTCTAAGCTACCGCGATCGCCAAGGTAATATACGTCATAATGAAGACCGCCCCTTGATTCACGATTGGGATTCTCTGCCCAGTGTATTGCCAATTTATCATCGTGATTTGGATATTACCAAATACTTTATTGGCTACTTGCTGCATCCATACATTTCCTTTTACACTGGGCGAGGCTGTCCAGCAAAATGTACCTTCTGCCTTTGGCCACAAACGATTGGTGGACACTTATACCGCACGAAAAGCCCGGAAGCTGTGGGGCGCGAGATGGAAGAAGCCAAAGCTCTCTTCGGTGACAAGGTGCGAGAATATATGTTTGATGATGATACCTTTACGATAGACAAACATCGGGCGATCGCTATTAGCGAACATCTGCGGCGACTCAAACTGACTTGGAGTTGCAACGCCCGCGCCAATCTGGACTATGACACCCTGAAAAAACTACGCGATAATGGCTTACGTCTACTCTTAGTAGGATTTGAATCTGGCAATCAGCAAATTCTAGATGGGATTAAGAAAGGAATCAGGCTGGAAGTAGCGCGGAAGTTTATGGAAAATTGTCATAAACTTGGCATTACCGTACACGGCACATTTATCATTGGTTTACCCGACGAAAGCCAAGAAACAATTGAAGAAACAGTCCGCTTTGCTTGCGATATTAGTCCTCATACAATTCAGGTTTCCATCGCCGCTCCCTATCCTGGAACAGAACTTTATCGTCAAGCACAAGAAAATAATTGGTTTAGCAATAATTCCTTAGTTGCTAGTTCAGGAATTCAAATGTCCACACTGCAATATCCAAATCTCTCCAGTACTGAGATCGAGGATGCAGTTGAGAAAATGTATCGTAAATTCTACTTCCGTCCTAGAGCGATTATTCCAATTGTCGCTGAAATGCTCACCGATCCCCAAATGTTAGTACGTCGTCTGCGTGAAGGGCGGGAATTTTTCTCTTACTTAAAAGATCGTCGCACCCAAGGAACTGCCAAAGCAGAATCAGTAGTTGTTGGTTAGTTGTTGATTGTTCTTTTTGGAGCTTTTCTTTGTGAGAGGATGTTTGAAAAGTCCTCTTGTGAGTATCAAAACGTTCTAGATCCCCCTAAATCCCCCGATAAATTGGGGGACTTTTATTCCAGTTCCCCCCTTTTTAAGGCAGGGCTGATTCATTCCCTAAAAGGCCTTAATTTACAAGCGTATCAGTCAAAAAAATCAGGTTTTTAAACACTCTAATTGGGTCAAAAACCAGGCGATCGCACTTAAATTTACCGATTG
>NZ_JBALEK010000032.1:0-5243 GCF_036917815.1 Nostoc sp. | reverse complement strand
ATTGATTAGGGAGCGAGTTGGAATCGTCGCCGTCCGCTCCCTATCCCCACCCTATGAGTACATTGAGGGTGGGGACTTCCGCGATACGTTAAATTCAGTAGGTTCAGGTGCATCCCTTGTTTTAATTAGACACGATATCAGACTGATTACCACAAAAACATCTGTAAAGTGATACAGCTTTGGGTGAGTGGGCAGAGAAATAGCATAACTTGTCCGTAGGGAACACCGACAAAATTGTTAAGTAAGTACACCATCGGCAAACTCTGGTTTAAAACTACCCTTGGTTGTAGTACTGAACTTATTTTTGCAGTTGCCGCTACACTGACAGTACCTGGCTACTAAATTAGATGAATATGTTGTACAGCCACTGGGACAAGAGTCCGTAAGGTTCCGCAATCCCTAATTTCTAACTCTTCAACGACTAACACTTGTCTTAATGATAGTTCTGATTGCTAAATTAGAAAGAGGTATTTGTCTAATACTATACTTTGGCTTTAAATCTTATTGTTTTAATCTTGCTGCTCTACCATGACTACCATAAATAAAATTTACCTGCAAGTGTTAGTACAACTGCTGTGGAGGGAAAACTTAATATGCAGCTTCATCTGGATCTTTCAGCTAGCTATGAGCGCTGTATGTATTATGAGACATTGCTCACGGGGGGTGAAGGAAGATTTGGCAAGCAAGCCTCGACTCTGTAACACTAAAACTGACTATGAAAGCAATTACACTGCACCAAAGCAAACGGTAATCGGCACAAGCCATTGAGACGAAACACTGTGAGCAAACGCTCCTACACTCAGCAGTCATATAGCCAAACAGCCTTATTGGTCGAAATGCTCTGCTCTCACCTGACTCAGAAAAATCCTTACCTGATCAGATTATTCTTTATCCGACTGCCGTTGCAGCAGGAAAGCGGTGCATGAAATCCCAAGCAAACAGTAAGCCTAAAATTTTGGTTGTCGATGATGAACCGGACAACCTTGACTTGCTTTACCGCACTTTCTATCGCGAGTATAAGGTGCTAAGGGCAACCTCTGGCCCTGCGGCCCTCGATCTGCTGGCTCAAGAGGGAGAGGTCGCGGTGATCATCTCCGACCAGCGGATGCCGATGATGAGCGGTACAGAATTTTTGAGTCTGACAGCAACTCAATATCCAGATATTATTCGGATTATTTTAACTGGTTACACCGATGTCGAAGACCTCGTGGAAGCAATCAACGCTGGCAAGGTATTCAAATATGTGACCAAACCGTGGGAAGCTGAGGAACTCAAAGCAGTGGTACGCCAAGCTTTGGATACCCACAATGTTCTCAAAGCCAGAACTCGTGAACTTACCCGCACACTCCGTCAAGAATCGCTGCTGAATACCGTTACAAATACGATTCGCAGTGCTTTAGACTACAGACAAATTTTGCAGGCAATTGTCGATACAGTGGGTCACATGTTGGAGGTGGATGTCTGTCTGTTGCGTCCCTTTCAAGATGAGCAGTTGGCGGATAAGGGATTCATTTATCAGAAGCCTCTTTCTGAAGAAGCAGAGGTGCAGGGGAGCGGAGGGGATGTTGCAGTAAATCCTTCCCCTCTACCCCCCATCTCCTCTCCCTCTCTGCCTCTTTTGGCTCAGACAGTGTGGGAAACTCGAGAAGTTCAGGTGATTCACGATGTGGTCGATGATGAGCGCATTTACGGTGATACTCCTGAACTGCGCCAACGTGGGGCAGCTTTTGCTGCTGCTAATATTTGTTCTAGTTTAGTTGTGCCATTAATCTGCCAACAAGAACTGATGGCAGTACTGGCACTCCACCAGTGTTCTCTGCCTCGCTTTTGGGGGGATGATGAGGTGCAGTTAGTGTTGATGGTAGCGGATCAGGCAGCCTTAGCTTTGTCTCAAGCTTATGCTTATGAACAAGTACGTGCCCTTGCCAAACGAGAAGCCCTCATTAATACGATTACTAGTGCGATTCGCTCTAGCCTAGATCCCCAAGATATTTTTGCGGCGATCACTCAGCAATTGGGACAAGCTTTACAAGTCGATGGCTGTGTTCTGTCTTTGTGGACAGAGGATGATGAGTTTGTCGAGTGTGTGGGCTTGTATGACAGTTATCAACATTTGGAAAATTTACGTAGGCACAGCCCAACCCAGGCATCGCTAGCCCCAGAGAATCGCTTAAGTAGCAATAATCACCTATCAAACCAGAGATTACCTTATTCTCAAGCATCCATACAGGAAAATCCCATCCTCCAACAAATGCTACAGACACATGAACCTGTGGTAATTGGTAATGTGAGTCATTCTGCCTCAGATGTACGGGGTTTTGATTTGCCTTTAAAAATGCCAGCGCGATCGCTAATGTTTGTGCCATTATTGGCTGATGGGAAATGTATCGGTAGTATTACGTTACATGAAGGTAAAAAAGTACGCCAATGGCTGCCGTCTGATATTGATTTGGCGAAAGCAGTAGCAGCTCAAGCCGCGATCGCTGTCCAGCAGTCACACTTGTATCATAAAACTCGTCAACAAGCTGAACGCCTACTGGAATTAGACAAACAAAAAACCGAATTTTTCCAAAATATTTCCCATGAGTTTCGCACACCCATCACCTTGATTCAAGGGCCTTTAGAGTCTGCGGTGGCGGCTGGTGAAGGATTATCTTACGCCCAAAGTGCGATCGCCCTGCGTAACTCCCGCCGCCTCCTGCGACTGGTAAATCAACTCCTGGATTTACAACGCCTGAATGCGGGGCGAATGCAGCCTAGCTTCCATCCCTGCGATTTAGTGGAATTTGTCAACCAAATAGTGGAATCTTTTCGTCCCTACTGCGAGAAAAAGAAACTGCATCTCACCACCCAGTTTGATGAATGTTCGACCGTATACCTGGACATGGAAAAATTTGACAAGGTGGTTTATAACCTGCTGTCAAATGCCATGAAGTTTACTCCCGAAGGTGGCACGATCAATGTCAGACTAAAATCTGAGCGCGATCACTGCATATTGCAAGTACAAGATACTGGAATTGGTATTGTTAAAGAACAAATTCCCCACCTATTCGAGCGCTTTCGTCAAGCTGAAGGTTCAGCAAACCGCTCCTATGAAGGCAGTGGTTTGGGTTTAGCTTTAGTTAAAGAATTGGTAGAATTACATGGTGGTCAAGTCACTGTGGAGTCAGTTTACGGACAAGGCACTACCTTTAGTTTATGGCTTGTGACTGGAAATGCTCATTTACCCGCACAGCAAGTACTAGAAACGACTACCGAACTGAACACGAGCCGCGCTAGTGTAGAATTGGCTGATTTAGAACTGGTAGAGCCAACAATAGACAATATTGAAGATATTACAATAAACTCCTCCCCCAGTATTGATACTCAAGACTCAGCACTTAAGACTCAGCACTCAATTTTAGTTGTAGATGACAACCCGGATTTGCGAACCTATGTATCTGAGATTTTCCGACGCAACGGCTATCGTGTACAGACGGCTCGTAACGGTTCTGAAGGTCACATTAGAGCTCAGGAAATTATACCCAACTTGATTGTGACTGACTTAATGATGCCCTTGGTGAGCGGACTTGAGATGATTCAGCTGATCCGCAATGAGGAGAAGTTGAAAGGAATACCAATCATTCTGCTGACAGCGAAAGTTGACGAGGAAACCCGCATCGAAGGTACAGAACATGGGGCGGATGCTTATTTAGCAAAACCATTCAACGATCGGGAACTTTTAGCGGAAGTTCGGAATCTTTTAGCGTTGAAGGAAAATGAACGACGAATCGTGGAGTTAAATACTTATTTAACAGAATCGGTTCTAAAGCGCTTCTTGCCTGCTGTGTTGGTGCAAAAAGCTGCAACTGGAGATTTAACGTTAGATTTGCGCCCAGAACCACGCTTAATTACAGTTTTGTTTAGTGATATCGTCGGTTTTACACAGCTATCAAATACTCTCAGATCCCGACGGGTAGCAGAGTTGCTAAATGAATATTTAGAAGCCATGACTAAGGTTGTCTTTAGCAATGGCGGCACTGTAGATAAATTTATGGGAGATGCTATTTTAGCTTTATACGGAGCGCCGGAAGAACTAACCCCCAATGAACAGGTGCGTCGTGCCATCAATACAGCGAGAGCAATGCACCACTCACTAGCTGAATTGAACCAGCGCTGGCAAAACCAAGGTGTATTCGATGGCGACAAACTTACTAGCGTACAGTTCCGGTGTGGTATCCACCAAGGTACTGCTGTTGTGGGGATGTTTGGTAGCGCTGAACGTGCCGATTATACTGCCATTGGCCCAAGTGTGAATATTGCTGCAAGGTTGCAAGCTGCTGCTGTTCCCGGTACGATCCTGGTTTCTGCTGCCGTGGCAGATTATTTACAGGAAGAAGAAATTACTAAAGGTAGTCCCCTAGAACTTAAAGGAGTAGATGAAACAGTTTTGACTTTCGCTGTTACATCAGAGGTAATGGTTAATCGCTAGAATTTAGACTGGCATTTTAAAGCATTACCCATGAGTAAAAGTGCCTAATCATATCCAGTTTCTACAATATGACACCATCGGTTGCAGACAAAACTCCAATTCCAGCGAAAGTTTGGAGGCGACACACTGACCCACCAGGTTTGTGGATTTCTGTCGTTATGGGTTCAGTCTCTCTGCACTTGTTGGTGTTCTGGCTGATGCGCTCATCTAATGCGTTTAGTCTATGGTTTCCCCAACAAACTCAATCTGCTGTTCCCATTGAATTGATAGACATTGCTCCTAAAACAAAATTAACAGCCAAAACAGTTTCGCCAAAGCCACTATCCTCAACTCAAAAGTCTGTACCAGCACGTTCACCACAAACAGCACGAACTACGCCCAGAAATCAAGATTTTGGTGCAATAAATTCTGCTGATCATCTCCAGCAGAAGAGCCGAACTTACGCATCTAAACCGAATAGCAAACCCAAACCCTTTAGGCAACAGAGAGCTCCCAAGCCGACACCGACACCAACACCGACACCGACA
This sequence comes from Nostoc sp., assembly GCF_036917815.1. Lineage (GTDB taxonomy): Bacteria > Cyanobacteriota > Cyanobacteriia > Cyanobacteriales > Nostocaceae > Nostoc. The sequence goes on along the minus strand of NZ_JBALEK010000032.1, from coordinate 245 downwards.
CCTACAGCCACACCGATACCGACACCGACACTGACACCTACAGTTCCAGTCGGTAATCTACCTTGGAACCGCCGTCAAGACATCAAACTGGGAAAAGGAACGCTACTACCAACAGGTATTCCATCAAATCCAGTAGTTTCCGAAACTCCAACTAGAGAAACTCCACAAACTCCCACTAGAGAAACTCCACAAACTCCAACTAGAGAAACTCCACAAACTCCCACTAGAGAAACTCCACAAACTCC
>NZ_JBALEK010000031.1:0-14382 GCF_036917815.1 Nostoc sp. | reverse complement strand
GCGATCGCTATATTGAATCGGCGGCTCATGGGATTTAAATTTATGGAGTTTGCAACTCCTCTATTATATGCAGCTTCATATTAAATTGGTATAAACTAGATAATGTTAAGTTAGCAGATTCTTTCTTTTGGAACGCCTGAGCTTCATTTAATTGTTTCCCTTGAAGTAGATAATCCTGCGACTTTTTATTATCTTCCCATTCAAGAGCCAAACGTTCGATGCGGTTTTTCTGTATAATTTGGCTGTGATTTTCATCAATCCAACTTTGTAATAGCTGCCAGTGCTGAATCAACGCTTCATGGGCAACTTCTACAGTCTCTTGCTCATCAACACTACGACTTGTTACCACCAATCGCTCATCAGCTAGATATTGCACTAATGACCAATTGTCTTCACTCAATTCTGCTTTAGTTGCCAATCGTCGCGTATCTTCAGTACCTTCACCTGGGCGGACTAATTGCATGAAAATTCGACTTACTTGTTGTTTTTCAGATGTATTTAAATTCCTGTAAATCTGATCTGCGTGACTGGCTAAAGCATGTTGCAATTTAAATGCTGATTAGCTTAACTGCTTGAACGAGATAGCGATCGCCCTTGGGTCAACACCAAAATTGTGGTAAAGGTCGAGGGTGTCAAAAATTGGTTGAATAAAATCACCAAACTCCCCATCTGCAAACACTTCTTTATTGTTGTCCGGTTTGCGAAGGGGGTCAGGGTTCTCTTTTGTGGGGAGTCGCATATAAACGTATTCGCACCTGACCCCATCAAATTTGGTGTCGATAGTAATACCCCAATCTTGAATGTATGCGCCGGTGAGAGTCGCGCCTGTTAAATCAGTTCCATTTAATTGTGTCTGTACTAATTTCGCTCTGGATAAATCTGCATCCTGTAAATTGGCTTGGCTCAAATCTGCACCGATAAAGCTGGCATCTGCGGTAGCCTCACGGTGAGCAACATCACCATCAATGGCAACACAGTAAAGTTCGACAGAGGCGGCGGCATTGCCAACGATGGCAGCCTCACGGTGAACTACAGTACTATTAGTGACAACACAGCAGCCATCGGCGGCGGCATTGAGAACACTGGTAGCCTGAGCAACCTCACGGTGAACTACAGCACCATCAGTGACAATTCGGCAACGGGCGACTGCGGCGGCGGCATTGACAGTGATGCCAACCTCACGGTGAACTACAGCACCATCACTCACAACACAGCAGACATCGGCGGCGGTATTTCAGACATTGGCGACGCCATTGAAAGTTATAAGAGCATTATCACACTGAACTACAGCACCATCAGTGACAATTTGGCAACGGGCGATGGCGGCGGCGGAATTTGGAACCGTAGCAGTCTCATAGTGAACCATAGTACTATCACTGGCAACATAGCATACAAGGTCGGCGGTGGCGGCATTTTAAACAGTGGCAGCCTCACGGTGAACTACAGCACCATTAGTAGCAACCAGGTAAAGGCGGGACAGGGCGGCGGCATTTTCAACGATGGGACTTTCAATGCTGGTAATGTCACATTGAACTACAGCACCATTAGTGACAACACAGCAAAGGGCGAGGGCGGCGGCATTTTCAACACTAACAACTTATTCGGTCTGGTTGATTCCCGTGTAAGCGATGTTACCGTAATAAACAATAGTACCATAAGTGGCAACACAGCACAGGAGGGCGGTGGTATATACAACTATGGCATTCTTCAATTTTCCTCTGTTGATGCACAAGTTTTGGGAACTATTTTTGCGCTGTCCTATGGCAGTCTCATCGTTATCAGTAGCACTATCAGTGACAATCATGCAACCACTGGAGGCGGCATCTATAATAATGGAACTCTATCAGTGAGTCACAGCGCCATTAGTAATAATTATGCCAGGGACTACGGCGGCGGCATCTACAACTCTAGCTCTAACGGAAATGGCAGCAACAATCAATTAGGCTTCGTTACCCTTATTTATAGCAGTATTAGTGGTAATACGGCGGGTCAAGCGGGTGGTGGCATCTACAATAATGCCGACGACGGTGGCGACTATTCTGGCTCTGTTAATATAGATACTCAATTCGTCGCCGACAAAGGCGACTCCATAAAAGGAGTCGTTCCATCTACTCAATTAGGCATCGTTACAGTGAGCAATAGCACCATTAGTGACAATCAGGCACACTTTGGCGGTGGCATTTACAATGATGGCATCCTAACGGTGGGCAACAGCACTATCACGCACAATAAAGCTTTCGGCATCGAACTCAGTTCTGGTAGAGAAGAGTCTGGCAAGGGTGGCGGTATTTACAACTCTAGCTCTAGCTATGCCACGGCCACCGTAGACTACAGCACGATCGCTTGTAACTTTGACACACCCCAAGAGGATTCAACTAAGGTTATCAAGTCTGATGATCTAGTAGGAAAATTCATCACTAAATACCATCATAATCGGATTTGCAACCTCAGTGGCAGTACTTTTTCTTATAATTAACCAGGCGTTGCTAGTAGGGCGGGCACCGAAATAAACAGACTATTTTCTTACCCTGATTGCGCCGAAGCTGATATCTTTGCTGTTGGGCGATCGCCTCATTGAGTTTTCCTCTCAGAATTTTTCTGGTACTAATTGACACAAATCACTTTTTTCTTTGAAGATGATGAAGCGTTGCGTTAGGTTGCTGCTCTTTTCGCCCTGTGCTTTTTAACGTTAAACCCTTGGTTTGGAAATCTGCGGCAGTGCTACGCAGCTTGAAGGGGTTAGACTCAACGGGCTTAGAGAGCAATGCCTAAATATCAACCAATCAAAACCTCGGCAGCACTGTACCCGTTCTGGCATCCTTTTTGGAACGCCAATACGCTTCCCAAGCGATACACCTGCGGGTTTTTTAAGCTCGATTTGATTATCTCTAGTAATTTTTGAAATCTGGCAACTATAGCCTTTTCATCATCCCCATGCCAATCTTCGGGGGTGGTCGCTACACTAAAAAAGCTGTCAATATCTACTACTTCAACAGTTGTGTCTTGAGGATGACTAGTCAGTTGTATGACTTTTTCGGGTGTCGCGGGTGCAGTAGTCTCCCACAAAAATGCTTCTAGGGGATAGTCACTCTCACTCATCATCAGTAAACCATCGGATGCTGTACGAAGCTGGTCTAGGATTTTTGAGTTAGTTTTAGTCATAAGCACTTAAATATTGCGATATCTACTTTCTTTCTTAATTTCGGTAATTCGATAACTATTCAGTGTAGTACCAAATTGTTAATGAAACACTTTGGTAAACAGCAAAAACCAAGTAGAGCTTTGCGTAAAATTTAAGTGAAGAAAGAAAACTTATATTGTTAGAATCTCCATGTATCGTTCTCGTCGTTTTAGACCTTTGTCAAAGTATCTATTTGCTGTTGTCCTCATCCTCACTTTAGTTTTGGGGTTATGGCTAGCTCCAGTCATCGCCCAGACACCAGCCCAAGCCTCAATTGTTTTAGATGGACGGCAGCTTTTTCAAATCAGCAATTCCGGTCAGTATAGCGCTCTTGAGCGGGCAAATTTGATTAATTCGCAGCTGAAAAATGCAGTTAAATTTGACCAACCGATTCAGGTGAAAATTGAGCAACGCAACCAATTACCAACCATTTTGTTAAATAACCGCTATCTGTTGACGGTTACAGAACAAGATCCAGTTTTAGGCAGCACAGCTAATGAGCAGGCAAGTATTTGGTCAGAGCAAATTCAGCAGGCATTACAGCAAGCACAGTTTGAGAGAACTACAACTTATCTCCGGCGAACAACTCTGGTAGCAGTAGGAATTTTGCTGCTGACTGCTATTTTGAGTTGGTTGCTGGGATGGATTAAGCATCACTTATTACAAAAAGCATTGCAACGTTTGACTCCCCCCACTGAGGGTGCATCAGACTCTGGAGGCATCAAAGCATTAGAATTTTTCTTCCAATTGGTGTTGGCGATCGCCCGCATCGGTCTTTGGGTAGGAGTTGTTCTTTACATTACCAATTTATTTTCTTTTACTCGTCAAGAGAGCTACCAGATTACAAATATTCTGGTAACAAGCTTCACGTCGCCGATCTTTGAAGTTGGCAAAAATCCTTACTCGATTACCGAGTTAGTAATTTTGATTGGTCTGTTGTTTGGCTTAGTTATTTTTGCTGGAACTGCAACCAATCTGTTACGTTCTCGCCTGTTGAATTTTGCTGGCATTAATCGCAGCGCTCAAGAAGCGATTGCAATTATTACAAAATATGGGTTGATATTTATTGGTACATTGGTAATATTGCAACTGTGGGGACTTGATATTAGTTCTCTGGCGATCCTTGCCAGTGGCTTAGGTGTTGGTATTGGCTTTGGCTTACAGGATATTGCTAAGAACTTTGGTAGTGGTCTAGTACTAGTTTTTGAGCGTCCGATTGAACTTGGAGACTTTGTAGAAGTTGGCGAATATAAAGGTATTGTTGAGCGGATGGGCGCACGAAGTACTGAGATTCGTACCCTCGACCACGTTTCCATCATTGTACCCAACTCTCGCTTTTTAGAAAAAGAAGTGATTAACTGGAGCCACCGCAACCCCATTTCCCGGATTCATCTTCCCGTTGGTGTTGCCTATGGTTCTGATCCAAAAGCGGTTCAAGCTGCTTTGTTGTCGGCAGCGAAGAAGCATAGTAGTGTGTTAGAGACTCCATCTCCTCTAGTTCTATTTAACGGTCTTGGCGATAGTTCTCTGAATTTTGAGCTATTGGTATGGACTGCGGAACCTAATAAGCAATTTTTGCTCAAGAGTGATTTGTATTACAACATCTACGAAGTGCTTCAGCAACAAAAAATAGAGATTCCTTTTCCGCAAATAGATTTGCATCTGCGTTCTGGCACATTAGGACTTTCGCCACAATTACTCGATCAATTTTCCAACAACGGACAACATATACATCCAACTACGAATGGCGATAACCAAGCTTAAAGTTCTGGTGAGTCACACAATTAAATAATTCTTAGAGGAAAGCAACTTGCGCGACGCCGAATAGCCCGCCGTTAGGCATCGCTCTTGAGGTGCAACTTTGGCTGGCTTGATTTTTAGGAGGGCGAGAGTACGACAAAGTGACACCGTGAGCCTGTCGAACTGCTCAGGGCAACGCAAGTTCTGTTACCACCGCAGGTCTTACCCTGAGCCTGCGCCGTTCGCGGAGCGTCTCTAAGAGTTGGGCATCGCCTCATACACTGTGCCAAATCTCCGGGTAGCAGGTATTTTATTATACGTTATATAATAGAGCCATTATTTTTGAATTTCCTCCAGCCTCCTGCCAACTCTAGTAAGGGAAAAAGTTATATGAAATTAATTAAAAAAATTTTAGCAATCTGTTTTCTATTATTTGGCATTCCCTTTTCTGCTGTGATGATTCTAGAAATTCTCAATCCCAAAACTCCCGCTCAAGAAAAACAAAATGATGTAGCCGCTTTAACTATTCTTACTATTCCGTCAACCATTCTAGGAGGCTGGTTGAGTTGGTCTTTAGTGCAGCAGAATCGAAAACAACAAGCATTACTTGTTGAATCAGAACAACAGCGTCTTCAGCTAGTGTTCTTAGAATTAATTGAGCAAAATGCTGGCAGAATAACAGTATTGCAACTGGCGAAAAATGCTGAAATATCAACCCAGTTAGCTAAACAATATTTAGATGAGAAAGCCAAGGAACTCAATGCTGATTTTGAAGTAAATGATGATGGAAATGTTTTGTATCGGTTCTCTTTGTAAGAGTAGTAAAATTATATCAGTTCCAATCATGACTATTAAAATAATTTGTATATGTTGAAAATTCAGCTTTTATTTTTATCTTTGAGTGCTGCCACTTTAAATTTAATAGTAACAAGTTTACCAGCCAAAGCAATTTGCACTGAGGATTACGGATATAATTCAAATATAGTAATAAAAGCCATAGTAATAAAAGCCATGCAACGACACTGGCAAGATTTGCAGCAACAAAAAATCTATCCTTGGGGAGAAACACGTCCCTACGATAAATTATCTGGTACTTCGATTACCCTAACTCCAGCCTGCCACGCAACACTGTAATATCTCCAGTTTGGACTAGAGCCAATTGATCTCCGGTGCTACCGTGGTGATGACCAACGCTCCAAGCTTGGTATTGCCATGCCTTGATATCTGCACACCCTTCCTGGTTCATAGGATTTTCCCAGTAATATTCTCCTGGGTCACAAGTGCCTAACCAATTACCCGCAAAGCTGGGAACTTGGTTTTTGATTACTAATACACAACGTCGGTCATTCCAGACAAATGGTGCATTACCATTCCATTCTCCCTTGCGGTCTAATCCCCGAAAATAAACGACGTTGATTTCTCCATCATTCCCGTTAGTACTAATATGTTGATTATGTAAGGTGATCCACATCACGGTTCGACTCGGCCAGTCACCGTTGAGTTGAAATCCTGGTATTAAGTCAGTCGGCTTGGTATTGAGCAGGCTAGCAGCAATATGGGGATTTATCCCTGGTTCACTGAGATTTTGAAAATGTTTATAAGCATTTAGCGCCCTGGCAGATTTTGGTCCCCAAAGTCCATCAGGTGAATTCAAAAGCCAAAAATCTTGAAGTCTAGACTGTAATTGCAGTGCCAAAGTCTTGTTTGCAGCGATCGCTTCATCATGTTCGAGTGCTTTGACTGACCCATTGGCTAAACCATAGAGCAAGGAATGAGGATTATCAGTAGATGTAACTGGCATAGAATTGCTGCTTTATTTTCTGATTAGAGTAATACTAATTCTAGCTGCGAGGGCGGTGATGAAATTTACAAAGTTGGGAGGTGCGATGGCGTACCCGCCCGCCTTCTCTACGAGACGCTCCGCGAATGGCATCGCTCTGGTTTTCCTCGAAAAGTATTTTTAAGTGGCGCTGCTCATCAAAACCACTTTATAGCGATCGCTTCTTTGTGGGGCGTAGCTAATCGCCTAAGTCGGGCGCTCTGCGCGAACGACCTCCTGCCTCCTGAATTGGCGTTTTTGTTTGAGATAATTGAGCAATTGAAGTACATAAAGTTCAAATTCAGCGTTTCTTCTATTGGTGGATTGAATGGGGGGAACCGAAAAAGTATCTGGGAAATTGATAACTAAATTACCTAGACTTAATCCTAGAGGTCTTAAATGTCCACCTTTGAATTCTGCTCGGAAATCTTCTGGGGGTTTTTTAAATATATTAAAGAACCATTGCAACGTAGATTTACCTATATTATCTAACGGAGAATAAACCAAACCTAGCAAATTAAATAAATTACTGTTTTCGATTAAAGCATCCGTTTCTTCAGGGGTTGGTTTGACATTCAAACCAAGACGGATAATAAAATCTGCGAAGATTTTAGGTTTAATTGCGCTGTCAAGTCCAGTATTGACCGGAGCTAAAAATAGAGATCCCTGATTTTTAATAAAGATACTGGCAATTTTTACATCCGACTCAGCAAAATTTCTCTGAACTCTGGCAGAATCTTGATTGACATAGTAGGAAACTAATTTTTTCGCCTGAGAACTTTTACCCTGAAGTTCATTAATTAGATTTTCCAGATCAGTAAAAACACTTTGAACTTTTTTTTCTTGTTTTTCTGGAGATAAATTACCTGATGTTTTTTTGACTACCTCACGGATCAACTCTTTGATTTCGTATACTTCTTTGGGTAAGGCACTAAATGCTTCCAAAAGTGCAATATATTTACAGCCAATACTATGGCCTATCCAATAAAAGTTAGAATCATCTAAGTAAATTTCATATTCATAACCTACTTGTTCTGCCATTCTCACCAATTCCGGCATAAGTGTATATTGTTCTTTGATGAGAAATCCAGCCTCTGCATAGTGGTCAAAAGTAAAGTTGAATGGCAGAATAATTATTGTATAGCCCTGCTTGAATAAACATTCGAGTAGATAGCGATAAAAAAGCATGGGGACAAATGTACCGAAAAAAGCCCCACCGATGAATTGGATTACTCCTTGAGGTTGAGGATGCAGAGCAACCCAACTAAAAGAAACTGGTTGAAATCTCACCTTTAGACTCATAATCTTCCTGATTGAGCAACAGCATAAAATTTTGGTGGCTTTGCTTTAGACACCTTGCGGAGCATTCAGCACCAGATAAACCCGCAAGAGCGATCGATCGCTGTCGGGATACCCCTCTTCTGTCACTCTCCGGGAGGGCGATCGCTAGAAGCCTTATGAGGCAATCAATACAAGCTATACTATTAGAAAAAAATAGGTCTTGTATTTGTTATTAAAAAAGAATCGCGCGATCGCTTGCTATACAAAAGCTCTAGATGTTAGAAAAGGCAAATGTTTTCGGAGAGTGACAGAAGAGGGATACAGCACTTCCGGCAGCTATGAGGTACATCCTAAAAGCTGAAAGCAATGATAGGAGAGGGGCAAGGAGAAAACTATATTGCATAATAGCCGGAAGCGCTGTAAGCGTAGTTAATCGACATTGAGGAGGTAGCGTCTTTTAGTCACTAGAGAGAAAAGTTGTTCCTCCTTGAGTAACAAGAAAAAATTGTGTACGCTCCTCAGTTAACAACAAACTTATTGCCATTACCAATTCAGAAAAGCTTCCAGCAAGCGTACCTACTGCTGAGGAGGGCATCGCATTACCAATAAGGGAGAACCAAAGTTCCTACAAATAACCACGGCCATTTCAGCCTGAACCAAATACCGATGCCAATTAGTAGGACAAACAGATTAACTACAATCGTGATAATTGGCGGGCCGCTCAAGTTGGCAACATGATAGCGCAGGATTCCCGCAAACTCTATTGGAACTAGTTCCAGCCCTATATAGTGGGTGGCAACATCGATGGCAGCGAGTCCCAATGCAATTACCCAAGATAAAACCCGCACTATTTTATTAGCCCAACTAGCTGCGGCGCGGTAAGCGAGTTCAACACCAATCACAATGAATAGCGGTACAACTAAATAATGTAATAGAAAGCGCAGCATACTGAGAGTTTTCAAAAGCTCTCCTTCACCAATCAAACTTCCTATTGAAAGAATGAGATTGTCATAGCTAATGCTCACTAGCACTATAGGCAACACAATCATTGCGAGGCTGGTTGATTGCTGCCACAGACGAATTGCCCAGCCTATTAATACCCATTCGCTCAAGGCAAGACTTAAATGTGTTAAGGGATAAATTATTGACATAAGTAATGTAGTCACATCGCTCTATCTATTCCAAGCACAAATATTGAGTGCTGAATTTGATGCAGCTAATTTGTGCTTGGTATAAAAGTTAGCTCAATTTATTCACCAGACTTGTGGCTGTAATTCCGGTTAAAAATGGTGTCTAAAAATCATCCGATAAAACAACTGTTAGCTTGGTGTTAAGTTTTGGTGCAAAACCACTTCCTTCAGCTACATAAGTAATCGCTCCTCCTGCTTCTAAAACAGCAGGGCCACCACAGGCTTTAATTAAATCAACACCGTTCTTCACCTGAATATCTTGACAACCAAATTCAAGTCCATTTGGGCTAGTAATTTTAATCTTATTGATTGTTCCAGTTTCACCAGCAGCTAAGGAAAGTTTAGCAGAGCGAATAACTGTTGTAGCTGGTAAAGGGGTAGTTGTTGTGTTGATACTGAACTTCCCTCCGGTGATTGGAGCTTTTTCGGTGATAATTAAGGTAGCAAAGGTACTTGGCGCTGCGATCGCCCCTGTAGTGAAACAGAATATAATAAATGACAGGGCAAATGCCAAAATCTTTGCTGGATTTCTGAACATCTTCAATGAATTCATGATGATTCTCCTTGTTTAACTTTTACAAATTCTCTGGATATACACTCAATAGTCTTATCTGCTGATTTTTCGCTATTTATGCAGATTTTAGAGAAATCATCGGTTTGATCTATGTCAATCCCTCAAATCCCAACATTTTGGTTGTCTCGGCTCAATACCTAAACCGTTCACAGAAACTTGAAAGCAAGATCAGTACCCTTGCTGTATCAGTGTTTAGCAGCGATAAAATAGATAGAGAAAAATGCCCTCTGTACAAGAGTTTGATGACTAGTATGACTAGCGACATTTTTGGTTCGGGGGTGCGTAGCTTGCCAACCTAGGCATCGCCCCTTGGACTAACATTTCCTCTCTTCTCTTCTTAGGCTGCGCCAACGAGACGCTATTCGCGAACGCTTGTATTCTGCACAGATGCTAGGGCGATGTCTGCTACATTTCCTCTCTTGTATTTTGGGCGATCGCTGGAATGTTTTTTCATCACATCAACTTCTTGCCATTGTTCCGTGTCATTGCTTTCCCATTTTCAAAGAGGAAAGGAGCGATCGCGCCGATTCCAACTCTGATGAGTGCAGTTCACTAATTCTCAGGTGGCGGTGAGTGTTTCTCAATTTTTTCTGGTGAACCTATCATCCGGCAGTGCCAGTCACCAAAAGTATTTCGGAAACAGATGCCGTTGTTGTTAGGAAAATGAGAGACGGTACAGTTTTTTCCAATCGGATAAATGCGCTTAATGTCATAGCAAATATAATTAGTGAAGCTTCCCCTGATATCATATATGGGTTGTTCTGTATCGATGCTTAAAATAACCCCTTCGTGGTATTTTTTAATGAATTGAAGATCGCTTATGTTGAACGGACGGGAGCGTGGGGCAACCTGAAGACTGAGATCGTTAACAAGCCACAAATAACTGGTGAAATAACCTTCCCCGGCAGTGCCAAACTTCCATTCCTCGTCGCAGAGAAAATACATCTTTGCCTGTTCGACGCTAGGCGCTCCTGTTTTTGGTTCTACCCGCGATGGGCAAGTATGAGGTCTACGTGCCGTTCCATACGGAATAGTTTGAGCAGTTAGTACAGTAGGCGTTAAAACCGCAAGCAGTGTATAGCCTATAATTCTCAGAGTAAACTTTAATTTCACGTTGATTTCACTATCAAGTAAAAATAATCATAGCAGTCGAAGCAAACCTGAGAATCATTACTGACCTCCATCGCGCACTCTTCAACAATTTTGAGAAGCTGACACCACTGTGGGGCGGCTTGTGCCAATTACTACGAGGAAAAAGCCAAAGAATTGATAGTACAGAAGAATCCAGGGAGTTCAGAAGAATTTGGCGTGACCCTCGGCACCAGTCCCACTGCCAACACTAGAAAGAAAACAGTACCTACTGTTATGGACTCTCCAAACAACTCCATATAATATTATCCACCTTGGGCAATATGTAACATTCATTAATACTAAACAACATAGTTTTATAATTTAAGCCAACATTAAAATGAGGTTAATTTTTATTTAAGCTAGGTACAATCGCTTGCACCAAAGATGCTGCCTAATCCGGCTATAACTCCTACTGAAACCTTTCCAACCGACTATGTTTTGCTTTAGTAGATTTGTAAATTTGTATCTTATGTATACTTTTGAAAGCCTTGCTTCATGATTGACTGAAAAGTGTCTAGTAAAATTTTTCAACTCTCAAAAGGAGTTTTTTATGAGCCAATTTACCAAAGCAACAGGATTTCTCAATCATCATCGTTTCAAACATTCTCTGGGCGCACCACTAATTCGAGTAGTTGGGAAGATTGAAAAATTGTTTCCGGCTCCAGAAAATCATCATGGTGCGAATCACCAACACTTAATTTTAAGCAATATTCAGGTAGAGCATACAGAGGGATTTCCAGAAGGACTGGAAGTGAGCAATGAAATTTTTGTGGCTATTCGCTTCGGCGATAATGAAGGGTTAGTAGATCCAGTACCATTCATCGCAGGAGAACTAGCACGGTTACAGGGTGAATACATAGACGCATCTATTGCCTATGCGACAGAAGATAATCCCGGTTTGTCTGTACTGCATTTTACTCATCATCCAGTGGGTTTTGTAGAATTTCCCATTCGTAGTCAAGATTCACACGGGCTAATTTACACCTAAATAAGTTGCAGTTGCGTCTAGGAAGTAAATTTTCTAGAGGCAACTGCAATAGAGGATTAATCTTTTGTAACTAAAGGCTGATAATCTGCATGAAATCATCTCATCTTCTATTATTAGTAAGTTTATGCTTAAGCTTATTATTGTTGGTCATACCTTTACGAGCAGAGGAGGAACAAGGCAAACCCAAAGGATATGCTTTCATGAGCAATAACACCAACCAACAGGTGTTGGGAGCGGGTAATACTGAAGCGATTAGGCTTGCTGAAAAATCCCCGTTAGTGCAGTCAGCGAAAATTTTTTTGGTAAACCAGACAGAGAAAATAAAAGATGCCAAACTGAGAAAAGCCACACTTGATGCAATTGATAATCCCACAACCTGTATCATGCATAGATCCGGATTAACTGGTAGCAAAAAGCAGGAGATTGTACAGCAATTGCTCAAAGTCGGCTTGGTAGATGCTGCGGACGATATGAGTTTTCCAGGTGGACTAATAGCTGGAATTTTCCCACCAGTTAGCAATGATGGTAGTGTCTGCCCCCAACTTCCCCAATCTTTTTTCTCTGCACCTGGAAGTGGAAATAACAGTCACCATGCTTATCCCGGAGGACTACCAATACATGAAGCATTTAATAACATTAGTAATTTGAGCTTTGCGACTAACTATCGGCTAATATATGGTCAAACAAACAGTAATGGTTTACCAATTGTCAATCCAGATAGTGAAAGCAAAGTAGATTCAGGCATTTATATCAATAACGACCTATTAATTGCAGCACCAATCTGGCATGACTGGGCTAAATCAATAGTTTTTCAGTGGAATGCTTCAGGCACTGAGTTTCAGGAGTTGAACTTCGGTGGGAATGGTAAAACAGACAATTATGGTGCGTCGGGCGATTCTAGAACTGGTGGTCATCACATCATCAGTTTGGCAGAGACGATGAAGCGAAAGTTATCCCCAGAGTTTGTGATTACTCAAGCTTGCGCTCACTCATCTCCCACTCTCGGTAACGAGTACAAGGTAGTTAACTGGTTACGTGCGGCTGCAATTATTGCTGGAATTGACCCTGTAGCCCAAGGTTACTTATTCATGGATAAGCAACACAAAATGCGTCTGCCGATAGTCCGTAAGCTTGGCAGCTTCGCGCTCACTACAAATTCTTCACTTACTAACTTTCTGGCTGAGTATGCCTTGCATAACCTGTCAGATGCCGATTTTGTTTTATCAATTCCGGCTGTTACTACTGTTCAAGAGCAATTGAGAGCGATCGCTCCCCAGTTCGGCTACAATCCTACGGATACAAAATACATATTACAATTTCGCAATCCTGTGCTAAGTTACTTGTCTGCCGAACGGTTGCTAATTATTTATAGCAATCATGGAGTTGATGGTGTGATTACAGAAATCAGGAAGCTCAGTCAGAAAAAGATTATCTAGCTCGACTAAAATTTGGGAGTTCTGGCATAAAGCAATAAACAGTAAAAAGCGATCGCCCGCCATGTACTAACGACATTATCAATATTTGGATATCTAGGTTTCCTAGAAGCAGAGTTTAGCAGACAGTGGGGGTGTCATTGTACCCACTTTACTGCTTTCACAAAAAACTCCAAAAACCACCGATGCGATGCCTGCGGCGGGCGGGTACGCCATCGCTCTCCCAATCAAGCGAGGAAAAGGGAAAGCGATACCTGCGGTTTTTGCTAGCCTACGCTCCTCAGAATTTACCAACCGTTTAGAGATGGCATTAGGAAAAGTGGCGACCAAAGTAATTTGATGTGCGATCGCCTCGCACCTCATTCAAGCGAGGAAAAGTTAAGGATGCGTAGCTTGCCGCCGTAGCCATCGCCCTCAATCAAGCGAGGAAAAAATAGCATCAGGGAAGATGAATCTGAGGACAATATCATCACCTTCTGAGTAGAATAAGCGATCGCTTCGTTGGTAGCAGGGGCAGTGATCGCACTTCTAAGACTCCAGCCCCTATTTCTTGGTAGGGTCGAGGTGTGCATTACTGCATCACCCCTCCCATTCGGAACCGTGCTTGCGACTTTCACCGCACACGGCTACTCAGTGTGTTGTCCATTTGTCATGTCGGACTTCCTGACAGCATGACCTATGAAATTAGGAATATCATGTATCCACTCCCAGTTAGATTTATTCCAAAATTGAGAAAGTTTCTCTCGGAATTTTGAGTGGTCTTTCTTCCTAATTTCTTTTAAGTCAAGTGCGGTCTTTTCGTCGTGACAATGCCGATGTAATAATTGCAGATTTTTATACTCATCCTTGCCTCTTAATGCTCTGGGGATTTTGTGGTCTACTTCTAAAACATCCCATTCTTGGAAGCTTGAACCGCACCAAGGACATTTACCCTTTTGAAGTTTTAGCAACTTATACCAATTTAATATGAAGCTGCATATAATAGAGGAGTTGCAAACTCCATAAATTTAAATCCCATGAGCCGCCGATTCAATATAGCGATCGC
>NZ_JBALEK010000030.1:0-36678 GCF_036917815.1 Nostoc sp. | reverse complement strand
ATCCGGTAGTGGGTGACTCTACTACTAATAGTACCTCGAAGGAAGTTCTGGCAACATTAAGAATGTACCAGAAGCCTACACCGACCTGTACTCAGGCGGTGTAGGTAGTTCACGTAGCTAGGCGTAAATAAATTAAAGTTTGTAGTCAGGACTTTAGTCCTAATAATCCTTATATTGAGCGATGAATCGCTCAATACGAACATATTCAAATGCGGTAAGCTTAAATGCAGCGATTAGATAGCAAATTGGCTCTCAATATGTTTTGGCAACAAGGGTTAGCGTTCATTCTCGGAATTATTATCTGGTGCGTGGCTGATCCCGCAATGGCAGTAGACTGGACTCATCCACTGTCATTTAGCAATGCAGAGTTGTCAAGACGTGACTTTTCTGGACAGAGTTTGCAAGCTGCGGAGTTTTCTAACGCCAATATGGAACTGACTAACTTTACAAACGCTGACTTACGCGGAGCAGTCATGAGCGCTTCGGTGATGACAAAAGCAAATCTCCACGGAGCAGATTTAACTAATGCAATGGTTGATCAGGTAAACTTGACTAAGGCAGATTTGAGCGATGCAGTTTTCAAAGAAGCTCTTTTGCTCCGCGCCATCTTTGATGATGTGAATATAGACGGTGCAGATTTTACAGATGCAATTTTGGATAGAGCGCAAATCAAAGAACTGTGCGGTAAAGCCAGTGGTGTGAATTCCAAAACAGGCGTGCAAACTCGTGATTCTTTAGGATGTCAATGAAACGTGTTGGTGTAATTGGTGGTGGACAACTAGCCTGGATGATGGCGGATGCAGCACAGAAGCTAGGGTTAGAATTGGTAATACAAACTCCTAGCGAACACGACCCGGCCGTGTCAATTGCGAAAGAAACTGTTTTCGCTGCGGTAGATGACGCTAGTGCTACAGAAATATTAGCTAAAAAATGCGATGTCATCACCTTTGAAAACGAATTTGTTAACCTGCAAGCTTTATCTCTTTTAGCACAGCAAGGCGTTTGTTTCCGTCCCAGATTAGAAGCTTTAGCCCCTCTTTTAGATAAATATCATCAGCGTTGCTATTTACGCGATTTGGGTTTACCAGTTCCTCAATTTTTCGCCCTTGACGAGGTGGAAAATATTAAATCAAAAATAGAATATCTCGGTTTTCCAGTAGTCCTCAAATCTCGCCGTCACGGTTATGACGGTCAAGGTACTTTCATAATTCATGATTTTGCTACTTTACAGCAAAAGCTAAGTTATGAAAGCACAACAAAAACTTTCAATCAATCACCTTTCTTATTAGAAGAATTTGTCCCTTTTGAACGGGAACTAGCAATAATTGCCGCGCGTTCTGTAGAGGGAAAAATTGTCACTTACCCAGTAGTGGAAACCCAACAAGAACAACAAGTGTGTCGGCGGGTGATTGCGCCAGCCGAGATTACGCCCAATCAAGTAGCAGAAATAGAAGCGATCGCACATACTCTATTAAATAGCCTAGAAGTAGTGGGAATTTTTGGAATTGAGCTATTTCTCACTGCTGATGGCAAAATCCTGGTAAATGAAATTGCGCCCCGTACCCACAATTCTGGGCATTTTTCTCTTGACGCTTGCGAAACTTCTCAGTTTGAGCAACACCTGAGAGCCGTTTCTGGTTTACCTTTAGGAAATCCGGCTTTGCAGTGCTTTGGCGCTGTGATGGTGAACCTATTGGGATATGAAAATTCTCACAGCGACTACCAAAGCCAGCGTCAACAAATAGCAGAAATTCCCCACGCGCACGTCCACTGGTATGGAAAGACAGAATCACGTCTGGGACGAAAGTTAGGACATGTCACCGTTTTGCTAGATAATCAGAATCTTGGGTTAGGAAGTGCGATCGCCAATACCATAGAATTTATCTGGTATCCCAGGTAAATTGAACAGAAACTTTCGATGTTGAACACACAACATCTTTTGAAAAGCTATAATGAATGAGTTGCACTACGACGTTGGTGACTGCCATCAAGTTTTTTGATCTATGCCTTTAATGACAAGGGAGTCAACTGTTCTCGTGGCAGTATACCGGGCATGTACCCGGAAACTTTAAACGAGGAATTTAGGTTCCCACCTGGATAAACCCAGGTCATAAACTTAGGTAAAACGGCGTCGCGGTGAACTTAAAATTATTAGCTCCCAAAGTCAATTAGAATTTGGGAGCTTTAATTATGTGAAGTCTGTTTAAAATGAGCGAACTGACAGTAAAAATTGCCATGTTTTTGGGAAACCTAGATAGTGAGGTTTCAAGAATTAAGTCTTATGGTCAGCATTCCCGGATATCACGTTAGCAAAGAACTCTACAATGGTTCCCGAACCTTAGTTTATCGTGCTAATCGAGAAACTGACCAAAAATCTGTGGTGATTAAGCTGATGAAAACTGTTTATCCCAGCTTCAGTGAATTAGTACAGTTTCGCAACCAATTCACCATCGCCAAAAATTTGAATCTACCTGGAATCATCCAAACCTATAGTCTGGAACCCTATCAGAATGGCTATGCGTTAGTGATGGAAGACTTTGGGGGAATTTCCTTGAAGGAATGGGGACTTGTACTGAACGTACCCCTCCGGGGAAGCAAGCTACGCGTAGCGTCTCCAAGAGTTGCCGAAGTAGTGGGGGGAAGGGTAGAATCTCTGATGGAGTTTTTACCAATTGCGATCGCACTGTGTAATGCATTAGATATTCTAATTCGTAATCGGATCATTCACAAAGATATTAAACCTGCCAATATTTTAATTAATCCAGAAACTAAAGAAGTTAAGTTAATTGACTTTAGTATTGCATCTCTGTTGCCACGAGAAACTCAAATTTTCATGAGTCCAAATGTGCTAGAAGGGACACTCGGTTATTTGTCTCCAGAGCAAACTGGACGGATGAATCGGGGGATTGATTACCGTACCGACTTTTATTCTTTAGGTGTAACTTTTTACGAGTTACTAACAGGACAATTACCATTTCAATCACACGACCCGATGGAATTGGTACATTGTCATATTGCCAAACTTCCGCCTTTAGTACATGAGATTAATCCCCAAATTGCGCCTGTACTCTCATCTATTGTCAGCAAATTGATGGCGAAAAATGCCGAAGACCGCTATCAGAGTGCATTTGGGTTGAAATATGATTTAGAAAATTGTTTGGCTCAACTCAAGGAAACGGGGAAAATTGTCAGTTTCTCAATTGCTCAACGGGATGTGTGCGATCGCTTTATTATCCCAGAAAAACTCTATGGCCGTGAGCATGAAGTTGAAACTCTCCTCAAAGCCTTTGACCGCGTTACCAACCCCCCTGAGGAACTGAGAGGGATAGAACTAATGCTGGTGGCTGGTTTTTCTGGTATTGGTAAAACGGCAATTGTTAACGAGGTTCACAAACCCATTGTCCAGCAAAGGGGCTACTTTATCAAAGGCAAATTTGACCAATTTAATCGGAATATTCCCTTTTTTGCTTTTGTGCAGGCATTTCGAGACTTAATGGGGCAATTGTTGAGTGAAAGTGATGCCCATTTGTCAACTTGGAAAAATAAAATTTTACAAGTGCTGGGTGAAAATGGGCAAGTCATTCTTGAGGTAATTCCCGAACTAGAACAAATTATTGGTCAACAACCACCAGCAACAGAACTTTCAGCAAGTGCAGCCCAGAATCGGTTTAATCTATTATTACAAAAATTTATTCAAGTATTCACTACCAAAGAACATCCCCTAGTCATTTTTTTAGATGATATGCAGTGGGCAGACTCAGCATCGCTGAAGTTGATCCAGTTACTAATGAATGAGTCAAAATCAGGCTATTTATTATTAATTGGAGCTTATCGAGATAATGAAGTTTTTCCTGCCCATCCATTGATGTTGACATTAGATGAAATTGCCAAAGCCAATGCTACCATTAACAAAATTATATTAGCTCCTCTGAGTGAAACAAGTTTAAATCAACTGGTTGCTGACACCCTAAACTGTTCACTAAAAGTTACACATTCACTAACAGAATTAGTATATCAGAAAACCAAGGGTAATCCATTTTTTAGTACACAATTTTTCAAAGCGTTGCATCAAGACCAGCTAATTAAATTTGATTTAGAGAGCGGAAGCTGGCAGTGTAATATTGCCCAGGTGAAGGCGTTAGCCCTAACAGATGATGTGGTTGATTTTATGGTATTACAGTTGCGAAAATTGCCAGAATCAACGCAAAATGTTTTAAAATTAGCGGCTTGTATTGGTAATCAATTTGATTTGGCAACATTGGCAATGGTTTCTGAAAATTCTGAAACTGAAACAGCAACATTTCTCTGGAAGGCATTACAAGAGGGATTAGTCCTGCCACAAAGTGAGGTTTACAAATTCTATGTCGGCCGGGAAACACAGGATTTATTACAAAGTTCGTTAACTGTAAACTATAAATTTTTACACGACCGCGTTCACTGAGGGGGCGACAATCTACCTTATAACCCTTATGCAGCAATAATTGTAGAAGAGTGAGCCGAAAAAAGATAAAAGTAAATTTAGAACATTTCCCAACGAAAAACAAGACTTTTGCCCTAAGGTTATTGATAATAGAATCAATAAAGCCGGAAAATGGTGTTTACTTTTTTATGGCACACTCGCTTAAAATTCTTGCTGTGTCTTAGGTCTAGGGGTTTTCGTCACCCCCTCAGCCGCGTTCAACAAGCAGCTTATGCGTTAATACCAGAGTCAAAGAAGCAATCTATCCATCTGCAAATTGGTCAACTGCTATTAAGAAAAATACCTATTAAGAAGCAGGAAGAGAGAATTTTTGAGATTGTTAATCAGTTGAATATTGGTGTAAAGCTAATCACTCAACAGTCTGACCGAGATCAATTAGCACAGTTAAATTTACTGGCTGGGCAAAAAGCTAAATTATCCACTGCTTATGCTAATACAATCGAATATATCAGTTGCGGTATTCAGCTATTAAGAACAGATAGCTGGCAACAACAATATTTGCTCACATTAGCCTTGTATGAAGAAGCGGCTTCAGCAGCCTATCTTATGGGACAGTTTGAGCAGGTAGAAGAATTTGTTAAGCAAGTGCAACAACATGCTAACGTCTTACTAGATCGGGTGAAAGCGATTGAAATCCAAATCCAATCTTATTTAGCTCAGAGTCGTTTTGATGATTCGATTGAAACTGCGATCGCACTGCTAAATCTCTTAGGTGTCAAATTATCTCATCAAGCAAATCAAACGCAAACTTTATTTAGTTTAGCTCAAACAAAATTACGATTTTTAGGTAAATCTCCCTTAAGTTTGATTGATTTACCTAACATGACAGGGGGCAAAGAACTGGCAGCAATCCGAATTCTGGCTAGTACAAATTCAACGGCTTATATTGCTCGTCCAGATTTACTACCACCAATCATTTTGAGCGAAGTCAATTTATCAATGCAATACGGCAATGCGGCAGCATCTGCATTCGGCTATGCCTGGTATGGATTGATTGAGTGTGGCATTCTGGGAAATATTGAGACAGGTTATAAATTTGGTCAATTAGCATTACAAGTTCTCGAAAAATTCCCTAGTCAGGAATTCAAAGCTAGAACCTTCTTCATTGTTCAAACATTTATTAATCACTGGCATCAATCCCTTCAAGACACAATTGCACCGTTAATTGAAGCCTATCAAGTGGGGTTAGAAACAGGAGATATTGAATATGCTGCTTGGGCTAGCTATACCTGTAGTTTTCATGGATATTTGATGGGGCAGGAATTGGCTGAGTTAGAAAAACAGATGGGTGACTATGCTGAAGTCTACAGCAATTTTAGACAAGAAAAACCTCAGACCTATATTAATTCATTTCGTCAAGCAATTTTGAATTTGTTGGGATCTACTAATACCTGTTACTTATCAGGTGCTGTTTATGATGTTCAAACTATTCGCCCATTACAAGAGCAAGCAGGCGATCGCACGGGATTAAGCTTTAGCTATGCCAATGAACTAATACTTTGCTACCTGTTTGAAAATTATACCGGAGCATCTGAGGCAGCAATTAAGGCAATAACCTATTTAGATGGGGTAACATCGGCGGCAATTGTCCCAATAGTTTATTTTTATCAGGCGCTAACCCAACTAATTCTCTATGCAACAGCAACAGCTACCGAGCAAAAACAGATTCTGAAAAAAGTAACGTCTCATCAAAAAAAGCTGAAAAAATGGGCACATCATGCCCCAATGAACCATCAACACAAATTTTACTTAGTCGAAGCAGAACGGCGGCGGATTTTGTTGCAAAAAAACAAAGCAATGGAACTCTACGATCGCGCCATTTATCTTGCGAAAGAAAATGAATATATTCAAGAAGAAGCCTTGAGCAATGAGCTAGCTGCCAAGTTCTACCTCGACTGTGGCAAAGAAAAAATCGCTCAAGTTTATATGCAGGAAGCTTATTACTGCTATGCTCGTTGGGGCGCTAAAGCCAAAACTGAGGATTTAGAAAAACGTTATCCTCAACTCTTGGCTCCCATCTTACAAGGGCAGCATCATCGCCTTCAACTGAGTTCAACCATTGATCGATCATCATTTCCACATCAAACCATCCACACAAATCTTTCTAGCAGCAGTATTTCTGAAGCCATCGATTTTGCTACCATCTTTAAAGCCTCACAAGCTCTCTCCAGTGAAATTCAATTAGAGCAGTTGCTCACTAGCCTTTTGCAAGTGGTGATGGCAAATGCTGGGGCACAAAAAGCTGCTCTACTGGTACTCCAACAAGGCAACTTAGTGGTTGAAGCTGTAGCCACCATCAATGAAGGAGTCACTCTGGTATCTGTACCATTGTCAATCAGCAAAGGCATTCCCATTACACTGCTAAACTTTGTCAAACATAGCTTAAAAACTGTTGTGCTGGATGATGTAACAGCACAAACTGATTTTATTGCCGATCCATATTTCATCCAGCAACAACCTAAGAGTGTGTTGTGTACGCCGATGTTAAATCAGGGTAAACTTATCGGGCTGCTATATTTAGAAAATCCTTTGACAATTGGTGCATTTACGAGCGATCGCACCGAAGTTATCCAACTGCTATGCGCTCAAGCTGCCATCTCTCTAGAAAATGCCCGTCTTTATCAAGAATCTCAAAATTATGCCCAACAGTTAGAGCGATCGCTACAAGAACTTGAGCATACCCAATTACA
This sequence comes from Nostoc sp., assembly GCF_036917815.1. Lineage (GTDB taxonomy): Bacteria > Cyanobacteriota > Cyanobacteriia > Cyanobacteriales > Nostocaceae > Nostoc. Next base: position 29,508 of record NZ_JBALEK010000030.1, on the reverse strand, counting down.
GATGGTGCAAAACGAAAAAATGGCAACCTTGGGCAATTTAGTTGCTGGGGTGGCACATGAAATTAATAATCCGATTGGATTTCTCAAAGGCAGCCTCAACAATGCCGAAGAGTATACTCAAGACTTAATCGCCCATATTCAATTGCTTAAACAACATTATCCCACTCCGGCGATCGCAGTCATTGAGCATGGCGAAAAAATTGACTTAGAATTCCTGACTGAAGATTTACCAAAGCTAGTAAGTTCGATGAAAGTGGCAAGCGATCGCATTGAAGATATTAGTACCAGTCTCCGTACCTTCTCCAGAGCCGATACAGCCGAAAAAGTTGCTTGTAACCTCCATGAAGGGATTGAGAGTACCCTGTTGATTTTGAAGTATCGCCTCAAAGCTAACGAAAAACGTCCAGCGATCGAAGTCATCACCGAATACGGTATACTACCACCAGCTAAGTGCTTTTTAGGACAATTGAATCAAGTATTTATGAATATCCTCGCCAACGCCATTGATGCCTTAGATACCTCCATTCAGGGACTTTCTTTTGCCCAAGTGCAAGCTAATCATCAGCAAATACTGATTTACACCGAAGTATCCAATGACCAAAATATGGTAACAATTCGCATCAAAGATAACGGTGAGGGGATGCCAGAGGAGATTAAAGCCAGGATCTTTGATCGCCTGTTTACAACTAAAGAGGTTGGGAAAGGAACCGGATTAGGATTAGCGATCGCTCGGCAAATTGTCGAGGAAACCCATGATGGACGTTTGAGGTGCAATTCTGTGCTTGGCGAAGGAACAGAATTTATCATTGAGATTCCAGTGTTTTAATGCATAACGCTTCTAATTTTTCGGTAGTGCAAAGAACAGCGATCGCACAATTCTATAAAATCTGTATAACTTGATTCTAAATGAGGTATCGTTCAGAGTTAAGATTACACAATTGCGTCAAATTGTGGTTAAAGCTACAAAAATTGTTAAAACAACTAACTAATACCGTATTTCCAGCCTCGGTCTTCCGACTAGAGAGTGGTTTAACTTTTATTCATCAAGAAATTCCCACCACTCCTGTCGTTGTGGCAGATGTTTGGGTGCGGGCTGGAGCCAGCCTAGAGCCAGAACCTTGGTTCGGCATGGCGCACTTTTTAGAACACATGATTTTTAAAGGTACGGCGACGCTACCCCCTGGAATGTTCGACTACAAAGTTGAAAACCGGGGGGGCGTGAGTAATGCGGCAACAAGCTATGATTACGCTCATTATTCACTCACCACAGCTTCCCCTTATTTAAAAGATACTCTGCCCTACTTGGGAGAACTACTACTCAATGCGGCAATTCCAGAAGATGAATTTAGCCGAGAACGGGATGTGGTGCTAGAAGAAATTCGCTCTTGTCAAGACGATTCCGACTGGATAGGATTTCAAACTCTGATTCAAAGCATTTATCAACGTCACCCTTACGGGCGTTCGGTGTTGGGTACTGAGCAAGAACTGATGCAGCAATCACCAGAAGCAATGCGCTGTTTTCACCGCACTCACTATCAGCCGGAAAACATGACAGTGGTAATTGCCGGGGGTATAGCCCAGCAACCAGCTTGGGAAATGGTAAATGATTCATTTGCTGATTTTGCCGAACGCTCGAATTGTCCGCAGTTCGAGAAAGTGGCAAAGCCAGTGATAACAGGAATTTGCCGTCAAGAACTGTGTTTACCACGCATCGAGCAAGCACGATTATTGATGGCGTGGCTAGTACCCGGAGTAGAAGAAATCCGCACTGGCTATGCTTTAGATTTGTTGTCGGTGTTATTGGCAGAAGGGCGGACTTCGCGTTTAGTGCGTGATTTGCGAGAAGATTTGCAATTGGTACAGGGAATTTGCAGTAGTTTTTCTCTCCAACGAGAATCAAGTTTATTTACAATAACTGCCTGGTTAGAACCAGAAAATCTGGAGGAAGTTGAGTCTTTAATTTGCGCTCATTTAGATGATTTGCAGACTACAGGAATTAGTGAACCGGAACTTGCTCGTACACGTAGACTACTATGTAACGAGTATGCATTTTCTACCGAAACGCCAAATCAGCTAACGGGGCTTTATGGATACTACAATACCATCGCCCAAGCTGAATTAGCTGTGACATATCCCCAGCAGATTCAGTCTTTTGATGCCCAAGAACTGCAAAAGTTAGCTAAACAGTATCTATCGCCTGAGAATTACGCGGTTACTGTGCTTAGACCTTGTTAGTTATTGGGCATGGTGGATTGGGCAAATGACAAAGGACAAAGGACAAAGGACAAATGACAACCTTGCTGCAAAAATCACCTATACATCGCACCGTATTGAACAATGGCATTGTCGTGCTGGTGGCAGAAAACCCTGCTGCGGACATTATTGCAGCGCGAATCTTTGTGCGTGCCGGTAGTTGTAATGAAAACCGGGAGCAAGCAGGGTTGGCACATTTGCTATCAGCAGTGATGACAAAGGGATGCGATGGACTTTCTAGTTTAGAAATTGCCGAGAAAGTTGAGTCTGTAGGAGCGAGTTTGGGCACAGATGCCAGCACTGATTATTTTTTGCTATCTTTCAAAACGGTAACATCCGATTTTGCGGAAATTTTAACATTGGCAGGACGGATTTTGCGATCGCCTACTTTTCCCGAAACTCAAGTGGAACTAGAACGGCGTTTAGCACTCCAAGATATTCGTTCCCAAAAAGAGCAGCCGTTCAATGTCGCCTTTGAACAAATGCGGCAGGTAATGTACCAAAATCACCCATACTCTATGTCAGTACTGGGAGATGAATCCACCATGAGCCGCTTAACTCGTGCGGATTTAGTGGAGTATCACCAAACTTATTTCCGTCCAGATAATGTAGTAATTAGTATTGCTGGTAGAGTCACACCCACAGACGCCGTAGCATTAGTGGAAGAAGTTTTTGCTGATTGGCAAGCGCCAGCCCAAGCATTACCAATACTAAATTTACCTGAAATTAAGGTGGAACCGCAGGTAAGGCTGAAGCCAATACAGACACAACAATCAATCGTGATGCTCGGTTATTTAGGAACATCGGTTAATTCTGTTGATTACGCCGCCCTGAAGTTGCTGTGTACCTACTTGGGAAATGGTCTTTCTAGTCGCTTGTTTGTCGAATTGCGGGAAAAACGAGGTTTAGCTTATGAAGTATCCGCCTTTTACTCCACAAGGCTATTTCCAGCGTCATTTGTAGTTTATATGGGTACAGCGCCGGAGAATACCAGCATTGCCCTAGAAGGACTGCGTACAGAAGTAGATTTATTGTCTACCACCGAAGTATCTGAAAGCGCCCTTCAAGCTGCTAAAAACAAGATTCTGGGACAGTATGCCTTGGGTAAACAAACGAACGGGCAAATTGCTCAGATATACGGCTGGTATGAAACTTTGGGCTTAGGAATTGATTTTGACACCAAGTTTCAAGAATTGATTGCGGCTGTGAGTGCCCAGGATGCCATCGCTTCAGCTTGTAAGTATTTACAAGAGCCTTACTTGTCTTTAGTTGGTCAAGAAGAAGCAATTAATCGAGCGATCGCCTAGCCTTGCTCTAATTCCTCATTTTTAATAGGTAGCAGGCGTATTTTATGTGCCGCAGCTACGCCCGTCGTAGACATCGTAAATGGAGCAGCTGTTTTTTAGGCCAAGCGGCTGTACCATTAGCATGAGAATATTCTGGGAGTAAATTCCATGCAAGGCAGCCTGACAGCAAGTATTTTGAGTTACTTAAAATTACTAGACCCAACTGTAAATCGCTGTAGAATGGAAAAGCGGCAAAAGGGTTGGTGGCCAAAGAGGTCTAAATCTTTCTCAGCGATTGAAATACTCTTGTTCTCTACTACACCTCTGCTTATCGCCTTCTGTCCTGTAGTATCAATAGCTGCGCCACAAAAAATTGCCCAAGTAAATCCTGGAGATAGCATCAACCGCCCGATCCTTAAAGTTGGTAGCCAAGGTGAACGCGTGTCTGAACTTCAGGCAGCTCTGAAACTTTTGGGTTTTTACTCTGGTGCCGTAGATGGTATATACAGTGAGAATACGGCCACTGCTGTTGCCCGGTTTAAACAAGCTGCTGGCTTAAATCCAGATGGCATTGTTGATGCCAGCACTTGGCAACGACTTTTCCCTAATCAACCAGTAGCAGCATCAACCATCCCTTCATCCCAGCCCAGATTTAACTCAGCGACAAATTTTCCTGTTCCAACCCAGGCTAGTAACCTCACCAACGTTGCAAATCCTAACCCCAACCCCGTAACACAAGTTCCCACTAGCTCTGAACCAAAACCTACTACCCCAAAAAAAGCTGTAACACAAGTTTCGACCACCCCGGAACCAAGACCTGCTACCCCAAGAAAAACTAGAACTTCCAGCACACAGAAAACCCCAAATCGTACTACATCAACTACTCGAACTCAGTCAAACACAACTACTACCCGAACCCCTGGTATTCAATACACCTCAGAAGGATTACCAATTTTGCGTCTAGGATTACATGGTTCGGAAGTTGTTAAGTTGCAACAACAACTGAAAAAGCTTGGTTACTTGAAAGGCGATGCTGATGGAGACTTTGGCGTGACAACTGAGGCAGCCGTAAAAGCTGCACAACAGCGCTATGGTTTAGAGGCTGATGGTGTAGTTGGCGGCTCTACCTGGGAGGTTCTTTTGCGGCGATCGCCCCAACAGCGTTAACTTTGGAACTTGCTAGGGCTAGATAACCACTTTTAGATACAGAGGTTTTTCGACTGAGAGAAACCCCTGTACGAATTTTGCCACTTTGATGAATTTAATTCGTGGTACATCCTGCAATAGGATAAAGATACACCCATTAGAAGTATCTCTCGATGCGATCGCTGAAAAATTACATCGCTTTTGGGCTGACCAGAGAGTACAGCAACTTTAGGAGCTAGATCCAATTGCGCCTGATGGTGTTGTAGATCACAACTGGCAATAGTCAAATTAATTAAACTGCTAATTCCTCTAAAAAAACTTATGCAACACTTTTTATTAACTTGGCTCGGTAGTGCAGTGGCGTTATTTATTACTGCTAATATCGTTCCGGGATTCTTTATCAAGAATTTTGTGACTGCCTTGGTCGCTGCCTTTGTTATTGGTCTGGTTAATGCATTTATTAGACCAATTTTGCAGATTTTGACGTTTCCGATTACCTTACTTACCTTTGGTTTATTTACATTAGTGATCAACGCCTTAACCCTTTGGTTAGCAAGTGCCCTAACTCCTGGTTATGGTTTTGAGATTCAGGGCTTTTTACCTGCTTTATTAGGTTCAATTGTGCTAGCAATCGTTTCTAGCGTAATTAACTATTTTTTGAGAGTTGTTGACTAGAAAAATTAGTAAATTGTAATACTATTATTTGAGGTTTGGGCAACAGCTAGTGTTACCGCTCCTGCTTGCCCTTTTACCTGGAAAATTCGTTTAGGAACTAAGAACATCACCCGCAATTCCTCTATGCTTGTAAAGGGGAAAACAGTCAAGGGGGTGAGTTGAGTAGCTGCGAGAATAGCAGCTGCCTCTGCTACACTAGGTGTACCTACTTTTTGGTCAGTAATTGTGGCAGGGTTGGGGACACAGACAGAGCGAAGAATTTGGGCAGAAAAGGTTTTTAGGGGCAAATTGCGGAGGTTGCAAAGTTCTACTAAACCAACTTCCGAGGCTTTAGTGTCAATGGTAGCAATACCTGCGATCGCACTTTGAACAAGTTGATTTTCTCGAAAGACTTGCTCAATCGCCCAGTCAATCAACTCCCATGAAGTTCCCCGTTTACAACCGATTCCTACCCATAAAACCTGTTGCAGGTCTATTTCCTGACTCAATTCGTGTCTACCATTGAGCGCTTGGGGATGATTTCTCATACTTGGGTTTACTGCTATATAAAAGCTAGACAAGTCTAGACATTTACTTCTTACTTCATTGGGAGCATGGGAGCGGTTATCCCTCAGTAAGCTTTCACGGTGAAGCCAACCGTGATAAATTAATTGCCGCGTTTAAATCCCTGTCTATAGAATGACTACAACTTTCACAGTTGTAAATTCTTTCTTTTAGTGGCATATCTTGAATATGACCGCAATTTGAACAGGTTTTACTCGATGGATACCATCTAGAAGCGACTATTATTTCACAACCAAACTTTTTAGCTTTATATTCCAACTGCCTTTTAAACTCATGGAAACCACAATCAGCAATTACTTGGGCTAATTTATGATTAGACAGCATCCCAGAGATATTCAAATCTTCTACTACAATATGAGCGTGGTTTTTGCATAAGAAAGTAGTGATTTGGTGGATCGTATCTTTCCTGAGATTAGCTACCCTAGCATGATGTTTAGCGAGTTGGATTTTAGCTTTATATCTGTTGTTAGACCCAATAAATTTTCTCGAAAACTTTCTAGATAGTCTTCTTAGTTTTTCTAGATTAGTTTTGTAATGCTTGGGATTAGGGAATACCACCCCAGTCGAAAGTGTAGCCAATTCTTTAACACCTAAATCAACGCCTACAACATCGTGCTGTTTGGTGGTTGGCTCATGTTCTTGCTCATAAGCGAAAGCAATAAACCAACTATCAGCAGTTCGAGATATCGTGATTGACTTACATGTTGTATGGGGTAAACTTTCGTAAGTTCTTACCCATCCAATCATAGGCAGCTTTATTGACTTACCACCAACAGGAATAGGTTTTCCACCAGTATCAATAGTAAAAGAGTCGTGTCGTCCTTTCTTTTTAAAGTTAGGATAGCCAGCTTTCCGAAGAAAGAATCTGGAGAAAGCATCACCTAAGTTATCGAAAGCATATTGAGTTATTTTCTGACAAATACCCGTTTCTTTAATCCATATAAGTTCCGGTTTTACATGGTTGTTAAAGAACTTTTTAAGGATATATTTGTTAGGCTTTAATCCATCCTTATAAAGATTATTCCAAGTAGCTAAACCCCAGTTGTAAGTAAATCTCGCTATTCCAGCGTGTTTACTCATTATTATTTCTTGAGTTTTACTTAGTTTTAACTTTGTCTTGATGGATAAAAGCATTATTTCGACCTTTAATGCTGTGCTACTATTAGTATACTAATAGTAGCACTTAATTGCAATGACTTTTCAAAAAAAACATAAACTAGGTTTTACGAGCAATCGCCCCTTCGATAAAGACCCCGTATGCTTTAAGGTGTTACCAGGAGTTAAGGACAAGCTAAAGTCCGTTCCTGACTGGCAAGAACGGCTTAGAAAGTTTGTTGATGAGCTAATTAAAGGTGTAGATGGTTGTCAATAGAAGTGCAGGTTTGTCTACGTTATTGGCGGCTTAGTTTTATCTCCAACAGCCAAGCAAATAAATCTCCCACCGTCAGCCTCAACTCACTTGCAAAATCTGGTACAGGAAGTAAAGCTTCTAATTCATCCAACATGACCGGCTGTTGATTGCGGATGTATACAAATACCGTTTGTTCTTCTGGATCAATCAGCCAGCCCATTTGTGTTTCATAATTCAGGCAATGCAGAATGTTTTTTGTAACTTTTGTTTGTCTTTGGTCAGGTGATAGAATCTCGATAGTCCAATCGGGAGCGGCTTTGAAGACGTTGGCAACTTGGCCATTTTCATCACGAGGAATTCTTTGCCAAGTAAACACAGAAACATCTGGCACTATTGACCTTTCACCAAAAGTACACCGCAGTTCTGGATATGCTCGTGCAATTCGCTTGGGCTTCACCGTTAAATTAATAGTGCTAACCATTTCACCTTGAATTGTACTGTGCTTTCCCTGTGCCATAGGTTTTTGAATAATTTCACCATTGATGTACTCACTAGCGGGCTTGGTTTCTGGTAGGATGAGAAACGAAGCCAAAGTTATGTTTTTTGATGATGTCTGTACCATTTGCGATCGCCTCCAAACCCAGCAATTCTAATTAAAAAACCGCAAAGTACACAAAGAAGCTTTAACTTAACTCTTACTCTGCGTACCTTTGCGCTACCTCAGCGTAACTTTGCGTTAAAAAAATATTACATCCTCTCCAATACCCGAATTCCCAACAAATCTAATCCCAACTTCAGAGTTCTAGCAGTCAAATCACATAAAACCAAGCGGGATGTTCTTTGTGGCTCCTCGGCTTGTAATATGGGACAGCGATCATAAAACTGATTAAACTTCTGACTCAGTTCAAACAAATACTCACATAAACGATTAGGCAGCAAGTCTTGCTCTACACTACTAATAACTTCATCCAGTTGAAGTAAGTATTTTGCTAGCGTTAATTCTGTTTCATGCTGCAACAAAACAGCATTGTTTCCCAACTCCTTAAAGTTAATATCACCCTTACGGCTAATTCCATGAATCCGCGCATAAACATACAGCATATAGGGCGCAGTATTACCTTTGAGATCCAGCATTTTGTCGTAGCTGAAGATGTAGTTACTGGTGCGATTTTGGCTTAAGTCTGCATACTTAACTGCACTGATTCCAACTACCCTAGCAACTTCATTAATAAAGTCTTCAGTTTCTTGGCGTTCTTCTTTTTGTAATCTAGTTTTTAGATCAGCATGGGCACGAGAAACAGCTTCGTCTAATAAATCCCGTAACCGCACACTGTCCCCAAAACGAGTTTTGATTCTTTTACCATCTTCTCCTAATACCAACCCAAAGGGAACATGCACTAATTCCACATCATCGGGAATCCAACCAGCTTTGCGTGCTACCTGGAAAAATTGGGCAAAATGGTTTCCTTGTCCAGCATCTGTTACATAAATTATCCGCTTTGCTTCATCTTGCTGAATCCGGTAGCGGAGGGAAGCTAAATCGGTTGTGGCATAGTTATAACCGCCATCTGATTTTTGCACAATTAAGGGTAAAGGTTCACCTTCTCTATTTGTAAACCCTTCCAGAAAAACGCATTTCGCCCCTTGATTTTCTACCAGCAACCCAGATTTATCTAAATCTTCCACAACCCCAGATAGTAAAGGATTATAGAAAGATTCTCCGCGTTCAGTTAACTTGATATCCAGCAACTCATAAATTATTTCAAACTCCCGCCGCGACTGTTCACACAGCAGTTTCCAAGCATAGATTGTATCTTCTGCACCTGCTTGTAATCTGACAACTTCTTGGCGTGCTGTTTCTTGAAAAACTTCATCTGCATCAAACCGCAGTTTAGCTTGGCGATAAAAAGAGACTAAATCACCAATATCTAAAGCATTAGCGGTGGTAAGAGCGTCTGGGTAAACTTCCCGCAGATAGGCGATTAACATTCCAAACTGCGTACCCCAATCACCGACATGATTTAACCGTAGTACATCGTGTCCTTGAAATTCTAAAATTCGGGCGATGGAATCACCAATAATCGTCGAACGCAAGTGTCCGACGTGCATTTCTTTGGCAATATTCGGACTGGAAAAATCCACAATTTCCCGCTTCGGCGTTTTCGCGGCTGGAACTCCCAGTCTGGGATCAGCTTGAATCGCGTTTAGTTGTGCTTCTAAGTATGCGGTTTTCAGCTTGAGATTGATAAATCCTGGCCCAGCGATTTCTGGTGGTTCACAGATTTCCGATACATCTAGCTGATCAACGATCGCACCTGCGATCGCTCTTGGTTGCAATCCTAACTTTTTACTCAGAGATAAAGCCACATTCGCCTGATAATCGCCAAATTTAGGATTGCTAGCAGCAACCAAAATGGGATCTACTCCAGCAAAGTCAGCGCCAAAAGCCGCAACTATTGCCTGCTCTACCTGATCTTTTAGTTTTTCTTGTGTAGCGTTCATATATAAATTTTATCTGTGAGAGGGGGAATGTCGCTCTAGAAAAGCTTGATTATTTCACTCTAAAGTATTCAGGGATATTAACAACCCCCGATAATGGAGGGTTGTCATCAGCCATCAGCTATTTGCAGATAGTGAATAAAGTATTGAAAAAAATCCCTACATCTGAAGAGTCGTGAAATCAAAGGTAGTGTGTCGAATAAACCATCTAGTAAATATACGGGAACTTCTGGTTTTAGGTTCTGGTCACTTAATATCAATCTCTAATGAGGGTAGACGTAGCCCACCGCAACTTTCTGTGTCCAATTTAACTCATCCTAACTCTTCAGCAAAGCACTGTATGCATCTAAAGGTGCGTACAGATGCCATTATCCGTTTTCAGCTTTTCCTCAATTGTCTTTATATATACAACAATTGCACTTTCTTAGTTAGATTAACGCAGACTTCAAACGTTTTCAAATCCCTAAAATGGATGTTTGCTAATGGGAAAATTTTGCGAAATTCAAGCAAATACTACCATAATTCTTTATATATATCCCAAAACTTCATGAAAGCTATATCAAACTACACTTCACACATTTTTACCACCAAAAACATATATACTAGACTAGACTTTGATAAATTTGAGAGTTTTGTTAATTGCAACACCAAAAACTATTAATTTTTAGATGAAATACTAGCGTATCTTATAGTCTATAGTTTTTAAGGTTTAGTCAAAACTATATCCAGTATCATCAAAAAACTGCAAACTTCATGTGGTGCAAAAATCAAGCGGGGAGTGAAAACATGAATTTACGTAGAGATGCATTGCAAATCCTCAAAGAAACTAGCCGAACTTTTTATATCCCAATTAGTCTTTTACCGCCAGGATTGCAAGAAGCAATAGCATCAGCATATTTGTGTATGCGTGCCATTGATCAAATTGAAGATCATCCCGAACTAGATAATGCTACTAAAGCAAAGCTGTTAAGAACCATTAGCCTGACATTACAGGCAGGAGTTGATGGCTTTCCTGTAGATGCTTTTTTTGCAGGATTTAGTGGGTATGAGAACTCATTAGAAGAAGTCACTTTGAGCATTAGAGAATGGTCTCTGCTAGCACCAGACACCATTGCACCTCGAATTTGGGATGCTACTGCTGCAATGGCAGACCGGATGGCTTATTGGGCAGAAAGAAACTGGAAAATTTACACAGAATCTGATTTGGATCGTTATACCTTTGGGGCTGCTGGTGCAGTGGGATTGTTACTTTCGGACTTATGGACTTGGTACGATGGAACACAAACCAACCGTACCCAGGCCATTGGGTTTGGTCGGGGTTTACAAGCAGTTAATATCCTGCGTAATCATACTGAAGATTTGGGGCGTGGGGTAGAATTCTTCCCAGAAGGTTGGAGTGCAGAAAATATGCAAGAGTATGCCCGGCGCAATCTAGCCCTGGCAGAAGCTTATACCAAAAACCTTCCTTCTGGTCCTGCCTTAGATTTTTGCCAAATTCCCTTAACCTTGGCTAATGGTACTCTTGATGCCCTTGCTAATGGTAAAGAGAAACTCAGCCGCAGTGATGTTTTTGCACTTATGGAACAGATTAGTGTGAACATGAAAGCCAGCTAATAGTCTCTTAACGACTAATGGAGACAATTGTGAACTACCCACACTGTACCGTCAGGTCAGTGTGGGCAACAGTCCAACAGAAAGCGCAATAGTAGATTTCTTACGTCCTCTACTACTACGACTTACATCTGGGCGACAAGCTTTATCCCCCGTCCCAGAGTTAGGTCTGGATTCAACTGGAAACCGCTATAGCCAGTCAGTAGAGCAGCACCCTAACTGTAGCAAGCCTTAAGAGAGCATCATTAGGCATTACGGATTGGGATAAAGTAGCATAGACACTATTTATCACTACAAGTATAATAGATCATCTGATTTTCGCGATCAATTTACGTAATCTCAGTTAAACTTTAGGAACTCTTTAAAGGATTTCCAGCAGAAATTACCTGGCAAGAGTTGATTAATATCTAAATAATTGAAAGGGAGTATGATGCTCCCCGTGATTATTCGCGCAGCGAGTTGAGAGTCCATGAGCTACTGCTTAAGTCCGACCTGTCCCAATCCAGAAAATTTGGTATTTAGCCAAAGGTGTCAGTCTTGTGGCTCACAACTACTATTGCGCGATCGCTATCAGGTGATCAAACCATTAGGTCAGGGTGGCTTTGGGGCAACCTTCTTAGCCAATGATCAAGGCTTACCAGGCGAACCGAGCTGCGTAATCAAGCAATTACGCCCATCAGGAAGTTCCCCACACGTTTTACAGATGGCTAGAGAACTCTTTGAGCGAGAAGCTAGAACTCTAGGTAAGATTGGCAATCATCCCCAAGTACCAAGATTGTTGGACTATTTTGAAGATCATGAACAATTTTATTTAGTTCAAGAATACATCAGTGGTGATACCTTGCAGGAAGAGGTCAAACTTAACGGCATCTTGAGCGAAACTGGAGTCAAGCAATTTTTGAGCGAGGTTCTGCCACTACTGCAATACATCCACGATCAAAAGGTGATTCACCGTGATATCAAGCCAGCCAACTTAATTCGCCGCAGTCAAGATTCCAGAATGGTACTCATTGACTTTGGTGCCGTCAAAAATCAAATCAGCCAAGGTACGACAAGTCCATCAGGACAGACAGCATTAACTGCCTATGCCATTGGTACTCCTGGCTTTGCCCCTCCAGAGCAAATGGCTATGCGTCCAGTCTACGCCAGTGACATTTATGCACTGGGGGTGACGTGCATTTATTTACTGACTACCAAAACTCCTAAAGATTTAGATTACAATCCCAACACTGGCGAGATGATGTGGGAGCAGATTGTGCAAGTGAGCGATCACTTAGGCAATGTATTGCGAAAAATGTTAGAGGTGTCTGTACGTAATCGCTATCAGTCAGCCGGAGAAGTTCTCAGAGCATTAGAAATAGAACCATACTTAGATAGTTTAGCAAAGGGCTTACTGATTAAATCTGATAGTGGATCTAAAGACCGAACACACAACCATCTACAAAATTCTGCTGTTTTATCTAATAACCCTTCTACTGCTGCTAGCAATACAGGAATGGCACAGGTAGCGGCAGCAATTCGGGCTAGACGAGCCAAGGCAGCAGAAGCGGCGGGATTACACCAGGGTTCTGGGATAGGCAAATCAACCACTTTAGCTAACAGCAACAGTAATGGTTCACAAACTCAAAATTATAAAATTGAGCGGAAGTTAGATAGTCAAAGTTTATTAACAGCCTATCTGAAGGGAAGACGGGATTTTGCTCTACACAATTTAAACTTGCTGAATCTGCAAGGTGCTGACTTATCCCAAACAAATTTCCATTCCGCTCAATTGCAAAAAACCAATCTCCAAGGAGCTAATCTACATAATAGTGACTTTGGCAGAGCCAGTCTAACTCGAGCAAATCTTAAGGATGCTAATTTGAGCAAAGCATACTTTAACCATGCTGATTTAGAAGGGGCAGACCTACGAGGCGCAGACCTTAGCAACGCTTATCTTAGCAATGCTAACCTCCGAGGAGCTAATCTGTGTGGTGCTAATCTCACTAATGCCAAAATTTCTGATGAGCAGCTAGCACTAGCAAAAACAAACTGGATGACCGTGCGCCCCAATGGTAAACGAGGCTTGTTATAAGTTGAAAGTTTTAATTTGGGAGCCACTTGCTTGCTCTAATTCCATCTTTAAAAATGATGGAATTAGAGCAAGGCTTTTGAAGGGGTGTTGATGGATATTCTGGGGCAAAATCTTACCAACACAAAGTGGATTGCTTTTTAAAATATTAAAAGGTTTACGTATAATGGCTGACTTTGCACAAACAGAAATAGAACGGCGATTAACTTTATATCAGGTATTTCTCAAGTTGTATGAACACCACAGCAGCCTTCTAGATGAAATTCTTCAGCTAGAAAACCTCTCTCAACCGTCGTTGACGAGAGTGAAGGCGTGTTACGTACACGCTGTAGTGGATACTGCTGCTGTTTATTTGATAACGAACTTGTGTGACAATGAGACTCAAAGTTTACGACAGCCACAGAGAATCTGGACAATAGGCCGGAATCGTACTAGCGGTATTTGTGTTGCTGATAGCTATATGTCTCGTCGCCACGCTGCTATTCAACATATTAACAATCAAGGCTTTTACTTAATTGATTTCAACAGTACCAATGGCTCCTTTGTCAATGGCGATCGCGCTGTTCGACCGATCAAGCTCAAAGATGGCGATCGCATTCGTCTAGGCAATATGACTTTCCATTTCTTTGTGAACTATACGTACCGCGTTTTGCCAACTGTAGGAATGGATTTATTGATACAGCTTGTCCATCAAAAGAATGATCATCTAGTAGAAATGCTTACTTGTTCTCAGAATAAACAAAAACCTCTAAGTGAAAAATCGGATTCTAATTTAGAGATTTTCAGAAATTACGGACTAGTTGAAAATCTAGAAAATGGTTATGAAAGCTTCAGTTCAGAACAGAAATCAGACATTTTAGACCGCTTTTTTAGCAGAGAAATACCGTCTAATCCCAGCTAAAAAATTGGAAGTTCTAGCAGTTTTCAATTGCTTCAGGAGTACTGAGTAATATTTCGTTGCAACACTGCTTAGGTTTTGGCTAAAAAATAAAAATGTGTAGGTTGGGGAGCGGGCGCGGTCTTCTCCCTTGGCGCTAGTACAAGAAGGCAAAAGTAAAAAGAAAGAATGCTTATTTTGTAGGCTTTCTGGCTATTTAAAATGGTTGCTTTATTTCCGCCGTGTCGTACTAGCCTCTCCCTTTGGGAGAAGGGGAGAGCGTCTCGTAGAGAGTGTCTGGGGGTTTCTCCCATGAGCGACTGGCGTCGGCTATGCCGACTTGTAGCACGTGGCGTTTGAGGAACAAAACCCAACATTTGGCGGGGTTTGTTGGGTTCCGGTTCTCTACGGGACGCTACGCGAACGCTCAACCCAACCTACGAATATTCTGGGTAATTATACCAATTCTATGTGAGGTTGCACTTTATTCACGTAGGGGTAATTGATGAATTGCCCTTACAGGGTGTAGTTTTGCGTAAGTCCTATAGGCACATATTAAACCCCCAGAATTAGTTAAAGGTCAAAATATAGAAAAAAAATTAAGAATGTGATTAAATATCATAGCAATCATTTTGGACTGGCATCTCTAGCTCAAAATAAAAAGAAAGCGATTCAGGGATTGAGTAAGCAGGTTATCCTCTATCCTGGCAACAGGAGGATACTCAAGGTCTATCGGCAGTAGCAACATTTCTGAGTGGTGCATTCCAGTTATGTGGGCAGGAAATGCTAAAGCAATGACCAAAAAAAACCCCCAGTCAGCCTTAGCCAACCAGGGGAGTTAGTTATCAGGGTGCATCTACCACTTAAATGTTCTCAGGTTGAACACCATACTCCGGATGAATTTGTACAAAGGTCAGTTATTTTTTTTAATAAAAAACCCCCAGTTGGTGTTAACCTACAAGGGGAGTGAGTTATCAGGGTGCATCTACCAATAATCTTTTCTAGGGGCAGCCAGCATCTTCGGGAGAAAATGAACTAAATTAAGGTTGATGGCGATGTCTACAAGGGGCTACGCCTACTACGTAAATAAAAAACCCCCCCAGTGGGTGTTAGCCTACAAGGGGAGTGAGTTATCAGGGTGCATCTACCAATAATCTTTTCTAAAGCAAATGGGTAGCTACCGGATAAATTAGCAGAAATTGAAGTTGTTGCTGTTTGTTGATCAGAGAAAAACCTTCAGAGGGGTTAGTTATCAGGACAGTCCTACCAATTAAATGACCGGTGCGCTACCTGACAAAATTGGTGTGTCAGGGTTAATCAACAGTACTAAATATCTTCATAAAAAACCCCCTAGTGGGCGTTAGCCAACCAGGGGAGCTAGTTATCAGGGTGCATCTACCAATTAAATGTTCTAGGTTTAACCACCACGCTCCGGATAAATTCATGAGAGAATTGATTGTCGCCCTGTGTCAAAAAAACCAGAGCGGATATTAAAGATCAAGGGACATCCATCTACTAATCAAGTATTCTAGGATTAAGCACTATTTTCTGGTAGAGAATATCTGCGTCAGCAGTTGCTGTTGTTTGCCAAAATTGAAAAAAACCCCCAGTGGGTGTTAGCCAACTAGGGGAGTTGAAGATCAAGGTGCATCTACCAATTAAGTGTTCTAAGCCCAAGTAATCCGATCCGGATAAAGTTGTAAAGGCAGGAAAAACCAAAACAGCACCGAATCAGAAACATTCCGGGGCGGGATGCATCTAAATTATCAGACGGAGCGAAAAATCGACTTGAAACTTTCGCGTTTCAAACCAGATTTAGGAGGCGGACAGGAGAAGTTGTGACCCAGGAATTCCATATTTCCGTAACCCCAGTAGGGCAAAATGACTACTTGGTGCGGACGGAACAAGTCGCGCCTGGGGTACCATTGGCAGAAGAATTGGTGACTTGGCCTATAGCTGATTGGTTGATGGCTGCTGGGCATTTGATGAATGACCCGTTGAAGTCGGTATTGCAAGGAGATCCATTCGTCTCTAGTGGGCACGAAAGCGATATCGCCAGAAACTCTGTTAATTTGGTGGCATTGGGTCAACAATTTTATAATGCCCTATTTCAAGGCACTCTCAGGGATAGTTGGATTACTGCCCAAGGTATTGCCCAGAACCATCAACAAGTACTACGCTTACGTTTGGGGCTAAAAGAGACTAGGTTAGCTCGTCTGCCTTGGGAAGTGATGCACGCAGGCGATCGCCCTCTGGCTACTGGGCCTTATGTGGCTTTTTCTCGCATCCATTGTGGAATTTCGGGGGCTTCGCCTTTGCGATCCCTGCGGGGGGCTACGCCTACGCTAAATATGCCCACACCACGAGAACAAGGTGGTGTCAAAGTATTGATGGTAATCGCTTCTCCCTCAGACCAAGTGCGTCTTGACTTACAAAAACAGGAAGCGATTAAACTGCAAGCGGAACTTCAACGTCAAATACCAAGACTTGCTGAAGATAGCAATCGTTTCCCAGAAATTGAACTGACTGTATTAGATCAACCAGGACGGGAAGAACTGACACAAGCCCTAGAACAAGGCAGGTATCACGTCCTACACTACTCTGGTCATAGTAACTTAGGCGCTAATGGCGGAGAAATTTATCTTGTTAGTCGCAGAACTGGCTTAACGGAAATCTTGACTGGGGACGATTTGGCTGGTTTGCTCGTCAACAATAACATCCAAATGGCAGTGTTTAATTCCTGCTTGGGGGCATATAGAGCAGCGTCCGATGCCTCTGGAGACACTGGCGAACGTAACTTAGCAGAAACTTTGGTGAAGCGCGGAATTAGAAGCGTTTTGGCTATGTCAGAACGGATTCCTGATGAAGTGGCGTTGACCCTCACACAATTATTTTACCGCAACTTGAGTCAGGGATATCCAGTAGATTTGTGCGTCAGTCGGGTGCGTCAAGGATTAATTTCTGCTTATGGTTCTCACCAGATGTACTGGGCATTACCAATTTTGTATCTCCAGCCAGAATTTGACGGTTTTCTCAGCCAGGAAACTGAAGTATCCCACAGTGCAGAATTGCTGAACCAATATAGTTCGCCTTTAGGGGTAACTTCCACGATGTACTCTGCTATGGCTGATGATAGCGAGATGCCTTTAGGAATGGAGGAGATGATTATGATTCCTTCTGGTTTGACGCGTGACTCTTCTGGGTTAGACTGGCTGGGTGAAGATACTTGGGGCGATCTCGTTGATGAAATTGAGTATGATGACCCAAGCTATGCAGAAGATTCGGCGATAGTTTCGGATTTGTTTCGTCAGCTAGATAACCAAAAAGCTCCAATTGAACTGGATGAACAAATTCACGAAAACAGTTTTCAGCAAAGGCGGGTTTCAGAGGAAATGAATTCTCTGAAAGAGGAAGCAGATTTATGGGGAGAAGTCCCACCTGTGCCACCTCCAACTGCTGGGAATTTTGAAGGAAATTGGGAAAATTCTGATTCTTTGCGTAGGCATAGCCCAACCCAGGCATCGCAACCAGCCGTACCAAAACCTCGTACTCAACGCCGCAATCTGTGGCTGATTATGGGCGTTGTGGGAATCAGTACCTTAGCAGCTGCGATCGGTTTAAATTGGTGGTGGCAAAATCGACCCCAAGTAACTCTGCCTAACATACCAGGAATTCCCACCCAGTCTCTACCCGATTCTCGACCGATTCAAAAACAGCAAAATATCGATTTAGAAACAGCCGCGACTGCAATTGTCACCGCCACCGCTACGGAAAAATTGAGCCAGGGCGACTTGCAAAGTGGGTTATTGGCTGTAGAAGAACTACTCAATCGTAACGCCCTAGCTGCGGCGGAAAGTGCCCTGAAACTAATTCCCAATAAACAAGCTGACGATCCATCTGTGAACTTTTACAAAGGACGATTAGCTTGGCAGTCTATCCAAACTGGGGACAACAATTATAGCGTCGATGATGCCCGCCGTTACTGGGAAAATGCTGCAAAAGCTAAACCAGAATCAGTTTTATATAATAACGCTTTGGGATTTGCCTACTACGCAGAAGGAAATTTGAATCGAGCCAATTACTCTTGGCTTGAGGCGATTAATTTAGCTCTCAAAGAGCAGAACCCGGATTCAACATCCACAAGTACAGTACTGTCTGAAGATGGTTTAACTTCTTATGCTGGTTTAGCGATGGGAATGTATAAATCTGCACTTAATCCATCTAATGGTAAGAAGACACAATATCTGAATAAAGCGATCAAGTTACGGCAATTGGTTCTCAAGTCTGATCGAGCAAATTTCCAGGTAGATAAATTAGCTAAAAATTGGCTGTGGACGGAGAAGGCTATTGAAGATTGGCGATCGCTCCTTCAGGAAAAAGGTCAAGAATAATTCGTAATTTGTTTGATTTATGCCTTCATTAGCAGCAGAAACGCGATCGCCTAGCATCGGCGTTGGTGTACCATCTGGATAAACTCCTGCACCAGAGACGATGGCAACGCGCTCGTTAGGATAATTATGTTGTAGCAATAGACGTAAGTATTGGTGGTTATGTTGCAGTGGAGCGATCGCGGTTGATCAAACAGCAGTTCTCAATTCCATACAATACAGGCAGTTTGTCGGGTCACAGTGAAAAGGGCGAATTCTGTTCGCCAGGGCTTTTATTTTTTGCCTTGAAACTGCTTAATAATATGCCAATTAAAGGCAACTGTTCTAGTACCATTTTTGTCAAATCTGATTAGGAATAACTAAGAGCAAATCTCATGAATGCGAATTTAGAAAAGACATCTCCGAAAATTAATTCTGCGTTGCTCGAAATCCTTGGTAGGGACAATTCATGAATTGTCCCTACGTCATTTTCGGAGATGTCTAAAGTATATATTTTTAATATAGCAACTTCTAAGGTACTAATTTAGCTAGTGCAGATATACGTGGTGTAAATCCGAATTTTGCTAATTTCTGCTATAATGGCTTCACTATTTCTGAAAAAAATATTAGGCCAGTGGCGCAGGTATGATAAAACTTACAAAATATAAGGTATGCGCCCAGAATAGATCCAGTTAATCCATTAGTGTATGATATCAGAACTGCCACTAATTACAAGCGATCGCCTATTATTACGAGTAGCGATCCATGAAGATATACCCCAAATTCTTAAATACTTCACTGATAATAAAACTTATCTCACTCCATTCTACCCTCTTTGGGATGATGGTTTTTTTATTCAAGAATATTGGCAGTATCAGATAGAGAATAGTTTTCTAGAATTTATCAATGGGCAATCGTTAAAATTATTTATTTTTAGCAAAAAAAATCCCGCCGTAATTATTGGAACAGTCAATTTTAGTAATTTTGTCCGAGGAGCCGCTCATTTCTGCTATGTGGGATATAGCCTTGCGGAAAGTAAACAAGGTAAAGGATACATGACAGAAGGGCTAAAAGCCACAACTCAATATGTATTTCAAGAGTTAAACTTTCACCGAGTTATGGCTAATTATATGCCTCACAATCGGCGCAGTGGCAATGTACTCAAAAGACTTGGTTTTGTCATTGAAGGATATGCTAGAGACTATTTGTTAATTAATGGGCAATGGGAAGATCATATTCTGACAAGTCTCACAAATCCTAACTGGCAAGCACCTAAATTTTAAAAATGGCTGAGTATCCTTGTCTACAAATTCATCGCAACCTGCACTTACGCAAACAATAGCTGAAAAGAATGATTTTCTTCTTAGCGACAATTCATGAATTGTCACTATCGCGTGTAGTTTTGCATAAGTCCTAACAACTTCATAATAAATACACAAAAACTCCACAACCAAATGCAATAGTAATATTTATTCACTACCTACCTCAGTTATTAAGGTTTGCTTGAGCCGATGTGTGCAATTTTATCAAATGATTGAGGAGTTTTTCAAAATGTCCATTAATTCTATAAAGCTCTTATCTCTCTTTTCTACTATCTTCGCTTTTGCTACTATCTTACACGGAGTTGTCTTAGCAGCACCAGGTTTAAATTCTGTGACTATACTACCCTTAAAAACTCAGACTAGTCATGTATCAGAGCAGCAAATCAAACTCACAAAGCAACAACGCCTACAAATCAAAGAGGCTCGTCAGCAAAGAGATAAGGATATTGAGGCTCTATTAAACCCGTCCCAAGCTACTAAATTTAAGGCAACACCACAATCTCGTCAGAGAATCAGAATAGTGTTAAAATATTTCGGTCTGAATCAACAGCAACATAAACACGTTAAATCAATTTTGCAAACTTATAACCTGCGAGTTAAAAAAATTCTATCTTCACAGATATAACAAAAAATATCAAATATAATAGCAGCTACTCCAGGAATATCACAACCAATTAAAAAACAAAAATTAGCTTTATTTAATTAAGGTTAAGTTTCCGAAGACTGATGGATTTGATTCAAACTTCGGTTGAGCCAGTCTTCATACCAATCATAAAAACCCAAAGGCTGCTCTTCATCGCTATTGGGAAAATCATCAGGGTCGATGTCATGGAAAGCATGACAAAAACTCAAAGAAGCAGGATATATCCCATTATCATTAGTACGGTCATCTATCCAGATTTTTCCTGACTGCTCCCCGGTAATGACTAACATCGCATAAATTCCACAACCATAATTTGTAATGGTGAGAGTGCCCTGAATAAACTTATCATCAAAGTAAGCATCACTCTTGACAACAGAATTTGTATTATTATCGACAATCAAATCCAAATCATTCCATGCTTTTTTCCAAGGAAATGCTTTAGAGAGGATTTCGTAGTTCTCGTGGTATAGTTTTTCTGGAATAACATCTTCATACTCAATCCCCCACAGACCAGATAAGCCATATCCGGGACCAGCACCACCATTGCCAACTTCTAAGAGAAAGTTTCGATATTCACTTGGTAGTGTAATATTGTATCTGGATTCAAACACTTGAATATCTTTGTTACTCAAACAAGGTTTAAATTGATATTGGTGTGATTCTGAGCCAAAAACCTCAAATGTAGCGTCTAAAATAGCTAATTGAGTTAACTTTTTCTTTAATTGCAAAATTTTATTCATAATGCATTCCAGATTTTGATGGTGTCGCTGCCATATTTTAGATATGGATCGCTTTTTGCGTCTATGCTGATGCTGAAGCCAGAGGTAGTATTAAGAGAAGAATGAATTAAGCTTTGCTCGTAATGACTCTGGCTGAAACTCCAAACTACAAGAATTCTAGCAATCCTTTTCTCACCCTCAACTACGAAAGCGCTTTAGAATCTCTAGGCGGCGACTACTACGACGAGGTTGCAGCTGCGGAATTCCCCCAACACCTCCTGCGTTGGCGTAACGATGAACTATTACCCCGTTTTGGTCTAGACCCCCAAGTAGTCAAAGACGAAGATTTCATCACAGCCTTTGGGCGATTTCAGGGGCGCAAACCCTTGTTGGCGCTGCGTTACCACGGCTATCAATTTGGTGAATATAACGGACAGTTGGGTGATGGTAGAGGCTTTCTCTACGGCCAAGTACGCGCCAATGATGGCGAATTGTACGATTTTGGCACCAAAGGTTCTGGGAGGACGCCCTACTCCCGTGGTGGTGATGGGATGCTGACGCTCAAAGGTGGAATGCGGGAAGTTCTGGCTGCGGAAGCACTGCACTACTTGGGTGTACGCACCTCGCGCTGTCTGAGCATGATTGAAACAGGTTTACCCCTTTGGCGGGGCGATGAACCTTCGCCTACCCGTTCATCTGTGATGGTGAGGATGAGCAGTTCTCATATTCGGTTTGGCACTTTTGAGCGACTGCACTATTTCCAGCGTCCAGATTTAACTAAGAAGTTGTTAGACCACGTAATTGAGCAGTATTATCGACAGTTAAGTACTGAACAAGATAAATATGCTCTGTTTTACGCCGAATTAGTTAAACGATTTGCACAACTAGTAGCGCAGTGGATGGCGGCTGGCTTTTGTCATGGAGTCCTGAATACTGATAATATGTCGATTACGGGAGAAAGTTTTGATTATGGCCCTTACGCATTTATCCCTACTTATAACCCATACTTTATCGCTGCATATTTTGACTATTCTGGGCGCTACTGCTACAGTCATCAACCAAGTATTTGCCAGTTGAATTTAGAAATGCTCCAGGAACCTTTTAAGGCAATCATTGATAAAGGCGATATGGAGGCTGGATTATCGAGGTTTAATGAATATTATCAAGCTGAGTACAGTTCTTTGATGTTGAAAAAGTTGGGGTTTTTGGAGTTGCCACACCCACAAGCTGAAGAACTCTTGAATCTAACGATTGAATTTTTGAAAGTGAGCCAAGTTGGTTATCACCAATTCTTTTATGAGATGGCTCGCACTTTTTCATCTAAATGGCGAGATCAACCAGGTTTTGTAATGAATAGTTCAGATATTGTGCCAGTACCGGGTGCGTCAGCAATTTTTGATGATTGGTCTATATTGTACCATAAAATCTTGAATGATTTTGATAGCGATGTCTACGACGGGCGTAGCTGCGGCACCGATTTAATTGCCCAAACTCTAGCTGTTCATAATCCCAAAACGGCATTATTAAGACCTGTGATTGAATCTACTTGGGAAGCAATTGCTCAGGAAGATAATTGGCAACCTTTTTATGAGTTAATCAAGGTAATTCAGTCGAGGAGATAGTTAGTATGGGGCAAAGCTTGTAACGAAAATCCTTTTTTTACTTTGCCCCTCTCCTTTCTTGTCAATATAGCAATAAGTAAACTGATTTCCCGATCACTCTTATAATTCAATACCGTTCACTTAGCGTTTGAGCGTAACATAACAGAAATTGATCAAGTAAAATCCTAATTTTTACAACAAAAATGAAAAGGTTCAGGGAACTGGCATTAGCTTGTGGTGCGATCGCTGCTTTGATCAGTATGAGTTTGATCAATATGAGTCTCAACGTTCAGGCAACGTCCAAGCGGCTGATTACCCTAAACGATCTGTCTGCTGTTCACCAAGTCAGCGAACCGCAAATTTCTCACGATGGAGCCTGGATAGCCTATACAGTGAATAGTACCGATATCAAGAATGATTCTGTCAACAACCATATTTATATAACTTCGTGGGATGGCTCCCGCACCCGAAAATTAACTAACAGCAAAGATAGCGAAAGTTCCCCTCGTTTCAGTCCCGATGGAAAGTACCTGACCTTTCTCTCCAGTCGTCAGTCCGAGAGTAAAGGCAATCAAATTTGGCTGCTGAACCTTGCCGATGGAGAAACACAAAAGATTTCAGATTTTCCCAGAGGCGTTTCTGATTTCGTTTGGTCGCCCGACGGCAAACGACTAGCTGTAATCGCCGAAGATCCACCCCAAAAAACTCACAACGAACAAAAGACCGCACAGCCAATTGTCATTGATCGCTTTAAAGGATATCTCGAAAAAAGTCGGCAACATCTCTACCTGTTTGACTTAGCAACTCACAAAGCAGATATTCTGACACCAGGTGAGTTTAATGAATATTTGCCCGAATGGTCTCCAGATGGGAACAAGATTGCTTTTGTCAGCAAGCGTGGTGTTGATTTTCATCGCCATAACAATTGGGATGTCTACACTATCGCTGCCCAACCAGGAGCAAAAGTACGTCAAATAACTACCAATGAAAGTCCCAATTGCGATCCCTCCTGGGGTAGCCGACCTGTTTGGAGTCCAGATGGGAAGTTAATAGCCTACGTGCAAGGAGGCCCTCAAAAGCTACTTGAGTACGCCGTTTACCATCTTGCGGTTATTCCAACCCAAGGAGGTACTCCACGTTTGTTAACAGCAAATCTTGATCGCAATGTTGTTAAGCCACGCTTTACATCTGATGGCAAATCAATTCTGTTTTTGCTGGAAGACGATGGTAATGTTCACCTCGCAAAAGTACCAGTAGCAGGCGGCAAGATAGAGCGATTGCTAGCTGGACGTAGAAATATCAGCGCCTTTGACTTCGGGGGTGACGATAGGATTGTCTTGTTATCCTCAATGCCACAGGAACCAAGTGAGGTTTTCACCCTCAAAGGAAGTGAACTGCGTTCAATATCGCACCAAAACCAGGAATTGCTTGTCCAACTTGTATTAGCAACGACGGAAGAAATTAGTTTCAAGAGTAAAGATGGCACCCAAATCCACGGTTTCTTAGTCAAACCACCAAATTTTCAACCAGGAAAGAAATACCCAACACTCCTTCAGCTTCATGGTGGCCCAGTCGGGCAGTACACAAACCAGTTTATGTTTGACTGGCAGATGTTTGCAGCTCACGGCTATGTTGTCGTTGCAGTTAATCCACGGGGTAGTTCGGGACGGGGTGAAGCGTTCTCAAAGGCTATTTACGCTGACTGGGGAAATAAAGATGTCCAAGATATCCTTGCTGCTGTTGACTACGTTGAGGCACAAGGGATAGCCGATCCATCTCGGTTAGGAATCGGTGGATGGAGCTACGGTGGTATCTTAACAAACTATACTATCGCCCAAGATACCCGTTTCAAAGCTGCGGTAAGTGGAGCTAGTATTTCCAATTTTTTGGCAGGATACGGTACTAACGAGTTTTATGACTACGAGCAGGAACTGGGCGTACCGTGGAAAAACCTCAATACTTGGCTACGAGTTTCCTTTCCATTCCTGCACGCCGACCGAATTCTCACGCCAACACTATTTCTGAGTGGCGATCGGGATACTGTTATTCCGTTACAGAACTCCGAGCAGATGTATGACGCACTCAAAACTTTAGGGGTTGATACTCAATTGATTATTTATCCTGAGCAATCCCACGGTATTAACAAGCCGAGTTACCAGCGCGATCGCCTACAACGCTATCTTACTTGGTATGGCAAGCATGGGTTGTGAGTATCAACACTCACACCTTTGTAAAAATATATCTACCCCTGGCGAATAGAATAATGCCTCCAGCACGCCAAGGCCGAAGGCAACTATAGGGCAATACGATTCAGTTAAGCATTTCTTCCTTCTCTCTGTGTTCTCT
The DNA here is from genome assembly GCF_036917815.1 of Nostoc sp. Lineage (GTDB taxonomy): Bacteria > Cyanobacteriota > Cyanobacteriia > Cyanobacteriales > Nostocaceae > Nostoc. The sequence goes on along the minus strand of NZ_JBALEK010000030.1, from coordinate 4,177 downwards.
GCGCCTCTGCGGTTCGTTAAAAAAATTGACTCTCACAAAGAGTTTTAGCGTTAAATGAACCGTATTGAACTATAGGGACTGACAAGAAATAAATTATCCAAATAAACGAACCACAGAGACACAGAGAACACAGAGGAATAAGGAGGAGAGAGTTTTTTGAGTATTTGGTTTCAAATTCCTTGAGTCCGCGTAGGCGGACTTGGTTTGTGTAGCCGCGATTTCTAATCGCTCAGGATAGCCATCTTGCCCGCCATAATTATACAAATTAAATACGGAAGAGATTATTTACCACTAACAAATTTTCCGTATTTTTGTCTAGTCTGCAATTCCAAATTCTGTTTGATAGAAGTGGAATTATTTTCAGAAATGGAACGAGTCAAATCTGTGCCAATGACAACAGTGACATCAGATGCAATATCTCCTAAAGAAGCAACTTCTACATCACCGACACCAAGAGCTTGTTGAACAGCATTGGCGGCTTCAGGATTTCCATGTTGAGCAATAATTCTTGTTTTTTGAGCAGATTCTATATCAGTATCAATTTCATGACTAGAAAGAAAAATATTCCTAAAACCGTATTTTTCGAGTAAAGATGTGACTTTGACTACAGCTTCGGGTTGTCTGGTTGCGTTTTGGATAAAAATCTTTATACCTCGCGGCACTACTAAATTTTTGTCATCTTCTTTTACTTCTGCATTATTAAAATCAAAATAACGTTGGAGAATTTTAGTAGTGGCTTTATGGTCAGAAATCCAGTAGCTAACATTGTATTCACTTTTCTCACTAAAACGCCCTGGCAGGAGCATAAAATTATGGTGATTGCTTTGAGCTAGAGCTTGAGCTATAGCTAACATTTCATTAATAGATAAATCAGTATCTATATTATCTTGAGCTACCTTTAAAATTTCAGGTAATTTAGTAATGCTTTGTGGCTGAAGCAGTGTAAGTAGGATGTCTTTAAGAACTTGTTGTTGTCGCTGCACTCGACCAATATCACCTAAAGCATCATGACGAAAACGGATATATTCTTCTAGATGTTGCCCAGTCAACTTTTGTACACCTGCTAAAAAGTGAATGCTGAGGTTTTGTGAATGATCTACATAATCCATTTTTTTGGGAATATTAACTTCAACCCCTCCCAAGGCATCCACCAAATGAATAAAACCTTCTGTGTCCAGGCGCACGTAACGATCAATTGATACATTATCTAATAGCTGACTTACACTCTGGGCTGCTTGTTTTGTTCCACCACGCACGTTTGCATCATTAATTTTATCTACACCAACTCCGTAAAATCGAACGAGAGTATCTCTAGGAATAGATAATATATTAATCGAGTGAGAATCTGGCATGATTCGCGCCAGTAACATAGTATCGCTATTGCCTGCTAATGCCTCGGCAGGACTAAAGTTTTTCTCGTGAGGATGTCCAGAATTATCGATACCGAGAATCAAAATATTTACAGGATGATCTAGAGTTGCAGGAATGACACCTGTGACACTTTTGGAACTACCAGGCAGATCGATAGTAACGTCATTTTTTAAGGGAGTTAAACTCACAAACGAGGAGAAAATTGCCCCAGAAGTTGCAGCTACTACTGCCGCACCGATTGCTAAAGCAAATGGCTGTTTTAACAGCTGGGATTTCTTCGGATTATTTTTTCCTTTCACTTCTCACCCACTAGATATAAAATTAATTGCCATAGTCTAACCTGGAATTCTCGCACTTGGATATGGCGGCTCATGGTCAAGACTACTTTAGATGTGGCTGCCCTGAGTAAAGAAGTGAGATTCCCCCTCTTTTGACTAGCTAAACTGTTGAGCATAAAACCGTGCATAGCGATGCTCTAGGGCTAATAATTCTTCATGGGTTCCCGATTCCACAATTTGTCCCTGTTCGATAACTAAAATCCGATCGCACCGCCTAACTGTGGATAAACGGTGAGCAATAATAAATACTGTGCGTTTTTCCATCAATCTTTCCAGCGCTTCCTGTACCAGTGCTTCTGACTCAGAATCTAAGGCTGATGTTGCCTCATCCAGAATTAAGATTTGTGGATTGAGCAGAACAGCACGAGCGATCGCAATTCTTTGTCTTTGTCCACCAGATAAGTTTACCCCACGTTCACCCACCCAAGTCTGATAACCTTCTGGGAGTTGACTAATAAACTGATGGGCATTAGCAATTTTTGCCGCCTCTATAACTGCTTCCATATCAAAAACATCTTGTCCAAAGGCAATATTTTGGGCAATTGTCCCCGAAAACATGATGGTTTCTTGAGGAACAATCCCAATTTGTCGCCGCAGACTATGCAACTTTACATCTCGAATATCAACATCGTCAATGAAGACTTGACCAACTTCGGGGTCGTAAAAACGGGGTAGGAGGTTGACAAATGTGGTTTTACCAGCACCAGAAGCACCCACAAGAGCGATCGCTTCACCTGGCGATACCAATAAGCTGATATCTTTTAATACGGGTTCACCTGGTTTATAGGCGAAGAAAATATGACGATATTCTACCTTGCCTTTGACTGGGGGGAGAGCGATCGCATTTGTCTTTTCGATCACCGTCGGCTGAATTGCCATCAACTCAAAAACGCGGTCAACAGATGCTTCACCCTGCTTAAATTCGTTGTAGTTGTTAGTAGTATGACCAATGGGATCAATTAACAGCGCTGCCGCCGCCAGATAACTGAAAAAATTCGCCACTGTCAAGTTATTTTGGGAAATTTGCCAAGCTCCCACAATCAATAACGATAAGGCACTTAAGGCTTCCAAAAATCCGATGATGGGAATCTGAATCGCTTTTAGCTGTTCGGCTGAGTATTTGGCTTTGAGACTGCGTTCTGCTTCATGGCCAAAGCGGGCGATTTCGTAATTTTCGGCAGCAAAAGCCTGTACCAAACGAATCCCGTTGAAAACTTCCGCGAGAATGGCTGATAAACCCGACACGCGATTTTGACTTCTTAAGGAATACTTGCGTAAGCGTTCACCAAACCAACCGACTAAAATACCCATCAGTGGTGCAACTATCACTGTTGCGAGTGTCAGTTGCCAATTTAGGTAAATCATGTAAATCGGAATTGCTACCAACTGCAAAATGCACGGGATAAAGTCGTGAAATCCTTTATTTACCACTTCGCCAACGCGGTCAACATCTTCCGTGAGGCGGTAAGATAAATCACCTGCTTTTGCCGTTTCAAAATAGCTGAGATTTAGCTTTTGCAGATGGGCGTAGACTTGCTGGCGGAGATAAAAAGCAACTCGCAAAGCAGCTTTCGCCATGTACATATCTTGTATAGACTGAAACAAGCCTCTGACAAGAAAGACTAAGGCACAGCTGCCAGTGATTTGAGCGATCGCTACTACATTACCTTGTGCAAAGGGAATTGCCAGTTTACCGGCGAGATTGATCAACACTAATGTTGCCAGTACGTATCCCAAGATGCCAATAAGTCCCTTGGTGATAGTTTTCCACTGGAGTTGGATATAAGGTAGCAGTAGCCAGTAATTAGAACGAGTTTTCAAGCTGTAACGTCCACAACGATATTTTACTTTGTTTGACGCTAGCAGTTTTTGGGGAGTTTCTGAACAGCTCACTAATTAGTTACAAAAAGTGACATGGCAAAATCACGAGATTTTAGGCATAATTTTTAATTGACAAAAGTAAGATTGTCTTAACCTCTCACCGATGATCTTAGCGATCCTTTCGCATCTGGAGGCGCTTTTGACATACCAACGGCTGGCACATTCGACTCTGCTAAGTATGGTATTCCCAAAGAAGGCAGCTTCGATTTTGGTAAGTATGGCATTCCCAAAGAAGGCAGCTTCGATTTTGCCAAGTATGGTATTCCCAAAGAAGGCAGCTTTAATTTGGGTAGCTCTGGTATTCCAACATCTGGCAACTTCGACTTTGCCATTAGTCCTCTTATGAGGGCTGAAGCCCTCTCTACGAGACGCTACGCGTAGCAAGATCCCCGAAGGGGTACACTACAAACCTTGAATTATTCACGCCGCTGTACTTACCGTCGCGGTGAGCAGAGTTGAACGTATCGCGGCAGTCCCTACCCTCAACTCTTAGTAGGGTAGGGATCAGAGCGGGTTATTGGAACGAAGTGGAAATAACCAATCCATATTTATTCGATTGGCGCATCTTGATCTTTAATATATTGTTT
>NZ_JBALEK010000029.1:0-50566 GCF_036917815.1 Nostoc sp. | reverse complement strand
ATCCGGTAGTGGGTGACTCTACTACTAATAGTACCTCGAAGGAAGTTCTGGCAACATTAAGAATGTACCAGAAGCCTACACCGACCTGTACTCAGTCGGTGTAGGTAGTTCACCACTCAATTGATCCCCAAGTTACCAATCCAAGATAGGATGGACGTTGATTTACGTATTCTTTTACTTAATGCATATGAAGCGCTATTGGTCGCGTTTGCTTGCGCTGGTTTTGGTTGTATCTCTCGGCTTAATGGGTTGTTCTGGCAGTCCAGATAGTTTGAGTGGGGATTATCGTCAAGATACCTTAGCTGTGGTCAATATTATGAGACAAGCTCTGGATATATCACAAGATTCACCAGATAAAGCAGCAGTTCAAGCAGAAGCGCGTCAAAAAATTAATGACTTTTCAGCTCGCTACCAGCGAGTTAACTCTGTTTCTGGTCTTGGCTCCTTTACAACCATACGAACAGCCCTCAACTCTCTGGCTGGACATTACAGTTCTTACCCAAATCGTCCCGTACCCGAAAAACTCAAAAATCGTCTAGAGAAGGAGTTGCAGCAGGTAGAGACGGCGCTGAAGCGTGGCGGTTAACTATTAACTATTGCCTGCTCCATCATCAATAGTCAGGAGTCAAAAATTATGACTCTTGACTATTTTGTTAACTTTATTGAAACCTGAGTTTTAAATTTTCAACTAAACTGATTGATACTCTCCAAACTAAAAGTCAGGATGTCAAACTGCCATTTATATGTTTATGTGTTTGTAAAAGAATACGGCAACAGAAATAGGTCTTTAAGAGTCTTGAAAAAATAGGTTTTAAAACCCTTGCTAGCTAAAAGTATAAGCTGATACACTTTTTCCAAAATTATCTAAGTTGGAATCGATGACGATCGCAAATTAGAGGGTTTAATATCGAACGAACGTTAACACGTAGCTCAGAGTCGGAGCCACTCCGTCTTTGCCCAGTTAATCTGGGGAAACCAAGCTACAGACGGAGATTTAAACTCAGACTAAAACTCTTTTGAATTTGTTCATCTACTGGTAGGTATGTCTAATCGTCCCTTGAACTTTGCAAGATCAACATTATTTTGGCAACGCCTATTGGCTGTTGTTTTCACTAGTAGTTCGTTGCTCCCCAACTTTGGCAGCGAACCAGCAAGGGCGCAAGTAACTGAGTATTGTCAGTTATCATCAGCGACGGTGCAAGAAAAAGAAAACTTACGTTTGTCAGCCCTCAAAGGCGATCAAGATGCTCAAACGCTCTACCAAAACATAGTACAAAAACAGGCAGAGGAATTACAAGAATGCCGCACTCGGACTTGGCCACAAATCCAAGCCATTTGGTTGCGCTTGTATCCCTGTGACATTAAGCCGGGAACAATTGATCAGATTATGGATCGGATTGTTAACCGAGGCTATAACCAAGTTTATTTAGAAGTATTTTACGACGGGCAGGTATTATTGCCAGCAAGAGCTAACCCGACGGTTTGGCCGGCTGTGATTCGCACTCCAGGGGCAGAAAACACCGATATACTCGCCACAGCAATTAAAAAAGGTCGGCAACGTGGTTTGAAGGTCTACGCCTGGATGTTTACCGCAAATTTCGGATATACTTATGCCCAGCGTCCAGACAGAAAAGATGCGATCGCTCGTAATGGCAAAGGTCAAACGAGTTTATATGTGGTAGATAACGGCTCTCAAGTATTTATCGACCCTTATAATCTGCAAGCAAAACGCGACTACTACCAATTAGTACAAGAAATTTTACGCCGTCGCCCAGATGGTTTGTTATTGGACTACGTGCGTTATCCCCGACAAGCTGGAAGTGATTCCATCGCCACCAAAGTTTCAGATTTATGGCTATTTAGTCCCGCAACCCAAGAAGCTTTATTTAAACGGGCACAGAATTACAAAGGGCTGGACTTAATTCGGCGCTTTTTGACCAAGGGATTTGTCACTAGTGGAGATATAGCGGAAGTTGATCAACTTTATCCTCAAGAAGGAGAACCCCTCTGGCAAGGACGGCCTCTTCCACCAGCAGAAAAATCAATCCTGCCTGCAACTGATAGACAGCCGCTTTTACAATGGGAGCTGTGGCAGCTTGCCGTTGCCCACGCCATGCAAGGAATTCTAGATTTTGTCACCATAGCTAGTTACCCAGCAAAGCAGCTAGGTATTGCTACAGGAGTGGTGTTTTTCCCTGATGGCAACCAAACTGTCGGACAAGGGTATGATTCCCGTTTACAACCTTGGGATCGGTTCCCCAGCACATTAGAGTGGCATCCTATGGCTTATGGCACTTGCGGTGATGTCAGTTGTATTGTGGCGCAAGTGCAACGGGTTTTGAGTATGGCAAAACCGGGTACACAGATAATCCCGGCTTTAGCAGGTAAATGGGGAGAATCCGTCAGTAATCGTCCATCCCTAGAAGTGCAAATGCAGGCACTCCGACAATTTGCCCCCCAACTGAAGGGAGTTAGCCATTTTGCCTATTCTTGGCAATATCCTGAAAGTGATAGCGATCGCAAATTCTGTCGAGTTAAGTAGACTTCTTGCAGAAGTAGTGAAAAGCGATTGAATTTCCCTTTCAACTTATTACAATCACACACAGTTATGACTACAGCTTAAGGATCATGTGCAGCAAGTCGTTGGAATGCCGACGGTGCTGCACTATCTGCAAGGTGTTGGCGTATCACCTCAGCACAAGCACCGGGGCTTAACAACGAGGTATCAACTTCAAGGTCATAGATACCAGGGATGTGGACTTCACTTTGCCATAACTGAACCGGATGTGGCATCGGGGAGTCGGCTGTACTTCCCACGTTCCACCCCGTGTTTTGTCGTCGTTCCATAATAATCTCGATGGGGCAGTAAACGCCTACGAACAAAACCGGCAATCCGTTCAAACGTCGGGCACTATCAGCTAGAATGCCCCGCTCCATTACGTAGGCATCATGGTGTCCGACATCAACCACCACATTCAGACCCAAGCGGCTGTGGGCGGCAATAGACTCATACATGGCGCTGTACAGAATGGGAACCAGGGGTTCAATATCCTGGCGTTCTCCCCCTGGTCGTAGACCGATCCCAGGCAGGTATCGTGCGGGAGTCATTTGCATAAACCTATCGACACCCAAGTTCATCCACAGTCCATCAAATGTCTCTTGGATCACTGCGACAATGCTTGATTTCCCCGATCGCGGGACACCATTCAGGATGATAATCTGTCCTAGTTCCGGTGTCTGCCCCATAATCACTCCTCCGATTCTTAATAAATATAGTTAGCAGTTCCACGTTACGGCTAAAACGTTGAATAGGCAATTGAAAATGCTTCTACCTCAGCCAATGCCTCATGACTGATTTCGCCAATCACCCAATTGTGTTGCAAGGAAATAGCGCACATACTCTACGAATAATGGCCTCCATTTGTAGGTGCCATGTCCCATACCAGGAACAATATAACAGTCACCATCCAGAAAGCGTCCAGCACAAGCACGGGCATCTTTAACACTAACCATCGGATCGCTAGCGCCCACTAAAAAGCTCAGGCTTTTGGTTTTGAGTTTATTTCTCAACCCGCAGTAAATCTGGTTTCTTAGAGGTTGTTTGAAAAGTGGTTAGCTGTGATTTTAGGCACTTAGTGATCCCCCCTAACCCCCCTTAAAAAGCAGGGCTGTTTCATTCGTTCAGATCAGAATTTTGTCAAGAGTATCAACCAGAAAATTTAGTGAGTTGGTAATCGAAAAATTACTGTTTCAATCGGTAAATTTAAGTGCGATCGCCTGGTTTTTGACCCAATTAGAGTGTTTAAAAACCTGATTTTTTTGACTGATACGCTTGTAAATTAAGGTCTTTTAGGGAATGAATCAGCCCTGCCTTAAAAAGGGGGGAACCGGAGTCAAAGTCCCCCAATTTATCGGGGAGCCACTGCGCCCTTGCGGTTCCCCGACTTGAAGCACGTGGCGTGGATTTAGGGGGATCTCCAAGGGTTAGGCGTATACAAAAAAACTTTTCAAACATCCTCTTAGAAGAGGAATAAAATACTTTGAAATAACATAAATAAGTAAAGTCCCAATATATATAAATCCAAACTCAAAACTCAAAACTTATATTCCAGATCAAATTGTTCTGATGTTTGTTTTTGTGAATTAATAGCTATCAATTTATTCACGAAGTTAGGATATAATGAGGCATCATTACTAATTGTAATTACACCTTGAAAAATATCGAAAATTTTTATATAACATCTCAAATAGTTATTAACTTTTAATAAACTGCCAACATGAATATTGTTTTTATAATGATCATCATATAAATAGGGAAACCAAGATTTTTCTCCATATAAATCAATATTAAAATCGATTGATTTATTATGCCAACGCTCTTTTTGAAAATCTTGATAAATGATTAATCGTAATAATTCTCCCATATTATCATTAAGATAATCTGAACCCAGCCAATAATAAGCTAATTCATATGCAATTTTTATAATTGCACGTTTATAAAAAATTGTATCTATTTTCAATTGTTTATGTATAAGAGGTCGTTCACTACTAATAGGTTGAGCATTTAAAATTTTTTTTTCTTGTTCTTCAGATAATAAAGTTAAACCCTTTCTTTTTAATTTTTTGTTGGTAATATCTATTAGTTTCCTTCTGTCTGCTTCATCACCTGGCTTTGTACAAGCTTCTATATGAATATTTAATGCACCATCATCTTCAAATTCAATATCAACTTTTGAAGAAACCTGTTGTAGTTCTTTAGGATTACCAAAATTATCAAGTATATATCTAATTTTTTCTTGAGTACCAGCGATATAAGATTCGTAAAGCGGATTAGGAATTTTTCCTGATTTTCCAGGAATTTTTAATGCCAGACGAATTAATTGTACAAACTCATGGTTAGTAAGCTTTGAATCTATTGAGGAACCAAGGATATCATTACATATTTTACAAACACAATCTAAAGTAATATTTCCTCCTATACTATCAGGAAATATATGTTCTTTACTAAAATTAGTAGCAGACTTATTTTCTTTACAAATAATACATTGCATAATTTTTGCTAATAAAATTGAATATAAATTTATATGAACTTGGCACTTGGTGACACCAACTATAAAACTGCCGAAATTTTACAAAGCATAATCTAGTATATAGCGGTTCTCGGTTGAGTGAGGTACAAGAACCCCACCCCCCAACCCCCTCCCCGCAAGCGAAGAGGGGGCTTAAGATGTACCTTACTAGATTGAGAAACGCTATATTTATTTCCTAATACCATCAGATATAAAGATTAACTTAAAGCCAAGTCCTCTGGTGTATTACAGTTAAACAGCATTCCTGGTTCTGGTAAAGGCAAAACTTCTACAGGATATTGCCGAAGCCACTGCTGAAACGATCGCCCCCCTTGGTTGATAAACTCTAAGAGTTGTGGCAAACAGCGACGGCGATAGAAACCACACAGAGGTTCCCAGCCTTTAGGATGATCGGCTAAAGTTGCGATCGCATCATCTCCCACAGTATCAAGTCTAGTTACCCAATCTTGCAACACCTCAACCCGCAACCTCGGCAAATCACAAGCTAGCAACAGCAGCCATTCTGTCTGTACTTCGGCTAGTCCTTGAGCAAATCCAACGAGAGGACCGTGGGCGAGGGATTCTCCAGATAAAGGTACTTCTTGGATAAACTCACAACCAGGCAAAAGCAAATCTTGATAGCGTTCCGGCCAGGGAGAGACGACATAAACAACATCAGCACAGCTTTGAGCAATGCTACAAACTCGCTGCAACAACGGCACTCCTTGAATGGGAATCAAGGCTTTATCCTGACCCATCCGAGAACTCTTACCGCCGGCTAATACAATTGCAGTTAATTCGCTACATGAGTTAATAGTCATTCGTCAAAAAAACAGAGGGTAAAAAACGAGTCAAACTAAATGAACCGCTGACGCTGAAAGTAGAATATAATATGCAAATTAGATGTGTTTTAGCTTATTTCACGCCCTAACCTGACTTTTCTGGATTTGCTGCAATAAATGCTCTACACTTTCTGCTGGCGCCAGACACTTCAAACCTTGGCAAACTAACCCAACGCTTCCCTCTGGTAAATCAGATGTGATGGCAAACACAGCCGCCGGCAAATGCTTGGGGATCAAAGTATTGATTTGCTCGGTTGTGCTGCGAATCAAAGTAGAATTACGATACCAATCCAAAGCTGTAAACAAGCTGGGACAAGCTTGGGGAGCGCGATGCATTACACTCTTAAAAGCTTTCAAACCAAGTTCCGCTAAATCCAAATAATCTAGATTATCGGTGAGTAGGACCAGACGGACAAGATTAGCGATCGCAATTCCATTAGCTGAGGGTGTAGCATTATCAGCATAACTACGCTCTCTGACAATTAAATCTTGACTAGAGCCACTCGATGTGTTATCATAACCCCCTAACTCTACACTCCAAAGAAATTCGTTGAATTCATCTTGGATAGCGATCGCATTTTCTAACCATTGCTCCTGGTCAGGGTTGGAAGCTTGTAAATCTAGCAGAGCTTTAATAAAGAAAGCGTAATCTTCAGACTGCGCTAAAACCGTCGGTTCTCCTTGATAGTTGAGTCTCTGGAAACGCCCATCGACAAACTGATTTTCCCAAATAAAATTTGCCGCTTGTGCTGCTAATTCCAGATATAACGGTTGTTGGAAAACCCCAGCAGCCCTAGCCAGCCCAGAAATCATCAAGCTATTCCAGGCGACAATCATTTTCGTATCTGTTACCGAAGGAATCCGACCTGGCCAGTTAATGGTTTTTGCCTCCTCGTTGTTACGAGCCGGGGGAAAAGTTTCTAGTGACTCCGAACTAACGCCATAACGAGCGGTAAACAGCTTACTCAGTATCGTTTCCAGGGTTACACTCAGTTGACCTGAATTCCTTCTTTGTAAAACGTTACTTCCTTCAAAGTTGCCGTTAGGGGTAACAGTAAATTGTTGTTGTAATTCCGTTAATTCTTCAGGTGTTAATAGTTCTTGTAATTCGCTGTAACTCCAAACGTAAAAAGTTCCTTCTTCTGGTTCTACCGCCGTGGCTTGGGTGAAGCTATCGGCATCTTGAGAAGCATAGAAGTAACCTTCAGGCGCGGTCATTTCCCGCTTCAGCCACTGGACAGTACCAGCAACCGCCCTCTCAAATGCTGGTTCTTGTACTCCCGCACTCCACAGAGAAGCTAGATACTCCACAATTTGTCCATTGTCGTAGAGCATCTTTTCAAAATGCGGTACTGTCCAAGTCGGGTCAACAGTATAGCGATGAAAACCACCGGCTATATGGTCATAAATCCCTCCCAGTGCTAAGTCTAATCCTCGCTGGGTACAAACTTGCTTGCCATCATAGCGAGATTCAAAATTAAATCGAGTTCCCCGCAGTGCTAATTCTGTGTAGGGAATCATCGGAAAACTGTTACCAGATTGATTAGGAGTAATTATACCTGTACTAGTTTCCCAACCTTGACGGAGTAATTCATGGTCTTCAAGCTCAGTTGTTGTACCATCTTGCAATACCGCAGATGTCAGCAGAGACTCAATAATTAGGGCTTTGCGTTGCTGTAAATCCTGTTTTTCTGTATCGTAATAACGGCGAAGGGATTGCAACACCTGCAAAAATCCCGGACGACCATAGCGCGGGTCTACAGGGAAATAAGTACCAGCGTAAAACGGCACTAAATCTTCTGGTGAAAGAAAAATATTTAAAGGCCAACCCCCTTGACCGCTCATCATCTGCAAAGCTTGCATATAGATGCTATCGAGGTCAGGTCTTTCTTCCCTGTCTACTTTGATGGCAAGATAATTGGTATTCATGTAATCAGCGATCGCAATATCAGAAAAAGCCTCGCCTTCCATGACAGTACACCAGTGGCAACTAGAGTAGCCAATGGAGAGAAAAATCGGTTTATTTTGCGCCCTTGCAGTTGCAAGTGCTTCGTCACACCAAGGCCACCAATCAATGGGGTTTTCGGCGTGTTTACGGAGATAGAGGCTCTTAGCTTCAGCAAGGCGATTAGTCATAATCAAACGCAATTAAGTTGCCTTCTTTGCTCAGTCTACCCTGTTCCCAGGAATCTTACTTCCCAACGCTAGTAGGGAAGGGGTTAGGGGTTAGGTCTGTATTGGACTCAACAAAGAAACGCTATAGTTGAGTTTATTTGCGCCGACTTACTTACACCTGTGCAACTTATGAAACATTCTTATTGAAAAGATCGCAACAGCAAGCTGACAATGCTTGGTGGTGTTTCTTGCATAGGTGATGCTGTCTTTGTCTGAATTATAGTATTTGGGCTAAGTCCTGCTATCAGGTGCAGCAAGAAGGTGATGATGGCGGCTTGTATAAGTTTTTCCAGCATGGCACGTCTCTCTCTGGTGGATAGCATTTCAATTAGGACTGGTTATTCTAAATACACCTCGTACTATCGACTTACCGAATTTAACAAAAATAACTTGATAATTGCTGAGGGAAATCCTAAAAAATATTTAAAATGTTACTGAAAATTAACATAATTCCCTAAGCAAGTCGGATTTCAGTTATTGGTCTAATTACCACTTCGCCAAGGTTATGCAGCAAAGGCCAAAACATCAGATTGGCGATAGTTGGAGTTTTTTGATTTGTTCTTCCCTAATTTTCTGAGACAGCTTTTGCCGCTAAAAAGTGCCCTTAGAGGTTGAATCTATTGCAAAAGCACATTTTGCTCCCTTGTTGGATAAGACAGAATTGGCAAAGATTTACTTCCATCTACCTGGGAAGAGTAGAGATCAACCCCAGTTTCGTGCTGTCACCGATAAAATGTATTTAAAGTAGCCACAAACACGCTTCCATGATTCCTATCGTTATTGAACAATCGGGTCGAGGTGAACGCGCCTTTGACATCTACTCACGGCTGTTACGTGAGCGCATCATCTTTTTGGGACAACAAGTTGATAACAACATTGCTAACTTGATTGTTGCCCAACTGCTGTATTTGGATGCTGAAGACCCGGAGAAAGACGTATATATGTACATCAATTCTCCCGGTGGTTCGGTGACGGCTGGTATGGGCATTTTTGACACTATGAAACATATTCGCCCTGATGTCTGTACAATTTGTACCGGATTGGCGGCGAGTATGGGTGCTTTCCTCCTCAGTGCTGGTGCTAAGGGTAAGCGGATGAGTCTACCCCATTCTCGGATTATGATTCATCAACCTCTAGGCGGCGCTCAAGGACAGGCGACTGATATTGAAATTCAGGCGCGGGAAATTCTGTACCACAAGCGGCGGCTAAATGACTATTTAGCTGACCATACTGGTCAACCAATTGAGCGGATTGCTGAAGATACTGAACGTGACTTTTTCATGTCGCCAGAGGAAGCCAGGGAATATGGTTTGATTGACCAAGTGATTGACCGTCACGCCGCCGGTAGCCGTCCAGCAGTTGCGGTTGTTAATTAATAGTCATGATTGGTAAATGGTGATTTACCACTTTAAATTCCTTTAAGCCCTAAAAATAACCCCTCTTTATAAGTAAAGAGGGGTTATTTTGGGAATAGGTGGTCTGCTCAAGTACTTACAGCTATTTTCAGGTAAATAGACCACGCGGTAGGGGCACAGCAATGCTGTGCCCCTACGACAGATGTGGTTCAAATACACGAAAACTGCTGTAATACCGATTTGCAAAAATGACTAACTAAAATCCCGCTAGTACTCTGTCAAGTCAAGTTTGCTTGGTTCTTAGTGAGCGCTTTAGCGCTCAAATCAAGGACTAAAGTCCTTACTACGAACTTATTCATCCATCAAGGTTGGTCTGGTTGAGATTGGAGATATTGGAGGAAGTCTAATAATTCTACTTCTGTCAGTAAGGTACGCGATCGCTTCCCATAAGTTTTAATCAGATGATCCCGTCCCTGTTCTGTTGTCCAGCCTAAACGCTGCATTTGGACATCGGTCTTAGCCAAGATCCGAGATAAATCCTCAGAAGATATTCTAGTAATTACCTTGTCTGATTCTTCTGAGTATGTAGAGAAATCTTGGAACTCTTCATATTCCGCGTCAAAATCCGCGGGGGATTCTATTGTCGGTAGAGATACAAGGTATTGGAGGAAGTCTAGTAATTCTACTTCTGTCAGCAAAAAACGCGATCGCTTCCCATAAGTTTTTTTGAGATGTTCCCGTCCCTCCTCTTGTGTCCACCATAACCGTTCGATTTCAACATTAATTTTGGCAATCAGAATTTCGTGTAATGTTGGTGTCGGTTGAGATACAAGGTATTGGAGGAAGTCTAATAATTCTACTTCTGTCAGCAAAAAACGCGATCGCTTCCCATAAGTTTTAATCAGATGATCCCGTCCCTGTTCTTTTGTCAACCCTAAACGCTGCATTTCGACATCGGTTTGAGCAATTACTTCAGAAAAATTCACAGGTTCCATAGCTTCGTTACTGTTTCAACAGCCTACATCTTTTGTCATTAGTCCTTAGAAATGACCAATGACTAATGACTAATCAAAATCCCGCTATTGGGTCAGGCTGCGATTGTAAGTATTTGAGGAATCCGTGTAATTCTTCTTCAGTGAGCAAAGTACGCCCGCGTTTACCGTAGGTTTTAATCAGATGCTCCCGTCCCTGTTCTGGTGTCCAGTTTAAACGCTGGAGTTCGACATCTGTTTTCGCAATGACATCAGATAAATCAACGGGTTCAGCTTTCTTCTTTCTCTTTCCTGTCACAGTCGGGGTGGCGACATCCTCTTGAGGGCTGTAACTTCGGGGTGTAAATGGTGTGACATTATTGGCAGAAATTGCGGGAAAGGTTTGATTTTCTATCTGGTTATCAAAGGTTATTTCCAAGCTTTCAACTGGAGGATCAAATTCTAGTTCTTGGTTGGTACTCACAGGGAAGTTTTGACCTAAATCCTGGCTATAGGTATCGCTTAGGAGGGGCGCAGTGTTGCTGTAGCCGTACTGTTCGTTACTTGTTACTACTTCTGGTTTGATATTGCGGACTCTGGAAGGCGGGATAGATATTTCTTTGTCGCTGACCACTGGCCATTGACTACTAACAAAATCCTCATCTTTTGCAGAGGAATAGGCAGCAGGCTCATTCAATCCACCTTTGGTATTCAAGGAAGGATTTAGCTGTGCCGGGGAAATTGGATTTGAGGTAAATGCCACTGAATCTTGTGGCGCATTTGTAATACCCAAAACTATCAGCGCTCTGGTTCTGGCTTGGTCTTCTGCTGCTTCTACTGTTTCGGCTGCTGCCATACCCGTAGCACGGGTTACGCCTTCAATTTGCACGCTTGCCCGGACAATATATTTTCCTTGAAAAATTTGCACTAATTCAGAAATCAGACTACCTTTGGGATACAAGCTCTGGAATTGAGCCAACATAATACTGCTACCAATCTAAAGGGAAATGGGGACTAGGGACTGGGGACTAAGGACTAGGTAAGAGTTTTCCAATGCCCCATACTTCGACTGCGCTCAGTACAAGTGCCCAATGCCCAGTCCCTTTTAAAGTAATATTCTTGCTTTGCCTTATGTCCTAATTGTAGCAGTAGGTGTTTTTTGACTAAATTTTTAGCTAGTGCTAACTTATCTGGGTAGTCTTGCTTGGAATGCTATACTGATTACCCAACTCGATATCTACAACTATTTTCTGGAAGTGCGCTCTAAATCTACAATAATGGAGATAAGGTTCGCCCTCGCTGCTTATTAAGCTGCTTACCTAATTGTTACCGATTCTACATGTGGGAAAATTGGGTTCACCGGCAGTTCCTCCTAGTTAAAAATCAGAGTCTAATGGCGTAAAATTACCTTCACTCTAGACAATCAAACATCTGTAGTTTCCACGCCACTTGATCCACTTGGGGTGACCCTAAGACCCTTCGGGAAAGGCAGTCCTCCAGACGCTCGTTCGCCCTTGGCGTCTCCCCTTCTCCCAAAGGGAGAGGCTAACGCCAAGGGAGAAGACTCGCTAACGCTGCGCTATCGACGGCAACCGCCAAGACGGGGGCTGCCTCACCGCAGTGGCTCCCCTGCATAGCGCTTTTGGGCAGCATGGAGAGTTCTCTAAACCCAGCTTCTCAAAAACCCGTCGCGTAATTACCTAGCGGGGCTAAATTTTAATCAGGCGTGCAATCTGAAGTTTGGTTAGGTGAAGGGAGTTGAACGCAGGCGAATTCTGAGAGCATCGTGCAGTCAGAAGTTTGTAGACACCCAGAGTTGTCCGTGGGTCGGCTTCTTTGCAAAGGAACTGCGGGAGTAGTTTCCCGCTCTTGCTGGGTCGGGCTTCCTTTCCTTAGAACTTAGGAAGCTTGCTTCAGGGCAATTAGTTTCCAGCTTGTTTCTGTAAGCCGTGAGGGTATACAGAAAAGAACCAGATTAAACAACAAATGATGTTTTGACCAAAGGTCGGTTCACTGCATGGAATTTTCAATCGCTACACTCCTTGCCAATTTCACCGATGATAAATTGGTAGCTCGGAAGGTTTTAGAAAAGAAACTTGGCTGTGAAGATGAAAAAAGTTTACAAAAACTTCACATCGCCTTAGATGTTCTGGAAAAAATCGGTATTTTAGTGAAGGAACGGGGCAAGTATCGCCGTGTCTCAGAAGAGGGAATAATCGAGGCAAAACTCCGTTGTTCTAGTAAGGGCTTTTGCTTTGCGATTCAAGATGTGGAAGGTGCTGAGGATATTTACATCCGCGAAAGTCATCTGAGTAATGCTTGGAATGGCGATCGCGTTTTGGTGAGAGTTCTCAAAGAAGGCAGTCGCCGTCGCTCTCCTGAAGGGGAGGTGAAGCTGATTCTCGAACGTTCCAACCACACGTTACTGGCACGAATTAAGCAGGTGGAAACTGGTTTCCGGGCTGTGCCTTTAGACGATCGATTGCTGTTTGAACTGAAGATTCAACCTAATGAGGCAAAGTTAGAAGAAGCGATCGATCACCTGGTTCATGTGGAAGTTTTGCGTTACCCGTTGGCACAATATCCTCCCCTTGGTCGAGTGGTGCAAGTTCTCGGTAGCGATGCCGAAGCTGCTGCTGATATAGATTTAGTTACGTGCAAACACGACCTTTCCCGGACTTTTCCTGATAATGTCCTGGAAGCCGCCGCTAAGTTGCCCAAAAAGCTGCTAAAAGCAGACCTGAAAAATCGCCTAGATTTGCGTAATTTGTTTACTCTCACCATTGAAGGGGTAAATGGCGGCGATACCAAAGTTATCGAAAACGCTTTTAGTTTAGAAAAAAACTTAGCCGGAAATTGGCTTTTGGGCGTTCATATCACTGATGTTTGTCACTATGTCCAACCTGATGAAGCCCTTGATAGAGAAGCGCTCAAACGGGGTAAATCAGTGTATCTAGGAGAATTGGTGCTGCCAATTTTGCCCGCAGCTGTGGCAGAACGCTGTTCTTTAATACCTGGAAGCGATCGCTTAACCATCTCTTTTTTAATTACCATTGATCCCCAATCG
The DNA here is from genome assembly GCF_036917815.1 of Nostoc sp. Lineage (GTDB taxonomy): Bacteria > Cyanobacteriota > Cyanobacteriia > Cyanobacteriales > Nostocaceae > Nostoc. The sequence continues at coordinate 37,087 of NZ_JBALEK010000029.1, read as the reverse complement.
GGAGAAGTGCTGGAGTGGGAAATCCAATCCAGTGTAATCAATGTAGAGACTGCACTGACTACAGAACAAGCTCAAGCAATTCTCACAGGTGAAGCTCACAATCAATCTCCACAGGTCGTCCAAATATTGCAAGACCTCCAAGCCTTGCAAACAGCCGTCAAACAGGTACGCTTGACTCGTGGTAGCCTCCAGCTGAATCTGCCGCCTAGTCAAAACGCCTATTATGATGAGGGGATTTTAGGCGCTGTGGTGGTGAATGATTTACCAGTGCGATCGCTACTCACGGAGTTGGTACTGTTAGTTAATCAACTGTTCGCAACTCACTTAAATGCCCTTGGGGTTCCCGCTATCTGGCGAGTCCAAGGTACTCCCGATGTTGAAGATGTTCAGGAAATGCTGAAATTGGCTGTCAATTTAGGCGTTGACCTCACACTAGATCCCGAAGTCGATATCCAACCCTTAGATTATCAACATTTGACCACAGCTTTTGCAGAATCTCCCTCGGAGCAGGTTCTTACCTACTTATTACAAGATACACTTAAGCCGTCTGCGTACAGCACCACCAAAGGATCTCACTTTGGTCTGGCACTACCGCAATATGTCCACTTTAGCGCCCCCTTGCGGCGTTATCCAGATTTGCTCATGCAGAGAGTGTATTACACGCTACTCGAAAACGGACGCGATCGCCGCAATACCCGTGTCAGAGAGCGCGTTAACCTGCGCCACTCTTCCAGCCACGAGGAAATTAACTGGAACGTTTTACCCCCAGAATTGCAACAAGAACTCCAAAGCGATTTGACTAGGGTAATTGTCCAAATTAACGACCGAGAAAAAGAAGTCCAAGAAGCCGAAGCCGATTTAGCTGGACTGCAAAAAGCCCAACTGATGAAGCAACGCATTGGTCAGGTATTTCAAGGCGTAATTACCGGGGTTCAATCCTACGGTTTCTTTGTGGAAATTGAAGTACCAGCCGCCGAGGTGGAGTCCAGCAGTAATCCTGGTGTGCCTTTGCGGGTGGAAGGATTGGTACACGTCAGTTCTCTCAAAGATGATTGGTATGAATATCGCGCCAGACAACAAGCACTTTTTGGGCGCAAAAATCGCGCTTCTTATCGATTAGGCGATCGCGTTGCCGTCCAAGTTAAGAGTGTCGATTACTACCGTCAGCAAATTGATTTAGTAACAGTCGGCAGCGATGGCGTAGCTAAAGGTTTAAGCGGCAATGATTCCCATGAGGAGCTTTCAGACCTCTACTTACCAAATGACATTGAGCCTGATGACCTAGATCCTTACTCTGATGATGAGTAAAATCAAGTAAAACCTACGTGTCAAATAACACAAAACCTCTAATTTTAGGCGTATCGGGCGCATCTGGTCTGATTTACGCTGTTCGCGCGATCAAATTTCTGTTACAAGCGGATTATAGTATTGAATTGGTCGCCTCTAAATCAACTTACATGGTTTGGCAGTCAGAACAGGAAATTCGGATGCCACCAGAACCAACCGGGCAAGAACAATTCTGGCGAGAGCAAGCTGGAGTTGCCCTTGACGGTAAACTACGCTGTCATCCTTGGAGCGATGTCGGAGCCGGGATTGCTAGTGGTTCCTTTGCCACTCTGGGAATGATGATCATTCCATGCAGTATGAGTACAGTGGCAAAGCTAGCGGTTGGCTTGAGTTCCGATTTACTAGAACGGGCGGCGGATGTCCAACTCAAAGAAGGGCGAAAACTGGTCATTGTCCCACGTGAAACGCCTTTTAGCCTCATTCACCTACGTAACTTAACCTCTTTAGCAGAAGTTGGAGTTAGAGTTGTCCCCGCTATCCCCGCCTGGTATCACAATCCCCAAACCATCGAGGATTTAGTTGATTTTGTAGTTGCCCGTGCTTTAGATCAACTAGATATTGACTGCATCCCCATTCAGCGATGGCAAGGTCATCGTTAATGGCCTCAGTGGATCTATCATCAGTTTCACAATACCCTTAAAAGGGTAATGATAGAGATGGCTGATAGTGTCAGTAGTCAGTGAACAGTAATTAGTGAAGAGTAATCAGACTAATAACTGACAACTGACCACTGACAACTAACAACTGATAACTGACAACTGACAAAATTGCTATGGCTGTAATTCGCTTAATTCTATTGGTGGCGGTATTGGGAGGACTAACGCTGTTGTTAGTTCAAAATTTCTCACCTGCCCTATCGCTAGTATTTTTGGGCGTGCGAACTCAACCATTACCACTAGCGATATGGATTTTGTTCAGTACTGCCACTGGTGGCTTTACATCTATATTGATTGCTACGTTGTTTAACTTATCCAATTATTTTGTCACAGGACAAAGACAAACTCCTAACAGAGTAACCGCCACTTCACCTCGTGCAAAGACAACCCGGAGAGAAGAACCTACATCTCGCCCTGTCACTCCTCCACCACCAGCTAGTAAAAGAGAAGAGCCTAGCAGTGATGTATTTGATGATTGGGAGACAAATGGCAGTGGAGATGATTGGAACTTTGATGAAAAGTCAGAGGGAACACCTACCCCTAATCCTCAAGCTCAACAGCCGAGAGACTCTAAAACTTACGAACGTCAATCAGAAGCCAAAAGTAGTTCTCAGTCTGGTTCAGTTTACTCCTACAGCTACCGCGAGCCAAAAAATACGGCCGCGGGAAAAACTGAATCCGTTTATGATGCTGATTACCGAGTAATCGTCCCCCCTTATCAGCCGCCGACTACCAAAGCGGATGATGATGATTGGGAATTTTTTGAGGATGATGATGATTTGGAAGATGATGGTAAACGCCCCCGTCGGTGAGATGTAGCAGGCTACGTCTCTACTTGATGCCACACCGCTCTCTAGACTCCTGCTTGACCTTACCAGTCATGGCAGCTTCCTGCAAAGTCATGAAAGCATTAAAATCTTCCAAGTCATATCGGGTAGTCAACAGTTGTCGTAGTTGATCTTCAGCTTCTACTGTCAAATAGCCAGTTGCTAGAGCTCTTTGTACAACGTCACGAATTCGAGTCATGGTTGACACCTCATTCATACTATATTTATTCATTCAGGCTTATTGGGGTGAAATATGCAGTAGCTTTTGTGTCGAAACTTCAACTTTGCAAGGGTTTTTTGGCGATCGCAGCAAATAAGTCATCATTTACACCTTGGTTAGAAACACTTAATTGAGTAGGGCTTGTTATAACTGAACTTTTAGAATAGCGACCACGTACTATTACGAACACAGTATTGTGTATACTTAAAATTACCCACCAGAGTAGAAATCCTGATTATTTAGATAGACAGATATTGTTTGAATAAAGTTTCAAACAAGTTACGTTAATTTTTTTGTTAAGGATAGCGATTGCTATGCGGCAATTACCAGGTTACTTGAGGAAAGTTGCCACATTCCTGATAAATTTATAGTTTATTACTGATGGTAATTTCACATAAGTAGTACTTACACCTTGACAGAAAATACTAAATATAAATGGCGGAAAACTGGATCTTTCATAGGAGGTGTGCTTCTTATCTCCAACGCCGATTTAGCCGCAGTAAACTTTTTATCCATTGACAAAATCTTTTTACCAGAGGTCTAGGTTTTGATACATATCTAGGTGAGCAGAATGTCCGCGCCGCCCCAGGATTTTTTAATTCTTGTTCTATTTGTGTAGCTTTATTTAAATCTGAAGCGGCTCTATATTCGTATCCTAGTTGAGAGCAAACTAGCCCACGATATTTATATGCGTCAATGTAGTAAGGATTCAGACGAATTGCGTGGGTAAAATCGGCGATCGCATCTTCATATCTTCCTCTAGTAGCATTCTCTACTCCTAAAGTATAGAAAGTTTCTGCATCCCAACGATTGACAGATATTTTTGGGGGATTTTTAGGCGAAGATGAAGATGGATTTTCAGGAATAGGAGGCTCAGATAGAGTTTCAGATTTAAGCTTGTTGTAAGCTGCGTTGATTAATTTAATTTTTTCTTCAGCTTCCTGTTTTTGCTTTTGATCGACAAAGCGATCGGGATGCCAAATTTTCACCAGTTGACGGTAAGTTCGCTTCACCTGTGCTTGAGATGCACCGGGTTCCAGTCCAAGAATTTCATAAGCATCATTTATATCGAAGCATAGACGTTTCGGCTTGTCGTTAAACATCGCGCATACTGAAAAAATCGGCAACTATATCTATGTTAACTATTCCCGTAAATCCTCTCCAAACACCCCATTCTGGTTATCACTGGGATGCTAGTAATCGCCGCTTCTTTGAAGGCTGGTATTACCGCATTACGCTACCGGAAATTGGGCAAACATTCGCCTTTATGTACTCTATTGAAGATCCCATCGGCGGTAAACCCCACAGTGGCGGTGCAGCCCAAATCCTTGGCCCGGATGATGAATATTTATGTCGGACTTTCCCTGATGTGAAGAAATTTTGGGGTAGCTGCGATGTTTTGGGTTTAGGTCATTGGGGTAAGACTGATTTGCAAATTTCTCCCCTATACTTGCTCCCAGCAGAGTTTGAGCATCATGTTCAAGAGGGATATCAAGCCACAGCTACCTTAAATCAGGGAATAATTTGCGAACGCGCCACCAATAATTATTGCCGTTGGCAGTATGAAATTCAACCAGTATACGGTTGGGGTAATCAAAATAGCATTCAGCAATCAACCGCCGGCTGGCTTTCATTCTTGCAGATTTTTGAACCGGGATGGCAAATTTTGATGGCTCACGGTCTAGCCAGTGGAAAAATTGACTGGAATGGCAAAATCTACGAATTCACCAACGCCCCAGCCTACGGAGAGAAAAATTGGGGTGGTGCTTTTCCTGAAAAATGGTTTTGGATAAATTGTAATTGCTTTGAAGGCGAACCCGACTTAGCATTAACTGCTGGCGGTGGACGGCGGGGTGTGCTGTGGTGGATGGAATCTGTAGCAATGATTGGCTTACACTATCAAGGCAAGTTTTATGAATTCGTTCCCTGGAATTCACAAGTAGAGTGGGAAATTCAGCCTTGGGGTAGATGGCAAATGAAAGCTAGTAACTCCAATTACGAAATTGAATTGACAGGAACCACCCATCTAGCTGGTACACCTCTACGCGCACCCACAGCAGAAGGTTTAAGATACTGTTGCCGCGACACTATGCAAGGAAAACTAAATTTAGAGTTACGAGAACTAAATGGGAGCAAATCTCAAATAATCTTAAAAGCAGAAAGTCTTCTTTGTGGTTTAGAAGTAGGCGGCGGCTCTTGGGATAATTCTTGGCAATCTCGCTAAAAGTACTGCTATAATTATGTATGCTTCGCAGTTGGGGTTGTAGCTCAGTTGGATAGAGCGGACGCCTCCTAAGCGTCAGGTCGTGCGTTCAAGTCGCACCAGTCCCGTTATATTCAGACAATTAGGGACTTGTAATACCATTTCTTGATGAAGATGCGCTTGTAGGACTTACCCAAAACCGCGCTGTAGGGGCAATTCATGAATTGCCCCTACCTGAATAAAGCGCAGCCTCACATAGAATTGGTATAAGAAATAAATTATCCATCTTGTGGGGTGGGCATTCTGCCCGCCCTGAATCTGGTGTGGGTAAAGACGCGCGTACCAGTAGAAAGTTTAGGATGTTTTTTATAGTCCTTTAATATATAGCAATTTGCCGGGGCACAAAGCCGTACTAACCCACCAAGTACCAATTGAAACGAGAAGCTACTATATAAAGTGGCTAAAACCCTTTGATGAATCGTCCGATACAGGTTAGGATAATCCATCAATTAGGGGAAAAACTTCAAGCACGCTTAATCGCGCTGTCACCGAAAAATCAACCAAATATAAATTTGGGCAGATTCCTTGGAAGTTTGCTACTCTACTATCAATTGTTTTTTCTTCTAGTTAGAGAAAATTTTGGACTAAGTAAATTAAGTTATTGAGCCTTGAATAAGCCACTCTTTACAGGTAAATCTTTTCGTTTGATAGCTTTTGTCCTACCGCTAATCACCTGGTGGGGATACAAAGAAGTACAAAACCAATTTGTACAGCCGCAAGCTGTTGTCGTGTTAGGTGGTTCAACGAGACATTTAGAGCGAGAGAAGTTTACAGCAAAATTCGTTCGTGAGCATCCAAATATACCCATTTGGATTACGGGCGGTAGTCCACGGACATACACCCAACGAGTGTTTATCAAGGCTGGTGTTGATCCCAACCGTTTACACTTGGATTATCAAGCAGTAGATACAGTTACTAATTTTACTACGTTGGTGGATGATTTGCAAGGTCGCGGTATCAAGAGCGTTTATTTGATTACTTCAGACTTTCACATGCGCCGGGCTTGTGTCATCGGCGAAATTATTTTGGGTAGTCGAGGTATTTATTTAAAACCAGTGCCAGTTCCTTCAGAAAAACCGCCTGAATCTATCGAAAAATCTATTCGTGATGGAGCTAGAGCAATACTTTGGTTAGCAACTGGTTACACTGGTGTCGATGCCGCTAAAAATAAACGGTAAATCAAATCAATTTTCGATTTTGGAATTGAAAATCTTCCGATTCAGAAGTTTATCGATTTCCAACAATAGAACGTCCAAACCAATTAACAACTTTTCCTCATTTGCTTACTTTGCATTTACCAAAGTTCTGAACAGCAACTTGTACTAAGCTGTTACGTATATATACAACTTGCATGATCAGGGCGGGCAGGATGCCCACCCCACAATCATCTTGAAAAAATATTAGTGCAAATTAAAGGCGCAACAGCTTATTCGGACTAGTCTAGTGTAGTTCCAGAAAAAAACGCCCCAAGTTATCCCACAATTTGATACCCTAGCTTAAACAGATTTGAGAAAATTTAAAGCGTGGAAATTCAACTTGGGCGGGGAAAAACAGCTCGCAGAGCTTACGGAATAGATGAAATTGCTCTAGCCCCTGGTAACAGAACACTAGACCCCAGTTTGGCAGATACTAAGTGGCAGATTGGCAATATTGAGCGAGAAATCCCGATAATTGCCAGTGCAATGGATGGCGTAGTAGATGTTCGTATGGCTGTACGTTTGTCACAGTTAGGAGCCTTAGGTGTCCTCAATTTAGAGGGGATTCAAACTCGCTATGTTGACCCAGAGCCAATATTAGATCGGATTACCTCTGTGGGGAAAGATGAATTTGTTGCCTTGATGCAAGAACTCTATGCCGAACCAATAAAACCAGAATTAATTGAACAACGTATTCAGGAAATTAAACAACAAGGTGGCATTGCGGCGGTGAGTGCAACACCAGCCGGTGCTAGTAAATATGGTGAGGCGGTGGCAAAAGCTGGGGCAGATTTATTTTTTGTGCAGGCTACGGTAGTTTCTACTGCACACCTGTCACCAGAGTCTTTAGTACCACTTGATTTAGCAGAATTTTGCCGTTCCATGCCCATTCCCGTGGTGTTGGGGAATTGCGTGACTTACGAAGTCACTTTGAATTTGTTAAAAGCTGGGGCGGCTGGGGTACTGGTAGGAATTGGGCCTGGTGCCGCTTGTACTTCTCGTGGGGTGTTGGGTGTGGGTGTGCCACAGGCGACTGCGATCGCTGATTGTGCTGCCGCACGAGATGATTACTACAAGGAAACTGGTAACTATATTCCCATTATTGCTGATGGCGGTTTAATCACTGGTGGCGATATTTGTAAATGCATCGCCTGCGGTGCCGATGGCGTGATGATTGGCTCCCCCTTTGCCAGAGCCGCAGAAGCCCCAGGACGAGGTTATCATTGGGGTATGGCTACTCCCAGCCCAGTCTTGCCCCGTGGCACCCGGATTCGTGTTGGCACCACTGGTAGCCTAGAGCAAATACTCATTGGTCCAGCAGGACTAGATGATGGCACTCACAATCTTTTAGGAGCCTTAAAGACGAGCATGGGCACCTTGGGAGTGAAAAATATTAAAGAAATGCAGCAAGTGGAAGTTGTAATTGCACCTTCTTTATTAACCGAGGGTAAAGTTTATCAAAAAGCTCAACAGTTAGGGATGGGGAAATAAAGCTGGGTACTGGGTACTGGGTACTGGGGAGTGGGAAAAAGTTATTTTAATTCTAATCCCTAATCCCCAATCCCCAATCCCCAATCCCCAATCCCTAAGAAATTTTTCCAGCCCCTAAACAATTGCTGGAAAAATCCGATATGTCACCTACAATAGAGATAGCGGAGACGCATGTTTCCGTTCACTCCTCACACCACACTCCGCCCGGACTATTGTTCGGGCGGTTCCTTATGTTTATAAATAAATTTTAGAGCTTCTTTGCAAATGTACATCCTCTACTCCCAAGCTGAGGTTTTTGCTATGGTAGAATTTTCACCAAGCTCAGATATTATTATTGGCGAAGGTTTTAGGCATGTCAACAGCCGCACAAGTTACCGATTCTAGTTTTAAGCAAGAAGTACTCGACAGCGAAGTACCAGTTTTAGTTGACTTTTGGGCACCCTGGTGCGGACCATGCCGTATGGTAGCTCCTGTTGTCGATGAAATCTCCGAACAGTACAAAGGTCAAATAAAGGTCGTAAAAGTCAATACAGATGAAAATCCTAATGTTGCTAGTCAGTATGGCATCCGCAGCATTCCTACTTTGATGATTTTTAAGGCTGGGGTAAAAGTGGATATGGTGGTCGGCGCTGTGCCTAAAAGTACATTAGCTTCCACTCTCGAAAAGTATCTTTGAAACTCAATCGGCAATAAAATCCTCTTGAGTTATCCATGTTTTTCTAACTTTAGGTTAATTTTTATAAACAAGTTTGAGAGTGGCGGATTTCTCGTATCTCAAACTTGTTTACATCTGTATACAGTTTACGATTGTGAATATTTTTAGGAGTTTTCTACCTCAAAAATAACTCCCTAATTCCTGCAATAGGAATTTCCACCGCTAGTGCTGTCAACAGAAAACCCAGAAACTGAGTCACGTCGCCTCTCTAAAAATTAAAAATTCACTCATTACAATCTCCATAAATAAAAAACTCCACGCCACTTGCGGGATGGAGTTTTTAGTCATTAGTCATTAGTACCAATGACCAATGACTTTTGACTAATGACTAAAGCGGCGGGGCGGCTATCCCTCTACAGACACCTGGGGTGGAGTTTCCCGCCGCTTTTTATAAATTTAGTAATACAGAAATATTCACATCAGACAGCTTTTATCAGGGTTTAATCACATTGCTCAGTTTGCTAGAACCCAGAGGAAGATTAAAATCAGCAATCAAACAAGTCTCTTAGAAGAAAATCTTGGCTGATAAATTTCTAATTAAGTTCCACAGATGTTGAAGTAGCGATATATTTTGATAATCTATCTTCAATAAATGAACTATTCGTTGTTGAATCTATGAAGTCTTATTTAGCCGCCGCTATTCAATTAACCAGTGTGCCCGATTTACATAAAAATTTGGCACAGGCAGAAGAATTAATAGAGCTTGCCGTGCGTCAAGGTGCAGAATTGGTAGGTTTGCCAGAAAATTTTTCCTATATGGGAGAAGAAAAAGATAAACTCGCACAAGGTGATGCGATCGCTATTGAAAGTGAAAAATTTCTCAAAAAAATGGCTCAACGCTTTCAAATTACCATCTTGGGTGGCAGCTTTCCCCTTCCGGTAGACAATACAGGCAAAGTTTATAACACCACTTTACTCATCGATCCCAGTGGTGAAGAACTTGCCCGCTACTACAAAGTACACCTATTTGATGTTGATGTCCCCGACGGCAACACCTATCGTGAATCCAGCACGGTTGTAGCTGGTACACAATTACCGCCCGTCTATTTCTCAGAAACACTTGGTAATTTAGGACTTTCTATTTGTTATGATGTCCGTTTCCCTGAACTGTACCGCCATTTGGCAGATAAGGGAGCCGATGTGATCTTTATTCCCGCCGCCTTTACCGCCTTTACAGGCAAAGATCACTGGCAAGTACTACTACAAGCTAGAGCCATCGAAAATACCGCCTACGTCATTGCTCCTGCCCAAACAGGTAATAACTACGCCCGCCGTCTAACTCATGGACACGCCGTTATTATTGACCCTTGGGGTGTAATTTTAGCCGATGCTGGGGAAAAACCGGGAATTGCGATCGCAGAAATCAACCCCACTAGGCTCGAACAAGTCCGCCGTCAAATGCCCTCTTTACAGCATCGGGTATTCTAAGGGTTGGCGATTGGGGACAAGGAGAGCAATGGCCAATGCCCCATGCCCAGCCCTTATGAATATAGCGATTCTCGCTTGGGTGCAGTACAGTTTTGACCTCTCTCCTAAAAGGAGAGAGGCTTTGAATTTTGCTCCCCTTCCCTTGCAGGGAAGGGGCTGGGGGTTAGGTCTGTATTCCATGCAATTGAGAACTGCTATAAAACAAAAAACCGGGTGTTTACCCGGTTTCTGACAACGTTAAAATCTCAGTTTTTTAGAAAAATAGCACCGCTATGCCTCTATTTATTTGTTGTCAAAATTAAACTTTAGCTGCTGCTTTGGTAACAACGTTGAGTTCACCTTTAGCATACTTAGCAGCAAAATCTTCCAAAGAAATTTGCTTAATCTTGCTTGCGTTGCCAGCAGTGCCAAATTGCTGATAGCGTTCAGCACAAACCTTCTGCATATATGTAATAGAAGGCTTGAGAAAGTGACGGGGGTCAAACTCCTCTGGTTTTTTAGCTAAAGCTTCACGTACAGCAGCAGTAATAGCCAAACGGTTGTCGGTGTCAATATTTACTTTACGTACACCACTCTTAATACCTTTTTGGATTTCTTCTACAGGTACACCGTAGGTTTCAGGAATTGCACCACCATACTGGTTAATCAGTGCAAGCAAATCTTCAGGTACAGAAGAAGAACCGTGCATTACCAAGTGGGTGTTAGGTAGACGGCGGTGAATTTCTTCAATGCGGCTGATGGCCAAAATTTCGCCAGTCGGTTTGCGGGTAAACTTGTAAGCACCGTGGCTTGTGCCAATGGCAACAGCCAAGGCATCTACTTGGGTTGCTTCTACGAACTCAACAGCTTCATCGGGGTCGGTTAGCAGTTGTGAATGGTCGAGTGTGCCCTCAAACCCGTGACCATCTTCAGCTTCGCCAGCACCAGTTTCTAGAGAACCCAAACAACCGAGTTCACCTTCAACGCTGACACCCAAAGCATGAGCTACATTTACAACTTCGCGGGTAACATTGACGTTGTACTCGAAGCTAGCAGGGGTCTTAGCATCAGCTTCTAAAGAACCATCCATCATCACGCTGGTGAAGTTGTTCTTAATTGCTGAGTAGCAGGTAGCAGGTGCATTCCCATGATCTTGGTGCATGACAATGGGAATGTGAGGATAGGTTTCTACTGCTGCCAAAATCAGGTGGCGCAAGAAGTTTTCTCCTGCATAAGCACGAGCGCCACGCGAAGCTTGCAAAATTACGGGGCTATCTGTCTCCACAGCAGCCTTCAGGATTGCCTGAATCTGCTCCAAATTGTTAACGTTGAAAGCTGGGATGCCGTAACCGTTTTCAGCTGCGTGATCCAACAGCAGCCGCAGTGGTACAAGCGCCATAGATAGTCCTCCTAATGTGGTTGTCAGCTAGTCGGTGTGAGAGAAGCGCAATAATCACGCTAAATCTTAAGAGTTTTTTCAACTTATAGGAAATTATAACTAGTGTCGTGTATCTATGTTGAAAAAGTTTACGGCATAGTTCATATAAATATGCCTTATGGTTGATCTATACTGCTGTATAGTGAGCTACCTCATGGCTAAGGACTTTGGTAGCCCTGTATCCAAGATGGTCAATCTTAGCCAATTTTTATACTTTACTTTTGGCAAGTAGATTCACGCAGTAGGGGTTTAGCAATGCTCAATAGCAACATTCTTGAGGATGGTCATCGGACCTTGGGCTTTAAGAATCTCCATTTCTGCTGCGTTTTTCACTAGCAGGGCACCGGCGAATCCTAATGAATTCACTGAGATAGACTGAAAATGTTCCTGCGATCGCGGTACGATTAACATCCATTCTCGTGTCACTAGCAGATTGTAAGCACCACATTGCTTGGCATCTAAACCCACGGCATTTAGCAAAGTCAGATAAACTTCTAGTGTTGCTTGTCCCCCTGTCAATGGCGACTGCACCCAATTGGAATTTAAGGGAGCGAAAGCGTGTATAAAAGGAAGTTTTACTGAAGTTCCGTTCGAGTTCTGAAATTGTGCTGATGTTACCAGAGGTTCAATAGGTATCTGCGACCCTGAAGGTGCAAGTGGTAGGGGAACTAATTGTAAGTGCTTGTGTCGCTGACTAGCACCTGCGCTTTTGCCACTGTTGTAAAATGCTAAACCATCAAAATCAGCTAAACACGCCCACATAGCCGTAAAATCTTCCAGAGTGAGTAAGCTTTCCTGCTCCTCGAAAGCACGGGTGATAATTAGCAAATGATCATCAACGACGTTGAATTTATTTAAAATACATAGGTGGGTATCGGAGATATCCGCCACAAATAAATCCTCTTCGTAGGGCAAGAAAGGATTAAACTCTTCACCAGAGGTAGCAGATTGTTTTTCCTGTTTCTCCTTGGCAGCTTTTTTGCGATTCAGGTTAGACAAAATCCGCACTAAAAAGCGCACGTTATCCTCTTCGACAAATTCAAATTCCGTCGGTATCGACAGCAGCGCCCCACATCCTAAAGCATATTCAGTCTGTTTTTTGACACTTGTCCATAAAGTACCAGGCTGAAGTAAGATTTTACCCTGTGTCATTTTATCCCTTCAGACATAGATGAAACACGCAATCTCTGCGCCCCTACGAATGACTATATTCCAATACAGTTCAGTTAAGGTGGGATTTGATAGATAAAATACCAAACCTTTCACAATAGCGCAATACTTCTGCAACAAAACTGTCATAAATAATATCTACATTAGTAATACATCTAAATATCCTTCCAGACAGCAATGCAAAACCAACCTCGCGATGGAGAACACCCATCAAATAGCATTTTATCCAACACTGCTGACACCAAATACCATAATCGAACACCCTGGAAAAAGGCTGCCGCCTCTCTATCGCTGGTGCTACTGGGATCGGGTATGACCTTGGCCGGTGGGTATATGGCTGGACATTCTCAGCAAGTGTCTGAAAGCGCATCTAATTTGGCAGTCAGTCGAGTAAGTGCCGCTCCTCCATTAGCAGCAGGTACAGATCCTAACTTTGTTATCCAGGTGGTGCAAAAGGTCGGACCAGCCGTGGTGCGAATTGACTCTTCTCGAACCATCAAAGCCCAGATACCAGATCAATTTAACGATCCAATTTTTCAACGCTTCTTTGGCTCTCAACTACCAGAACAACAGAATCGGGTAGAACGGGGTACTGGTTCAGGTTTTATTATTAGTGCTGATGGTCGTATTCTCACCAACGCCCACGTAGTTGATGGTGCTGATACGGTGACGGTAACACTCAAGGATGGGCGTACCTTTAAAGGTAAAGTGTTAGGAAAAGACGACTTGACCGATGTTGCTGTTGTCAAGATTCAGGCAGACAACTTACCGTTAGTGGCCTTGGGTAACTCAGATAAATTGCAACCGGGAGAATGGGCGATCGCGATCGGCAACCCTCTGGGACTAGATAATACAGTAACTACCGGAATCATCAGTGCTACCGGACGCAGTAGTAATCAAATCGGCGCTCCCGATAAGCGAGTAGAGTATATTCAAACTGACGCAGCGATTAATCCCGGTAACTCCGGCGGACCCCTGCTAAATTACCGTGGCGAGGTAATTGCCATGAATACAGCTATTATCCAAGGGGCACAAGGATTAGGTTTTGCTATTCCCATCAACACAGCACAACGCATTTCCAGTCAACTAATCGCTACAGGCAAAGTAGAACATCCTTATCTGGGAATTCAGATGGTGGGGTTAACGCCTCAGCTCAAACAAACTATCAACTCAGATCCTAATAGTGGTTTGAGTGTGGATGAAGATAAAGGTGTATTGGTTGTAAAAGTTGTCCCAAATTCACCAGCAGCTAAAGCCGGGATACGTGCTGGTGATGTGATCCAAAAGCTTGGCGGTCAAGCAGTCACAGATGCCAGCAGTGTCCAAAAGGTAGTAGAAAGTAGCCAAGTCGGGGGCGATTTACGTATGGAATTACGCCGCAATGGGCAGAATATTGACATAGCTGTACGACCTGGTGCTTTCCCCACACAAGTACAATAAGCTCTGTAGTCAGCGGTTTTGAGCGATTTTTGAGTGATTTTTGAGTAGTCTTAAAAATCTGGCGCTTCTGACCAAATTCTGCTCGGTTAAGAATCGATCCCCCCAATCCCCCTTAAAAAGGCTTGCTCAGAATGGCTTATTTTTCCCCCTTTTTAAGGGCAGGGCTGTTTCATTCGATCTCTTAGAGATTTTGTCAATAGTATAAGTCAGAAATTTGCTTGATTTGGTTATCGAAAAGATACCACCTCAACGAGTAAATTTCAGTGCGATGTCTACGACGGGCTACGCCTACGCGATTTTCTCGCCCAATCAGATTTTTTAGTCACCTGACTTTTTTGCTTGAAACGCTTGTAAATCAGAGCCTTTTAGGGAATGAATCAGCCCTGCTTTTTAAGGGGGACTAAGGGGGATCTCTAATGACTATGCACCAAAACCTACGCAGTATTGGTTTATGACCAAATTGAAGAAAACAAGAAAAGCTCAAAATAAAGCCGTCCTGCTATTAGTAGGACGGCTTTAAATACTTTTCACGGGATCTGCTCTTATTGGGCATGGGGCATTGGGAAAGAAGAGGCAGGAGGCAGAAATAAATTCTTTAATTTTGAATTTTGAATTGATTTCTCCCTCATCTCCCCCACTCCCCAATACGGTTCAGTTAAGGCTAGCACTCTTTGTCAAAGTCGTTTTTTTTACGAACCACAGAGGCGCAGAGAAGCCAGTGCGTTGGGCGGGTTCCCCGACTTGAAGCAACTGGCGCGACACAGAGAGAGAAGAGGGAGAAGGAAAAAATTGCTTAACTGAACTGTATTGCCCCACTCCCCTCTCAATAGGGATTTGAATCAATCCGTCCCCTGTTGACACTCCTGAGATAATACCCAGAGGTTGGTCGGTTTTTAAGATTAAAGGTGTCGCCACTGCGAACTTTCCAAATTTTGTAATTGGAAAAGGTCAAAGGCTTTCGGGGTTCGCATACTTCCGGTATGTGATTTCCAAGTACAAAGTACGCCGCACCCCTACCCATAACTTTTACCAAACCGTTTTTATCCACAAGAACCGATGTACTTTCACTAACCGCTATACCTAAAACACTGCTAGATACACCGTCCTTAATTTGACGGGCAATGAAAGTCATAATTCGACCCATTCTTTCCCGCCTGTCGAAGTGTGTATCTACGATAGTTCCCTTCAAATTACTCCAATTGAAAAAGTTGTAAGTAAAAGTAATGTCCCGGTAAGGATCTTCTAGTGCGTCTCTAGTTTCAATGCCTTTTTCGGAAGAAGCACAAGCATCGTAAACATACTCACTTTGGATCATTGCACCGGCGCTAGTGCCACCAATCCCACCTCCCTTAAGGTAAACTGACTTAACGGCAGTTTCAAGCTTGGTATCTTTCCAGTTGCGGATGTATTGACATTGGTCGCCACCAGCAAAGAAAATCACATCAGCATTTCTGACTTTTTCAAAAATCTCGGCTTTGTTTGCCTCTTGTCTATTACTAACCAAAAGAGTTTCCACAGTGTTTACGCCCTTCATGGCATAAATTAGCCGATTGTAATCGTGATTACCATTAGTGCGGATAACTACAACATTAACTTTAGTGCCAGAGTTCGTACCTTCCCTAACTTGGTTAATCATCCACTGGATGGCATCATCGACATCGGGTCCACCCCCACCTAAGCTAAGGACTGGACCGGCTAAAGTGGGACGGACTTCGAAAGAGGGGGAGGGGTGGATATCAACAGTGTCGCCCAGGAAGTAGCGTTTCCAGTTTGCGATAAAACGGGTTATGAGGAAGCTTCCCATCTTCAACAACTGGATTGCTGTACTCTTCAAGCGCCATGCTACGTTTGGGAATGCCTTTGTCATACTAAGCTTTCTGGAGCAAACTGCAATTATTGCTAGGCTGTTACGCATTTTAATTGCTTATTTATTCGTGAAATTTGTCCTTTGTCATTAGTCATTTATCGGTCGTCTTTTGTAAATAATCAATAACAAATGACAGTCTTAACGAAAAATATGCAATTGAGACGCGCATTAGCTTAACTGTGGCACCTTAGTGGGGAAAATTTCCAGCGTACAGGGCTTGTACTGTTTTTTAACGCAAATTAACTGGGAACGCCGATTAAATTATCCAAGTTCAAATAAAATTTTTACCAGGCAATTTGCGATCGCTCTTGGACAACTTGCTGATAAACTTGCTCTGTTTGCTTGGCTAATTTCGGCCAGCTAAAGCGTCGCTCTAAATCCTCATAAGCATTATCTACCAGCCATTGCCGATATCCGGGATTTTTCAATATTTCCAAAATTCCCCAAGCTAAAGAATCGGGATTGTTTACCCAAGTTACAACACCTGTTTTGGTATGTTGCACCACTTCAGGAAATCCACCCGTATCAGAAACTACTACAGGGACACGAGAAGCAAAGCTTTCTAAGGCCACAATCCCAAAGGGTTCATAAAGACTAGGAAAAACGGCACAGTCAGCGACAGTTTGGAATTTATCTAAGTAATCATCAGAGAGAAAACCTGTAAAATAGCAATGATGCCAAATTCCCAAATCCCAGGCTTGGCGCTTGAGATGCTCAGTATTCCCACCACCGACGATCACAAATTTAACATTACCTTCCATTTGGGAAAGGATCTTGGGTGCCGCATTGAGCAATATAGGTACACCTTTTTCGTAGGTCATACGACCCAGGTAGTAAACGATTTTCTCATTGTCTGTGGCAAATTGACGGCGAAAATCCAGAGCATGAAAATCTACGTGATGCTGTTTCTTTTCGGCTCGGATACCGTTATAAATGACATCGATTTTGTCCCAAGGACTGTGTAGCGCTCGTTCTACTTCTTGGCGCATATAGTCGCTACAAACGATAATCCGCCAAGCGTTGTAAGCTAGCAAGATTTCTTTGCCATTTATATAGCCCTGGATGTCTGTGTTAATACCGTTGTAGCGTCCGTATTCAGTAGCGTGAATTGTGGCAATTAGTGGTATTTTAAAATTATGCTTGAGAGCGATCGCAGCATCTCCCACTAACCAATCATGGGCATGAATTAAATCGAAGGCACCTTCCTCTAAGATCAACTTACCACCGTGATCTCCCATACTCAGGTTGAGATTGACTACCCAGTGGAAAAAGTCGTTACTATGTGCCACTGGCACCCGATGCACCTTTACTCCTTCAACCACCTCATACATCGATGCCTGACCAAACTCTGCTGTAATTAGGTGGACTTCATGCCCTAGCTTTACCAATTCCGGGTATAACTCCGCTACATGACGCGCAATTCCCCCAACTATCCTGGGTGGAAACTCCCAACTCAGTACCAATATCTTCATCTATTTAGACTCCCCGACACTTTACAAATATCTAAATAACTACATTTACCTAAAAATACAAGTCTGGCGAATGCAGTGAGTACTTTTACTAAAATTTTTAGATTTTTTAACAGTGATTTTGTTAAAGCTTATCAAAGGTTATCAACTGTAGGCTAGGGATAGAAAGTAAGGTATAATTCGTAATTCGGACAATTGAGCGTCCGTTTTGCAACTCAGGCTGTGACATACTCCTACACATCGTCAGATCCCCCTAAATCCACGCCAGATGCAACAAGAGTGGCTCGCCGCCCAACGCAGTGGCTCCCGTTAAAAAGGGGGACTTTGAGAATTTTTAGCCCCCCTTTTTAAGGGGGGTTGGGGGGATCAAAAGGCTGTGGGGTAACTTTCCAAGACTTGTGTAGACACCGTAGCTATCACTTGTAAGGAAGGATGCAGGGGGGGTTAGGTCTTTGATGTTTTTTCTCTCTTGAGATGTCGCCGCAACCAGCCAATCGTTTCTGAGGATTAAATTAGCTTTGATCCAAGCGCAGTACAGCCATAAAAGCTTCCTGGGGTACATCTACTGTACCTACAGATTTCATCCGCTTTTTACCTTTGGCTTGCTTCTGTAAAAGTTTCTTCTTCCGACTGATGTCACCACCGTAGCATTTAGCCAGTACATCTTTGCGTAAAGCGGGGATGTGTTCGCTGGCGATAACTTTACTACCAATAGATGCCTGAATTGGCACTTTAAATTGATGGCGAGGAATTAGCTCTTTGAGTTTTTCTGCCATTGCTCGCCCGACGTTGTAAGCTTTATCCCGATGGACAATCATCGCCAAGGAATCCACCGGATCGCCGTTAATCATGATATCTAGCTTTACCAGAGGATTTTCACGGTAGCCGATGATGTGATATTCCATACTGGCGTAACCGCGCGATCGCGATTTCATCTGATCAAAAAAGTCAGTCACAACTTCCGCCAAGGGTAGCTCGTATGTAAGTGTGGTTCGTCCTTGGGCAAGATATTTCATATCCTTGAATATACCACGGCGATTTTGTGACAACTCCATCAAAGCGCCAACATAAGTTTCCGGCGTAATCATCTCTACTTTGACATAGGGTTCTTCAATTCTTTCGCGATCGTTGGGAGAAGGTAAGCGGCTGGGATTATCGATGTACAGTTCCTCACCTTTCAGGGTGATCACCTTATAAACCACCGAGGGCGCTGTAATAATCAAATCTAGGTTATATTCTCGCTCTAGGCGTTCCTGAACAATTTCCATGTGCAGCAAACCCAAAAAACCACAACGGAAGCCAAATCCCATCGCGCTCGAAGTTTCTGGTTCGTAGTGCAGCGCTGCGTCGTTGAGTTCAAGCTTTTCTAAGGCTTCCCGCAAATCTTCAAATTGATCGGCATCAATGGGGAACATCCCGCAAAAAACCATCGGGTTCGCTTCTGCGTAACCTGGTAAAGGTGTCTCCGCTTTCGCCTTACTGAGGGTAATTGTATCTCCTACCCGTGCATCAGCTACAGCTCTAATTGCCGCTCCCAAATAGCCTACTTCCCCTGCGTGCAGTTCTTCAACTTGCTTTTGAGTCGGAGAAAGAACACCTAACTCATCAATTTCAAATTCTTTACCCGATGCCATTAAATGGATGCGATCGCCTTTTTTTACTGTGCCATCCATCACCCGGAAATACACAATTACTCCCCGGTAACTATCGTAATAGCTATCAAAAATTAACGCTCGCAAGCGTTCATTTATGGTATTCGGTGGTGGTGGTATCCGCTCAACAACCGCTTCTAAAATCTCATCAATACCAATTCCTTCTTTGGCAGAGGCCAGTATCGCACCACTGCAATCTAGACCGATAATTTCTTCGATTTCGCCAATTACCCGCTCTGGTTCTGCTCCAGGCAAATCAATTTTATTCAAAACCGGGATAATTTCTAGGTTACTCTCTAACGCTAAATATACATTTGCTAAAGTTTGCGCTTCCACACCTTGGGACGCATCTACTACCAATAGCGCTCCTTCGCAAGCAACAAGAGAACGCGAGACTTCATAGGAGAAATCCACATGACCTGGAGTATCAATTAAATTCAGCACATACTGCTGACCATCTTTGGCTGTGTAATTCATCCGGGCCGCTTGCAGCTTAATCGTAATGCCGCGCTCCCGTTCCAGATCCATGTTGTCGAGAAACTGTTCCTTCATCTGTCGGTCTTCAACAGTGCCAGTAGCTTGTAGCAAGCGATCGGCGAGGGTTGATTTCCCGTGGTCGATGTGAGCAATAATACAAAAATTGCGAATGCGAACTGCGGGAACGTCAGTCATATACTATCTTTGCCTTAGCAGCAACCAAAGTTAAAAGAGCAATTTACTTAATGTATTTTAATGCTTTCTTAGCCAAGACGCTGCTTGCTTTTAGTGGGGAGTGGGGAGAAATCAATTCAAAATTCAAAATTCAAGAATTTATTTCTGCCTCCTCTTTCCCAATGCCCAATGCCCAATACCCAATGCCCAATGCCCCATGCCCCATGCCCCATGCCCCATCTTTAACTTTCGATCTCAATAGGTGGACTTTTAAGAATATTATGAAAGTCTATTTGTCGCTGCAAGTATTCAACAGCTAGGAGCGTACAATAAATGTAAATAAGTACATGTAGGGATCATGTAGGGATCATGGGCAATTACGACCTCTAATTACCCATAATCACTGATTTAGCGACAAAACCTCTAGAGCCATTGTCTAGTTAGTTATATGAAAAATGCGATTTGAAACTTAAAGCTGTTACTTTGGTGCTATTTCGGGGAAGTATGTAAATATGCCCTTGAAGATTTTTCAGTGAATTAGCCCAGATGATCAATATAACTACTTTACAAAACTTTAGACAAAACCAATTCAGAGAATTCAGAGTATATAAACCTATGAATATGCAAGAGAAAACTACCGAAGCGGAAAACACACCAGCCGATAAGGTAGAAATTGCTGTCCGCCTTGACTCCGAGTTATTAGAGCAAATTCAGCACCTCACTAATGACCCAAGTAAAGTGATTGAGGTGGCGATTCGCCAGTGGTTGCGCGGTGAAATCCTCAGAGATGATGAATTGACGCGCACCCCTGTACGGACCCCCGTTCCTCCTCGGGGTGAATGGAACGATTGACGCGATCTGTCAGCTGTCAATGCAAGTAAAAAAAGTCAAGTTTGCCAATCTGGATTTCAGAACACGAAGAATTAACAAATAAAACACAAAAAAGCTGTAAAAATTTATGTGTAAATTTGAGCGGCTCTAGTAAAATTACGGTCGGATACCCTTTGTCTATCCAACTCAATTAATGACTATTACTGCCAATTCCCAATTGACGAATGTATTTTCCCAAAATCTGGAATCTCTTACCAGTAAGACTGATGGCTCATTACCAACTCTAGGAGCCGAGTTGGTGTATATGCAAGATGGGGCAGGGTGTTATCTGACCTTTTATTGGCAGTACAGCGAACTCCTGGGGTTAAATACTGAAAAAATAGTTGATGAACTGAACCAGACCCAAACCTTTGCCCCTGTGGATAAGGTTACTTATTTGGAACGATTGCACCGAATTTTGACAAGTTTAGTGCCAGAAAGGTTTCAGTGTTGGTTTAGTTACCACCAGGAATTATTTGAGTTGGACTTAGTAATTAGTCCGATTATGCCGAGTTTGGGAACCAGTGCCACTACAGTTTTAGTGATGGGACGTTTAGTGCAAGCGACACTCAACAAAAAACAAGTGCGTGTAGCATCAAAAACGCCCACACAAATAGAGTTGGCAATCCGATCGCAGCAACACCAAAAACTGGTAAATCGCATTACCAGAAATATTCGCCGGACATTGGATTTAGATATTATTTGGCAGCAAACAGTTGACAGTTTGGGGAAAGCACTGCGGCTAGAGCGCTGCGTTATTTGTCGTCCCGATCAACCCTGTAGCTCAAAAGTGAAAGTGATGGCTGAGTATCACCAGCCAGAACTGAAATCAATGCTTGGCTCAGACATAGATATAGCTTCTGAGCCTGCCTTTGCTCAAGCCTTGGCAACCCTACAACCAGTTGTAATGGAAGTGCCTGGATATATGGGGTCTGGACGGGAGAAAACTTTGGTGGTTGCGACTTGCTATCAAGACCAAGCCAATGGATTGATTGCCTTGAATTGGCAGGATGAATGCTACACATTAACAGAATCGGAATTAGAACTGGCAAAAGAAGCAGCAGATCAGTTGGGAACTGCGATCGCACATGCTACTTTATATAAAGAATTAGAAGCAGCCCGTCAAAAAGCCGAAGAAGCTTCCCGTCTCAAAAGCGAGTTTCTGGCTAATGTATCCCATGAAATTCGTACCCCCCTCAACGGGATGATTGGCTTCTTGAAGCTGATTTTGGAAGGGATGGCAGATGACCCAGAAGAACAAAACCAATTTTTGGCAGAAGCTCACAACTTATCGATACATCTGCTGAATATCATCAACGACATTTTGGACATTGCCAAAATCGAAGCTGGCAAAATGGAGCTAGCTTACGCTCCAGTCAAGTTAGATGAGCTATTCAGTCATGTAGAAGGTTTCATGCGTCCCCAAGCAGAAATGAGAAACCTCAGCTTTCGGATGCAAATGCCTGCTACCTCCGATGAAATCATTGTCCAAAGTAACTACCAACGGTTGCTACAAGTGATGATCAATTTAGTAGGTAATGCCATCAAATTTACCCATGAGGGCGGTGTCACCGTCAGCGCCGATTTAGTACTCAAAAAAGCGAAGCCGAACTTTCAAGGTCAGGAATTTCCTGGGATGGTGAAAGTACGTGTGGCAGACACTGGTATAGGTGTTTCTTTAGATAAACAAGATAAACTGTTTCAATTATTTTCTCAGGTGGATGGCTCCCGCACTCGTCAGTACGGTGGTACAGGTTTAGGACTAGCAATATCCCAAAAGCTAGTGGAGGCAATGGGCGGCGAGGTACATTTTTATAGTCTGGGCGAAGGACTTGGCTCAACAGTCACATTTACAGTGCCACTATATCAACAACCAGTCATGGTTTCATCTGGCGATAGCGACTCAACAAACAGTACGGAGTTAGGGGTTAGGAGTTAGGAGTTTGGATTTTAGATTTCGGCGTAAGCGTTCAGTCGAACGATTTTAGATTTAGATTTTTCCTTTAATAACTAAATTTGGCATTGGAGATTGGGAAAAATTCTGTCTCTAGCCCAAAGTGTTGTATAATTAGAGATTGGGTTAAAGAAGAAAACATAAGAAACGCCTAAATGTTGGCTTTTGCTCTGCTCTACTCAATCTACGAAAAATAGATATTTAACCCTTTTTTACGGATATGTACTTACGAGCGTTAAATCCTGCCTTTTGTCGGACTGCAAAGCCTAACCTAAAGGCTAGAGTAGAGTAGGAGGCTCACACGAAAACTTTGTTTCAGTGAATCTAATATCAAGTTGCTAAAACCAGTAGTAGTTTAGTCAAAAGTCATTAAAAACTGACATCTGACTATCTAGCGGCAATTAGATTTAGGATCGATTTAACAAAGCTGGAAAATAAAATTTTGGATAATGGTTAATGAGTAACGGCGCATCTGGCACAGGAATGATTATTATTCAATGCCCAATGCCCAATGCCCAATGCCCCATTCCCAATGCCCGTCACTAACTTAGCAGGTCTAAAACTATGGAACTCACAATTGACAACGTTGAAACAGTCTTAGATGAAATGCGCCCTTATCTCATGTCTGATGGCGGCAATGTGGAACTAGTAGAACTTGATGGTCCTGTGGTAAAACTGCGGTTGCAAGGTGCTTGTGGTTCTTGTCCCAGTTCGGCAATGACCCTGAGAATGGGTATTGAGCGCCGCCTGAAGGAAATGATTCCCGAAATTGCAGAAATTGAGCAAGTAGTCTAGGGACTGGGGACATTTCGACAAGCTCAGTGCATCGCTGGGGACTAGGGACTAGGGAAGAATGGATTTTTTCATTCATAATTTATCATTAATACCTAATCCCCAATTCCTAACCCCTGATCACTCACTATGTCCCATCCTCTCTACATTGCTTTTATCTGGCATCAACATCAGCCACTTTACAAATCTCCTGGTAGTGACGTTTCGCTATCTTCGAGTCAGCACTACCGTCTACCTTGGGTGCGTTTGCATGGGACTAAAGATTATTTGGATTTGGTATTGCTCTTAGAGCGCTATCCTAAGTTACACCAAACGGTGAATTTAGTTCCATCGCTGATATTGCAACTGGAAGATTATGTTGCTGGCACTGCTTTTGACCCTTATCTCACAGCCAGCTTGACACCAGATGAACAACTCACCCAGCAACAGCGTGAGTTTATTATCCAACACTTTTTCGATGCCAATCACCATACCCTGATTGACCCTCATCCCCGCTATTCTGAGTTATATCAGCAAAGGCAGGAAAAAGGGCAAGCTTGGTGTTTGGCAAATTGGGAATTGCCAGATTATGGTGATTTGCTAGCTTGGCACAATTTGGCTTGGATTGATCCGTTGTTTTGGGATGACCCAGAAATTGCTACTTGGTTAAAACAGGGACGGAATTTTACTTTAAGCGATCGCCAGCGCATTTATTCCAAACAACGAGAAATCCTCAGCCGCATTATCCCCCAACATCGAAAAATGCAGGAGGCGGGGCAGTTAGAAGTTACCACCACCCCTTACACTCACCCGATTTTACCCTTGCTAGCTGATACTAATTCCGGTCGGGTAGCTGTGCCTAATATGACACTACCTCAGCAGCGTTTTCAGTGGGCAGAAGATATTCCCCGCCACTTGCGAAAAGCTTGGAACTTTTATCAAGAACGCTTTGGACAGATACCTCGTGGTTTGTGGCCTTCGGAACAATCAGTAAGTCCGGCAATACTGCCACATATTATTAACCAAGGATTTAAGTGGATATGCTCAGATGAAGCCGTTCTAGGGTGGACGCTAAAACACTTTTTTCATCGGGATGGGGCGGGGAATGTGCAGCAACCAGAACTGTTGTATCGACCCTATCGCCTGCAAACCGCAGAGGGTGATTTGTCAATTGTATTTCGTGACCACAGATTATCAGATTTGATTGGCTTTACTTATAGTTCGATGCCAGCAAAACAGGCAGCAGCAGACTTAGTGGGACATTTGCAAGCGATCGCTAAAATGCAAAGAGAGAGTCAAAGTGAACAACCTTGGCTAGTTACCATCGCCTTAGATGGGGAGAATTGCTGGGAATTTTATCCCCAAGATGGCAAACCCTTCCTAGAAGCTTTATATCAAAGTTTGAGTGATGAACCCCACCTCAAACTCGTTACTGTCTCCGAATTTCTGGAAGAATTTCCAGCCACAGCCACCATTGCCGGAGAGCAACTACATAGTGGTTCTTGGGTGGATGGCAGTTTCACCACTTGGATCGGCGATCCGGCCAAAAATCGTGCTTGGGATTACTTGACACAAGCTAGGAAAATCCTCGCAAGTCATCCCGAAGCGACGGAAGAAAACAACCCAGAAGCGTGGGAAGCATTGTATGCCGCAGAGGGTTCTGACTGGTTTTGGTGGTTTGGTGCAGGACACTCCTCAAATCAAGATGCTATTTTTGACCGATTGTTTCGAGAACACTTATTTGGCATTTACAAGGCATTAAATGAACCTGTACCGCCCTATCTCAAGCAACCAGTTGAAAGCCACCAAGCACAGCCAAACCATGTACCACAAGGGTTTATTCATCCCGTCATCGATGGTAAGGGTGATGAACAAGATTGGGATAAAGCTGGACGCATAGAAATCGGTGGGGCGCGGGGGACAATGCACAATAGCAGCGTCATCCAACGACTTTGGTATGGAGTGGATCACCTGAATTTCTATTTGCGGCTGGACTTTAAAAGTGGCGTTGCACCAGGACGGGGTTTTCCAGCAGAGTTGAATTTGCTGTGGTTTTATCCCGAAAAAACAATGGTCAATAGCCCAGTTCCCTTGGCAGATGTACCAGATGCAGCCCCACTCAATTACCTTTTCCACCATCTTTTAGAAGTTAACTTGTTGACACAATCGATTCAGTTTCGGGAAGCTGGAGACAATTATCAATGGCAGCCACGTTTCAGCCGCGCTCAAGTAGCTTTAAATAATTGTTTAGAGTTGGCAGTGCCGTGGGCAGATTTGCAAGTTCCACCTGATTATTCCCTGCGCCTAATTTTGGTGCTGGCAGATGAAGGGCGTTTTTGCAATTATTTGCCAGAAAATGCTTTGATTCCCATTGAGGTGCCTTAGAACTTAATATTTTTGGGGTTATACCATTTCACGAAATATTTATTAGGGGCGTATAGATGTACGCCCCTCAAGCCGATTCATCTGTTGCAAAGATTTTTGAAAAGCACATAGTGGAAGTATATGATTTGTCAATTGTGCTTAACTCATATCTTGTACTCTTGCACTAGAAGTCGCGGCTACACAAGCAAAACCCGCACTTCGACAAGCTCAGTGACCACCTACGCGGGTTTCAAACCCTTAATTTTGCGTTAGTCCGTGTAGGCGGACGAAAGTTTGTATAGCCGCGATTTCTAATCGCCAGGGCTAGGTGCAAGATATAAGTTAAGGTCTAAGCAGTGAAAAACTGCCAACGAGTATAAAACCAAATTCACCTACATATATATCAAAACTATTGTTAAAATCCAAATAATTTTAAGTTAAGATTCATACCAAACTCCTATGAGAGAAACTGTCCTAGAGGTTCGCAATATACAAGTTGAATTTCCCAGTGATGGCAATAGCGTCAGAGCTTTAGATGGTATTTCCTTTGTGCTGCATCGAGGTGAGACTCTAGGAATAGTAGGAGAATCGGGGAGTGGTAAATCAGTGACAGCACTAGCTGTGATGGGTTTATTGCAAACTCCCGGTATAGTGACTGGCGGTGAAATCTGGTTTCGCCCCCAGGAGAATGGTAACGCCATTGATTTGGTAAAATTGCCTCCTGAGCAAATGCAGTTACATCGGGGTGGCGACATCGCCATGATTTTTCAAGAACCGATGAGTTCGCTCAATCCGGTTTATAACATCGGGTTTCAGCTAACAGAAGCAATTATGCGCCATCAAAATGTGTCAGCAGCCCAAGCACGACAAATTGCGATCGCAGGTCTACAAGAGGTTAAACTTCTACCTAGCGATGAAGAGATCCAGCAACAGTATATCGAAACTTGGCATCAAACCAACAGCAATTCCTCGAAACTAGATGCATCAAAGTTGCCACAGTTGGTTAAAGAACACAAAGAAGCCATGCTAGAACGTTACCCCCATCAGCTTTCTGGGGGTCAGTTGCAACGGGTGATGATTGCAATGGCAATTTCTTGCAACCCATTAATCTTAATTGCCGATGAACCAACTACAGCTTTGGATGTGACGGTACAAGCCACAATTTTAGAGTTAATTCGAGAATTACAACAAAGTCGTGATATGGCAATGATTTTCATCACCCACGACTTGGGGCTAATTTCGGAAATTGCTGACGAAGTAGCCGTGATGTATAAAGGCAAAGTTGTCGAATCCGGCACTTCTGAGCAAATTTTCAGCAGTCCCCAACATCCATATACTAAGGGTTTGATCGCTTGTCGCCCCTCACTTGACCGCCGTCCCCAAAAATTACTCACCGTTTCCGACTACATGAGTGCAGAAGAGACACCAACGGGACAAGTAATAATTCAGGCGAAAGAACCCGCACAACCCATAGAAGTCACCACTGAAGAGATTGCTGCAAGATTGGCAAACTTTAATGAATTGGAACCCCTGTTGCAAATCTGCAACTTGAAAGTTGGTTTTCCAGTGCGTGGGGTATTTGGTGGAACAAAACGCTACAATATGGCTGTTAATGGCGTTTCCTTTGATGTCAAACCAGGAGAAACACTAGGTTTAGTGGGAGAATCTGGTTGTGGTAAAACCACCCTTGGCAGAACCTTGTTGCGATTAATTGAACCGATGAGTGGTCAGATTATCTTTGAGAAACAAGATATTACTAGCCTCAAAGGAGAAGCGTTGCAAAAACTGCGGCGGGAAATGCAAATAGTCTTCCAAAACCCTTTTAGTTCACTAGATCCACGAATGAAGGTTGGGGATGCGGTGATGGAACCGTTGTTAATTCACGCTGTTGGTAAAACCAAGCAACAACGACACCAGCGAGTTGTTGAACTTTTAGAACGGGTAGGGTTGAGTGCAGATGCGATTAACCGCTATCCTCATCAGTTTTCTGGTGGTCAACGCCAACGGATTTGTATAGCCCGTTCTTTGGCATTAAATCCTAAGTTTATCATCTGCGATGAATCAGTTTCAGCGCTGGATGTTTCAGTACAGGCGCAGGTATTAAATCTCCTCAAAGAGTTACAGTCAGAGTTTCAGCTTACTTATATTTTTATTTCTCACGATTTAAGTGTGGTGAAATTTATGAGCGATCGCATTTTAGTTATGAATCGCGGTCAAATTGTTGAACAAGGCACAGCTGAAAGCATTTACCTGGAACCCAAAGAGGAATACACGCAAAAATTAATTGCTGCAATTCCTACTGGTAGTGCCGAACGTGTGCGAAGTCGTCATCTACGGACTTGATAGTTAAAAGGGCGGTTATAAACCAATACAGTTCAGTTAAGCATTTGTTTCTTCTCTTTCTTTGCGTCCTTCTCCCTTGGCGTTAGCCTCTCCCTTTGGGAGAAGGGGAGACGCTAACGCGAATGTGGTTCGTTAAAAAAATTGACTTTGACAAAGAGTTAAGCCTCAACTGTCGAGTAAAAAGGCTGATAAACCGTGTCTATAGCAATCCTAAATGAGTTGTGAAAATTCCCATTGTCCAGATCCCCGACTTCTCAAAGAAGTCGGGGATCTAATTTTTCGTGGGTTATAAAACAATACGCTTGGGTTAAGGCTAGTAGTCTATCCCCTTAGTTATGAAGGGTTTGTAGTGAGCGATTTATCGCTTAAATCAAGGACTAAAGTCCTTACTACGAACTTTTATAACCCCGCAAAATTAATGGGACAGACCACTAGTACTATGAGTCAAAGTCATTTTTTTTACGAACCGCAGAGGCGCAGAGAAGCCAGTGCGTTGGGCGGGTTCCCCGACTTGAAGCAACTGGCGCGACACGGAGAGAGAAGAAGGAGGAGGAAAAAATTGCTTAACTGAATTGTATTGGGTTATAAAATTCTTTTTAGGGATTTCCAAGAAATAAATTATCCAAAGAAACGAATCATAGAGACAAGGCAGCGCGGTCTTCTCACATTGGGAGAGGCTAGCGCCAAGGGAGAAGACCGCACTCCTCAACTCTTGGAGACGCACTCGCGTTCGTCTGAAATGTCTTTAATTTGGAATTTGGAATTTGGAATTTGGAATTGTTAATTGTCAGTCCCTTAACAGATATTTGTGCAAACAAAGTTAATTACATCTGCAAGCCCAGACTGAGTTTTTAAATTAGTAAAAATAAAAGGTTTATCGCCGCGCATTTTTTTAGCATCTCGTTCCATCACACTTAAATCTGCACCAACATAGGGTGCTAAGTCAGTTTTGTTAATTACCAACAAATCAGACTTAGTGATGCCGGGACCACCTTTGCGGGGAATTTTATCGCCTGCTGCAACATCGATGACGTAAATCGTTAAATCTACTAATTCGGGACTAAAAGTAGCAGCCAAATTATCGCCACCACTTTCCAAAAAGACTAAATTCAAATCAAGAAAACGTTCTTCTAATTGTTCAATTGCTGCCAAATTCATCGAAGCATCTTCGCGGATGGCAGTGTGAGGACAACCACCAGTTTCGACACCCAAAATGCGATCGCTAGCCAACGCCTGAGAACGCACTAAAAACTGAGCATCCTCCTGAGTATAAATATCATTCGTCACCACCGCAATCTGATATTGCTCACGCAACCCCTTACACAAAGCATCCACCAAAGCCGTCTTCCCCGAACCCACTGGTCCAGCAACCCCCACTCTAAATGCATTCATTATTTATATTATCCTTGTCTACTCTGACCCATGCCCAATACTTCTCTTCTTAGGCTGCGCCAACGGCAACTCTTGGAGACGCTACGCGTAGCAAGATCCCCGCAGGGGTACGCTCAGTACAAGTGCCCAATGACTAACTCCTAAACAACCTTGTATACTGCGTTTCATGCTGCATACTCGCCAGTGACAAACCCCAACTACAGCAGGCGAGTCGATCATCCTCCAACGCGAGAATTTCTAACGCCGCAGCACTAAATAATGGTTGCAAATCTAGCAATAACTGCTGTCCTGCTGTTTGTCCAAGGGGAATAAGTTTCACACCAGCAGTAATCAAATTACTTGCCCAACTATGCAGATATCCCAGTAATGCGGCTTTAATGCTGATTTGCCAATGGGCAATGGCAATGCCAAAAGCGATCGCATAATTGCAAGGATTACCAATAGCATTGACAATAGGCACAATCTGTGTATCTAGTTTACCAAGTAATTGGATGAGCGATCGCCCCATCTGCCAACTAGAGGCGCGTAACTCTTCTGTTTCTCTAGCAGCCGATAACCACAGATTCCAACGGCATAGCGAATCAACATCACCTATTTTTGCCGCTTGCTGCGATCGTACCATCACCGCCGCCTCTAACCGAATTGCCCCGTAGAGCAACTCTGCTTCTAGCCAATGTTTGAGATGTATCTGGTTAGCGATCGTACCATTTTCTACCAACATTTCTAAGCCTTCAGAATAACTATATGCTCCCACAGGTAAAGCGGGGCTAGCCAGTTGTAAAATACTCAAAAAATGGCTATCACTGAGCATGATGGTGTTGTCCATAAGCTCCCAGTTCTGGCTGAAACGGTAAAATTTCCTCTTTCACTTCTAACCCCAATTGTTCCAACATCGTGCGTAAAACTGAATCTGAGGACAAACGTAAATAAGTCGGAGTAATTTCTACAGGTATATGGCGATTTCCTAGATGGTATGCCGCCCGTAATAATAATAGTGGAGCTTGGGCAAAGGCAGTCAGCACTAGTTCTGGTTTGGCAGTAATTCTGATTAAACTGCTATGGGTTTCTTCTCGCAGAATATCGCCATCGTGTAAGACAGTTCCTCTAGGTAAATGTAAAAACACAACCTTACCATCTGCTTCAAAGCGATGACGACTGCGGGTGCGTTCTTCTGCTGTCAGCGCCAGAGTCAAAGTCACCGTGGCATCTTGATTAGGTGGTTTAAGTTGGGTAAATGTCAGCATACAAAGTTTCGCCTGAAGTTCCACTTTTCATTAAAGCAGTTGGATAGCCTTCAAAAGGGGGAAGAATCAAAGTCTCCCAATTTATCGGGGAGCCACTGCGTTGGGCAGCGAGCCACTCTTGTTGCATCTGGCCTGGATTTAGGGGAATCTAAAACTTTTTGCTACTGAGCAGAGAACTTTTAAAACATCCTCTTAGCCTACACTACTTGAAAACTAAAGCTAAGACTTGCCCAATTATTCACATCCAATATATATGACTCGGCTGCTGTGCCGTTCATCTCCGTTTTGAGGGGGCTAGCGTTATGTATATCTTGTAGCAAGGCTTGTGCAACCTCTAAGGAATTCAACAATGGGCTAATCGGCCCTTCTTCGGCTGTGGAATACTTAGCAGTGTTCAAGGCAGCGAGAGTTCCGCTAAAGGGGGCGGTAGTAAAAATCAGTTGGTGTTCGCACTCAGAAGCTGGCCCGGAAATTACCCATTGGGAAGCAGCATTAGTTTGAGGGAAGGTGAGGGTTTCACCTGGAGCGATGACGACTTCTTTAAGCAGGGGCTTGGTGTCCGCAGTGTTTGGTTCTTGAGGGGTTTCCCAAGGGTAGAAAGCGATCGCTGTATGATTATTGTTTAATCCTACCAAGATTAAATATACTGGGCGATCGCTCTGGTTTTCCACTCGATATCGCATTCGACTACCGATAGGGACAATGGGAGTGGGGAAGGTGGGGTCCCCTCTGGGGATAAGGGGTAATGGGGAGTGGGGAGTGGGGAGTGATTTTTTGATCGAAGTTTCAGTTTTGAAAGTTCGGACTGTTTCGCGCTGGATGACGACGTGAGGCGATACATCACTAATTATTTCTAAGGTTACTTTGAGAGCCAAGCGGGAAGAACCTTGATTTTCTGTGAGTCGCCATAACTTGGCTGCTAACAAAGTTGATAATTTTGGCGCTAACCTTTGCACTGTTAATTTTACTGCTTCTCCTACTTCCCCCGTGGTATTGGGAATTAGCTCGCCACCAAGAGAAAATAGACCATAATGACTAGGTGTTTGCTGTAGCTTACCAAATAGATAATCAGCCGGTTGTTCCCCTGCTACTACGGTAGACATCCGGGCAAATGCGGCAAAGCCACTTGTGGCGTCTACCCGCTCAATTCTTTCCAATCCAGTATCCAAAGCTATTGTTAAATTAACATTTCGGGGTAAAACCCGGACTGCTTCTTGGACGAGTTGCCCGACTTGTAGGGAATTTGCACCTTCAATTTTGGCAATTTGCGCTTTTGCTGTTAATCCAGTCCGCGATCGCAATACTAATTCTTCTCTTGTTGCTAGAGTCAATCGAGAATTCACCCCATAGTATAGCAGCACTTGTGGGGGTAATCCTGCCAACCACAGATGGACTGTTTTGCCGTCTTCTTCAATAGCTGTCACCACCCCTTCTGCACCAATGATACTGTCTGGAGCTAACGGGAAACCTAACCCCCCAGCCCCCTTCCCTACTAGGGAAGGGGGAGAATTCAAAGCCTCTCTCCTAAGAGGAGAGAGGTTTTCCAGATATGGATTTTTCTGACTACTTAATAACGCTGGCTGCTGTTTGCTACCCAATTTGGATAGAGAATTTTCAACATGGGAGAGGGCGACTTGAATTCTCGTGGCTGGGGTAAATTCCCATAAATACTGTGTCAATGCGTAGGTAAATAACCCAGCACTAAAACCAGAAAAGAGTCCTTCTCTCGCCGACTGCTTGGGATTTGAGGTAGCTGCTAAGACGACAGGATTGTTGAGTAACTCCTGAGTTTTAAGTTGTTGGAGAAAGTCGAGTTCCTCAGCTGCTAACTTTGCTTCTACTGATTCCTGAAGGGCGCGACTTTTTAATCCTAATATTGGGCTTGGCACATAATAACTAGTATCCAATACTGCTGTTACTCGGTTTATGGGGAGCGATCGCAATAATAACAGCAGAGTTTCTTCTAATATATAGTTGACTATTTGCTTATTCTGTGAATCTTTACTTCCATTAGCTGGCACCAGAGCATTTTGCATTGTCTCTGGCGATGTTTCCAATTTAACACGACTGCCATAGCCGCTAAAGTGGAAGACGACTACATCGCCGGATCTAGCTTGCTTACCGAGGTGATCCAAAAAAGCTGCCTCAATGAATTCCCTACTAGCTTGTTCTTCAGTTAAAGTCAAGATATCTGAAGCTTGGAAACCAAAGCGATAAATCAAAAGTTCTTTTTGTAGTTCCACATCCGTCAGACAACCACTGAGGGCGGGAATTTGTGGGTATTGGTTAATACCTATTAGCAATGCCAACTTGCGCTGATTTGGTTCTGCCAAAGCGTAGTAATAGCGATTTCCCAAAGTTAACCAATCAGCTTCAGTTACCCCCAATACTGCGAGTATTGAGCCAATTCTGTGTAAAAACGTGCGCCGTTTCATAATTAGCTATTAGTTTTCAGCCCATTAGCTAGCAGCTTACAGGGCTGAACTCTGTAGTGTAAAGTTACAGATGGTGTTTGCTTGATCAAAGTGTGGGGAGTAGGGAGTAGGGAGTAGGGAGATGAGGGAGAAATAACCAATGCCCCATGCCCCATGCACCATGCCCCATGCCCAATGTCCTATACCGATACTTCTATCCGCATTGCCCGCGCTAACTCTGCCGCCACCTCTGGACGGGAAAATTCTGGCGGAGGTAATTCACCACGCCGCAGCATTTCCCTGACTTTTGTCCCCGATAGGTGAATGCGTTCTTCTGGCCTGCTGGGACTGGTTTTAGATGTTGCCATCTGTTTAGTACGCATACAGTAAAAAGCGTGTTCAAATTTCATCGGCACAATGCCCAATTCACTTGGTGCAAACTCTTCAAATATATACTGAGCATCGTAAGTGCCGTAATAATCACCAACGCCAGCATGATCCCGTCCGACGATAAAGTGAGTACAGCCATAGTTTTTGCGGACTAAAGCATGGAAAATTGCCTCACGAGGTCCGGCATAGCGCATTGCGGCGGGATTTATTGCCAAAGTTACCCGGTCTAAGGGGTAGTAATGTTCCAGCAAAATTTCATAGCAGCGCATCCGCACGTCAGCAGCAATATCATCTTCTTTTGTCGCCCCGACTAATGGGTGCAAAAATAGACCATCAACGATTTCTAAAGCGCACTTTTGAATATATTCATGGGCGCGGTGGATGGGATTACGAGTTTGAAAGCCGACGATGGTTTTCCAACCCTTGTCTTGAAATAGTTGCCGTGAAGCAACTGGGTCAATTTGATAAGTGGGAAACTGGGGATGAGGTTCGCGTTCCAGTAGCCAAATATCACCCGCCAGATGTACAGTACCTTGGTTATAGAGTACCTGCACGCCGGGATGATTGACATCATCAGTGCGGTAGACTTTTATTGCTTCGCGGGTTTTGTCGTAGTTATATTTTTGGGTGAGTTGCAAAACTCCGATAAATTCACCTCTGGAATTATCCAGACGGATTAAGTCACCTTCTTTCAGGGGAGAAGCTACTTCTTCGCTTACCGATAGTGTAATGGGGATTGACCACACAATACCATTAGCTAGTCGCATTTCTGTCACAGTGCGATCGTAGTCTTCCTGGTTCATGAAACCCGTCAACGGGCTGAAAGCACCGATCGCAATCATTTCTACATCAGAAACGGCGCGATCGTCAAGTTGCACTCGCGGCAAAAAGTCGGCTTTTGAGAGAAACTCTGCTCTTTGTTCTGGTGTGGCGATCCGGTTAACCAACTGTCCACCGTGGGGCGCTATGGCATCTGGATTGTGACTCAACGTAATCCCCTCTTTGCTTTTACTGTTATTGTTTCAGATTATGTACTAACTTATCAAATACTGGTACGTAGAGATAAAGACTTTGGGCATTGCTTTGTAGTTATTCCCCTTATCTTTATCGTTTGTTTTAAAAGATTTGTGGAATTTAGATACTTGAGACTGTAATTAAACGTAGAACAAAATATAAAATATAGTTGTTGGTTGAGGAATTTACCAAGATATGGTTAGCCTTATTACTTTAGCAGCAGCGGAAGCGATCGCAAAAGTTGCTTTTGGCAAGTTCTTTGAGTCGAGTGTAGGTAAGTTAGGTGAAAAGTTTACTGAGACGGGACTGAAGAAGATTGACGAATTGTATCAGACGATTCGGAAAAGACTCAGTGGTAATCCTGGCGCTAAGGATGCTTTAACCGATGTTGAACAAGGTAATCAGGAAGCGTTACAGCGAGTAGCGGTTTATCTCCTGGATGTAATGAAAGCTGACGGCAACTTTGCCACAGATGTCCAAAAAATTGCTGATGAAATCAATATTCATCGCGTGGAAGATAACAGCAGCCAGAATCAGTACAACTATGGTGGACAGAATTATCAAACTAAAACGGGTGAGAACAACACTAATCAATTTGGCAATACAATACATTATCATGGCACTCCGCCACAGGGTTGACTGGAGTCGTCCGTAAAACAACGGATAAATTCAAGTCCCATTATTAACTTACTGCATCCAGAAACTAGCTATTGGCAAGGGCGGACTGCTGAACTTGACCAAATGCAGCAATGGTTACATTCAGGTAATGTGCGTCTAATTGGTGTGACGGCTACAGGAGGTTATGGAAAGTCGGCATTAGTTGCTAAATTATGTGAAACAGTTGCAGCGAGTTTTTCCCAAACGATTTGGGCAACTTTTAGTGATGCGTATCCTTTTGCTGTGTGGGGACGCTGGCTATTGGATAAGTTGGAGAAACCAGCGCCGGAAAAACCAGAAGATTTATTAATTGCGGTTTGTGATTGTTTGCAAACAGAACGATATTTGCTGGTGTTCGATAACCTGGAAACTTTGCTGCACAATGATGGACAATGGCGAGATCAGGCTTATGATCAATTTTTATGGCGTTGGTTCGGTTCTAGCAGTGAAAGTAAGATTTTGGTGAATAGCCGCGAACAACCAACGCTACCAAACAATACCCTAAACCAAAGTCAATGGTTAAAACTGGATGGACTTTCCACAGATGCAGGGGTGGCGTTGTTACAAGCTTTAGAAATTCAAGGTTCAGATTCAAATTTAGCAGATTTTGTCAATAGTGCTGATGGACATCCTTTGTTATTGAAGCTGGTGGCGGGGTTGCTGAAAGCTGAAGAGGGAGAAGAGGCGAATATTAGTGTTTTGAAACAGGATATTTTCGAGATATTAGGCTTGCACCGAGATGATCCAGAGGCGAGTATTGCTAAAATCTTAGATGCGAGTCTTCAGCGTTTAGAACCCAGGTTACAAACTCTGTTGCAGTATTTAAGCGTGTATCGCTTACCCTTTGACTGTTCAGCAGCAATGGCGATGTCTGGCTTCATTAATGAAGAACAAGTAGAATCACAGGACTTGGAAAACCTCTCTCCAAACCTCTCTCCTCTGAGGAGAGAGGCTTTGAATTCTCCCCCTTCCCTACAAGGGAAGGGGGGTGGAGGGTTAGGTTTTGCCTCTTCTTCTCCAGATGAGGTGAAGAGTCAGGTAGAAATACAACTGCGACAACTAGCAAAACGTTCTCTGTTACAAGAGAAGAAACAGCAAGGGGTGTGGAAGTTTTATTTTCAACCGTTAATTCAAAGCTATTTACAAAACTCGTCTTCACCAGAAGCGCATCAATGCGCCATCGCCTATTACGAACAACGCCGGAAACCGGAACTTTTATCTACAGATAAACTCGATGATGTGGCGGAATATCTAGAAGTTTTTCATCATCACTGTGAACTTGGGGAATATGTTCAGGCTTTTTCTAGCGTTTATGATCGTGAAAACAATCATGATGACTGCGACGAATTTTTAAAAAAAAATTACTACTATCCAGCCCGTCTGACATTATATAAGCGTTTAGATCAAGAGTGGCAACAGCCAGAAAATCCAGATGAATTAAAACGCTACAGTGATTTACTCAAGGTGTACGGCGATGTATTGCAGTTCCTCAAACGCAGTGATGAAGCATTACAACGCTACGAAACCGCATTGTCATTTTACCGCGACATCGGCACTCGCTTGGGGGAAGCCAATACATTACAAGCTATCGGCGATGTTTTGCAGTTCCTTGACCGACGTGATGAAGCATTACAACGCTACGAAACCGCTTTGTCATTTTACCGCGACATCGGCGCTCGCTTGGGGGAAGCCAATACATTACAAGCTATCGGCGATGTTTTGCAGTTCCTTGACCGACGTGATGAAGCATTACAACGCTACGAAACCGCTTTGTCATTTTACCGCGACATCGGCGCTCGCTTGGGGGAAGCCAATACATTACAAGCTATCGGCGATGTTTTGCAGTTCCTTGACCGACGTGATGA
>NZ_JBALEK010000028.1:0-15262 GCF_036917815.1 Nostoc sp. | reverse complement strand
TTTTTTGAGTGTTACTTAGGAGTCGAAATTATAATTTCGGATTTTATTTAAATGTAGTTTATTAATGCTACTGATTGAAGTGCGGAATGTGGGATATAGCTGCATCAATTTCTGTCTCTGTGGTCTGCTATCTTGTAAGGCTTCATAGATGCTTGGCCACTTGCGTCTAAATACTGGTGATAAGGATAAGTCTGCTAAGGAATAAACATTACGGGTCAGTAATATGGCATCTGTTAATTCAAAGGTCGCGTCTTTGGCTCTACCTAAATATTTGTAGGCTACTTGACGAAACTCTTCAAGTCTGGCACTTTTCATGTTGGTAGGTGAGTAATGGTAGTTCTTTTCTCACTTTCTACCAAAAGGGGGACTGTATTCAATCAGACACCCCTTTTTTCTTGCTGATTCTCTGATAATGATAATCGAATAATGGGGGTGGGAGAGAAACGAGCGTCGCTCGTTTCTCTCCCACCATTTTCATGATTATCATTATTGTATTATTTTCTCGGCAAGCATACTACACGATAATTGTTCAAGGTCGCGGATGCTTTGAGGCTAACAAGATAATATTTTTAACCTCTAATTCCATTTGGTTTGCGTTCTCTCATATCGCTTTTAGTCTAAACTCCAGTAACAAGACGGTACTTACGTTTAATTTTGGCTGTAAAATAATATAAACTAAATTTAGTCTTGTTCTCGTATAAAATACGCGAACATTGCAACCCCCTTAATCACCATACGCAACGCACTTTCAATGCCAGATGGCTGACTCTGACATTATTTCTAGAGCCGAACTCCTACAACAAGCCATTGCGACTTTACAAATCTCTATTCAACAAATTCAGGCTTCAGGAGAAGTAGCACCACCTGGTTGTTGTGTTTTGCGTTACCAAGCACGCGGGAAAAAGCAAGCTTATTGGTACTATAAATTACACGCTACCAAACCAATTTTTTCCACAACTCAACCCAATAAATTGAGTAAATATAAGCATTTGGGTAAGGCAGGAAGCCCTGCTCATATTAATGCTGTCCTCTCCGTGGCTAGAAGAACCCAAATCGATTACTTAACTGAGTGCATCGACTCTCTTCGTCAAAATTGGGTGGACTTGTACGATAGCCTCAAAGAGAAAAAGTAAGCCTCATTATTTTGTTCGCGTAACTTATACGCGAACACTTTTTCTTTGTTTTACCCTCTATTTCTCCTTAACCGAGCAGTATTGGAAGATATTCAGCTTTGGCAAAAAGCAGAGCGCGTATTGCAACAAATAAGAGAAGAAGCAGAGCAACAAGAAAGAAGACAGACTAAAGGAATGTCTCTCTAGATGATGGCGCAACTA
The DNA here is from genome assembly GCF_036917815.1 of Nostoc sp. Taxonomy (GTDB): domain Bacteria; phylum Cyanobacteriota; class Cyanobacteriia; order Cyanobacteriales; family Nostocaceae; genus Nostoc. Next base: position 13,928 of record NZ_JBALEK010000028.1, on the reverse strand, counting down.
GACACCGAGAAAGCTCAAATAGTCGGTGTCTGCCACTGCCACAAATCCACTCGTTGATGAGCTACCCAAAACGGTGCAGACATCGGCAGACACTTCGCTTCGCCGCCTAGAAGTTAAGACTTGTGTTATTAAGAACTGTGACAAGAACTGATATGCTGCATAAAGGCTGGAGAAAACTAAGATACTTAGTTCTGGGTCAAAACTAAAATAGCTCACAAGTCTCTTTTTAATAGAGGTAAAAAACAGTTTTTAAATACTGTTAGGACTCAATTTCGTGGCTGTTGTGATCCAGTGGTTGGTTTTTGGCATTTTGTAACCTTAAGCACCTAGATTTTTACTCAAAAAATTTGAGATTTTCCTGACATTAGTGATAGATGTCAGGTTGACTGTAAATCATTGGCCAGTTAATCAATGCACAAAACAAAATCGTCAAAGACTGACTCATCTACCTATTCCAATTCCTCAGCAGCAAACTCACACCCTCAGTTAGCCTATAGACCGTTTGCTAGTCAACCCCCAAAAGTATCAAGTGCAGCAAAGACATCAACTGATATAGAAGATGTTGCCTTTGCAGAACAACAGATGGAGGCAACCGGACTTTCCATACAAGCGAAGTATGGCAAGATTACGCCTGAAGGACAGGAGCGCCTAACTGTCTTGCAAGCCAAGATGGACGGATTATTGAATTCTCGACTATCACACGCAACTCAATTTGGTCATAATATTGCCAATATCCCACTCTTGAGACCACAGACACCAACACCAATACAAGCAAAACTGACGATTGGGGAACCTGGAGATAAGTACGAGCAAGAGGCTGACGAAACTGCGCGTCAAGTAGTGCAACGGATTCATCAATCACAGGGCGAAAAAGTTCAGCGTGAGTCGTTGCTCTCAGATGAAGAATTACAAATGAAACCGGAGCGCAGGATACAGAGAGAATCCTTGCCGTTTGAAGAAGACGAACTGCAAATGAAGCCGATGGTACAGCGTGTAGCAGACGGAGGTATGGCTACATCACCGGATTTGGAAACATCAATCCAGCAGGCACGGAGCGGTGGACAACCACTTGCGGATAATGTCAGTAACCCGATGGAGCGGGCTTTTGGGGCGGATTTCAGTGGGGTGAAGGTTCATGCGGATGCTCAGGCTGACCAGTTGAATCAATCGATTCAGGCGAGGGCTTTTACGACGGGGCAGGATGTGTTCTTTCGGCAGGGGGAATATAATCCTGGGAGTCGAGGGGGGCAGGAGTTGATTGCCCATGAGTTGACTCATGTTGTACAGCAGAATGGGGCTCATCTCATTCAGGCCAAATTCAACCCTGCACCTACGCCAAAAGAACCTAATCGGCATTTCGATGACTTTCTTGGAAGCTATATCGATCAAATATCGGATATAGCAGGATACGAGCCTTGGAAAAAATTTTACCAGGCTGCTGGGGAGTCCTGGTGGATTTATATGCCGCCAACATCCTATAGGAAGGAAAAATATGTTCGTTACTTAATGGTTGATCTGTCTAAGCTTAAGAGTGAGGAGGAGAATTCGGATGCTTTCATAAAGTGGAAATTGGAATCTGGTAATTGGCATGACCTTACCGAAATAAAGAAACTTTCTGCGTCAGATGCGTTGCTTTTTTTGAATAATATAAAAGTTGGTACAGAATGGAAAAAATTTGATTCGGAATTGTCCAACAGAATTAATGTTACCTTCCCGCTCTTAAGGCAAGGGGTAGAAAATAAGACTATAGAATTAACTCCAGACTTGATCAAAAAAGTCAATGAGGTGATTGCCCCCCTACAGAACATAAATAAGCCAACACCAGGCGAAAAGGAAATTCTGAAGGCCAGCCAGGCATTAGCAGAGCTCGATTATGCGGCAAAGGTGTCTACCCAACAATTAGCCGCCCCCTTTATCCTCGGCGCACAAAGTCGTGTTCGATCACCTGGGCAGAAAGACACGAAACAAGAGTCAACCTATGGGAACCTCCCGCCACTCGGCGTATTGAATATGGAAGTAGATGCCTATTATCTTGATAGCAATGGAATATTACATGCGGACGAGGTTAAAGATACGCCAAATGCCTTTGCTCAAAAGGTAAAGGATGGTGGTCAAGTCGGTCGGCAAATCGATTGGCTCGAGTGGAATGTCTTAAATCCAAAAACGAACCAATTTTATAAAAAACAGGTACACTATTTCGTTCGTGCAGAAGGTCCAAAATTTAATGATGTGCTTTCAGAAGCTGTAATCGATAACCTTGCTCAATTAGAGCCATTTCAAAAGGGAGTGGATTTTATTCGTATTGGCGATTATTCGTTCACGCTGGAGCATCTGAAAGGTTTATATAACAATGCAATCTCCTGGCTTCAGACAAACAATGCAGCGTTGACAAAACTCAAGATAAAACCCAGTGACGCAGCAAAGCAATTTTTCGGCGATGTCCAGACTGCGAAGACTACCCTCAAAGAAGGAAACCTCAGTGTTGATTAGTTATTTATCCCTTATTTGAAATAATCATGGAGTCAGAAACTGTGCAAATACCCAACCTTTTAAAAAAAGTTATAGAGCAACCAGACCACACTACCGACTTGATCCAAACAAAGGTTGCTGGGAAAATTAGTGATCGGGAAGAGGTTCTAACGACAATCACCTTACTAATCAAACAATTTGTGGAGCCGGCAAAAGCACTCCTGGTCAGCAGTGCCGACGATCCTGAGCAAATGTATTACGATCCGCAAGCCATTGCTGGAATAGAAATCTCAGGTCTGGTACTGGGGCTATTGAATAAGGAATTTTGCCATTTGCAAGAGCCACCAGAAGATGAGCATCTACGCCAGGTGCTTGAAGATCATGGAATCGAGATCCCTTTAGCTGAAACACGCATGGATTTTTTTCGCGCATGGATGGCGTTACGGACTTGCTTAGTCATTAGGCAAATGATTCCTTTTTTAAGGGAGTGCAACAATTTGAGCGATCAGGAAAACCAAACGGAATTAAAAACATTAAGTCAAATCACAGAGTGGGGTCTTCCAAGTTTAGATCAGAAATTAATTAAAAAACTCATTTTTGCCCGCTAGAACAAAGCCGGCTCAAGTGCGATCGCTGATCTTGTAGTTGGTGCGTTAGCGAAAGCGTAACGCACCAAAAAAACCCCACAAAAAGCAATCTCCCTCACTCTTTACCTTATCGACTCCACCTCTCACCCACAGCCACCACCGCCCCACATATTCCCCAATGCGCCCAACCGACGCACCTTGATCATAAAGCCGGGAAACCGAATGGCTGCTGGTGTGAGATGCGCTCAACTTGCTAAACCTGAGTTCGACGTAAGAAAAAGTCTGAAAACTAGACAGAATAAGCGATAGCGCTACTACGCCAAATGGTTCTGGCCAGAGCTTTCCCTAATTTGGATAAGCATGAACGGTTGAACAAAATTACGGAGATTTTTGAAAACTTGGAATCTTTAGATCGTTTGTGCTACATAAGTGGAGGACACGTCCGGGATTTGCTGAGATTGTTGAATAAATGGATTATGGAAGAACGCCAACTTCCCCTCACTCGTAAAATTTTGGAAGATGTAATTCGCGCCCGCCGTAATGAAATGATTTTGCCGATTGACGATGCTGAGTGGAAGCTGTTGAGTCAGGTACGAGAAACAAAAAAAGTAAGTGGAGACGATGGATATCAAACACTTATACGCACTCGACTTGTTTTTGAATATCGTGATTCTGGTGAGCCTTGGTTTGATATCAATCCGATTTTGAGTGAAGCAAAAGAGTTGCAATCATGAGCGAATCGCACCTACCTGAAGATATTACTCCTGACAATGAGCGAGTATTACAACAATTGGCTTGGGCAATAGGGGTTTCTATTGGCTCTTTTAAACTGTTTGTGGCTCGTTGCAACTATACCGATTTCCGTTCGAGACTTATGGAGCGACTACAACAACAACTGGGTGCAGTTGAGATTCGCATCTTGGAACTCGACGAGTTTGAAACCACCCTATATGCCAGAATTCAAGAGGAGTTAGGGGAAAAACAACCAGCAGTGCTAATGATATTTGGCTTAGAAACTGTAGCTGAAGTGGAACACCTGCTGATTTCTACAAATCAAGTACGAGAAGAATTTCCAAAAAAATTTCATTTTCCGTTAGTATTGTGGGTAAATGATGAGATTTTTAAAAAATTAATTCGTTTAAGTCCTGATTTTGAGAGTTGGGCAACAACATTAGAATTTACCATTCCTTCAGAGGAACTAAGACATTATTTGAGAAAGACAGCGCAGCAATGGTTTGCTAATAATCTTCAGCTTACCCGAAAAGCTAATTTAAGACTAGAAGCAGGACTGAAAGCAGCTCCAAGAGATTTGCATAAATATGAACATAGTTTGGATACCCAGATGGAAGCAGATTTAGAGTCTTTACTGGGGGCAGTTCTATTTGGTAATGATAAAAAAGATGAGGCTCTAAAGCATTATGAAAAAGCCTTAGATTTGTGGCGGCAAAACGGTAATTTAGAATATCAAGGTAAAATCCTAAGTGAAATTGCGTTTTGTTATCATCTTAAAGCTCTACCATATCGAAAATTAGATCATATTTATTGGCAAGCAACAAAAAATAATATTAAGGAATGCTTAGAAATCTTTGAAAGAATAGCACCTTCTGATTTAATTGGTAAATTTACTCTGAGATTTAGCAGAATTTTGCGGCGATTAGATGCAATGAAAGAATTAGAAATGCTGCAAAATATTGCTCTTAAAGCGTTGCCAATACATCAATCTGAAAATAGATGGATAGAATTAGCGCAAGATTATGGATGTTTAGCTGAGGTTGCTTTAGCTAATAAAAAGTGGAAAAAAGCTAGAAATCTGGCGAATGAGGCGCTAAAAGCTTTAATGTCAGTTAACAATTTGCAATTAATAAATCAGTCTGGATTTGTATATGAAGAATCAGATAAAATTATTATCAGCTACATACGCAGTCAACTTTTGCTTATTATAGCACAGTCGCAACAACATCTAGGTCAAGTTCAAGAAGCTATCCGTCATTTAGAACAAGCAAGAAAAGTAGGTAACCCCGAGTACGACACCCATCTGTACATTGATATTCTAGATAACTTGCAACAGTTTTACTTCCAGCATAAAAAATATTGGGAAGCTTTTGATATAAAACTGAAGCGACAATCGCTTGAGCAGCAGTATGGCTTACGAGCATTTGTTGGTCCAGGACGTATAGAGCCACAACGACGAGTCAAACCTGCATTAACGCAGGTAAAAAATGAGGAAATTGTCGCCCCGGAAATTGCTGCTTCTATTCGCCAAGAGGATGTAAAACAGTTGATTGAGTGGATCGGTAGCAGTGACCGCAAGTTGGTTGTAATTCACGGACAATCTGGTGTGGGGAAAAGTTCGCTGATCAGTGGAGGACTGATATTAAGGTTAAAACAGAAACCAATTAAACATAGGAATGTTTTACCCTTACTGATACGCAATTACAGTAATTGGATTGTAGAATTAGGAGATTTATTGAAAGAAGCACTTTCACAAAAGCAGATAGGTTTGACTACTGCTCTGGATTCTGTTACAACCATTGTAGAATGTTTACATGAAATTGAGCGTCAAAATATACTGATAGTGCTAATCTTTGACCAGTTTGAAGAATTTTTATTTTCAAATTTTAATTATAAAAATCCTGCTAATAGGCAAATTTTATTTGATTTCTTATCCGAATCATTAAACGTTCTTTCTTTAAAATTATTCTTTTCAGTTCGAGAAGATTATTTATATATTTTATTAGAATGGAAACGTATCAATCAGATAAATAATAATTTACCAACTAATGTCAAGAATATTGTTGATGATATATTTGGAAAAAATAATCTTTACTATTTGGGTAATTTTTCTAAAGTAGATGCTAAAAAGGTGATTAGCTATTTAATAGAACGCACCCAAATTACTTTAGATAATGATTTGATAGATGTATTGGTAGAAGATTTAGCGAGTGATTTGGGAGAAGTGCGCCCGATTGAGTTGCAGGTGGTGGGTGTACAACTGGAAAAGAAGCAAATTACTACATTGGCTCAATATAAGCAGCAGTTGGGTACTCACCCAAAAGCGAAGTTAGTTGGAGATTATTTAAAAGAAGTGGTATCAGACTGTGGAGAGGAGAATAAAGATACCGCTGAACTAGTGTTGTATTTGCTAACGGATGATAACAACACTCGTCCTCAAAAAACAATCTCTGAGTTAGCAACATACCTAGTTGCAGAAAAGAGCAAATTAGAGTTAGTGCTAAATATTTTTGTGACATCAGGATTGGTATTATTAGTGCCAGGCGATCCGAGTTCTAGATATCAATTAGTACATGATTATTTGGTTCTGTTTATCCGCAAACAGCAAGGCTCGGAATTACTAGAAAAATATAAGCAGGCTGAAGCAGAGCGGAAGAAGCTGGCAATTGAAAAAGAGAGCTTAGAGAGTGAAAAAGAAAACTTAGAAAGTGAAAAAACGAGCTTAGAAGGTGTAATAGCGAGTTTAGGAGAAGAACGGCAGAAAAAAGAAGGACAAATAAAAATTGGGACATTAGTACTGTTTGGGATTATTGTTACGGCTGTTATTGTTATAGGAGGAGCATGGCAGCAAGTAAGACAAGCTCAGAAACTCGCTGAACTAGAGCGAACGGCAGGTAATGCTTTAAAACAGTTTGAGTCTGGTGGTGGTCAAATAGAAGCTTTAATCTCAGCCATACAAACTGTCGAACAAGAACTTAAAGATATGGAAGAGCAGGATGTTTCCTTAAGAAATTATCCAATATCTAATCCTCTGTTAGCTTTACAACAGATCAGTAACAACATCCGAGAACGAAATCAATTTCAAGGACATCAAAATGGGGTATTAAATGCCAGTTTTAGTCCGGATGGGAAATCGATTGTTACTGGATCGGCGGACGGAACAGCTCGATTATGGAATTTACAAGGCAAACTGCTCCAAGAGTTCAAAGGACATCAAGGGGATGTTAACAGCGTCAGTTTTAGTCCGGATGGGAAATCGATTGTCACTGGATCGGCGGACAAAACAGCTCGATTATGGGATTTGCAAGGCAAACTGCTCCAAGAGTTCAAAGGACATCAAGGGGATGTTAACAGCGTCAGTTTTAGTCCGGATGGGAAATCGATTGTCACTGGATCGGCGGACAAAACAGCTCGATTATGGGATTTGCAAGGCAAACTGCTCCAAGAGTTCAAAGGACATCAAGGGCATATTAACAGCATCAGTTTTAGTCCGGATGGGAAATCGATTGTTACTGGATCGGCGGACGGAACAGCTCGATTATGGAATTTACAAGGCAAACTGCTCCAAGAGTTCAAAGGACATCAAGGGGATGTTAACAGCGTTAGTGTTAGTCCGGATGGGAAATCGATTGTCACTGGATCGGTGGACAAAACAGCTCGATTATGGGATTTGCAAGGCAAACTGCTCCAAGAGTTCAAAGGACATCAAGGGCATATTAACAGCGTCAATTTTAGTCCAGATGGGAAATCGATTGTTACTGGATCAGATGACTTAAGTATTCGATTATGGAATTTACAAGGCAAACTGCTCCAAGAGTTTAAAGGGCATCAAGCTGGGGTCATGAGTGTTAGTTTTAGCCCTAATGGTAAGTCTATTGTTACTGCATCATGGGATAAAACTGCTCGACTGTGGAATTTACAGGGCAAGCCTTCACAAAAAGAACGAGATTTTAACGGGCATAAAAAGGGCATATTGAGTATTAGTTATAGTCCAGATGGGAAATCCATTGCTACTGCATCATGGGACAAAACCGCTCGATTATGGGATTTAAAAGGTAAGCTACTCCAAGAATTCAAGCATCAAAGTTTATTACGGAGTATTAGTTATAGTCCAGATGGGAAATCTATTGCTACAGCGTCAGATGAAGGCATTAAATTGTGGAGTGTCCAAGGCAAGTTGCTTCAAGAGTTCAAGGGGCATGAAGGAGGGGTATTGAGTGTCAGTTTTAGCCCAGATGGTAAATTTATTGCTACCGGAGCATGGGATAACACTGCTAGATTGTGGGATCTAAAAGGCAAACAACTCCAAGAGTTCAAAGGACATCGAGGTTGGGTTTGGAGTGTTAATTTTAGTCCAGACGGTAGATCCATTGCTACAGGATCACGCGATGGAACTGCTAGGTTGTGGGACTTACAAGGCAAGGTAATCCAAGAATTCAAAGCGCATCATGACTGGGTATTTAATGTCAGTTTTAGCCCAGATGGTAAATCCATTGCTACCGCATCACAGGATGGAACGGCTCGGTTATGGAATTTACAAGGCAAACTGCTCCAAGAATTTAGAGGTTATCACGGTGTGGTATTTAGTGTCAGTTTTAGTCCCGACGGTAAATTTATTGCCACCGGTTCATCTGATGGAACTACTCAACTGTGGAATTTACAAGGCAAAGTAATCCAAGAATTCAAAGGTGGTTTGGAAAGCAGAAGTGTTACTTTTAGCCCAGATGGTAAGTACATTACTATTGGTTCATTGGACGGTATTGCCCGAATGTGGCGAATTGAAACTGTAGAGCAAACGCTCAATTGGAGCTGCGATTGGGTACATGACTATCTGAGCCAAAGGCGTAATTTGAATATCTGTTCCATTGCTACTGATGGGCGGTAAGTGGAAAAGCGCTAATATCAGGGCTAGTATCTAATTTACCTTCTGCTTTTAAAAAATATCTTTATGATAATAGACAGTTGCTTTTCGTTCAATTTTTTGCCAGCCAACATATTTGCCCTGAATTGCTACCAATATTGATTTTATTCCTACATAAAACATCAATTGTCTGTATATTAAGCGTTGAAAGGGTAACCAAAGTAGCAGACGGTAATCTTCTTCGGGTTCTAGGAGAAAAGCTATCCATGATGTTATAAATTCTAATCCTAAAGATAGGGTAAAGTAAAAAATTGATAAGTAAGCGTAAGAATATATTATTTGTTGTTCCGAAGCAACCCGTACTAATGATATTAGTAACCGTAAGTCTATTAACGGTAAGGCTAAGATGGAGTATATTTGCAAGAATATGAAGTTGGGAAGCACAAAAATACTTAATGTTCCATAACGAATGCGAAATATAATGTCACGGTGCTTCCAAATTACCTGCAATGTTCCGTAAGTCCAACGAAAGCGCTGCTTTATAAAGCCTAAAGTTGTGGCAGGCGCTTCGGTAAGGGCTATTGCTTCATTTTCATAATTAATTTTATAACCCAATTTAAACATTCTTATGGTTAAGTCTCCGTCTTCGGCTACTGTGTCATTGGTGAATCCTCCTGCTTTAAAGATTATTTGTCTTCGCCATGCTCCAATTGCACCAGGAACTACGGGGATGCAGTTTAATAAGCTAAATACTCTGCGTTCGAGATTTTGAGTGGTAATATACTCAAGAGCTTGCCAGTAAGTTAATAAGTTGAGACGATTGCCTACTTTGATATTACCTGCTACTGCTGCAATATGAGGAGTTGCAAAATGCTGAACTAATTTACTAATAGTGTTTGGAAATACTATTGTGTCCGCATCAATGGTTATGATTATTTCTGCTTTGCTTTGTTTGATGCCATCGTTGAGGGCTTGCCCTTTTCCTTCGTTAGGTTTACTAAATATGTAAACGAGTGAGTGGCTACTAAAGGCTTTAACCAGGTACTGGTAAGTCCTATCTGTTGATCCATCATCAACAACTATGATGTTGAAGTTGGGATAGTTTGAGCGTAGTAGTGAGTAAACCGTGTTAAGAATAACTTTTTCTTCATTAAAGGCTGGCACTACTACACTTACAGAAGGTAGGTAATTTTGTAAAGGAGGAATAGTATCACTTCTATATCTTTCATAAAATGCGAGTATGCTAATTAATATTTGTCTAATGATTGTAATCTTAGTAAGAAGAATTAATAGATTGTATGTGAAAGAATCGAAAAAGTTTATTAATCGAAATCCGACACTATTGACACTGGCAATAGTACGCTCAGGATTAATAAGTACGCTAACAATAAATAGGGAAAATATGAGTCCCACCCCAATAATTATTAGTATTATAGTAACTTGGAAGCATCGCCAACGATATCCATGCTGGTCGTAAAAGACTGGGATTAAGTTTTTCACTTTATCTTTCCTAGTAAACTAATTAGTAAATTAGAGCAGTTAAGCAACTGCCAATGAAGGTAAAATTTAAATAGATCGGCGAAAATAAACATAAATATATTAAAAGGATAAGTGGGAAAAGTAAAAACACTTATTCTAAAAAAATTATATTATATATTTCTGTTTAATCGCACCTACTGATTTAATCCTCAAAGTAATTATCTATCTTTCTTTGCCATTGCTGATCAAACTAGCAATTTTTTGGTCTACTGTAAGGCACATTCAGCAAATCAATTGCCCGTTTCTTCACTGCTTCCCCCCGCCTATCATACTTACTTGTCGTACTTGGTGATGCATGACCTGCAAGCTTCGCTATGGTAACGATATCTGCCCCTGCATCCAATAGATTACCGATAAAAGTTCTTCTAAAATCATGGGGTGTAAACGCCTCCACATCGGCTTTTTCCCCCCGCCTCTGTAATGCCCGCAACACCCCCTGCTCACTCATCCGTCTCAGTATGATTTTCTTAATATCCGGGAGCATCCCGCTTTGGCAAAAATATATTAACCCTGCGTTGTGGGTTATCTTGGATTATCAAGCCAAATTGCATTTATTAAGGTTTAGGTGCAAGGAAAAATTGCAGCCAAATAAAGGGTGCGATCGCAAGCCTTGTTCAAGTATGAACTGGCTAGATTCAATTTGTTGATGGAGAAGATTTTATGGCAATATCGACCCTCTTGAATAACTAGCAATAATGGTGGATTAAGTTAAATAGCTAGTAAACCATTCATGTAAGCGCAACGTACAGACAGAATCTGATTGACATTTTCGGCTTTCCATTGTGCTCCAGAGATTTTGATTCGTTTGCCAAGGACTTTAATTGCTGACTCTACTGCGCCTGAACCAATGGAACAGAGTTGTTCAGCTTGATAATATTCGTAATCGACAATCCGATGGCGATGCTGGTCGAGATAGGCGCAAAAATTTTTCACTTGTTTACCTCGAAAATTAACAAATAAAGCCTTAGTTGCCTCGACATCACCAAGCCAAAGTAGAGTTTCAGCCTTTTTAAGCCGCTTGATTGAGCCACCAACTTTATAAAGATTTTCTTTGAGATGATACCAGTCCAAGATTTCCCAGCGTTCTTTATCTATGCCAAACTCTTGGACTAAATTCCAAACTCCTTGATGACCATCTCCCAAACAAACCAGTGGGTTGAGTAATTTTTGGCTGTTGACATAATCAATTAATGATTGATTATCGTCAAAAAAAGCACCATAGTATATGCCTTGCAAGCGTACAGCTTTGTAATCTCGCCAAACACTGCCTTGTTTTGGCTTACCTCGCAGTCGCACTTTTCCCCCATCTACGCTAATTTCTGAGATCCCTTGCTTGGCGGATGGTAATGGCAACTCTTGTCGATTTACCAGTCTTTGTTGGGTAGAGTGACCGACAACTATACCTGTCAATGCCTCAATCTCGGCTTCGGCATTCTGATATGACTCGTTGGCACTTAGACGTAGACAACATTTTTCCAGCAGAGGACTCAATTGAGTACGTGACTTCAACCCTAATCTTTCGGCTTGTTTAGCTTTCAACTTCAGGACTCCCACACAACTTTTTACTTTTCGCGTCTTTCCTGTGTTGATTCCTGTTGCTTGTTCGATAAAAAAAGGGCTATTTGCGGGCTAACTTGTTCTAAAATTTGCGTTGTTTACCGCCGTAGGCATCGCACGGTTTTTTCGATGCTTTCCAGGTTGTTTAATTGGGCAGGGTTTGTTTCTTCATATAGTATGCTTGCTAGTTCTCGCAGACAGGCTTGCAGACGTGCTTGTTTTTCTTGAGTCATCAGTTTGATGTCGGGCTTATATGTTTCCCTCTATTCTGCCACCACTAGTAAATCTGCCAAAGTGGGATGCTCCCGAATATCCTTTGGTTATAATTATTGGTCTTTCTCTAGTGATTTCTGATTCTTTTTCCTGATTTTCTTCACTTTTATATTTTCCATGTAGATGAAATGATGTTGCATCAAGATGTGAATATTTTGTATCTATCTTAAATTTCTTAATCACTGATAATCCAATTTCTATAAATAGATTATTCAATCCATATTTATATAATTTATCCATGACTCTTCCAATTTTATCATCATTGATATAATCACTTTTCACATCTTCTCCCAATAATATTTCTATTCCTTTATCATCAAAAAACTGATTAAATAAATATAAAGGTCTCGACACAAATCCCAATCCATTAATTAAAATAGCTTTGACCAATATCCCTGCCGCAATCTTTTCACGAGGGTCTATTCCTAATTTAGAATTAATTGTTTCAACTATTCCTATTTCATCAATTAGCCCAGCTACTATTCCTAGATGATCTATATTTTTAATTTCTGCTTTCGATATTAGAGACATTCTTTACCTCTCAAATATTTTTGAGTTTTTCTGATTGTCTCACTTTTGGTATCGCGTGTAAGTTGGCACTATCAAACAATGTATATTTAGTTTTGTAAAAGCCTGAAACCAAGTATTTATAGGCTATGTAAGCTACTTTATACTTCATCACTCCCCGTTTATTCTTAATGCCAACTTACTTAAATATTCTGAGTACTTTTATTTACTCGTATCCGAAATTAATCGCGTACTGTTGATACTACATTTTGAAGTGCGGAATGTGGGTTAATATCTCTTAACCCAGTTTTCTGCGCGAATGCTACTCATACCCCTGTAAGAGTTGGCTATAACGAAATCATAAGGGTTTCAGTCCTGTCATTGGGATACTACAAACCTCAGTTTTAGGTAAATTTGTACTATCTTGCCTAAGAGTGTCAGCTTGGCTATATCTACGCCATATTCAAGTTTTTGCGTACTCAAAAACTCAACTACGCGATTTTAGCCACTCGTCTAGAAGTTCTTGAATTAACTCGCTAAACTCTCGCTTTTGACCGTTTTGACTTTGTTTAAGCAGTTCAATTTTAACTGAGGTGTGTGTGTCCTTGCGGATGTAAGCCGTCACCTGCTCGTAGCTGGAGTCAGAGCGTTTACCTTTGGGTCGTCCCCGTTTTGGTTCGCTTTGAGGTTCAGTAATTAGCTGTGGCTGTAACTTAAGAGACTGTTGAGCCTCTAGCTTTTGAGTTTCTAGCTCCTGGCTTGGTTGTTGTGGCTCTGGTTCGGGTTCACGACCCTTGGCTGCATCCAAAAGACCTTTAAACTTGCTACTCACTTCATTACCTCTTGACCGATACCTTGGTAATCGCGCCATGCTATCTTGGCCCGTTGGTCAGCAACTTTGTTAACTGGTACACCAGCTAACGCTGCTTTTTGAAAAGCAACTGCATCGCGGATACTCCCCTTAAATACGGGTAATCCAGCCTCAGTCAACATATCTCTTGCTTCCTCTCCATCGCGTCGTGGTTTGGGTGGAACACGAGTAATAAGGATACGGTATTGATTAGCAAAGAGGGACTTGAGGACATTGACAGTTTGCATCAAGGCATCGAGGGATAAGGCATCAGGGGTAGTGGGGAGAATGAGCAAATCACAACCCTCTGCCAATGCTTCTAAATCTTCCTGCTCTGGTCTAGCTTGGGTGTCAATGACAATGTGCTGATAATTTTTAGCAAACTTCGCCGCTTGCCGCTCATCAATCACCTTGAAAGGTAAATCACCCCGCTTTGCCCAACCACTAGCAGAACGATTTGGGTCGCCATCTAGGCATCACCGTGCCAAAACGGGAAAATTGTACGCTAAGGCTGAAAGCATTGCCCAGCAAGCATCTTAGCCACTGATTTTTA
>NZ_JBALEK010000027.1:0-50460 GCF_036917815.1 Nostoc sp. | reverse complement strand
ATGACCAGTGACCAAATCTAAAACCATGCTTAACACCCCACCCAAAGACCTTTGGGTGGGTTATTTTATCCTAAAGGGTGTGTGTCACAATTATTTAACTGGTTCCCAGCCTGGAGGCTGGGAAACCATTCTGGGGGGCTGCCGCCTCCTCTTTCTTGACCAGAGGCAGCAGCCCCTGGGAATGAGGTGATGGTGTATGTGGCATTGGACTAATGACAAATGACCAATGATCAATGACAAATGACCAGTGACCAAATCTAAAACCATGCTTAACACCCCACCCAAAGACCTTTGGGTGGGTTATTTTATCCTAAAGGGTGTGTGTCACAATTATTAACAGTTTCGACACGCTAATCAAGAATTCTAAAAGTAGGCGTCAGTGATGGAAGTAATCTATCAGTATGCCTGGCTGATTCCGGTGTTCCCTCTTTTTGGGGCAATGCTGGTCGGTCTAGGGTTAATCTCGTTGAATCAGGTGACAAACCGCCTCCGCCAGCTTAACGCTGTGGTGATTATCTCCATGATGGCAGCAGCTATGGGGCTGTCCTTTGCCTTGCTATGGAGTCAAATTCAAGGACACGCGGCTTATATTCGCACCTTTGAGTGGGCGGCAGCAGGTAATTTTCACCTGAGCATGGGCTACACTATTGACCACCTAACAGCCCTAATGCTGGTGATTGTCACAACGGTAGCCTGCTTAGTCATGCTTTACACCGATGGCTACATGGCTCACGATCCCAGTTACGTGAGGTTTTACGCCTATCTCAGTTTATTTGGCTCCTCAATGTTAGGTTTGGTGGTCAGTCCCAACCTAGTACAGATTTATATCTTCTGGGAACTGGTGGGGATGTGTTCTTACTTGCTGGTCGGCTTTTGGTACGATCGCAAGTCAGCAGCCGATGCCGCGCAAAAAGCATTTGTCACCAACCGCGTGGGCGACTTTGGTTTGTTACTCGGCATTTTGGGGCTGTTCTGGGCAACGGGAAGCTTTGATTTTAATATCATGGGCGATCGCCTCGCCCAACTCGTAGAATCAGGTTCGATCAGCAATTTTCTCGCTGTCCTGTTGGCGATTTTAGTTTTCTTAGGGCCAGTGGCGAAATCAGCCCAATTCCCCCTCCACGTCTGGCTACCAGATGCGATGGAAGGCCCCACTCCCATTTCTGCCTTGATTCACGCAGCAACAATGGTGGCGGCGGGTGTTTTCCTCATTGCCCGGATGTACCCAGTATTTGAAGACGTTCCAGCCGCAATGAATGTCATTGCCTTTACTGGGGCGTTTACGGCGTTTTTGGGGGCAACTATTGCCATTACCCAAAACGACATCAAAAAGGGCTTGGCTTATTCCACCATTTCCCAACTCGGTTACATGGTGATGGCAATGGGAATAGGTTCCTACAGTGCTGGACTATTCCACCTGATGACCCACGCCTATTTCAAGGCGATGCTGTTCTTGGGTTCCGGTTCAGTAATTCACGGCATGGAAGGAGTTGTCGGTCACGATCCCGCCTTAGCGCAAGATATGCGCTTGATGGGTGGATTGCGAAAGTATATGCCCGTCACATCAATTACCTTTTTGATTGGTTGCTTGGCAATTTCTGGTATTCCGCCCTTTGCTGGCTTCTGGTCAAAAGATGAAATTCTGGGGAAAGCTTTTGAAGCTAACCCATTCCTCTGGTTGATTGGCTGGCTAACTGCCGGGATTACTGCTTTTTATATGTTCAGAATGTATTTCTCGACATTTGAAGGCGAATTCCGGGGTAATGACGAGAAAATCAAGCAAAAACTCAAAAAGGCGACAGCGACAATTGTCCTGGAATTAGAGTCACAAGAACCAGCCCCGAATTTTGGGCCTGGGGCGATGAAGAAAGGAGAATTGGCCGCAACTAGTCAGCATCATGACTCCCATGACTCCCACGGGCATCACAGCGACTCACCTCACGAATCGCCGTGGACAATGACCCTGCCGTTGGCACTGCTAGCAGTGCCTTCGATTTTGATTGGTTTGGTGGGAACTCCTTACGCCAATTATTTTGAAGAGTTTATCTTTCCTCCTAGTGAAACTCTCTCCGAAGTTATAGAAAAGGCTTCCGAGTTCAATCCGACAGAATTCTACATCATGGCGGGTGCCTCAGTGGGAATTTCTTTGGTTGCGATTACCTTAGCTTCGTTAATGTATTTGCGCCGTAAAATTGACCCGGCGGCGATCGCTGCTAAAATCCAACCACTTTACGAGTTATCCCTCAACAAGTGGTACTTTGATGACATTTACCATCGGGTTTTTGTCCTCGGCTTGCGTCGCCTAGCTAGACAAGTTATGGAAGTTGACTTCCGCGTTGTCGATGGTGCTGTTAACCTCACAGGCTTTTTCACCCTTGTTAGCGGTGAAGGTCTGAAGTACCTAGAAAACGGTCGCGCTCAATTCTATGCCTTGATTGTATTTGGGGCTGTTTTGGGCTTAGTGATTGTCTTTGGTGTTACCTGATTTTAATCGGGGTGGGCGAATGTCCGCCCCTACATTATTTCTTGATTTCCTGGTTTGGTTGCCAGATGCCCGCATTAGGGAATAATTTATTTTATAGATTACTGCAATTAACTTTTATTTCTACAACATCCAAACTCTCTTCTTGAGCTAGTGACAAGTTATTTACAAAATATAGTGACTTTAAATTTAATAAATTGCATTTTGGGTTGTGTGCAATGGCTAGAAGCAACCCAGGCATCGCATTTATTTTTTTGGACATACTCAGATATAAGTATCCTAAAGGAATAATAAAGATGGTTGAGCAACGGATCAATACCAGTCTTTATTCAGCGTATAGAGACAGTATACTCAAGCCTTGTAATTGTCTATTCTAGATTGAAAACCATTTATCCCTACGTGCTATCTCCCCTACAGCAATCGTTTGAGATGCCACAACATCCTTACATATAGCTTCCGCTGCTGCAACCAAAAATCCAGGATAACGATCAGGGTGTTCAGCAATCTCCTCAGCAAGATCAATTGGCAAAGACGTTTTTTCTGCTCTTCTAGCAATGCGATGTGCAAACCAGTAGGAAGCATATTCCTCTGATATTGATCCTTTAGCATAACTTTGAGCAATCACTTCCAAAACAGGATGCCAATCAGTTTCATTTGTTTGAAGAAGATCAAGAGCCAACTCTTGGCGGAATTTTAGTACTAATGGATCACATCCAGCATACGCACTAAGATATGAACTGTAGAACTTTATTTTACTTTGATCTCTCGCACGTAGAGCAAGTAAAGTAACTGTCTTTGCATCCAAATTTATTGGCATTGAGTCAACGTTAAAGTGGATAATTCGATTACCTAAGTCTTCTGTTAAAAGAACAGCATTTTCTACGGAATAATATAACCTCTGCCAATTTTTAGAGGATAATTTTCTAATGTAAGGATCAATAAAATTAACCAGACTTCCTAATGTTGTTGAACTACCCCAGGTTACAAGAACTAATGTAATAAACATGGCATCCATTTCGTCAACCACTTTTTCCAATTGTTGTTGCCACCAAATTGGTCTACCAGCTTGCAACCTTGCATAACGTGTTCGTCGGCATAGGGATTTTGAGTGTTCAAGAAGTTCAGGGAAATCTTTGCATGTTTCACTTTTAGATTTAATTCCACTACCTAGGTTTGCGAGATCAAAAAAAGACCAGTTATCACCCCAAACTTTGCGACACATTTCAACAAGATTGTCCCAAGGGGTAATATCAGTTGCCCATTCTTGTACACTACGCTGCGATTCGTGTTCGGCTGTTTCTAAAATCTCATAACAATTAGCAATTTCTTGAAATTCAAGTATCGATTTAACATACTTTCTACTCAGAATAGGGTGAAAGAAAACTCTTCCATGATTGACTATGTGAATGTCATGTTCCCAAAATTGAGATAATTTAATGTTAAAAGTTCTTGCTTTAAAAGCTAATGCATATCGGCTTACGTCAATAGAGTGACAGAATAGCTCTATGATGCTATTTATCTTGATATTTCGGCGATTATCAACTACAATATTTCTTTGTAAAATTTCCTGTATAGTTAAAATAAAATTTTCTTTAGTCATTTCACAATAATCAAATCGCCTAATCTTAAAAAGAATAGACAAGCATTTTGAGCGATTAAAATCATCTGAAAAAATTATTTTTAAGTCAGCTAAACTAATTTTATTTAAAATACCTAAATAGTATCCATACTCAAGCCAATCACCTTGTTGAATATTATTCAGATTACAAAAATATCTTTTCCATAGAGTTAAAATTTCATCTACTGTGGCATTTACTCTGATTAAATCTATTATTTCTAAAGCATAGTCTTTAGGAGGAATTTTCTGCAGGCTTTTGAAGCAATGACTGATTAGTTCTTCTTGTCCACAATCTTTTGGAAGTATGAGAGGGTTTCCTAAACCAAGGCGGCGGCTATTGGAGGGTAATACATATCGCAATCCAATCCCATCCAGTATCAGTTCAACAACAGCTTTAACAGATTTAGGATGTTGCTTAAATACCCAGTCAGAAAGTAGAGTAGCTGCTAATATCCTTGGATGACTAATTAGTCGATATCCTTCCTGTTCAATTAAATCTTGTAACCTGTCAATCAGTGAAGGTAGTTCACCTTTGGTATAGCAGCCAGCATAAAATCTCGTAACGTTGAACCAGTAAAAATTACGTGCTATGGCATCAAAACGATCAGGCAATGTCCCCGTTTTTTCATTTCCAGTTGGAGAATAAGGAGCAGTATCATAAAGGTATCGCGCCGTGAAGTACTCTCGCAGTGGTTGAACTTCAAATTCATACATACCTTCAACACGTTGTACAAGTGCCATTATGCGTTCTACCATGCCCCTAAATAATTCATCTAATAATGATTTAGAATGACCTTCATCATCAAGATATTTTGAAAGAAGTTCATAAAGTTTGTCTTTAGAGATGCTTCCATTGCCTCCCTGCTCTGCTTCTGTATGAAGTATCCAAGCAAAATATCTTTGAACATTTATTAAAAGTTCTCGGTGGTCACGAACTATAGGGGTCTTTGCTGCTTCACGATCTAGAAAATGCTTTATATAATCATCGTAAAGAGCCGTTCTTTTTTCTGGAAGCGATAAACCTTGACTACGAATAAGGCTTAGTAATATTGTCAACTGCATTGGATTTTTAGATAAATCGCGCAGATGTGGTTGATTTAGCTTTTCTTTTATAACCTTTCTAATTTCCGCAGCTTCTTTATTATCAAGCTTTCGTGCCTTAATCCAATTGGTTGTATATTCGTCAATCAGAGTACGAGTTAGGGAATCAAGCTGATAGTGTGGAAACTTATCCTGTGGAAGACCAGGCGAATTAGCAAATGCTGCTGGGCGACTTGTTACAACAACTTGAAGTGATTCAGCTATTGTTTCAAGACGATTTACACCAATAACAATCTCATTAACAACTTCCTGCCTTTTGAAGATATCAGCAACTTCATCAAGCCCATCAAAAATAAGTAGTACTGGACTGAGTTTCATTACAGCACGCAGATCACTGACATCAAACTCACCACCGCCTGAATCATGCCGTACTAAAGCGGCAAGAAATGATTCTAAAGATTTTTGCCAATTATAAGGAAGTTCTTCTTCTTCATCAAGTGAAAAAGGATTTTTTTTATCAAGCCAAGTTGCCAAATCTCTCAAATCAATTTTGAATGGTAGACGAACTGGAGAGTATCTATGTATAGGAGGCAATTTTTCTAACGTTTCATCCTTATAATCTGTCGATAAAGAACGTAATACTTCATCATTGCCCAATACTCGCATTCGATGTACTTGGCACACATATTGAGCTATTGTCGATTTACCTTGTCCAGGCGCACCCTCGATAACTATTATAGGGATATTTTTTTGAACCAAGATATGGAGTAGAAATGTTGCTGCGCCAACTATTTCCCGTTCTTCTGATCTAATATTATTAGAGTACAAATTAACATCACTCAAAGTAGTATGTACCTGACGGGGCGACAAACAAGACTGAAAACAAGACCGTGTAAAGAATGTAACGATGTATGGTAAAAAAAGATAGGTCAGATATTGTCAATAAGACCTATCTAATGAAAATGATACCTTTATTCTATCAAAAGCACTTAAAAAGTCAATTGAGTCTAGCAGAATACCTGTTTCTCCAAATTTTGGTGAACATCTTACAGTCAATTAAAAATGTGAATTTAGAAAGGTTAGCGAATGGGATACCTTTGCCAATTAAATTTGAGAGTAGAAGAAAAAGAATACAAAGATTTCTCTCATTACCAAATTTAACAATTGAAAAAATTTGGTTTCCCATTATAAAAGAATGGTTATCAATATATTTTACTAATGAAAAAATAATTTATGTAGCAATTGATAGAACTAACTGGAGTCGAATAAATTTGTTTATGGTGAGTGTCATTTGGGATAAAAGAGCATTTCCAATCTATTTTAAATTATTGCCCAAATTAGGGAGTAGTAACATAGATGAGCAACAAAAACTATTGTCTCAAGTAAGTCCCCTTTTTCACAACTATAAAATATGTGTATTAGGTGATAGAGAATTTTGTTCTGTAAAACTCGCTAAGTACCTTCAATCATTGGGTGTATACTTTTGCTTGCGATTAAAAAAGAACGAATTTGTAGAGGTTGAAAAAGATATTTTTCAGGAATTAAACAGTCTGGGATTAGAACCAGGAGTATCATTTTTTATTCAAGGTGTAAAGGTAACAAAGACTCGCGGTTTTATGAGCTTTAACGTTGCTTGTAAATGGAAACGTAAAATTAACGGAGTAGCACCGAAAGAAGGATGGTTTATCTTAACGAATTTTGAGGCGTTAAAATTGGCTATTTCTGCCTATAAACAAAGATTTGATATTGAAGAAATGTTTAGAGATTTCAAGAAGGGAGGCTATAATTTAGAGGATACAAATGTAACTGGTGAACGCTTTATTTCTCTAGTTTTATTGATAGCAATTGCTTACTCTTCTGCAACAATTCAGGGTCAACAAATCAAACGTAAAGGAATACAAAAATATATTGCTCGGATCAAAGAACATGGTCGAACGGAACGGAGACATAGTAGTTTTTATATCGGCTTATATGGTCAAACTTGGGTCAATTTCAAGGATGTTTGTATGGATTTAGTCACGGAATTAATGAAATTAAATCGCAATAAATATAAGTATTATCAACAAGGTCTAAGAGCTATGAAGCTTATAGAGTCTGTCTTGTAGCTGATTTTGTCCCCCCTTCAGAGTATGTACTTGAGTATTTCTATTTCTTTCAATATTTGAAGCAACATGATGATATATTCTATATGACTTAATTGATTTCTTGCTATTTGTATCTATTTGCGGAGGAGAAATTGGAACATCTATAAATAAATCTAACAGCCTATTTTGCAGTTCTACTTGCCTGAATTTAACCTCTTGCTCTTGACAAAATTGATGTTTGACAAAAGAACGAATTGCATCAGACCTGCGCTCACTATTTTCTGAAAGCCTAGACTCAATAACTGATCTAATTAAGTCTGGGCCTGTCATCAACTCAGGATATACCCACTTTAAATCCCAAGAGCTATCCAGTCTGCGGTTTAAATCATCAAGCCACCAGCACATGGATGGTACACCAAGCTTATTAAGTAGTTGATTAGCTTTATCTATGGAGCCTGAGTCAGGATGTGCAGTTCCCGGAACATTAGTAATCAAGATAAATTGAGTTGCTCCCTTAGGAATTTGCTTCTTAAGTTTTGGTGCTTCCTCCTCTAATATTTTTACCAACCATTTATGAGGATCAGGTAAAGCAAACGGTCGTTTTACCAACTTGATTTGGTACATTATAAAACTGCGGTCAGAATCCATTCCTAAATAGGCCACCGCATCTCGTCCCCCATCCGGTTGTGCAACCGGAAAACATTGGACGTTGGGATATTCTTTTGTCAGTAGTGCTTGGCAGAACTGCTGAAACTTTTCTGGGTCAAGATTATGAAATGGGTAATCCATGTATCGATAACACTAAATAGTTGTTTAGTCAGAATTTTGAGACAGCGTTTGAAGCGATATGTAAAACGAACGAACTTCTGCCATAAATCTAGGCTTTGATATCGTCCCAAAGCTCTGAAACTGGGAAAGTTTGTCCTACTGCTGCTTGTCGCACAGACTCTTGCAGGTCGGCTAATATTTGTGCTTTTGGCTCTTGTTCATCAATCCAAGTTAAACTACTGACATTATCAGAATTTATCAAACTTATAAGCTGTTGCCAAAGTTCTAGAGGGACGAGTACATCTGTTGTTTCTCCATTTACGTTGGTGACATAACGAATTTGACTTTCAATTTGTGCGATCATCATCTGGTTATTTCTCCTGTTATGCTTTTTTTGCATCAAATCGCTTTTTTCAACAACCACCAAACAGCATAGTGTATTTTTAGCGATGGGTTGGATTACGCGTAGACGCGGAGCGGCTTGTCGTAGACATCGCACATTCCTTAAATTCTAGTTCAGCGGCTTTTGTTAGGGTAAATTTTTGACTTGATTACCAGTATTTAAACTGATATTCTGCATTCCCTCAAGTCAAAATAGACTCCTCGGATACCAAATGGGGGATTGCCAATTTAATTAAATCAACCTAACAATGAAGGAAAAATTGCTAAAAAGCTGTTAGTTAATAACTAGTGACTTTTTGCCAAACATGATTTTGATAGCAGATTGATTGTGATGAATATAGCTAATTTCCCCTGGCTGACGACGATTATTCTGTTTCCGATAGCGGCGTCGCTACTTCTTCCCATCATCCCTGACAAAGAAGGCAAAACAGTGCGCTGGTACTCCCTCATCGTCGGGCTGATAGATTTTGCACTAATTGTTTACGCTTTTTATACTGGGTATGATTTCTCCAATCCAGATTTGCAGTTGGTGGAGAGTTACCCCTGGGTACCCCAATTGGGTTTGAATTGGTCAGTAGGGGCAGATGGCTTGTCCATGCCCCTAATTATTTTGACTGGATTCATTACCACGCTGGCGATTTTAGCAGCTTGGCCTGTTACCTTCAAGCCCAAGCTATTTTTCTTCTTGATTTTGGCGATGTATGGCGGTCAAATTGCCGTGTTCGCTGTCCAGGATATGCTGTTGTTTTTCCTGGTGTGGGAACTGGAACTAGTACCGATATACTTTTTGCTGTCGATTTGGGGAGGCAAAAGACGACAATATGCAGCGACTAAATTTATTTTATACACCGCCGGCGGGTCGCTGTTTATTTTGTTGTCTGCCCTGACAATGGCATTTTACGGCGATACGGTGACGTTCGACATGCGATCGCTCGCCCTCAAAGATTTCGCCCTCAATTTGCAACTTGCCCTCTATGCTGGCTTCCTCATTGCCTACGCCGTCAAGTTGCCGATTATTCCCTTGCACACCTGGCTACCTGATGCCCACGGTGAAGCTACAGCGCCCGTACACATGTTATTGGCAGGTATTCTGCTGAAAATGGGCGGTTATGCCTTAGTTCGGATGAATGCCCAAATGCTCCCCGATGCCCACGCTTTCTTTGCACCAGTATTGGTGGTTTTGGGGGTAGTTAATATCATCTACGCTGCCTTGACATCCTTTGCCCAGCGCAACCTGAAGCGAAAAATTGCCTACTCCTCAATTTCCCACATGGGCTTTGTCATGATTGGTATTGCCTCCTTCACCGATTTGGGATTGAGTGGGGCAGTTTTGCAAATGGTTTCCCACGGGTTAATTGGGGCGAGTTTGTTCTTCCTAGTGGGCGCAACTTACGATCGCACCCACACCCTAATGTTGGATGAAATGGGCGGTGTCGCTAAGAGAATGCCGAAGATTTTCGCTATGTTCACTACCTGTTCAATGGCTTCTTTAGCATTGCCAGGGATGAGCGGTTTCGTAGCAGAATTGATGGTATTTGTGGGCTTTGCTACTAGTGATGCTTATAGCTCTACCTTCAAAGTCATTGTGGTGTTTTTGATGGCAGTTGGAGTGATTTTAACTCCAATTTATCTGTTGTCCATGTTGCGAGAAATTTTCTACGGAGAGGAGAACAAAGAATTAGTTTCTCACCAAGCTTTGATAGATGCCGAACCCCGTGAAGTATTTATCATTGCCTGTTTGTTAATTCCAATTATTGGTGTTGGTTTCTATCCAAAATTGCTGACTCAGATGTACGACGCTACAACTGTACAATTGACGGCAAGATTGCGTGATTCCGTGCCGACATTAGCACAGCAAAAACAAGAAACACTAAAGGTTTCTTTGAGTGCGCCGTCAATTGGTAATTAAGTTGCGATCGCTAGTTTAGTTTAGTTTAAATACTGATTACTTTGAGGGCGGGTTTTCTACCTGCCCTTTTTATTTTAAGCTGATTTATTTGTTTGCAACCAGTTAAATAAATCTTCCATAACAGTAAAATCTAACAAAGCTTCGCCAAGGTTTTCTAACTGATTTAAAGAAAGAGATTGGATGCGCTCTTGCAATTGTGGTGATAATTCTCCCACTCGTCTTTGTAATAACCTTAAAATCAGCCATTGTTCACCTTCTTGTTTACCGCGCTCGTAGCCGATGCGCTCACCTGTAGTTACGTACCTCATAGTCCACTCCCAATACGGTTCGGATAAGGTTACTCCCAATACGGTTCGGATAAGGTTTTTTGATGACACGCCGCTAATCGCAAAGACGCGATAAATCGCCGTCTTTACAATAATCAGTCCTTTGTCAAGACGGCGATTTATCGCGTCTCTTGCCTTAACCGAACCGTATTGAGTCCACTCCTGCTAAAATTTCATAAAAATAGATTTTAAGCTGATTTATTTGTTTGTAACCAGTTAAATAAATCTTCCATAACAGTAAAATCTAACAAAGCTTCGCCAAGGTTTTCTAACTGATTTAAAGAAAGAGATCGGATGCGCTTTTGCAATTCTGGTGATAATTCTCCGACTCGTATTTGTAATAACCTTAAAATAAGTTGTTGTTCACCTTCTTGTTTACCCTCTGCTTTCCCGCGTTCGTAGCCGATGCGCTCACCTGTAGTTACATATCTCATAGTCCGCTCCTGCTCAAATTGTTTAAACTCTTCCCAAAACTGATTTTCCAATGCCTTTGGTAATATCATAACCCAATCGATAAATCGATATAGGTTACGAATATCCTGCTCTTCTAAACCCAAATCATATAGTCTGCGAATTAAGCTAAACTTCCATATTTTACGTTGTTCAGGTGATGAGCGTGTCTGCTGGGTTTTCAAATGCGCCATGACGACAGTTGCAAATGGATTATCGCTATTTTCTAACTCGTGAAAGCGATTTTCATAATCCAAAAGTTTAACACTGCCAAATTCAAAAGTTAAGCGAGTATTGGGATAATTGTAACTGTAATTGCTTGGTCGCCATTCGCGGTTTGAATCACAGAGAATTGCAAGGCTAATTGCTGGTCGATCAAAGCGGTCAAATATGCGAAAGTTGTAGGTAAACATCCGCTTGGAAAAGTTATCTTCTTTTTGTGCTTGAATTTCAACATAGACTAATAACCAAAGTTCTTCCCCTTGGGTTTGCCAAACTTTGACTAATTGATCGGCATATCTCTTACCCTGTTCAGCTTCACGAGCTATTTGTTGAAATTCTTTATCTAGAAATTGGTATGGACGTTCCCAATTAATTAATGCATAAGTTTCTGGAAAAAAGAAATCCATTGCTTGGGGAAAATAAGCTTCGATAATTTCTTTCCAGGGGCTATCAAAATCAGCACGATTGCTAACATTAGTCATGTCATTTGTCATTTACCTAAAGTAGCATCAAATTCGGGATAGAGTCGCAACATTTGTAGTAGCTAGTTTACAGCTTTGGCAAATTGGAATCTCAACCCAAAATTCTGCTCCTTGTCCTGGTTCCGAAATACACCAAATAGCTCCATCGTGTTTTTCTGTGACAATCTGAGCGCTAATTGCCAATCCTAATCCTGTGCCTTTACCTGCGGGTTTTGTGGTAAAGAAAGGGTCAAATAGTCGTTGCTTAACTGCTTCGGTCATGCCAGGTCCATTATCTGCAATTTGTACAGTTATGCGATCTGAGTTGCGTAACTCAGTACGAATTAAAATCTGGCTGGGGTTAGCTTTTATGTCCTCAACAGTTCGCTGATTATTATAACTATCCAAAGCATCAATAGCATTACCAATCAGATTCATAAATACCTGATTTAGTTGTCCGGCATAGCACTCCACTAAGGGAATATCACCATATTCCTTGACTATTTCAATTCCGGCATTTGCAGACGTTTGTTTGAAGCGATTTTGTAAAATTAGTAGTGTGCTATCAATACCTTCATGAATGTTGACAGGCTTCATATCCGCCTCGTCAAGTCGAGAAAAATTCCGCAAGGATAGAACTATTTCCCGAATGCGATTAGCTCCCATTTTCATTGAAACTAATATTTTCGGGAGATCCTCAGCCATAAAGTCAAGGTCGATGGCTTCTATATAAGCTTGTACTTCAGGTGTTGAATTAACATTAGACTTTTGATAGAGTTCTACCAGTTCTAACAAGCCCAGGGTATATTCATTTACATGGGTCAAATTGCCGTAGATAAAGTTAACTGGGTTATTGATTTCGTGAGCTACACCAGCCACTAATTGACCTAAACTCGACATTTTTTCGGTTTGAATTAGTTGAGCTTGAGTCTGTTTGAGATTGTGCAGAACTTGGTTGAGTTGTTCTGCTTGAGTAGTAGCAGCAACGGTAGCAGCGCGGCTTTGATTATACAATTGTGCCTGGTCAATAGCGATCGCTAACTGGTCAGCCACACCTCGAATCAGTTCTACCTCATCATCGCTCCAAGAATGCAGCGCTCTACTATGTTCGCAGACAATCACACCTAAGGGACCCGACTGAGTTTGAACCGAAACTGTGAGTAGAGACTTAAAGCCCAAACTCACCAATAAATCCCGATTCCTGGAATCAAGCCAGGAATCTGTCGCAATGTCATCGAAGCAAAGCAAATTCCCTCTTAAAACAGCCTCACTCAGTGCTTCCAGCTTCTGAATAGGAGAATCGCCTAAAGGTTCTGGCAAGTCGGGAGCGCAGGCTTCCTGACTCAGCTGAAAGCTAGTAGATTCATCTTCTATTTGACACCAAAGAAACTGGCATCGATCAATCTGGAGCAGTTCTCGAACTTCACCCACTACTGTACTCAAAATCGTATTTAGATCCAGCGAGTTGCGAATTTGACTGGATAGACGAGTTTTAAGAATTTTCTCCCGCTCAACTAGCTCTCGCAACTGGGCTTCAGACTGCGTTAACTCTATTTGCGCCATCTGACGATTAACACTAGCTCTTGCTAATAGCCAAGAACCAATGCCAATTAGTCCTACTAACCCGGCATATAGGAGTAGCAATTGACTCAAAAATCGGTTTGATTTAGTCGTCAACATCTCTGGGGACACCCATGAGACAATCTTCCAGTAATAGGACTTGGTATCAATTTGATTTTGGCTTGGTGCAAAAGCCTGTCCTGCTCCGGTACTAGATTTTTGCCCTTCCACAAGGGGGTAAACTGTAGCAAAAGTGAACATTCCCTCAGCAGTTTGGAATTGTCCCGATTCTTTTTGAGAAATTTGCTGCCATGCTTGGGGAAAAGTTTTGCCAAAAGTGCGGTTTTTGCGACCGCTAAACATAAATCCCCATTCATCCTCAGGCTTCGCCCCTTTTAACCAGTAACCATCGGCATTCAGCAGCATTCCTTGGCTAGAGGCGTTAGTGAGAACTTGATTAAAATTCGTGAATGAATCTGTGGTGACATATCTGAATACTCAAGTACAACTCAAAAATCGGGCTAAAAATCAGCGAAGTTCCAGCTGCGCCACGTTTTCTGAGTCAAGGTTGAGAGAAAACTTTTTCTCCTTGGTAGATATAGGTAATCAGCCCAGCTACCAAATTCACCATGAAATTCAATACTCTGCGACTTCTGGAATGTTCTAGTTGAACAATATTCCACCCTTTTTTGTTATTGTCAGTTAGACACTCTGGTAATCAGTACCGAAAAACCACGAATCTGATGTAAAGATTTTACACTTCTAAGTATTTTCATACGGAGAAGAGAGACATCAGGCAATGTTTACGATGGCTACGCCGACGCTAAAAATGGTTCTTTATTCTGGCGCTGCGATCGCACATCAATAGATTACGTACAATCTATCTAGAATCAGATTTGGCAAAACCGCTCATGTTAAACTACAATCCACTGCATTGTTTGCCATCTTCCGAAGAATTACCCGACTCAGATGATACCCCTGTGGATAATGAACTCCAAAATTTAATTCCCGGCTTGCTGAAAACGACATTAGCTTTGGCTTGGTGCGATCGTTGGGATTGGTTCTTTGGTGTTGATATGGGTGTTTATTATCACCCAGATAAACCAGCTATTGTCCCTAATGGGTTTCTCAGCTTAGGAGTTAAACGCTTCATTGATGAGGATTTGCGCCTAAGTTATGTACTGTGGGAAGAAAATAAACCACCGATTTTAGCATTAGAAGTTGTTTCCCAAATATATCGGGAAGAATATACCACCAAGAAAGAATTTTATGCCAAAGAATTAGAAATTTTATACTACGTTGTATATAGTCCCCTTCGGCGTAAAAATCCACCTTTGGAAGTGTATCACCTAGTTGATGGGGAATATATCTTAATATCAGGAAATCCCGTTTGGCTACCAGATATTGGTTTAGGAATTGGGCGAGAACGGGGAATTTATCAAGGTATGGTGCGCGAGTGGTTGTACTGGTATGATGAAGAAGGGCAAAGATTGCTGACACCAGAAGAACGCATCAGGGAAGCAGAAGAACACACAGCTTTTGAACAACAGCAACGTGTGGAAGCAGAACAACAAGTGAAAATGTTAACGGAAAAGTTGAAGGCACTTGGTGTTGATCCAGAAACTTTGTCATAGATTCACCAAATTTTGTAGTTTTCGCTGCCTTAAATGTTAATTTGCTTCCTGGTTAGGGAATTATATCTATAAAGTAACTCATCGCTTGACGGTACAAATCGTCAAGGCTGGTTGCTCAATAAATATATTTACCAAAACCTTCATCGAAAATATGGAAGTTAAATTAGGATTTGGAGCAGTACCAAAACCTCAATATGTCTTTGTCAGCAAAGAATCAGATCACTGTTGGTATATGCTGGCTGAAGATGAAAGACGCATCCCAGTTTATGAGAGAGCTTTGACTGGAGCGATAACAGGAATAGAAGTTAACAAAAGGGTTGAAACTAGGTTTGGAGTAGTTGAAAAAACTGATTTATATATTTTGGCAGACAAACCCTATATTATTCGTTCAGGAAGTGAATCTTACTTCTCTAAAAGTTTGTTGTTATCTTTAGATATTCTTACTCCTGAACAACTGCGTAATCTACTAACGATTGCTGTTAGCCCAGGAGATAGTAATGTAGTTTTTTGTAATATTTACGATCCAGTCACTTATCGCTCTGTAGGTGTTAGTTGGGATGGACATAAGGAATTAGACTGGCAAACTCTAGGGCAAAAAGTAAGTTTGAAAATTAATAAAATTCACAATTTCAATCAAGATAAAAATCAATCTCAACCAGAAACAAGTGACAATATAAAAACGGTTGAAACACGTGATGTTTTTATAGCTCAAACTGACACATATTTGACCCAATTAAATTGGACTCCAGAGCAGGGAAGGGATTATTTGCAGCAAAAATATGGCAGGCGATCGCGTTCACAACTCACTGATACAGAAATTCTGGACTTTATTGATTACTTGAAGCTACAACTAACCCAAAGTTACCAAACTTAGGTGCTGTTATGTGAACTTTGGATAATTACGATCGCTTTTAGTCCAAATCTTCTTCGGTAAGTCCAGCATCTTTCATAATACTTTTCAAAGTTCCAATCGGTAAATCTCGATTACTATGAACCGCAACGGAGAGGATAACATCAACACCTTCTTTTACGTAAATATGATGACGCCAGTAATCCGTTTCAATTCCCAACCCTGCCGTTCCAAAATTTTACAAAGTGCTTTACCTGAAACCGCTTTCATAGCGATATTTCAACCAACTGTTTCTCCGGGTCAAGTTCTTCTCGTTCGCTAGCAACTTCCAACCAACCTTGAATTGCATCTTGCAGCATCTCTAACAAATGTTCGTAGCTGTCTCCCCAAGTGTGACATCCTGGTAGGGCAGGTACAGAAGCACACCACACACCGTCTTCTTGCCAGATAACTGCTTTAATTTTCATTACCAATCATCTCCACAAGATTGCGACTAATATTCTAGCGTCAAGCCAAGTGCTGCATCTACGCCCGTCGGAGACATAGCTTGTCCATTCTACTTCCTGAGACAATGCCTTTCTTAATCAGATGACACGCCCTCAGCAACTAGAACTGAAATAGTAGGTTGTCGTAATCTGCATGAGTGCCAATCCAGTACCACACAATACCACTTTCGTTTCGCACACCAACAGCACGATAATTTTTGCTAACACGGACAGAGTATATATAGCGGTTCTCGCTTGGATGCAGTACAGTTTTGACCTCTCTCCAAACCTCTCTCCTAAAAGGAGAGAGGCTTTGAATCTTACTCCCCAACGCTAGAAGGGAAGGGGCTGTTCTTGTTAGGTCTGTATTCCATGCAATTGGGAACCGCTATAGGCTCTCTAGGATGCACTTGCTTGAAACGAAGACCAGGATGCCAGGGATCTTGCTTAAACTGCTTATAGGCTTCGCGTGCCTGTTGCTGAACCTGCTGAGGAAGATTAGCAAATAAGTAGCGAAACTGAGCGGTTGTTCTGGATTTCACAAGGTTTCTGGATCTAGCTCTTGGGTTTTGCCTGCTTGGTCTTCAGCTAAGGCTGCCACTGCAAGTTCAGCTAGTACATCATGAGACTTTGCAAATACTTTTTCCCAATGGGCTTCGTCTTCCAGTTCTTCCAGAATGAGCGCAGCAATTGCATCTTACTCTGTTTCAGGAAGCTGTTTTACTCGTGCGATCGCTTGTTCAAGTAGCTTGGTCATAGCTGTTATGCTGCTGTCAAAAAGACCTGCTGAGTATCTATTCTACGCTTTTAGGGGACATTGAAGCCTGCGTACTCCACAGTAATATGCGATCGCACTCAACACGAAAAGGATTGACAACTGCATTCATTGCAGTCTCAAATTTATACCTTCTGAATGTTCATTAGTTAGTATCTCCGGGAAAGATAAGTATAAGGTGATGCATTGTTTTTATGGCGAACCCGTAGACAAATAATAACCAAATACTAATCACAATCAGGAGTATTTCATGATTCCACTGATTTTGGGTGCTATTGCTTTAGGAACCGCCGCTTTCGGAGCGGTAAAAGGTGCTGAAGGTGTTGGCAATATGAATGAAGCAAAGGAAATTGGTGAACGTGCCGAAAAGCGTCACTCCTATGCAGTTAGTGAGTTGAAAGCAGACTGGGAGGCGACTAACAAGCTTGCAGAAGAGTATGGTCAACTTCAGCTTGATGTGATGATAAGTACAGTTGGGCGCTTTGTTGACTTTATCGAACGAAATATTGGTAAAGCAAAACAAAGCGAGAAGGAGTTTTTAGAAGGGCTGGAAGGAATTTCAGTTCAGCAGATCAAGGAGTACAAAGCCGCCGCAGTAGAAGCCGAACAGTTTTTCAACGGTGGCACTAAGGCGATTGGGGCAGCAGCAGCAGGATACGGTGGTGCAATGAGTCTTGCTACCTCTGTAGGAGTAGCCAGTACTGGGACACTTATAGGAGGACTTAGCGGTGCAGCAGCCTGGAATGCAACTCTTGCATGGCTAGGCGGTGGCTCATTAGCTGCTGGTGGTGGAGGTATGGCCCTTGGTTCTCTTGTGTTAGGTGGTATCACTGTTGGCCCTGCTGTCCTTATTGGAGGTTTTGTGCTTGCTGGTGAAGGCGAAAAAGCATTGACAAAGGCATGGGAATATAACGCTGAAGTCAACACTGCGATCGTTAAAATTGAAGCAGCAAAAGACTTTATGCAACAAGTAAAACGGCGGATTACTGAGTTACAGGGTGTATTTGAATGTCTGAATAAATCTGCTATTTTAGGTCTTCAAGAACTTGAATCTTTACCATCATTCGACAAAAACAGGGACGCTAGTAAGTTTCAAAAAGTCGCACTTTTTGTTAAGGCACTTGCAGAAATCATGAAAACTCCTGTTTTAGATAGTGAAGGGCAGTTGAATCCTGTTACTGCGAATATACAAGCCAAATATCATACTTTGTGAGGTAATTAGGAATGTCGGTCAAAAAAGTTACCACAGTAGTCAAGGAATTTCTCAATCCTGCTGAATCCTTACAGCAAATGGTTTCAGCTTATACTGAATACAGAATAATTGCCGAACAGGAACAGACAAATAGACGGGAGATTGATGCTTGGGAAAAAGAAACAATCACCAAGATTAACGCCCAGCGAGAGTTGCTGATGGCGTATCTAGATCGCTCTTTTGATGAACGTGCAGAAAACTTTCGCGCTTTGTTTGCTGTCGTTGATAATGCGATCGCAGCCGGCAATAATGAACAACTAGCCCTTACCTTAAACTCAATCACAGAAATAGCTAAATCTAGCCCCTTCAAAGAACTTGCAAATTTAGCTTCTGTTCGCGCCGCCCTGGATGATCCAGATCACGAATGGACATTTTGATTTTATAACAGTGCGATCGCTCTCCCAAAATATTTCAAAAAAGCCTACGTTGCTAGGCTTTTTTCATGTAGTACGAGGCTTACAGGCTACAAGCGCTCTGAGATAATAGCGATCGCTACTATAATCATATTGCATTGCAAGATATTGCAATATAATATATTGCAAGACAATTTTCACAAGACAATGAGCAAAGAAAATATTACGTTTCGGATAGATAGCGATCAGAAAGCTGCACTTGATGCGATCGCAGCAGGGATGAATCGCGATCGCAGCTACGTACTTAATGAGGCGGTAGCCACTTATCTAGAGATGTATCAGTGGCAAATCGAGGAGATTCAAAAGGGTATTGCTGAAGCGGATACTGGAGATTTTGCCAGTGATGAGGAAGTCAAAGCGACTTTTGCAAGACTTACTAATGGAGATTAAGTGGCTGCGTCGTGCGCTTCGTAATTTGGAACAAGCCCATAGCTACATTCTGAAAGAGAATCCAGAAGCAGCGCAGGAAGTGATATTGAGGATTCAACTTGCTGCCAATCAACTTGAGAATTATCCTTTTATGGGGCGAACTGGACGTATAGAAGGTACAAGGGAGCTAGTAGTTTCTAGCACGCCATATATTGTTATTTATCGAGTCAAAGAAGAGTCAGTAGAAATTCTTCGAGTTTTCCACACGTCAAAGCGCTATCCAGATTAGCACCACTAGCCACACAGTCACAAATAAAGTTATCAAATATCGCTTGCTTCCGGTAGCCAGTCTTCATCCAACACTAACTCTAAAAAATATGGGCACTCTTCTGGAAACACAGATAGAAGTATTCCCGTTTGCTTGGCTGCTTGCCGACGTGCCCTTGGCTAATTTGTGGTTGGCAATCATGCCCGATACATTCAGATCCTCAATCCTAATGACAGCAGCTTTCCGGCTGATGTCAGTCGTCATTTTCTGGGTTGTATCTTGCCTGATGTTGGCAATGTGAGCGTGTTGTCTACTCAGTTGAATGTAGTATTTTTTAGCGTTACTTGATGCCCTAATTTTTAGCTTTTTGTTTCCAAGTGTCTTTTTGCGATTACGCCACTGCAACTTACCCAGCTTGATTTTCGCTTTTTTAGTGGTAAGCGGCATATCGTAAAAAGTACCATCAGAACAAGTAGCTAAAGTTTTCGCGCCGAGGTCTAAACCCAATTTTTCGATTGGGTGAATTATTGGGGGAATCTTTTCGGCATCAAGAGTAAAGGACACGAACCATTTATCAGCAGTTCTGGATACAGTAAATGTTTGAGAACTACACATAAAATCAATTCGCTCTTTTAACCTAAGTTCCTTCAATGCTGGTAACTTTATTAGCTTTCCGGGATTGATGACAACTCGATTGGTGAATGGCAGCGCTGGCTTACCTTTTTCAAGATAAATACCAGCAGTTTTGTACAAGGTAAATGAGTCCCCTTTTTTCTTTAACTTCTTTTTAGGGAAGTCTGATATACCTTTGCGCCACCTCGAAAAAGCATTCTTCAAGTCGATAAATGCTGACTGATAAACTGTGGACGGATATAACTTCATCCACGCATATTCAGGTCTTTGCATTGTGACTTGAGTTAGAACTTTCTTGATTGCATCGATGCGTTTAGAGTCCGAAGCTTGTACATCTTCAAAACTCCAGGACGCAGTTAATAGTTCTAATCCATAGTTGTAAACAAACCGTTTAAAACCAGCATTGCCGCGCATCAAGGAGGTTTCAACATTATTTAGTTTTAATTCTCGCTTGATAGCAAACATAGCTAAACTTTTGCAAACTTCCTTACTTGAACAAGTATACCCTACTTTGAACAAGGATCAACACCTTGAGCAATTAACTTTACCTTTTCCTTGTATTTGCGTAATCCATACAAGCGACTAGAAAAGCAATGTACGATTGACAACAAATCTTCAACGAAGAGGCAGGGGGCAGGGGGCAGGGGGCAGGGAGCGGGGGGAAATGACCCCTGACTCCTGCCTAGTTTGCGGAGCGGAACATGTTCTTAGGGACTTCCAAAGAAAAAAATATTCCAAAACTGACGCAAAAACCTCTGTATTTCTCCTCTCTCTGTGTTCTCTGCGCCTCTGTGGTTCGTTTATTTGCATAATTTATTTCTTGGAAATCCCTTACGTCCCCCACTTCTGCTAAGTGGTTCTCGTATTGGAGGGGTCGAATCCCTTTTCTGTTCTATCCCCCTTGCTCCCTGCTCCCTGCCCCTTTTCCTCTTTTTCAACCAGTTCTTCATGGGGTGACAATGCCTCACTATTGGCTACTACAACCGTTCCCCCTCCCCAGATAATGATTTGTTCTACTAAGTCAAAACCAAAGCGGCACAGTCTGTCTTTGTGGGCTACATACACGCATTTGATTTCCCCTTGAATTGCCCATTGAATAATTTGCAGAAACTTTTTACGCTTAAAGTTAAGCCCACCGCCTATTTCTTCGATTCTGTCAGTGACTACTACTGCGAGTGCAACACAAAACCTATCCATAGATTCAACTTGGGCTTTGTAGATCATCTTTTTGTCCATGTGATGAAACACGGCAATAGATAATTATTCTTGTTGGAAACTTACCGGACTTGAGATTTCGAGCCAGTGCTAAGTGTGATTCTGTGTAAATTCTTTGATTGCCTAGCGTCCATTAGGCGCGTTAGTTTCCCTTCTGTCTCCCACCGCCTTAATGTCGATGAAGAAACACCGATTAATCCGCCAAATTCTGCAACCTTCCACATAAACTTGTCTAAAATACCTAATTCTAGATAAGTTTAGCAAAGTTTTCTGTCATTTAGTTTATCTCTTCTAACGGTTCACGGCGCTGCTGAATATACTCACGCAAGGCATCGTTAATCAAAGTTTGGTAATTTCCCCCACCTGCGGCGTGAACTTGGTCACGAAACCATGCTAGTACTTCATCATCTAGGCGAATTGTAATTCGAGTTTTGCCTGTTGGTGTTGATTCAATCGCTCCCCGCTTGCCCTGGCTAAAATCATACTCAGCTTCCATAATTTCCAAATCTAATACAGTGTCAAAACTCCCAAATCTGGATTTTTGTCAAAAGCTTGGATATCCCCTATATGCGATCGCAAAATCTCTTCAATCTGTTTGGTTGAACAATTACCATAACGAATCCAAATCACTTTGGGAGGAAATCCTCGCAAAATGCTTAACTCATTAAAATCAGCATCTCTCGTGATAACAGTAAATCCACTTTGTTGGGCATACTCCCAAACAGTTAGATCATCTGCTTGATCTAAGCCTATAAGAAAAAGATGCTGAGAGTTTGGGTATATATCAGCCAGTCGATCAACTAACCGAGGTGATAAGTTATGGTCAAATAATAACTTCATGCTTGCATTGTCAGCATTTGCCGTTCTCGATCAGCCGCATAGCTTAGGCAAGCCAAAATATCCTCTTGTGTCAAATAAGGAAAGTCATCAAGCACTTCCTCGTAGGTCATGCCAGAGGCCAGATAAGATAAAACATCGTATACAGTAATTCGCATTCCTCGAATACAAGGCTTACCACTTCGTTTTCCTGGTTCGATTGTAATAATGTTTTGATACTGCACAGCTATTCAACCCTCAAAAGTCTTCATCATCAACAAAAAACTCCGCATCGTCTTCTAATCGAGAATTACCCCGCCCAGAACCAGCAACTCCCCAGAGTGGTTGCAGCAGTGCCATGCCAATTAACCCTATACCGGCACTAAAAGCCATCACTAAACCCATTGGTATCTGAATCGATTGGAATGTTAAGAATTTTAACGATACGGGTGTGGCATTTTGAACTGAAATTACCGCGATCGCTATTACCCAAACCGCTACAACTAGAGATGTCAAAAAAGGAGCGAAAGTTTTCATATCTTAATAAAATTTAGGAGTTAATAATTCTTAACTTATAACTCCTAACTTTGAATTATTAAACAGCTACTGCCTCTAGTTTAGCAATGGCAATCTCTAACTCTTGGGCGATTCGGGTGAGTTTTTCGGGAGTGTTGGTTTCTAGATAGACACGTACCAGAGGTTCTGTACCGGAAGGGCGCAATAAAATCCAGCTACCTTCTTCTAAATACAGCTTAATACCATCTTTACGCCCCACTTCCTTGACTTTAATTCCTGCTACCTCTACAGGTGGATTTTTAGTAAAGCAGTCGATGACGGCGGTTTTGTGCGCCTCTGACAGGTGCAAGTCTAGGCGGTTGTTGTAAAGTGGTCCATCGGCTTCGGCGATCGCTTCTGCCACCATCTGACTTAAGGGTTTGCCTTCATAAGCGATCGCTTCTGCCACCAGCATATCCGCTAAAATCCCGTCTTTTTCGGGAATATGCCCGATAATACTCAAACCGCCTGATTCTTCTCCACCAATTAATACGGTAGTTTCGCGCATTTTTTCGCCGATGTATTTAAAGCCGACTGATGTTTCGTAAATTTCCAGCCCATTTTTAGCAGCGAAATTATCCAGCAGGTGGGTTGTAGCGACGGTGCGGACGATCGCGCCAGTTTTACCTTTATTTTTGATTAAATGACGTGCTATAACTAGCAACACAGTATTGGGAGTGAGGAAAGTTCCTTGTTCATCAACAATACCAAAGCGATCGCTATCTCCATCTGTCGCCAAACCCAAATCGGCGCGATCGTGGATTACTGCTGACACTAACTCAACTAATTGTTCTCCCTTGGGTTCTGGCATTCCACCCCCAAATAAAACATCCCTCCAATCGTGGAAACTTTCTAACTGAACGCCACAATCTTGCAAAACTTCATCTAAATAGCCGCGAGAGGTAGAATACAAAGCATCATACTTTACCTTTAAATTAGCGCTTTTGATTTTTTCTATATCAAGTAGGGTGTAGATAAATTGTAGGTAATCAGGTTTCGGATCGAAAATTGAAATTGAACCTGATGGGCTGCTTCCAGGCAACTCATCCGATGCACTTTCTATATTTGCCACAATAGTATCAGTAATCTCTGGTGTGGCAGGCCCAGCATAATCGGGGATATATTTAATTCCACAGTACCGTGCTGGATTATGGCTAGCAGTAAACATCAACGCCCCTGCGGAATTTAGGTAACGGGCGTTGTAGGCAATTACTGGTGTGGGGCAATCCCGATCAGTAATTTTCACAGTCCAACCCAATTCTGCCAGGATTTGGGCGGCTGTTTGGGCAAACTGGTCAGCTAAAAAGCGAGTATCGTAGGCAATAAGTACTGGTCTATCTTTTGTATAGGCTTTTCCTAAATAAATGGCGATCGCCCTTGTTACTTTCCGCACATTGGGGAAAGTAAAGTCATCGGCAATAATCCCTCGCCATCCATCAGTGCCAAATTTTATCTTGCTAGAATTGCTACTAGTACTCATTAGTGCTACTTGCTTCCGTACATTATCAGTACTATTAAAAGCTTCCGGCAAAGCGTGTCTAGCAGCAACTATCCCCCGAAGTTGTTTTCTAAGGAAGCCTTAGCTTAAACTTCTTCCCACCGTATTTTCTCTCACTGTTTCTGAGCAATGTCAACCCCCGATCGACCTTTTGCCAGTTATCACCTTTGGTCTCTAGTTGCCCCAGCGACTGGGCAAGAACGCTGGCATTGCCAGATGAGACGGGGGTTTATCAAAGCGCGGCAACACGAACCACAAGTTAAAGTGCTTTTAGGGCAAGCCACCGCACCCCAGAGGATTGGGATACTCGCCCAAAAAGGCGTTTATGAGTTTCATCATCACAGGCATCTGTTGAAGCAATCAGATGGTGTAGAAAGAGTTGCACGGCTACTGAAATTAGCCAACTCCAGCGTTCAAGTGCAGCAACGCGTGCTGCAAATTTTGCAAAAATATCATAATGCGCCGTTGCTTTTGGATAAAGATATTATTCAATTAACTCCGGGTGATGAAGGTTTTCCTAAACCGATAGTAGTTGAACAAGAAGATTATTGTTTCCGCTTATATGCGGCTATGGACTGCGTTTTCATTGAATCTGATAGCACTTTACATATTTTAGATTTCAAAACGGGTAAGTCGGCTTTTGACCGCCGACAGGCATTAGTTTATTTGTTAGCTGCTCGTTATCTTTATCCTGGACGGGAAGCTGTTGCATCATTTTATAATTTAGAAATATGTAAAAAATCTGAGTTAATTAGCATCAATAATTGTGAGTTAGAATCGTTAAAATTGGAGTTAGCGAATATTGCCCACAAGCACCAGCACGATTTGCAAAAATATCAGGAAGAAGCTAGTAATTTTAGTAAAATCTTTCCTCCAAATCCTGGATCTCACTGCCGCTTTTGCCCATTTAATTCAATATGTGAATTTGCCGATTTTAAGCAGCATCAATCGTATCCACTGCCCAGTTTAAGAGTTAGCAGCTAATTGGTTTACCGAAGAAAGGCAGAGGGCAGGAGGCTAGAAAATATATTTTTTGC
The DNA here is from genome assembly GCF_036917815.1 of Nostoc sp. Taxonomy (GTDB): domain Bacteria; phylum Cyanobacteriota; class Cyanobacteriia; order Cyanobacteriales; family Nostocaceae; genus Nostoc. Next base: position 25,337 of record NZ_JBALEK010000027.1, on the reverse strand, counting down.
CCTCTGCCACAGGGTTATGAGAGGCCTAAATTTATTTATGCAAAATAAAAAAATATGTGTTTCGAGACGCGCAGCGTAAAAGGTTGTTTGAAAAGTAGTTATATCATGTCCGCTTGATTACTTATTAAACCCGAAGAACCCCACGCCGCCAAAGCTACGCTTTGTCTCCCCTCCCGAAGAGCTCTTAGAGGTTGTTTGAAAAGTTGTAAAGTATACTCAAAACCCCGCTTCCATTCCTCTCCCCGAAAGGTCGAGAGGCTTTGAAACCCCCATTCCCTTGTAGGGAAGGGGGGCTGGGGGGTTAGGTTTTTGAGGCTTAGATGTTACCAAAAAAACTTTTCAAACATCCTCTTAGGGGTTGGGGGTGGGGTGCAATGACTGGGGGAATCATAACTATTTATACGGACATGATATTAGGTGTGATTTTAGGCACTCGCTGATCCCCCCTAGTCCTGCTTTTTAAGGGGGGAACCGGAATCAAAGTCCCCCAATTTATCGGGGAGCCACTGCGGTCTTCTCCCTTGGCGCTAGCCTCTCCCTTTGGGAGAAGGGGAGACGCTAAGAGCGTTAGCGAGTCCGCGTTCGCTTTTAGCGTCTCGTAGAGAGCGTCTGGGGGTTTCCCCCATGAGCAAGTGGCGTGGATTTAGGGGGATCTCCAAGGGTTAGGCGTATAAAAAAAACTTTTCAAACAACCTCTAAGAAATACCATGTCCTTATTAAATCCCCTGAATTTATTTGTCACTCCTTAACTCCTAACTTCTCTGCCAAATTTTAATTGTCTTATCCAAACTCCCGCTTACCAACATCTCACCGGAAGTTGTGAAGGCTAATGCTGTGACTATATTCCCATGACCTGTAAAGGTACCCAACAATTCCCCGGTTTGGAGATGCCACAGTTTGATGGTTTTATCAGCACTACCGCTAGCGATAATTTGTCCATCGGGACTTAAAGCGATCGCATATACTCTATCTTGATGTCCTTTAAGAGTATGCAATAATTCCCCAGTCTCCAATTGCCAGATTTTAATGGTTTGATCCCAGCTACCACTCACCAGCAGTTTACCATCTGCACTGATTGCTAAGGAGCGCACGATGTGAGAATGACCCATGAGGGTATGCAGTGGTTGTGTGTCCTTTAAACTTTTGATCCCCATCTGGGGTGAGGTGCGCCAGACTTTGATTTTGCGATAGCTACCTATAACCAGAGTTTGACCATCTCGGCTCAAAACTAGGGAATGAGCAGCTGTATCATCTAAAGAGAGTGCGATCGCAACCTGACGATGCATCAAATCCCAAAACAGAATTTTTCTGTCATCTCCGCCTGTCGCTAACATTCTGCCATCTGGGGTGAAGGCAGCACACCGCACTACCCCATTATGTTTGTGCAAAATATCTATCAAGTCTAAAGCGCCGACATGCCAAAGCTTAATTGTGGAGTCTGCACCACAACTTACTAAAGTCTGGCCATCGGAACTAAAAGCCAGGGAATTCACTTCATCCACCAGCCCAGATATCACCCAAGGATACTCTGATAATGTCTCGATTAATTCACCCTTGCTTAAATCCCAGAGTTTCGTCTCGCCACGACTACCACTTGCCAATATGGGTAAAGGGTTGCCATTCTTACACCCGGAACTGAAAGCTAGGCAATTAATCCCTCTGTTGTGTCCTTGTAAAGTCTGCCAACATTCCCAGTCGCCGACTAGATCCTTGAGGCAATGGTCTGATGGTAGAGTTTGTATTGTATCTGCGATCGCTCTCTCATTAATTAATGGCGACGTGTCTTTCTTGCCAATAAGTGATTCTAAATACCAACTCAACCCCCCTGCATACAACAAGTTACTCGGAGTTACATACAGTTTTGGTTCAGTAAGTTCAAGTTGATTTGTAGGTAAAAAGCCTGTTATTATACTTTGCTTCTCGTAACCTAAATTACCTGTAGATGGATAAAACAAACATAGAAAAATTAATACTTGGTGATTTTTCAAATCCTCTTGAGTAACCGACCACCTAATTTTGTCTTTCTTAATCCTATTAAAACTTTCTCCATCAGCAACGTAAACTTGAACACTTAGCTGAGGATGATCTTTGAGTACATAAGAGAATTTGCTTTCACCAGACAAATTTCCCTCATCATCTAAAATCATGTTTTGCACGGTATCTTGTGACACCTTTTTTACCAATTTGCCCAAGCGTTCAGTAATTACTCGATCAACAATATGCTCCCGTAAAAGATAATCTTGGGCTTGTTCCTGGAAGTGTTTAGGAAAAGGTATCGTCCAGTCGGGAGGTTCAGGATATTCCGGCGGTGTGGGCGGCGGATTTCTGGCGAGAACTTCTGCTTGTTGGCGAGAAAGCTCTTGGAGTCTAGCCAATGGCTCGCCCCAAAATGCGATCATCTCAGTGTGACAACCTTTAACTTGACTTTCTAGCAAAGATAAGTCATAAGTTTTAGGTTTTTTCACACGTTGAAGGAAGTCAGTTTGTTGAGCTTTGAGTAAGCTAATCCAATCCATCTGCATTCCTGCGGCAAACTATACCAATGCAATTACTCAAGTTTATAACCTTAGTTTATTAAAAATTCAGTAATCTTAGCAGTCTAGTAAAACATAGCCATTAGCAGATGTTTCTGGGAAAGAGATAGCAATTAGACGTTTCATGAACTGATGCAGCTGAAGTATATAGAATTAGATGATGTCTGTTAATTCTAACGGACAGGTCGAAGGAGATACTGTTTCCCTAGAAACAGTTATCGCTGCCAAGAAAAGTTTAATCTGAGAGCGATTTCAAAGGTTGCGGTAACGTCAAGTCAACAAATGCCTACACAAAAACGACTTAGTAGCGATAATTCTGGGGTAGATCATCTGAAATCGCCATAAATGTTGAAGATTGGCTAAGTTTAACCTTTGCGTTTTGGTTGTCTGGGTGTAGTACTGACATTAGATGAGTCGCCAAAAGTATCTCTTGCTTCGATCTGTTTAATTTTCATTTGCAAGTTCAAGTCATCACTGCTAACAATTGTTTCTAAATTCGCTAATCTTTGCTCTAACAGTTCTATTTGCTGCTGTTGTAAATAGTTAGTTTTTGATTTTTGCTCATCAGAACGCCAGACAGCAACTGTCCCAACAGCTGCGCCACCAATGGCAACTAAAGGAAGAATAGCACCGCTTCTAGTAACGGCTGACAGTGGGACACAAACTCCGAGAATGGCTACTGTAATTAGCCAAATTCTTGTGGTGGCAGATAATCTGACATCTTGGTATTGTTCTAGATTAGGTTGAGATTTTTTAGCCATAATTAAATCCATTGAAAAGTTATTTGCTACACTGGCACAATTGTTTCCTGAAATACTTCCTACATTTGGGTTAGGTATAATTGCTATTCTAATATTTTTGCAATTTATAGTTACTCAATAGACATCTGCTGAAAAAGAATGTAGAGACGTAGCACTGCTACGTCTCTACAAGGGTTCTGGTAACGCAGATTTAATTTCTGGAGATGTCTAATATAGACCTAACCCCCAACCCCAACGCTACAAGGGTTGGGGAGTCAGATTCAAAGCCTTTTAGGAGAGATGTAAAAGTCTGCTATGTCACTATATTTGGGTTGCTACGAGCAGTTGTACTAGGGCAATAGAAAAATTTTCTGCAAATGATCTTAGGAAGAACCAGATGACAGTCCGTGCTTTTTTCCAAGCTGCTAAAATCGAGGGTTTCCAGTCTCCTTACGATACCATTCACCTGAAAATTTTCTATCCAGCCCAGATGTTGAGGCGTAAAGTAGAAATAAATAGGGAAATTTTGCCAGTTGATTTAGAAAAGGCACCTTTTCCAGTAGTGATTTTCTTCAACGGCTTTAACTGTGATGCTCAACAATATCAATGGTTGGCGGTTAGACTCGCTGAAGGTGGATTAGTGGTGATTCTCTTTAACTGGATTGCGGAAACTATACCAGGAATAATTAGTCTGACTCCAGGGGTTGATTTTGAAAAGAGTAGACAAAGCCGAACAACACTTAATTGCCAGTGGACTCACCTATACAATCATCCGTCCAGGTGGACTCAAGTCAGAACCAGCAACCGGTAATGGCGTTTTGACTGAAGATCCCCAGATTATTGGTAGCATCAATCGTGCAGATGTGGCGCAGTTAGTTGTTCGCTGTTTAAATAGCCAACGCGCCAATAATAAAATCCTGTCAGCCGTAGACCGAAATATGCTATTTGAGCAAACAGAATTTGCAGAATTTAATTTGGAGTAATTTAACCACGCCACCGGAGTATTTGACCCTTAACAGGATTCACAAATTCTCGTCCTTCAGCGACAGATCGGGCGTACTCCCGCTTCAACTGGTAGTACCACTGCGCCTGTATATCTGAGTCCTTAATCAGTCGCAGTACAGGATTATACTTAAGTCCAATCTGTTGCTTTTCCACAACCGTTCGATCTTGGTCAATGAAACTCCCCGCCAGGAGATGTATTAGTGGCTTGAAAAATCCCACCCAAGGAAGTGTCCAGTAAAGAAGAAAAGTTACCTCAGTTTCCGTCTCTGAAATCGGTGTAACTGCTGTCAAATTAACGACTCGATTATTGCCAATTGTGGTTTCTTCTATTCTGACTCCAGGTAAACGAAAAGAAATCTCCGTTTCCGGCACACCACCACCAATCAGCCAGTACAATCGACCCCCATTGGCTGGTAATCGGTGTCTTCGCATGGTGAAGCCATAGGGCGAAGCATCAAATTGCTTCACTTCTTCATGCAATTGCTCATTTCGCCACCACCAAGCACGATGAACATAAGGTGAATGAGCCGGGTCCATCAAACCTACCACTGCATGATCCACAAAACAGGGGAATTTCACGACCTTTACGAATTGGGGCGTTGGCGTAGCCCCCCGTAGCGATCGCTCATCAAATCCTGGAATCACCGGAATCTCCATATCCAAAGCAGGTTGAGGGTTATCGGCATCAGCCATATATATCCAGATATTCCCTTGGGCTTCCCGGATTGTGTATGATTGTACGTCGAAGCGACTCAAATCCATCTCCTGTCCTTCTACAAGAGAAGGTATTGCAGTACACCCCCCACCAGAGTTAAAGCGCCAACCGTGGTAGCAGCATTCCACTTCCTGCCCATCGAATCTACCACAACTCAAGGGCACACCGCGATGAGGACAAATGTCTGTCATCGCAGACACTTTGCCATGCCGATCGCGAATTAGCAGCACTGGCTCTCCCAAGAAAATGCGGCTGATCATCATACCTGGCTTAATCTGATTACTAGGCAAACCATAGTACCAAGTATTACGCAAGAAAAAATTATCGTTATTTTTCATAACGCCTTTGTGAAATCTTTGGGTTAGAGGGTATAGTTTAACATTTCAATGTAATTCTGAATCCTGAATTTTTACATTTTGGATTGAAGGAAAAATCTAAAATCTAAAATCCTAAATCCAAAATTGGATGACTCCTAACTCCTAACTATATTTTGCAAACCTTGCACTAATCTATCGATACCTTCTTTTGCCGTCTCTTTTTGGAGCGCCCCATAAGCAACTCGTAGATAGCATCCATTATCCATGCCAAAGGTTGTGCCTGGAATAACTGCTACTTTATATTCCTGGATGAGTCTTTTAACTAATTCCAAAGCATCCATTTGGCTATGAACTTTCAGGAAAAAATAAAAAGCGCCATTGGCGGGTGTAATGGTACATAAACCTTGTAGACGATTCAGGGAGTCTAGTACTAGTTCTCGCACTTGAGCAATCGCCCCAATATTACTCTGCAAATACTCTTCTTTTGCTTGCAATGCTCCTAAAGCTGCATATTGGGAAACTACTGGCGGACAAATCAAAATCGTATCCTGGACTTTTTTGACGGCGATAAGTAAGTGTTTGGGAATCACCATGTAGCCAATGCGCCAACTTGCAAAACCGTAGGCTTTGGAAAGGCTATAGAGAGAAATGGTGTACTTGCTACTACCAGCAAAGGCCGCAGGTGAAATATGTTTTACTCCGTTATATGTAAAGTATTGATATGCTTCATCGCTGATGTGGTAAATGCTGTGAGTGCCTCCAGCACAGCTTCGCTGAACGCCACAAATTTGATTTACTTCGCGTAATGTCGCTTCATCATACACGACTCCAGTGGGATTATTTGGTGAAATTGTCACCACAGCCCGTGTTTTGGGAGTAATTGCTTGAGCGATCGCTTCTTTTCGCAGTTGGTAATTTTCATCCGTCGCCACTAACACGGCGCGACAACCAGCCATTGCGATCGCCATTTCATGGTTGAAATAGTAGGGCGTATTCAGAATAATTTCGTCGCCGGGGTTAGTGATCGCCAGAATGGTATTCATAAATCCCATATTGCTCCCTGCTGTGACGACGATGCAGTTTTCCTCATTGATTTCAATCCCGTTGAAGGATTGCAATTTTTCTGCAAGTGCTGTCAGCAACGGGGGAATTCCCTCAACTGGTTTGTATAGATTATTGGTTGGTTCGGCCAGGAATTTGGATAAAAATTCTATCGCTTCCGGTGGTGGGTTGTAAGAAACAACACCTTGTCCTAGAGAGATTGTACCAGGAGAATTTTTAATCAGTTCCCCAACCACAGGAATAATCGGCGATTGCACCGCGTGCATACGAGAGGTTAGGGATTCCATGTTTCGATGCTTATAGACCTGGCTTTAGTATCTTTGGAATAGGATAAAAAGTCTAGCCTTGCCTTGCGATCGTTAAAGAAGGTACTTTTGGGACTTGCAGTATCAAATAGACAGGCAACTAGTACACTGTGGCGGAAGTTTGCCGACCTTTAACCAGTTGCTCAAGCTGCTTGTCTGCGTCTTGTCTAGTTAATTGAGGTTAATTGAGATGGTACTTAGATTTACGCAGTTATGTACTAGTATTTTCCCTGATCGATATGATAAGATTGTACGATATACTACGCGAACATACCCTTTTTGCAAGTAAAAAATAAATTATTCCCTTGTGTTCTCTGCTTTTCTTCGGTAAAGGTTTTATCCGTAATACGGAGTTGCTGATATCGTTTCTTTGTGAAGTTGCATATATCTACCCCCGGCTACGTTCCCCTTGCCAAGGGAAGACTACATAGGGGTTTTGTTATGTGTATCTTCACACAGAATTGGTATGAGTCAGAAACAATAGAAAACCAAAAGAGTAAGAGAATGCGTCTGAAAAAGCTAGTCAGCTATGGAATTTTTGTGCTGATGCTCGTCATCGGCTTCAGTTTCACCGGAATTGCCCGTGCTTTTGACTATCCACCCCCAACTGGGCAGGTTGCGATCGCCCAACAGACGAGCGATCTCATGTTCAACACGTTGTTCGCAGCGCTGACGCAGGAGTTCAACGAGACTACGGTGGATAACGTGGAGCAGGGTAAACACTCCATCTCGCTGATATTTAACGATCAAAACAAAGATATGCGGTTAGTCGGCACCGTTGGCCCGCTTCGGCAAAACGATCGCCCCAGCGACGACTTTGAGCGTCAGGCAAACACGCTGGCGATGGCGGGGCAGCCATACACGTCCGTACAACGTGTGAATGCTCAATGGTACTATCGACGATCGATCCCCCTCAGCAACTTTAGGGCCGAATGTGCGCTCTGCCATGTCAATTTCAAGCCCGGCCCCACACCAGACCAAGTGGGTGCGCTCATGCTCAGAGTGCCAATCAACTAGTAAGTGATTTCCAAAAAATAAATAAATGAGTAATGAGTAATAAGTAATGAGTAATGGGTATTACTTATTACTTCAAAATTAAAGACAGTTGGAGTCGGGGATTTAAACCCCAACTCAACTGATACTACGTGTAATGGTTGGGGTCTTAAACCCTTGAATTTACGATAAATTGGGGGACTTTGATTCTTTTCCCCCCCTTTTTTAAGGCAGGGCTGTTTCATTCGTTCAGATCAGAATTTTGTCAAGAGTATCAACCAGAAAATTTAGTGAGTTGGTAATCGAAAAATTACTGTTTCAATCGGTAAATTTAAGTGCGATCGCCTGGTTTTTGACCCAATTAGAGTGTTTAAAAACCTGATTTTTTTGACTGATACGCTTGTAAATTAAGGTCTTTTAGGGAATGAATCAGCCCTGCCTTAAAAAGGGGGGCTAGTAGTCTGTCAAGCTAGTTTTGAGGGGTTCGTAGTTGCGCTTTAGCGCTAAAGCGCAACTACGAACTAAATTAATACCCCTCAATTTAAACTTGACGGACTACTAGCCCTGGCGATTAGAAATCGCGGCTATACAAACTCTCGTCCGCCTACGCGGACTAATGCAAAATCAAGGTTTTGCCTGTGTAGCCAAGCCAGTGCGTTGGGCGGCTCCGCCGACTTGTTCGCGTAGCGTCTCCCCCTGGGAGAAGCACCTGGCGCGCGACTTCCAGTCGCCTGGTGCAAGATATCAGTTTGGCATTGCATTGGGCACTTGTACTGAGCGTACCCCTCCGGGGATCTTGCTACGCGTAGCGTCTCCAAGAGTTGCCGTTGGCGCAGCCTCTCCAAGAGTTGTATTGGGCATTGATTATTAACCCCCTCATCTCCCTCATCCCCACTCCCCACTCCCCACTCCCTATGAGCTTGGTTGCTGATCGGGAAACATACACTTATCAGAATCACAACCACTAGGGCCTGCCTCTGTCATTTCGCCTAAATCGTAGCGGCTTAGTACTGCACAGAAGTCATCTGTTTTGCGCCGCGCTTTCACCTCTTGAGTTAAGCGATCGTAGGTTGATTTGTCTATTGGTTCAAACGGCAAACGTGGGAATGATTGCAAATCGTCAAAACGGGCTAAAAGAGCGGCTGAAATATATCCCTCATCATTCTGGATGGTTTCGTAGATGCGCTGTCCCAAAGGCTCGATTTCATCAGAGCGAAGTTCTAAAGTAGCTGATGTGTTATGAGTAACGTACCAACGCTGAACCTGGAGGACAAAATCAAATTGGGATAAGACTGAAAACTTAGAAATATCAATTTCATCAGCCCCAGATAAATCAGCCCAAGTTACAGAAACAGGGATTTCTACTAGCCACTCAGTCACCCGTGGATCAAAGGGATCGTTGAGCAAATTGCCTTGTTCATCTTTGTCTGATTGAGAGGGAATGACATTGTAACCATAGTCAATACAAGCTAAGGCTACTGGGTCATTTTTCCCAAAAGTGATCCGGCGAATGAATCTTTGGGCCTTGGGGGGATGCCATCCTGAACTAGCGTTAGTTAATAAAGCCTTAGTACCACTAGGTTGAACTGTGGTACAGCGATTTGGACGTTTGAGATTATGGCGATCGCAATAATCCCAAACCACGCGATGTACAATATCTCTCCAAGAACTTAGGTATTTCTCTTCCTCACGCTTGAAAGCTAATCCTTGTAGAGTTCCAGGTCTTCCTGCTTCCCACCAGCGCAGCCAATCAACACCAAAGGCATGGACAAAGAAATCAAATAAGCCAGTAAAAGAAACTCCCACAATTGGGTCTAATTCACGGCTGTATTGATAGCGTGGTTCCAGGAATTTGTGATTTAAAAGTGCTGCTACAGATAGCGCCCCAGCAGTGAAAGCTTCCTCTTGTTCTTTGTAGTTATGTGGGTCGATTTGATTCAGGTGAACCTCTGACAAATTGCAGTTGCCAGTTAGGGTATTACCAAATACTCCTTTGTGATGTTCTGGTTCATTGAAGCAATAAGTATCGTGCAAACCTGGTAATTCTTCCACACCTCTGACTATTTGCCATTTACCTTTGTATTTGGCATCACACCCTTTGCTCACATCCAAACGCTGGCAAGGAATTTGTCCACAGTCAGTAATTTGCAAGTAGTATAAATCTTCACTGCGAATACCATAGTTAGTTACTGAACCTTTATGAGCGCAGAGATTTAAAGAAGAACGGATACCGCATTTAGTTAGTAGTAATTGCACTCGATACGCACGTTCGGAATTAGAGATGTAAATCCTAATGCCATTACTATGTGTATTTGTGCCATCTGTATCGCCTAAACCAGCGATAAAGTGCAAAATTGCTTGGCGATTCCAACTAGCAATTACATTCAGTGACTCTGGATTTGTTTTTAAACTCTTTAAAAATTCTCCAGAAAAACCTAAGTCTGTTACATCTGTAAAAGTCGGTGAGTAGTCATAGTTTCTTTTAGGAGACTTACTTCCAATTACAGATAAAGTTGCTTTCTGTTCATAGAGTCTAACTTTGGCATTACCATTTTTGTCTGTAGTTCCATCTCCTACAGCTATTCCCAAAGTATAGGCATAACTTGGATCGATGTTTAATCCATCTTCATACCGAATAGTAAAAGGCTCAGTATGGATGGCATATTTACTAACATCCATCAAATCCTTAGTTTGCACTTCTTTGTATTCTTTATCAAATCTATCTTTCACAAAGAAGCGATGATATTCGGTCGCATCCAAGTAAGTACCATCTGCAAATTTGACTCGATACAGCTTGCGTTCGCTACCAGTTTTAAATGGTGTTACTTGGCTCCATTTTTGACCATTCCAAATCTCAATTTCACCTCCAACAACATCTTTGATTTTATGCATTCCATCTCTAGTGATGAGCAAGGTATCACCACTCACACAATGGAAGTTAGCGCCTACTATTTCACCACACGGATTTAAAGCATATCGCTGCAAACGATGTTCTAGCTCATTAGCATCAAGATTTGGATAACGTTCTTTGAACCACTGTTTTGCTGTTCCCTGTTCGTAAGCTTTCAAGAACTCAATTTTTAAGTTAGGAGTTGGTAGCAAATCAATGTTCGATCGCGCCACAGCTTCACCAGCCCATTGAATCGCTCCCTCGCCACTGTAATATTGTTTGCCGACAGCACCAATACATTCTTCTAAGGTCGGTTTGCGGTGAAAAACTCTCGTATGATTGGCCATTCTTAGAGCATCACGCTCTGGATCGATTCGCCAATTGCCACTTTCATCTTGCTGCCATAAATTATCTTTGGCATCGGCGAACAAACTATCTTCGTTAGAACCTTGCCTCATCCCAGCTGATCGCCTAATGTTACCTGCAACAATTGTGACAGCAGCTTGATCAATTAATAGGCAGGATTCAACTGAATTTAATTGCCGCCCTAAAGCTTTATTCAAAATAGATGCACAACGCTGATAAAGTCCGGGCAATTTTACAGGATTAGCAACTCCTCCAAAACCGTTGAGAGTTTCTCCGGATTTTCGGACATCACTGATATCAACTAATACTTCAACTTCTGCTGAAAATTGTTCATTAGTGGAGAGTTCTAACAGGGTTTGATATGATTCAACCCAACCTTCACGGCTATCTCCAACGTGAATAGTGACCTTATTGCCTTCTATATGAGTTTCAGTATATTCACGCCGTTGTTGGACAGGAGTGCTGCCAATTTCACCTTTTACAGTGACATTCAGTTGATTACGGATGGAGGGCAACTTGTTAATAAATTGTGGTTCTAGGACGGCTCCAGTACCACAGCCCATCATTGCCAGATCCATCATTAATCCGAAGGCACTCCAGTCTTCAAGATTGGTGGAGGTGCAATTATAAGCCCCGGAAAAGTTCTTTGGCTTGGTTATCCAGTCTGTACCACCAACCCATAGCCAGCGTCCACTGGGCATAGCTTTTAAGTTACGCTGCATCCTAGATAGGATGGCAACTTCTTCTGGAGTTAGTTTTCCTAACTCGATTAAGCCGAGTATAGTGCGATCGCACACCTCATCCCATGTTTCCCTTAGTCCCGCCTTGGTGCGGCGGCTATAGGTTCTAAAAAATACGGGATTAGCAGCCGGTGCCGTTTCTGGAAACCTTGCACTCTGGCGTGTTCTTTCGAGATTCTGAACCATATATTAAGTGTCTTGCGTTCTTCTTGCATGCGGACAGATTATGACTATACGCTAAGTAGTTTTAGTATTAAAGATTGTCAAATTGTCCACTTTACGCTAGCTCTACTCTGCACTAATTACAACAAAAATTTATGATGTATAATGTCTCTCACTGAAACAGTGCTGAGTAAAATTAATTGCAATCAATACTCTATAGAATGGCACTAAGAAAAGATACAGCCCTTGCTCTAACTGCTTCCCAGCCTAGAGGCTGGGAACCGATTCTGAGAGGGCTGCCGCCTCCAGTAGCTTGACAAGAGGCAGCAGCCCATTCTAAATACATTCCCAGCCTCCAGGCTGGGAACGAGATGACACAAGCCTTTGGGCTTTTCTTAGTCCCATTCAATACTCTATACTTAGAACTCTTTATTACTTTCCCACAACTAGGATTGACAGTTAAACAAGTTGTGGCTGCAAGTCAAATCTAAGCAATTAATTCCGATCTCTTGGGAACTATAAATTGAGTTACAAAAGATTGATTATGAATGATGAATGGGAAACTCTAAATTCTGATGATGATGTTGTGCATTTTCACCAAGAAGCATTTGAAAATTTACCCCGCACTCAAATAGTCTTTCAGTTATTAAAGGAAGTCAAGAAAATTTGGGCAAAACACTGTACATTGTCAGCATCAAGAGTATTTGGGGAAGGATTTGAATGTTGTGTTTTAATACCTGGTCAACAATGGCGAACAGGTAAAATTAGAGTACGCCTAGAATTTTGCCCTGATGAAACTGAAATCGAAGATAATTTATTAAATATCAAATATCAAAGCTCTCCGCTTGACGATCTTCGGCAGCAACTCAATGAAGGTAAAAACTAATACGCGAGTTTACAGACATTGATATAATAGAGAATTATCTGTGTCTGTGTGCGCTGAAAAAAAATAAAATGGTATGGACTGCTCTACACGCAAAAATACATCGCACCATCCGATCGCGGCACTTATTTGACCGCAACCAGCGCCTATTAATCGCTGTCTCCGGTGGACAAGATTCTCTGTGTTTAATAAAATTACTTTTAGATTTACAATCCAAATGGGGATGGTCTTTAGGTATCGCTCACTGCGATCATCGCTGGCGTTCTGACTCCCAAGCGAATGCTCACCACGTTGAAAACTTAGCGAAAACTTGGGGTACATCCTTTTATTTAGAAACAGCCAACAAACCGATAAATAGTGAAGCGACTGCACGCGATTGGCGCTATCAAGCTTTAAGTGCGATCGCACAGGCAAATAATTATCAATATATAGTTACAGGACACACCGCCAGCGATCGCGCCGAAACTCTCCTCTACAATTTAATTCGCGGTACCGGTGCGGATGGCTTACAAGCCCTGACTTGGCAACGCCCTCTAACTACAGAGGTTATGTTAGTACGTCCACTTTTAGAAATCACGCGAATACAAACAGAGCAATTTTGTCAAGAATTTAAATTACCAATTTGGGAAGATTCCACCAATCAAGATTTGCAATATGCCCGCAACCGCATTCGCCAAGAATTAATACCATATTTGCGAGATAATTTCAACCCCCAAGTAGAATCAGCTTTAGCCCAAACAGCAGAACTTCTCCAAGCGGAAGTGGAATATTTAGAAAAAGCTGCCCAGCAGTTACGGGATGGGGCATTGGGCACTTGTACTGAGCGAAGCCGTTGGCGCAGCCTCTCCAAGAGTTGTATTGGGCATGGGGCATGGGGCATGGGGCATGAAGAAGATTCTCTTACTCTTCTTCCCTTGAGGCTAAATCGTCGGGTGTTGCAGAAAGCACCACTGGCGTTGCAACGCCGGGTAATGCGTCAGGTATTGCAGCAAATATTGACTGATGCCCCTAGTTTTGAACACATCGAAAAATTAACGGCTTTAATTATAGCGCCTAACCGATCGCAAACTGATCCCTTTCCTGGTGGTGCGATCGCTCAAGTAGAAGGCGACTGGATCTGTTTGAAATAATTATTTAAAGTCTTTTTGCGATCGGGGACGATGCACATTATTAGTTTTAGTTTAAGTACAGCAGGTTTTTTCTAAAGCTGAAGCTGTTAGTAATTTTACAGTTTTCAATATTAAAGGAAATAAATATCGCTTGATTGTTAGTATAGATTATGAAGGGCAGTTAATTTATATTAAGTATATCCTCACCCATGCGGAATACGATAAGGAGAACTGGAAGAATGACCCTTACTTTTAATCCAGATAAATACAAAGAACTATTAACAGCTTATCTTCCCAAGCTGATAAAAAGTGAAGCTGAAAATGAGCAAGCTTTAGCGATAGTAGAAGATTTAATGCACCGTAGACGCACCCCGGAAGAAGACGAACTTTACCAGTTATTAATTACTTTAATTGAAAAATTTGAGCAAGAATATTATCAGCCAAGCCAGCAGAATAATCCTCTATCTATGTTGTTATTTATTTTAGAGCAATCTGAGAGAAGTAGAGATGATTTAGTAGCAGTTTTAGGAACAGAAGATTTGGTTGATAATATTTTAAATGGACAAGAGAAGATAAATACAGAACAAGCGCGTAAGCTAGGAGAGTTTTTTCATGTAGAATCTAGTTTATTCATGGAATAACTAAGCTCGTAGTTCGTACTTGGGCTTTAGCACAAAAAAATAAGTTAGGGCTGAAGCCTGATCGCAAACTGATCCCTTTTCTGACGGTGCGATCGCTCAAGTAGAAGGCGACTGGATCTGGTTGAAATAGTTAGGAATTAGGAGTTAAAAGTTATGAGTTTTTGGTTTTCTGTGTTGAGATTTGAGTTATGAAGTTTCTTGAATTCATCACTCCTAACTCATCACTCCTAACTCCTAACTTGTTAAGACGCCAGTAATTATGGCTGAGGCATTAAACTGTGGAGAGTCTGACGCAACTGCGCGATCGCTTGGACTTGATCATCACCAGTTTCCTGGAATTGATCCAACGATTCGCCAATTCCTTGCAGCTTTTGCCGTAATCCATCTAAAGAATCCTGAATTGGTTGTAATGCTTCTTGATAAAGATTCACTCGACCAAAGTATTCAGCAGTTGTTCTTCGTAGAGATAGCAAGTTTTCCTCGATCGCTTTCAGTTCACGACGCTTTTCATCTAGATCGTGAGTTTGATTGTCAATCATTCCCTGATTTAGCTCAATACCAGAACGAATCTGTTCAATCTCACGTTCCAGCTTTTGGATTTCCTGTGAATATTGTTGTCGCTGGGTTTCAATTTGTAACAGAATCGGTTCTAAATTAATTTTGTTCTTACTTTCTTCTTCCTCAGCAACAGTATGTCCTTGCCGTCTCAGCAGTACAGCTTGGTGTTGCTTGAGAAACTTCTGATGCTGTAGCATGTTGCGGCGTTGTCCCACCAAACTGGAATTTAGCATCTGATAGAGGTCTTTTTCATCCGTTAGTTCCAGTTCCAAATTAATGTGGTCACGGTCAGATGCCTTATTTATTTTAGTTTGGAGTTCTTCTATAGCTTCTTGTTTATATATCAGTTCTTGTTCTTGATCGTGAACAAAGCTAGCGTCTATTTGCACCTTATGCTGCAAGTCTTGCACTATTTTTTGTAGTTCTTCTAAAGGCAATTTATTCAAAGCTTCCACATCAACTTGCTGGCCGAGAACTACATCACCAGATGTTGCAGCTAAAGAGTGCATCTGTTGATATAACTCTTCGGCGTTTCGTAACTGCTCTTTGATGATCCGAGCATACTCTTGCTTGTTGGTAAGGTTTGCTGTATTTATCTCCAATTGGGCTGTTTGCTGAACTAGAGAATTTTGTGCTTCTTGTAATGCATTTTGGCGATCGCTAAAACTTTGTGACAAACGCTCTACTTCTTCTTGCTGTTGAGCGATCGCGGTTTTTTGCTCCTCTAGTTTTTGCCAGTGCGGGGTAAGAGTAGCTTGCTGCTTTTCGACCAATTCAAGAGCTAAATGCAGATGTTCTCTGACTTTTTCCGTGGGAACAACACGACTAGACAAGCGATCGAGCAACTCACTCATTACCCGACTTTGCTCTTCATCCAAAACCGTCCCTGATTTAAAATCCGCAAGACTTTCCTCTAGGCGACGCTGTTCACCCCGTAAATGATCCCAAGCGCCTTCCAACTCCTGGCGGTTGCGATCAATTTCTGCTTGTAATCGTTCAATTTCCTGGCGTGAGGTGTCAACTTCCTGTTTTTGCTCCTCCAGACGTTGCGACTCATCCTCCATTTCTTGCAACTGTTCTGAGCGTACCTCCATGTCCATTTCACGGCGATTCAACTCTTGCGCCTGAAAGGTTAGCGACTGTTTCCACTGATCAATCTCATCTTCCTTGAGCTTAAACTTCTCCAACTGGCGGGAAAAATTCTGCAAAATGTTGACTAGTGGCCGCCCTGCTTCTTGAACCCGTTGCACTTGACGATTCGGATTCAGTTCAACCAATACCAGAGCGCCATCATTTAACTTACTTGCGTCCTCAGCGGCAATCACTTCTTCTGACACAGTACTCCAATTCTGGTCAGTTCGCTGACAAGCTAGCAGTTTCAGTTCGGTTTTGGCACCGCCACCGAGTAAACCACCTTTCTGTTTTTGTACTTCTGCTAAATACAGCACACCGTTAGTCCTTTATTGATGCACTTAAACTTCATTTTTTGGGATATATCTTAAATAATTCTGTTAACTTGTCTCACTGAACCGAGGTTTAGGAGAACAAGACAGACAAAACTATAGACGCGAGATATTACGTCTTGATACTTATACAAGCGAGCTAGTCGCGCCTTTATATTTTGTACTGATGACAGTGATGATGACTTCCGTGTTAACACTAGCTTTGTCAAAGTGTATTACGAAAAATAAAGGTTTATAGTTTAATGTATTCTCCTGTGAGAACAAGGAAGAGAGTAAAAATCTTTCCAATACTACATAATCAATACTTAAAGAAGAAGTCAGAATTCCGAATTTAGAATTCAGCAATACTTAAGGAGTACTTTTTAGATAAATGCAGGGAAATTTAATTGAAATTGATATTTGCAGTATCCTGCAATTGATTGAGTTGGGACAGCGAACTGGGCAACTATGGGTGGAAGCTTATAGCTCTCACTATAACAACAAACTGGGTGGAGAGGGAGTAAGCATTTATCCCCCGAAACAACAGTCTTGGTTCGTATTTTTCTTGAATGGTCAAATAATCTATTGCCAAGAAGGTGAGAGTAGTTTCGCCAGAATTGGCGATTATTTACGTCATTACCAAGTTGAAATGCGACTCACCGACAAACAAATTGCCTCCCTACCACCAACCGACGCGCCAGAGTATGCCTATCTTTGGGCACTCTTGGAGCGGAATATTATCAACCCAAAAATCGCTGGTAGTATCATTCAGGGCTTGGTGCATGAAACTCTCTTTGACCTACTGAGTTTACGCCAAGGCAACTTCATTTTCCATCAGGGTGTGGCACTTACCCCGCAATTAAACACTTTTGAGATTTCTCCATTTGTGACAAAAATTACGAAGCAGGTGCAAGAGTGGAAGCAACTCTATCCACACATTCAGTCCCCAGAACAATTACCAGTACTATCTGACAAAGTTCAGCTACAATCTTCCCTACCAGAAGCAACCGTGAATAAGCTACAACATTGGGCTGATGGTAAAACATCCTTGCGTCAACTGGCTCGCTATCTCAACCGAGATATTTTGACAGTCGCTAAGGCAATATATCCTTATTTGCAACAAAGTTGGCTACAGTTAGTATATTCAGAGACCAACAAAACAGATGCCCACACGGATAGTTGGGAATTGAAGGGAAAACCGAGGGGGCGGATAGTATGTATTGACGATGCGATCGCCATCGGTGAGACTATAAATTCCATCTTACAACCACAAGGTTATGAAGCGATCGCTCTCACCAATCCTTTGGAGGCATTGAGTCTAGTTTTTCAACTCAAACCGGATTTAATTTTATGCGACATTGCTATGTCGGAATTGGAGGGGTACGAGGTTTGCGCCATGCTGCGACATTCAACAGCATTTCGGCTCACGCCAATTATCATGCTTACCGGAAAAGATGGGTTTATTGATCGAGTCAAAGCTAGCATGGTCGGGGCAACAGATTATTTAACAAAACCGTTTACAGACACTGAGTTACTTATGCTCGTAGATAAATATATCAACAACCAATGAAAATAGGGCATTGGGCACTTGTACTGAGCGTACCCCTCCGGGGATCTTGCTACGCGTAGCGTCTCCAAGAGTTGCCGTTGGCGCAGCCTAAGAAGAGAAGTATTGGGCATGGGGCATTGATTATTTCTCCCTCACTCCCTCACTCCCTCACTCCCTCACTCACTCCCTCACTCCCTCACTCCCTCACTCACTCCCTCACTCCCTCATCTCCCTCATCTATGGGGCATATAAAGAGATCAAAGATTTGTTGATCTACTAAAAGATGAGTTAAAAGATGTTATCACAGAGTCAGCTAACTTCGTGAAATGTCAATATCCAGGAAAATAGTGAGAACATACAATTAATTTATACAGTTAATATTTGCGGAGGAATCAGGGAATGTTCCAATTAGGAACGTCTACATCAGGAGGTAAATAGATACTTATGAGTACAGTTCTGATTGTGGAAGACAGTATCGCGCAAAGGGAGATGATTACAGACCTCCTGAAAGCAACTGGCCTAACAGTCACCCACGCCAGTGACGGATTAGAAGCATTAGAGGCAATTCAAATAGCACCTCCCGATTTAGTGGTATTGGATATTGTCATGCCCCGGATGAATGGCTACGAAGTTTGTCGGCGGTTAAAATCCGATCCAAAAACCCAAAATGTCCCTGTGGTTATGTGTTCTTCCAAAGGCGAAGAATTTGATCGCTACTGGGGGATGAAGCAGGGTGCAGACGCTTACATAGCCAAACCGTTTCAACCAACCGAGTTGGTAGGAACAGTCAAACAACTGCTGCGAGGATAAGGATAAAAACAACATGGTCAGCAAACCGGACTTTTTAGGTGGCAACGGTCAAGACCACTTCCGACCAGAATTACAAGTAGAAAGTCCTGAAGGTGAGTTACATTTGAGGTTTTACATTCCCTCGCATCAGGAGTTTGCACTACAAGCGACTGGCATCCGGGAGGTAATTGAACTAAGTCCTGATAGAATCACCCCGATTCCTAATGCTTCTCCTTTACTTTTGGGTACTCTAAATTTACGAGGTCGAGTTATTTGGGTGGCCGATTTGGGTCAATTTCTGGGGGAAGCAAGTGCATTAAACACGGATAGAGCTGAAATTTCGGTGATTGCCATTGAAGAGCAAGACATAATAGTGGGTTTAGCAGTAGAGGAAATCGGTGGTATGGACTGGTTAGATGTCCAAAATCTCATGCCACCAACTGGTGTTCCAGATACTATGGCTCCCTTTTTACGTGGAGAGTGGTCATTAGGTGCTAAAAACAATCAGTGTTTACGACTGCTCGATCAAATGGCAATTGTACGGAGTGCTAGGTGGGCAGGATGAAATTGGAGGAGGAAATGGCAGCAAGTATTGATAATTACGAGCCAACATATCAACAGGCGATGACCGCCTATGTTCAAAGGGATTATGAGGTTGCCGCCACTTTAGTTGACCAAGTGGTGCAAAATTTACCAGATGACCCCAACTCCCATTTGTTAAGGGGTCACATCTACTATGTTTTACAGCAGTATGATGTAGCAAAAGAAGAATATCAACAGGTATTGGGCTTGACTAACGATCAAGAAATTATTGGTTTTGCCAATAATGGAATTGAGAATATCGATCAATATTTACACTCATTCAGTGGTGAGATTGATACATCAGGAAGTGAAGAACAAATAAATTCCTCAGAGATGTCTGATGCACTGGCATATAGCGAACCAGAATTAGAAGATTTGGGGGCTAGTGAAGAGTTTGACAGCAAGAACCTGGATTTGAACTTTTTTGGAGAGCATCAAGAGACTGTAAATGGGGTTGAAGAACTATCTTCAAAAAGTCCATTTGATCTGCCTACAGAAGATAGTATTAGAACAGTAAAAATATCAGATTCTTCTACACCTTTTGGTGACGATCCCTTTGCCTTGGATGAAGAAGAATTACAGGAACAAGGGTCAAATAGCAACTTAGAGGAAAACACAGAATTAGAATTGCCTGCTTTTTGGCAGGAAGATATCTCAGAAGATATTCTGGAAGAATCATTAGTAAATAGTCAATTCTCAGATAATGGGATAAATTCTCCTTACGGAAATTCAACTTTTGACAATAATAACTCTTCGTCTTCTAATTCACAAGCTAGTAATAGCGAGAATAATTTCCCTAATTTGTTGAGTGAGTCAAAGTCACCAGAGCAGAGTATTGGAAATTTAGAATATAACAAATCTAGTTTTGGAGACGAAACTTTACTGATTATTGCAGACGACCTGAGAAATGATTCAACAACAACAAACAAATTGGAATACGGCAATCAAGATAATTTGCCTGAAACCGAGGCACATAATTGGCTGAAACCCAAAAAATTGCAAGAAGAGGAAGCTTCTTTGCCAGTATTGTCTAAGGAATCTTCATCTTTTAGTAGCAATTTACCTCAGAACCAAAAGCAGCTTAAATCAGATAAATTCGCAGATCAAAATAGCTTTGATGGCGATGAAAATTTTGATATGGAAGCATTTGAGTCTGCCTTTGGCTCAGAGGGTTTAAGTTCTTATGAAGACTCAGCTACTATACTGAATGGAGAAAATTCTAAGAGCAATATCGAGTTTTTAGATGACTTTGAGGAATTTGACGATTTAGGCAATATTCCAGGGTTTGATATGCTCGAAGGAGATTCTAACTTCGGCGATCTGGCAATGCATTCTTCTCCAGCAGAAGCTCGTGATGGTGGACGCTCTCAAGTAGCAGAGGCTTTTTCAAGTAATACAGCCGATCGCGAAGAAGAACTATTCTCGATGACTGGTTCCCATGAAGCGGTTCCAGTCTTTAGCCAAACAGATGTCTCGAAACTAGAACCCAATGTCAGCATCGAACAAGGATGGTTAGCACCATTAGAGAATGCCTCCATTGAGAGGAAGCAATGGTTAATTGCTGGAAGTGTGGGCATTGTTTCGGCGCTGGTTGTCGCCACAATTAGCTTTGTTGCCACCACATTTTCGCCACCCCAACAACGAGAATCAGTACGCAATACAGGTTGGGCAATGTCACTAGCAGCTGGGATTGCAGGTTTTGCTACCGCAGGCTTCATGGGTAATCTGGCGCTTAAACAAATTCGGCGCACAACTGATGATCTGCAAAATCAGTTTGAGGCTGTACGTCAAGGAAATCTGAATGCTCAAGCCACAGTGTTTTCCGAAGATGAATTGGGGCATTTAGCCAGTGCCTTTAATGAAATGGCGCGGGTAATTTTCACAACCACAAGTGAAGCCCAACGGAAAGCCGATGAACAAGAGGAAGCCAAAGAAAACCTCCAACGCCAGGTGATTCGTCTCTTGGATGATGTGGAAGGAGCTGCTAGAGGCGATTTAACAGTCCAAGCTGAAGTGACAGCCGATGTCCTGGGAGCCGTAGCTGATGCCTTTAACCTGACAATTCAAAACTTGCGGGATATTGTGCAACAGGTAAAAGTGGCGGCGAAGGATGTGACAAAAGGTGCAACCAACTCCGAAACCTTTGCTAGAGCCTTATCGAGTGATGCTTTGCGCCAAGCAGAAGAGTTGGTAGTGACGCTGAATTCTGTACAGGTGATGACCGACTCGATTCAACGGGTAGCAGAGGCGGCGCGGGAAGCTGAAATCGTTGCCCGCGATGCTAGTACGATCGCTCTCAAAGGTGGCGAAGCGGTAGAAAATACCGTAGCGGGTATTTTAGAAATTCGGGAAACCGTTGCCGAAACCACTCGCAAAGTGAAGCGGTTGGCGGAATCTTCCCAAGAAATTTCTAAAATTGTGGCGTTGATTTCTCAAATTGCTTCCAGAACAAACTTGTTAGCACTCAATGCTAGTATTGAGGCGGCAAGAGCGGGAGAAGCTGGACGCGGGTTTGCGATCGTGGCAGATGAAGTGCGCCAGTTAGCAGATAAATCTGCTAAATCCCTGAAGGAAATTGAACAAATTGTGATGCAAATCCAAAGCGAAACAGGTTCAGTAATGACCGCAATGGAAGAAGGCACACAACAAGTAATTAAAGGGACAAAATTGGCAGAAGAAGCCAAGCGATCGCTCGAAAACATTATTCAAGTAGCGAATCGCATCGATATTCTTGTGCGCTCCATTACCAGCGACACTGTGGAACAAACGGAAACCTCCCGCGCCGTCGCCCATGTAATGCAATCAGTAGAACTCACCGCCCAAGAAACCTCCCAGGAAGCACAGCGAGTTTCAGGTGCCCTACAACACTTAGTAGGTGTATCCCGTGACTTGATCGCCTCCGTTGAACGTTTCCGAGTGGAAACTATGGAAACCAGATAAATTGTCATTTGTCCTTTGTCCTTTGTTATTTGCTAATGACCAATACTTCTCTGCGAGAGGCTGCGCCAACGGCAACGTTCAGCACAAGTGACCAATGACTAATGACTAATAACTAATGACTAATGACTCTTGACTAAAAAACTATGCTGCCGGAACAACAACAGCGGATTTTGGGTTACTTTATTGAAGAAGCCAGGGATCACCTGAATACCATTGAGCAAGGCTTGCTGAATTTAGAGGGGACCCTGAACGACCCGGAAATGATCAGTGAGGTCTTCCGGGCGGCTCACTCTATCAAAGGAGGAGCGGCGATGCTTGGATTGACTAGCATCCAGCATACCTCCCACCGTCTGGAAGATTGTTTTAAAATTCTTAAAGATAATCCGGTTCAGATTGACCAAAAGTTAGAGTCTTTATTTCTTGGTGTATCTGATACTCTAAAATCGCTGTTAGAGCATTTGAGCGGGCCTTATGGTCTTTCTGAAGATGCAGCTAATACTTTGATGTCTGAAACTGAACCAGTCTTTCAATGGCTGTATCAGCATCTGGAACTACTTGTACAACAAGCGAACAGTGGAGTAGCCGCAACAGAACTACACACAAATTCTGTAGAGAATGTCTCCACACTTACAGAACTTTTCCTGCGGCGAGATATTCCCAGTTTGGCAGAAGACACCCATCAGGAATCTTCAGACTCGGTAGCACCCCAACCCCAAGAGATGCGAGACACTCCCAGACTCGCTAACACGGCACGAGACGCTCGCGGACTCGCTAACGCTGCGCTATCGCCAGTTACCGCTCAAGAAAATAATAACTGGGGCGAGTTTCAAGCCCAAGTGATGCAAACACTGCGGGAAATGTTGCAACTATTTAAGCAAACCACAACCCCCTCAACTCGGCAAAATCTCCAGCAATGCTGTTACCAGTTAGTCAAACTTGGTGAGACTTGGAAGCTGTCCAAGTGGTGTGGTTTGTGTCAAGCAGCAGCCAGTGCGATCGCTAATCCCGAAAATACTTATCTAACTTTAGCTAAAATTGTCATTACCGAAATCAAGCAAGCTCAAGAATTAGTTCTGCAAGATAGGGAAGCCGAAATTGCAATTAGTCAGCAACTAGAAGCACTTTTGAGCTTGGCAGAAATTGAGTTATTAGAAATTACCTCTAATTTGTTTGATGAAGATTCTGCGCCTTTGACAGAATCAGAGCCAATTCCATCTGGTAACGCCGAACCGTTAGCCCAGACAACTGAAGAACTGAATCTAAACGAGAATAGTCGCGATCGCGATCGCCCCTATGTTCAGTTACAAGGAACACCACTAAATGCTGCAACTCACACCAGTCTTGCTTTCACCACACATGACGAAGCACATCCAATCAGTAACAATCTTGACCCCAATGGGCCAGAGGTAGGAATAGCTGAGTTAAATACCCTTGCCGATTTATTTGATGGTGAGAGTCCCGAACTAGATGAAAGCTGGCATCAAGAAGAAACCTTAGATACTGTTGCCACCGATGATTTTGGAATTGATTTCAGCAGCACTGACGCTGCTGATGGCGATTTATCCGATTTCCTCTCCTTTGATGAAGAGACAAGCAACGCGCAGCACCCAACAACCACGGCCACAACAGAAGATTTATCCCTGTTATTTGGCGACAATTTCCTAGAAAAAGAGAATTCAGAACCGCAAAATCAAGAGACATCTGCTAACACTCTCGATTTGAGTGATATTAACGAATTTAACATAAATTTAGACTCTTCTTCTTCGGAAAATTTACAAGAATTTATTGATATTCCTAGCGATCCAAACCAGGCTCCTGGCGAGATTTTCCAAAATAATATAGTTGATGATGATGAAGAACTATTACCAACAGTTGAAGCAATTCAACCAGAAACTGAGCCATTTGCCAGTGTAGAACTATCTACCAACCAAGAAAACAGTTTTGATAGCTTATTCTTAGAAACTAGAAATGCAAATTGGGTAGAAAAAATTAGCCCTAGTGACTACATAGAATTACCCCAGCAAACTGGCTTGTCTTTGGACAACTTATTTGCTGATATAGAAGAACAGACACTACTGCCGACAAGTGAACCAGAAATCGGTGATTTATTTGATATATCTCCAACCACAGCACCTGAGTTTTCTCAATCTGAAAATGATCCAAGCAACTTCTGGAACCAAGAAACCACGGAGGAACAGAAAGAATTCGATTCCTTAATTGAGCAGAATGTGGAAAGTGCTTTAGAGGAGAGTTTGTTTACTCCGGCGGCTGATGACATTTTTGCTGATAGTCAGCAGCCCATACCTTATCCTATAGGCAGTTTTGACATAGAAGAAGACTTTGATATTAATTTCCAGCACCAAGAACAGCTAGACTTGATATTATCATCAGATTCTGAAAGTAATTTATTTGATGAGTTAGCACCAAGTAACTCAACTATTTCCCCTGCAATCAACGATGCCTTTATCTCTGAAACGCCTCTGTTTGCGCCGCATCCAGAGGAAGAAATTATCAGGCCGCAACAGCCAGAAGCTTTAGATTTTGCTCCAGAATTTACTAATCAGCCTCCAGAGATATCTGCTGTTGATCTGGAAGTTAATTCATTAGGCTCCTTCGATGAAAATCCCCAACTGCTGTTTGAAGATGTCGCGAGAAATGATTCTACATATATTCAGATAGACACCACAGAGAATCCTGTGGATGAACTATCAGAAAATATCATTTTTGGGGAAACTTCCGATTCAGCATCATCCCAAGTAGAGTCAAGTGATTTGTTTGGCTCCTTCGATGAAAATCCCCAACTGCTGTTTGAAGATGTCGCGAGAAATGATTCTACCTATATTCAGATGGACACCACAGAGAATCCTGTGGATGAACTATCAGAAAATATCATTTTTGGGGAAACTTCCGATTCAGCATTATCCCAAGTAGAGTCAAGTGATTTGTTTGGCTCCTTCGATGAAAATCCCCAACTGCTGTTTGAAGATGTCGCGAGAAATGACTCTACCTATATTC
>NZ_JBALEK010000026.1:0-6871 GCF_036917815.1 Nostoc sp. | reverse complement strand
GACCAACTCACGCTTGAACAAGTGATGTCTGTCTCTTCTTATAACTTTATCCTAGAAGCCCTTTTATATGCAGCTTCATATTAAATTGGTATAAGACGATTAATGATAGTGTGGGCGATCGCTATACTTTCAGTCTCAGAGATTCCGAATTACGATCTACTGCTACTGGCACTGTGCTGCTGGGTGTTGAGTTACAGGGTAATATGACATTACCTACACTCCTTGGTTTGACTCCTGTTGCCACACACGTTGATGCTAATGGTAGTTACGGCCTATTCGCAGTTAATCGTGCTGGCTTAAACCTAATCTCACTCTCCAACACTTCCCCCACTCCCTCCCTCCCTCCCTCCCTCACTCTCTTCATAGCTGGTGATGTTAACCGCGATGGTAATGTGGATGGCGTTGATAGTGGATTGTTAGCGGGGGCGAGTCACCGTATACGTTGGCAGTACCAACCCTAGTAATCCCAATCGCGCACCCCAAATAACCGACCTCCCAGTACCGAAAAAAGTCTACCAACAAGACCCAGTAGAATTTACTGCCAATGCAACTGATGATAATACACCACTTACCTATATCTGGGATTTTGGCGACGGTACAGAACCAGTTGAGGGTCAATCAGTTACCCATGTATTTGCTGAAGGTGGAGAATACCAAGCTACCCTGACAGTTGTTGATGATTTCGGGTTAAAGGATACCAAGACAGTCACCGTATATGTGGGTAGTACAGCCCCAGAACCCAGCGATGAGGAACTGCCCGACTGGGATGGTGACTTCAGCGACTTTGATGAATTGATGGCTGAATTCCCTGACTTTTTCAGTAACTTTGAGTAGCCCAACTAAACCACTAAAAGCGCTTTTTGACGCTGACACTGCAATTCACTGACCGGATCTCACTGAGATGAAAACCGCTATAATAAATTGCTACTCAAACTCAAAGCGAAATGAGTGAAATAACAGCCAATTATGATGAATCATGGAAAGAAGCATTAAACGAATATTTTGAAAGCTTTTTATCCTTTTTCTTTCCCGAAATTTACCAATTAATTGATTGGACACAACCACCTCAACCACTTGACAAAGAACTTCAACAAATTACTGCTTCCTCAGAAACCCAAAGCCGGATTGCTGATAAACTTTATAAAGTTTGGTTGTTGAATCAAGAACAGATATGGATCTTGATTCATGTAGAAATTCAAAGTCATTATGATGTTAGCTTTGAAAAACGGATGTTCATCTATCATTATCGCGCCTTTGATCTTTATGAAAACAAAGTACTGAGCCTAGCCATTCTCGGAGATGACAGACCTAACTGGAGACCTGATTGTTATAATTATTCCATTGGCAAAGGTGAAATTACTCTGAAATTTCCCACTGTTAAACTCATTGACTACCAATCCCGTTGGGATGAACTAGAATCTATGAGTAACCCCTTTGCCATAATTACGATGGCACACCTGAAAACTAAAGCCACAACTAGTCAGTTTCCGGAACGGTCAACAAGAGGACAAGGAGCAGGGAGCGGGGGGCAGGGGGAGAACCCCATACATAAATGTAGGGGCTTGAACTAAGGACGCATTATTTCTCGCGCTGCGCGTCTCGAAATAAATATTTTTATTTTTGGGCATAAATAAATATATTGGCTCTGAAACCCTTGTGGCAGGGTAACTGAGCGTATCTTTCTCCCTTGCTCCCTGCCCCCTGCTCCCCTGCCTCTTCGGTCAGAATATAAATGGCAGTTAATTCGCGGACTTTATGAGCGTGGTTTAACCAAAGAACAGGTTGTTAAACTTTTTAAAATTATCGACACCATGATGACTCTCCCCAAAGAGTTACAAGCAGAATTAGTCGCCAAAATCAAACGTTTTGAGGAGGAAAGGAAAATGCCCTTAGTTAGCCCAACCGAACAACTCGCTATGGAACGTGGTGAATTACGTGGTGAACTACGTGGGAAACTCGAAGGGAAACTCGAAGGGAAACAGGAGTTAATTATACGGTTAGTAAATCGACGTTGTGGAGAGATTCAACTTTCCTTAACTGAACGAATTCGTCAATTATCTATTGAACAGTTGGAAGAATTGGGCGAAGCTTTATTGGATTTCTCCTCTATCACTGACTTGGAAAGATGGTTGCAAAATAATTCACAACCCGAAATCTCATCGGGTGATTAGTTATACCAATTTTCTGTGAGGTTGCACATTAACGCCCACGGGCTACAAGCCTGGGGCTACACAAACAAAGCCTGCGGAGGTAGGCTAGTACAAGAAGGCAAAAGTAAAAAGGCAAAAGTAAAAAGAAAGAATGCTTATTTTGTAGGCTTTCTCGCTATTTAAAATGGTTGCTTTATTTCCGCCGTGTCGTACTAGTAAATATTAGTGCTAGAAGTGATTTTCTTACAGGGAATAGACAATCCTCTACTAGTCATGGTACGTTGCCTCAGCTTTGGTCACAGTTATTCACATGTACGCAAAAACCTTATCTGGTAAATCTTCTAAAAATTTGAATAGACATTTTATTGGCTCTAAAGTTAGAAGCTCATCGTAAATATCATTCAAGTGACCTGGATGTGTAATAAGAATATTATGTGGATAATATGCCTGTCCAAGTATTACTGGATCGTCAGTCACCCGCATAACTTCTTGAACAAGCAACATCGTGCGATCGCTTATTTTTGCTCCCCCTGCTTCGCACTCACTATTTTATGCCCAATATCTTTCCGGTAATATATCCCATCAAACTGAATATATTTTATACCTGCATAAGCTTGAGCGATCGCTTGCTCAAAATTTTCTCCGATTCCAGTCACATTTAATACTCGACCCCCATCTGTCACTACTTCTTGTTGCTGGTTTAATTTCGTACCTGCATGAAATACAGTTGCTCCTGTGGCCTCTGCCTCGCCAATACCAGTAATAATCTGGCCTTTCTGATATTCTCCGGGATAACCACCGGAAGCTGCAACGACAGTGGCAGATGCTCCCTCTTTCCAAGCAATGGGCGGCAATTCACTTAAGCGCTGTTGTACACAGGCTAAAAGCAACTCTTCTAGGGGTGTTTCTAACAGTGGTAAAATAACCTGGGTTTCGGGATCGCCGAAGCGACAGTTAAATTCTAAAACCTTAAAGTCGCCATTGGGGGCAATCATTAACCCAGCATACAGCACGCCTCGGTAATCAATGCCTTTAGCTCGTAAGGTGGCGATCGCTCTTTCTAACACTTCTGTTTGAATGCGTGCCATTAACTGCGGCGTAGCGATGGGTGCTGGGCTGTATGCTCCCATTCCGCCAGTATTTTCCCCCGTATCGCCGTCACCAATCCGCTTGTGGTCTTGAGCTGGCAGCAAGGGTCTAATTGTTAACCCATCCGTCAACGCTAAAACTGACACCTCCTGCCCAATCAAACATTCTTCAATGACGACAAATTCACCAGCACTGCCAAATTGTCCCTGAAAAATCGCATCAACGGCATTTTCTGCTTGTTCAAGTGTTTCAGCCACCGTTACACCCTTACCAGCCGCCAAGCCATCAGCTTTGATGACAATTGGCGCTCCCTGAGATTTGACGTAAGATTTTGCTGCTACTGCCTCCGTAAATACCGCAGCCCGTGCCGTCGGAATCCCGGCTTCTTGCATTAGGGTTTTTGCCCAAGCTTTACTCGCTTCAATTTGCGCTCCGGCTCTAACTGGGCCAAACACCATCAATCCTTTATCTTGGAGGTAATCTGTAATTCCCTTCGCCAAGGGGACTTCTGGCCCAACTATTACCAAAGTTATGCCATTTAAGAGAGCATATCGGCTCATGCCCTCAAAATCATCTACTGCTAGGGGCAAATTCTGGCAACGTTCCATAGTTGCTGTACCCCCATTGCCTGGTACACAGATAACTTGCTCAACTTGCTTAGATTGCAACAGTTTCCATGCTAGAGCGTGTTCCCGCCCGCCATTACCTACAACTAAAACTTTCACTGATTTCCTCGTGCGTCCCTTGCGAAACGAGAATTCCCTATTTGGCTCTCGCGGATCAATTTTTTCATCAATTCTCACACTTATGCAAGCCCCCTCATCACTGAAAAGGCCGATACCAAAGCCTTACTAAGGGGAGATGCCGCAGGCGGTAGGCTTCTTTCTATACGTCTTCATCAAGAATTGATCTGAGGAGACGTGACAAGAATAAATATATAGCGGTTCCCATTCAGATGCAGTACAACGTTACATCACGAGGTGTAGGGGCACGGCAATGCCGTGCCCCTACGGGTGTAACTCACGTAAACGATAACTGCTATAGCTATTGAATTTTTACTGTATTTATTCTTAAGAAGTTGTTTGAAAAGTGTTTGGCTGTGATTTTAAGTACTTCTAGATCCCCCCGAGCAAGCCTTAAAAAGGGGGGAACCGGAATCAAAGTCCCTCAATTTATCGGGGAGCCACTGCGCCCTTGCGGTTAAGAGACTTGTTCGCGCAGCGTCTCCCCTTGGGAGAAGCACGTGGCGTGGACTTAGGGGGATCTATAAGATTTTGCTACCAACAAAAGGACTTTTCAAACATCCTCTTAAATCTAATTTGGTGAATTACTACAATTATTAATAGTTAATAGCAATATTTCAATATATATACTGAGATACTTGCAATACAATCACAATGTTTAAGTATTTATAATGATTTTTTGAACCATTGAAATAATTGAGCAAGAAAATCATCTTCAGGTAATGACGATCATTGATTACAAGTATTAACCTGTGAATATGGGGATTAATGAAAATATCAAACAATAGGCAACATGGCTAAAATTATTGTTACTGGAGCCGCCGGCTTTATTGGCTCTCATCTTGTAGAAACATTGCTGCAACAAGGCGAAGAAGTCATCGGTATTGATGAATTCAATGATTACTACGATCCGATGTTAAAGTTTAAGAATATTGCACACTTACATCACTCACCTGGTTTTACCTTAATTGAAGGAGATATGCAGTTTTTAGATTGGCAGCCACTCCTAAAAGATGTTGATGTAGTTTACCATCAAGCTGCCCAAGCAGGTGTTAGGGCAAGTTGGGGTAAAGCTTTTCGAGGTTATACAGAACGAAATATTAACGCTACACAAGTTTTACTAGAAGCAGCTAAGGATGCTAAAGACCTGAAAACGTTAGTGTTTGCCTCTTCATCAAGTATATATGGTGATGCAGAAACATTACCTACTCACGAGGGAATTTGTCCTCAACCAGTTTCTCCTTACGGCATTACGAAGCTAGCAGCAGAGTTTTTGTGTGAACTGTATCACAAAAACTTTGGCGTACCCTGTGTGACATTGCGCTATTTCACAGTTTATGGCCCCAAACAGCGCCCAGATATGGCATTTAATAAGTTCTTTAGATCCATTTTGCAGGATGAGGCCATTCCTATTTACGGCGATGGCCAGCAAACGCGGGAGTTTACGTTTGTTAGTGATATCGTCGCCGCTAATTTAGCCGCCGCCACTGCACCCCAAGCAGTGGGAGAAATCTTTAATATCGGTGGCGGTAGCAGGGTAGTTTTAGCAGAAGTCTTGGATACGATTGAAGAAATTGTCGGGAAATCAATCAAAAGAAACCACATCGAAAAGGCAATGGGAGACGCCCGTCACACGGCGGCTGATGTATCTAAAGCGCAGAAAATTCTAGGATATCAGCCGCAAGTTTCCCTGAGAGAGGGTTTGACGCAGGAATGGGAGTGGATTAAGTCTTTGTATTCACTCTAAACAAGTAGGGAGTGGGAAGTGGGTTTTGTTTAACAAGAGTGATATTTCACCGAAACAATCCCCAGTTTCTAAAGGAAATACTTCTTGCTCTTTGCCTTGAGAGTTTTCTACTGAGAGAAGAACTTAATAATTATTCATCCGAAACAGAATTCAGGAGTCAAGGTAAGGGCATCTTGTCAATTGAATTCTTCTTCAATTTTTTGATCCTTAGCTAAAGTGTCGAAATTATAATTTTCGATTTTCTTCAAATGTAGTTTACGTATACTACTAATTGAAGCGCGGAAGGGGGGTTTTTTGATTTATGCAAGAAGTATATTCTGGTGATAATTCATCAGCTTGAGAAGTTAGGCTGAATATAAAAGCTTGAGGTAAAAATTAGATGTATTTATCTGGTAACTGTTCCAGGAGGTCTAATTAGCAAAAAATACCCTATTCTATTATAGATAGAATAAGAGTCTTATCCGAATATCTTTTCAAAATCACACTAAACCTTCTATCTAATTTTGGCATCCTACTTAAGGATCAATTTATAAACTGTCCTAAGAAACATTTAAAAATAAAAATTAGTAATTAGAATAGATATAACAATCTATTTAATGTAGGTTATGTTGCTATTGGATATCTAAGCCGGGAAAACTTAGGTATCCTTATATAAAATTTCGATAAAGTAGGGTTAATTGCTCAGTTTTCTGCAGTGGAGAAAACTCATACTGTTTTACTTTGCTAATTATACAAATACGTGGAAAGCGGTAGAGTCAACTTAAAGGATGTTTGAAAAGTAGTTAGCTGTGATTTCAGGCACTTGTTGATCCCCCCTAACCCCAGGGCTGTTTCATTCGTTCAGATCAGAATTTTGTCAAGAGTATCAACCAGAAAATTTAGTGAGTTGGTAATCGAAAAATTACTGTTTCAATCGGTAAATTTAAGTGCGATCGCCTGGTTTTTGACCCAATTAGAGTGTTTAAAAACCTGATTTTTTTGACTGATACGCTTGTAAATTAAGGTCTTTTAGGGAATGAATCAGCCCTGCCCCTAACCCCCCTTAAAAAAGCTATCCATTATAAACATCTTTCTTAACAAAAAGTTTGACAAGAACCAGAAATTGTGTATTCTCTAAACCGAGAAGGAAAATCTACCAAAGT
>NZ_JBALEK010000025.1:0-54822 GCF_036917815.1 Nostoc sp. | reverse complement strand
AAATCCTTTGAGTAAGATACTGGCATTTATTCATACAATATTATCTCTTCATTCTAACTTAGTTTGTGGTTCAATTACCTGAAAATTGCTGTAAACAAAATCCAGCAGGATACTTTAAACTTGTTTAATTTCTGTGACAAACTCAAACACAACTTTATACACCGATATTATACATCTCAAACCTTACACAAGACTTAATATCAAGCAGATATCAAGTCATTGGTCATTGGTCATTGGTCATTGGAACTGCCGAGGTTCTGTTGTTTGATGGATTGTAATAAGTTTTTGGTGGACTTTTCCACATAACGTGAAAAGTCAGTTCAGATGGAAAGATAGCAATCAGAAACTTCATAATTTCTCCCTATTTCTAAACCGTCACACCCTCCAACTCTTCATCTGTCAACTCATACAACTGACGCAACTTATCTAACTTATCACCATCAGCTTCCCAGAAACCCCGCCCATGTGCCTCCAACATTCTGCCTAAAATATTGCGAAAAGCTTCAGGATTTGCCTTGCGTAATTTATCCGCCATCTCTGCATCTAAGGCATAAGTATCAGCCGCTTGATCGTAAACCCAATCATCGGTAAAATCGGCAGTACCACCCCAACCAATCAACGCCGTCATCCGTTGGGAAATTTCAAAAGCACCACCAGAACCTTGATTCGCCATTGCTTGCGCCCATTTAGGATTTACCAACTTAGTGCGGTACTCCATCCGCAGCAAATCATCTAAATTGCGGGGTGTAGTATCCTTCGAGAAACTTTCCACAAAGCTAGTTGTCACCTTCTTCCCGCCTTGTTTTTCTGCTGCCCTTTTCAAACCGCCAGTATTAGCGTAGTATTCTTGAATATCAGTTAAACCATATTCTACCGAATCGATTTCTTGAACAATGCGATCGCTAGTTTTTAACAAAGTATTTAAAACTTCCGGTCTAGCTTGACCTTTATCTTCTCTCCCATAGCTGAATACATTGCGGCTTTGCCAAGTATTCCCCAACTCCTCACCAGATTCCCAATTACCATCAACCACCCTATCGTTCACCAAAGAACCAAAATCACCCGCCGGATTAGAAAACAATCTCGCCGATACATTCTCTACACCTTGGGCTTTCAAAGCCAAAGCATGTCTTCTAATAAAATTCTGATCTTCTGATTCATCAGCATCAGCCGCCCGTTGAAATAAATCATCCAACAATTCGATGATATTGACAAAACTATCTCGGAAAATCCCAGATAAATTAGCCAAAACATCAATGCGGGGATGTCCAACCTCCGCCAACGGCTTCAATTCATAACGAACAACCCTACCAGTTCCTTCCTTAACAGGTTCAGCCCCCACCAATTCCAACAAAATCCCCAAAGATTCACCCTTAGTTTTAATCGCATCCAATCCCCATAACATCACCGCCACCGTCTCAGGATATTTCCCACATTCATCCAAATGCTGGGCGATAATTTTTTGAGCAATTTCTCGTCCTCGTTGGTATGCCGCAGGTGAAGGCATCCGATAAGGATCTAAAGCATGAATATTCCTCCCAGTCGGCAAAACCCCAGCCCCATCCCTTAACAAATCCCCCCCCGGCGCAGGCGGAATATACTCCCCATTCAACCCCCTTAACAAATTCGTCAACTCATCCGTAGATTGCATCAACAAATCTGTAATTTGCTTTTCTTCCTCTTGGCGTCCTTGGCGTCTTCTCTCCGAGACGCTGCGCGAAGGCGGTTCGTCTCCAAAATAAGCCTCCAAATACCCCTCCAACTCCTCCTCATTCGGTGCTTCCCCCAAAGTATGTAACCCAGAAGAAAACAACCGATTTTCTAAAACCTGTAAATATCCATACAACTCCACCAAATAATCATCAAAAGCATGATTACTAAACATCCGCACATTTTCAGGAGTAAAGGCAATCCCCAACTTCTTCGCCTCTGTAAACGGACAATCTGCATCCAACCCAGAATCCACAATTTTTTTACAAATCCCTTCCTTCAAAACATAATTCTTTTGGGGATCTTCCCGATACTCCGAAATCAAATCCCGCAACCCCACCAACTCCTTATACAAACCTGCACGACCATAAGGCGGGACATTATGAGAAATCAACACACCATAACCGCGACGTTTTGCCAACATGGATTCTGAAGGATTATTCGCCGCATATATATATAGATTAGGCAAATTTCCTAACAGAATATCCGACCAAGAATAACCCGTATTACCCAAAGGAGAACCAGGCAACCATTCCACCGTTCCATGCATGCCAAAATGAACTAAAGCATCAGCTTGAAACTCATTTTGTAACCATTTATAATAAGCAGCATATTGGGGATGGGGCGTTAAATCTCGTTCAAACATTAACCGCATCGGGTCGCCTTGTATGCCCAAAGGTGGCTGTACACCTATCCAGACATTGCCTAATTGCACACCACCAATTTGGAATTCATCGCCATAAGTTTTAATACCAGTCCCCGTGAGAGATTTCCATTGTTTTTCGATGCGGGATGTTTGCAGATATCCTAGCCATTTTTCTAGGGTACGGGCGTTGACAGTACTTATGTGCTGGGCAACATTATCTACGGGCAGGCGAGACGACTGCCCCACAAGAGGATTAGCTTCATCTGCTTCTTTCACCCAGCGAATCAATTCTTCTCCATCATCAGGCAAATCCCCGACAGTATAACCTTGTTCTTGAAGTGCGTGGAGAAACTTCAGCAAACTACGCGGGACATTTAATAATGCAGCTGTCCCCACAGCACCATAACCGGGAGGAAACCCATATAAAATAATCGCAATCTTGCGTTCCGATGCAGGTTTTTGCCGCAAAGCCACCCAACTTTTTACCCTACCAATTAATCGCTGCACTCGTTCGGGAACCAGATAAATATTTTCGCCCACCAAACCACCGAGAGGAACGGTATCAATAGCCCCATCCAACTCTGGTAAAGCGTACAATACTACACTTTGCAATCCGCCGATACCTTGGCGCGTCCACGAGGAAATATCTTGAATTAATAGTGGTGCGGCAATAATATAAGGTACATTCTTGGCAGTGAGAATGCGTTTTGCTACTTCCACCTGACGCCCAGCTTCCATTGAACCAGCCGGGCCACCCACCAGAGGAAAGCCAATTGTGGAAACGATCGCATCGACTTTAACTGCTTCACTAGATAGTGAGGGAGTCTCGATATTACCTAATTGTCGTTGCTGAATTTCATAGTCGGTTGTCATTAAATCTCGTACCGCTACGTGTCCTTCCACGCCGTTGATGAAAATGGGTAAAGGAGTTAACCCGGCTTTTTCAAAACTGCGAATTAGTTGGGGAATGTAGGGTTGTTTGGTGATGACGTGTTTTCGGTAGAGGAGAATTCCGACAACTGGGGAGACGCGATTTGGGGAGACGCGATTTGGGGAGACGCGATTAGGGAAGAAGACGCGATTAGGGAAGAAGACGCGATGAATCGCGTCTCTACAATGGGTTTTATGCCATTCTAAATATTCGCGGGGCGATTCAAAAAACCCTGGATAGTCGGGATGGAGTAATCCGATATTGGGGGTTTCGACTAGGGGGGGAATGTCGCCGACTTTTAAACCCAAGTATTTTTCTGCTAGTGTCCAGAATAATGAAGCGACGTTTTCTGAACCGCCAGCATTCCAGTAACCATAGATAATTAACCAGTTGCGTAAGTCTTGGACTTTCTGCACTGGGACATATTTCAGTAGTTTGGGGCCAATTTTTAAGAAGCTGATGTAACCAGCGAGTTTGTCTTCTTCTCGTCCGTTGCTAAATTTGTCGAGGATGAATTTAACTGGTTTGGGCATTCCTTTGGGATTGTCGCCAATGGCAAAAATACCTAGCTTGGTTAAACTCATCAATTCTAAGGCTGACTCAAACACCAAACGGATGGGAATTTGGGCAATGCGATCGCGCAGCCACACAACTTGGTCATAATCAAATAGTAGGCTACCGAAAAACACATCAGCGTCATCAAGTGCTGCTTCTACCTCGGTGCGTTTATTGGTAAGATCGCGATCGCTAAATACCCGAATATCCAACTCAGGACAGCGAGAGTTAGCCAAAAAAGCTGCTTTTCTATACAAGTCCGCGTTGAACGATTCAAACCCAGCAACTAAGACGATGCGTTTCATGCCTGTAAGCTACGAAATATTTCTTTACTTAAATTTTAAACGTGCTTCCAGGCTAATTGTTAAATATCTAAAAGCTTACATGGGCTTGGCTTCGTTAACTGACTTTTTACGGTATCTGGAAAACCTCTCTCCTACAAGGAGCTACGGTGTACACACATCTTTATGCTAAGTGCAAAATGTGGCTTGATCCCCCTAAATCCCCCGTTAAATAAATGAGTAATGAGTAATAAGTAATACCCATTACTCATTACTCATTACTTCCAAATTAAAGACAGTTGGAGTCCTGACTTTTCACGTTATGTGGAAAAGCCCACGAAAAACCTAACCCCCTAACCCCCTTCCCGCGACGGGAAGGGGGAAAATTCAAAGTCTCTCTCCTTTTAGGAGAGAGATTTAGAGAGAGGTTTTCCACATACCGTGAAAAGTCGGGTTGGAGTCGGGGATTTAAACCCCAACTCAACTGATACTACGTGTAATGGTTGGGGTCTTAAAACCTTGAATTTACGATAAATTGGGAGACTTTGATTCTTTTCCCCCCAATTTATCGGGGAGCCAGCGCGGTCTTCTCCCTTGGCGCTAGCCTCTCCCTTTGGGAGAAGGGGAGACGCTAAAAGCGATGGGGTCTCCCCAAGTAGAGCGACTGGCGTGGGTTAGGGGGGATCAAAACGTTGTGGGGCTAGGTTATAAGACTTGTGTGTACACCCTAGCCTACAAGGAGGAGCCACTGCGTTGGGCGGCGAGCCACTCTTGTTGCACGTGGCGTCAGAGACTTGGAATTTTCCCCTCTACGATTCTCTTCCCGATGCCCAGGTATCACGCCATTTAACGGTACCTTCTTTGGCAATCACCCAACGGCGAGTTACCAGATTTTCGCGCAGAGGCGATTGCCCTTCTCGCCACATTGCATACTTATAAGTAATCAGCTTACCAGCACTTTCATCAAAAGGAATCTCGGCAGACCAGGTATTGGAGTTGATGTACTCTAAAGGATAGGCTTTGCTGATATCCCAGTTACCCAACTCTGGGCAATCTCCTGTCACCACAATGATTTCACCGGGTTGGGTATCCACGCCATTTAGTTGGACGCGGACAATTGTCTGTCCTTTGATTCGTTCCCCAACGTGGCTGAAAACCAGCACTCCCCGTTCTTCTAATACCAGATTATAAATTTTGCCGTCTTTGACTTCATATTTATTGCGAGTCACCACGCAAGTATGTTCGCCATCGGGTAATTCTGTTTCTACTTCTGGGAGAGTAACTTCTCCTCCCCGGTTTAAAGCGACAAAACACAAAGAGTCACGATAGCGGCGGACATAGCAGTAAATATCGGATGTTAAGTATTTTTGCCAGTGGCTACCCATTGAGACAGCTGGATTCAGTCGCCGTAAGCCAGACAGCAGCCGGATGCAGCGATAAATCTCACTCTCACTATCCCAATTTTCCATCATTGGGCGGTTGTATGGGTCGTTACCGCCGTCGGTATCGTTGTGCAGATATTGTTCTGTGCCGTAATAGATGCAGGGAATGCCGCGAGATGTCATAATTAGAGCGATCGCTACTTTCAACATCGCTGGATCGGGGTTCAGCGATTGGAAGCGGCACATATCGTGGTTATCGATGAAGGTAACTAGCTCTGTTGAGCCGTTATAGCGATAATCCTGATCAAAAATGTATTGAATTGTTTGGAATCCCATTTCTGAACCTTGCGCTAGTGCGGCTCGAATTGCCACGCACAACCCAAAGTCTAGAAGTGTCATGCCTGAGTGATTGGCAAATTCTACCGAGCGATCGTCACTAGGATTACTGTAAATCCATTCACCAAAAATAAACACATCTGGTTTGTGATTCGTCATCTCGCCAGTGAATTCTTGCCAAAACCAGATGGGCATGTGCTTGACAGTATCCACCCGCAGTGCATCCACACCCCGATCTAGCCATTGTTTAATTGCTGACTTAATATATTCTCGATATTCGGTGTTGTTTTCATTGAAGGTTGCTAAACCGGCTAGTTCACAATTCTGTACTTGCCAATCGTCTTCCCAATTTTGCACTTCGCCATAATGGTGATACCAATTATTCACATCATCATTGAAGTCAGCAATTTTCACCCCATCATCAAACAATTCGCCTTTGCTACCACTGGTATCAGGGCTGCTATGGTTGCAGACAATATCCAGCACCAGTTTCATATTCCGCTTGTGCAGTTCTGTAATTAACCGATCAAAGGTCGTATTTTTTTCTTCTTGAGTAGCATTTAAAGAAGGATTTTCTCCGTCAGCAATGTAGCGAGGATTAATCCGCTTAAAGTCTTTTGTCCAATAGCCATGCATCGCCGCATTGCTAATAAATAACTCTTCTACCTGCTCGAATAGTGGAGTTAGCCAAAGGGCAGTAACTCCCATGTTTTTAAGATAGTCTAACTTATCGATGACACCTTGCAAGTCGCCACCCCAGTACTTACCCCACTCTTGTCTAGTTGGATCGTATAATTCTGAGTTTGCACCTTCACTGTTATCTGGATCGCCATCATAAAAGCGATCGACTACCAGAAAATAAATGGTTTCTTGACGAAATTCAATATCTCTGGTGTAAAGAAACTCTAAGTCAATCTCAGTTTCCGATGGTGGGGTTTCTATGATAGCGTCTACTTTTTCTTGTGCAGAATCAACTTTGTATTGATCTGGTGAAAACTGGGATGGAGGGGTTGTTACCATAAAAAAACTCAAAATTTCATGTAATGTCACATTTGTAGAACTAACAGTACAACATTTCGACTATTGCGTGTCGCTACAAACTTCGGTATTGTGACATCCGGCCCACGGCGTAAGTATCTATCGCTAGCTAGTTTATAATTCTATCCATAGATATAATTCATCTGCTAGAGGGTAAAAACAACGGAATATACCAGTTATTAACGATAATTGCTCCATCACCAAAATTTACCAAAGCGAAAACTGGAAACAGCTACCCCACCCCTAAATGCATCCTCATGATAAACGCGATCGCCCGGCTCTGTTTCTGCCGCACCAACAGCCACTAAGAGCGGGATTAAATGATCCTCCCTGGGATGGGCTAGGCGAGCTGAGGGCGCGTTGCTCCAGTTGAGTAATTTCAGGTTTCTTTCCTCCGAATTCAATCCGCAAACAGCATCAGTCAGCCACTCGTCAAACTCATGGGAGGGGACACTTGCCTGTGGTCCCATCTGTCTCAAGTTGTGATAGCTAAGTCCACTGCCGACGATCAGCACTCCCTCCTTTCTTAGAGGAGCAAGTGCCCTACCAGCTGCCAGATGAGCTGCTGGATCATAGTCTCTGCGAAGCGATAGCTGAAGCACTGGGACATTTGCTTCTGGGTAAGCTACTACCAGAGGGGCAAAGACACCATGATCAAACCCACGGGAGTTGTCGGAACGCGTCTGAAATCCCGCTTTCTCTAACAATTCTTGCACTTGGTGGGCTATTTGCGGCGACCCTGGTGCAGAATATTTGATGTGATATGTGTGTTCGGGGAATCCAGAGTAGTCGTAGAGCATCCCAGGGGCAGCACTCGTCATCACTGTGAAGTCACGTTCTGACCAATGACCAGAGATCATGAGGATTGCCTTGGGGGTTATGCCGATCTCCCTCGACATTTCTTGCAAAGACGCTTCCAGTTGCTCAAATCCCGGCATCTCCGGCTTTAACCACGGCCAGGGACCGCCCCCGTGGGAAATAAAGTAAGTTGGGAGGGAAATTTCATGGTGAGTTTTGTTTGTCGTCATGAGTACTTGTCTTTAACTTCTTGAGTTCTCAATTTCTTTTTGATTGTATGACTTTAGGACTTACGCATTGACAGAAAAACCGAAATAGCAGATATGCTTTTCAAGGTTTTTAACCAGATTTTTCAACTATCTTTTTGCGATCGCTGTGTGCAGTCATTGAGCATGGCGGTTTAACCCGTGCAGCTCAACTACTTGGGGAGTCTAAAGGATCGGTGAGCCGTCGCATTACTCGCTTAGAACAGCAGTTAGGGGTGAAACTGCTTAACCGTTCGTCGCGGGCTGTTTCACCTACCCAAGAAGGGATGGCGTTCTATCGGCGGAGTGTTCAAGCTTTGGCTTTATTGGATGAAGGGGCTACAGAACTGCGGGATGCGCGGCTAGAACTATCAGGGCTGTTACGAGTGACGATGCCTGTGGATTTAGGGTTATCTGTATTTCCGCCCTTGATCGCGGAATTTTCAGAGCGATACCCTAACATCAGTGTGGAAATTTTGCTGACTGAGACGTTACTTGATTTAACAACGCATCAAATTGATATCGCTTTTCGAGCCACAAAAACACTTTCAGACTCAACATATATCCTGCATCGATTAATCAACAATGTATCAGTGCAATTATTTGCCAGTCCTCAGTATCTCAAGCAACGAGAAACTATTGACACAGTGACGGATCTGATTCATCACCGCATACTCTTGCATCAGCGATTGTTTGGTGCTAAACCCATCAGGTTTCATCAGGGCAATACCAGTCGTCAAGTTAATTTGAGTGCCAACATCATGGCGAACGACTTTGCTTTTCTCAAACAAATGGCTCTCTTCGGGGCTGGTATTGCGATTCTTCCCACTCTCTTATGTGAATCAGACTGTAAATCAGGACAATTGGTGAAAGTTTTGCCCCAATGGTCTATCGGGGAGCAAGCTTCTGTTTATCTTCTCCATGAGGGACGGCGACTATTGCCAGCCAAGGTGACGTGCTTTCGTGATTTTATGTGCGATCGCTTTGCTACAATCAGTTCCGAAGTTTGATCGCAACATTGCTTCTCAATTTTTAACGTATTAACCAACTTTTTCTCTAGAAGATTCGCTCCATTGGTAAACTGACCATTGTCACCTTCAATCTGTTATTAGTATCAAGGAATTAAATTTAGGTAGCAATTATGACTAAATATGACAAGGTTTTTAACTCACCAAAGACATCAGAAGAATCACTAAGTCCAGAAGAAGCGGTGGCGGCGATCGCAACTGTCACTGCGATCGCTGATTCATTGATTGAAGATGTAGATGCAGAAAGTTTGGCGGGTATCCTCTGGGAATTCGAGGTTTTCGAGGAATACTCAGAAGATGAAATCACCGAAATAGTTGATCGACTGATCTTGATTGCAGAACAAGAGGGAATTGGGCCTCTGTTTAATGTCGCTAAAGTATCTCTCTCAGATGAGTTAGTACTGGATGGTTTTGCTGCTGGGGTAATAGTGCTTTTAGACGATGATCTTGCCATCCCCAAATCAAAACAAATCTACCTTAAAAAACTACAAGCAGCTTTAGAACTGGAGGATGAAGAAGCAGAGGAAATTATTAAGGAGGTAATTGCAGCCTTTAAAGAAGCAGAGAATGAAGAATATACAGACGACGAAGATGAAGATGAAACCGTAATCATAGAAGATTTTACAGAACAGACATATCAATCTCCCTTAAATAATTTTTCAGTGCCGATTCCGGTTGATCCGCAGCAGGGCGGTAGAATTCAGAGTCAGGAAGGAGTAGTTGGCTTTTCTGATGACATCGGTACTTTGCTGAGAATCGATTATTATCCTTTCCCCTTAGAACAGTTAGAAGAATTAGAATCTATTGGACAGGAAGAATATTTACAAACAATCTTAGTAGACAAGTATATACCCCAAGCGATTTTTGCCAATGTCCCAGAGGCTTCTGTAGAGTATACCGAATATCTGGAAAATACTTTGCGAGGCGCTTACTACGTGTTAATCGATATGCCCAAAGGTTCCACGATTTCTAAACAAGAAAATAATGGAACTGCAATCAGATTAGATGCCTATCGGGGGCTGCTCACCTTTATAAGTGGTGAATTTTTGTATATAGTTAGTAGTCAGCACAGCTTTCTTGACGGCGAAACTCCCGATTCTGTTGCAGAAGAAGCCGAAGATATCAAGGAGAGTATTTTAGAGTTTGTTGAGACTATAGAGTTCACTTAAGTAAGTTAAGTAATGTAAAAAATCTTGAGATTAGTTCGTAGTGTACCCCTTCGGGGATCTTGCTACACGTAGCGTCTCGTAGAGAGGATTTTAGTCCTCAAGCAAAGACTGGAGCCACTCACTACAAACCTTTAATTATTTACTATCGGAATCCGGTTTGATTTCTGAAAAAAATTAAGTATTTGTAGGGTGCGTTATGACTTTAGTCTAACGCACCAAACCCTTGAAAATGGTGCCGTACTCTCGGCGATAACACACCCTACGTGTTGTTCAAAAATCAAATAGTAATCCTATAGGACTAGCCCTTTCAAGGTGACTACTAAAATCTGTTTTTTCTCTCTGTGTTGCGCCAGTTGCTTCAAGTCGGGGAACCCGCCCAACGCACTGGCTTCTCTGTGCCTCTGCGGTTAAAAAGTAATTTATTTAACCTTATTAGGTGCAGAGAACACAGAGTAAAGAGATTAAAGAGGAATTTTGTGACCAAAATTTTTACCCACCTTGAAAGGGCTAGTCCTATTTATGCCGCTCTACTTAGTACAACTTTGCATTAATCTCGTAGCGAATTAAATTTGGCAAGTCAATGCATCGTTAATGCTACCCTTTTACGCAAATGTCACCGCAAAAAAAGGATCGGAAATAAAAAACACCTGAGTTCACATTATCTTGTTATAAAAAACATTACTTCTTCATATTAAGTAAACCTAAAAAGCTATATATCTAGATTTGGAAAAAAATTACTGAAAGAAAGAACAAAAAAATAAAATTCACGTAGGAATTATTGTAGATAAAGTGACTCAAACTAACACAACGAACCTTCAAGAGGAAACAGATTTAGGGACTTTTATCGCTCAGGCTACTACCACAGACAAATGGGAAGTATTGCCGTACCAAGCCCCAATCCTACCTATACATGCTGCTCTATTTCATACTGGTAAAATACTATTTTTCTGCGGCTCAGGTAATGATCCCAGTCGCTTAAATACTCCCTATGACAGTGTGGTTTGGGATGTAAACAAGGGAACCTTTTCCCATCAAGCGCCTCCATTGGATAGTAATAATCAACCTATTGACCTTTTTTGCGCTGGTCACTCCTTCACCCCTGATGGGATGTTAATGGTTGCGGGTGGAACTCTGCGCTACGATCCATTCTATGGTACACCCTTTGCTCTAATGTTTGATCCCATTAACGAGAAA
The DNA here is from genome assembly GCF_036917815.1 of Nostoc sp. GTDB lineage: Bacteria > Cyanobacteriota > Cyanobacteriia > Cyanobacteriales > Nostocaceae > Nostoc. The sequence goes on along the minus strand of NZ_JBALEK010000025.1, from coordinate 43,509 downwards.
TGGATCAACAAGCCATCAATGAATAATGGCCGCTGGTATCCGACTGTATTAACACTAAGCAATGGTCGGATATTAGCAGTGTCTGGGTATGATATACATGGCAAGCTCAACATACAACCAGAAATTTATTCTTCTACATTTGCAAATGGTTGGAATGCTTTTCCAGCAACTAGTGCCTTACTGTCATACCCACAATTGTTTCTACTAAGTAATGGAAACATCTTTTATTCAGGTGCCCAAATGGGCAGTGGACTGAGTGCGCCGAGGATATTAACCCTGCCAGGGACATTTACACAATCCATTACAGAAAAAATGGTACCAGGGTTGCAAAACCCAGATTTCGGTAATCAAGGTGCCAGTGTGCTTTTACCACCTGCACAAGACCAAGTAGTAATGATTATGGGTGGGGGTAATGCTACTACGGCAACAAACAGGGTGAATCTTGTAAATCTAAAAGCTACTAACCCAACTTACGTACCATCAAGGTATCTCAAATATTCTCGGATGCATCTGAGTGCAGTTTTGTTACCCGATCGCACAGTGTTTGTTTGCAATGGTAGCAAAATGAATGAGGACATAACACAATCAATGCTGCCAGCAGAAATCTTCAATCCACCCACATATACTTGGACACCAGTAGCTAAACAAAGTGTCCCCCGTGTATATCACTCCATAGCTTTACTTCTGCCAGATGGTAGGGTAGTTACAGCTGGGGGTAATCCTCAACGGACTGTCGATGAACTGCGATTAGAAATCTACAGTCCCGCCTATATGTCGCGGTCACGGCCAATTATTCAGAGCGCTCCTCAAACATTGAGCTACGGGCTGCAATTTACGATTCAGACACCCCAAGCTGGAAATATTAAATGGGTTAGTCTGATTAAACCAATGGCAACCACCCACTCCTGCGATACAGAACAAAGGTTAGTGGATGTACCAATTAATTTTAGGAACGCTACTTCTCTCAATGTCACGGTAACAACCAATCGAAACATCGCACCACCAGGCTGGTACATGCTTTTTATTAGTGACAACAATGGGACACCCTCAGTAGCAACCTGGACACAAATATCTTAGCCTTATCCGTTTATGTTCAATACACTGCTACTTAATAAAAGTCATTAATTCTAGGAGTAGAAATATGAGTTACAATCTCTCACGTCGGAAATTTGGCCAGTTGGTACTTGCTGGAAGTGTAGTATCTGGGCTTAGTTATGTAACCAACAAAGCTTTAGGGCAAACACCAAGTTTAAATATTGTCGGTATCGGTTCTAGCCCTATCATCACCACTGACGAAAAGGTTATTCCAGAGGGAAACACCACTGAGTTTAATAGCACAGCCTCAAAGAGTGTACCCAGAGATATTAAGCCTCTAGGACTTGTTTTGCAATCCTTAATGACAGGAAAGGCTCAGGTACTTATGGATAAAAGTACACCTTTAGTAGAGCCTAATGAGATATTGAGTGGCTTTACTTCTTTAAGCGATGGCACACTTGTTGTAGCCATTACTCCTGTTAGTATTAGCAGCAGAGAAGTGACACCTACTCGCATTACATTTTTGGGTACGCCTGTAAAAACTTTGATAGTCTCAGGACTTAAAGATAATCAACAGCTTGGGAGCTTGCTAGGCACTAATGATGGGCGACTTATCGCTCTAGTAGGTAACAAGAACGGTACACCACCGATCAGATTGGTAGATATTAACCTTCAAACAGGAGAGATAAGTTCTATTAGTAAGGTTAAATTCCCGAACGATGAGCGGGTTAGCAATCTAGCTGAGTGCCCAGATGGAAAACTCTATACCTCTTTACTTGGATTCAATGGTGATACAACTCTGGTGCAGCTAGATTCAAATCAAAAAAAGCCAATCAGACTGGCACAATTGAAATTTGATGGTAAAGCATGGAATAATGGCTTACAAAGCTTAGTTTGCTCTGCAACAGGTCAACTCCTCGCCTTTGGAGCGATGAGATATGAGACACCTAATGCTGTGTATAGCGTAGATAAGAACAGTGGAAACATGACTCGGCTACAAGACTTTGACACTGCTCAGATTACCGTTGTTCGTGGCTAGAAGGAATTGACTTACATGGCGAAATCTGGGACAAAGCCTACTTCAAATGCGGAGTAGGCTTTGTCCCAGAACAAATGCAGGTATGGTTTTGGGACGAGAGTGATTTCAGTTTACAAGCTAGCCGGTAAGCGTAGAGCTTCAGTGTCTTTAATTCATCAACTAACTGATCTGATGTACATTTGAAAAGGGCGATGTCTGACGACAAGCCCAGAGAAGAGAGGAAATTTCCGGCTCCACACTGGGTCGTTTATAATTTGTCATGACAATAACCCTACTGAACAATCGCTATCAAGTTATCCAGGTAATTGGCGCTGGTGGGTTTGGCGAAACCTTTCTCGCAGAAGATGTCCATCTGCCTTCTCGCCGTCGCTGTGTGATCAAGCAACTCAAACCGATAACCAGTAATGCTCCGCAAACTTACCAACTTATCCAACAGCGCTTTGAACGAGAAGCAGCAACCTTAGAGTATTTGGGTGAAAGTTGTAACCAAATTCCTAAACTTTACGCCTACTTTTCTGAGAATGGGCAATTTTACCTCGTCCAAGAATGGATTCACGGCCAAACCCTGACCAAAATTGTTGAAGCCAAAGGATTTGAGAGTGAAACTGCTGTTCGGCAAATTCTCTTGAGTTTGCTTTCAGTCTTAGATTATGTTCACAGCAAAGGGATTATTCACCGCGATATCAAGGCAGATAACATCATTCTCCGTTCTGCTGATGGTAAGCCTGTTTTGATTGATTTTGGTGCAGTCAAAGAAACAATCCGTTCGGTGGTGAGTTCTCCAGGATACCCGACGCGATCGCTCGTTATTGGTACGCCTGGATATATGCCTAGCGAACAAGCTGTTGGCCGCCCAGTTTACGCCACTGATATCTACAGCTTAGGTTTAACAGCGATTTATCTGTTAACTGGCAAACACCCCCAAGAATTGCAAACTGATCTGAAAACTGGGGAAATACTTTGGCAAGATCACGCGCCTCATGTCTCTTCCCAATTAGCTTTGGTACTTAATCAGGCAATTAAGCCTCACGCTGGCGATCGCTACAGCACTGCTAGTAAAATGCTGTATGCCTTGCAGTCTGCTAATCATATACCTCCTGAGTCAACTGCAAATACTTCTACAGTCAGCTTTTCTCCCACCGTTACACCGACTCGACAAACCCAGCCATTATATTCACCGCAAAAAAACTCTGTAATTCCAGGGTATTCCTCTGGTGGAAATTGGCAAAAACCTGCTGTGATTGTTGGTAGTTTGCTTATAGGCGGCTTGATTGGTGCAGTAGCACTTTCTAGCATGACTCGTCAGCAACAACCAGAAACAACTATTGCCACAAGTCCCGCCCCATCGCCCGAATCTTTGCCTTCCACTCCTCCATCTCCCGAACCGCCTGTTTCTTCCCAAACTTCTCCAGTTTCAGTTATACCGATATCGCCACCACAACAGCCAGTAATTGCCGATCCTTTGCCCACCTATAAGCCCCCAGTTATATCGATCCCACAGCCAAAAAAAGAGCCTGTAATTTTAGATACTCCATCGCCAGAAGCAGTTCCTACACCACAGCCAGAACCAAAGAATGAGGCAAGGGCAGTTCCTACACCACAGCCAGAACCAAAGAATGAGGCAAGGGCAGTTCCCACACCAGAAGCGCGTTCCACACCACAAAACAAGCCCCGCAGTAAATTGGCTGCCACTACTAGCAGAGAAAGCGTTCCCGCATTTCCTACAGGTACAGGAAGAAACATCGTAGAAGCTACTCTCGGCAAACCAAATCAAGATTTGCGAGGCGCATGGGGTAAGACTCGGGCTGTGGTTTACAAACTTGTGCCAAACAAAATTGACCTTGGCTATTTATTTGATCGTAACTCCAAAGTGCTGCGTCAAACTGAGGTATCTTTTGCCCAATCGGTAGACCCGCAGGTAATGGAGACTACCTTAGATGGAATGTTAAATGGGCAAGCCACTGAAGAAATTAAGCAGGGACTTAAACAGGTGCAACAGCGTCAGTCTGATAATTTTAGTTTTGAGAATGGCTCAGTCAAGGGTCAGATTATCCGCCAACAATGTGATTTTATTTACATCAGCATTTGGGATGTAGATTTACATGATTTTGTGAGTCCATCTACAGCCAAGCAGTGTTAATTTCCTGGAAAACATTGTTTTCAAAAGTTAAATTTTTGTATCCTATAAGACAGATTCGGTATCCGATATAGTGATTAAAAAACTGTTTTGATTGGGCTACAATCAAGATAATTTCAGTCTTCCCAAACACAAAAACCCAGTTTTTAGAATTAGTGCATTTGTTTTCTAGGTTTTGTAACTAAACCCATGAAAACCTGTCTTTCCCATTCCCCATTCCCATTCCCCAATCCCCTAATTCAATTCTTAATCTTCATAAAGTTATAAATAGCATTATTAAGTTTTTAATAATACTTGTCTCAGCTTCTACATTTATGTCGTAAATTGCGATCGCAATTGTGTAATCTAAAGACAGCAAAGCTAAATTATTCAATTGAGGTCTAATGACTCCTACAATCATGCGTCAGCTTTGGTCAGTGGTTGAAACCGCTCAAGCCAAGCTCCTCTTACAACTGGATGATGCTAGTTTAGTGCAGTGGTTAGTGAAACAAACCGAAACGCAAGTCTTGTTAGATTCTAACGAAACTGATTATCTCTGCCACTACATTCAATCTCGGCTAGCCCTTATACGCGATCTTGCCCATGAACGTCAGTGTTCATGATCGCTAAATTCAGAATTCAGAATCCTTCTCGTTATTGACTATTGGCTTTTTGGGGAAAATAACCTTCCACTAAGCAGTCAGAGCCGACTAAACGCCAACGAACACGTTCTAAAGACAACGCCTCAGTCATGGTAGTCAAACCTAAATCGCCCACTGGTGTGGGAGCAATGCTACCACCAATGATTTTCGGGGCAATAAATGCTAGAATTTTTTGTACTGCTCCTTGAGCGATCGCACTAGCAGCTAAGGTACCACCACATTCCCATAACACGCTGCAAAACCCCCGTTCATATAAGTACGCCATCGCCTTATCTGGTGTCAGTGATGTTAATTCCACCACCTCCACACCAAGTTTTCGCAACAGTTCTTGAAAATCGGGGTTAGCACCTTTCTGTGTCAACACCAAAGTTGGAGCATCGGCAGTTTGCCACAGATGGGCACTTTCCGGTAAGTTGAGATGGCGACTCATCACCACCCGCAGGGGATTATGTGCCCCCACTTGATGGCTAGTTAAGTAAGGATTATCTTGTCGGACTGTATTACCGCCGACAATTATGGCATCACAAGCCGCCCGCAGTTGATGTACTTCCTTGCGGGCATCTTGGCTTGTTACCCAAGCGCTATTACCAGAGGTAGTAGCGATTTTGCCATCTAAAGTCATGGCATATTTTAAAATTCCCAAAGGTCGTTTGTAGAGAATGCGATGCACAAAAGCTTCATTTAGCTGATAACAAGCTGCTTCTTCTACTCCAACTAGCACTTCGATCCCCGCCGCCCGTAAACGAGCAATACCATTTCCAGCTACCAATGGATTGGGATCAACCATACCCACTACGACTTTTGCCACCCCTGCTTCAATCAATCCTTCCGAACAAGGGGGAGTACGCCCGTAGTGATTGCAAGGTTCAAGTGACACATAGATTGTTGCACCACGAGAATGATCCCCTGCTGCTTTCAAAGCAAACACTTCTGCATGAGGCTCACCTGCACGAGGATGAAACCCAACGCCTACAATTTCGCCATCCTTGACAATCACCGCTCCCACTAGGGGATTTGGCGAAGTCCGTCCTAAAGCGCGGCGAGCAAGTTCTAAACACCGTAACATCATGCGAGAGTCAAAGTCAGTTCCTACCTTTTCCTTTGGTAGTGAATTCGAGCCAACTAAGGATGCGTCTGCTTGAGCGAACACTGGGGAATTATCCATAATTTTAGGCAATGTAAATATTCTGCACGCGATCGCGCCGCCTCTCCACAAGAGAATCGCGCTTTCATCCTGATAATTAAACAGTAATATTTACATTACAGTTCAGGGTAACTGAAACTTTAGCAGATTTCAAAATTGATAATTGATCTAAATAGAATTCAGGAGTCAGTTGTCAGAGGTTTTTTGAAAAGTGGTTGGCTGTAATTTTAGGCACTTACTGATCCCCCCTAATATCATGTCCGCATAAATAGTTATGATTCCCACAGTCATTACACCCCACCCCCAACCCCTCCCCGCAAGCGGCTATCCATTACCCGGATCTTTCTTAACATGGCTGAAAAGCAGACAAGATAAAGGTTATAGAAAATGATCTGGTGGTGTGGCTTGACAAAATAAAATAATTATGCAGATGGGGATAAATTCCGAGAAGTGCGATCGCGTAGCGTGCCGGAGGCAATCGTTAACTGTAGACAATTGTGGATTCCGGTTCGTGGAACACTTGGTCTAGTTTTGACTGCAAAGCAACGTGGCAAAATAACAGCAGCACGACCGATTTTAGAGAATTTGCGCTCTTTGGGGAATGTATCTCTCTGACCGTGTAATCAATCAAGCACTGGCGTTGGTGGGGGAATGATGTGCGATCGCTTTTACTGGTGTTACTGTAAATTGGTTCTCATAGCGATCGGCTAACATCATCAAATCTACTAGCGAACCCCAACGAAACCAGCTTGCTCAATTGCTCTTTGCCCTTGGTCAGTTAATAAAAGATTGGCATAAGCATTTCCAATCTGCTGTTCTCGACCTTTATTCTGCTTAATAATCACAAACAAATTCGCAATCATGGGATAGCTGCCATTTTTGATTGCCTGAGTATTTAGCTGGTTGCGCTGACGTGGACACTGCTCAGGTGATACCATTGGTTCGCGGTAGGGGGGAATTAGTTGACCAGAAGTGTTACCCAATAGCAAAGCCTTCACACTACATTGAAAGACTACTGAACGGGCAGAAGCATAATACACACCACCAGGGGTTTTACTGAGTTGGCGCACTGCGTCTGTAGTAGAGTAGACATACTGCACATTAGAGCCAAGTGCTTGCCCCTTGAAGTTGCTGTTCCTCGTGAATATGACGGTATCTGCGTCCTCCGGTCGTTGGGAAAAAGCTGTGATGGGTAGGTTTGGACCACCGACTTGATTCCAGTTAGTAATTTGTCCCAAATAAATTTGCTGCAATTGTTCAACACTTAAACCCGACACCTTGAGTGATGGATTGACTACCACTGCTACCCCATCCATACCTACCTGACGTTGCTCAAGGGTGAAGCCTCGCTCTTTTGCCATAGCTTGTTCTTCATCTGTGAGAGGGTGGGAGGACTGAGCAAAGTCTAGTTTCCCATCAAGTAACATCCGAATACCTGAGCTAGAACCAGGGCTACCAGTAATCGGGTCTAGGTAGCGTAATTGTAGTTCCGGGCGAGCGCTCTGGATCTGAGAATCTACTAATTGTCGGATAGAGGCCCAAGCTGTACTACCTCCGTAGTTGAATGAGGCAGGGGGGACATCAGCAACGGTCTGAAAATTTGATGTATTATTAGAGACAGCGTTAGCATTTTGATTAGAGGAATCAGCACTGTTGCGGGACAATAAATTCGGCTTCAGTAACCACCAAAGCAACCCGCCAATAACCATAAGTGTCAGCACTTTACCAATAATCAAACCTCTGAGAAAGAGGGCGATTTCGCTGTTAATTAAAGCTTTTCTTTGATTTGTATTGTCCATATCTTTAAATATTGTTTATTGTATTTATCTTACAGGAATACCTAAGTATTTATTCCACAGTAATCTTTAAATATTTAGATTCAAAGTAAATCTTTCATAGCTAGTTAATAGCCAGTTTTAAAAGTGCTTGGCTGTAGTTTTAGGCACTTGTTGATCCCCCCTTCAAAACCGGGAAGAATCAAAGTCCCCCCTTTTGAAGGGGATTTAGCGGGGAGATAAAACGTTTTGCTAACGATCAGAGGACTTTTAAAACATCCTCTAATAGCTAGTTTTATGATTGCTACTAGATGATTAACTTTTTCTAATGTACTGAAATCAAATTTGCTCTTTGGTAGTCTTTGTAATGGTGCAATTGCTTTGACAGACTCCCATGTTAGCTGCTGATTTGGCTACTAGGCTATTGGTATTAGTTAACCGTGACTCAACAAACTTCTCTAGAAACCTCTTTAGTTGAGTAGGTTGGTTCGGAAGCGATGTTCCCGTATTAATAAATGTATATATTAAAACTATTACTATCAAACTAGTGGTGGCACCAAGACCTATGCCCAGCAGCAAAATAAAATTTCTATAAGTTAGCAAATAAGTATCATCAGCGTTTTGATTGATATCAGCAGATTGTGAGGACTGTGACAACGCCAGATATGAATTAAGGGCTTGCAAAGCTTCTGTGGCAGAATAATAACGCTGGTTGTAGCGATCGCTAACCATTGTATCTAAAATATTTGCCAGAGCGTCACTTACCTGTACCCGATCGCGCCAGATGACTTCTCCAGTATTGGGATCTTCTGGTAGTTGCTCAGGTATTAAACCTGTCAAGGCTTGAATGCAAATCATCCCTACTGCATAGATATCACTGCAAAGTTTTGGCTTTCCCTTAGCCTGTTCGCTTGGCATATAGCCAGGAGTCCCAACAGTAATTGTTAAACCTGCTCCCAAAACACCAATCCTCTTAATACTCCCAAAGTCAATTAGCACAATCTTCTGATCGGAGTACCGCCGCATTAAATTTTGAGGCTTAATATCTCGGTGAATAATTTTGTTTTCGTGGACGAAGGCCAGTACTTCGAGGATCTCTTTTAATAAATTTAAGACTGCATTCTCGCTTAGATGCTGACCTGGTATAATTTCTTGAGTTAAGGAATGACCGTCAATAAATTCCTGGACTAAATAAAAATCTCCATCTTCATCAAAATGGGCAAACAGTCTCGGAATTTGATCGTGGTCGTTGCCTAGCTGGTATAAAACTTCCGCTTCTCGGCCAAATAGGTTTTTAGCGATCGCTACAACTTCAGGATTGGGATCTTTCGGGTGGAAATGTTTGACCACACAATGGGGTTGTCCGGGTAAATCCAAGTCTCTGGCTAAGTAGGTATCACCAGATCCTCCGCTTCCTAAGTGTTTGACAATCTCAAAGCGATTGCGAAGTGTTTTTCTGGGGATAGAGGATTGATGGTTGTTATCTATAGCACCTTCTAACAAGTAAGTATTATCAGCTCCCTCGCTTTTTGGCAGTTTGACAGTCCCAAAGCGACTTCGGAGTGTTTTTCGCACTAGAGGGTTCTGGCTCATCCGGCGTATACTACTTCTTAATTTACTGACCATTCCGAGCTTAGGTGAGGTTATGAATCCCTGCCGCTAGATTTGTTGGTATCTGAGCTAGTCAGCTTCTCAGGCTTCATGGGCGTGTTGTTGTTATGAAGTTGTTGTAATAATTCTAGCAATATAACCATATATTAAGTAAATTTTACACTAGTTCACACGATCATCTAGCTTCATGGATAGGGCTAAAAAACAGATATTGGATTCATTAGGGACTTCTAAAAAAAATACTCAACTACTTCTTGTGGGGTGGGCGACACGAGAGCCCGTATACAAAGGCGCTCATGTTTCCCACCCCACAAGATTGGAGAATTTATTTGTTGTCAGTCCCTTATGCATATAGTCACGAAAAAAGCCCCCTACTGGGGGCTGATTAAGTTGTTCGCGTGGAATGAACAACTAAATAATTAATACTCAGAGTAAATACAGTAATCCGAACAAAATAATCCAAATCACGTCAACGAAGTGCCAGTAGATTTCGGCTGCTTCAATACCAAAGTGCTTTTCGTTACTGTAGTGACCCGGAACGCGCGATCGCCACAACACAGAAACAATTGCCAAAACGCCGATAGTTACGTGCAATCCGTGGAAACCAGTCAAAACGTAAAATGAACTAGCAAATAAATTGGTAGTTAAACCAAATTCTAAATGGGTATATTCATATACTTGACCTACCAAAAAAGTAGCACCCATCAGAGCGGTAATTGCTAACCAGATTCGCGCACCCCGTGTATCGTTCTTTTTGATCGCAGTGTCAGCATTGTGGATGATAAAACTACTAGAAATTAGATTGATGGTGTTGACTCCAGGTAGCAATAGTTCTAATTCTGGGGTACCTGCTGGCGGCCACACGGGCAAGGTAGCACGGAAAGCTAAGTAGGCTCCGAACAGTCCCATAAAAATCATCCCTTCAGCAATCAGGAAGACATATAGCCCAAACAGGCGATGATCTGGATGTTCTTCATGATGACCAACTGCTGCTTCTGCCGCGTGGTGATGATTTAGTTCGGTTTTAGCTGGGTCAATAGTTTGACTTTGCATGAATTTTGATTAAGTGGGGAATTGGGAATTGGGCATTGGGCATGGGGCATTGGGCATTGGGGGCATTGGGGAGAGAATTAATTAACCAGTCCCTAGTCCCTAGTCCCCAGTCCCCTGTTTATTTTCGGTCTTCGGGATTGGCAGCAACTGCTGGGTCTGGTTCTGCTCTTAATACTGAATTTGGCCCAGCAGATAAAAATGGATTGGGATCAGATAAAGGTACACCTTCATCAGCCTTTTCTAAACCATAGTCGTAGGGTCCCGTAGCCAGGACTGGGGTTTGATCAAAATTTTCGATCGCAGGTGGTGAGGTAGTCATCCACTCTAAGGTAAGCGCCCTCCAGGGATTATTACCAGCTTTCTCGCCGTACAACCAACTCCAAATGGCATTGATAATGAAGGGGAATGTCGAAATTGCCAGTATATAAGAGCCATAGGTGCAGATTTCGTTCAGTGTGGTGAATTTGGGGTCATATTGGGCGATCCGGCGATTCATGCCCATTAAACCCAGCTTATGCATGGGTAAAAAGGTCATGTTTAAACCGACAATTGTTAAGGCAAAGTGAACCTTACCCCAAAATTCGTTTACCATCCGTCCCGTCATTTTCGGGAACCAGTGGTAAATGGCAGCAAAAATCCCTAACACACTACCGCCAAATAAAACGTAGTGCAGGTGGGCAACTACAAAATAAGTGTCGTGAACGTGAATATCAAAGGGCACTGCTGCCAACATCACGCCACTAATCCCGCCAATGACGAAGGTGCCAACAAAGCCAATGGCAAATAGCATGGCACTGTTAAGCTGGATTTTTCCACCCCATAGAGTTGCTAACCAGCTAAATATTTTAATTCCTGTGGGTACGGCGATGATCATGGTGGTGATCATAAAAAACATCCGCAACCAACCGGGAACACCACTGGTAAACATGTGGTGCGCCCAAACAATTAGCCCCAAAAAGCTAATGGCAAGGGAGGAATAAGCGATCGCTTTATAGCCAAAAATCGGCTTGCGGGAATGAATGGGGATAATTTCTGAAATTGCGCCAAAGAAGGGCAAAATCATGATGTAAACTGCTGGGTGGGAGTAAAACCAGAACATGTGCTGGTATACTACTGGGTCGCCACCGCCAGTTGGGTTAAAAAATGTTGTCCCGGCAATTAAGTCAAAGGAAAGCAGAATCAAACCTGCTGCTAAGACTGGGGTTGATACCAAAACCAGTGAGGAAGTGGCGAACATCGCCCAGCAAAATAAGGGCATTTTGTGTATGTCCATGCTGGGGATACGCATCTTGATCAATGTCACCAGGAAATTTATCGACCCCAAAATTGAGGATGTACCCAGCAGCAAGACACTCATAATCCAAATGCCTTCACCCACTTGTCCTGTTACCAAACTCAGGGGAGGGTAGGAAGTCCAACCGGCATCTGGTGCATCGCCCACCACTAAACTGGCGATTAGCAACACACCCGCAGGGGGAATCATCCAAAAGGCAACAGCATTCAGCCGAGGAAATGCCATATCTTTTGCCCCAATCATCAGGGGAATTAGATAGTTAGCAAATCCTGCCCCGGCTGGCACGATCCACAAGAAAATCATGATCGTGGCGTGCAGCGTAAACAAACTATTGTAGACTTCCGGGGTAACAAAATCTACCTCTGGAGTTCGTAGTTCAGTACGAACCAAGTCAGCCATTACGCCGCCAATGCAGTAGAAAATAAACGACGTGACGAGGTATTGAATCCCAATCACCTTATGGTCGGTTTGAAAGCCAAAGAAGTCTTGCCATTTTCTGATCCCCGGTTCTTCAAGAAGGGCGGGGATATTGGCAGTTTCTTGCAACTGAGCTTGTGTCATAGTGATTAGTCATTGGTCACTTGTACTGAGCGGAGCCGAAGTATTAGTCATTAGTTATTAGTCATTGGATTTTGACTGAATAACATATTGACTAATGGTGAACTTGATGGAGGATTTCTGGCTGAATTCCCATGTCCTTGGTGTAAGGCGCGAGAAATTCATTTGGGGATAGATCGGCAGGGTTAACAGCGATCGCTTGATTTAGCGTTTCTTTGCTAGCAACTAGCTGTTCTTGTACCCATTTATCAAAGGCTTCTTGTGGCTCAACAACTACTGGCGCTCTCATCGCACCGTGGTAGGGGCCACAAAGTTCAGCACAGATGAGGACATAATCTCCTACTTTTTTGGGGGTGAAGCTAATCTCGCTTTGTCTACCGGGGATCGCATCTTGTTTGATGCGGAATTCTGGCACCCAGAAGGCGTGGATGACATCGTTGGCTGTCATATTGATTTGCACTTTTCGCCCAATGGGGACGTGCATTTCACCTGTAGTGATCCCAGTTTCAGGATAGGTGAAAATCCAGGCATATTGTAAACCAGTGACGTTTACCTGTAATTCTGCTGGTTTGCTTGCTTGATTGGGACTATCTCCAATTGTTGGGGCAACAATACCGACACCTGGGGCATTCCGCAGTTGGGGGATTTGGTCAGCATTGCGGACTTCTGCGGTAGCTGGGTCTTCCATTGCCTCATCAGATTTTTCTTGATTGAGGTTGGGTACGATGCCAGGAGGTGTATCGCTTAAAGTTGCGGCCATAGCACTTCCATGCACTGGCATTTTCATCGACTCCTGATTCATCGGTGCTTCATGGATGGAATGGGGATCAAAGCCACCCATTTCGTTGTAGACATCAAAGCTGTAAACAGAAATACCGATAACGATAATTGCTGGGATCGCCGTCCAAAGAATTTCTAGAGGTACATTGCCCTCAACTGGTGGGCCGTCTTCATTGTCACCTGCACGCCGACGATATCTAAATGCAGAGTAAATTAAAATACCTTCAACGAGCAAGAATATACCTGTAGAAACGATCATCATCGCGTTGAACAGACCATCCACCAAAACGGCTTCATCCGTGGCTGCTGCTGGCAACAGACCGTGATTTTGACCGTACCAAAGGCTGGCTAGCGTTAGCACGATGCCAATGAGTAATGTCCAGATTGAACTTGGAATCTTCACGGCTTACTTAAATTGAATTTACTACGTTATCTTAAAGCTGCCCACTTACTAAGGTAGTCTAGGCTGTAAGAGATGGAGTCCAAAGGTCTGAAATTTTTATTAATTTTTTTGACTATTTTACTAATCTTGAGTAAGAGTCTAATATCATCTAACGCCAAAAATAGATGTAAATCAATCTAAAAATTTAATAAAAAATTTAGAATGTTTAAATTAATTGCCATTAATCAATTGCTCACATCTTGAAAAATACCTAAAGCTTCAGGGAAAACTTTGCTGGAGTGATTCAAAGTATAAGTGAGTGCTAATCTATAAACCTTTAGCCTATACGCTAGGGTGAAGATGGGACGCTAAAAGAAAATTGAAAATTTTAACAGAGCCACCAAGAGCGGGCAGAAGGTATCATTCATGAGCGAATTTGTCCTACAACAACAAAATGAAGCGGCGCTTGGGCAGCAAAAGCCCAAGGAAATGATTCGGCGCTTGGTGTGGAAAATGTGCATAGCCACCTTAATTTTGATGGCCATAGGCAGTGCCACCCGCGTCATGAATGCTGGGCTTGCTTGCCCAGATTGGCCATTATGCTATGGCGAACTTGTGCCAGCCAAGCAAATGAATTTCCAAGTGTTTTTGGAGTGGTTTCACAGATTGGATGCAGCTTTAATTGGTTTAAGCGCGATCGCACTTTTCGGTTTATCCTGGTGGCGTCGTCCTTTCTTACCCTCTTGGCTACCTTGGGCATCCACATTCGCCCTCTTTCTAATCGTCTTCCAAGGCATCTTGGGGGGACTCACCGTTACCGAACTGTTGCGGTTTGATATCGTTACCGCCCACTTAGGAACGGCGCTATTGTTTTTTAGCACTCTCCTGATTATCGGCATGGCACTGACACCCTATCAGGGGAATGGAACCGTTGGTAAGTTGCCTTGGGTCGGTTTAACTGCTGCTGTTCTGGTTTACCTGCAAAGTCTGCTAGGTGCTTTGGTAGGCTCTCGCTGGGCGCTACACCAATGCCTGGGCGGTTCTCAACTTTGTACTGTGATGTACAGCCATATTGCTGGTTTGGTGCCGCCAACAGTGGCAATTTTGGCAATGGTATTTATCTGTTGGCGGACACCAGCACTACATCCAGCCTTGCGGCGACTGGGAAATATGGCTGGTGCGTTGTTGACCTTACAAATCTTGTTGGGATTTGCCACCTTCAAATTACACCTCCAAGTGGAGCCTCTCACCGTCTCTCACCAAGCTATAGGAGCTGCTTTGCTGGGTACTTTGGTGGCTTTCACAGTTCTTGCACTACGTGACTCAGTTAGTGCTGATTCACAAGTGCTGAGTAGATAGTGGGGCATTGGGCACTTGTACTGAGCGAAGCCGAAGCATTGGGCATTGAAAAGAGGCAGAGGGGCGGGGTGCTGCTCTTGCAGAGGGAAAAACTCTTCTCCCTGCTCCCTGTTCCCTGCTCCCTGCTCCCTGCTCCCTCACTCCCCACTCCCCACTCCCCAGTCAGAGGCGCAACGGCGAGTATTGCGACCTACGCAAGTGCAGAAAATCTGTGTTTTCGTTTGCTTGAAAAAGCCAACTTAAGTGGGGGCTGTATATAAGTTGTTGAAAAATAAGGAACCAGAGCCAAAATGATTGAGACTAATGTCTCTCGCCACCACGAAACATTTTTACAGGTAATTCAAAGTTACTACCAGCTAACTAAGCCTCGGATTATTCCGTTGCTTTTGATTACCACGGCTGGGAGTATGTGGATTGCTGCCAAGGGAGAAGTAGACCCATTGCTGTTGCTAGTAACTCTCACTGGTGGCACTTTGGCTGCTGCAAGCGCCCAGACGATTAACTGTGTCTATGACCGGGATATTGATTATGACATGGAGCGGACGCGCCATCGTCCCATACCTTCGGGTAAGGTACAGCCGCGCGATGCTCTAATTTTTGCGATCGCACTGGCGACAATTTCCTTTACACTTCTAGCAGTATTTGCCAATCTGTTAGCCGCGCTGCTAGCTTTCTCTGGCATCGTCTTTTATATTTTGGTATATACCCACTGGCTAAAACGCCACACTACCCAAAATATCGTTGTTGGTGGGGCGGCTGGGGCAATTCCGGCGTTAGTGGGTTGGGCTGCTGTCACAGGCACTTTAAGCTGGTCAGCATGGTTAATTTTTGGCATCGTCTTCTTGTGGACACCACCCCATTTCTGGGCTTTAGCTCTGATGATTCGGGATGATTACGCAAAAGTTGGGATACCAATGCTACCTGTAATTGAAGGTGATACGGCAACCGTAAAGCAGATTTGGTATTATACGCTGCTTACCGTAGTTGCAACCGTGTTATTAGTTTATCCCTTGGGCGCGAGTGGAATTCTTTATGCTGCGATCGCCGTAAGTCTGGGAGGATTATTTATCCACAAATCTTGGCGGTTGTTGCAAAATCCAGAGGATCGCGCTGTCGCTAAAGAGTTGTTTCTCTTTTCCATCTCCTACATGATGCTGTTGTGTCTGGGGATGGTAGTTGATAGTCTTCCCGTTACCCATAATCTAATTAGTGCGGTGAGCAATCATCTGCATTTTATTGGATAGGGGATGGAAAATTTAGCGATCGCGTTTGGTAAAGGGGCGCGATCGCATTTTTGGAAGTTAAAAAATATACATAATAATTAGTCATAGGCAAATTGATCAAAAAGCTAAATGTTGACAAATTACATTCGTACAGCATTGCACAAAGCAACCTACGAGTTGCTTGAGGATGGAACTTTTTTTGACATCTCCTCCGGCTTCTAGCCGGAGGATTCTAAATGATGTTGCTACGGGGTCTAAAAGACCCACTACGCAACGTTTTACTAATTGATTTTTAAACAAATCAACTAGCTTTGGCACTGTCAAAATGCCCTACCCGCCTCGACCAATGAACTTGGCTGTGCGGCTACTTTTGGATCTTCCAACCATGAAAATTTTACGCACCAATGGCTCTTTGAAAAAAGACTTTTTGATGCAACCCTATATCTTCAATTGTCATGGTTCAAACAGGCGCACGGTCGTTTTGAACTATTGTTCAGTTGTGCTACCATCACATCAATATAACATATATTCGATGTCATGAGTAGATTTAGTGCAAGGTTTTCTAAAGAAGAATACGAAGAGTTGGTGCAATTAAGCAAGAAAAAAGAACGGTCGATAAATGATTTGATTAGGGAGGCTGTCAGACAATATGTTGAGCAATCAAATAAAACGAGCAAGCCTGATAAATCAGGCGGATAGCTTTCATCCCCCGGCTAGAAGCACAGATGTAACTTGTAGCGGTGCGGAAAGTTACATCTTCGGGGGTTCTCAGCATCTTTCCGATAGCGAAATTCCAGAATGTCAAGGAGTTTGGGCAAACGCTGCAACACTAGAAGCTTGTCGAGAAGATTTGCAAGATGCTCTTGAAGGATGGATTATTTTAGGATTGCGTTTGGGTCATACTCTACCGATACTCGATGGTGTTGACTTGAATTTCACCAAAGAGGTCGCCTAATGCCAGCCTTTGGATCGATTAATCGGCGGGATCTGATTCGTTATCTGAAAGATGCAGGTTTTGATGGGCCTTACCCAGGTGGTAAGCATCAATACATGGTGAAAGGTGAATTAAAGCTGACAATTCCCAATCCACATCAGGGAGACATCAGCCCAAGCTTACTAATAGCGTCTACAGTCTCAAATTACTTTTGCTAGCGTAGTGATATAGAGTTTATCGCTCCCCAGTAAGCAGCTGAAAGCAAAAGGATTAATATGGCTCATTTAAATCAGCGTCGTCCCCAAAATGTCAACGGCGATTTTTATGTAGATACTACCTGTATTGATTGTGATACCTGTCGCTGGATGACTCCTGAAGTGTTTTCTCGTGTTGATGAACAGTCGGTGGTTTATCATCAACCAACCAATGAGGCCCAAAGATTAGCAGCACTGGAAGCACTTTTAGCTTGTCCTACTAGTTCTATTGGCACAACTGAGAAACCAAAAGATATCAAAGTTGCTCAAGAAAAGTTTCCCATATTAGTAGCGGAAAATGTTTACCACTGTGGCTATCATTCTGAAAAATCCTATGGAGCTGCTAGCTATTTAATTAAACTTCCAGAAGGTAATATTTTGGTGGATTCTCCCCGGTTTACGCCGCCTTTAGTCAAGCGTTTAGAAGAACTGGGGCCAATTCGTTATATGTACCTAACTCATAAGGATGATGTGGCAGATCATCAAAAATTTGCCGAGCATTTTCAGTGCGATCGCATCCTCCACACTGATGATATTACTGCGGATACTCGCAATGTAGAAATACAACTAACTGGTTCTGAACCATTTAGTTTGACACCAGATTTATTAATTATCCCAGTTCCCGGTCACACCAAAGGACAAACCGCCCTACTTTATAAAAATAAGTTCCTCTTCACTGGCGATCATCTGGCTTGGTCAGAAAGCTTGCAGCAACTGACTGCATTTCACGGTGCGTGCTGGTATTCTTGGTCAGAACAGACTAAATCAATGCGTAACTTGGCTAATTATTCTTTTGAGTGGGTGTTACCAGGTCATGGGCGAAAGTTTCATGCTGATAGAGAAACCATGCGCCAACAGATGCACAAATGCATTGAGTTGATGGAATCTTTGAATTGACTGAATAATTATGAATTATTTGGTAATCTGGAAAAGGCTACGAAAAACCTAACCCTCTTGCCGATGCTCTCAGGGGGGAAATTCAAACAACCTCTTATATAAAGATTGGTGGATAAATCCCGCACTGTGGTTTTTAACCTATTTCAAAGTTCAGTCAAAATCAAGTCTTCTCGTTTCAATATGCTCGTGGTGTTGCGGCACTGACAGCATGGCTTCAATATGAGGATTTGCCCATTCTGCGGCTATTTTCAGAAAATCAGGATCGTCGTTGACACAATCAAGCCGTGTGTAAGTCACTGTTGGATACTGACGCTGCAAAGATTGAATCGCATCTTCGACATCAAGAATGGTTTCATAATTCTCAGTTACCCAGCCGAGGGGTTTAAATAGAATGGTTTGGGCACCTGCTGTAATCAAGCTTTTCGCGGCTTGTTTCAGATCGGGTTGTGACCAATTAATGAAAGGTGTGTCATGATTCACCCAACCGATAGAGACTAGGGGATATTGATGCTGCAACTGTGCTTGGACGCGATCGTAAAGGGCTTGTCCATCAATTACCCCAGTTAACAGTCCTTGCGTTTTTTCTGGGCCACCGTGAACCGTTAATACAATGCCAATCTGAGACTCAAAAAAGCGACCAACAAATAGCTGATTCAGAGTTTCCTTAATCCGACGCACCATCAAATCAATGTAGGCAGGCTCAGTCGCAAAGGCTGGAATATATCGAATTGCTTTAAATGGCGAATGTTTAGGCTCATTTACAGATGCAGTTGCAGCAATAACTTCATTGACTTGCTCTACAGCTATTTTGCCCGTGAATGCAGAATCGACCACAAGCATTGGATAAATCAGCAAATTCTGAAACCCTTGCTTAATGATATCTGCTGCAACTTCTTGCACAAAGGGTTGACAGAAATAAAATCCTTTGAACACTTGCACCCGATTTCCCCATTGGTGTTGTAACTGTTCTTCGATACCAAGACGTTGTTTTTCAAAAATCTCATTTTCGGGTGACATGAAATGATCGTGCTTGACTCCAAAATTGTACAAATCTTGAAGTGCGAGAAACCAACCAGCAAGAGGGTATAGCCATTCTGGAATCGGCACAAACTGAGATGCAATATACTTAGTTGCAGCTTGGTTGTAAACACTCAGAGCGCGGTAAGATTGCACTTCACCATACCCTGCAAGCAAAACTGCCACGCGATCTGGCAAATCACTATTTTGGGTTCCGACGGGTTGCGTCCCTTGAGATTGATGACTAATAATCATTGTTTTAAGCCTGAGTAGGTTGTTTTTTAGAAGAACGTCGTAGATGAAGCCACATAGAAATTCCCGTAAAAATTAATATCAGCAAGCCGAGAGCATTCAGGAAGGGATAAATTACTTCTAGATTAAGTGCCCCAAAGTGTCCCTTGTGCAAATTTAATAACCAGTCAAACGCATCTCCTTTGCCTGCCAAATCAACAATCTGATAAACCGATCCTGTAATGGCTGTCAGCAATAGAGGCAACAACATAATGGGAGCAAGTATGCGATGAAAACGGCGAATAGCTTGAAAATATTGGCTGTTCTTTTTGGAGGTTGTCATCAAATAATTCCTTATTTGTTGCTTCAAAGCTTTAGAGGATGTTTGAAAAGTCGTTGGCTGTGATTTTAGGCACTTTTCGATCCCCCCTAACCCCCCTTAAAAAGGGGGGAACCGGAATCAAAGTCCTCCTTTTTAAGGGGAGCCACTGCGGTCTTCTCCCTTGGCGCTAGCCTCTCCCTTTGGGAGAAGGGGAGACGCTAAGAGCGGTAGCGAGTCCGCGTACTCTTACAGAGAAGCAAGCTACGCGCAGCGTCTCGTAGAGAGCGTCTGGGGGTTTCCCCCATGAGCAAGTGGCGTGGATTTAGGGGGATCTCCAAGGGTTACGCGTATACAAAAAAACCTTTCAAACAACCTCTTAGACAGCTATCGACAGAATAATTTTGTCTAAGTAGAGCGGCGTGAATAATTCAAGGTTTGTAGTGTACCCCTTCGGGGATCTTGCTACGCAAAGCATCTCGGAGAGAGGACTTTAGTCCTCTGCTTTTCTACGGATTTACCACCACGAGAATTCCAGATAGGAAATACAACAGACCTAGAATCAGCTTCCCGATAACTCTACCTGTACCTCTTGATTGAAAGGCATAAACAATTTGAGTAATTCCAGCAAAGATGAATATCCAGCCAAATAGTAGGGTTGAAGCAACACTAGCAAAGAAAGGAAATGCAATCGCAATGATGCCCAACACGATCACGAGAATAGCGATCGCGGTTGTCCATCCAGAACTAACAACTTGCTCATCAGTTTCAAACTCAATAACTCTCATGTTCATCTCCTTTTCAATTTATATAAAACATTTGATGGATCAATGTTGTACAAATTGTGGTACCGATTTAGGATTTGTGATATCAATCGAGCCTTGGCTTAACCCAACCAGTTGAGCGACTCGAAAGGCAGAAGTTATAGCTCCTTCATGCAACCCATCACCAAGATAGGCTCCTGCATGGTAGGTGTTGTTCTCGCCATTAGTGGCAACTACTTCATCTCGGTATTGAAAAGATTCAGTGGTATATAATGGGGTGTGATGTTTTTGAATGTGAATGAGCCTATCCCTAGCAATTAACTCTTCTAGTTGGAACGAGAGAAAATAATTTGGTGGCGATGAGATGTCACAAATCTGATTCAGGCAACTGTTATAACCCCATCGGCTTTTTGCCTGAAAAAAATCGAATTCTGATGGTTGTTTAATGCTATAGGGGTTGTATATGGAACTATCTGTATGGAGTAAGGTAGTCGCATAATTGGCTTTCCAAGCAGAAAATCGTTTGATTTCGGCATCGGTTGGATCTGCTAATAGCGCCATCACTTGGTCGGGTGGTGTAGCAAACACGACTTTATCAAACTGCTGAATTTCACCCGTCCTTCGCACAATTTTCACAGCATCCGAGGTTCTGAAAATCCGGTCAATATCTGCATTCAGCAAAACCTCACCCTGGAATCGCGCCAGAATTTTTTCAATGTAAGAATACACACCGCCTTTAATCCTGACCCAGTTGACTGCAACATCGTTGAGTAAAACAGGCATTGCCAATTCTGCCGGAAAATCATCAATCAGTTCCAACGGCATTGAATAGCTATACATAACTAGCAATTTTAGCCAAGTATTGCGAGTACAGGCGCGTTTCAAGTATTGCGACAAAGGCCGATTGTAGAAATCTTGCTGGTGAGCAAATTGTATTCTTAGCCATAATCCAGCAGAACGGGCATAGAGGGTATCGAGACGTAAATATTCGATCAGGCGGCGAATACCTGTGAAGTTCTTCTGGATTGTGACTCCCGATAGAAAGTGGCTGCCATTTTTGAAAAACAGCGCTGAACCCATATTCACAGGTTCTAATTCCACCCCTAACTCTTCCATAAGGGCGATGAAGTTGTGAAACACAGTCGGAAATTCCAAGACTCCATTTTCCAAAATTTCCTGACAATCGGATTGATTTGGCTGAACGTTCTTGTTTAGTGTCCGAATATGTCCACCTAAAGTAGGTTGCCGTTCAAACACAGTCACATGATGCCCCTGTTTATCAAGCAGGTAAGCTGTCACCATGCCACTGGCTCCTCCCCCAAGGATCGCGATTCTCATGATTTACCTCTTAATTAATAGATAATTTGCGTAGGCGTAGCCCGTCGTAGATATCGCCTGTTTAGCCTTATATTCTGTGTGAAGATGCGCCAAACTATATGGGAAACGAACCGCATTCGCGCAGCGTCTCGTAAGAGTTGGACACAAAAAAAGAAAGAAAATTTGGTGCAGCTTCACAAAGAATTGGTATTAGCCTAAAATCACGTCACCTGATAACCGTTGATACAGCAGTGCGCCTGTCCAAAATGTGGCAGCAAAGCCCGGATAGCCAGATGAGGCATTGCAGAAATAGAAATGGTTGAGTGAGGTTTCGTGATTCAGCCGCCCCATACCCATATTGCGCGGTGTCAGACTGGAGCCGTAGGAATTTCCATTGGGACACCAGCAAAAACGCTCATTGGTAGTAGGGCTACCCGTGATATGGAAGACCATGTATTTTCTAAAGTTCGGTACATAGTTTTTTTCCACAACATCAAGGATGGAGTCTAATATTTCTTGCTTTTTCTGGTTGTAAGCTTTGCGATCGCTCTCCCGTAATTCCTGGAAGTAGTTGTAATTAGCAACGGTGAGGAATTCCACAATCTGGCAGTCTTCTGGACAATCTCGACTTGCTGTAGTCAATAAAGTGGGCGTTGTGATGGCAAAACTAGGATTAGAAAAGTCATTGCGATCGTACATCTGCGCGAAAGCTTCATTTAGATCGTGATGCCCTGTATGAAAAAGATTCCACTTGCCAAATCCATACTCTCGGAGGTCGATATCTTTGACGACGCAATAAGCCATGTAGTTAGATGCCGAATATTCATAGTTGAGTTTTCGGCGTACACTTTTAGAAAACTGCGATTCCCCGATCATCTTGGCGGCTTTTTTGGGGTCAATATTGCAAATTACAGTGTCGCTTGTAAATTCATGGGTTTGATGGGTGGTGAGATCCATCGCTTGAACTCCCGTAACCGTTCTGTCTGTAACTCTAAAATTCGTAACTTCATGGTTGAGAAGCACCTGTCCTCCCAATGATTCGATGACATTAACCAACGAATTAATCACATGCTCAAAATGCTGGGTTGGGTAAAATGCACCTGCTTGATAGCCTCGGAACAATATCACCCAAGCATAGAAGGAGAGTTGATTTGGAGGCAGCAAAAAATCAGGCCATTGCAGGGCTAATAGAGTTTGAGCATCTTGGGGTAGTTGGAACTTGTCAAAGACATCCTGAAGTGTGCTGTTGAGATACTGGACGGCAGAAAATGCCTCATTTAGATGTTTGAGCAGTTCAATTGGCTTGAGCGGTGGAGAGAGTTTTTTCAAACCTTCACCAGTCTTTTCCACTTCGTTGACAAATTGGCAAATGCGATCGCCATGAGCAGGAAACAGATCAGACAATCGCTGGATTAGTTCCTCTGGCTCCGAGGGAATATCCAAACTATGCTCTGGCATTCGCATGCGATCAAAGCCTTCCGAGTCATAACGTTCAAAAGTTACTTCTTGCTCTAACCCTAGTTTTTTGAGTACCCGATTGACGGTTTGCCCTTCACCGCAGTCCCAGACGTAGTGAAATTGAGCGTTAAACGTATACTTTTTAGCCATTGTAAACGTATGCCCAAAGCCTCCGGGATGCTCATGGGCTTCGAGAATTTGCACAGTCTTGCCAGACTTTGCCATCAAAGCGCCAAAGACTAATGCTGATAAACCACTACCGACAATCAGGTAATCCGGTTTCATAAGAGAGTTCCTCGAACAATAATAGGACTTACGCAAAATATCTCTCAAACTCTGATTTCTCTGTGTCGCGCCATAACGGATGTCTGGTTGCACCTTCCAATACCCGTTAAAAGATTCAACTTTTCTTACAAGCTTGCCGCATCAAGATCCGGTTGTTTTTATACACCTCTAAAGTTCCAGACTGCGGGTTATCCAAGGTGCCATCCCACACCCAATATTCATAATTTCTATTCCGAAACTTATACACTCGAACACCTTCTGTCGCTTGCTTAGTTCCTTTGCCCAAACTTAAATTCCCGTTGGGATTGTTCCCCCGATAGAGCAGTTCACCAGAAGTATAATTCTGCCAAATATTGATGTTGTAGCCACCCTGACATTTCGTACTCAGGATGATGCCAGCAGTAGAATCAGCAGAAGCAGGTAAGGAAAAATTAGCTAAGACACTGATTGGCAGAGCAAGGAGTAACGCGGATATTTTCAGTAATGTTTTCATAGGTGTTGTAAAATTAATTTTTTGGTAACATTTGCCTGTGCTGCGATCGCCTGATCATTTCTTTAAATATCTTCAGAAATTAAATATGCGTTATCCAGAATCCTTATAGAGACGTAGCAATGCTACGTCAAAACAATTCTTTTTCACTTCTATGTCTAATCTTGGTAGTCTAGGCTAAAATAGTGCATTAGACGTAGACTTTTGTTGGGTGGAGCGGAGCGCAACCCAACTGATTATCAGGATGTTGGCTTTGGCAAAGCCTCCAACGCCACTTGCTACAACGCGGGAAACCCGCGCAACGCAGTAGCTCCCCAACCGACAATTTTTTTTGCAATCATTTTAGCCTAGAGAGTCCACTACAAGACTACCGAGATTTTTTCAGAAATCAAATATGATTCCTATATGTCTAATCTTGGTAGATTAATAGTTCAAAGCCTTAGACAGGAATCGAAATGCTCATTCCATGACTAATTCTGTCTAGCATCTGCCTCGCCTGAGTGACATCCTCGTTGCTACCTGTCACCAGGATGATGAACTCGCCTGCTTGGATTTGAGTCTCGTACTTCAGTACCTCGTGCTTCGGGATTCCTAACCCTCCTAACGCACCCGCCAGTCCTCCTATAGCAGCAGCACCAGCAGCACCAACAAGCGTTCCTTCTAACCAACCCGCCAACACTCCTGCAATAGGACCAGCAATGATGATCGGGGCTACTCCGGGAATAAACAACACTCCAGCCCCAGCTAAAATGCCAAATAAACCTCCGACGAAGCTACCCCAATAACCACCTCCTGCGGCTCCAGCTTTGGCCGTATCTTTCCAGGTGAGAAATCCGCGCACATGTTCAGTGGTTTGGTAGTCTTTGCCAATAATCGAGAGCTTTTGCATATCGAAGCCTGATTTTTGCAGCTCCAATACAACCCTTTCTGCTTCTGCATGGGAGGGGAAATGAGCAACAACCGTATGTGTGTATGTCATGAATTTGTCTCCTTTATATATGTCAAGCTAATTCAATAATTCGTAATTCCTAATTAAAAAGAGTTTCTACCTAGTGCTTATACAAGCAGTCGGAGTTTTATTTGGA
Source organism: Nostoc sp. (assembly GCF_036917815.1). Classification (GTDB taxonomy): domain Bacteria; phylum Cyanobacteriota; class Cyanobacteriia; order Cyanobacteriales; family Nostocaceae; genus Nostoc. Next base: position 18,427 of record NZ_JBALEK010000025.1, on the reverse strand, counting down.
GGCTGAAATAGTCTTTAATTACGAATTACAAACTTGTACTGTCCTTCGACTACGCTTAGGAACCGCGTAGCCGTTGGCGCAGCCTCTCGTAGAGAAGTATTACGAATTATTTTAATCGTGTCTTACTTCTTTGTAGTTACTGCTGCGAATTCGGCATCTAGTCTAGCAGCGATCGCTTCTAAGGTTGCTTTTTCAGCCTCTTCGAGCGTTGCGATCGCTAGGAAAGTTGCCGTAGCTGCATGATCTTCAGCTTTATCTGCCCGATGTTCGAGTTTCTTTGCTTTGCGACCCGTTTTCCATTCCTCGACATGGGACTTCACTTCAGATTCTTTTTCCTCGAATTGAGCTTTGAACTTTGCCCGGTACTCATCGAATTCTTGTTTCTTAGCGTCTAGCTTTGTTTTCGCTTCATCAAGTTGAGATTCAATCTCAATTTGAGTTTTTTTCGGCGCAGATTGAATACTTTCCCTCAGCGATTTTACCCGATCTTCAACCGCTTCTAAATTGTCATGAAGATTTTTGGTGAACTTATCAATTGCAGTAGTCATGATAATTGCTCTACTATGTTCAATTTCTAAAATATGGCTATATTATGTTTCAAGTTGAGATTTAATCTCAGATTGAGTTTTTTGACCACACACTTAATAGTTACAAATTTTGACAAATATAACCTCTACCTTTTGAACGTTTTAGTAGAAGTTATACAATTCATACACAATTTAAAGCATTTTTGATGAAGCTGCATAGAATTCGATCCCCCCTAACCCACGCCAGTCGCTCATGGGGGAAACCCCCTTGGCGTTAGCCTCTCCCTTTGGGAGAAGACCGCGCCCGCTCCCCTTAATAAGCAGGGCTGATTCATTCCCCAAAAGACCTTAATTTACAAGCGTATCAGTCAAAAAAATCAGGTTTTTAAACACTCTAATTGGGTCAAAAACCAGGCGATCGCACTTAAATTTACCGATTGAAACAGTAATTTTTCGATTACCAACTCACTAAATTTTCTGGTTGATACTCTTGACAAAATTCTGATCTGAACGAATGAAACAGCCCTGCCTTAATAAGGGGGGAACCGGAAAAACATCTATCAAAGTCCCCCAATTTATCGGGGGATTTAGGGGGATCAAGATATGTGCAACTTCACATTAAATTGGTATAATAAGTATTAATATTATTTTGTAGTTAGCGGCTATAGCTCTGATTTTAGGACTAGAGTCCTCTCTACAAGATGCTACACCTAGCAAGATCCCTAAAGGGGTAAATTTTAGTATAATGCTAAATAGACAACGCTGTAGAAGTGCATCAATACTATACTTCTACAGCGTGATTTAAATAGATTCGGCTTTTATTTAATACCAATTGTCCAAAAGATAATCTTTACTATAGAAGCAAATGCTTTTCATTCTCAAAATAAATTCACTACAAATAAGCTGATAGTGTCAAAATGTTATGTGTATAGTTTATTTAGAAAGTCATTTATGCCGAAAGCAATTTGGAATGGTGCTGTTTTAGCCGAGAGTGATAATACTGTAGTTGTGGAAGGCAACCATTATTTTCCTGTTGACACCATTGACAAACAGTACTTCACAGAAACTAACACCCACACTACTTGTCCTTGGAAAGGTGTTGCCAGTTACTACAGTATCGAAGTTGATGGGCAAATCAATAAAGATGCTGCTTGGTATTATCCCAGCGCCAAGGAGAAAGCTAAGAATATTGAGGGTTATGTGGCATTTTGGAAAGGTGTAAAAGTTGAGGCTTGATACAGGTTCCTGGAAGTATTTTAGTTTCAGGGAATTGATATTATGTCCAACTAATTGCCCATAAAATAATTAGCCCGCTCAGGCTTATGTCTGCGCGGGCTAATTACTTAAACTATTTGCGGATTTATTTTAATACGTAATTATATCTTCGCCTTGCGAAACGCTGCAAGATTTCTCTTCGCTAGCCAACCCAGACTACCAGCAAGTATACTACCAGCGATGCCTACGGCGAGCTTTGCTAACGCACTTGGTTCGGGTACTGTTGTCAGTAAAATAACGTCACTGGCTATAACAATTATGTTGCCTCCATTATTGCTACCACCGCTAATTTGCTCAGAATTGCCGTTGGTGGTGCTGACGGGAATCGTTACGTTAGTACTCAAGACAATATTACCACTAGAGATACTGATATTGCCGCCGTTGGTGGTGCTATCAAGAATCGTTGCATTACTATCATTAATTATCCTTAGTTCACTAACATTGATATCAATACTGTTTTGGTCACTATCATTGAGGTACCTAAATACGATATTGGAGTACCTAAATACGATATTGGAGTACCCAATTATAATTAATGCTTAATTTGTTAGCTTACAGCAGTTTTCATGTATTTGAACCACATCTGTCGTAGGGGCACAGCAATGCTGTGCCCCTACCGCGTGGTCTATTTACCTGAAAATAGTTGTAAATTTCAAGCATTAGCTATGGATAAGACAGCGATCGCACCAAATGAGTATCCATTTATAATAAATGCTTAAGCTGTTGTTGCTAACAGACAAACATTCGTAAAGTCCGCGTCTGTCTTTGTAACGAGTGGACAAGCTGTTGTTATCATGGGAACTTCATTTGTAACATTGCTGCTGCAAAAGTACTCAAATTATTCTTGTGAAGAGGATTTTCTTTAAGCTTTCCATTGCACGAGTAGCAACATTATGCTGATGCCAAGCTTGATAGAAATCGGGGTAAGGCATATTCTGGGCGCACTTCCAAGCTAAATCGTAGTAATCACCATCCAATCGCCAATAACCACTTAAAGCTTCCACAACAGCTTGAGCAATTTCTGGGTCTTGGTCTGCTGCTGCTTTTAGTTCCAGCACTGCTTGACCATAATCTAATCGCTGCGGTTCATTTCCCTCAACAGCAGTGGTGAGTAATGGCGATTTATTCTTCTGGCGGAGTAATCCGATTAACTTACCAGGAGCCGTCCATAAAGCACCACCAATGTTTTCGCCGATTTTCTCTTGAGCTTTAGTCCAAAGTGTAGTTGCGATGTCTACGACGGGCTACGCCTACGCAGTAGCAACAGCTGTCAGTGTTACAGTTACCATAAATTCACTACAAATTGAGTTGATGTAGAAATTGCTTCAATTGACACAAATAGTATCACGAAAAAGCTAGGCGATTATTAGTAATATAAATTAATCGAGTTTAGATAAGACAAAACAATTGTAGAGACGGCGATTTATCGCGTCTCAAAAACCCAAGCGTATTGTGATATAAATCAGTCTTTTAACCCGCCTGCGCGGATTTTGTCTGTGTAGCCGCGATTTCTAATCGCCAGGGTACTAATACCAATTCAATTAATGATTGCAACACATCCTTGGGTAAAGACCTGACTTTTCATGGTATCTGAAAAACCTCTCTCTAAATCTCTCTCCTTTTAGGAGAGAGACTTTGAATTTTCCCCCTTCCCTATGAGGGAAGGGGGTTAGGGGGTTAGGTTTTTCCTGGTTTTTCCACATAACGTGAAAATTCAGGGGTAAAGACGCGATGAATCGCGTCTCTACAAATGGTCTGTTTGTCGCATTCTTGTTTAAAATTGCTATAAAATTGTGCGTTAGCCTTTGGCCAACGCACCATCAAAAAATATATTAAACCTAATTATCAATTAGAAGCTGCCTTTTCTGCCACAGAATGAATTATTTCTTCTAGGGTTTGGAGTAATTCTTGCTCGTTATAAGGTTTAGAAAAATAAGCCCGCGCCCCCAGTTGCATCGCTAGTTGTCGATGTTTATTGCTGCTACGAGAAGTCAGCATCGCAACTGGAATATTTTTTGTATCAACGTCTGAATTTACCTTACCTAAAAAGCCATAACCATCAAGGCGAGGCATTTCAATATCACAAATTACTGCCTCAACTCTCAATCCACTATGGAGTTTTTCTAAGGCATCTTGACCATCTTTAGCTTGCTCTACTTGATACCCTCCTTTTTCCAGGGTTAAGGCTAAAAAGCGGCGAACATTAATCGAGTCATCTACGATTAAAATTGTGCCTTTCTGTTTAACGGATGCTGCTGATATTTTATTTTCATCAAATATCAGGAATGGTGTTTTTAACCTTGCCGATGGTAATTGAGTGCCTTTGGGAGTCTGACGATTTGTAGCAATCCAATACAGCAACTCATTGACATTAACTAGTGGCACTACTCGACCATCACCGAGAATTGTGCAGTTACTAAAGCCTTCAGGTAAAGGTATATTTCCCTCAACTTGACGGATAGCAACTTCTTGTTCACCCCAACAACGATCTATTTGAATCGCTACTGGCTGATTATTACCTTTGACTACTAACACGCTATTAGTATTAATTGCTGCCGGAGTCTCCAACTCTGGGCTATCATAACGCAGGCAATTAAACTCTAAATAACGAGTCAGGCGAATCAGTGGTAACATGGTTCCTTGCCAATTTAGAACCTCACTACCTGCCATTTGGAAAACTCGCTCATCCTGGAGTAAAGATATTTCTGAAATGACATCTGTGGGAAATGCCAATAGGATCTTGTTGATTTCTACTAGCAGAACTCGCGCAACGGAAAGTGTAAAGGGTACTGATAGGGTGAAAGTAGTACCCACTCCTGGCTCAGTATCAACCTTGACATCTCCTCGAATTAGTTTCAGGTTGTTACGAACCACATCCATCCCGACACCGCGACCTGATAATGCTGTAACTTGTTCGGAGGTGCTAAAACCTGCTTCAAAAATCAGTGATAACAGTTCTTCGTCACTAGCATTAGCCAGTAGAGAAGCATCTAATCCCATAGCTAGGGCGCGGGTGCGAATTTTCTCCAGAGAAATGCCCCAACCATCATCACGGATAGTAATGAGGGTGCGATTACTGCGGTGACTCGCTGTAATTTCAATTAATCCTTGTTCTGGTTTACCCAGAAGGTGGCGGGTGGTAGAGTCTTCGATACCATGATCGAAGGCATTCCTTAACAGGTGCATTAAAGGTTCGTTTAATGCTTCTAAAATGCTGCGTTCAATTAAAGTGTTACCACCTTCAATTTTTAACTGGACATTTTTCCCATACTCGACATTTAAATCGCGTAAAGCTCTAGGAAAACGTTCGACTAAATCGGACAGAGGCCGCATTCTGATGTGATTGAGCTTGGTCTGTAACTGTTTGGATGTTTTATTTAGTTTCCGAGCAATATGGTCTGTATCATCTACACTAAGTTGCACATCTGTTGTGACTTCCTGTACCTGAACAATAGTGTCCATAACTTCCTGCGATCGCAAGTTTAAATCGTTATAGCGATCCATTTCTAAGGCATCAAATTCCGTGTTTATACCTTGTATTTGGTGGCCATTTTCAGCTTGCAGTTGCACCCCAGCAGCTTGAGTAGAAATTTTTTCATAAGCTACACGTAAGTCCTGGTTTTCTCGGTCGAGAACTTGGACTCGTTGGTTGAGGTTACGAACGAGTTTGCGTAATCTTTCTAGTTGCGAGTTTAACCCATTTCGCTGAACAATCAGTTCACCACATAAATCATTAATTTGCTCTAGTTGTTTGCTAGGAACTCGGACGCTATTATCATGATTTTCCCGCTCTTTAGCAACGGTAACTGGCTCTCCTTTGCCTTCGCTAAATTTGGCATCGGTCGAATTATCTTCTCTAGCAAATATTGTATTATGTTCGGTGACATTGACAGCATTTACATCATCAGCAAATTCTGCATCCACAAAGGTAAAATTCGCGGCGATACCTGCGCCCAGATGTGCCAATGCTTGATCGTTAGTCCAATTTTCTCTAGTATTTTCTGGTTGCCAAACAGATGTATCGAGGATATCTGTATCAGTTGGATTTGTAGGGAGAAGCTGTGGTATTACTTCTGCTGATAATAGTAGCGGAGATTGCGTATAACTACTCAAGTCAATTGCTGTAGGCAAGTTATCTAGTTGATTTGTCAACACCAAAGCTTGCGATCGCCGCCATGCTTGCAATGCTAACTGAGCAATTTGGGGAATGCGATCGCTACTAACAGTTTCCAAATGCTGCGTTACTGACTCACAAAGCTTGCTAAAAGCTGGTAATTGAAGCATTTCCCCTAAACCGCCCAATTCAGCTGCCATGATTACAACTTCTTCATGCAAACCGGGCTGTTCGCTATCTGCCAATATCGATTCTAGACGCTGCAAACACTCTTCTACTTCGGTTGCAAATAGCAAGGGGATAACATCTTGGCCATCTTCTGGGGATAGCATGGTTGAGGCATCCTCCGGTCCGGGGTCGCCCAAGCGATCGTGCAACTCATCAAAAATTGGGTAACAAAAAGTTGCTAACCATGCATCTTCAACAACATTTCCTTCTGCAAGCAATTCTACAATTTGACGCAGCCAGTCAACTCCAGATAGCAATAAACTTTGCAACTGAGTATCAATTTCTAAAGAATTTTTTTTAGTTTTTAAAACTTTAAAGGAATCTTCCAGACGATGAGCTAAATCACTTAACGATCTAAATCCCATCATCCCCGCGCCACCTTTAATAGAATGAGTGGCGCGGAGTGCAGCATTGATTTTATCCAAATCGATGCGGTTACTAGTATCGATTTCCAGCAATACCCCTTCTAAGGTATTCAAGTAATCAGTTGCTTCTTCCAGAAATTGCATCTGGATTTCTAATTCTTTGTCTTGTTGCATGGTTTTTGTTAATAATCGTTGGGCATTGGGCATCCCTTCTCTACGAGACGCTACGCATAGCTTGCTTCCACGAAGTGGTACGGCTCCGCTCAGGGCAAGTGGGCATTGAGCATTGGACATTGGGCATTAGTTTTAGACAAATGACAAACTTAACTAACTTTGAAAGTCTCCACAGTTTGTTGCAACTGCTGAGAAATCTCCACAGTTTGTTGCAGAGATTCGGAAACTTGGCGAGAAGAATCGCTGGTGCGTTGTGATACAGCAGCAATATCTTTCATCAATTGGCTGACACTTTGGGATGTTTCTACCTGAGATGCAGTTGCAGTAGAAATTGACTGCACTAAGGAGTCAATTTGACGCGATACATCCAAAATTTCACTCAGACTTTGTTTAGCCTCCTCGACAATGCGAGTACCTTCCAGCACTTGGGTAGTGCCGATTTCCATTGCTTGGACTACTTCACTGGTTTCTCGTTGAATATTTTCAACAATCTCTTCAATTTCTTGGGTGGCTGCGGCACTTCTAACTGCTAATTCGCCTACTTCTTCAGCAACGACGGCAAAACCTTGGCCTTCTTCACCTGCACGCGCTGCTTCAATGCCGGCGTTAATGGCAAGTAAGTTGGTTTGAATAGCGATTTGGTTAATCAAGGACACGACGCGGGAAATTTGTTGCGAAGATTCTCCCAAACGTTTCACTTTTTTAGCAGTTTCACCAACGGTTTCCCGCAAAGACAGGATATTTTGTACCGTTAAATCCATCGCGTGTCCACTCTTGGTGGCGGTGTGGGCGGCGTGGTTGGCAACAAATGCAGCTTTTTTGGCGCTTTCGGCTACGGCTTGCATGGATTGGGTCATTTGGTCAACAGCATCAAGGGTGCGGTTGATTTCAGCAGCTTGTGTAAGTGCTTCCTCAGCTAGGTGGCGGATGGCTCCTTCGTTAGAGCCGATGGCAGTATTCACCTGGGTAGCAGTTTGTTTAACTTGGGTAACAATATCCCGCAGGCTTTCGACAATGGAGTTGAAAAAGTCAGCAACAGTACCGATTTCCCCAGCAGTCACGTCTGCACGCACTGTTAAGTCACCTCTGGCTGCACCTTCGACATCGTTGAGCAGTTCTAAAAGTTGCTGTTGCAATGTTTCTTTATCTTGCCGTTCTTCGTCTGAACCGGCAACATTTCTGATTTGTTCGATCTCTTCTAATAACTTGGCTTGTTCTAAGGCATAACCGACTTGAGTTGCTATCTGTTGAAACAAGTCAATTTCCGGCTGTTGCCAAACACGAGGTGTTTCGCAATGATGAGCAATTAATAAGCCTAAAAGTTGCTCTTGGGCAAAAACCGGTACGAGCAAATTACCTTTGACAGCAAATTTTTCCAAAAATTGGATGTAACCACCGGCATTTTTCAAGTTTTGGTCTTGATGAATATTGGCGATGCCTTCGGCAATGACTCCGCCGATGGCTTGCACCTGTCCATCGTGATAAGTTTCTATATAACGTTCCCGAAAATAGCGATCGCTAATTTGCACACCGAGCATTTTCGGCCAATTATCAGTTACCGATTCCGCAACGACTACGCCATCCCAAGTATCTGGATTCAGACTATAAATAATTACCCGGTCTGTTTTGAGCGCTCGGTGAACTTCTTTGACTGCTGCGTGATAAATATCTTCAGTTTTGAGAATTTTCCGAATCCGTAGGGTAATATCTGCTAATAATTTTGCCCCTTCAACGTCGAGTTCTTGTTCCTTAACTAAAACCTGCAATTGTTCGGCCATCTGGTTGATATTTGCACTCAATACCCCTAATTCGTCTTCTCTTTCGATTTCCACACGGGTATTGAATTTACCTTGACCTAGTTTCGCTAATGCCGCAGTTGCATTCAGAATTGGCTGTGTAGTCAGTTTAGCTAACCGAGATGCGATCGCACCGACAATCAATGCTGTCAGTCCTGTACCAATGGCGATAATCCACAATAATTGTCTTTGCGGCTCAAATACAGTTGCGGTATCTGTAGATAAAAGTACTTGCCAGTTTAAATCAGGTAAACCATCTAGGGTACTAGCTGGTACGTAGCTAACTAGTTCTTGTTTTTTCTGAGTTTTGGGAACTTCTATAAAACTATCTAGCTTTTTCGCTACAAGCAGTTTCGGTAAACTAGAATACTCTCCCTTTGCCTCTTTCCCCAACAATTCCTTTTGAGGACTCAAGAAAACTGTTCCCGAAGCATCAAGCAACTGGTATTGTTGTCCATTAGCTACGTAGTTTTTGATTACTTCCTCTAAAGATTTTACGGGCATACGTGCTTGTACCACGCCAATAGTTTGACCCGTCCTTGTCTCTTTCAGAGGTGCAGCTAGATAAATACTCACTACACCAGTATTTTTTGCTGCTTCCGGTTTACTAATTACAGGAGTATCTTTTTGTAAAGCGTCTTGAAAATAGGGACGGTCTTTTTGATTATCTAAGGGTTCGCCTGTGGATTGGACAATTAAGTTACCTTGGCGATCAAAAACAGCAACACTGTCATAAGCTTTGTAGGCTTCAACAAAGCGATCTAGGGCTGCTTGCTTTTGCTGAGTAGTGATACCAGCTTGGGGACTTGTCAAAAATGGCAAGCTTGATATTACCTGAATATCTCCGTAACGCCCCAGCATGAAGCGGTTAACTTTATCACTTAAGCCCGTGGCTACGGCTTGTTGAGACTGGGTAATTTGCTTAGTAATGGACTTGTTGGCAAAACCAAAAGCGATCGCGCCGATGCCCAATACTGGTATTGTCCCGATTGCGATCGCTAAAATAGTCGCTTTCTTAACCAATCCTAGCCTTGTAAAATGGGCAACAGCCTGATTCAAAGAAGAATTATTCGCAGTTTCAGTAGTCAGCTTAGTTGGTAGCTTTACTACATTCCCAATACCTTTTTGAGATGAAATCAATGATGCTCGATTTTGAGCGCCACTACCTTGATTCGTGTTGGTTTTATTAAACATAAAATTAGTTCTCCTAAGTATGTGAATAAGAACACTAAAAATCTTTTTTAGTAATACACTCTAATCACTGTGGAGAATAGAAGATTGCACAATCGCCTGTGCATCTAATACCAGTAATATTTCTTCCTGTTGCACAACGCACCCACATAAATAAGGAACTAAACTGGATGCCACTTGTCCTATAGGAGAATGAATTTCATCAACTATGAACTTGGTTGTACCTTTTATTTCTTGCACAACTAAGCCCAACACCAATGATTCTACTTGGATAACGATTACATTATACTGTCGCGGTCGATAATCGAGGGATTCTAAATTGAGCATTCTTGGCAAATCAACTACCCAAATTATCCGACTCCGCCAATTCATCAATCCTAATATGCAGGGCGGCATATTAGGCATTGAGGTGATAGATTCAACAGGTGCAAGAATTGCTTCTTGCGTATGCCTCATTGATAAAACAGCAGTAGTTTGTTGATTTAGCTGAAACTTCAGATAACCATCTGCTAAATTATTTTGGGTTGGTTTTGAAGAAAGAATAATGTTTGTACTAGTCATTGATTCAAATTACCACTGATTTAATAGTACGTAGGAGAAGTTCACGGGTGTAAGGTTTAGTTATATAGGCATCTGCACCTTGTCGCATCGCCCATAAACGGTCAATTTCTTGATTTTTGGAACTACAAACCACAATTGGCACTTTTGCAGTAATCGGATTTCTCCTCAGAGAACGACACAATTCAAATCCACTCATTTCTGGCATGACTACATCAGTAACGATTGCATCTGGTTTTTCTAACAGAGCTTTTTCTAAACCCTCTTTTGCACCACTTGCTTTAATTACGTTGTAACCACTCTCTTTCAGATAATGGCTCATCAATTCCAATTCGCTGGGAGAATCTTCTACAATCAGAATTGTGCCAAGCAAAGTCAGGCTCACTATTAAATCTCCTAAAAAAATAAATTAAATATATTTTGTTATTAGAATTCAGGAGTCAGGAATCAGAATGGGCTAAACGCCCCGCTACCGCTAACAGAATGGAATTAGCATAGCTTGTTAGTAGCTTACTAACTTCCTCAAGTTGAAGTTTTAATCCCGAAGTATCGCCATATTCCAAATCATTTGAAACAATTAGATAATAACGACATTCTTCCAAAGAACCTTGTGCAATGTTTAAAAAACGTCCTTTATCTGCTAATCCTTTTTTCTTAAACCCTTCCCTACGGGACGCTCCGCGAACTGCTATATTTGCTAGTACAGAAATTGCTGCCCGTCTAAATTGAGAGGTAAGCCCATATATTTCTGATTTAGGAAAGTGAGCAGTAAATGGGTAAAATAATAAAATAAATTGATGTGCTTTCTGCCAAACTATCAACTTTTGAAATATCTTCGCCGCCTGTCTCATTTATTCTAACTCCTGACTCCTAAATTCTGACTCCTGACTCCTAAATCAACCAAGATGCTTAAAAACCATTTTTAGCAATTCTGATTGTGTAAAAGGCTTAGTCAAATATCCTGACGATCTGACGATCTTAGCCTTTGCTCTGTCGATAAATCCAGTTCTCCCAGTCACCATAATGATCGGTGTATTTTTGAAAGCTGAATGTTTTCGTAACAAGGAACATAGCTCATAGCCATCTAAACTTGGCATTTCAACATCTAGCAAAATTAGATCGGGCTTACTCCGCAGAATTTGCATTAAGGCTTTTACTGGATCATTGATCATCACCACTGAAAATGTGTTTTCATCCAAAAAGTGTTTGATGGAATTCAAAACTGTTTGGCTATCATCAATGCAGGCAATTGTATATAGTTTTTTGCCTACAGGTAGCTGAGTAGTTTTATTCTTATCAGGAAGATCAAAATTGATTGGTATCGGCAATTTTTGCCCAAGTTTTATTTGCAGTTGTGGCTGAACTTGAGACGATTGTGTTGTAGACAAAACTTGGGAACCCCCACCAGCCGGAATTGATGACTGGATATTTTGCCGATTCCGTAACTGCTTTTGACAATGTTCAACAAGTAACCGCAAGTCTAGGCGACAGAACTTTGGTAATTCATCCAAAGAGCTTTCTGCACTAAATTCATAGCTACCTTCTTTTAAACACAGAAATGATTCCATTACTTCTTTTGCCAATTCGTCTATCAGGCTTCCTGCTTGCACAGAGGTAATATAGTCCTGATTTACTAACCAACAAATAGCTTGGTAATCCGCATTTGGTATTGATTGATGTTCATTCTTCGTCTCAAACATCAGCCGCATTTGTACGCGAGTGGCGCTGTTGAGAGCAGGAATTTGCTGGCTTAAGCGTCGCAAGTGACTGTCAAGCCGTTCAAACAGTTTATCTGAATAGGAGGCATAAGTAAGTTTACCGTCCTCTAGATAAATTGACCAAGAAACTATTCCAGTAAATATGCTCAAGCACCCTGTAGCACGCCGACTGGTTAATTGTGCCAACAGAGATAGCGGATGTAGTTTCTGGAACAACCTGTAGCTACCTATAGGAGTTGTGCTCATTTTGCTTTTACTTCAGCTAAATTCGATATATGTAAGCTAAATTCGTGTAGAGTTATTCCACAATTGAAATTAAGTAAATTTTATTAAACCTTTGTACTTAAAAATACATCAGCCTTTTCTAGGTTTGTGGTGAAACTCAACGACAGTAGCGTTATTTTCAGATGAGCAAATCTTAGTAAATTCGTAAATTGTGATTAATTTACTTAGTGTTACTGAGATTTATCAACATCTTTCGAGAAATAAGACATAAAAATGTCAAGACTAGATGAAGCCACTTTCCATTGAGTAACCCCAATCTGACCACAGGAATAATACTGATTTTCTTAAAATAATATCTTTGGACTTCTGTATTTATACGTAAGTAAAATCTAATCTTTCACCAAATAAGAACTATATGAAGCCACTTTTCATTAAATATCCCGTTATGACTACAGGGATAATACTGATTTATTTGACAAAAATATACCAAAATTCAGAAGGGATTGTAGGCATACCAGAAAAGGGCGTCAAATTAACCGATGTCTCCAGGTGAATTTTTCTGGTTGTCTAAAATGCGCGAAGCTTAAAAGCTTCGCTTCTCTCTTAAACGTTGATGAGTGCGTTGGCGTAGCCCACCACAGGCACCGCTGAGTGACAGCTTAAGGAAATAGGTGGATGCGATCCTTATATCTTGCACCAGGAGAAGTCGCGGCTACACGAGACTTTACCCGCCTCCGCAGGTTGAAAAGCCTTGATTTGCGTTAGTCCGCGTAGGCGGACGAGAGTTTGTATAGCCGCGATTTCTAATCGCTAGGGCTAGGTGCAAGATGTGAGGATCGCGTCGCACTCGCTTAATTGTTGATGAATGCGTTGGCGTAACCCAACCCAGACACCACTTGCACATCTTTGAAGGTTACTGCCAAACTAACCCTAAGTTAAAATACGAATTAAAGCGAATATTCTGTATTATCTACCATTAACCAGCCTAATTCTTCCTTGAGTATAGTTAACTACTATGGCAAAAGATAGATTTCATAATATTGTCAGAAACGCTTTAGAAAAAGACGGCTGGAAGATTACGGCTAACCCTTATGAAGTCAATGTGGATGATGTAGATTTTGAGATTTATTTAGCAGCAGAGCAACTTTTAGGAGCAGAGAGAGAGGGACAAAAAATAGCGGTGGAAATTAAAAAACTCAGACAACAACCTTTTTACCTAGCAAAGTCTAGCTATACTTGACTTTCCTGCTTATAATTGAGGATGAATTAATTTACAGCTTTTGCGTATGAGCCTCTTGGCTCATACAATCTTCGTAAACCTAAAGTGCGGATGAAAGGACTTGAACCTTCACTCCTTTCGGAACTAGAACCTAAATCTAGCGCGTCTGCCAATTTCGCCACATCCGCATCAGTTAACTATATTAGCATAAGAAATTATTTTTAGCAATAGGCAATGGGGAATGAGGGAGCAGAGCAAAAGTTGCAGTAAGTCTTCTTGCAATGCCCAATGCCCACTTGCCCTGAGCGGAGCCGTACCACTTCGTGGAAGCAAGCTACGCGTCTCGTAGAGAAGGGATGCCCAATGCCCAATTACATGACTGCAACACGAGGCAGACGATGCTTGAACCCGCAGAGAATTTCCCAAGAAATAGTGTTTAATTGTTCTGCCCAATCGTCTGCGGAAATTTGTTCTTTTCCCTGTTCACCTAGCAAGGTGACTACTTCTCCTTCTTGGATATTGGGTATGGCACTCACATCTAGCATCAGCTGATCCATTGTAATTGTCCCAATTTGCGACACTCGCTGACCGCGAATTAACACCTGCATTTTGTTGGAAAGACTGCGAGGTACACCGTCAGCATAGCCAATTCCCACGACGGCGAGGCGAAGTTCACGCGGGGCAATAAATTGATGGCCGTAGCTAACAGCTGTTCCTGCGGCAATTGTTTTAACTTGGGTGACTCGTGCTTTAAGTTGCAAAACCGGCTTGAGATCGATCGCCTTTTGTAAATGGGTTGCTGGGTAAAGTCCATAAACGGCTAAACCGACTCGCACAATGTCATAGTGTAATGCTGGATCTGTGAGTGCAGCTGCTGAGTTTGCCAAGTGCAAGCAGGGTGGCTCGATTCCCATTGCTTTGATTTGAGCGATCGCTTCCTCAAATCGTCTATGCTGTTCTTCCATTGCCGTAGTATCAGGATCATCTGCTGTTGCCAAATGAGAATAAATGCTGGCAATCTCAAGATGTGGTAAACGCTGTACTAATTGCACAAACTCACCAGCTTGCTGCCAATTAGTTCCCAATCTAGACATTCCCGTATCTAATTTGATGTGTACGGGCACTGGAGAACCATAATCCATCGATTCTAGAGTGTCGGAAAATACTAGAGCTTGTTTAGGGCTACAGAGTGTGGGCTGAAGTTTCCAATGTGCGATCGCCTGAATCTGTTCTGGTGTATGAGTTGCCCCTAAAATCAAGATGGGCGCTTCAATTCCGCCTTCTCGCAATTGAATAGCTTCGGGAACTGTAGCCACTCCTAGCCAACTAGCTCCCGATTGGATGACGGTTTGAGCGACTGTTACGGCTCCATGTCCATAAGCATCAGCTTTGACTACTGCCATCAACTGGGTACGCGGCGATAAAAACTCCACCAATTGCTGTACATTGTACGACAATGCCCCTAAATCAATTTCTACCCAGGCTCGTTGCGAAAACCACGCGTAGGGATCGCACTGCTGATTAGGAACTATACCAGGGATTTCTTTGCGACTTAACATTTGTACTGACTCCTATCCCACGTAAAGCTAAACTTTCAAGTTATCTATCTATACACGCTCCTCAAAGCGAGATCAGATTAAATAGTTAAATAGGAAGTTTAACCTTCATATTGGAATTGATACAATATCTTGCGGCGCGAAAGTAAAAGTTAAGAATTATGAGTTAGGAGTAAATCTGACTTTTCACGTTATCTGGAAAAGCTAACGCGAAACCTAACCCCCCAGCCCCCTTCCCTACTAGCGTTGGGGGAGAATTCAAAGTCTCTCTCCTTAAAGGAAGAGAGAAATAGAAGTGAGGTTTTCCAGATCCCGTGAAAAGTCAGAGGAGTAAATCTTAGGGACTTCCAAAGAAAAAAATATTCCAAAACTGACGCAAAAACCTCTGTATTTCTCCTCTCTCTGTGTTCTCTGCGCCTCTGTGGTTCGTTTATTTGCATAATTTATTTCTTGGAAATCCCTTATGGCTCGACTTTTCGCTACGTTCTTTTCTACCAGACGCTGCACGATTGCCTTAGTCTATGTAAGACTCTTTGCACTAGGTTAGGAATTTTACTTCCAAACTCCAAACCCCTGTAGAGACGCGATTAATCGCGTCTCTACTCCTAACTTAATTTCCGAATTCTCCCAAAAGTATAATTTCTGATCATTTTCCTAGCAGGGTGTATTTGTGTTAATATTTATGTAAAGCTAATACCCTGAGCGCAGATAAATGGGGAAGGTTTTAGTCTTAAACGCCTCTTACGAACCTCTCAATATAACGAGTTGGCGTCGTGCTGTAGTTCTTTTAATCAAGGGCAAAGCAGAACACGTGGAACACAACGGTAAATTCCTGTACTCGGATTTCCCGTTGCCGACCGTGATCCGGTTGCGTCACTACGTGCGTGTTCCTTATAAAGAAATTCCTCTGACTCGCCGAAATATATTGCACCGTGATGGTCATGCCTGTCAATACTGTGGTTACACAGGGGATGAGTTGACACTAGACCATGTAATACCGCGATCGCGCGGCGGAGGCGATAGCTGGGAGAACATTGTTACCGCTTGTGTCCGTTGCAACGTCAAAAAAGGCAGTCGGACTCCCCACGAAGCTCACATGCCATTGCGTCATCCCCCGCGCCAACCTTATAGCAGCCTCTATTTCGAGGTCAGCAAACATCTTAAGAGTGGACTGCATACAGAGTGGCAAAAGTATGTTATTGGTCTTTGAGCAAAAAAGTGGAGGAGAAAGAAGAGATACCCTATTTCTTTGGGACAAGCCAATAACTTTAAACATCGTCCATTTTAAAACCTGGAGTAGTGCGGGCATCTAGCCCGCAGCTACCAGTAGGCAGCAAGATGCTCACACTACTTTTAAAACCTATGGTTCTCGAATATAGATGTGGTTGAGTTATGGGTGTTGAAAAATTGGCGGGTGGCTTGCAACGAAGGCGAGGGCGTCAACGCTTAAGCCTCTACATTTGTGCATGGGATTTCCCCCTTTGCTCCTGATCTTCCCTGCCTTTTGGCTTCTTCCATTAGGCTTCGCTCTAAATAATCAGAATTTTCAAAGGGGATAGGAAACACCCATTGGTCATCAAAAATAATTGTTAATTGCTCAATAGTCATAATAATGAGAATATTAAGTATAAGAAGAATATTTTAAATATCAAGGACTAATCCCAAAGTATAAGATAGAAAGTATGCCCTAAGTCAGATAAAAACCCCCCTGAGTCGATTTCCAGAAGATAAAAAAGCTCCTAAAAGAGGTTGATTCTGCCAGATACAGCCCGATACCTAAACTTCGTTGCTGTAGCCCTCTAGTAGAATTTAGTTGATGTTAAGCGCCCTTACTGACAAAAAATATACTTAGATGTATAGTGCAAAGTCTTGAGATTTTTGCGAAGATCACTATAATGTGGCTAAATTCAGTGAATTGCTGCTCGTAGTATTTCTGAATTAAAGGAGCCTTACACTTTAAAAAAGTTCCCTATGTACTTGAATTCTTCCGTTACTCAGTTTGAGAGTTTGTCATTGACCACAGAGCCAAACCCAGAGGAACCTGAAATCGAGAAAGCGCCAGTAGAAGTTACATTTAAGAGTCCTTCATTACCGCCATCGGTAGGTGACGGACCGATATATCTCAGTCACCGTGGTAATTCTCTGTCACAACAAAAGTCAGAAGAACTGCAAAAAACCCTTCTGGCACACCGGCACGATCGCCAACTGGTAATTCTGCAAGATTTTCCTGACCCTGATGCCCTTTCCTGTGCCTGGGCTTACCAGTTAATTGCCCAGCAATATGATATCAAATGTGAAATCATTTATGCTGGTGCATTGAGCCATCAAGAGAATATTGCCTTGGTAAGGCTGACTAACTTACCTATCCAACGCTGGACGCCGCAAACCTTAAAAACCAAAGATTTGTCATGTTATCAAGGTTTTGTATTAATTGATAACCAGGGAACCACTTCGCAGCTACTGTCATCGGTGCAGCAGGCGAGAATTCCCCTAGTGGTACTCATCGACCATCACAGTATCCAAGGTGATCTTCACTCAGAGTTTGAGGATATCCGTCCTTATGTCAGAGCGACGGCAACAATTTTTACTCAATACCTGCAAACAGGATTATTGGCATTAGATAGCAGCATAAATCAACACGTCAAATGTGCTACTGCCTTGATGCACGGCTTGCGATCGGATACAAATCGGTTAATGCAAGCGCAAGAAGAAGACTTTATGGCAGCTGCGTACTTAAGCCGATTTTATGACGCCCAATTGCTGAATGCCATTTTACAGGCGAACCGTTCTAAGCGGGTAATGGATGTGATCGAGCGATCGCTAAAAAATCGCATCGTCCAAAATAACTTTTCCATTGCTGGTGTTGGTTATTTACGCTACGAAGACCGTGACGCCATCCCCCAAGCGGCTGATTTTCTCGTTACTGAAGAAAACGTCCACACTGCCGTAGTTTACGGTATCGTTCACGATGAAGACGAAGAACTAGAAATAGTCATTGGTTCCCTGAGAACCAGTAAACTTACCCTTGACCCCGATGAATTCATCAAAGAAGCCTTTGGACAAGATAGTGCAGGGCGCTTTTTCGGCGGTGGAAGAACAAGCGCAGGTGGCTTTGAAATTCCGATGGGCTTCTTATCAGGCAGCAACGAAAATTCCGCTTATGCGAAAATGAAATGGGAAGTATTCGACGCTCAAATTAAGCAAAAACTGTTGAGGTTAGTTAACCCTAGAGATAACCCGATTCAGTCGGAGTAGAGGGGACTCAAGGAGACGCGGAGAACTCGTAACTAATCCAGCAGTCAAAGTGTTTGGTCATATAGCATCCTTTACCGATTTTTGATAAAAGTCGGTAATTTGGGTTTTCTGACGAATGCTGAACTAAATCAAAGTTACAGCAATTTTCAGGTAAATAGACCACAGTGATTGAACCAACCGAGGGCATCATCTTCGGTAATGTAATTGACAGCAACCGCCATTGCTT
>NZ_JBALEK010000024.1:0-21111 GCF_036917815.1 Nostoc sp. | reverse complement strand
ACGCTCCTGGACAAGAAGCAGCCGACTGCCTTGGTTGAAGGGAGAAGAAATCTCTAAACAGGTCTAGGCAGGTTTAGGTAAGTATTTTTAAGCAGCATTGGTTATTAATTATTCTCTTCTCCCCCTGCTCCCTTGAACCTTGGAGGATGTTTTAAAGGTGGTTGGCTTGAGGGTGGGGACTTCCGCGATACCGTTAAACCAATTCGCAATTCGCAATTACGTTTTGTGACGGGGATTTAGCTTAGGCTTCAATTCGTGGTGCCTGTAGAGGCAGGGGAATTAAACCCCTAAACTTTGTTAAAGATAAAAGAAGGTCAACGCGACGCATGAATGCTGAAGAATTAAAAAGGCGTTTTGCCGCAGGGGAAAGATATTTTCCAGCTGTCAACTTGAGTAGGAACAAGCTGATTGGAGCCTATTTGCCTGGAATCAATTTATGGGGATCTGACTTGAGTGGGGCTAACCTTGCTAAAGCTAAACTCTGGGGAGCAGATTTGAGTAGAACTAACTTAGCCAAAGCGAATTTGACCAGAGCTAATTTGAGCGGTGTCAAATTGAATGAAGCAAATCTCCGAGGAGCAAAACTCAACTATGCCAAGTTGTATGGAGCGAATCTAACTGGCGCTTACTACGATGAAAGTACGCGGTTTTCTAAAGGTTTTGACCCCATAAGTAGAAATATGCACAAGGTTTAAGAAGTAAAAAGTAAAAAGTAAAAAGATAATCCCCATAAATAAATTGAGGGGATTTAATCGTCTACGGAGTTTCCCGTCTCATCCGCCGTTGCCACGTTAGGAACTTACGGCGTTCAGTTAAATAATTGATTTTGATAAATGTTGATGTGAACTATCTAACATAGACGATATCAACATTTGTTCAAAGACTTTGGAAAGAGCAGTTTGAAAACGCTGACGATGCTTGAGTTTGAAAAAAGGTCGAACTATTTCTGCGTAGGCGTAGCCCCCCGGAGGCATCGCACCGTTGCCTTCTCTGTTATCAATAACTCGAATTGCCCGCAGAGTTCCCAACTGGATTTCTTTTTTTACCATCAACTCGGAAATACCAATTGCACCGACACCATCTTCGATCGCTGCTTTTGTCATCTCCCCACTGTTGAACACTAAAATTACATCCAGTTCACTGAGATCGATTCCCCAATTTTGTAACGCTTCCTCAAACCTTTGTTGGGTTCCAGAACCTGGTTCTCGCATCACCCAAGGGGTTTTAGTCAATTGGCTTAAATCAATTTCTCCCCACTCAAACCAAGGGTGTTTTTGACCGACCACAATTTGCAAGCGATCGCTCCCCACTATTTCGTACTCTAGAGTATTCTGAAGCGCTGGTTTCACATCTCCTTCCACCAAACCTAAATCAAACTGTCCTGTCGCTGTTCCTAGACAAATATCTTCTGTATTGGCAAGGCTACAGTCAATCTTGATACCGGGATATCGGCTCTTAAATTCACTAATCTTACTTGGTAGCCAGTAATTACCAATTGTCAGACTTGACCCTAATTTCAATTCACCCCGTTGCAGATTGTTCAATTCTCGCAATCCCCTTTCAGTCAAGGAAACTTGATCGAGAATTTTCTGTGCTTCCACTTGCAATAATTTACCCGCCTCAGCAATCTCGATATGGCGACCAATCCGATGGAAGAGTTTCACACCATATTCTTGCTCTAAGTTGTGGACTGCTGCACTGACGGCAGGTTGTGTAATATAAAGCTCCTCTGCGGCGCGAGTAAAGTGTAAGTGCTGCGCCACAGCGATAAATATTTTTAGCTGCTCAAGCGTCATTCCTGCCATTTATGGTATCCCTGTAACTTAGTGTCAAAATTTTAATCACTTCCATTTATCATTTTGACAAATAAAAGCATTTGATTCTATCGGTTAGTTTGACTAAAGTATAAATCAAGGCTTTCTACCTAGTCATTGGTCTTTTGTCCTTTGTAAACGACCAATGCCCCATGCCCAATTACCAAGCATGAAAATCAGGACATTCAAAAATGAGCGATTTAGTAACTGCAATTACCACAGGGATTACCGCATTCACTGCCACCAACATCGATGATATTGTCATTCTGACGTTGCTTTTTTCACAAATAAATAAAACGTTCCGCAGTCGTCACATCCTTGCTGGTCAGTATCTCGGTTTTGCTGTATTGATTATTGCTAGCCTTCCCGGTTTCTTCGGTGGAATGATTATACCGCAGGACTGGATTAGACTACTGGGCTTAATGCCAATAATCATTGGTGTAAGCAGTCTACTAAAACGCGAAGAGGATTCACCAGAGGAAGTCGAAGAACAAACCGAGCCGTCTTGTCCCTCTATAATTAGCAGTTTTATCTCTCCACAAACTTGCAACGTAGCTGCGATCGCCTTTGCCAATGGCAGTGATAATATCAGCGTTTACGTGCCTCTGTTTGCCAACTCAGAATTAGATAGTCTGCTGGTGATACTAGGTGTATTCTTTACCTTAGTGGGTGTGTGGTGTTATACCGCTTACAAGTTAACCTACTTGCCTGCGATCGCCAACTTTTTAACTGAAAATGGCAACACTTTTGTTCCTTGTATCTTGATTGGTTTGGGCGTGTTTATTGTCACAGAAAATGTTATTTGGACTCTTTCATCTGTAGTTTCTAGTTATATATTCTCATTAATCTTAGGTTTCAATACTCAGCAGTCGAGTGAAGAACAAGAAAAATTAAGTATCTAAAATTTTCTCACCAAATGAATTCCAATCTGGAAAACACCTTACCCATCAACAGGAATCAAAACATGAAAATCTGGAAATCTCTGCTAATTCTCTTAATAATTATCGCCAATCTCGCCTTTGCTCAACCTTCTTTTGCTGATAGACCAAAATTTAGCAAAAACCCTGATTACATCGAAGTCACGAAAGCACTTAATGAACTAACTCAGACAAAAGATGCCCAAACTCAAGCTGAAGGTTTCACCCCAGAGGAAATTCAGCAGAAAATCGATGAGTTAGCATTCCAAAAATATGCTTTAGAGACAGGAATCAACTGGGGTCAATGCGACAACCAAACAGGTAATACCATAGCAGTATATGGCAAAAGACCAAATAGCGAAGAGAATGAAGATGCCATATACGACAATGGTCTGTATTTTCTAGCTGATGGTCAGTCCACTAAAAATAACTGGGATTGTGATGGCATCTATCTACCGAATGATGTCAAAGTAGCAAATTTTACTTCTAATCCTAATGGGCAAGGTCAAGAATTGACAGGATCGGCTGCTCTGAAGATACTTGATGGAACTCAGTTGGTGATTAAGACGAATCCAGATACTGCTGCGATTGAATTGAATGTCCCTACTGTGAAAGTTCTTAACAGCAAAGAGGCTAACTGGTTTATCCCAGATATATCGCAGGCTCTCATCGATATACGAGTTCCTAATGCGCCTAGCAATCAGTCTTGAAATAGAACTGCATAATCTATTTTTGAATGATTGTTCTCAATTTAAATAGGGTAACAGCCAAAATCAGAGGAAAAACACTACAAGGACTGGTGAAAAATCTGAATATTGGCTGTTTTTTTATGACCCTTTATTACTTACAGTTGCTCCATAGCATGAATTACGAATTACTTGGTCAGGCTTGTTTTATTTTCATATCTGCATTAAAATAAATTCTGAAAAAAATGTACAATCGCAATAGGCATATTTCAGTAGCGCAAATATTGCGCTGGGTGCAAGTCATCTGGAAGGAGATTTCCTACTACCTTCGCATTTTTTTGAAAAGAGCCGCTTTGGGGATAAGGGTGTTATTGATGCAGTTAAAATTGAAACCTACAGAAGAAGATAAAGAGAAAAAAAAGCCAGGACGACTGAATCCGTCCAGAGTCCGAGATCACTTGGCAAATGAGCGTACCTACCTCGCTTGGATGCGGACAGGGATTGCTCTTTTAGGTTTTGGTGTCGTCATCGTGCGTTTGCGTGCTTTCCAAGTACCTTTGATACCCCATCCCGGCAACGGCTGGAAGTTAGGTTTAGTCTTCTCGCTGGTGGGTTTGGTTACGGTGTGGCTCTCAACGTCACACTATTTTGCTGTCCGTCGTGATATTGAAGAAGATACTTATGAACCAACAGACCGTTGGGTGTTGCTGTTCAGTCTCGCTGTGATGATTCTCGGAACTGGGGTAATCTATTTTGTTTTTACAACTTCTTTAGATCCAATGAGTCCACTTATCCCTGAGTGATGGTAACTAGGTAGGCATAATTTAAAGATACAATAAAATCTTAGTTTGTAGTGAGCGATTCATCGCTAATAGCAAAGTTTATCAGGACTAAAGTCCTGACTACAAACTTTCAGGACTTACGCAAACAATAGCCGAACCCCTTATTCTCCCGTAGGGGCAATTCATGAATTGCCCCTACAGCGTGTACTTTTGCGTAAGTCCTAACTTTAATTGATTTACGCCTAGCTACTTATTTTTCAGAGGTTGTTTGAAAAGTCATTGGCTGTGATTTTAGGCACTTATCGATCCCCCCTAACCCACGCCAGTCGCTCCACTTGGGGAGACCCCAGACGCTCCCGGACTCGCTTGCCGCCGGCGCTATCGCTTTTAGCGTCTCCCCTTCTCACATTGGGAGAGGCTAGCGCCAAGGGAGAAGACCGCGCTGGCTCCCCGATAAATTGGGCAGGGCTGTTTCATTCCCTAAAAGGCTCTGATTTACAAGCGTTTCAAGCAAAAAAGTCAGGTAACTAAAAAATCTGATTGGGCAAGAAAGTCGCGTAGGCGTAGCCCGTCGTAGACATCGCACTGAAATTTACTCGTTGAGGTGGTAGCTTTTCGATGACCAAATCAAGCAAATTTCTGACTCATACTCTTGACAAAATCTCTAAGAGCTCGAATGACACAGCCCTGCCTTTTTAAGGGGGGAACCGGAATTAGAGCAAGCCTTTTTAAGGGGGGGGTTGGGGGGATCGATAACGTTTTGCTACCAACGAAAGGACTTTTAAAACATCCTCTAAAATCGGACTTTGTATAACTCGAATAATTCCCCTGATTTCTGCGTTACTACTTTACCACCAGCCGCTTTAATCGTTTTTTCCCACTTAGCCAAAGGCTCTAAAAACACCTCAGCCCCCAAATAGGTTTCTAGAACTGCCCAATCTTCCGCTAAAGGCTGTTCGGGATTGAGGATATCAAACACAAAATGTCCACCTGGTTTTAACACCCGCTTGACTTCTGCTAATACAGCATCCCAATATTCCAGTGGAAAATAGCAGCTGAATCCTGTGGCGATCGCAAGATCAAACTGCTCTGATGGGTAGTTTAACTCATGAGCTGCTCCCAACTCAACACCTTTGAACAGCTTAGAATTCAACTGCGGCCCACGAGAATTAAGGGTATCACGTGCCACATTACTGATTTCTTGCCCATGAAAAAACGCTTGCCAATCCCGCCAAGGATAAATTAAAAAGCTGATACCACAGCCAATATCTATACAGTGCTGGTTTTTTTGAGGTTGAGCAATTTCCCAAAAACGGGAAGCAATTCTCCCTGAAAAACTCCCTCCAATCCACTCGCCAAATATCGGCATCGCCTGGACTTCTGTTGGGAGTTCAAAGGTTTCACGTTGATATTCTCGGTTAAAGCGATAGGCTATTTGGGCTAATCTTTCGTCCCAGTGGGTTGGTTTGGGTGAACTAAAGAGATTTTGAAACTGCGAATCGGACTTTTTAGACATTTAGGTTTTTACGAGTGTGATGCGTAAAGCCCCCGGTTGGAAACGGGGGGATATAAGCGAACGGCTGAATTTATTCAGCCATGATGTGGATCGTTAATATATTCCAAGACTTTCTGAGTGCTGACTTTTCCAGTAGTGTCAAACATATATGAATGTGTCCACAGACTGGGGAGCTTCATTAGTTCTGGAAATTCTTGTCTCAGGTATCTAGATGAGCGACCTTTGAATGCCTTGACTATTTGAGCGATTGAGTGATGCGGATCATATTCCACCAGTAAGTGAATATGATCTGGGTCAACTTCCATTGCTTTGACAACCCATTTATTATCATTGGCAACAGACTGGAATATTTGAATACATCGAAGTTTTAATTCTTCGTTATTTGCAAATACTCTCCTACGTCTACATGGTATCCAAACTAAGTGAACAGTTGCCAACCCACAGCGCGTGATTGTAATGATTATATACAGATTTCATGTAGATGAGTATTGATTTCATGGTACTATAAGATTATGAAAACACTGAAGTTCAAGTTATATCAACACAAGCGAAATAAATTCCTCAAGCGGTCAATCAATGCTGCTGGGGTAATTTATAATCACTGTATTGCTCTCCACAAAAGATATTATCGGATGTGGGGTAAACACTTGAATTGTGCCAAACTTCAGGCTCATATTGCGAAGCTACGCTTTCGCTTAGAGTTTTGGCAGTCGGTTGGTTCTCAGGCGGTACAAGATATATGTCAGCGCATTGAGAAAGCCTATCAGTTGTTTTTTAAATACAATAAAAAAGGGGTTAGACCACCGGGATTTAAGAAGGTTAAAAAATATAAGTCATTCACCTTAAAGCAAGCAGGATATAAGTTTATAGGTGGCAATCGAGTTAAAATTGGGAATCGGACTTATCAATATTGGAACTCCAGAGATATAGAAGGAAAAGTTAAAACTTTGACTATTAAACGCACACCGCTAGGTGAGTTGTTTTTGGTTGTTGTTGTCGATAGCGCTGATGAGCCAGAAATCAAATTCACGACTGGTAAGATAGCGGGATTTGATTTTGGCTTAAAGACATTCCTAACCTGCTCAGACGGATCTAAAATCGAATCACCCCAATTCTTCAAACAATCACTCAATGCCATAAAGATTGCAAATAAATATCACTCTCAGAAGCTGAAAGGTTCATCAAATAGAGAACGAGCGAGGAAAAATCTAGTCCTCGCCCATGAAGATATAGCCAACCGTAGAACAGATTGGTTTTGGAAGTTAGCGGACGAGCTCACAAATCGATTTGATGTCCTGTGCTTTGAAACTCTAAGCCTAAAGGGGATGCAACGTCTTTGGGGGCGTAAGATATCAGATTTGGCTTTTGGTGAGTTCCTGCAAATTCTAGAATGGGTTATCAAGAAGAAAGGTAAACAAGTGGTCTATATTGACCAGTGGTATCCTTCCAGTAAAACTTGTTCCAACTGTGGACACATTTTAGAAAGTCTGGATTTGTCAACTAGAGAGTGGCGCTGTCCATCCTGCCAGTCAGTAAATGGAAGGGATGAAAACGCCGCACGTAATATTCAAATGGTTGGGGCATCGACCATTGGGTTAGGTGATGTCAGTCGGGCTACGCCTGCTATTGCTGCTTGAGCCTAGAATCCCCCGAATTTAGAGAAGCGCAGCGTCTCCAAGAGTTGTGCATTCGGGGGAGTATGTCAATACTCTTTCTAAGGATTGTAGTTAAATTCGCTTTACGATCGCACCCCTAGCCAATCTGCTCCTAGTAAATATTGCAACAAAGAACTTTTAACCACAACCCACCGCCAATCTTTGACTAACCAACTCAGCCGCTAAATGTATCGCTGCTTTCATACTCGTAGCATCAGCAATTCCCTTACCCGCAATATCAAATGCTGTTCCGTGATCTGGTGAAGTCCGAACGAAAGGAAGACCAATGGAAGTATTAACTGCCCGATCAAACGCCATCAGCTTTACAGGAATTAAGCCTTGGTCGTGGTAAAGTGCTAAGAAGCCATCAGCAGGATTTTGGACTAAAGAATTTCCATACCAAGCTTGACCAGGTTTAACCCACATCGTATCTGGCGGTATCGGACCATCTAACTGCAATTGTGGTCTATTTTGCCGCTCTTGCTCCAACCAGGGAATTAACCAATCTTGTTCTTCATGTCCAAGTTGTCCCTGTTCGCCACTGTGGGGATTTAAACCTGCGATCGCAATTCTCCCATTTTCTATCCCAAAATCTTTCTCCAAACACTCCACCAACAAATCCAATTTCTGTGTCAGTAACTGCGGTGTCAATGTATCGGCTACTTGACGTAGGGGAATATGTGTGGTAGCAAGTAAGGTGCGGAGTATCCAACCAGTATGGGGCGATCGCGCCACAAATAACATCCCAAAACGATCAACACCTGACTTTTGTGCCAAAAGTTCCGTTTGCCCTGGATAATTATATCCTGCGGCTTTCCAAGCAGATTTAGCGATGGGCCCGGTGACAATACCATCAAATTTACCAGCGAGTGTTTGAGCGATCGCATATTCCATATATGCAAAACTAGCTGCACCACTCGCCGCATTACCTATTCCTGAGATAATTTTACCTTTAATTTTCTCATCCAACTGCACATCACTCACTGACAACTCATCTGGATTTGCCAAAGCTGCTAAATTCTCAGTTAAATTCAGTTTGTGATAAGTCTGTGCCAGTAAATCTCCGCTACCCACCACTGTAACGTCATATTTTTTACTAATTTCTGGATCAGCTAAAGCTTTCAAAATCACCTCCGGTCCAATCCCCGCCGGATCTCCCAGCGTCAGCGCCAAACGCGGACGATTTTCTTTCACAGAACTTATTAAGTTACCTTGATTATTTTGATACATAAAACTTCTTCATAAATCTTCATAATTATTATCATTAAATTTTCTCATTTTACCCATCTCCCTTTCTCCCAATAGTAGGGATTGCCCCCCAAACCAGTAGGGATTACCTGCAAAACTAGTTTAAAATTGTTTACACAGGTCTAATCCTAGCAACTGTTGAAAAGCTTCTGTTAGACCTAGTTTACACACCAATTTGCATAAGGAGAATCACACTAATGGGCGGCGAAATTTTGAATGCAGCTGTATTGTCTTTCGGTTTAATCTTCGTAGGCTGGGGCTTAGGCGCGTTGTTACTGAAAATCCAAGGCACAGAAGAATAATTGAGTTCTGAGTGCTGAGTTATTATTCTCCCCACTCCCTTTTTCATCGAAATGAGAAAAAAGCTTGTCCGTTAACCGGACAGCTATTTTCCCATAAATCTATCTAAATAAATAGATTTTCTGAGAAAAGATGTAAACTTTTGTTTGCATAGGTTATTCTGATAACATTCTTTTCATAAAACATTAAAATTTATTACAACCCTCATGACATTATTAATCGTCGGTGCCACTGGCACCTTAGGAAGACAAGTGGCTCGTCGTGCTATCGATGAGGGGTATAAAGTACGCTGTCTTGTCCGCAGCAGTAAAAAAGCAGCTTTTCTCAAAGAATGGGGTGCAGAACTCGTCCCCGGAAATTTGCGTTACCCCGAAAGCCTAGCCCAAGCATTAGAAGGTGTAACCCAAGTTATTGATGCGTCAACATCTCGCCCTACAGATTCACTGAGTATCAAACAAGTGGACTGGGACGGCAAAGTAGCATTGATTCAAGCAGCAATTGCAGCAGGTGTAGAGCGTTTTATTTTCTTTTCCATTTTAGATGCTGATAAATACCCAGAAGTGCCGTTAATGGAAATTAAGCGGTGTACAGAAGTTTTCCTAGCTGAGTCTGGCTTAAATTATACCATCTTGCGGCTAGCTGGGTTTATGCAAGGATTAATCGGTCAGTACGGCATTCCCATTTTGGAAGCACAGCCAGTTTGGGTGACAGGTAATTCTTCTCCCATCGCCTATATGGACACTCAAGACATTGCTAAGTTTGCCATCCGAGCATTGAGTGTACCAGAAACCGAAAACCAAGCTTTTCCTGTAGTCGGTACTCATGCATGGAGTGCAGAAGAAATCATCAACCTGTGCGAACGCTTATCTGGAAAAGATGCCAGAGTAACGCGGATGCCAATAAACTTGCTGCGTGCTGTTCGGGGTATAATGCGATTCTTCCAGTGGGGATGGAACGTAGCGGACAGGCTAGCATTTACAGAAGTATTGGCTAGCGGTAAACAGTTAAACGCTTCAATGGATGAAGTATACACAGTGTTTGGTTTAGATTCGCAACAAACCACAACCCTAGAAAGCTATCTACAAGAGTACTTCAGCCGAATAATGAAGAAGCTCAAAGAGGTAGACTACCAGAAAAATAAAAATAAAAAGCAGAAACCTAAAAAAACTCCTTTTAAACAGTCTTCAAAAGCCAATAGTCAATAATCATTACGAAACATACATTAGTCTTAAAATTCTAGACTCTAGATATTTGACTCTAGATTAATGACTACATGACCAAAAATGTCTAAGGATTACCGAAAATCTAGGTAAAAGCCCCGTCCTTCTAGGACGGCTTTGATTCTCTAAATTTGTCTTGAAAGTTTCCGGTGATTGGTATAATGAAACAATATCACAGGTAGAATAACCGCTAGCACAAATGGATAACCAACCCCAATACGACTGGCTAGGAAATAATAATGGTTAGTGGGCGGCGAAAACCACGATAAACATAGCTGGGGTGGCTAACGCGCACCCATACCAGAAAAGTCAAAAACTTGTTAATTAAGCGTACCGTGGGGCACACGGAAACAAGGGGAGAAATCCTCTAAAGCTTGGGGAGATAGAGCCACCTGGGGCTGTCTAAATGTAGGCTAGAAACTTGGTTCAATTGAACGGGTTTTTGGTTTAAGTAATGCCGAAAGGATAGGCAGTTCAAAGGTGTATCAGTGAACCAAGAATCCCCATACCTTCAGGTTAGGGAGTGTCAAATAATACAGAGCATCGCCTAAACTTGGATATTTGAGTGTGCCGAAAGCAGGCATTATCTACAATGACGTTAAACCGATAGCAGGCCGTGTCGCTATCGAGTTGAAAGACAAGCTAACCGCAGCCGGTTGGAATGTATGTATCACATCGAGTATCGGTGGAATACTGGGCTACTCTACCCCTGAGAGTTCTGTATGCCACACCCCCATTGACGGTCTGACACCCCCTGGTTTCGATTCAGATATGAAGTTTGCAGTGGTGTTAGGAGGAGACGGCACTGTTTTAGCAGCGTCTCGTCAGGTAGCCCCCTGCGGTATTCCACTGTTAACAGTAAATACCGGCCACATGGGATTTTTGACCGAAACTTTCCTAAATCAATTGCCTCAAGCATTAGAACAGGTAATGGCGGGTGAGTATGAAATTGAAGAACGAGCGATGCTCACCGTCAAAGTGTTTCGGGGAGATTCCGTACTGTGGGAAGCCCTCTGCTTGAATGAAATGGTGCTGCATCGGGAACCTTTGACCTCTATGTGCCATTTTGAAATTGCCATAGGACGTCATGCGCCAGTAGATATTGCGGCGGATGGTGTGATTGTTTCTACGCCTACTGGTTCTACAGCTTACTCATTGAGTGCTGGTGGTCCAGTGGTGACTCCTGGCGTTCCTGTTTTACAGCTAGTACCCATTTGTCCCCATTCCCTAGCTTCTAGAGCATTGGTATTTCCAGATACGGAATCGGTCAATATATACCCAGTCAATATTCCTCGGCTGGTGATGGTGGTAGATGGCAATGGTGGGTGCTATATCCTACCAGAAGATCGAGTGTATATGGAGCGATCGCAATATAGTGCCCGATTTATTCGCCTACAACCGCCTGAGTTTTTCCGAATTTTGCGAGAAAAATTAGGTTGGGGTTTGCCACATATTGCCAAACCAACTTCGGTAGAATTGCCGTAGGGATTGGGCATTGGGAATTGGGCATTGGGCTTCGCTCAGTACAAGTGCCCAATGCCCAATGCCCTAGTTATTAAGATTGCATCGGAGAATTCGATGGCTGATACCTGAACGTGCTAAAAGATTCTTAGCTGCTTGTCAAATCAGGATTGCTCCATCACGAAAAACTCGTAATTGCACTTTATAACTGATGTAAAGATTTTCACTCGAATATCTTGACAATCCCAAATCAAATATCCGAAATTGTTATGACAGTTGCTCCAAGTCCCTGTGTTTTGGTGATTGAAACCGATGAGAGTCTTGCAAATCAACTTTCTTGCGATTTGCAAGAAGCTGGCTATGAATCAATTGTGGCTCATGATGCAGCGAGTGGTTTACAACACTGTCGCGATCGCCAACCTGCTTTAATTGTTTTAGACCGGATGCTAGCAGGAGAATCAGGACTCTCATTGTGCAAAAATCTGAGAAGCACTGGTCTGCGATCGCCTGTGTTAATTTTAATGGCAAGGGATACAGTTGATGATCGTGTAGCTTGTCTAGAAGCTGGAGCCGATGATTACATCCTCAAGCCTTACCGCTCGGAAGACTTTTTGAAGTTAATTCGCCTCTATTTAAAACCCGATGTGGATACCACCGAGCAATTACGCTTTGGGGATTTAATTTTAGACATAGCAACTCGCCGCGCCATACACAACGGACGACCAATTGACTTGACAATGAAGGAATTTGAACTATTAAAATTCTTAATGGAACATCCTCGTGAAGTGTTAACCCGCGAACAAATTCTAGAAAATGTTTGGGGTTACGACTTTCTGGGTGAGTCGAATGTAATTGAAGTGTACATCCGCTACTTGCGCTTAAAAATTGAAGATGAAGGTCAAAAACGCCTCATTCAGACAGTGCGAGGCGTAGGGTACGTTTTAAGAGAATCCTAGTATACTGGTGGCGGAAGTTTACCTACCTCCTTCCCAGTCTGGGACTGGGAATGCACATTTGGAGGGCTGCTGCCTCCCATCCAAGGGGTTTTTCTGCCTACAACACTGTAAAATTGAATTCTAAATTACAAAATCGAAAAACTATATGACTCGTCGGCTAAGTTTGCTCTCAATGTTGCTGAGTATATTTCTAATGGGCTGTTCCGCGCCAACAACGGCTAAACCTCCCAGCCCCACCTCTGCTTCTCAAACTCCAGCACCAGAGAATTTAGGTCAAACACTACCAATTTCTGCTAAAGCCATTGTTCCAAATGGCACAACCATTAAATTAGAGGTGGCGCAGACACCCCAACAGCAAGAGATGGGATTGATGTATCGACCAGCTTTGCCAGATGACCGAGGAATGCTATTTCCGTTCCCTTCAGCACAACCAGTCAGTTTTTGGATGAAGAATACACCTATGCCCTTGGATATAGTATTTCTACATAAGGGTGTAGTTAAATATATTCAGGCTGCTACACCTCCTTGTGCGAATGATCCTTGTCCTACCTATGGCCCCAGGACACCAATCGATAAGGTGATTGAACTTCGCGCTGGAAGAGCTGCCGAATTGAAGTTGAAAGTGGGCGATATTGTCAAAATTGAGTTTTGAGACTCTGGTACTCTCCAGGGATAAAGATTTGGCTGGTTGCTCTGTTAAGAACCTATGTGGTCTAAGTATATGTTTTTTTTGTAAAAAATGTCACTTTATGTGGTAAAACAGTCATTTGTAACGCTACTATTTAAAAACTGTGGTAATGATGTAAAATTCTACTGTCTCCAACCTAAAATCGCAGTCTTAGGGTTTGGTTGCAAATATATTCCCTTGGGCGTAAGTGTAAATAGTCGCCAATAAGAGAGTATAGGCTATGGAATCTTTGTTACTACCTGTGTAATTAAATAAAGCACAAAAGTAAACAAGATGGAGCTAATTTAACTAAGTAAAAATACTGCTTGAAAACCCAGCAGATGATTTGTACGAAAATTTCTATTTCTCAGACCCTCCATGAGGAGCCTTTCTTGAAGGCAAATCAAAAAAACTGTGCTGGGGTGTATAGCCGATAACGGCACAGTGACAAATGAAATACTGGCTACTGGCTACCGAGAAATGGTGAACTTATATATGACAATACATTCTGTACAAGGAGGTGAGATACAAATGTCACCATCAAAATATTCTCGATTGATTCATTTTTTGCAAGAAGATTTGGCAATTTCCACAGCATCACTGGCGGTGGCGCTTCGCCATCGTGAGCAAGACCCAGGACCTTTGGCAATGATTCTTTGGCAGTATGGGTTGATTACTCTAGACCAATTAGAACAAATTTATGATTGGCTGGAGACGGCATAGGTGATATCAATTTTGGATTTTAGGTTACACCTTTGGTGCGCTCTGGGCGCAACTTGGATTTTGGATTAAAAGTCTCTACCAAAAGGCTTTACCGGAATCTCAAAAAATACTAGTTGTGCCAATTTAGTATCATACTAAGTTGCCAAAGTTACTCTTGTTTGGTGTAAAAGACTCTGGACGACTGTCTTGTGATCAAATAATACTATCTAGGGCAAGTTGGTATGATTTAGCTAAATCAATTGTTCTAGTTGTGGGGTGAAAATTCCCAAAAAACTGCATGAAAGATGGCACGACTGCCCTGCTTGTGGATGCAGTCTTGACCGCGATCGTAATGCAGCGCGAAATATAAAAAATAGAGCGGTAGGGCATTCCGTTCTTAAAGCCAAGAGCGTCCTAAGCAATAGCCGGATTGTCTTAGAAGCCTACACTTACTGCGAAGCAGAAGTGTAGGAGTATGTCACGAGAATTGAGGTATGTCACATCCACTCTACCTTGTACAAAGGTTGATATATAGCTGCTCTACAAAACTTGGCTAAACTTATTCAAGTCTCACCATTCAACTAGAAATAAGTATTTCTAGAGGGTCTGCTTCCTGCTTCATCCAAGGTAGTCGGCTACAACAGTCCACAGGCGTTAAGTTTCGGCCAAGCCAACCGTACTTTATTTTTAGGGGCATTCTCAAGATTGATAGAAGCATTTTCATCACGATCTTGAGAATGCTGACAAACTTTACAATCAAATATTCGGTCTGACAACTTCATGTCTTGGATAGAATTACACTTAGAACAAGTTTTAGAACTTGGATACTATTATATACAAATCAAAAGAGCGAGTTGATAATTTAACTCACTCTTTTAATTTGTCCAAAGTCCAATTGCAAATGACTAATGACTATTGTGTAAACACTCTAACTGCTGCTGCTACACCAGAACCAGGGGTAAAGTCTTCATAGCCAAGTTCTGAAAGAGTAACTTCTAAGGATGCTATACAGCTGAGGATATCGCGATCGCTCACAAAACCCAAGTGACCAATGCGGAATATTTTGTTACTCAAATGGTCTTGACCGCCTGCGAGGGCAATATCAAAGCGTTTTTTCATCACTGACCGAATTTTATCCGGTTCAATTCCCTGTGGTGCCACAGCCGTAATCGCTGGACTCGCGGAACTATCTGCTGCAAGCAGAGGTAAATTTAAACCTTGAATGGCGGCGCGGGTAGCATTTTTGAGCCGTTCATGTCTAGCAAATATCGATTCCAAGCCTTCCTCTTTCATGATTCGCAATGTAGTGTGTAACGCTACGATTAAGTTCACAGGGGGAGTAAATGGAGTTGTATTTTTGGCTGTGGCTTTACGATATTTGCCTAAGTCCAAATAATATTTCGGTAGCTTCGCAGTTTTGTAAGCTTCCCAAGCTTTGGGGCTGACAGAGACAAAACCCAATCCCGGCGGAATCATATAACCTTTTTGGGAACCGGAGGCGACAATATCCAAGCCCCAAGCATCCACGGGTAGATTGAACGCACCCAAGCTAGTAACGGCATCAACAATAATTAAAGCTTCACCGTGTTCTTTGACATGGCGGTTGATGGTTTCTAAGTCATTCAACACACCCGTCGAGGTTTCGCTGTGGGTAATGATTACGGCTTTGATTTGCTTTTGGGTATCTCCTTGGAGTTTTTCGGCAAATACTGCGGGGTCTAAGGGTTTTCCCCATTCCACCTTAACTTCTTCTACATTCAAACCGTAGGCTTGGCCAACTTCTACCCAGCGTTCGCCAAATTTACCATTAGAACCAACTAAAATGCGATCGCCTGGAGAGAGAAAATTAATTATTCCCGCTTCTACAGCACCCGTACCACTGACATTCAGCGTCAGCACATCACTTTGAGTTTGGTGCAGCCACTTAAGATTTTCTGTCACCTCTGCCAAGATGTTGCTAAATTCACTGGTACGATGCCCAATCGGATGCTTGGCTAATGCCAGTAACGCAGCTTCTGGTACCGGGGTTGGGCCTGGAATCATCAGCATCAGCTTATCGTTCATGTGTCTATCCTAAAAGTCAAATAAAAGTCAAAATTGTGGGAAGTTGCTTAAGTCTGATAGCAAATTCTAGATATTCATCTATAAATTCCACTCAGTTTCTCACCAGTCTTGTTGTATATTTTCCAAATCTATATGACAAGTATGGTGGGAGTTAATGATCGGTCAGCTTAACCTTTGCAATTTATACGAGACTCCAACTCAGATAAAACCTCTGTTCCAGGCAATCTTACCACACACTTTAGACGCTAGGTTAAGGTGTCTGCTCGTAGGGCAGTAGCTATTTCAGCCAAGGGTGAAACGTCTATCTAGATCAGGTATAGGTATGATAAATTCTTAAATCTTACCCATAATCCGCCTCGGTTGTTTTTATAGAAACACGCGAAATCCTTTTGAGTATGGCGGGAATCATCGGTGAAAAAGCTGTGTTTTGCTTCCACGAAGTAAGTAACCGCCTACACTATGCGGAAGAATTGCGTATCACCGTTTGCTAAGAGATAGAAGACACCCAACCCAAATTTTTCAATCTACTTGACTCGAACATTTGTTCTTGGATTGCCATTCTCTAAAGATTACCTCCATCTATAGCGGTTCCCATTCAGATGCGGTACAACATTACATCACGAAATGTAGGGGCACGGCATTGCCGTGCCCCTACGGGTGTACCTCATATAAACGAGAACCGCTATATAAGAGGAGGTGATGATTTATTTCAGTCAAAATCGCTTCGATGCTAATATCCAAGACTTCTCTGGCTAACTCGATGGTGATTGATTTCCCGCCGAAGTTGAGATATTTATGCTACTAATTGCTGCACATTGTGATACCGCACTTAGTGGTAAGCGATGCCTACGCCTACCACTAATAAACTATAAGTTTTTATACTATACTTACAAAAATGCTACATTCGTGCTTAGTCTTCTTCCTTACCATTCATGATGAGTCCTTTTTAACTAGTGTTCAGTTCATAAACTGTCACTCACCAGATCCCCAGTCTTCTTGCAAAAGAGATATTCTTAGTTAGTGCAAGGAGTGATACCATTTCACCAAATGTTTGTCACAAGTTATCCCCGTAATAGTCCCTCCTCAGGGAGTGTTGCAGATTTCAAATGTTGCATCAAACGAGTGAGTTGGTATAAGCTTTTACGGAAAAGCGCTTGAGTGAGCAAAACTCTCAAGCGCTTTTTCGTGTATAAATAAAACAGTTAACCTCTCTGGACGCTCATATAGATGTTTCTAAATACACATATACAGAGAAGTAAACTACATCAGTAGTTTTTGTTATAAAATATACTCTGATTTTAATATCTCAAGTTTGCGCCTTCCATCAAAACTTTTTAAGTGACTGGACGTACCACACGAATTAGTTTTCCTTGCAATGGTTCTTGTGCTGTCACAGCCTCATCTATCCGTGCTGCAAACTGTTCCCAATTACGATTGTTCGTGCAAACAATAATGCCGAAGTGGTTAGAATCACGACGATGCAAACGGATAAAATCAACTCTGTTGATAGTTAATGTTGTTGTTTTAACTCTTTGAGTGTCACGGATGTAAATCCTCTGATGTTTTGTCAGGCTACATTTACAATTTTATCGATTGCTATAGGATTCCTATTTGAATTCTGAACAGATACGTAGGGTGTGTTAGCGACAGCGTAACGCACCATCATCAAGGGTTTAGTGCGTTACGCGAAACGCTAACACACCCTACAAATACCTACTTTTATTCAAAAATCAAACCGGATTCCTATAGATACAATATTTTATTAATTCGTAGCGAATTTTCTGCGCCCCTACCCTGCGGGAAGGCAAAGTGCATCTGCGTTTAAATTTAAACCCTCAATTCGCCACAATTTTAGGCAAAGCTGTACTTAGCTAACGACAAAATTCACCAACTTTCCAGGCACCACAATTACCTTTTTAATCTCTTTGCCTTCGATGTAACGTTGGGCAATTTCTGATTCACGGGCGTATTTCTCCAACGCTGCTTTATCTGCTTGTGCTGGTACTTGAATCGAGCCGCGAGTTTTACCCATAACTTGAATAACTAAAGTGATTTCATCAGCTACCAAAGCAGCAGGGTCAAATGATGGCCAAGTTTGAGTGTGAACTGAATCACTTTCACCCAATAAATGCCATAACTCATCAGCAATATGTGGTGCAAAGGGTGCTAGTAAAACCACCAAAGTCCGAATACCTTCTGCATAAATTGGTGAATTTTTGCCGTCGGCATCAGTTAAGGCATTACTCAATTTCATCAATTCGGAAATAGCTGTGTTGAATTGATATTTATCTTCCAGGTCTTCTGTCACCGCTTGAATAGCCGTGTGAATTGCCCGCCGCAATTCTTTTTCAGTTTTAGTTAAATCAGAGAGTTGGGCTTTCTTACGGGATACGCCAGCCGCAATATAATCTGTCACCAAACGCCAAACCCGATTTAAAAAGCGGGATTGTCCTTCCACATCGGCTTCATCCCATTCCAGGTCTTTTTCTGGCGGCGCTTTGAACAAGATGAACATCCGCGCCGTATCTACACCGTATTTGGAAATTACATCTTCTGGCGCTACACCGTTGCCCTTTGATTTAGACATGGTGGCATAAACGAGTTCCAGTGGTTCACCTGTCTTAGGATCTCGTGGATCGGCTGGATCTACAAGATTAAAGGGAACCCACTTATCTTTACCATCCTTATTGGAATTTGTGTAAGTTAAACCCTGTACCATCCCTTGAGTTAATAGGCGTTGAAAGGGTTCGTCAAAATTTATCAAACCGCGATCGCGTAGTACCTTAGTAAAGAACCGCGAATACAACAAATGCAAAATCGCGTGTTCAATCCCACCCACGTACTGATCAACTGGCATCCAGTCATTAATCTTACTAGAATCAAAAACCTGTTGTTCATTCTTAGCGTCAGGGAAGCGCAAGAAATACCACGAGGAATCAATAAAAGTATCCATCGTGTCAGTTTCTCGCTTTGCCGGAGTGCCACAAGTTGGACAAGGGACATTTACCCAGCTTTCCAACTGAGCCAAAGGTGAACCGCCACGTCCAGTAAATTCCACCTCTTCCGGCAACTGTACTGGCAAATCTTTGTCGGGAACTGGTACTATTCCACAGTTAGGACAGTGAATTACAGGTATCGGTGCGCCCCAGTAAC
This sequence comes from Nostoc sp., assembly GCF_036917815.1. Lineage (GTDB taxonomy): Bacteria > Cyanobacteriota > Cyanobacteriia > Cyanobacteriales > Nostocaceae > Nostoc. Next base: position 1,970 of record NZ_JBALEK010000024.1, on the reverse strand, counting down.
GCTGCCGCGAAATCAACCAATCCCGCAAGCGATATTGCACCCGCACTTTACCAAAACCTTGTTGTTCGGCGTATTCAATTATCGCTTGTTTCGCATCTATGGAAGTCATACCAGTAAAAGCCCCAGAATTAATTAAAATTCCTGGTTCAGTGTATGCCTGGTTATATTCAATTTGGATGAGTTGTGTGACTTCATCTATCTCCGATGTTGGAGTTAAGTCAAAACCTGCAACATCACTTGGCGAAACGATGACAAAATCAATTGGCAAATCGTAATTTTTGGCAAACTTAAAATCCCGAACATCGTGTGCTGGTACACCCATCACTGCCCCAGTACCATACTCATACAGTACATAGTCAGCAATCCAAATGGGTACTTCTTCCCCTGTAAATGGGTTAATTGCCACCCCACCTGTGGGGATACCCCGCTTAGGTTTGTCTTCAGAGGTACGTTCCAACTCACTTTGATTGGAAACCTCTTTAATAAAAACTTCTACGGCTGCTTGTTGTTCTTTTGTGGTGACACGCTTTGTTAAGGGATGTTCTGGTGCTAACACTAGGTAGCTGACACCATAAACTGTATCTGGACGGGTGGTGTACACGCCGATTTTTTCATCTATCCCAGCGATCGCAAATTCCAAGTAAGCGCCTGTGGATTTGCCAATCCAGTTTGCCTGCATCGACTTGACGCGTTCTGGCCAACCTGTCAATTTATGTAAGTCATTGAGCAATTCTTCGGCGTAGTCGGTAATTTTGAAAAACCACTGGCGTAATAATTTGCGCTCAACTATTGCCCCACTGCGCCAAGAACGTCCTTCGTTATCAACTTGCTCATTTGCCAGTACAGTTTGATCAATAGGGTCCCAGTTTACTGCTGCTTCTTTTTGGTAAGCTAACCCCGCTTGCAAAAACTGCAAGAAAATCCATTGTGTCCACTTGTAATAGTCTGGTGAACAAGTAGCAAGTTCACATTCCCAATCGATGGATAAACCAAGACGCTGCAATTGTTGCCGCATCTGGGACATATTCTGATAAGTCCATTTTGCTGGCGGTACACCACGGTCAATGGCGGCGTTTTCTGCTGGCAAGCCAAAGGCATCCCAACCCATTGGGTGTATTACCCGATACCCTTGCATTCGCTTGAGGCGGGCAATCACATCGGTAATCGTATAATTACGGACGTGACCCATGTGTAGGCTGCCCGATGGATAAGGGAACATGGATAAAGCATAAAATTTTGGCTTGTTGCTAGCTGTTGGTGTTTTATCTAAGCCAAGTTCTACCCATGTTTTTTGCCATTTTTCCTCAATCAATGCTGGGTTATATCGGGAATCAACAGAATCAGGTATTTCCAATGGTTTCATGCCTATTACACTTTACTTCTACTAAATTCTAGTATCTGCACTTTTAGTATATTTGAACTACTAGATTCAGCTGACAATTCAGCAGCATCTGGAAAACCTCACTTCTATTTCTCTCTTCCTTTAAGGAGAGAGACTTTGAATTTTCCCCCTTCCCTCCTAGGGAAGGGGGTTAGGGGTTAGGTTTTTGGTGGACTTTTCCACATAACGTGAAAAGTCAGCTAGATTCAGGGAATTATCTGTCTAGTAACTTTCTAATTTAATTTACTATTTCTTTCTACCCCCTATTTCTATCTATCTTATATCCCTAAAGTTCAACAAGTTTAGGTATATAGGACATAAAAAAGTCCCTAAGCTGAGGATGCTGGGGACTAGATGTGTTATGGTTCTAAATTGATTTACTGGGTTAGTAATGCGATCGCCATTTCAAGGTGCATCTTAGCCTTGTGGAAGTTAAGCAAATTTTCTTGGTCGTATCGGTCAGGATAGCTCATAGCTTTGCCCTCCATCGTTAGCTTACAGCAATTTTCAGGTAAATAGACCACAGTGATTGAACCAACCGAGGGCATCATCTTCGGTAATGTAATTGACAGCAACCGCCATTGCTTGG
>NZ_JBALEK010000023.1:0-147746 GCF_036917815.1 Nostoc sp. | reverse complement strand
ACGCTCCTGGACAAGAAGCAGCCGACTGCCTTGGTTGAAGGGAGAAGAAATCTCTAAACAGGTCTAAGCAGGTTTAGGTAAGTATTTTTAAGCAGTGAGAGTGTTTTCTTTGGATATCCAAAAGTTTATTAAATTTATTCCGTAAAACTATGACTGAGATTTGTATGTAGTTTATAATCTCAAACACATTAAACTTTTCAAGCTGGAAACCTCACAGCAAGGCTTTCAGGCTCTAAAAAGTACAATTTAGATGCGTGACAGCTTATACCAATTTTTTATGAAGCTGCATAGAATTCGATCCCCCCTAACCCACGCCAGTCGCTCCACTTGGGGAGACCCCAAGACCGCGCTGGCTCCCCTTAATAAGGGGGGAACTGGAAAAACATCTATCAAAGTCCCCCTTTTTAAGGGGGATTTAGGGGGAAGAACTTTTAGATCCAATTGTTGGTATAGGTATAATTATCTGGGATTTGTGGGATTACAACCACACGGTAAGTGTAAACAGACCAATTTTACGAGCAGCAATTTGGGACTATTTGGATGAAGTCAAGGATTCACTACTTAATAACCCTGCAAATGGTATTATGATGTCAATTCATCACTTAGAAGATGGCATTCTGAAGTCAGTGGGATCAGCTAATCATCGAGTTTAATTAGTGTACCAAGATCCATAATAGACTGAGAGATATAATCTTAACCTACTGCTATATTTAGGCGATCGCTCTTTTTAACGAACTGCCAACAAAGAAAAGCGATCGCTCTTTTAAACCAGAAGATGGAGAGCGATCGCAGATACAATCATAAGTAAAAGACAAGCAGGCAGAAAATGGCTGAAATTGTCACCCTTCAACTTCCTGAAACACTGGCACAAAAAGCAAAGTAAATCGCTGCTTTCACACATCGGCGACTTGAAGATGTATTACTAGAATGGATTGACCGCGCCATTACCGAACTACCTATGGAGTCTCTACCGGATGAGCAGGTTTTGGCTATGTGCGATATGCAGATGGAAACTCAGCAGCAAGAGGTTTTCAGTGACTTGCAAGCGCGTCACCGAGAGGGACAGCTTAATGATGCAGAAGTTCGTCAACTAGATGAACTAATGCAGGTCTACCGACGTGGCTTAATAAGTAAAGCAAGAGCCTTAAAAGTGGTTGTTGAACGCGGCTTGAAACCAGCCCTCAATTAAAAGTTACAATAAGGTGGTAAAGATAGGAGTAAATATGAATTATGCTTAGTGGGATTAAACAAAAAGCTGTTGTTGGAAAAGATGGCAGGATTGAACTTTCAACAACGGAATTACCAGAAGGAACAGTAGTAGAAGTCATTGTCCTAGTTGAACCATCAACTGAAGAAGATGAAACTAACTATCTTCTGAAATCAGAAACTAACAAAAATAATCTACTCAAAGCTTTGGAAAATGTAGCAGCAGGAAACCTAATTTATGTTGATTTAGATGAATATGAAAAAAGTTGCCTTTGAACCAGAAGCTTTTGAACAATTAGGTCAGTGGGCAACAGAAGACAAAAAAATCTTCAAAAAAATCTTGGAACTGATTAGAGATATACAAAGAGATCCTTTTGCAGGTATAGGGAAGCCAGAACCATTAAAATATGAATTGCAAGGTTACTGGTCAAGACGGATCACTGATGAACATAGATTAGTTTACAAAGTGCAAGAAGATTTATTGATTATTTTGACTTGCAAATATCATTATGAGCAATAAAGTTTATTGAGGTGGGGATATTATTTTAGTTCAGTCTATCGCTCTTTTTTAACTAAATGTAAGTTGTATACGTAACAGCTTAATCTTTTGAAGCTTTAGTTTTAATATTCAGTTTTTCTTTGCGCCATTTCTCCACGCTTTTTTTAACTGCTTCTATTTCGGCAAAATCTACTTGCATAGTTGCCGTTTCAAATTCAACACCCAAAGCGGTGCTGACTTCGAGAATTTCTACAAAACTGGCACATTGATAATCTGTATCCTCATACTCTTTCACTCTTTGTTCATCAATTCCTAATATATCAGCAAGTTCTTGCTGACTAATTTGGGCTGCTATCCGAGCTTTAATTAAAGCATTTGGCAGCTTATTTAAAGAATCAACTTTAATTTTTAAAGGTTTGCTGATGTCGCAATTAATAAGTCTTTCGTATTCTGTGATTTCTGACTTTAGCTCGTCAACTTGACTTTGATATGAGTCTCGGTGAAGCTGACATCGCTCTGGTTCTGCTTTCAAGTGTTCATTGCTATCCAATGACGCTATAGACTGTTCAAAGCGTTGCAACCAATCTAAGGAATGTTGATATTGTTGCTCGTTTTTGATCATCATGGTTTCCACCTTTGTAAATCTATAGCAATAATTCCTTTGCGCGTATTCGTCCTGGTATCAAATTGAAAAAAATCTATGTAGGCTGTACCAGAATCATTAGCTGGATAATTTGACGGAAAGATTTCACCCTTGTACTTAATTTTTTGTTCGGCACGCCGCAGCGCAAAATTAAATAAAGTAGGAGCAATAGATTCTAGGTAATTTATATCAACTCCATTGTCCTCCCAACAGGCATCGAAGTCTCCAGGTTTTTGTTTACTGGTGACGAAACTACCATCAATATAAATAGTTCTACAGCCAGCTGCTTTTAGTTGCGTCATTGCCAGTTCCAGACGGTCTATCATGCGCTGTCTAGTCAAACTTGTAACAAATATTTCTTGAAATTCTGACCATTCTGCCCAATGCACCCCTGATGGTAAAATACCACTTTCGTCAAATTCTGGAATCATTTCTCACACCCTAGCACAGCTTATACCATTTCTTTTTGAAGATGCGCCTATGGGACTTACCAAAACCTCGCTGTAGGGGCAATTCATGAATTGCCCCTACGTGAATAAAGCGCAGCCTCACATAGAATTGGTATTAATTATCCAGTTATGAGTGTCCCATAATTATTTAAAAATCCCAGTTTTAACCAAAAACTGCATAAGGACTAAAGTGATCGAGGAGCATTACAATGGTGAATACAGGATTTGGGTTTGGATTTTGAGAGAGTTTATTATAGAAAAAATTCAACCATATTTTATGCTCAATCCACAAAAGCTACCATTTCTAGAGTCTATTGGTTGGCAGCTAAAAAATGTATATCAAATGAGTGAGAAAGAGATTGTTCAATTGTATCAACGCAATTGGCATCATCAAACTACCTTCAACAATTTAAAACAAGAAGAAAAGGATTTTGTTCATTATTTAGCAAAAAAATATAACTCTTGGATATTACCGGATTTTGAAATGTTTCATCTCAATCATCATAATAATATACTTAAAATCCTTAATGCTTTCAATCCAGAAGTTTTCAAAAAAGCTTCTGCATGCTTTGGTGGTGGTACACTCTTGGCGTTAGAATATGATGAATACAGGCTTAGTAAAGATATTGATTTTCTCTTCCCTTATGGAACTGAAAATTATAGGTATTTAAGAAACTTGATTTACGATGAAGGAATTGTAGCATTATTTCAAAGTACAACAGATATCGAATTAGGTGACAGTACAATCAATCAATATGGTATTCGTTTCCCTATTGTAGTCAATGAAACAACTATTAAAGTAGAAATTGTAGCCAATGGGATTTTTACTTTAGACCCTCCTGTTTATCCAGAATGGACAAAAATACCTTGTCTGAGTATAAGCGATAGATTTACATCAAAACTAATGGCTAATGCTGACCGATGGAACGATTCAAGTACACAATCTAGAGATTTGATTGACTTAGCAATATTACGTATAAATAACGAAATACCCGCACATGCAATCGCTAAAGCTGAAGAAAACTACGAAGTAAAAAAGCCATTAATTAAAGCCATCACTAATTTTATTGAAAAAGAAAGATATAGAGATAAATGTTTTCATGAGTTAAACATACCTGAAGAAAAATTTTCCATAATAATGGATGGAATAAATTGGCTTCTTGTTGATTTTGAATCTATGAATTAAAGGAATTTAAAATGCAGTCATCACTACCAAACGAGCGAGAATTTATTATTATTGATATGGGTGATGGAATTCTTTTAAAGCCTAAGAAGCTTTTTCCAGAAACTAAATTAGATGATGTAGCAGGTTGTTTAAAATATCAAGGAAAACCTAAAACTCTTGAGGATATGGATAATGCGATTCGCCAAGGTATAGAGGAATCATGATTTAAAAGTAGAAAACTGGTTCAAACCTGATTAAAAAATCTAACAAGTCCCTATTCCCTAACTTCAGAACTCACCATGACTCAAAAAACCTATCAACTCCCCCTAACCTTCGAGCAAATTCTTAATCTTGTCCTACAACTTCCCGCACAAGAACAAGAACAACTTATTCAAGAAATAAAAAAAACCTTTTCAAATAATAAAGATGAAGATTTACTTAGTGTTTTTGACAGAATCGGCAGAAATGCTCAAGCCAAAGGATTAACCGAAGAAACTCTAGAAGAATTACTCGCCAATGAATCATAAACTAATTGTCATTGACACAAATGTTTTACTTAGTGCTGCTCTAAGTCCTAATGGAACAGCCCGTAAAGCCCTAGATAAAGTCTATAAAGAATTCAAAATTGCTCAAAGCGATGAAACTTATCAAGAATTAAACACACGAATTTACAAACGTAAGTTCGATAAATATATCTCAGATTAAGAAAGACAAGATTTTTTGGACATAGTTAAAAAGTACAGTCAATTTATAGAAATAAAATCTCAAATAAACACCTGTAGAGATCCAGATGACAACAAATTTTTAGAACTTGCTAAAGATGCCAATGCAGAATTTTTAATAACAGGAGATCAAGACCTTTTATCACTCAAGACCCTAGCCGAATATCAAAACCAGATTATTACTCTCAGAGAGTTTATTGACCTTGATTAATTCATCTTTAATCCTGTAATTAGTTCACATGGAAGGCTGTAAATCTAAAGGTTTAGATGGAATAATGTACATTAATTCTGCACCGTCTGGTTTAATTTCTGTAGACGGAGCTAATTTAAGCCAGTCATGAAAGCTGATTCCTAGTTGGGATATTGCTTGTACTTCTGTTTGGTAAGATTCAAAGCGGCGATTGGTTTCAATCATAGATTCCATTACTTCAAATACTTGGGGAAGACGTTTGTAAGCTTCTTTTTCAAATCTCCCTGTGAGTGGAGTAGGATTTCCTCCGAATATGCCCCATTGGATTTCACTACGATCTATAATTGCCGATGGAAGGGATGATAGCCATTTTTGAGGATCTTTGGCTATTTTAAACAGATTTTTACGCTGAAGCTCAAACATAGCATTTTCATCCAAAGCTGGGTCAATCCATTGATAAATTTTGGTCAGTCTTCGCAAATCAATCTGACCTTTTAACTGAGGATCTAAGTATGCTGCGGGGTTAGAGGTTAGCAGAATATCAACATACTTATGAATACGAGAACGGATAACTTTAGCCCCTTCTTGAAAGCGGCGAAGTGCTGTTTCATGTTCCTCTAGTTCTAAATAGCAACGTGCTTCAGCTAGGTAGGCTAAAGATAAAGTCAGCAGATATTTATCAGCAATTTGGCTTTTTTGCTCAATTTCGATATCAGTATATTCAGTGTAGATATGCTGTGCTTCTAAAAAGCGGTTAATAGCTTGTAGTGCGCTGCTTCTACGATTTTCAATTTTGGTCATTGTAAAAGCATTATTTGCTAATTCGATTGCAGCACGAAAATTTGCATAGAAACTAAGGTCTATTTTGCGGTTAATTTTATTTAACAATTTTGCTGCTTCTTTTAATTGATTTTCTATCTCATTGATACGCTGCGATATAACAGCAAAACCCATCACAGATACCCCAAGATTAAGTACACTAGCAGCAGTAGTTACTTGCAAAAAACCTTGAGTTACTTGTAAACTTTGCCCAATTACCCCTAAATCTTGTTCAATGCCACCTAGTCGTCGATTAACATCAGCAAATCCTTTAGTTGAAATTGCTGTGTTTGCTCCTGAAACAATCAAATTGAGTACACCAGTAACAGGATTGGTAGCGAAAGACATAGCTTGAGGAGCAAGCGAGCGATTGTCCCGCAACCAAGTAACAATTTTCTTACTGGCTACTTCTCTAATTACACCTCCAACCCGTTCAAAAGTTCCATCTTTCAGCCCTTTAGCAATCCAATCAGCAAGCATAAAGGTTACTGTCACTGGTAAACTCATAATCTTCTCCAAGTTGATAAATACTCAGCAGCGCTATATCTGGCAAAAAGTCGCTTGGATCTCCGCAGCAAATAACCGCGCTTTACTCAGTATTCCCAATTTGAGTTCTATTCTGTCTAATAACGATCGCTCTTTTTAACGAACCGCCCACGCTAACAAAGAAAAGCGATCGCAGATACAATCATAAGTAAAAGGCAAGCTGGTAGAAAATGGCTGAAGTTGTCACCCTTCAACTTCCTGAAACACTGACAGAAAAAGCAAAGTAAATCGCTGCTTTCACACATCGGCGACTTGAAGATGTATTTTCCTCGTTCTCTGGTTCCGCCTAGACTCGCAACCATAACTTTATCCTTTAAACATTACGTTCAACCTCGATAATTTCAGTATATTCATACTCATTCGGACTTTGTTTTACCAAAGGATATCTTTCTCCACCTAACTGAATATAATCTTGTTCGCAATCCGGCTTAGATGAATAATACGTCAGCACATATTCTCTACCAATTCTGTTTGTCATTTCTGCTTCTACTTCACCCCGCCACTGAGTCTTAGTAACTAAAACTATCAACTGATTCGCTAATTGGGGAATTGTCTTCGCAATGTGTCGCCGCGAACTTTCATCTAAACTACCGAAGGGCGAATCCATGACAATTGGGAAAGTGCTACTGTCGGGAATCATCATCATTTTCCGTTTTTTACTCCATTCCCGCACTTTGTCAATAATGCTGGCAATAAAGGATAAACTGAGAATTTGATTCTGCCCGGTGGATGCTGCAACTAGTGCTTCTATACCTGTAGTGTTTTCTACTAATGTCAGTTCATATTTATCGCTGATTTTAGGAATATATGGAGTTACAGAAATTTCCGTGAATATCTCTTGTACTCGTTTTTCAAGTTGCAGGCGAAATTGTTGTTCTTGACGATTTTTAACTTCTGTTAATCGTTCGATTGCATCTTGAGTAGCATTAATTCGTCGCTGTGCTAAAGTTTGGTTGTCTTCATTCAGCTTTTGTTTGGCAATTTGTTTGTTTAAATTTTCAATTTCAGTTGTGAGTTGAGCAATTTGCTGCTGATTTGCACCTTGTTCTCGATTCAATTCATCAATTTTACTTTCAATTTCGTCTAACCGTTTTTGCAAACTGCTAATTTCTTCATTAGCATCTTTTCGCAATCGCTCTTGAATATTGTCTAAATCGCCTTCAATTTGGGATATGCTTTGCCTTAACTGATTAATCCTAGTTTGCTCTCTATCAACTTCTTCCCAAAATCCGATGGCTTGCTTATCAATTTCATCTACTTGAGCTATCATCCGAATTGCAGTTTCTTCTACCGCCGATGAACCTGCTTTATTTAACCATGTACTCACATGAGTATGAGAATGATTACCCTCGTGTAATTCTGCACCACAAATACAACGTTGAGAATTGAGTAAATCACTGACAAATTCCCGCGAAATTCCTGATGTTAACTCGCCTCGCTGTTTTAAATCATTGATAATTCCTCGAAACTGGGCTGTAGTTTCTGACAAGAAAACTGTATAACCTCGTGCCGAAATAACTTTTTTCAGCGTTTCTTTGTTTTTTTTATATTCTTCTTGATTCGCCGCTTTCTGAGATTCTAAATCCTGACATCTTTCTTGCAATTCCTTAGCTGCGCTCAGTTCTCGCAAACGGTTACTTGTTTCTTTTTTAAAAGTTTGTTGATATTCTAACTCTTCTTTAATTTCTGTTTGCCGTTTGGTAATGCGTTCACGTTCTCGCTCTATCTTTTCTTGCTGTCGCAATAGTTGTTTAGTTTGGGAATCACCAATAGCTTTTAACTCATTTTCTAGAGTTTTTTTAGCATCTCCCAAATGTCTGATAGAACGGTTGATTACCTCCACACCCAAGAAAATTTTTATAGCTTCGGCAATTTCCGCTTTTTTATCAGAACGGACTATTTGTTCAATTCGTTCGCCGTCAAAGAAAAAATATTGATGTAAAGTGGCGGGTAGAATTTGATTAATTATATCTTCTAGTTGCTGATCTTGGATCTTCCAGTTGCCATCGTCATCACCAACCCATATATATAATTGAGTTTTGCCAGCATCAAAATCACCTTCGTTTTTATAACCCCGACAGAGGCGTTTAACTCGATAGCGTTTACCGTCGTGTTCCCAGCCAATTTCTACCCAACATTCTACAGCTTGACCTTTTGGAGTTTCTGCGATCGCACGTTTATTAATTAGCTGTTCTATCGATGCAAAGGCTGCACTAAATTTTTCATATAATACCCAAGTAAAGGCATTTAGTAAACTGGTTTTTCCAGAGCCATTATTCCCATAAATAATCGTTGTGTTGTGAACATCTCCACCAGCTAGGAGCATTTCTGGTGTCTTACCATAAAAGGAGCGAAAGTTGCATAGCTTAATTGAAGTTAGCTTCATCGCACCTCTTCCTTGATAATCTTCAAAATATTATCATTGATATGGCTGTTGCTTTTCTTATCTAGCCTACCTTTTTCCTCCTTCCAGACTCGCTCAATAATTTGCCGTACTTCCGGTGGAGCGCTGGTTATTGGCTCCTGCACATCATCAATATTCGCCTCTTGTGACATATTGAGTTTTGAAATATACTTTTTCTATATTTTAACTTTCTTTAGTGCTGGAAGAGCCTCAGTAAAGCCACTGTTTACGTTCTCTTTAAAATCATAATTTTATTATTTCATACTTAATGCTTCTTTTTTCAAAAGTCGAAAAATTTTACAATTGCTCATCAAATATCTAATAAACCATATCGCTTTTGTAAATCCAGTAATTTCATTCTGGCAACGCCTGCATTATCAGCCAAATCAGCAAATTCTACAAAGCGGCGCAATTCCTTTTTTAACAGATTGCGCTCAACTTCTATGGTTTCTCTATCTAAATCTGGTGGTAAAACAATCATGTCAAATATAGTAGCGCGTTCCTTTCCTGGATGAGGACGTAAAACTCGCCCCCGTCGTTGAATGAATTGGCGAGGATTACCAGAACTTGATAAAATCACCGCAGTTTGAATTGCCGGAATATCAACACCTTCATCTAAACAACGAATTGCCACCAAACCTTGCAATTCGCCGCTTTCAAATTGACAACGTAATATTTCTCTTTCTTGTAAAGTTGTTTGAGCCGTATAGGTGCTTACCTTGTACCCCAAATCCACGCCCAAAATTTTAGCAACAGCTTTAAGTTGGCGTAGAGATGAACGTTGTCCCGCCTCTTGGGAACCATCACTACAATAAAAAAGAGTGTGAGTAGTTTCGCGGCGAGTTGTCATTAAATCCCGCAAAGCATTTAATTTATTTTCCGCCGCACCAATTAATCTTGCCCTTTGCATCAATAACGGTTTTAAATCTTCATTGTCTTCAAAATTTCCGCCATTTTCCCGATCGCGATAAAGTAACGATCGCCCAATTCTTTTAGTTAACTTTAAATAGGCAATACTTTCTGCTTCAGTTAACTCCACCAGCACCGGATAATAGAGATAATGTACCAAAGCACCTTGAGCGATCGCATCCCTCAAAGTAAACTCTGGCTGGAGAACTGGGCCAAAATAATCAAATAAAGATTGCGTCCCAAAATCATCAAAATACCTTTCCGGTGTGGCAGATAAAGCTAGTCTCAACCCAACACTGCGCGGTAAACTTTCTTCTAACTTGGGTGCGCCTAAATTATGCGCCTCATCCCCAATAATTAAAGTTTTGGCGGGAAAATATTTGAGTTGAGACTGAAACCCATCGCCAATTAAAGTCGAGTTCGTAGTAATCACCGTCACAAACCGTTGAGAACCAGAACGCAGATTATAAATTTGGGTAGAAAGTTGACTTTGCCAAGTGCGTAAATTCTCAAAGGCTAAAATGGGTTGCAAATTAAATTTTTCACATTCTCGCGCCCATTGGGTGACGAGATGGCGATAGGGACACACCACCAACAGAACTTGTAAATTAATCTGCTGATATAATTCACAAGCGATCGCTAATGCGGTAATAGTTTTACCACTACCAGTAGCCATTTTCAGCGTCCCTCTGCCATTGTTGGTAAACCAGCTAGCGATCGCTTGGCGCTGATATTGCCGCAATTGCAGAGACACAGGCATTCTTGGGCATCCTGGTAATGGTTGCGAAGTGTAATAACTGCCCAAAATTTCCCTTGCAATTGGTAATTTCAACCGGAAAGTGGGCAGCTGCTGCACTGAATTTTTCGTCAGGTACATATTTATTTAGTCATTAGTCATTAGTCATTAGTCATTGGTACTTATCTTTCCCAATCCCTATTCCCCAATCCCCAGTCCCCATTACTCAGTTGTAACCCCGCCAAACACCAATGAGTGAACCCTGCACCTGTACTTGCATAGCGCTGACTTCAATAGGATTGTACTTAGGATTTGCTGGTTTGAGGGTAACGCGATCGCCTTGGCGATAAAAACGTTTTAAAGTTGTACCAAATCCATCTACTCTGGCGGCGACGATGGTACCATTTTTTAAATGATTAGGTTCTGCTACTGGACGCAGGAATACCACATCGCCATCAGCAATTAAATCTTCAATCATGCTATCGCCAGCTACGCGCAAAGCGTAGGTTTGGGGAGGTAACTCGAAATTAGAAAAGTCTAAATGATCTACAGCATCAGTAAACGGTTCTATTAAACCACCAGCTGCGATCGTGCCCAAAATTGGTACACCTTGCTTCACAGCACGCAAAATCCGAATCGTTCGTGCTTGGCCTTCAGTCCATTCTATATATCCTTTAGTGCGTAAATGCTCCAAACGACTTTGAATTGGTGCTGGTGACTTCAGGTTCATCGCTTGCATCATTTGGCGAATAGAAGGCGAATGCTGGTGCGTTCTGATGTATTCTGCCAACCATTCGTAAAGTTCTTGTTGAGCTTCCGTTAGACGTTCCATAAATTTGCAGGGAGTAATTATAAATGTCTCTAGAACATTAGTACTACAAAAAACTCCCCATAACAAGAGAAAAGTAAAAATATGAAAGGCAAAAGTAAGAATATTCTTTTTTCTTTTACCCTTTTATTTGGGATTTTTTACCAGCAAGTAGTCAGGAGCCAATCGCACACTCGCTATTTTGACTCCTGTACAGAGGGCAGGGCAAACGCATCTATTTTGTACAGAGGCGATTAATCGCGTCTATTTTGTACAGACGTGATTAATCGCGTCTCTACTCCTAACTCTTTTCATTCCGCCCCTAAGATACTAGCAAGCAAAGCCTTTTGCGCGTGCAGTCGATTTTCTGCCTGTTCCCAAACTTTTGATTGAGAACCTTCAATAACGGCCTCGGTAATTTCTTCACCACGATGGGCTGGTAAGCAGTGTAAAACAATTGCCTCTGGTTCAGCAAGGCTCAATAGCTGCTCAGAAATTTGGTAAGGCTCGAAAATTGGCATTCGGTTATCTGCTTCTGCTTCTTGCCCCATACTTGCCCAAACATCAGTGTAAAGTACAGCAGAACCCTTAGCAGCTAATTCGGGATCGTGAGTCAGGAGAACTTCAGTTTTATTATTAGCGATCGCTCTTGCCTGTTCTACAATCCGAGAATCCGGCTCATAGCCGCTAGGAGTAGCAATTCTGACATTCATCCCCACCAAAGCACAGCCCAACATCAGAGAATTAGCCACATTATTTCCATCACCCACGTAGGTTAAAGTTAACCCAGCAAGAGTACCAAAGCCTTCTTGAATCGTCAATAAATCCGCTAATATCTGACAGGGATGTTCTGCATCGGTAAGTGCATTAATCACTGGAATCTTGGCGTAGTCAGCAAAAGTTTCCAAATCCTGCTGTGCAAAAGTGCGAATTGCCAAAACATCCAGATATCGATCTAATACCCGCGCCGTATCCTGCAAAGGCTCTCCGCGACTAACTTGAGTAACATTAGGGTTGAGATCGATTACCTGTCCACCCAGTTGGTACATCGCCACAGTAAAACTTACCCGCGTGCGAGTTGAAGCTTTAGAGAACAACAATCCCAAAACTTTATTACACTGCAACTTCAACTGTTGTGATTTAAGTTGAGTTGCCAATTGCAGGAGTTCTTGGAGTTCCGTTGGACTGATATCCGATAGACTTAATAAATCTCGTCCGAGCAATGCTGCCATGCTTGTAATCTGTAAAAAATAATTATATATTTCTGTTCCTTTATTCAACCGTGCCAAGAAAATACAGTTTTAGAACTGACCAGATATTTTTGCGTTCAGTTCAGGATTTGAGTGAGCTTTTGGTATAAATATTAATTTATCAACTTTATCAGTGATTGCGATCGCCGATTTGTTTCTGTTTCATCACAATTGCTACGGACATCAAACCATTTAGGCGGCACAAAAGCGGCGATATTGCCAAAATCTCTAGTCTTCTAGCCTAATTCCTGAAGAGGGAGATATTTTTAGCAATTACAGGTAGACAAATAAATTGATTATGGTAAAATAAGAAATTGTGGTTGCTATTTAAAAGCAATGCTCAACAGTGGGCTACGCCTACGCTCAACTTGCCAGCATAGCACAGTGGTAGTGCATCCGACTTGTAATCGGAAGGTCGCGAGTTCAAATCCCGCTGCTGGCTTTAAGTATACATAAGGGTTTGAGTTGTCGATTGTGTACAGCGATCGAGCCAATTGACGATCTACCGGAGTGCATCATGTTCTAAAAATTCTCCAAGGAATGAATTAATTAACCGTCGAGATTTAACCTCTCAAGGGGCGAAAGCTAGACGAGAATTGATTCAGGCAATGTTAGAACATCAAAATGAAGAGAGATTAGCTTTAGAAGGTTATGGTCCCGAAGTTAGTATGTATTATTCTCTGTTAGAAGAAACAGGGATTTATCGCCAGGAAGATGATTATTGGGATTTTTATCCACCATTAGAAAATTCGGGGTTGCATTATCTCTGGGAAGCAGTTGAGACTTTTTGTTTAGCAGCAACAGAAACAAGCCAAACTTTTAATTTACTTTATCAACATTTAGCATCACCTCCCTACGGTGTGAAACAAGGTGCAGTTCCGGTTATTTTAGCGGCGGTACTGTTGTATCACGCTGATGATTTGGGACTTTATCAAGATGGTACATTTATTCCTGTATTAGGAACAGAACATTTTGAATTATTAGTTAAATATCCTGAACGCTTTGCAGTTAAGTATTTTGCAGTAATCGGATTAAGGGCAGAAGTTTTCAAAGAATTAGAAGCAATTTTACGCAATCCTCAATTAAAAAAATTGGGTAAAGTTCGTAATGCCACTCTGTTAACGGTAGTTACTCCTCTTTATCAGTTTGTTAATAAACTGCCTAAATATACTCAACAAACCCGACGTTTAGCAGATGAACCAAGAGCCATTTTAAAGGCATTAAAAACTACTGTTGAGCCTGATGAATTGTTGTTTAAAGCTTTACCAGCAGCTTGTAATTTACCCTATATCGGTACTGAAGCCGGGGATGATGGTGTCACTGCGAAGACTTTACGCACTAAGTTAGTTCATGTTTTATCCTTGTTGTTGGTTTAACCAAGTTTCTAAATCAGCAACATTAGAAAAGTCTAGTAATGCTTCTCCTAGATTTTCTAATTGTTCAATCGATAAACCTTTAATTTCCTCGATTAATGATTCATTAATTTCCCCAACACGGCGATTGAGCAGACGTATAATTAAATGTTGTTCTCCTTCCTGTCTTCCCTCTTGTCTTCCTTCTTGTCTTCCTTCCCGTCTTCCCTCTTGTTTGGCTTGTTCTCTGTCTCTTTGATAAAGTGGTTCTAGTCGCATAACTAACTCCCTATCATCTGCTTCTAATTCTTGATTTACTCTCAAGTTTTCGCGCAAGTTGTAAACTAATTCCAGGGTTGCTTTTTGGTATGGATGATTTAATGGTAACGCTTGCAACTCGATAATCGCTTGGGACTGCACGCTTCCCCTACCCAAAAGCCTCAACCATAACGTTTCCGGTATCTGTGGTAATTGATGTATCGCTACAATTGCTGTCCGCAAAGCATCTGGGAGAAAATGTACTCCTGATAACCAACTGTCTCTTTCAAGAGTTCCAAAACTAGATAATCTAGTTTCAGATACCGTTGGAGTCAGAACCCACAATTTGGGAATTTCTGAGTCTTGAAGTTTGATTTTATTGGCTTTAGCTTCTCGGCGCAAAAGAGCCTTTACTTCTAATAATTTGAGAATACAGTCGCAGATTTCATCGGTAGAAGCTGGATTGCGGAATGGTTCTATGAGTGCAGGATTTTCAGCAAACCTTCCTAGTAAACCCAGTATTTGTAAATTAGAGTTTTGCTGTTTAGTAGGAGTGAATAAAACATCTATTTCTTTAATTTCCCCTGAGATTTTTTCTGATGATTTGACTTCTCCGTAATCTTTTAGCAATTCTTCAAGATAGTCTTTGGCAAATTTGTCATGTATAAAGCGCGTCATTCAATTAAGAGTCCTCTAGTTATTTAAATTATCAAGAGTTGGTGCAATGCGCGATCGCGCCCATTGGTGTAAACTTAAGCTGAAATCTCCTGACTCCATGAGTTTTGCCCTCACCCCCAGCCCCTCTCCCAAATTGGGAGAGGGGAGCATAATTCTCCAGTTCCCCTTCTCCCAAGATGGGATTCGGGGTTAGGGGATGAGGGCAACTCTAGAACGCTTTCTCTTAACTAACTTTCACGTTAAGTTGACACCAATGGATCGCGCCAACTCCTACACCTTTATTTCCTAGACTTGCTATCTAAAACAGAACAGAAGAAATATTGGAAAACTGTTTTAGAATATCAAGATATTGAATGTATTTATTCTAAGGTTCTCTTAAATAAGAATGAAATTTCATTAGATCATTATCTGCCTTGGTCTTTTGTAGCTCATAATCAACTATGGAATGTAATTCCAACTACAAAATCTGTTAATTCTTCTAAATCTAACAATTTACCATCCGAAGAATATTTTCATGCTTTTGTAGAATTGCAACATCGCGGTTTAACTGTTGCCTATCAAAACATATCTAAAAATCAATGGTTAAAATATACTGAGTCATTTGTATCTGAATTAAAAGTTAGCCAAGCTGATGATTTATTAAATTTAGAGGTTTTGAGTAAGGCTTATAAAACAACAACTCAACCTTTAATTTCTTTAGCAACTATACAAGGTTTTAGCCCTAATTGGGTTTACGCCTAAGAAACAATGAACCCACTTTAGTAATTTGGTTAGCATATAGTGAAGAACTTTGTGAACAAGCAGTTACAGAATTTCAAAAAGCCTGGGACAGTTTAGGCGATCGCACCATCACCACTTACCGCTTCTGGGGCAACCATGAGTTAGACTTAGCACAAGCGCAAGATGGCTTAGTCGTAGCAGGATTAGCGAAAGTCTATAACGCCGCAAAAAAAAGTATTCGCTTTATTAATCAACTGGGTGTGCGTTGTTCATTGGTAATTATCGATGAAGCCCATCAAGCAGTTGCCGAAACCTATAAACTCGTCTTAGATGCTTTAGTCATCCCCTACGAAAAAACCGCCTTATTAGGTTTAACCGCCACACCGGGAAGGACTTGGGCTGATATTAACACCGATGCACAACTAGCAAAATTCTTCGCCCAACAGAAAGTTACTTTAGAAATCCCAGGTTATGACAACCCCATTGATTATCTCGTCGATCAACAATACCTCGCTAAAGTTAACTATCGTTCCTTATTTTATGAAACGGGTATTGAACTAACTCCCCAAGACCTGAATCGGATTAATACAGAATTAGACATACCCCAATATATCCTCAATCGGTTAGCAGCAGACGAACAACGCAACCTCCGCATCATCCTAGAACTAGAAGCACTAGCCCAACACCATCAACGGATTATCGTTTTTAATACCTCCGTTGAACACGCTAGACTCATCGCCGGAATTTTGCGTTTCAGAGGATTTAATACTGATGCTGTTACAGGTGATACCCCCAAATCAGAGAGAGAAAGGCTGATTCAAAGTTTTAAAGACGAACAGCCCCAAACCAAGATTTTATGTAACTACGGCGTTTTAACCACTGGATTCGATGCACCCAAAACTAGCGCCGCCGTTATCGCCCGTCCTACCAAATCACTTGTCCTCTACAGCCAAATGGTAGGACGCGCCATCAGAGGACTCAAAGCTGGGGGTAATGAGATCGCCGAAATTGTCACCGTTGTCGATAGCCAACTCCCCGGTTTTGGTTCAGTTGCATCAGCTTTTCACAATTGGGAAGACGTTTGGAGGAAAAACCCATGAATGCTAACGCCCATGATATAGTGCCGACTCACCTAGCAGTACAAGCTATGCGCGATAACGGTTATAAAAATGCCGCTTATGCTTTAGCCGAATTAATGGATAATGCCATTCAAGCCGGTGCATCCCAAGTAGAGTTACTTTGTGGGGAACGGAAAGAACAGGGGGAGGTGAGGAGGCGATCGCGTATTGAACAAATCGCAGTGTTAGATAATGGTCATGGTATGGATGCTAACGTTTTACGTCTAGCCCTGCAATTTGGCAATGGTACTCATTTAGATGAAGATAAACATACCGGAATTGGACGTTTTGGCATGGGTTTACCCTCGTCCTCTATTTCTCAATGTCAACGTGTAGATGTGTGGTCATGGCAAAATGGTCTAGAAAATGTACTTCATACTTACCTTGATTTAGGTGAAATCAAAAATCGGCGGCTGACCGAAGTACCCGAACCGACTGTGCAACCAATTCCGATGATTTGGAGAAACATCGGTCAAAAATTTGATAAAAGTGGCACATTAGTAGTCTGGTCAAAAATCGACCGTTGTATGTGGCGGACAGGGAAAGCGATTATTGATAATTCTGAATTTGTGATTGGCAGAATGTATCGCAAATTTCTGGATAACGATCAAGTCAGAATTCGCATGGTGACATTTGATTTAGATGCTTTATCTGACATTATTCTAGAAAAATATGCCCTACCCAATGACCCTGGTTATCTAATCGAAAAAACCTCTTGTCCTGCACCTTATGATCATCAAGCAATGTTCCAACCTTGGGAAGGCGATACATCTTACGAAACTACTTATAAAATTAATTTTAAAGATAAAGAACATGATGTAAAAGTGCGTTTTTCCTACGCCAAAGAAGAAGCCCGCCAAGCCGAACCAGGAAAAAACCCCGGTAGTTTGCCTCATATCAACGTGAGATCATTTGCTAAAGCTATCGCAGCAATTAACAAGTCATTTGCTCCAATTGGAGTTCCCAAAGTATCAAGACGAGCGCGAATCTTTCCACCAATTTTTGCTGCTTGACGATCTAGTGGTAAATCAGTAAACTCAGCAAATAAATTTTCCAGATGACTGAGGTTTCTGTTAACATTTTTGCTTTTGTAAGCTCCATAGTACAGTTCACTATAAACAACTGTACAGATGTAAATTTCTTTAGCAGGAATTGTCAGAATTTTTTTGGTAACAGGTGAATTTGATGAATTAAGAATTTGGATACACGCATTTGTATCTAAGAGGTAGGCCATTGAATCTCCTCCCTATTCTCAAAGGAAAGCTGTTCTGGTCGTTCAAGGGGTTCACCTTCCCAACTACCTATGACATTTTCTAAAAACCTATGAGAATACCCTAATTCTTGGGGTGTTTTAGCTCTATGTGAGGGTTCTGGGATCACAGGCTGAAAGACAATTACTACATCTAATTCTTGGTTAGCAATCTCAGGTGGAAGCTGAATTTGCAGAATTCCATCATCACCGATATGTGTTCTAATCTTGATACTTTCCATAACCTGACTCGCTAACTAGAACCCGATACCCCTATAATATCGAAATCATGCTTTATTAGCTTTAACCTTTCAGTAAAAGTGATTAAATCTCACGCAGAGACGCAGAGACACAGAGACACAGAGAGTTGTTATGATCATTCTCTGCGTTACTTTGCGTTTACTTAGCGTTCCTCTGCGTTAAAAAAATGACTAACATAATCTACCTCGATTACCACTCAACTACTCCCGTTGACCCCAGAGTAGCTGAAAAAGTCATGTACTATATATATGACTACTGCTTTTGGTAATGCTAATAGTGTAGATCATGGTTATGGAGATGAAGCAGCAAAAGCAGTTAAACAAGCTCGTCAAAACATAGCTGAATTAATCAATGCTTCTGTCAAAGAAATTATCTTTACATCTGGTGCAACAGAAAGTATTAATTTAGCAATTCAAGGACATATTAATCAACAAAATACTCCCGCCACAATAATTGTTTCCCCAGTTGAACACAAAGCAGTTTTAGATACCTGCAAAGCATTAGCCAAAAAAGGGCTTGCAGAAATTATTTGGTTAAATGTCAATCAACAAGCCCAAATTGATTTAGAACATCTAGAAAAAGTCTGTGCTGCTGGTGCTTCCTTACTCTGTGTGATGGCTGCTAATAATGAAGTGGGGACAATTTACCCAGTACAAAAAATTGGTGCGATCGCATCCTCCTACAATATCCCTTTTTTATGCGATGCTTCCCAAGCAGTCGGTAAAATTCCCCTCAACTTTCAAGAATGGGGTATTACCTATCTAGCTATTTCTGGGCATAAACTTTATGCACCTAAAGGCGTTGGTGCATTGGTAGTGAGAAAAGGTCATTATCTTGAACCACTTATTTACGGTGGTGGACATGAACAGGGACTTAGATCGGGTACACTCAATGTCCCCGGAATCGCTGGCTTAGGGGAAGCTTGTAAGTTTAGACAATTTGAGATGGAAGCAGATGAAAATGCGATGCCTACGGCGGGCTGCGCCTACGCACTTTTGCGAGACACACTACAAAACTTACTACAAGCGCAAATTCCCAATCTAGTTGTGAATGGATACTTAAACAACCGTTTATCAGGTAACTTACATATTTCTATCCCTGACATCCCTAATAGTGCCATTATTGCTAGAGTCCGCCACCAATTAGCCATTTCTACAGGTGCGGCTTGTTCATCAGCTATTGTCGCGCCATCTCACGTTCTGCAAGCGATGAATCTTGCGGAAAATATAATTGAGGGAGCGTTAAGAATTGGTATTGGGAAATTTACAACCAAAGAAGAAATCGAAAAAGCATCTTCTCTGATCGTCAGAGTAGTAAATGAAATTCATCAACTTCTCTAAAAATATACAAAAAAACGAATTATCGTCAGTTGCTCTCTAGATCATAAAAATTTTGTACTGTCAAATTGTTTGACAATTTGACAGGCGACACTTATGAATTTGCAAGTTGTTGGTAACGTTCCTGAACTTCCTGAATCGAAAACAAAGTTTCAAACTTCAACCCAGCCGACTGGTACAACTCACCTCCGCCTTGCTGTCTATCCACCAGTGAAATTACTTGATTTACGGTATAACCTGCATCTTTAAGACGCTCAACCGCTTTTAGAGCCGATTGCCCAGTTGTAACCACATCTTCCAAAACTACTACTTTTGCACCTTCTGGTAAACTGGGGCCTTCTATATAAGCTCTCGTCCCATAACCCTTGGCTTCCTTGCGAATAATCAGCGCTGGTATCGGTCGGTTTTCATAAACAGAAACTAGACTTACTGCTGTCACAATTGGGTCAGCCCCCATTGTTAAACCACCGACAGCCTGTGTATCTACGGGTAAGAAAGGAAACAGTAATCTTCCAACTGCCAAAGCGCCTTGAGGATGGAGTGTTACCTGTGTCTTGTTGACATAATAAGAACTACGCAGCCCAGAAGAGAGGAGAAAATCACCCTCTTGATAAGCAAGTTGGCAAAATAAATCTAGTAACTTGTGGCGCAAGGTAGTCAAATCAGAAGTGGTTGCCCAAATATCTGAGTGGGTAAGAGTTTCAGTAGAATACGTCATTACAAAACATTAAAAGTTGTGCTACACCAAAGGTTGAACTCATGAGAGTTCTGAACTTAAGCATAAATTAAGATTGCCCAAAAATTTGAGGAGTAAGGAACGTGGGTATAAAATTAAAAACCTTTGGTGGTTTATTAATACTGCTTGCTGGTGGTATTGCTTTTCCCTCTGTTGCATCTGCCCAAACTGCAACACCCAATTATGAAACTACGAGTGATGTATTTGAAAGAGCTTATTTTAGTCACGATCGCAATTTCTACGAAAATGGCAGCCTCAAGCGTCAGCTAGACTCACTTTTCGGATCTGGTTCTGGTTTCGGTGGTTCCTTCCCAGAAAATGAAATTGCCCACGATGCTGAATTGGTTAACACTTTATATCATGATGTCATGACTCAGCAAGTTGGCAACGACGCTTATATTCGCACTCCTGATTTACCAAATCCCTATGACACATCGCTGATGATGTCTCCTCGCTTCAATAGCAGCAAACTCAAAGTGGGAACTGAATTCAGGTTTGAAACTTTACCATCTCGGTAAGAGTGGGGAGTGAGGGAGTGGGGGAGAAATCAATTCAAAATTCAAAATTCAAAATTAAAGAATTTATTTCTGCCTCCTGCCTCCTCTTTCCCAATGCCCCATGCCCCTTTTTAATGATTCAGTGCGCCCTGCTGGAATCGAACCAGCCTGAAGGCGAATTATGAGTTCGCTGCCTCCCCAATCGGCCAAAGGCGCTTGTTTTGTTGGGTTTCGGGTTGCTACGAGTCAATTACTTCAACTCTTAGGTCAACCTGATTTGCTAATTTTAGAGTGAGGAAAATACCTCATGCACTGAGTTTAGCCAATTCCATGATTGTAGCATAAATTTACTGCTTGTGAATACTGGACAAGAGTTTACCAGATTTTTATACTACATAATTTGATTATGAATATAGTGCAAACTAATATTGATTAAGTTCCTTTAAGGATTGAGGTCAAAAGCTTCACTATTCTTAAATAGACCAGCATTCTATTGTGATAGCTTGTCAGCGATGAAAATAAATTCTACTGTACTTCTTACTTTGATTTTGTTAATTCTGATGATGGGAGCAGGTTCTGTGAGCGGGTTTTTGGGGTTTGATCTGGGGAGTTCAGCACTGAAAGGCGTTACCACACCAGATGGGCGTCCCACAACCAAATTTGCCAGCAATAAGACAAATAACTCCCAACAGGGTGGGGTAGTGCTATTAAAAGAGGAAGAGATTCTGAAAATTGTCAAGGCGCGAATTGATGGTAAGACCAAGGCGGCTAAATCGGAAAAGCTAGAGGAAGATGATGAAGAAACCAATAACAGCAAGCAGAAGCCAGAGGAAAAACCCCCAGAAGTGGTTGAAGAAAAACCCCTGCCAGGTTTTCCGGTTACTGCCCAGAGTGAAGGTGTAACTATGATTGTGCAATCTGCCCGCTATTCTGGTGGTGATTTGCTACTGAAAGTGAAAATGCAGAACAAAGGTAAGGATTCTGTGCGCTTCCTGTATAGTTTTTTAGATGTTACCGATGACAAAGGACGAACCCTAAGTGCGAGTACAGACGGTTTACCAACAGAATTGCCTGCAAATGGTCCAGCATTTACAGGTACAGTGAGCATTCCCACAGCTTTACTTGATGATGTTAAGAAGATATCACTCGCTCTAACTGATTATCCTGCTCAACAATTGAAGTTAGAGGCATCGAATATTCCTGTAGAAAGGTAGATTGGGACTGGGGAATGGGTATTGGGTATTGGGTATTGGGCATTGGGCATTGGTGATTATCTATTTTTTTACTATTCCCTATTCCCCAGTCCCCATTCCCCATTCCCTATTCCCCCTAAATGGAGGGCGTGAGTTTTACACGAGCTTTGGCGGTGAGTGCTTTTCCTAATTTAACTTTGACAGAGGTGGCGCTGCGGTTGTTGTCAGTGTTACTACTGATTGCTATAAATGCCTTTTTTGTGACGGCGGAATTTTCGATGGTGAGCGTGCGGCGATCGCGTATTCACCAGCTAGTTAAGGCTGGGGATATTCCAGCGATCGCAGTGGAAATGCTACAACGCAGTATTGACCGACTGCTATCTACCACCCAGTTAGGCATTACCCTCTCTAGTTTGGCACTGGGATGGATTGGCGAAAGTACCATTGTCGGGTTAGTGAATGCATGGTTAAAATCCTGGCCTTTACCCAGTGGAATGACTACCTTTCTCGCCCATTCCCTATCAATTCCCATCGCCTTTTTCTTGATTGCCTATTTGCAAATTGTGATCGGCGAACTATGTCCCAAATCCTTAGCCATGCTCTACTCAGAACAGCTAGCGAGGTTTTTGGGGCCTTCGGTAAAAGCGATCGTGCGTTTTTTTGGCCCCTTTATCTGGATTCTCAACCAATCAACTCGTTTCTTATTGCGGATTTTTGGCATCCAATACACTGGTCAAGGCTGGCGACCGCCTGTAACTCCCGAAGAATTGCAACTGATTATCTCTACAGAATGGGGATCTACTGGTTTACAGCGTGCAGAGCGAGAATTACTCAATAATGTCTTTGAGTTTGGGGATGTCATGGCCCAAGATGTGATGATCCCCCGCACCAGTATTATCACGCTGCCAAAAGATGCTACCTTCCAGACATTACTCAAAGAAATGGCTTCTACTGGTTACTCTCGTTATCCCGTGATTGGTGAATCTTTAGACGATGTTCGCGGCATTGTTTATTTTAAAGATTTGGCGCAACCTTTAGCTGTAGGAAAACTCAGTTTAGAGACACAGATCCAACCTTGGATGCGTCCCGCCCGATTTGTTCCAGAACACACGTCCTTAAGTGAACTTTTGCCGATGATGCAGCAAGAGAAACCCGCTATGGTCATGGTAGTGAATGAATTTGGCTCTACTGTGGGACTAGTGACAATCAAAGATGTCATTGCCGAAATCATTGGCGACCCCAGCGAGCCGGAAAACAGCGACGACTTACTGATTCAGATGTTAGGTGAGCATAAATTTTTGGTGCAGGCACAAATTAACCTCGAAGACCTCAACGAAGTTTTGCATCTCAATTTACCCCTGACAAGAGAATACCAAACACTGGGAGGCTTTTTGCTGTATCAGTTACAGAAAATTCCGGCCATTGGCGAAATCTTCTGTTATCAAAATCTCGAATTCACTGTGGTATCAATTGTTGGGCCACGCCTGCATCAGATTCAACTGCTACGCCTAGAGGAGGAGGGGGAAGGAGGCGGATGAGGGAGAAATCAATTCAAAATTCAAAATTCAAAATTCAAGAATTTATTTCTGCCTCCTGCCTCCTCTTTCCCAATGCCCAACTAAGCATACACCACTGGATCAACGAGTCCCAATTCGGCAAAAGCTGCTAGCCGCAAGCGACAAGAATCACACACACCACAGGCGACATCATCACCGGCATAGCAAGACCAAGTTAGCTGCCAAGGAACTCCCAATTGGTTCCCCAGTTGAATGATTTCGGTTTTTTTCAGGTTGATTAGGGGTGCAACAATCTGAATTGCTTGTCCCTCACGCCCTTGTTTGGTTCCCAGGCGAAAAACTTCTTGCATTGCTTGGATATAGTCGGGGCGACAATCAGGATATCCTGAGTAATCTAGGGCATTAACGCCGATATAGACACGCTCTGCTCCGATCGCTTCGGCGTAACCAAGAGCAAAGCTTAAAAAGATGGTATTACGAGCCGGAACATAAGTGACAGGAATATTTTGAGACATTTCATCCAGCGATCGCTCCTGGGGTAAATCAATAGCGTCATCGGTAAGTGCCGAACCACCCCATTGTCGTAAATCAAAATTAACCACCTGATGTTTTGCGATCGCAGCTTCTTGAGCAACACTGAGGGCTGACTGCAACTCTTGGCAGTGTCGCTGCTGATAATCAAAGGAAATAGCATGACATTCACAGCCATCAGCCTTAGCTTTATACAGAATTGTGGAAGAGTCCAATCCCCCAGATAACAGAATTACAGCTTTCATGTCAATTACAAATTTTGGATTTCAAATCGCCAAATCACACACCCGCCCAACGAGTGGTTCCCCTTTTCCAGGGTGACTTTGATTTATTTTCCTCCCTGGGAAAGGGGGGTTAGGGGGGATCTTTATACAAATTGATACTTTACAAACATCCTCTTAGGTCTTAGCGAATTTTCTAAAGTTAATAAAAAGACATATATTTTTTGGAGAAAGTGCAAAATCTCAAGCAAACCCGAAATATCTATACATAAAGATATTTGGATTACGGGAACCGATCACAAACTTTGAAATTCTTCATAAACATAGGCTCTATGTTACCATCTGGATGGTTTTAGACGGATCGTAACTGGCATTTCGAGTATAAACGCCAACGGCCGTAGCGTCTCTAAATTTGGTGGTTGAGGAGAGAATAATAGTGCAAGATAGCATGTCAGTGGCAGAACCGAATCCATACACACAGCGTAACCAGCCACGACCGATCCGCATAGGCGTGATTGGAGTGGGTAACATGGGACAACACCACGCTCGCGTGCTGAGTTCAATGAAAGATGTTGAATTAGTCGGAGTAGCAGATATTAACGTTGAGCGAGGGTTAGAAACTGCCAGCAATTACAAGGTGCGTTTTTTTGAAGATTACTGCGATCTGCTACCCCTTGTGGAAGCAGTTTGTGTAGCTGTTCCCACCCGTCTGCACTATGCCGTGGGTATTAGCTGTCTGTTAGCGGGAATTCATGTTTTGATTGAAAAACCGATCGCAGCCAGTATTTCTGAGGCAGAGTCTTTAGTGAATGCCGCAGCTGAGTCTGGGTGTATCCTGCAAGTAGGCCATATTGAGCGTTTCAACCCAGCTTTTAAAGAACTGAGCCAAGTTCTGAAAACAGAGGAATTGCTGGCGCTAGAAGCCCATAGAATGAGTCCTTACTCAGATCGGGGAAACGATGTTTCAGTTGTGCTGGATTTAATGATCCATGACATCGACCTACTTCTGGAATTAGCTGCTTCCCCAGTCACGAAATTGACTGCTAGCGGTACTCGCTCCCTAGACTCTGGTTATTTAGATTACGTAACTGCTACCCTGGGGTTTGCCAATGGTATTGTTGCTACTCTGACAGCTAGTAAAGTCACTCACCGAAAAATTCGCCGGATTGTCGCCCATTGCAAAAATTCATTTACTGAGGCTGATTTTCTCAAGAATGAAATTTTGATTCACCGACAAACCAGTGCCAATTCTCTCACCGATCACCGACAAGTACTTTATAGGCAAGATGGTGTGATTGAAAAAGTCTACACCACCAATATTCAACCCCTAAGTGCAGAATTAGAACATTTTGTCAACTGTGTACACGGTGGTAATCAACCCTCAGTAGGTGGTGAACAAGCTCTCAAAGCGCTGAGACTGGCAAGTTTGATTGAGCAGATGGCTCTGGAAGATCGAGTTTGGAATCCCTTAGACTGGCAATCGGAACCAAGGGTACAATCATTGACCCCGACAGCCTAGAGGATGAGGGGGATGAGGGGGAAAAGGTAAAATTTTCTCTTTTCTGTGTCTCTGCTTCCGCACAGTTGCACCTAAAATCTGTTTTGAAATTTGCCATCAAATCTTTAGATCCTCCCTAGTCTTTTGAAAAAACCGACTAAGGGGGATCTAAAAAATTAGAAAATAAAATCGTGAGGGTGGTTAGATCCCCGACTTCTTCAAGAAGTCGGGGATCTCGCAGCCCCGCAAAATTAATGGGACAGACCACTAGCTTCCACTTTCGATGCCAACTTTTATTTAGTCCAACCAAGTTACCTTGACTCTGGCAAGCTGGGATAATTACCTTCTAAATAAAAAGCTAGGGCTGAATCTTGGTCACAAAACTAGTACAGCAATTTTAGGAATTGACTCAATGCTTGAATGGATAACTAATACTATCAACTATTTTGGCCATTGGGGAATTGCCCTACTAATGTTCCTAGAGAACCTTTTTCCCCCCATTCCTTCAGAATTGATTATGCCACTGGCTGGATTTACAGCAAGTCCATATCAACCAGGAGGGGCAAAGCTGAATATCATTGGTGTGTTTTTCGCAGGACTTTTGGGTTCTGTATTGGGCGCACTTGTTTGGTACTATCCAGGTAAGTTTTTGGGCGAAATCCGGTTGAAAGCGATCGCTGACAAGTATGGCAAGTGGCTGACTATATCGAGCAAAGATATCGACAAGGCAACGCGCTGGTTTAACTCTCAAGGTAGCAAAGCAGTTTTCATTGGTCGCCTTGTACCAGGAATCCGTACTTTGATTTCTGTTCCCGCAGGGATAACCAATATGCCCTTACTACCATTTTTGTTTTATACAACATTAGGTAGCGCTGCTTGGGTGGGTTTGCTAACATACTCAGGATACGCGTTGGGTAGTCAGTATGAACTTGTGGACAAGTACCTTGCTCCTGTATCCAAAATCGTACTTGGCGGTTTGGTTCTAGCATTTGTTTTCTGGATATTCAAACGCCAGTTAAGACGCACTAGAAGATGAAACACGGACGCTTTTGGTTTGAAAGCAGTGAAAGTAAGGGTTACATCTGGCCAAAATTCGCCTACACTATGCCAAATAATACTAGATGTGCGTTGGCATGAGCTTATCGGAGATATGGCCGGAATTAATTTTGGCGTATTTCTAGCTACACTTGACGCAACCTAGAATTTCTGGTTGCTCGCATTTTTGTAAGATGAGCATGACAACTTTTTACAGTTAAGTTTGAACTAGGAGCTTTCATGACAGACCAACCTTCCGCCGCTACCCCCATCAATGCTGCTGCTATACCCATGAATAGAGCGGCAGTTCCCATAAATGCAAATCCTGTTAATAATCCCAACCCCGGCGCCGGCAACCCTCCAGGGAAAACCATTCTCAGTGTTGATTTAGGCAGAACTTCCACAAAAACTTGTGTGAGTCGTGAACCCGGTAACGTGGTGTTCGTACCTGCCAACGTCAAGCAGATGTCAATAGAACAAGTACGCGGCGGTGTTTTTGAAGCCCGCGCTACCGACCCCTTAATGGATTTGTGGCTGGAGTATCAAGGTAATGGATATGCCGTTGGTCAACTGGCAGCCGATTTTGGGGCAAATCTAGGAGTCGGCCAATCTAAGGTAGAGGCTGCACTGGTAAAAGTGTTAGCAAGTGCTGGCTACTTCAAACTCAAAAATGATATTTCAGTGGTACTGGGTCTACCTTTTCTTTCCTTAGAGCAATTTGAAAAGGAAAAAGCCCAGTTGATTAGCCAAGTAGGTGGGCCTCATGTGTTGAACTTCCGAGGCGAATCTGTGTCGCTGAATGTTAATAAAGTTTGGGTAATGCCAGAAGGCTACGGCAGTCTGCTGTGGTCTGAAGCTCAACCGAAGAAAAGCCCTGGCAGTCCCGATTTTACAAAAATATCGGTGGCGATCGTCGATATTGGACATCAAACCGTCGATCTTTTGATGGTAGATAACTTCCGTTTCGCCAGAGGTGCTTCTAAGAGCGAAGACTTCGGGATGAATAAGTTTTATGAATTGGTGTCCGCCGAAATCGAGGGAGCAGATAGTCAATCTCTAGCCCTGATTTCCGCCGTGAACAAACCCAGAGGTGAACGCTATTACCGTCCTAAAGGCGCTAGTAAGCCCACCAACCTAGATGATTTTCTTCCCAACCTTACCGAGATGTTTTCACGCGAAATCTGTAGCCGTGTGCTAGCCTGGTTGCCAGAACGCGTCACCGATGTAATTCTGACTGGCGGGGGTGGTGAGTTCTTCTGGGACGACGTTCAACGTCTGCTCAAGGAAGCAAAGATTAATGCTCATTTAGCAGCACCTTCCCGTCAGGCGAATGCTTTGGGGCAGTATATTTATGGAGAGGCACAATTATCCTCTAATCGCGCTGCTAGGGCATAAAGCTGATGTTCCAATGGTCAAAAAAGGTAGTTAAATCCGTCACGTTCAACCCAGAGCTTGCTGATGAAAGCTTGTTAGCGCAAGTAGAAAGTTATTTGGAAAAACAACCAGACAAGACTTTCAGCGATCTCTGTAAAGAAGCCTTATGGCAATCTTTATGTGTACCGGAACCTGTACAACCTGCTCCACAAACAGCAGCAAGAACACCGATTGAACAACAAATCGGTGAACTGCAACGTCAAGTGGCTGGACTTGAGGAACGTTTTTTTGCCAAGGGATCTAATCGTTTGGAGGCGATGGAACATCATCTACTGCAACTTTCTCAACAAGTTGCACAACTGGCGCTCATAGTCAATGATCGATCGTTCATTCCGTCTCCAAGTCAATTAGAAGTAGTAAATAATACTTCTTATACTGTTGCTACCCCTCCTCAAGAGGTTGACCCCGTAATCAGTCGCCTTAGTCAGTTTCTCGATGATTTTTAAGGAACAATCAGGTTTGTAAGCAGTTTTTGCTCATGTTAACAATCCTTAATAGTATGAACTATTAAGGATTATTAATGTTTATATTTTTTTAGAAATGCGATCGCGTCTAATCAAGTTATACAGAGCGATATCCATAAAATACTTTTATAAATCATGTTTAATGTAAATTAAGAATTGAAAACCAATATTGCAAGCTCCTCTATTATTTGAGGCTCAAGAAACAGCTAATTTACCAATCGTAGTCGGTGGTGTCGATAACAGTCCCGTCCTCCAAAGTCAACTCTATAGCCATACCAGTAAAATCGACGGTCTTGACATTTTTAGCTCCAGTCAGATCGGGACTAAATGCATCGCCAACTCTGATTACAGCATCAAACAAGTTAGCCCCTCTCATATTAGTACCATCCAATTAAACCCCTACAGCATGGTCTATTTACGATCCAAGGATAATTAAGAAAAGCCTGAAACAACCTATTTTGATTGATGCACATCATGATGAATTTGTACAGTGCGTAAGTCCTAAAAAAGTAGCCCTTTCAAGGTGGGTAAAAATTTTGCTCAATCAAATAAACTACTCTTTAACCTCTTAACTCTGTGTTCTCTGCGCCTCTGTGGTTAAATAAAAGACTTTTGAACCGCAGAGACGCGGAGGGCGCAGAGAGAAAAAAAGAGATTTTACCATTCACCTTGAAAGGGCTAGTCCTAAAAAAGTAAAATTAGACCAACTAAGCACAAAAGAAGTCTCTTGCCCCAACATGCGGCATGAAAAAAGAAATACACCCGATCGCACCTCTACAATGCACAAATTTGCTAACTTTTATCTTGAATATTATTAGTACATATTTTTACTAGATTCTTTTTTTACTCTGCACACTGTATAAATGCTAGAATCCTCAAGTAGACAGTTAGGATACCTAGATGCCAGTTGTAGCTAACTCAATCAAGTTTGGTACAGACGGCTGGCGGGGCATTATTGGTGACGAGTTCACCTTTGAACGCCTAGCCTTGGTCGCGCCAGTTGCCGCAAAAGTATTATATGATACATATTTTTCCACGGTTGGTAGCCGAACAATAATTGTCGGTTACGATCGCCGATTCATGGCTGAAGACTTTGCTCGTGCTGTTGCCGATACTGTCAGTGCTGTCGGCTTTGATGTGCTACTGAGCGAGAGCTATGCCCCAACCCCAGCTTATAGTTGGGCGGCAAAAGAACTCAATGCTTTAGGGGCGCTGGTAATTACAGCCAGCCATAATCCTGGTAAATATTTGGGTTTAAAAGTCAAGGGTTATTTTGGTGGATCGGTACCGCCAGAAGTCACGAAAGAGATAGAAGAGCAGTTGGTGGTAGAGGTACCACTAGCAGCTACCCCGGGTAAGCAAGAAAAATTCGATCCTTGGCCTAGTTATACCCAAGCACTAGAAGCTAAAGTTGATATCGCCAAACTTCGAGAAGCGATCGCATCTGGTAAATTAACGTTATTTGCCGATGTCATGCATGGCGCGGCGGCTGGCGGATTGGCGAGACTACTAGGCAATCAAGTCAAAGAAATCAACTCAGAACGCGATCCCCTATTTGGTGGTGGTGCGCCGGAACCCTTGCCTAAATACCTTTCAAAGCTATTTGAAGTCATCAAGACTCACCGAGAAACCGATAAATCAGGTTTAACGGTAGGGTTGGTATTTGATGGAGACTGCGATCGCATTGCCGCAGTAGATGGAGAAGCCAACTTCCTAAGTTCCCAAGTATTAATCCCGATATTAATCGACCACTTAACCCTAAGGCGCGGCTTTAGTGGGGAAATCGTCAAAACTGTTAGTGGTTCCGACTTGATGCCCCTTGTGGCAGCACTACATAACCTGCCAGTATTTGAGACAGCAGTTGGTTATAAATACATCGCTGACAGAATGTTAGTAGCAAAAGTGTTACTGGGTGGCGAAGAGTCGGGAGGAATTGGCTATGGCAGCCATATTCCCGAACGTGATGCACTGCTGTCAGCATTGTACGTCCTAGAGGCGATCGTCGAATCTGGTTTGGATTTAGGTGAGTATTATCGCTACTTGCAGAAACAAACCGGGTTTAACTCAGCTTACGATCGCATTGATTTACCCTTAGCAAATATGCAAGTGCGATCGCGTCTTTTACAACAACTGCAAACCAAACCCTTAACGGAAATTGCCGGCAAAGCAGTGATTGATTGCCAGACAATTGACGGCTACAAATATCGCCTCGCGGATCAAAGCTGGTTAATGATTCGGTTTAGCGGGACTGAGCCAGTTTTACGCCTGTACTGCGAAGCCCCAACAATTGAGCAAGTGCATCAAACTCTTGCTTGGGCGAAACAGTGGGCGGAGTAAAATTAATTATTAGTCATTAGTCCTTGGTAAATGAATAATGACTAATGACCAATGACTAATGACCAATGACTAAATTACTTGTAGTAGCCACAGGAAATCCAGGAAAGTTGCGGGAAATGCAAGCTTACCTGGAAAATTCTGGTTGGGAATTAACCCTCAAACCGGAAGAATTGGAAATTGAAGAGACGGGCGAAACTTTTGCCGCCAACGCTTGTCTGAAAGCGTCACAAGTTGCTAAAGCTACAGGAAACTGGGCGATTGCTGATGATTCAGGCTTGCAAGTAGATGCCCTGAATGGCGCACCTGGAGTTTATTCTGCACGTTATGCCAAAACCGACTCAGAACGCATTGCTAGGGTATTAAGAGAATTAGGCAACGAGGTAAATCGGCAAGCTCAATTTGTTTGTGCAGTAGCGATCGCTCGTCCTGATGGTGCGATCCTATTACAATCTGAAGGTATTTGTCGCGGCGAAATTCTCAACGCACCTCGTGGTGATAGTGGTTTCGGCTACGATCCAATTTTTTATATTCCAGACAAGCAATTGACCTTTGCTGAGATGACACGGGAGTTGAAGGGATCAATTAGTCATCGAGGTAAGGCTTTTACAACTTTACTTCCGCAACTGGAGAGAGTTAGGAGTTAGGAGTTAAGAGTTAGGAGTTTGGAGTTATGCTAAATCTTTATTCATTATTCCTAACTCCTAACTCCTAAGTTTTTTAAACTGCTTCTGTGTTCTTTTCCCCGGTGCGAATCCGAATCACTTGCTCAACAGGCGAGATGAAAATTTTACCATCGCCGATTTCACCAGTGCGGGCAGCAGCAATAATTTTATCTACCACCATATCAACCTGATCATCGTCAACTACGATCTCTACTTTGAGTTTTTGCAGAAACTCGACGGTGTACTCAGAACCGCGATACCGTTCAGTTTGGCCTTTCTGCCGTCCAAACCCCCGAACTTCAGAAACAGTCATACCAACAATACCAGCGTTAACCAAGGCAATTTTTACCTCATCTAGCTTAAATGGGCGGATAATAGCTTCTACTTTTTTCATGTTCTTAACTCCTGACTTCTACTAGCTTCGTTTATATATCTAACCAGATTCGCTGTCTGAAGCTGTAACTAGCAGTGCTTTTCCTAAAAGATATGTAATAATTACCACTTTTTTCAAGTTGCTTGAGGGTTTGGAACATGAGAACCAGCAAGGATTTATTAATTGGATAATCTTTGAGGTTCTAACATAAAGAAGTTGCGGTCAATGTAGCATTTTATGTAGCTTTTATAACCTAAAAACAGATAAACTCCGCCATATAGCAGATTTGTTCGGATATTTAGAGAGCGATCGCAGACGAATTGCACGGTAGCCCAAAAGCTTGCTGCTGCTGAATGTGGGAGTATCAACTAACGTTTCTGATGTTCAAACAAGGGACGTACAACGAAATATCCAGCACTAAAGGCAGTAAGCATGATTAACAACATAGTAATCACTAACCACCAGCCACTGAGTCCCCTGGCATCTGGCTCAGTAGTGGAATAATAACTTATTTGTTGCTCTTCTATAAAAACTGTTTCTGGTATCGGAAAATTCATTTCCATTACAGGCGTAGAAAAGTCTTGGCGGCGGCTTTTTTCCGGTGGCGCTTTGGGCACGGGTTGACGCGAACGAGAAACCTTCTGAGGTTGACGTGCTGGTGTTACTGGCTGT
This sequence comes from Nostoc sp., assembly GCF_036917815.1. Taxonomy (GTDB): domain Bacteria; phylum Cyanobacteriota; class Cyanobacteriia; order Cyanobacteriales; family Nostocaceae; genus Nostoc. The sequence continues at coordinate 115,257 of NZ_JBALEK010000023.1, read as the reverse complement.
TTTGCGGCACTTTGAACTTCACCAGAAGCTTGGGTAGCTTGATGATAACTAGGTGTCGTATGGGAATCCACAAAATTTTGCAAGCGAGAAAAAGACTCAACGACTTTGGTAATTTCTTGGCGTAATAGTTGGTTTTCTTGTGCTAGTTGCTGATTTTGGGTGGTGAGTGCATTTAGCCTCGCCTGTGCTGCTTGCAACTCCGTTGACAATTCCCTATATACAGATAGTGGTACAGAGGGAGGGTAAGCTTGAGTAGTCGGTGTTGGCGAATTCCTGTGAACAGAACCTATGGTTGTTCGCATCGGGGCTTGGTATTAAAAATCAAGATAATTTAGATCGTACAGAGATGCTAACAGAGATAGTCACCCCTCAAACTATGCCCAAGAATAATAGAAAAATACCCAAAGGGCAAAGATTTTTTATTGGGGCATTGGAATTGGGCATTGGAATTGGGCATTGGGGCATTGGGGCATTGGGAATTGGGAATTGGGCATTGGGGATTAAGAAGAACTTTTCCCTAGTCCCTAGTCCCTAGTCCCCACAATGGAAAGAAGTGTCCCACGGGACCTTGCCCTTTGCCAATATCTAGGGCATAAGTGAGTGCAGTAGTCACATACTCTTTTGCCTGCTGTACTGATTGCCACAGGTCTTTTCCCTTAGCCAGATTAGCAGCGATCGCAGCCGATAGTGTGCAACCAGTACCGTGGGTATTTTTTGTCTCTACTTGCTGGCAAGTCAAAACTTCCAACTTATCCCCATCAAACCAGATATCAACGCCACGCAAATCTCCCCGCATACCTCCACCCTTGACTAAAACAGCCTTCGTCTTTAAATTCTTGTGAATAATTTCAGCCGCAGCTTGCATATCCTCCAAAGAATTAATTTGTAAACCGCTCAAAATCTGAGCTTCATACCGATTGGGCGTGATAATAACCGCCTTGGGAATCAGAGCATGGCACAGAGTCTTCACAGCATCATCATCGATCAATTGTGCCCCTGTACGTGACACCATTACTGGATCAACTACTAGATTATTGATTTGTAAAGCTTCTACCTGCTGGGCAACAGCAAAAATAATTTCCTGATTGAGCAACATTCCCGTCTTGGCAGCTTGGATGCCAATATCCTCAACTACCGCCTGAATTTGCGCCACAACAGCCTCTTTTGGCATGGCATCAACCCTCTTCACTCCTAGAGTGTTTTGTGCCGTAACGCAAGTTATAGCGCTAGTACCGTGGACACAGTGAAAAGCAAAGGTGCGTAAATCAGCTTGAATTCCTGCACCGCCACCGCTATCTGAACCAGCAATGGTTAAAGCAACAGGTATCCTAGAGTTTATTTCAGTATTCATATTATGAAGATTAAGTAAGTTGGCGCAATCAAACCAAACTATCTCAAATATTGATGAACTAGGCTAAAACCGAATGGCACTAAGAAAAGCCCAAAGGCTTGTGTCACCTCATTCCCAGCCTAGAGGCTGGGAATGTATTCCGAATGGGCTGCTGCCTCTGGTCAAGAAAGAGGAGGCGGCAGCCCTCCCAGAATCGGTTAAGAGCCTGGAGGCTCTTAACCAGTCAGGGCAAGGGCTATATCTTTTCTTAGTGCCATTCGGCTAAAACCCTCTTCCCTTCTAGCTGCTCGCAACAACAAACATTCAATTCATGGCCACCTGATTTGAAAATGCTGTTAGCACCGTGGTGTACTAGTACAACACGGCAGGAATAAACTACCCATTCCAAATCAATGAAACGCTTACGCTGTATTCATTTTTAATTTTTAATTTTTAATTCCGCCCTGCGGTACTAGTCCTCAAAATATTTAGAGAAACTTCATCAAATCCTCGCACAAAGCCCTCTCTATTGCCATACAACTCTGAAAATTAACAGGACTCCACCACAACACTTCCATAAGTTTTGGACTTTTGTTGTAAAAAAGCTTACTATATTCCGGGGTATTACTGATATCAAGTGCTATTTGTAAAGGTTACTTTTGACTAAGTTCACAAGGCTCAGTTACACGCTCATAACAGGTTTGACTAAGTTGTTACATTAGTCTCCTTAATTTAAGGGGTCAACCGACTAAAGTTTCAACAAATTTAACTTTGACCACTGTAACTTTAAGTCCCCAGTTATTAGCCAGGGGTGCATTTTACCATGCAATTTGGCAATCTCCTGACCTAAGACAAAGGATAAAGTTTAGAGGAATTACCATGCCAAATATAATCACTGTATTGAATATAGCAGATGGTAAAGCTAGCTCACAAAGAGCAGCGATGTCTACGACGGTCACTGAGCGCAGCCGAAGTGCGGGCTACGCCGACGCCGTTGCTATAGATGAAGATACGATTCACGTTATGGCAATCGCTATGATGTCTAACAACAACCTCAGAGAAGACAAGAAACATCTCCGGCTTTTTGCTGCGTTATCTACGTGCCAATCGTCCGATCAGCCTCAACAAAACCCTGACGATTGACAGTATTGATACCTCTAGTTTAACCATCAACGGTTGACAGAAGAAAATCTTTCAGTTTTACAACAGTGTTTCTATAACCGACGCAATTTCAAGTTGCGATCGGACAACTGTGACTGTCTTGAAGAGTCCAGACAAATGACCTATTCAAATAACAACTTAGCAACTGAAGAAAGTTGCTCAGAGTGTACTACCAATTTCCCTTACACACATTTGGAATAAACCTATGACTACATACTACGTTTCTGGAACAGGCAATGATAAAAATAATGGCTTGCAACAAGGATCTGCATTTCAGACCCTCCAAAAAGCTGGAGACTTGGTAAAGGCAGGTGATACCGTCTACGTCATGAATGGTACTTACACCTCAAGTTACGCCAATATCCTGAGTATTGCAAATAAGCAGGGTACAGCTGATGCGCCGATCACATTTATGGCGCTACCTGGACAGACACCTGTTTTACAAGCAAAGGGAAACAATTGGAATGCTATATCAATTACAGGCTCGACATACATAACAATAGAAGGCCTAACATTGGTAGGAAATCGTGATAATGTTACACTAGCTTACGCGCTTGAGCAAAAAGACAATTTGAATAACCCAGCAACATCTGGAAATGGTATTAATATTACGTTCAGCAATAGTAATCAAAATCAACTTTCAACTCACATCACAATTAAAAATAACAACGTTTCTAAGTTTCCGGGAAGCGGCATTGCAACAACAAAAGCAGATTACATCGCAATAGAAAACAATGTCGTTTCTGGAAATTCTTGGTACTCCCCTTTTGGTACACAAGGTATTACAATGGTTAACCTTGCTAACTCTGACAACAATACAACAGATTACAAGGTAATTATTCAAGGTAATACCTCTTTTGATAATAAACAATTAGTTCCTTGGTATGTAGCAGGAAAAATAACCGAGGGTGATGGCATAATGCTTGACACTTCTTATGTTGGAGGTGTTGCTTACACTGGTAAAGTCTTAATCAGTAACAACTTAACTTACAACAATGGTGGGGCAGGTATTCAGATTTTCAAAGGCGAAAACCCTGTGGATATTGTGAATAATACAATGTACCAAAATTCACAAGTAGTTTCATACGGAGAAATTTTCCTTAACAGTGCTGAAAATGTTCGAGTCTATAACAATATTCTGTATGGGAGCCAGGGAGAGTCTCTCATTCTCAACAATAAGTCTGACTTACTTACGTTTGACAATAACCTTGCTTACAACGGAGTTTTTAACGTCACAGGATCAGGAAATATTTTAAACCAAGATCCGTTGTTTGTTGATGCAGCGAATGGTGACTTTAGACTCAAACCTGGAAGTGCTGCGATTGATGCTGGTTCCAGTCTTTTCAATGGCATCAGTACGAACATTCCCCAGGATGGTGATGGAAATGGCAGTGCATTGATTGACATTGGCGCATACGAAGCCCCCCGCAGCACCATTGCCACCCCAGAGATTCAAGTTCTCAATGGCACAGTTGACATTGTAGATAACAGCACTACTGCTATTAACTTTGGCGAAATCATTGTCGGTAATACCCTGACCAAAACCTTTACCATCAAAAACACTGGTATAGCCACACTCAACCTGAGTAATCTTCAACTTCCCAATGGATTTAGTTTGGTTGGTACTCTTCCAACGAGTATCGCTGTTAATGCTTCTACCACCATATCGGTAGTACTCAACGCCACTACAGTCGGCACTTATAGTGGCACCCTCAGTTTAAACAACAACGATATCAATGAAAGTCCCTTTAACTTTGTTATTAGTGGCACAGTTAACCCCGTTCCGGTTCCAGAAATCCAAGTTCTCAATGGCACAGCTAACATTGCAGATGGTAGCACTACTGCCATTAACTTTGGCAACATCATTCTCGGTAATACCCTGACCAAAACCTTTACCATCAAGAACACCGGTACAGCTGCACTCAACCTGAGTAATCTTCAACTTCCCAATGGATTTAGTTTGGTTGGAACTCTACCCACGAGTGTGGCTGCCAATGCTTCCACCACCATATCAGTGGCGTTGAGTGCCACTACAGTCGGCACCTATAGTGGCAGCCTCATTTTAAACAACAACGATACTAATGAAAGCCCCTTTGACTTTGTTATTAGTGGCACAGTTAACCCCGTTCCGGTTCCAGAAATTCAAGTTCTCAATGGCACAGCTAACATTGCAGATGGTAGCACTACTGCCATTAACTTTGGCAACATCATTCTCGGTAATACCCTAAGCAAAACCTTTACCATCAAGAACACCGGTACAGCTGCACTCAACCTGAGCAATCTTCAACTTCCCGACGGATTTAGTTTAGTTGGAACTCTACCCACGAGCGTATCTCCCAATGCTTCCACCACCATATCAGTGGCGTTGAGTGCCACTACAGTGGGAACCTATAGTGGCAGCCTCATTTTAAACAACAATGATACTAATGAAAGCCCCTTTGACTTTGTTATTAGTGGCACAGTTAACCCCGTTCCGGTTCCAGAAATCCAAGTTCTCAATGGCACAGTTGACATTACAGATGGCAGCACTACTGCCATTAACTTTGGCAACACTACCGTTGGTGACATTCTGACCAAAACCTTTACCATCAATAATACTGGTACAGCCGCACTCAACCTGAGTAATCTTAAACTTCCCAACGGATTTAGTTTGGTAGGAACTCTACCTACAAGCGTGGCTGCCAATGCTTCCACCACCATATCAGTGGCGTTGAGTGCCACTACACCTGGCACCTATAGTGGCAGCCTCAGTTTAAACAACAACGACAGTAATGAAAACCCCTTTGACTTTGCTATTAGTGGCATACTTAAACCCGCTCCTACTTCCGCAATCCAAGTTCTCAACGGCACTGACCACAATGACACCTTTACTATTCAACGAGGCGATGGGAATTACAGCATCGCCGACTTTGGTGGTGTAGGTACTAACCCAAACCCTTCGGCTGCGGTGATTGCCAAAGTAGACACTTTGCAATTTATTGGGCCTGACTTGACTGCAAGAAATCTGCAATTAACTCAAAATGGCAACAATTTAGAAGTCTCCTTTGAAGGTGTAGGTAATACCAAAGTCACTCTGCAAAACTTTAACTTAGAAAACCTAGAGAACTTAGCCGCATCGACAACAAGACCCGCCATCGGTAATATCCTATTTGACGGAGAAACCAGTGTGAGCAAAAGCTTTGATGTGATTAGTGCCAACTCCACTCAAACGTATATTTCCACTGCAAACAGCGTCACGTTCCTCAATAACTTGAACAATAACATCAGCGGTTTTTACAATTCCAACGATGTGATTAATGGTCAAGGGGGTAATGACACCATCAATGGCAGTGGTGGTGACGACCTGCTGCGGGGCGGTGCTGGCAATGATCTTCTCATTGGTGGACCAGGTAATGATACTCTTGTGGGTGGTACAGGTGCTGACTCTTTCCTCTACAACACCAATGCTCCCTTTACTAGCGCTGCTGTGGGTATTGATACCATCACTGACTTCAACCACTCTCAAGGTGACAAGATTATCCTGGCTAAGAATACCTTTAATGCTATTACTTCTGTTGTGGGAACGGGTTTTAGTAACGCCAGTGATTTTCAAATCAGCAGTTTAGGGGCACTTAGCAATGCTGTGATTGTCTACGACCCTATGACTGGGCAGTTACTATACAATCAAAATGGTAGCGCTGCTGGTTTGGGCAGTGGCGGTCAATTTGCACAACTGACTGGTGCGCCCACTCTTACTGCCTCCGACTTCATTATTCAAGCATAGTTGGGTCAGGTCAGCTGAGTGAAAGTTTAATCAAAATATGAATCCACTTTCAAGAAAGTTTTCAATTAAATAGATCACATCTATAGGGGCACAATAAACAAACATATTGCGCCCTGACAATTTTGCCATTAAATTGCAAAATTGTTACTTCTTATCCCAGCTGAGTGAGGTACAAAAAAAACAATCCCCTAATAGCAAGGGAGGACGGGATTATGATGTACCTAATCATATTAGGAAACGCTATATAGGAATCGTATTTGATTTTTGAAATTATCTACGTAGGCGGGGAGTGGGAGTGGGGAGTAGGGAATTAGGCTTTCCGAGTTGTACTGAGCTTTTTCAGAAATCAAATATTAGTCCTATAGCGGTTCCCATTCAGATGCGGTACAACATTATATCGCTAGGTGTAGGGGCACGGCAGTGCCGTGCCCTTACGGGTGTACCTAACTAGGTCGAGAAACGCTATATATACAGACTAAGATATTGTTGAGGACTCTACTAACTTCCAATCCTCTGTAATTTAAGCCCATTGGACAGGATCTAATTGATAGTAACGTTGCAATTGTTGATAAAGTGCTGGATGCTTGGACAGCAATTGGTGCGGTTTTTCAAAAAATGTCTCAGTCGCTACGGCAAAAAATTCTGCGGGATTCGTTGCGCCATAGCTATCCATTACCGTTTTTACGCCTTGTAGAACATCATTACAAAGTTGCTGATATGCTTCTGTCATTACATTCGCCCAACTAAGATAGTCTGAGTTGCGTTGCAGTATAGGAACTCCTTCAGCTTTACCATCTTCTTGATCTAACTGATGGGCGAATTCATGAAGCACAACGTTACGTCCATCCCTCCAGTTATCAGTGTCTTGTTTCACCTGTTCCCAAGACACTACTACTTGGTCAGTTGTCCACGATTCCCCCAGTCTTGCCACACGCCTTTCTTCAACAACATAATTTCCGATGGAATTCGTTTCCTGAACAAAATAAGCATTGGGATACACCAGAATTGAGCGAAGTCTGGGAAAGTACTGCCCACGTTCATTCAGTAGGAGTAAACAGGCGGTAGCAGCAAGGGTCAGTTTCATTTCCTCCGTCACTTGTAATCCTCTACAGCCAATAAATTGCTTTTCTGCTAAGAATACTTGAATATGTCCCTGAAGTCGTCTGATCTCATCGGGAGAAAGACAGGGATAAATGGGAAGATTATTCTCAATAATGGCATTCCAAAGTGGGGGAAAAGGACGATGTTTAAGACGATTTCTTCGCCTTTTGACTAAAATAGGATTTACTAAAATCCCGCTTATAATTAGCCCAAGGATCAGAAAGACAACTATTGTTTGAATCATTGACTTTTGAGCAGTTTACATATTTAAGTCACTGTTAAGCAGAAAATCTGTCTGGAGTTAGTTGGATTCTTCGTTAAAAAGCAATACAGTTCAGTTAAGCATTTTTTTCTTCTCTCTGTTTCCTCTGCGCCTCTGCGGTACCCTGCGGGAAGCCGTTCGCGTAGCGTCTCGTAGAGAAGCGTCTACGTTAAAAAAATTGACTTTGATAAACAGTTTTAGCTTTAACCCAAGCGTATTGCGTTAAAAAGTGGAGTTATGGTTACAGCATCGAATGGCACTAAGAAAAGATACAGCCCTTGCCCTAACTGGTTAAGAGCCTCTAGGCTCTTAACCCACTCTGGGGGGGGCTGCCGCCTCCAGTAGCTTGACAAGAGGCAGCAGCCCCTCAGAATACATTCCCAGCCTGGAGGCTGGGAACGAGACGACACAAGCCTTTAGGCTTTTCTTAGTGCTATTCGTTGCAGCATCTTTTTGCTGGAAAATTGCGCTCAATGTTATGTAGAAATCTTGCATATAGTTGAGATCACACCTAGACTGCTGATGAGACAGGTTCACTGGGGAGTTTGAACGCCACCCATTGCCGCAAATTACTACCCTAAGCAAGGAGGAGCAAAATGTTTATCTGCGTCATTGCAGACTACGGTACAGGAGATCCGGCATTTATTGAAGTCACACAACGTCTACTGATGGCTTTTCCCGATGCCCAAATTCATTTACTTTCAGTTCCAGCATTTAGTACTTTGGCAACGGGATTCTGGATTGCCCAACAGGGACTTAACCCAGGCCCTAGCGATCGCTTAATTTATCATAACTGTGCGCCTCGTCAGGATGATCCCGAAGCCCGACGGGATAATGAAGGCGAAGGACTAACTTATGCCCTTTTAGCCAATGGTGTAAAAGTAGTGGGTGTAAATGCGGGCTACACTCTCTCCTTTATCAAAGACTATACAAAGGAGTTGCGAGTGGTCAACGTTTCTCGTGGTGGCTCGCAGTTTCGCTCACGGGATGTGTTTCCTCCGGCTGCGGCTGCCGTTATGGCTGAAGATTTTAGCCTTTTAGGAGACAGTCTTTTTTCTGAGCAAATCCCAGATGTTCCACCAGATAGAATTGCCTGGATTGATGGCTACGGCAACATCAAAACAACTATTGGGGCACATACAGTTAACTTCGAGCCTCAAACCAAGATTGTGATCCGAATTGGAGATGTGGTCAGTGATGCAGTGTATTCTGATGGCAGCTTCAAGGTGTCTGAAGGAACTTTAGCCTTTGCTCCTGGTAGTTCTGGTTGGTCAAGAGGCGATTCAGAAGAGCCATTGCGCTTCCTAGAGCTGTTTCTGCGAGGAGGGAGTGCTTGGGAGCGCTTTGGCCGTCCCCGTGTAAATCAGCAAGTCACTCAAATTGCGTGAACTACTTATACTTATACTCACTGCAAGCGGTGAGTGTGAGCTTCTAGGTACACTATCGAATGGCACTCAGAAAAGCCCAAAGACTTGTGTAACCTCGTTCCCAGTCTGAAGACTGGGAATGTATTCCGAGAGCGCTGCTGCCTCTGGTCAAGAAACAGGAGGCGGCAGCCCCACCAGAGTGTTTTCCCAGCCTGGAGGCTCTTATACCAATTCTATGTGAGGCTGCGCTTTATTCAGGTAGGGGCAATTCATGAATTGCCCCTACAGCGCGGTTTCGGGTAAGTCCTACAAGCGCATCTTCATAAAGAAATGGTATTAGGGACTGACAACAAATAAATTATCCAATCTTGTGGGGTGGGCAACATGAGCGCCTTTGGCTGTGGGCGGGTGAGACACCCACCCCACAAGAAATAGTTGAGTATTTTTTTATTTGGAAGTCCCTAACAAGTAGGGATTTCTACTCGCCCAATACTTTATGGCGATTTGATTGAAGTATAAAAACTGTCAGAACGTATCTGACTACCATTTCGCCAAACTTCTACTCTTTTAGGGCTGACTAAATAATAAAAACTACCATTATCTGCTCGATATCTGCTTTTACCAATATTCAAGGCTTGTATCTTTATCGGCTGACTTGGATCTTGCTTTAACTGCCCAATATAAAATAACTGACCCTTTTCTTCACAGACTTTTACACGAGTGCTTGCAGTCTCACCTTCAATGATGGTAATTCCATTGCATTTAGTATCAGTGCTTACAGGTGCAAAACCTATTGGAATTAGCTGTGAAGGTGAAACTTGCTTTGCTACTGGGCGGTTTGGGTTATGCACTTGCTGAACTCTCGAACCAGAGTTAACACTTGCAGTTAAGGATGTCAACAGAGTAAGGGGGTCAACTGCTATTCGACCATTTGGATGAACTTCAAAGTGCAGATGAGGAGCTGTGCTATTGCCTGTAGATCCCATCTCGGCAATAATTTGACCTTGAATGACCTGTTGACCCTTGCTCACCAACAAACGGCGATTGTGGCCATAAACTGTAATGCTGCCGTCGAGATGTTTAATAGTTATGGCATTTCCTAATCCCCAATCATCCCAACCGGCTTTGACAACTGTACCGGATGCAGCAGCAACAATCGGAGTTCCAGATGCTCCGGCAATATCAATTCCTTCATGTTGATATTTGCGGAAGCCTTGAGAAATAAACCCTTGAGTTGGCCAGATTAAGTTAGAAGCAGGGATAGGAGTTTGCCCAATTGGGGAATCGCCTGCTAACTGTGTTAGGGCAGATGTTGCTGTACTTAATACGGTGGTTAAGGATATTAACCCAATTAGTCCATAAGTGCAGTATTGATAAACGCTAGCTTTTTTCATAAGTTGCAAGTCTATTAAAACAATAATAATTCAGACACTTTCTGATTATTTGTTGTTTCAAGCTGACTCACAAAGTATCAGGAAATAAAATATAGCCCGATCCAGAAGAGACGTAGCAGTGCTACATCTCTACATTCATTTTTAGCAGATGTCTAATATACAGTAGGGGCAATTCATGAATTGCCCCTACAAATGGTCTATATTCTATGCAATTGAGAACCGCTATTGGGTGAGTTAAGCTTGCCCAACGCATTCGACAAAACTATAGCGGTTCTCGCTTGGATGCAATACAGTTTGACCTCTCTCCAAACCTCTCTCCTAAAAGGAGAGAGGCTTTGAATATTACTCCCCAACGCTACAAGGGTTGGGGCTGGGGGTTAGGTCTGTATTGCACTCAACTGAGAACCGCTATAAACTGTAGAGAAATTAGCCGTTAAAAACACGACTGCGCCACTTATTCAACCGGGCTTCTCCAATTGTGGCAGACCGTTGAGCATCACCAACTTGCTCTTGCAAAGCTGAAATCTGTTTTGCTTGGGCGTCAACTTGCTGTTGGAAAGATGTATATTGGCCTGTGCTGGTAACGGCACTGGAAGACTGCCAACTACTACTAAATTTGCTTGTCCCAATGCTGGCAAAGGGTCGTAAGTCTGCTAGTTTTTGTTGCAAAGTTGCAATCTGGCTTTTTTGCTCTTGAATCTTTTGCTGCAAGCCTTGTTCAGCTGTTGTGCGAGCCACAATAAATGTATTAACTGGAGCAGCTTCTTCTGGCTTGGGCTGGAAAACTTGAGCTAGCAATGCACTAATATCCGTGGGTTTGATTTTACCGTAAGGAGTGTTGGTAATTAGCGATCGCACCAGTTGAGGTTTATTATTCGTTGCGAGATTCTTATCGCTGCTAGAATTGCTCCGCAGCAGTTGCAGCATATTGCTAAATTCCAATATCTTTTGGCCAGTTTGAGTTTTATAACCCCGGTAATATGGCACGATGTTCTCCCCAAAGGCATCTAAATACTCGTCGCTATCAAGATAAGAATCAATATCCGCCTCAAAACCCGACTCATCTAAAATGTTGCTGTGTTGTATCGTCTCGGAGTAGTCATCGGGAGCGCGCCCCAGCAGGTGCTTGAAGTTTAATTCAATAGCACGGTAGCGGTAAATGTTATCAAAAAATCTGGAGCGATACAACTCTGATTTGGCAACTTGACGCACAAACTCACGGACATCGATTATGCCTTGCTTGAGTTGGGATTCTGGAACAATCAGCCGCTCACTTTCCATAATGTAGGCATTACCCAACACTTGCCGATAAACTGCTCGAATTACAATTTCAATGTCATCATCTGAAGCAGTAGTCCACAGTTCGATGGGTTCTGTTTGGGGAAATGCTTGATATTGGCGTTGTCTGGTTTCGTCGTTTATGAAGGTCTGCATATTTGGGTTAGTGTGGGTAGGAGTGACTAAACGCACCGCGATAAATATGGTGCGTTAGGCTAAAGCCATAACACACCCTATTCAAGATTTACTAATTACTGGATATTGATTTTTGAAAAAATCTAAATATAGGGGAGCCAGCCGCGTGGGTGGGTTTCCCGACTTGATCGGACTGGCGTTGTGTTACTGCTTTCGTGACACACCAAAGGAATATTTTGGTGCGTTAGCCTACGGCATAACACGCCACTACGTGTATTTCAAAAATCAAATTATGAGTCCTATATTAAGTTATCAAGTTGTGGGGACTTTTTTAGTTAAATTTTCTAACAAACTTAGACGGCTAACTGTTAATAACTAACAGCTAATCACGATCAAAAATTAGCAATTAGACATTAACAATTAGCCGTCAACCCCCTTAGGGAGTATTTAAAATTCAAAATTCAATTTTGAATTAGAGTGTAGACCCTTGTCATCTGAACTTCCGTCGGATAGGAACTCTTAAGCACGCTCATCAAATCGAGTGTAGAAACCACCGTATTTTATCCAGTATTGTTTCAAAGTATGATGAGGTGTATGTAAACTAGCTTTTGCCTGATATAAAATAACTTGGCGATGATCGCCCATCCAAATTTTATTAATGGGGTCAACGGATATTACTGTTCCTCCTAAAGAAGCAACACATTCAGAGAATCTCTCAATGGTCGTATATTCGAGTGTCTCGAATATGAAAAAATTACCCGAACAAATCAAGTGACGGCTGCGAATCCAGCAGCGCATTTTTTTTTCAGCCTGTGGAGGTAACATTTTGTTTTTAAAAGATTCAAGCTGAATCAGCATAATGCGTTCACCACAGGTAATTCATCAGCAAAACTTTCCCGTTTTTCAAATCGCAAAGGGCCAGCTTTTGATCCCCAGATTTGCTCGTGGGTTTCAATATCCATACCTTGATCTAGACTTATCCAAGTATGCTCGGTTATTTCTACTTCGCTGACAAGATATGTTTGGCATCCATTGCGCTTAATCAGACATTGATTGCCTGGTTCTACGTTGCCTCGAAACATTTCACCTTCTCGTTGGAAAACCATTGAACAGTGATAACGCCGTTCGATGCTTTCTGGGGTGATGGTTTTGAGGATATCTAATTCACGAGCCGCACCTGCATAAAGCATCTGGTCTTTTAAGCTGTAATTTTCGATATAAATGCGATCGCCACAATCGACTAGTCTATGTACTCCCTGGCGATAGGGTGTCCATAAATCGTGATCGTAGACTTGTTCAGAATAAAAACCGATGGCAGAAAAAAATTCAACCGGTAAAGGACGAAAATAAATGTGAATGTGGGCGTAAAGTTGCGGATTTGCAAAAGATTGCTTGTAGTTGCTAAAATCTCCTGCCATCCAACCGGCTAAGGTGAGCAGATCGCTAGCGTTGGTGCTAGATTCACTGGGCGCTATAGTCACGTCGCTTCGCTCCGAATTCAAAATTCAAAATTGATATTGTTAACGGTACGCGAAAGTCCCCACCCTCAATGTACTGATATGATGAGGATGAATAACGGGGGTTGAGGATTGCATCTGGAATTGATTTTTTACTTGGTAAAAACAAATTCTGGATGGATGACGAATCCCCAGGATTTTCTGGTAAGATACTCAATGTCTTGACCATCAATGCCATAAGCGAAAACCATTAGCTTTTAGGTATATGTTGCAAGAAAAAGATTTGGGTCTTGGGAACCAGGACTCCTGCCCTTGGAGGGAATGTAACACCAAAAAAACTGCGGAGTTTTTGAGGCTGTTCCCGATGAATTGGGAAGCTTAGACTCGGTTCCGTAGGCAGGTCTGAGTAGTTCACATGGTTGAACTTGACAAAGAGCGAATCTCTGAAGAAAAGGAAGCTGTTGTCACGCCTTTACCATCACTGGTTTTAATCGTCGCTACCCGAAATCGCAGATTTGGGGTAGCAAACCAAATTCGCTCTTCAGCAGCAGCGAGTTCATACTCTGTCAGCAGGGTAAAAATACCATCGTCACTCAGATGATATTTAGCCACTGCTGGGATTGTTTCGGCGTATCCCTTGTCTCGCAGCAGTTTGCCTCTAGAAGGATTTTCAAGATCGGGAATTGGCACCAGCACAGTACTACCTGAGATTGGTTTATCATCCCAGTCTGACTCACCTTCCCAAGTCATCCGAAAGGGGTGGGTGATACTGGTGCGGTCAGTGTCATACAATTGACAGATTGCTAGTACCGCCGGATCGTCGGTGGATAGAGACTCAATATCAATGTTAGACAACACTTGTTCAAAGTGGGCAAACGCTAAATGATGACCGCTACGTTGCGATCGCCATCGTCCAATTGAAAGTTCAAAGAATTCAGTAATTTCCATTAGAAAAGTGATCTTAAAAAGTAGCTTAAAATCCAAGAGATAGCTTGGCTACAATGTTATTCTCCTAGTCTATATGCTAGCCTCCTTCACCACAACATCATTGTGACAAAGGAGAGGACATAAAGACTTTAAATTCTTATTAGCCTTGATGATTTTAAGTTTTTTGTATCGTTTACCTTTACATATTCTGATACGATGCTGAAACCATAGTTGTTAAATTTTGTTAAATGAGATGAGCGAGACAAGGGAGATGAGGGAGATGAGGAGAATAACCAATCCCCAATCCCCAATCCCCAGTCCCCAGTCCCCAATCCCCAATCCCCAATATTCTGAGAATGCGATCGCCATTTTGTGACATCTGTAAAATAAAGTAAAGAATAGTTGTACTAAATGCACCTATGGAAATCCATCAAATCCAAGCTGAACTGAAGAACCCAGATTTTCAATATCGTCTGAAGGCGATCGCAGCCCTCGATAATTATGAATCAGAAGTTGCTGTTCCTTTGCTAGCAAGTAAACTTCATGACTCAGAATTTTTGGTGCGTTCTTTTGTTGCAAGGGGTTTGGGTAATCAACAATCAGCAGAATCTTTTGCTGCTTTGATGCAAATTATGAAATTTGATGATACCCCCAATGTGCGAGCTGAGGCGGCAAATTCTTTATCGCTATTTGGCAGAGTCGCAGTTTCTCATCTAGTTCTGGCATTTTATCAGGATGACCACTGGCTAGTGCGACGGAGCATTTTGGCTGCGATCGCCGAAATGGATTGCCCTGAAGAACTATTTGATATCTGCGTTCATGGTTTAAAAGATGAAGATTTTACAGTTCAAGAATCCTCTGTTGATGGACTCGGCTTACTAGCTAGTTCTAACCAACACCCTGCGGCATTATCGCAAATACTAACCTTGGTGAATGTTGAATCTTGGCGGATGCGCGTGCGAGTTAGCTATGCCCTGAAACGATTTGACGAGCCGGAAGCCAAAGCAGCCCTGAACCAACTCAGACAAGATGAGGATCACCGAGTTGTCGGAGCTGCTTTAGAAGACTTGTTGCCACAATAGCGGTGTGGCTTTGTTTGGAATATTGCGATCAAACTTATTTCAGCAATTAGGTCATGTATTATTTTACCTTAAATTTGACAAAAATATCCGGTTAATCTGCCAAAATCTCGAAGAAAAGATCAACTTTTTTCAGATAGGGAGGCATTTGTGACTGATACACAAACTGGTCAAATGACTTGGCGACTACCAGGTTCCTCAGAATGTGCTTTACATTTGCGGCATAATGCTTCCGAACCTTGGCGATCGTATAAAGAATTTCCACAATATGTTCTACCTGATCCACCCGGTTTTTCCGAAGGATACGCTACATTTTTAGCCCTCCTGAAAAAGAATTGGCAGCCTTTATAAGAAGATTAAGCTAAAAATCTTTTAATTTGCATCCTCAAAAAAATGAATCTCCTGTGGGGTGGGCAACATGAGCGCCCTAGTTGTGCAAATTACAGCAGTTTTCGTGTATTTGAACCACATCTGTCGTAGGGGCACAGCAATGCTGTGCCCTTACCGCGTGGTCTATTTACCTGAAAATAGCTGTAAATACGCGACAGCTTAGTAGGTTGGGTTGAGGCAATGCGTTATATAGGAATCCGGTTTGATTTTTGAACAAAATTAAGTATTTGTAGTATTTGTAGGGTGCGTTAGCGTTTCGCGTAACGCACCAAATCCTTAAGAATGGTGCGTTACGCTGTCGCTAACGCACCCTACGTATCTGTTCAAAAATCAAATAGTAGTGCTATATCATGTCCGCTTGATTACTTATTAAACTCGAAGAACCCCACCCCGCCAAAGCTATGCTTTGTCTCCCCTCCCCGCAGGCGGGGAGGGGATTAAGGGGAGCG
The DNA here is from genome assembly GCF_036917815.1 of Nostoc sp. Taxonomy (GTDB): domain Bacteria; phylum Cyanobacteriota; class Cyanobacteriia; order Cyanobacteriales; family Nostocaceae; genus Nostoc. Next base: position 99,164 of record NZ_JBALEK010000023.1, on the reverse strand, counting down.
AGTACCGTCTTCTCCCAAGGGGAGACGCTAAAAGCGATAGCGAGTCCGCGTTCGCTTTTAGCGTCTCGTAGAGAGCGTCTGGAGTCTCCCCAAGTAGAGCATCTGACGTGTGGGGTGCAATGACTGTGGGAATCATAACTATTTATACGGACATGATATGAGTACTAAGTGCCCAGAAATTGTTATGTCTGGAAATGAGATTTACGGGATTTTTAATGGGTTCTCAATTTTCTAGCTGATCCTGGTTGTAGTTATGGCTAAGGTAAAAGGTATAAAGAGAGAATTTTTTACTTTTAGCTTCCTAACCTCAGTGAATAACTTGACGACAAACAAACTATCTACATCCCAATTGTTTAAAGGCATTGCGCTATTTACACCTGGAGGAGATTTAATTTATTGCATCGATCCTAGCAAGCAAGGGCGATGGCACTTGCATTTGTGTTCGGCCTTGCAAGAAATCCTAGATTTACCAGAGCTACCGCACTTTTTAGTGCCTTGTTATACTGCGACCATTGACAACTGGTTAGATCCGCGCACTCAACAAGTGCGAACTTTTGCTGAAGCTTATCCGGCTGTAATTAGACATCAAGCTTTGCTTAATGCCATTTTTGGCACAGGGGAGTTAGTATGGCAAGCAGCTCCTTGGCAAGAGGGTTTGTGCGATCGCATGGTGTTAACAACTTATCGTTCCTCATTCCCGCAGCTTTGGGAGGATCACGATTTAATTGTCCGTCTAGACCTTTCTGAACCTGTGCCAAAATACCACCAGCCAGTTATAGTCCAAAAAAAGGAAGCAATCACACAAGGCTATGTACTCCGCTTGTTTGTTGCAGGACATAGCAGTACTACCGAACGCATCCTTCAGAATCTACACGAATTGTTAGAGCGATCGCTCGGACACCCTTATACTCTAAAAGTGATTGATGTTTTAAGTCATCCAGAACAAGCAGAACTCAATCAGGTTTCTGCAACTCCCACCCTTGTCAAAGTTTGGCCTCACCCAATTCGCCGAATCGTTGGAGAGTTGGATCATGTAGAAAAGATTTTACAGATGTTAGCTGCTAAGGAAAAACTTTAAGTCATCAGACTAGTTTTTTGCCAAGTGCGCGAATGGGTAGGTGTTGGGAAAGGGGCGACTACAAAAATGGCTAGATTGCTCTATCTACAAGGATTTCAGGGCTGTAGCTTCTTTAAACCATCCGCGCACCTTATGTAGACCGACTTTCAGCTATTTACAGCTGGCACAATTGCCACTCCCTATGTTATGATTTTCGCATTCGCGCTATTGAACCTTGAAAACCAAATAACACACGGCTTTCCGACGCCAGCGATTGCAATCAACTAAAATCCCTATTAGGGATTGAAACATTAGTCTCACACCTCACACCTTTAATCTCAAATATATTGCAATCAACTAAAATCCCTATTAGGGATTGAAACTTCACAACGGCCTTCCCAAAATCTTGCACGTCTTCCATTGCAATCAACTAAAATCCCTATTAGGGATTGAAACGAATATTGAGCATAAGCGGGCAACTGATAGGCGATAATTGCAATCAACTAAAATCCCTATTAGGGATTGAAACTTTTTTTGACCCTTCTTATTTATCGACTTCACCAATTGCAATCAACTAAAATCCCTATTAGGGATTGAAACGCTGCATACGTTTAATAAATAATCGGTAGGGATAACACCCTAATTGCAATCAACTAAAATCCCTATTAGGGATTGAAACTTTACACCAACTCGAAGTCGAGCTACATAAAAGTCAGATTGCAATCAACTAAAATCCCTATTAGGGATTGAAACTAAAGACCACGGGACTAAGCATTAATGGTGATGTAAATTGCAATCAACTAAAATCCCTATTAGGGATTGAAACTTGACATAAGTTGTCAATAAGCCTTCTATTGGTACTGGATTGCAATCAACTAAAATCCCTATTAGGGATTGAAACAAGAAAGCTGGTTTCTGTTTTCTCCCAATACGCAGCATTGCAATCAACTAAAATCCCTATTAGGGATTGAAACTAATCCCGATCACATGGCAGATGTTTTAGAAAATAGCAACAATTGCAATCAACTAAAATCCCTATTAGGGATTGAAACTTTTTTAGACTATTTAGAATTTCTACTTGTTCACTCTATTGCAATCAACTAAAATCCCTATTAGGGATTGAAACTTATGCCCGCTACGGCATTCAAAACCGAGCGATATTGCAATCAACTAAAATCCCTATTAGGGATTGAAACTAGGAATGCGGCTGACAAGCCTTTGTTTGGTGTTTATTGCAATCAACTAAAATCCCTATTAGGGATTGAAACGCGTCTCAAAGCCTTGCAACTACGTTGCTTTATCCATTGCAATCAACTAAAATCCCTATTAGGGATTGAAACTGATCCAAAAATATTCATTGCACTTATAGGTTTATTGCAATCAACTAAAATCCCTATTAGGGATTGAAACTACAGCTTTAAATTGCTCACTAAGGGACTTAAAGAAATATTGCAATCAACTAAAATCCCTATTAGGGATTGAAACCAGAATATCTAGAAGTGAATCCCCAATCCCCAATATTGCAATCAACTAAAATCCCTATTAGGGATTGAAACTTTATTCAAATTAGTCAAAGTTTTAGTGGCGTTTGCATTGCAATCAACTAAAATCCCTATTAGGGATTGAAACTTGATTCACCAACTCCTAAGTTGGTGATTTTTTTTATTGCAATCAACTAAAATCCCTATTAGGGATTGAAACGCGATTTTTAAAACCAAGCTCTTTTATTACTCTCATTAGAGGTTGTTTGGAAAGTGGTTGGCTGTAATTTTAGGCACTTACTGATCCCCCCTAACCCCCCTTAAAAAGCAGGGCTGATTCATTCCCTAAAAGACCTTAATTTACAAGCGTATCAGTCAAAAAAATCAGGTTTTTAAACACTCTAATTGGGTCAAAAACCAGGCGATCGCACTTAAATTTACCGATTGAAACAGTAATTTTTCGATTACCAACTCACTAAATTTTCTGGTTGATACTCTTGACAAAATTCTGATCTGAACGAATGAAACAGCCCTGCCCTTAAAAAGGGGGGGAACCGGAATCAAAGTCCCCCAATTTATCGGGGTATTTAGGGGGATCTAAAACTTTTTGCTACCGATAGGAGGACTTTTCAAACATCCTCTTAGATAATATTTCAATTCAAGGGTTCTATTGTCCTTTCAGTGGCAACATTGGATTTTCACGTATAAACAGCAACGGTACGACTATTCAATACTATGAGGGAAACCTTTCACAGACTGGAGCAGTCTTGCGAATAGGTGGGTCATTCTCATCAATTCTCGGAAGTTTTGGGAATTACAGTTCCTCAGCAGTTAAATAGTTTAGAACCCCTAAAGGCAGTTCCAGATGATTCCACATCCAGCTTGAGGGCTGTGATATTATGGGAGACTGCTACATACATTTAGAAAAACTAGAAACTGAATCGATCATGGCCCTGACGCAACTGCGGAAACAAGAAATAATTTCCACCTACCAAGTTCATGAAACCGACACTGGCTCGGCCGATGTCCAAGTTGCCATGCTCACTGAGCGCATTAACCGCCTTAGCGAACATCTCCAGGCAAATAAAAAAGACCATTCTTCCCGCCGGGGACTGTTGAAGCTAATTGGTCAGCGCAAGCGTCTTCTAGCTTATATATCGCAAGAAAGCCGGGAAAAGTATCTAGCTTTGATTGCTCGCCTCGGTATTCGTGGATAGGATTACCGCTTATGTCTGGTGAAGAATCTGAACGCAGTCGCTTGCCCTTTGAACCAAACAAAAAGCGCCAAAAACCCGCAAAAACTCAAAGTAAACCAGCAACACAGCCACAAGAATCAGCCAAACAGACCGAAAGAAAGCCGTCTTACACTAAAAAAGAGATGGCAATTCCCCAAGTAGTCAGCCAACGGATGATCCGACGGGTAGCTGTGTTCTGTGGTGTACCAACAGCTTTGGGCATTAGCGCCCTGGTTGTTAGCTATCTGCTTGCTATCTACTCCGACATCCAACTACCTCCCATCGCCGTGTTATTGGTGAATATGGGATTATTTGGTTTGGGGGTCTTAGGGATAACTTATGGCGTTCTCTCTGCCTCTTGGGATGAAGAAAAAGTCGGCAGTTTGCTGGGTTTGGGTGAATTTAACACCAATTGGGGACGAATGGTGGAAGTTTGGCGCGAAACTCGGCAAAAAAACTTATAATCAACGGCGCTCAGGTATCAGGTAACTGTGGTATTGGGTAAATGAAGAAATAAATGTTGAAGTTGAAATCTTATAACTTCAACATTGCTAATTAAAATTATATAATCTTTTTGATACCCCATATCCAGTTATTTAGTAGTAAAACTACTGACTGAGCGCTATATTTTGTAAACAAATTTTATTTTTAAGTACTCGTAATTAGGCCAATAGGCAAGAATAAAGTTAGCTCATTTACACAAAAATTTTACTCAATTAATCAGGAACTTTCACATGATTATAGTAATGAAAAGTGGTTCCCCAGAGGCGGAAATAAACCGCATTGATGAGGAATTAACTAGCTGGGGGCTAACTCCAGAAAAAATTGTTGGTCAACATAAAGTAGTCATTGGTGTAGTAGGTGAAACCGCCAGCTTAGATCCACTACAAATTCAGGAGATTAGCCCCTGGATTGAGCAGGTGTTACGGGTAGAACAGCCTTACAAACGAGCCAGTCGCCAGTATCGCCACGGCGAAGCTTCGGAAGTGGTGGTTAATACTCCCAATGGAACGGTGGTATTTGGTGAACACCAGCCTTTGGTAGTTGTTGCTGGCCCCTGTTCCGTAGAAAATGAAGAAATGATTGTGGAAACGGCGCAGCGCGTCAAGACGGCTGGAGCGAAATTTTTGCGCGGCGGGGCATACAAACCCCGGACTTCACCTTACGCCTTCCAAGGACACGGCGAGAGTGCTTTGAATTTGTTGGCAAAGGCACGGGAAGTCAGTGGACTAGGTATTATTACAGAAGTGATGGATGCCGCTGATCTGGATAAAATTGTTGAAGTTGCTGACGTGATCCAGGTGGGGGCAAGAAATATGCAGAATTTCTCGTTGCTCAAAAAAGTCGGAGCGCAGCCGAAACCAGTTCTCTTGAAGCGGGGAATGGCAGCTACGATTGAAGATTGGTTGATGGCAGCCGAGTATATTTTGGCATCTGGTAATCCCAATGTGATTTTGTGTGAAAGGGGAATACGCACCTTTGACCGCCAGTATACGCGAAATACGCTGGATATATCAGTAGTGCCAGTGTTGCGAAAGCTAACTCACCTGCCAATCATGATTGACCCCAGCCACGGCACTGGTTGGTCTGAGTTTGTGCCTTCAATGGCAATGGCAGCGATCGCAGCTGGCACAGATTCCCTGATGATAGAGGTTCACCCCAACCCTGCCAAAGCTTTATCCGACGGGCCTCAATCTCTGACACCAGACCGTTTCGATCACTTGATGCAAGAATTAGCAGTAATTGGTAAAGCGGTGGGACGCTGGCAGCAATCAGCCGTGGCTCTAGCTTAAAATTCAGTTGAAACTTCTTGCTTGGTATAAATAAATTCGAGTTTGTAGTCAGGACTTTAGTCCTGAGAAATCTGAAGAAGCGATAAATCGCTCACTACAAACTAAGATTTTCTTGCAGGCGATCGCTTAGGTTGATCAAACACGCCGATCACGTTTAATGTCGCCAACAACTTTTTCCAAAATCCAGTTCTCAGATGAAGTACAACATTATACCGCAAGGTGTAGGGGCACGGCACTGCCGTGCCCCTACGGGTGTACCTTACTAGGTCGGAAAATGCTATACAAGTAATGGTTAAGCTGTGCCCAATGTCTAAAATTCGCGTTTTGAAAAAATAAAAGTAGCGATCGCTAACAACATGACACTATAAACTAAGCCATAGCCAGCATTTGTAATCAGTGCAGTTGTGTCAGGTAGTGCTTGCAGACCATAAACGGCATTATTTTTCAAATCTAATCGAGATAAATCTGGCAAAATGAGAAACAAACCTTGAGTTAGACGTTCCATACCAGGGTTGTGGCTAAGACGACCAAGTTGTACTAAATCTTGAGTAATATTTCCGATTAAATATACCGCAAAGGTTAAAACAGTCGCTAGCAGAGAAGCGGTAAAAACACCGAAGGTAATAGCCACAGAGGTGATTAATGACAACTGCAAAAATAAGAAAATTGCAGCAATTAGAATACTCGCCGTTGGATGAGGAATGTTACCAAATTGTAGAAATACCAGATAAATTGCTGTCATCGTAGCGACGAGTACGGCTAGTACTGCCGATAAACCCAAGTATTTGCCGACGATAATTTCGCTGCGGCTGACAGGTTTAGCAATTAACATCAAGATAGTGCGTTTTTCAATTTCTTTATTAACCAGTCCCGTACCAACAAATATCGTCACAATTAACCCGATGGCATTCATCGCCGCCATCCCAAAGTCTAAAAACATTTTGTCTTCAGTCGTAGCTGCAAATTCAGGAAGGACGCGGAAGGCAGTGGCGAGTATTAGCGCATAAAAACCAATAATATATAGGATGCGATCGCGTACCACTTCCTGAAACACATTTTTTGCCAATACAAAAATTCTATTAATTGTCATTTTTTTTGGGCATTGGGTATTGGGCACTTGTACTGAGCGCAGTCGTTGGCGCAGCCTCTCGTAGAGAAGTATGGGGTATGGGGCATGGGGCATTAGGCATTGGTTCTTCTTCCCCTACTTCCCCTACCCCACTCTCCACTCCCCACTCTCAACCTTCACTGCTGCGGAGGCGGTGAGCCAGGAATCAATTTACTGGCGCGATCGCATTCAATTTCTGCAACTGTAATCTTATTCCCTAAATTATTGGCTGGTGCAACTGGTTCAATCCGACAAGATTTCTTTAAATAATAGCCCCGTGGATTAGAACTCGGCCCGATCCAAATACTTAATAAATCTAATATATATCCAGATTTAGTATTAGCTACACGCGGTTCAACGTGCCATAGTTCCTTCTCTTCATATTTACCCAGGTTCTTTTGAATTATTTCTCTACCCAGAATTTCCACCTTGCGTTTCGCATCTATTAACCATTTCTCTACTTCCGACCAAGGTCTTGCAGCTATTTGTTCTACTACTATTGGTTGAAGTTTCTCTAAAATGACAACGCCGTTTTGTGGGATTTTTACTGGTTGTTCTGTTCTGACAACAAAGGTACTATTTTTAAAAGTATCTGCCTGCAAACTGGGATATTGTCGTAACCAATTATCCATCACAAAGTAAAACTGAATCCAGCAACTTAGCAGCATACTACTAGCAACTAAAATTATGATTCTTTGGCGGTCTTGTGGCTTGGGAATGCGAGCTTTAGCGTCGGTGTCGTTTCCTTCAATAAATTCTGGTATTGCCGTAATTAGTGCTGAAATTGTCGGCCAAAAAACAATTATTCTTGGTGTAATTACATCTTGTTGATTTCCAAATGCAAAAACACTTACTAAAAATCCAGTGATTACTGCCCCCACTGGCATGAAAGTACCAGGAACCCTCAAAGGATCTTCAGTTGTATACCAAGCTGTGCCGGCAATTAAAAATAACCAACCGAAAAAGGCAATGATATCTTTGATATAACCTGTGGCAAGATATGAGAGTCCCCAAGAAAAAACACTCATATATATAAATGTCTGCCACGAATAAGCTTTGGGTGGGGCTAATGCTTTCCGAACTCCCGCATAAAGCCCTTGCAAAAATTTAAAAATTCCAAATGCATCTATAAGGTCAAATAGCGTATTCATTTTATTACCTACACCTGATTTTCAATCACTAATTTTCCTCGAAATTAAACAAATAACTTATTGCTATTTTGAGCGAAATAATAAAATAACGGTTATAGCACTATAACTCAGAGAATTCGCTATTAATATAGTAGTAACTAAGTTAGTATTTTGGAAGTTAACGCTGCTAAGACGAAGCCTTTTCTGTCTCTGAGATGTTTGAGGATCTTCTTCCTTTTTAGCAAATGTTTCATTTAATAATACTAGCAAACCCCTTAAAATAAAAAATTTCATCAAAAAAGTAGCAAAGAAAATTATACAGGCAGTTAAGATGATTACAGTTTGGGTATTTGGCGATTTGAAACCATTAAAAAACATATAGTTAATTAATTCTGATTTCACCTCTATTGGCAACAGTGGTTCGGATACAAAAAAGATAAACCAACCAATTACACTAGAAAACAGATTGATAGAAATCGCATAAAAAGTGCTGGTTTTTTTGTCAAATTTTAGTCGATAGTGTAAAACATAAGCTTCGACGGGGATGGCAATCATTACAAACAAAAGGTCAAACAGAATTCCACCAATGGGAAAAATCCTGGGAAGCATCCAATTTTCAGGCATAAATAGTCAAGGGTAAGGGTTAACTGTAGTGAGTATAACTGGGATAGTGAGGGTGATGGGGGAAATTATCTCATTGTTCTTGTTCTTTACTATGCTGGTGTGAGAGTATTCTTAGATTGATATTGTTAATACATTAAGCTGACCATTATACGGACGCGTTAGAAGGGCAAGACGTTAGGTAAGATTAAAGACTGCCACGTTATAGCTTTTTGAGACATGACAAGGAACGGTATCGGTATTCGCACGGCGCAAGTGCGTCAGGAACGGCTCATTGGTCAAATTCACGTCTACGATGGTGTGGGTAAAGGTAAGTCCCAAGCGGCTTTAGGGGTGGTTTTGCGCTCCATTGGCTTGGGGATAAATATGCCTAGCAATTCTAACCGCGTTTTACTACTGCGGTTTTTAAAAGGCCCGGAACGTGATTATGATGAAGATGGCGCGATCGCAGCTTTGCAACGCGGGTTTCCCCATTTAATTGACCAAGTTCGCACTGGGAGAGCCGAATTTTTTGGCCCAGAAGAAATTACCACCTTTGACCGAGAGGAAGCAACGCGGGGTTGGGATGTGGCCAAAGGTGCGATCGCTAGTGGTTTATATTCAGTTGTCGTCTTAGATGAAATTAACCCCGTTCTAGATTTAGGTTTGCTACCAGTGGATGAAGTGGTACGGACATTAAAATCTAAACCCCAAGAGTTAGAAATTATTGCGACTGGACGGGCTGCACCGCAAAAGTTGCTTGATATTGCAGATTTGCACTCAGAAATGAAACCTCATCACCACCCAACAGCCAAAGCCCTCTTACTTGAAGGGATTGAAATTTATACTGGTGCTGGTAAAGGTAAGTCTACAAGTGCTTTGGGCAAAGCTTTGCAGGCAATTGGTAGGGGAATTAATCATCCAGGGTCTACCCGTGTGTTGATTATGCAGTGGCTCAAAGGTGGTAGCGGCTACACAGAAGACGCAGCGATCGCCGCCTTACAGCAATCATATCCAGAAGTGGTAGATCATCAGCGTTGCGGTGGAGATGCCATCGTCTGGCGAAATTCTCGGCAAGAATTAGATTATGTAGAAGCGGAACGGGGTTGGGAAATTGCCAAAGTTGCGATCGCTTCTGGACTGTATAAAACTATTATCCTCGATGAACTAAATCCCACCGTTGACTTAGAACTACTCCCCGTTGAACCCATTGTCCAAGCTTTACTCCGCAAACCCCGCGACACCGAAATCATTATCACTGGCCGCTGCCAAAATCCCCCCGCATACTTCGACTTAGCTAGCGTTCACTCAGAGGTTTACTGCCACAAACATTATGCCAATCAAGGTGTAGAACTTAAACGAGGGGTAGATTTTTAGACGTTATCATATCGCCGAATGCCTCTAGGTGCTTGGCTTTGCTCTTACACTTGCTGTCGCTATCACCCAGCGTGACAGTATGGAAGTGGCGAAAGTTTTCACTAGCAGCACCGTTATGATCTGACCCCGCTTCCCGTCCATTTCTGGTTGGTGCATCCCCGGGGGATTTAAACCCCGACTGAAATGGGTGCTACATGTAGATTGCAGGTTCTTAAACCCTTTAATTTACGATCAAAGTGCGAGGGGATTGCAGCCCTGATGACGGAGACTGGATATATTGGAGTACCAGAATGGGAATGCACCCAGAAGCGGCTTCAAGAGTTGTAAAACTCTTGAAAAAGCAAAAAGGAAAATGCACTCACTGCGAATTGTTCTTTAAAAATGGAGATTTACTGGAGATAGAGTATAGAAATGTATAGAATCTTGTAAAGATATAAAATATAGTTGTTAAATGCACACATTTCTAGCTTCTTCCTCAATGCAGCTGTCTGTACCGCCAAATAACTTTCAGCCGATGAAGATTGTCGCACTGGGGGACAGCTTAATTTATGGATTCGGCGATCCCGAAAAAGGAGGGTGGATCGAGCAACTACGGCGATGGTGGATGTTGCCGGATAGCGCCGGTCATATTCTTTATAATTTAGGGGTCAGAGGCGATCGCACGCAACAAGTAGCACAAAGGCTAGAAGTTGAATTTCGCCATCGGGGTGAACTGCGAAATCGTGTTCCCGATTTGATTATTTTATCCGTAGGGGTGAACGACTCAGCGCGGTTAGCGCGTCCCGATGGTCGAAGTTACACAGATTTTACATTGTTTGAAAAGGAAATTGCTTCTTTGCTAGATTTAGCACAGCAACTCTGTCCTGTGTTATTTGTGGGCATGGTACCAGTGGATGAAGCCAAGATGCCATTTCTAGATTGTTTTTACTATAATCATACCGACCAATACCGCTACAAAGAAGCAACTCGAATTGCTTGCACCAAACGGCAGATTCCCTATTTGGACATTTTTGAGCAATGGATAGAACGCGGTGAAACTTGGCGGCTTAAACGCTTAAGTGAAGATGGTCTTCATCCCAATACACTAGGTTATCAAGCTTTGTTAGAAGATGTAATCAAATGGGATGCTATACCTTCTTTACGTGACACTACGCAAACAGTGGACTTTGCCAATGTAGCTTACAAATTCTAATTTTGATTATCACTCCTAACTCCTAACTCCTAACTCCCCACCCCGATGACACCAACTTTATTTGGTCGTTGGCAAACTCGATTATTATTACTTGCAACTGTAGGTGGACTTGTCTCTTTGCCTTTTGCAATGGGTTGGATTGGCCCTGGTGCTAACTCAGTTTATTTTTGGATACTTGGTTATGTCGCCATCTTTGGCTTAGGCTGGGATGTGCTTTATGACTATCTGCAAAAATCCCGATGGGATAGAGATTGGCCCGCAGTTTATCAACTTTTAGCTGGGATATGGGAATTGGTATTTATTTTCTGTGGAGTCAAACTATTTGGCTTTTTACCAATACCTTTACCTAAGGAAGAACTGTCGCCAGGAGCTTTTTTATTGCACTATAGCATTGTGTGGCTAGCAGTTTTTATTACTTCCCAAAGCCTGATGCGAATTATTTTTCCCCGTTGGCGTTTCCGGGGTGGGGAGTGGTTATAAAACCTCAAATCCTTAAAACTAATTATCTGAAAAATCACACCTAATTTTCAGATAATTAAACTGTAATTTAGGGTAGCACAGATATACGCACCAGGGCGAATGCATCTAAACTACTCTCAATCGCAAACAAGATTAAGAACCAACAAAAAAATCAATATTTCTGGTTTGATTTATTTCCCAAGCCTCGAAGCAATCGCTTTATTATGCTTACTCCTTGGAGGTGAATGAGTATTCGTGCCAATCGCAAATGGGGCGATACCCAATCGCTTGATAAATATGATTGGCTAAATAATAATGATAATCGTTTGGAGGTTTGTATATATGGCGGTTTTAGTTTGGATGCAATATGTTGTATTGACATTAAAAACAGCTATCTGATGTTTGCAAAATTGGCACTTGTGCTGATGTAGTAGTCATAGATGCGAAAAACAGGACAAATTTTGCAGTCTGGGGAAATTCTGCAATGCAGAGACGCAAATTAAGGAAGTGCAATGTCAAATTTTGATCTGGTTATTCAGCTATTTCTGCAACTCACAGTTATTTTAACTACTTGTCGCATCGTTACGATTTTAGGACGCCGCTATCTTGGTCAAACCGATGTTGTTTGCGAAATGATCGCAGGTGTAATGCTGGGGCCATCGCTTTTGGGCTTGATTGCACCGGATTTTCAGCAATGGTTGTTTCCTAAGCTTCCTATCATCACTGCTGTCGGACTCAAGATTCCCAACCCTTCGATGTCGATTTTATATGCTATCAGCCAAATTGGGTTGGTGATTTATATGTTTTTGATTGGTTTGGAGTTTAATACCAAACTCTTAAAACATCATATCAAAAGTGCAAGTTTGCTATCTGCTGCCGGAATACTCACTCCTTTTATCTTAGGAGCGATCGCATCTTTTTGGTTTTATCACAATGGCGATTTCTTTCAACCAAAGGTAACGCCTTGGTCAGCCGCCTTGTATCTGGGTGCATCGATGACAATTACGGCTTTTCCGATGTTAGCTCGCATTCTTTACGAACGTGGCCTTGCACAAACCCGCTTCGGTACTTTGGCTTTAGGTGCAGCATCGGTAGATGATGGAGTTGCTTGGTGTTTGCTGGCCATCGTCCTTGCTAGTGTGAAAAATTCTCTGAGTATCGCTATCTTAGCAATTGGTGGTGGCATTTGCTACGTGCTATTTGCAATTTTTCTCGCTCAACCTCTACTGAGAGTGTTCACACACATGACAAAACGCGATGCAGGTGTGAACAGACAAACCCTAACTTTAATGTTGATAATTTTGATGTTTTGTGCATGGTTTACCGATGTCACAGGTATCTATGCAATATTTGGTGCTTTTGTGCTGGGAGCAGTGACACCACGCGGGGAATTTGCCCAACAAATTCGCCAATATACGGAGTTTTTAACTACTTCTTTTTTGCTACCGATGTTTTTTGTCTTCTCTGGACTGAACACTCAAATCGGATTGGTAAACACGCCTACTTTATGGGGAATTACGCTGTTAATTATTGCGATCGCAATTCTTGGCAAAGGGGTTGCTTGTATGTTGGCTGCAAAATTGGCGGGGGAAAATTGGCGTGAATCTGCAACTATCGGCGCTTTGATGAATGCTCGTGGTTTGATGGAGTTAATCATCCTTAACATTGGTCTGGAACAAGGTATAATTACCCCAACTTTATTCACTATAATGGTTATTATGGCAGTCATTACTACCCTGATGGCATCGCCACTGATTACCTTTTTCTTGCAGGGTACAAACTATGATAAATCTTCTGCTTAAGCCAATTTAATTATTAAATTAATTACCTAGCAATGGGGCAAAATTCTCTGTTTTGACTCTGGCTCTAGCAATCCTAAATAATTTATAAACACAAAGATCCCCGACTTCTTGAAGAAGTCGGGGATCTGAACCTCTCGGTTCTTGGAGATATAGCTCCTAAAATCACCAGAATTCATGTTTTACGGGTGCAACTGCATCGTAACAATAATTCACATGAAAATCAAGCACAAATTAGGGACTTCCAAGAAATAAATTATCCAAATAAACCAACCACAGAGACACAGAGAACACAGAGGAATAAGGAGGAGAGAGTTTTTTGAGTATTTTTTATTTGGAAGTCCCTTACTCTTGGTTGGATCTAACAAGCTTGACATTTCCCAGTCTTTTAAAGAATTATCTTAGAGGATGTTTGAAAAGTATTGGGCGAATAGAATTCGCTACTACACAAAACTTAGTCCACGGAGGTTGACTAATACAAAATCAAGGGTTTTTAACCTGCGGAGGCAGGTTTTGCCTGTGTAGCCGCGATTTCCAATCGCCGAGGCAAGTAAGAAATTAGACTTTTCAAACATCCTCTTAGAGAAACCAGATAGTTAATTGTGAGGAAACCATGCACATAGTTGTTCTCGTTCTGGTTGAGGTGCTGATTGTTATTGGACTTTCACGGCTAGTAGGGCTAGCATTCCGTTCCATTAAGCAACCGTTGGTAATTGGTGAAATTGTCGCCGGCATTATGCTCGGCCCATCTTTATTTGGTTTAGTTGCTCCCCATCTAGCAGTTACCTTGTTTCCACCAGAAACTATTCCTTTTTTAAATGTTTTGTCTCAGGTGGGACTAATATTTTTCATGTTTCTGATTGGACTAGAACTAAATCCCAAATACCTCGGTGGACAATTAGAAGTTGCAGTTTTAACTTCTCATGTCAGCATTTTGGTGCCGTTTTCTCTCGGAACATTGCTAGCGGTGATACTTTATCCCCTAGTTTCCAATGCAAGTGTATCATTCACCGCCTTTGCTTTGTTTTTGGGGGCGGCGATGTCCATTACTGCCTTTCCAGTGTTGGCGCGAATTATTACTGAAAACAATTTACAAGGAACGCGTTTAGGAACCTTGGCGTTAACTTGTGCAGCCGTGGATGATGTAACAGCCTGGTGTCTCTTGGCAGTTGCGATCGCAGTTGCTCGGACTGGTGACTTTGCTGGTGCTATACCGACAATTATCGCCAGCATAGTCTACATCGGCTTGATGTTGACGGTGGGACGCTGGTTTCTCCAACGCCTTGCCAAACACTACCTCCGTGCAGGAAGACTCAGCCAATTACTGCTAGCTGGGATTTATATGGGTGTGGTTGCATCAGCACTAATCACCGAACTAATTGGGATTCACTTAATTTTTGGAGCATTTTTGCTGGGAGCAGCCATGCCCAAAAATGAAGATTTAGTGCGGGAATTGGCAGTAAAAACCGAAGATTTTGTCCTGATTTTCTTGCTACCAATATTTTTTGCCTACAGTGGCTTAAAGACACAGATTGGCTTGCTCAACCGTCCCGAATTATGGCTTTTGTGTGCGTTGATTTTAGGAGTGGCGATCGCAGGTAAATATGTTGGTACTTATGTAGCGGCTCGTGTCAGTGGCATTAATAAACGAGAAGCTTCAGCACTCGGTTGGTTAATGAATACTCGCGGCTTGACTGAACTGATAGTGCTAAACATTGGTCTAGAGTTAGGGGTAATTTCTCCCTTAATATTTACCATGCTGGTAATTATGGCATTGGTAACTACATTCATGACCTCGCCACTGCTGGAATGGACATATCCCAAGAGGCTAATCAGGTTAGACGTGGTGGAACCGGAATCGGAAGCAGAAACAGCTACAAGCGCTACTGATGCCGAAACTTACATTCGTCCCTACCGAATTTTGGTGCCAGTGGCGAATCCGAGTACCCAAAAAGGTTTGGTACAGTTGGCAGCAAGCATCGCTCTCAACTACCGACATCCCGCCGTTGTCAACCCTCTAAGCTTGATTGAATTTGAAGAAGATTATGCTTTTGAAAGTACGCCAGTTGAAGCAGACCGATTAATTGCCCAACGCCGTCAGCAGCTAGAAGAATTGATTAATACTCTCGAACCAGTAGAAACACGCTCTCACGTACATCCCATCGTTCGCATATCTAGCAATGTCGCACAGGAAACAGCACAGATTGCCGTACTCAAACAAGTTGATTTAATTCTTGTGGGATGGCATCGCCCAGCTTTTAGTAGCAACCGCTTAGGTGGAAGAGTCGGTCAAATGCTCACCACTGCACCAGTAGATGTTGCAGTATTTGTGGACAAAGGAGGCGATCGCTTACAAAGCTTATTGGTGCCTTATTCGGCAAATATTCATGATGATTTGGCATTAATACTGGCTCTGAGACTGTTAATTAACCATGAAACTTGTATGTTACAAGTTTTACAGGTTGTACCCGAAAATCACCTCAAGGATGAGTTGAGTTATGAGTTACATACAATGATGGAGCAATTACCGAGCAGTGTCCGCGATCGCATAGAAATCAAAATTGTCCCAGTTTCAGAGGCAATCCAAGCTGTAGTCGAAGCCTCAAAAAATGTAGACCTGACAATTGCTGGTACCAGCCGCACTTGGGGTATCGAGCGTCAAACCTTGGGAAGATATACAGATCAACTAGCCATGCAATGTTGCTCCTCCCTGCTGATTACCCGCCGCTACAGTCAAGTCACCGCTCATCTGGCTTCCGTACTTTCTGAGGTTAGTAGTCAAGAGCCAACATTGAGGAGTTGAGAAGATGAATCATTTCAACTTCAAATCTTTAGCTTTTTACGGAGTAGCAATAATTTCAGTGCTAGTGTTGTTTAAAACTGTCAGTGTTTACGGAGAAAACAATCTCAAGGCTCCTCCGGCCGTTAACGGTCGGTATCGTCTAACCCTAGCGGAAAATTTGCCGAACTGTGAAAAATCGGATACTCTGACTTTAAACATTGAGCAGTCGGGTATTTACTTAAATGCCTCTGTATTACCCGCAAACGCTAACGCCGATACTGACGAAAAGCACTCTCTGGCAGGAATCTTCAAAAATCAACAATTAAATTTATCTGGAAAAGTTGGTAGATCAATCCTTTGTAATATTCCTCAACCCCAAAACGATCCTTTGAACTCAGTCACAATTCAAATGCAACTTGTGGATAAAGGTAGTATTACAGGTGAATTAACCGTAAATGGCATTCCCCAAACTCTGAAATTCACGGCTGTGCCCCAAAAAGCTCATTGAATTGGGGAGTGGGGATTGGGGACTGGTGACTGGGGACTGGGAAGATTTAGATGGGGATTCAGACCCCAACCAAATCTTCAAGCGCGAAGTAAATAGCAATGTGAGATAAAAAGAATGGATCAGGGACTAAAGACTAGGCAATTTTGCCAATGGCGCAAGCAGCTATTTAGTATCAGTCTACTAGGCTTTTATGCAGCGATCGCCCTCGAAACTTGCACTACTGCTGCTACACCACTGGCAAAGCTAGATAGTTGGCGTTTTTCCCCCAAGACACAGCAACTGGAAATCACCCTCTCAGCAAATACAACCCCCCATTATTTCTACCTAGCCAAACCCTCTCGGCTAGTTGTAGATTTACCGAATACTAAGTTGGGCAAAGTTACCACACAACAAAATTATTCTGGAGCAATCAAAAGCATTCGCCTTTCACAGTTGAACGCAAACGACACACGCATTGTCCTAGATTTAGCACCAGGGACTGTTTTAAATCCCAAACAGGTACAACTGCAACCCGTTTCCCGAAAAAACTCTACTCGCTGGGTATTACGTCCGGTTATTTCTGGTAAAACTACTGCCGTAAAACCAGCAAATTCCCTATCTTCAACCAAGAAACAAACTCAAACACTGTATAAGTACTCACAGCCTCCGATTAACCTACCCGTAACCACTACTAATCTACAACCGTCTTCACTCACCGTTCCGCCTCCATCCAATGAACTGCCCACAACAATTACTAATAACTCAGGGCAGCCTTTTGTCACCGTACCTCCCCTAACTACGAATACATCTTCAGAACAACCTGCTTTGATTCTTCCTCCTCCTTCTTTCCCAAGTCAACCCGGTAAATTGAATAACATTCCTGCTTTCGGTATGTCGGAATTTCCAGTTCCAACAATCCCCAATGTTCCCGATCCCCAGGTGATCGAGTTTGGTCAACCCCTTCCTAAAAGTAGATAGGGAGATGAGGGGGAAATCAATTCAAAATTCAAAATTCAAAATTCAAAATTAAAGAATTTATTTCTGCCTCCTCTTTCCCAATGCCCCATGCCCCATGCCCAAATAAATCTAAAATCTGTCCGTTTGCTGAGGTGTTCCAACTGCTCCTGGTTGAGCAGTGAAGAAGTTTTGAGCGGCCTCATTCTGATATATGCATCTAATATCAGGTTTCTCACCGTCCAAGTTACCTGTAAAACCAAAGGTGTTCAGGCGATTTTTGCAATCTCTTACCTGATCGGATGTCACCAGCTTACGTTGCTCTAAAATTGCCCAGTCATTTTGTCGAATTACACATCCAGGACGCATACTCGGTTGGGAAACATAAACATTAAAGGGGTTGAGAGTAATGAACAATCTAGCGTCCGTCACCATAGCGCTAGCTCCATACTGCACACAAATTTCTGGGTTTGGTGCTTTGAGATCAATGAATTCACGGGAAGCTACATTTGATGGAGCCAACGTGGTTGTAGAACTAAAAGCAATGCCAATGCCAATTCCCAAAATCAACACCCCTCCCATAATTGCGATGGTGGTAAAGTTAAACATCGGGGATTGGAAAAAAGAGGGTTTAGAAGTAGTAGCCGATTTACCAGTGGGTTTACGTCTCATTGTTGCTTAATCACCTTCACGCCGTTTCGCAGGGAGTGGTCTAAAATTTTCTCCGATACAAAAATACTAACAATTACTAACAATTGTCCGCTTTTTCTTCCTGTTTCTTCCTGGCAGTGTCGGCACAATCCAATCCACAGGCTCTCTACAACAATTTTATAGTCTATCCTTGCAAATAGATACATCAAATATGATACTATTTGCTTGACTTTACAAATACTCTGTATGAGTTATACACCATGCTATTCATTTCATGCCCTGATTAGTCGCTTAAAGATACCTTCGTACATTTACTTAGGAGCTTGCAAGAAAAAAAGACTTGTAGGGTTTCCTGATGGGTTTAGTCTTTATGCCTAACCTTTCTTGGACAGCATTAACTGCTTATGAATGAACAGCCTTTAATTTTGGTTGTAGAACATAGTCTACATGATTTAGAGCTACTTAATTCTCATTTAGGAATATTAAATTTCTCATGCATTTGTACCAAACAAAGGGTGAGGGCTGTGATATTGGCACAAACTCATCAACCAGATTTAATCCTGCTAGATATGATGCTATCTAATTTGAGTGCGAACCAAGTAATTGATGACCTCAAACACGACTCAAAAACTGCTACTATCCCAATAATTGCAATAACACCTCTAACAATGTCAGAAGATGAGGACTCAACTTTGCTGATAGGATTTGATGGTTGCATCACTAAACCCTATGATTTTAATCAATTAGAAGTGGTAATCAATCGCCACATCAGTCAGCTAAATTATTGAAATTTCCCTTGGGAATAGATTCGGGATTACGAACCTCAGGTAATTGATTGAAAACCACAATAATTCCAGTACGGCCTGTTGCTAAATTTGTGTTTGTCATGAGTTCGAGGCCAGGTTTACCAATAATTTCCTCAAGCAAACTTTTTAATTCTAGTTTAATTATTTTCTCTGAATGTAATCGTACTTGTTCAGCTAAACTATCATAACCTCCCCATAGGCAGCTTCATATTGAATTGATATTAGCTCACGGTTGAGCGTGAATTTCATTTGCACAAGGACGACCCTGTTCAACATCAGTAATATTAGCAAAAGTTGTTTCTGCAATATTGTGCAGAGCTTCTGCTGTAAAAAAGGCTTGATGTCCGGTAATCAGTACATTGGGGAACGTTGTTAGACGCTGAA
Organism: Nostoc sp.; assembly: GCF_036917815.1. Classification (GTDB taxonomy): domain Bacteria; phylum Cyanobacteriota; class Cyanobacteriia; order Cyanobacteriales; family Nostocaceae; genus Nostoc. The sequence goes on along the minus strand of NZ_JBALEK010000023.1, from coordinate 79,869 downwards.
AAATATCATCTTGAATAATTTCGCCAGACAAATCCTCAAAAAACAATTCCGATTCTTGTTCGTAAACATCCACACCAAGATAGCCAATTTTACCAGACTTCAATCCCTCAATCACTGCTTGAGTATCAATCAGCGCTCCTCGACTAGTATTAATTAGCATCACACCTGGCTTAATCTGTTCTATGGACTCAGCATTAATCAAGTGATGCGTTTCGGGAGTTAGGGGACAATGGAGAGAGATAATATCGGAGTTAGCAAATAGCTCAGGTAGTTCTACATACTTTCCACCTAGCGCCTCCAATTCGGGATTGCGATAAACGTCATAAGCGAGTAGGTGACAGCCAAATCCCTTCATAATCTGCCCTAAAATCAGACCAATTTTGCCGGTGCCGATAATCCCCACTGTGCGCTCATGCAAATTAAATCCCAACAGTCCATCTAGGGAAAAATTGCCTTCTCGGACACGGTTATAGGCACGATGAATTTTGCGATTTAGGCTCAAAATCAATCCTACGGCGTGTTCTGCTACCCCATAAGGCGAATAAGCGGGAACACGAACAACGGTAATTCCTAAGTCTGCTGCGGCTTTTAAGTCTACATTGTTAAACCCTGCACAACGAAGAACAACCAGGCGATTTCCCTGTGAGGCGAGAAGTTTCAAGGTTGCGGCATCAACCTGATCGTGCACAAATACGCAAACCGCCGGAAATCCAGCAGCAAGGATAGCTGTATCCCGATTTAAACGGGGTTCAAAAAACACTAACTCGTGTTGGGTGGGAGAATTTGCAGCTGACAAAAACTGCCGATCATAGGCTTTTGTACTGAAAACTGCTACTTTCATGCAAAACCTCAGATTGTATGCTGCACGGTGTTCGAGTACATAATACCTTGACATTTAGAGCAGCGATGTCTACAACGAGCGTAGTTGGTTGGGACACCTTTGAACATTGTCAGTCTTAGAGGGTGTTTGAAAAGCCCTCTTGTTAGTAGCAAAACATTATAGATCCCCCTAAATCCCCCGATAAATTGGGGAACTTTGATTCCGGTTCCCCCCTTTTTAAGGCAGGGCTGATTCATTCCCTAAAAGGCTCTGATTTACAAGCGTTTCAAGCAAAAAAGTCAGGTGACTAAAAAATCTGATTGGGCGAGAAAATCGCGTAGGCGTAGCCCGTCGTAGACATCGCACTGAAATTTACTCGTTGAGGTGGTATCTTTTCGATAACCAAATCAAGCAAATTTCTGACTTATACTATTGACAAAATCTCTAAGAGATCGAATGAAACAGCCCTGCCTTTTTAAGGGGGGTTAGGGGGGATCAATAAGTGACTAAAATTACAATCAACTACTTTTCAAACAACCTCTTAGAGATTGGTCTTTGTGCAAGCGATTTCAGAACTAAAGCAAAAATTTATAATTCAGAGTGAATCGCTTCCAGACAACATCCAACAAAACCAGATTTAGCCTTTATTTGACTGTGGAAGTAAGCCCAACTCTGCATAAATTGGATTCAGTATCTTTCTTATTTGGGGCAGTTGTCTACTAAAGAAATACGCTCCTAAAATACAACAAATACCGCCAAAGAGTAAAGCACTGGTAACACCAAAGTAAGCTGCCAATGCTCCGAAAAATAAATTACCAAAAGGCAATATTCCTAAAAAACCAGTTATAAATATACTAGTTACTCTACCTCTTTTATCTTCATCAAGAAGAATCGATTGCATAAAATTATTAATTGAAGCCAGAGTTAGACTATTATTCATCCCGATGATAAACATGAATATTAGACAAATCTCTAAATTGGTTGACTGGGAAAAAACTATTAAACCTAAACCTAAAATTGCGGTAGAACTTGCTATAACCTTTCCCAATCCGATGATATTTTTTCTAGAAATTAGATAAATACCTGAAACTATGGAACCAAGCGCTGAAGCTGTCATCAAAAACCCCATAGTTTCAGCATTACCTTTCAAAACTTCTTGAGCAAAAATTGGCACTAAATTGATATGAGTCATTCCCATAAAACAGATAATAATTTGTAATATCAATAAATGTTTAATAGGTAAAAATTCGTATGCATAAATAAAACCTTCCTTGAGGTTTTTCCAGATTTGCGATTTTTCATTATATGAATTGTTTATAACTGTATTTACCTTCATAGTTAAGATTGCAGATACAAAGGGTAGATAACTAATACTATCTACTAAAAAACACGAAGCTGCACTAGATCGAGCAATTAGTAAACCCGCAATCATCGGACTAACAAACTTCGCTGTATTAATCAAGAATGAATGGGAAGCCATCGCACTATAAGTATCTGACTTCTTATCCAAAAGTCTGGGAATAATTACCTGACGTGCTGGCAGATCGAAAGCTTTTACTATTCCCTGAAGCGTGCCAATAACAATAATCCATGTAACATTGATGTTATCGCTAAGAGTTAGAAAGGTTAGAGTAGAAGATAGCAGAATAGATACTAGCTGAGTAGTTAATAGGACATAGCGTAAATTCCAGCGATCTAGCAATACTCCTACCAAGGGTGTAATAACTAAGCCCATAGCTTGATTTGTAAATCCAGCCACACCCACTAATACAGCCGAATTAGTTAATTGATAAACTAGCCATACCAAAGCAATTTGAGTCATCCAAGACCCAAAAAAAGATAAGCTTTCTCCGATAACGAAACAAGAAAAATTAACCGATTTAAGCGCAGATGGAAGTTCAAAATAAACAAATTTTAGTTTGTCTTTTTGGAAATTTTCTCTATTACTTGGTAGCATAACCGTTTCCCTGTTAAAAAATTGTTGCAGCCTGTTTTGTCAAAATAGACTTCACTTGAAAATATGAACTAATACAATACAGCACAGCATAAATAAACCATCCATTCCAAATCAATAAAATGCTTACGCTGTATCCTGTTCTCATTTTTAATTCCGCTTAGTAGAAACATTGCATTGCAACGTCTCTACTAATTTTTTGATCAAGTTTTATGAAAGAGTGTTAGTAATACTTAATGTTAGTAAGACAGAAAGTTTGTACACTTACTATTAGAACAAAAAAATAGCTAGACTATGGCTAGAGTACGCATCATACCATGTCTAATCGAATACTGACAACTATTGCAAAATCAACCAACAACCCCTACCGCCAAGCAGCAAGGGTTTGAAGTAGTTGATGCTCAATTACAGCTATTTTCAGGTAAATAGACCACGCGGTAAGGGCACAGCATTGCTGTGCCCCTACGACAGATGTGGTTCAAATACACGAAAACTGCTGTAAGCACAGTTGACATCATACCCAAGCCCTGTCATATTGAACAGGCCAAAGTTTATCATGTCCCAGTTGTTTAGCTGCAAGATGTGGCCAGTAAGGATTACGGAGTAGTTCACGTCCCAACAGCACTATATCAGCTACTTCTGTACGAATGATCTCGTCAGCTTGTTCAGGGGATGTAATTAAGCCCACGGCTCCTGTATGAATATTAGCTTCGTGGCGGATGCGTTCAGCAAACTGAGTTTGATAACCAGGTTTAATTGGGATATTAACGCCCGGTATAATACCACCTGATGAATTGTCGATGAGATCAACTCCCAAAGATTTAAGTTTGTCGCTTAAAGCGATACTTTGCTCAATGTCCCAGCCATTGTCTACCCAATCGGTGGCAGAAATGCGTACCCAGAGTGGATGTGTTTGAGGCCAAACCTCTCGGACTGCTTGAACTACTTCTCTGAGGATACGAGTCCGGTTTTCAAAGCTACCACCATAATCATCTTGACGGTGGTTAGAAAGGGGTGAGAGAAATTGGTGCAGTAGATAACCGTGGGCAGCATGGATTTCCACTACCTTGAAACCAGCTTCTAGAGAGCGTTTGGCAGCTTGGGCAAAGGCATCAATAACTTGTTGAATTCCCTCAAGAGTGAGGGCTTCTGGAACTGGGCTATCTTGGCTAAAAGCGATCGCACTACTCGAAACCAAAGGCCGCCAACCTTCCTGAGATTCATCCAGCGTTTTTCCTCCTTTACTCGGTTTGGCAGTGCTGGCCTTTCTGCCTGCATGAGCAAGTTGAATACCTGCAACAGCCCCAAAGTTATGAATTAATGCCACAGCCTTAGCTAAAGTTTCTATGTGTGCATCTGACCAGATTCCTAAATCTTGCGGGCTAATGCGTCCACCAGGTTCTACGGCTGCTGCTTCTGTGAACACGATCCCGGCACCGCCAACTGCACGAGTAGCTAAATGAATAATGTGCCAATCATTAGCATATCCATTTGTACTGGAATATTGACACATGGGTGAAACGGCAATGCGGTTGCGAAAGGTAACTTCACGAATCTTGAATGGTTCAAAGAGGTGTGCCATTGATATTGATTCCTTTTACTTTTGAGATAAGTCTGAGCCAAGGCTTTCTTAAATTACAACTTCGGTGCTTTTGACTTTTGCGTAGCCGTACTAGTGGTCTCTCAAATTCATTTTGACGGTTAGAGAGACGCGATAAATCGCCGTCTCTACAGAAAATTTATTCGTCAATTAGTTCTTGACAGACTACTAGTACAGTACAACGGAAATAAACCACCCATTCCAAATCAATGAAACGCTGACGCTGTATACCTAGTTTGAATTTTGTTAGCGCAGCGTTAACGAGTCCGTGTACTCTTACAGAGAAGCAAGCTACGCTTTTAGCGTCTGTCTGCGACACGCTGCGCGAACGTAGAGAGCGCCATTTTGAATTTTGAATTCCGCCTTGCTGTACTAGGCTCTTTGGTCTGTAATTCCCAGATATCGGATTTTATTTGTTCTTGATCTACTAATAACTGTAGATGATCTGGTAATTTAGTTTTTTGCCCAAGTGACCAATTTTCTTCATCCAAACATTCTCTTTCAATTTGTCCTAAAAACATGGCTTTACTCTCCAAGAGTACTCTAGCTTAAGTTTAGTAATTCCTAATTTAGAAAAGACGAAATAAAGTTCAACTTCTGAACTATTCCTTGACTCAGATTGATATGTACTCACGATTTTATATATCTCCTAACTTATGGAATTGGGAATTGGCATTGGTTATCGAACAGAATCCAGTAGTCATCAGAATGAATTCTGTACGACTGGCGGATAGCGAAGCGGTAGCGAGTCATCGAGCGTCTTGATTCTGACTCCTGAATTCTGACTTCTGAATTCTTCTTTAATAATTCATCTCCCTGGTTTCCCGTAGCGTTGCTCAGACATAGCTTTCAATAATCCTTGTAATAGAGGCTAAAAGTTTACTTGGCACTAAATTCTGAATTGATCGGATAAACCACCTAATTCACTTATACTACGATAAATCGACCGATATACCGTAGTATATAATTACAAGATTTGCACAGATTATGCTAAAAAACAAGAGTGTATTAAAATTTGTTGACATTACTATTTAAGAAAATGCAGTCTGTAGCGAAAACTTTCTCAAAAAAGTAAAGGGCAAGTATAACTTTTGTCCTCAATGGTTAAAATAACAGATTCTGCGTTGAATAGTTGAATAGGTTAGATAGAAGGCACTGGGGAGTGGAAAAAAGTTTTCCCAGTCCCCAGTCCCTAATAAAATTAATTATCTGTAGTCGTAGGCCCAGAAAATTGGAAGCGTCCAATACCGAGAGATTGGCCAGCAATTTTCTCACCAGAGGGAAAAGCCTTAACGCCAAATAAATAGACACCATCAGTAAAAGGATTGTAGTAAGTTTGCAGACCAATAGTAACCGTCTTTCCCGGTGGTATAGGAGTGTCAAAGATTACTGTAATACTCTGCTGTTTATCGCCACCTTTTACAGCTTTGAGTGCCAACTTTGAACCTTGGTGATTGCGTGTGCCTTCAAAGGCAAAAGTATCTTTCTGATTGAACGCAATCTCTTCACTCCCCTGAATCTGGTTAAAAGTAACCTGCTGCAAGGCTTCCCCAGCTGTCGCTGGTACTTCCAGAGTGAAATAGTATGTCGTATTTGGAACACTCGTATTGCTGTATGGAGTGCTGGCACTAATTAAACGCGGTGGTTCGACAAAAGCGATCGTGCCATTGCTTAAGGTAACTGCATTGGCTACCGAATGAGGTAGTAAATATAGTCCAGTGCTAACAACAAATAGAGTCCTAAAAAAATTAGTAACGTACTTCATAATTTAGATTTTTACCTCAATGATTTTTATCTGGGACTCAAATTATTGAGCCTTGCTTCAAATACCCATATTTAAGCCTGAAGAAATAAATGACTCCAGCCTCTTAAATCAGCAAATACAATCAAGTCTGCCAACTATTTATTAGGTAATTTTGCTGTAATTCTAGCACGCAATTTTAAGTTGTCCATGATTAAAAAACAGATATTTAAATTTAAATTTAGCTAGGAATTTTGCCGGAATTTTAATTAGTAAGTTTCCTCAAAAGTCGATGATTTTACCGGGCTTTAACTCCGAAGAAACACCTGTATATTGATGTATTTACCGTAATTGAATCAATTAAATACACCTAAAAATCGATATATTTATCGTAGTAATAAATAAAAAGTAAAAAGATAAAAGTAAAAAGTAAAAAGAGAATCCCCATAAATAAATTTAGGGGATTTAAAAAGGATGCCTTGTTTCTTGCACTACGTGTATCGAAACAAATCTTTATTTCCTTTTCCATAAATAAATTTAGTTGCTCTCAAACCGATTTTATTCCTCTTTATTTTTACTTTTTACTTTTTACTTTTGCCTTGTTCGGTGAATCTAGGACGACTAAAGCCCGATCCAAGAAGTATTGGAAGTGATATTTGATGGTGCGATCGCTAAACTAGATGATCGGACTTTGAATCCAATGTACGTTCTGCTTCTGTATTAGGAATTTTTGATGCCCAATATTTCACCAATTACCATTGTGAAAAAGGGTATTTTACTAAATTGCTGTTGAAATATCTGGAGTCATCAGAAACTTCTTGTCCAATCCAAGTTGGGAGTTCAATTTGTTGATTTTCATCACTGAGTTCAACTTCTGCTAATATTAGTCCTTTATTAACACCATCAAACTCATCTATTTCCCAAATCAAACCACACCACTCTATTTTATATCTGACTTTTTCTATAAAGGGACGTTCACACAATGTCTCAAGCATTTCTTGAGCATCTTCAATAGGAATAGGATACTCAAACTCTAATCTTGAATATTTAATACTGGGGCCTTTAATTGTCAAATAACTTTTTTCTCCGACTACACGTATACGTACAGTCGCTTTGTCTTGTGTGGCAATGTATCCTTGACGATAGACACTACCTTCAGCTAGTCCTCTCCAACTATCTCCTATAACTAAATATTTCCGCTCTATTTCTTTCGCCATTCTATTTATTTGCTTTTATGTATTAAACAAGAGTATTATTATAGATTAAATACTATAGCAATCCTAAATCATCCATGAGAAAAAATATCCCCGATTTCTTTAATAAGTCGGGGATCTGCCGGTTGCAGTTATCACAAATCAAATAGGATTGCGATATTAACAAGTTGTAACCGCGAATTAAGCCTTGGGAAGGATAACTGATAAAAATTGAGTCAGTAGTATTATCTGAGATTTCACCTAATAGCCTTGCGACAAAGACTTTTAATCTCCCATCCTCAATGCCCAATTCAAATATTTGATATTTATTTATATACAAGAACTCACCAAATTTTCTTGCTTAAGTTGTTCTTTCGATAAATCCAATAGTTGACGAGCATTTCTAATCCTTGTTTCATCTGTAAATTTATCACCAAAATGCTTTAAATAAGCTTCCAGATACCGAATACGTAAGTGTGGATCAGTTGGATTCTGAAGAAAGGGGAGGTCAGCTTCAACCATAAACCGGATAGCCAACAAGGGGATAGGGCTACGAAGTGGACGAAAGTTGGGGTTGTGCAGACCTGGACTTTCATTGCGTTTATGAAATTCTCCTATCATCAGTCCTGACTCAACAAACAAAGGTTTGAGTTTTTGTTGGACACTATCTATTACTTTAGGAGCGTCTTCTATATGGACATCAGGAAAGATTAGTAAAAAAGCTTTATTAATTGCTAATTCTTGCTCTAGAACATCCATCTCAATAAACATATCTCGGTAGCGCCCAACAACCTGTTCCAATTGTTCTGGATACAAATCTTTGGTGTGAATAACTGCCAGACGAATACTGTTTGACCTCAGAGAGAAAGGTACAAAAGGGCAAACTGCGCCGGGTCTTCCTAAGTTAGGATGAGGTCTTCCTAAAAAGTTTTTCACCCACTCCATAATTTCAATTAAGTAAGGAAGGTCTTCGTTTTGTTCAAGTTGTTCGATTTCACGAGTTGTATAGAGTTGCATAAGCTTAAGTTAAATGGGATAATTGTTTGATTCTGGATCCAAAATTAGTTTTATAATACATAATGTAGGTTAAACTAATTATTTAAGTAAACAAAACAATCCTTATTTTTTTTATTTTTGGTTCATCTGTGCCTTGTAGCAGATCAAATGGTCTACAAATTTTTTGTAAACTTCAAGTAGTTTACGTGAATACATACACAAACATATCTCGTATCAAACAACTTATGATCATTGGTTTGGGACTTGGTTGGTAATATTATACGTAGAGCGCTTATGTATGATTACTATTCCGCATTTGCTCTTACTTTTTTACACTCCTAAGGTTTTGTTATTTTTAATAAATACATAATGAAGTTTATGCCTAAATAGTTATTTATACTGTAAAAATTTAGTATGGATTTAACAAAAACTATAAAATTAGCATCAAGTAGTATGATTTAATATAAGTGAATACCCCGACCTTAGTCCAGTTTTATAAGCTCTATATTACTTAATGCCAATTTCTGATATTTAACTTCCATCTCCAGAAAGATATCTCGGTAGCGTCTAATAACCTGTTCTAAACCACATCTATTTTGAAAACTATACTTTTTAAAAGTAGTGGGAGCATCTTGCTACCGTATTGTACTAGCGCTCATGTTGCCCGCACTACTCCAGGTTTCAAAATGGACGAGGTTTTGTTGTTCTAGATACAAATCTTTTGTACCAATAACTGCCAGATGAATACTAGATTTCTTGCATAAATCAAAAAAAGAACCCCACCCCCTAAGAGCAGGCTCTTAGGGGGGTGGGGTTTAGGGGACTTTTGCAAGAGGTCTACTGTATAAATTATCTATAAATTGTAGGGGAGGCAAAATCTGACTTTTCACGTTATGTGGAAAAGTCCACCAAAAACCTAACCCCCTAACCCCCTTCCCTCCTAGGGAAGGGGGAAAATTCAAAGTCTCTCTCCTTAAAGGAAGAGAGAAATAGAAGTGAGGTTTTCCAGATGCTGCTGAATTGTCAGAGGCAAAATGAGCGGCGACTTCTGCCCTTCCCCGTACCCCTACAATATAAGCAAGCTACTCACCAAATTGGATATTTGTTTAAGCGGAAGTTACTTATTTATCAACAAATTCTTTTACCAGTGTCATAGCGTCAGGAGGAATCTGGGTAATTAGGCGAAATGGGAATGCGGAAGTTGAAGCAAACTGGGCATAATCTGATGTCAGAAAGACAGCGTACTTTTTAGCTTCTGGAGTCATCTGTGCAGCAAAGGCCAAAGCTATAGCTTTAACGTACTTGCGAACATCTGCTGCTTGTTCACCCACAACTTCACCGCCACTAATGGGTGTATTTGGTTTTCCGATCTGATCCAATGTGGTGTTGGGGTCTTTTACACTGAGATGAGTACCCCCAACTATACCAACTAGCCATTTTGGGGATGGGATTTTGTCAAATCCCGCAATCTGTTCAGTTAAAGCTGGGGTGGTTTTATCTGCGGAACTTGCTAACACTAGGGTAGGAATTTGCACCTTAGTTAACCCAGTTTCGCCAAACATCAGAGAAGTTGTCGGATTGAGAGCGATCGCCTGTTTTATTCTAGTATCCCGTAGTTGATAGCTATTTTCTGGTAGTTTTTGAGCGATGCACTGCATAACTTCTCCCTCACTGAAAATAGTCAAGTTCTTTTGACAGCGTTGTTTGAGTCGTTCTAGTTGTAACTCGGCTCCAGCAATTTCTAAAGCTGTACCACCACCAAAAGAATGGCCAATTACCATCGCGTTATTGGTTGCAAGTTTCCCTTGTAGCGGCTGATTAGCCGTTTGGTTGAGCTTTTCTAATTCGTCGAGGACAAAACTAATATCTTTAGGGCGATCCAAAAACTCCTGAGGCTTCATAACACTGGTTTTGCCTTGTAATGCTAAGTTAGTATTTGTCTGGTTACTACCGGGATGTTCTAAAGCTGCTACTACATAACCGTGGGATGCTAAATGTTCTGCCAGGTAATGCAAGTCTGTGCGGACTGACGAGAAGCCGTGAGAAAGGACAATTACGGGTTTGTCGGGAGTTGCAGCAGTTGACCAATAAATATCAACTGGAATTTGACGATCGCGCTTTTGGTCATTCAGGCTTAAGTTGAGTATTTTTACTTCAGCATTTCCTGGTTGGCTGGGGTCAAAAGGGAAAGCAATCTGCGACGTTTTGGGGTCGATTTTAGGAGCGATCGCTAGCATAAATTGCTGGGTACGCCAAAAAGCTGTATTTAAACTTCCTGCAATTATAAAAGCCTGTGACAAATTAATTTCTAGGCGTTTACTGGGATAAGCGGTAATAAAACTCAGTATAGAAAGACCCTGCGGTGCAGTAGAGCCTAATACCAATGCTGACCTCAGTGCTTGGACTCCAGCTTCGTCCTTTCGGACTAAGGCTGTGGCGAAATCATTGAGAATACTTGTACCAATCTGAGTATTGAGTAACTTATCAACGGTGACAACATTCATTGGTATATTCATCCCCAGCGCCCCCAAGAGGAAGCGGCGTTGTTGTTCAGATAATCCTTGAGCGTAAGGCTGTAAACTCCCAGACAATTCGCCAGTTTTTGCAGCCTTTTGCAACTCAGCAACAGAGACGGATTCTGTAAATAAACCCAAATGCACAACAAGTGTGTCAGCCGCGATCGCCGAAGTATTTGCGCCGAACTGTGTAAGTACAATTGCGCTAAAGAAACCCGCAACTGTCTTAAGACTTGCCCAACTTCTTGCCATAAACTTTTATACCAATTGTTACTTACGGGAATATAACTAATATTTGTGTATTTGACTACCCCATTAATTGCCTAGAAATCAGAGCAGATTTTTTCCTAAACTGGATGGCGATGTCTACGACGGGCTATTGGGCGTCGCCCTGATATCCTCAAAGCATCTGCTGCTGTGAACAAAGTTAGATCAAAAACATCAGAAAAGCAACGAATTGTAGAATTCATCACAGCTAAAAATTTGAGCATAAATCAGTGTTAACAGCCACAAAAGCCCGATTGTTTCTGGGCTAGGTTTAAGACTGTAAAGGAGCTACTAGAACAGGTTAGCGATCGCATCTACAATCTGCACTTTTTGAGGGCTGATATCTTAACTACAATTTTTTGGACAAGATAGTTTAACCGACCGCTTAATTTTTTGTCTTTGCTCTTGAGAACCTATTGCAGACATATCGCATAGATAGTCTTACTGCTGTAGCTGCAATATCATTACTCGTCAAATTTTACCAGCCGCATCAACAACTTTTCTTGGCTTTATGCGTCGCAGACTCCGCTATATTTTAATTTTGCTGCTTTCCCTGAGTATTATTACACTGTGGTGGCCTGTGAATGATTCTGATTGCAATTTCGAGGCTTTTCTCGCATCAAAAACTCCAAAATTCCAAGTACAGGCTACTAAGGTTGTTGTTCATCCCTGGCGTGGTCGTCACCATGTATATGGAATCTTTATAATTCCTGATCAATACAAACAAGCTCCATTTTTTGTGGTAACAGTCCAAGGTGCTGGCAGTTATTGTTCCAAACAATCTGGTTATAAAAAAAACTTTGATGATATCTTTGCTGAACCAGGAACTTATCTGGTGAGGAAGTTTATTAGAACTCGAGCAGCTCTGCGGCTCATTCTCCAAGGTTTGTACTTTCAGGTTAATGATAAACAGAATTGGACGTTGACTTTCCCAGAACCAAAAGTTAGTCAACGTAATTCGTAATTATAGCCCCATCCTCATTGTTCTGTCCTTGAATTGATTAATTACGAATTATTCACTCAGCTTGGTGGTTGAGTTTCCAAAACCTCCGTCTTCTCTAATAAGGCAGTAGTAGCATTGACTACAATTTGTGCTGCTCCTGTGAAAAAGGATCGCTCGATAGTTGCTGGAACATCGGTAGGTTTATGATAGTGCGGAGTACGTAAATTTGCGGTATCTGTCACCAGCACAGCGCCCACACCCTGATACCAAAAGGGTGCATGGTCGCTGCGTAGGGTATCGGGTGTCAATAAACCTTTTAGAGGAATCGGCAGTGTCAGCACTGATGGCAGATTTGATTCTTCTTTATTCGGGGCGGTTGAGGGGATATTTTGTGAGTTTTGAAAGGCATTCAGTAAAGGCAAATGTTCTGTATCACCGACTACTGCCAAAAAGTCGCCCTTGTCGCTAGGTGGTGTAACAGGCAATCCGGGGGGGTATTTTTGACACCCAGAAGTGTAACAAGCATAACCCACCATATCCATAACGATCGCTCCGCCCAAATTTTGCAAACGTGCTTTCTTGCTCACGAAAGCCTGACTTCCTAAAAGTCCTGCTTCTTCTTTGTCAAAAAAAGCTAGCTGTAACGTCCGTGGTGTAGAACGGGAACCGAGCAACCGGGCAACTTCTAGCACCACAGCCACACCACTGCCGTTATCATCGGCACCAGGGGAAAAAGCAACAGTGTCGTAATGCGCTCCTACGAGAATTGCTTTAGCCGCTTTATTAGTTCCTGGGCGTTCGGCAAAAATATTCACACCTTCAGAGAACTTTTCCAATTTCGGCTTCCAGCCTAATTTTCTCAGTTCAGTTGTGATGTAAGTGCGAGTAAGCGATCGCTCTGTTGTTGTGTAGCGCTGAAAATTCAACTTTTGGATATGGGTTAACAGCTTGTCAGTAGACACTTGCAGGGCAATATTAACTTTTCTTGCTTCTGCCTGTGGTTGAGGTGTTTCCAGTGGAATGCGCTCAACAATTGTCGGTGAGGGACGCTGTTCAAAAAACGTGCTACCCCTACTACCCACCACGGCAACTGCCATCAGCGCCAACAGCATCAACCAAATCCATTTTTTCATGTGATTATTTATCCTTGGCTCATCCGAGTTGTAGTAAGTTCAATTTGTATATTTCGAGTTGTTAGCTGTTTGGGGTGTACACAATACAATTAAAGAGTGTATAAAGATAGGATTTTTTCTGGAAAACCTGTGATGGAATTAGGTTATATTTATTGAGATAATCTACTAGATTAACTCCAAATTTTGATCCAAAAAATTAGAATGCTCAGTATCTTTCTTGTGCAGAACTTAGTTAAGTAAGCAGCTATAGCGGTTCCCATTCAGATGCGGTACAACATTATATCGCTAGGTGTAGGGGCACGGCACTGCCGTGCCCTTACGGGTGTACCTAACTAGGTCTAGAAACGCTATATATCCCAGGTTCAGTATATATTGTCCATCAGCATAAAACAGAGTTCAGGGAGATGCAAAAAATAAAACGCCCAGTAGTTTCAAGGATATTTTTAACAAAACTACAATATTTTGGCGCTTTCGCCAGGAAGGTCAAAAGCTAGGTTCATAGCATTTGATTATTTGTAGACACCTCAAAATTCATTTTATAAAAAGCAGCTTATGAACGTGACCAGCATTTTATCAAACACACAGACAACAGAGAAAGTTCGGGTTCTGGTTGTTGAGGATGAGTATATACTGGCCATGAATTTACAAGAAATTTTAGAATTGCTGGGATACACTGTTTCAGATATTACCGATTCGGCAGAAACGGCAATTGATAAAGCTGGTGAACTACTCCCAAACTTGGTTTTGATGGATATCCGGTTGCGGGGTGAGATGGACGGTATTCAGGCGGCGGAGCTAATCTGGAATCGTTTTCAAATCCCTGTCCTCTATATTACCGGACATTCTGACAAAAGCACTGTAGAGCGGGCTAAAATGACCTTTGCTTTTGGTTATATCCTCAAACCTGTCAAAGAGCAACAACTTTATGTTGCTATTCAAACAGCACTCAATCGCTATCAACGTGAGAAATTGTCACAATCCCAACGCCTCAACCAGTTGAAAAAGAATTTTTTAGGAACCGCCTCTCATGAAATGCGAATGCCTTTATTGAACATCAAAATGACAATTTCCGTGCTAGAAAATCTTATGGAGCGAGAGGGCGTTTTAAATTCAGAGCTACTTTCTCCATTTGAGTCTGTAGCTGGCTACCTAACTATTCTGCGTCAACAGTCCGAAGAAGGGTTAGATTTAGTGAACAATTTGCTGTCTCTGCAAATGATTGATACAGATGCATATACATTAGAATTAACTTCATTTCAACTTCAAGACTGGCTTCCTCAGACAGCCTTGTATTTTCGAGAACGCGCTCGTTCTCAACAACATAAATCCACGCCACTTGCTCTACTTGGGGAGACACCGAGACCGCAGTGGCTCCCCGATAAATTGCGTGACTTTGATTCTTCCCCCTTTTTAAGGGGGGTTAGGGGGGATCAACAAGTGTCTAAAATCACAGCTAAATACTTTTCAAATAGGACTTACGCAAAAGTACACGCTGTAGGGGCAATTCATGAATTGCTCCTACGGGAGAATAAGGGGTTCGGCTATTGTTTGCGTAAGTCCTGTCAAACAACCTCTAAGCTAAAACAGATATAATTTCATATCAAAATTTTCTCAATATCTTGTGGGGTGGGCAACATGAGCGCCCTGATTATGCAACTCCAATGCCGATTAGCTTAGTAAGCGGCTCCAGCCCTACTTTTATGCAACTTAAATGCCGATTAGCTGATTATTATTTGCTTTGACTCTGGAACTGATACCCACCCGCCTCAACTCTGAGCTTACCTTCCTTCCATCCCAGATAAATTGGGATTTTATTGCCATCAGCATTTTGGTAAACAGCAAAATGCTTTTGCCAGTCGTGGTAGCGTCCATTGCGCCAAACTTTTGGTAAACCCAAACCCTGATATTGGAGTTGTACCTTTCCAAAAACCCCTTGATACTCAACCACTCCGCTATTAACCTGCTTGAGGCTTAAAAGTGACTTATTCACTATAGACTGCTGAAACTGCTCCCAACTGCCGTAGGTTTCCTGTTCACCGACTTCTAGGGCAAATCCGGTTATTGTTTTCCCAGTACCCACCGCAGTCAGAATTTGGTCATCGGCATATCTTGAGTGAATTTTCTGTGTTGCTGTTGCGTTAATTCCCTCTAGGAACAAATTAATTGGTGTCAACGCCAGCCATGTCTTTTCATAACGGATAAAAGTTATACCATTGTGGGTTTGCAACTTCGCAGACTTGGGCAAGAAAAATTGAAATGGCGCTTTAGGTTTATCGTTGAGCCAAATAACCAAATTGCGGTATTGGGCAATATTATCACCACCGATAGAAGAAGTAGATATTTTCGTGGGGTCTGTTCCTGTTGATACAATAAAGTAATCAACGCCGCGTTTTTGATTAAATGCCATCAACTTAAAGCCATTCCAGTCCCCACCGGAACCTTGAGCTAATGTGCCAAGCTGAAAGGAATTACCAAAATAGAGGGTTTCGTGAAACTGAGGTGCTTTGTCTCCACCGGGTTTCCAGTTTTCATAAGTTGGTTTAGAATTTAGCAGTTCTACAGGTTTTTTAAATTGCTTACGCGCTAAAGCTACAACAGCTATAGGAGGACGGTAACTGCTAGTAAATAGGTGTACTTCATCGGAGTCCGGCTTGGGATCTGGTAAGGGTGAATCATCAAAATACAACCCTAATTCATGGGTAGCGAGGGAACACCAAACACAATTCCCCTGATTATAATCGCGCTTACTGGGACCACCAAATCCACCCCGCCAATACTTCAGCGCACCGGAAGTAAAAAACCAATCGAGTGCAGATTTAGCAAGTGACTTGACTTCTCGATCTTGAGCAAAGTCATAAAGATTTACATAAGTTGTAACAGCGTGTCCCAAGTAATTTTCCGAGTCCCATTCTCCTTGTCCAATTTGGTAGAGAGTGCGAACATTGCGGCGGATGCGCTCTTTATATATTTTGCGTGTTTCTTCGTTCCCAGTTTCTTCAGCAAACAAATAGACAGCCACTTCCCGCATTGCTCTTAAATTATCAGTGTTGCGGCAGTCTACCCAAGTATTGCAGTTATCGGTTGACTGTTCCCAAAATTTCCGAGGTTCGGGAAAGGTACGTGTGAGGGGGTCTTTTTGAGTCAAAATCCCCATTGCTTCCTTCATGCGCCAGCGATATTTTGGGTCAAGATATTTGCCAAAATAGAAGTATTTGCGGACTTGCTCTTTGAGGGTAAAACCAGAGTAAAAGTCAATTCCCAAGGTGTGAGCATTTCTATCTGCATCAGCGTCTTCTGATTGCAGAAATGCGATCGCTTTTTCTCGATTACCTGCAAGAAAGTCAATCATTGCTCTGGGATAGGATCTCTTCTCGTTCTCGAAGGCTGTATTCCCATAGTGTTTACCTGCGAGTTGAGTAATTGCTTTTTGGGAACGCTGCTGAAACTCCACTTCCATTTGTGGCGTCCATTGTAACTCTGGCTGAGACTGGGTGTTGCCTAGCAGAAACAATAAGCAGATGATTACAGCATGATTAAGGTGCAGTTTTTTCAAAACAATGGGAGACTCCAAAGAAACTGAGTGACCACCAAGCCAGATGGGTAAATTGGGCAGACTCGAACCAGGTGAAAGTAAAAGTGAGATAGGCAATGAAGACTGCTTCAATTCCACGGTAAGGTGATTTGATCGCCTGCCACAGACACCATCCTAACAAGGCTAGGTACGATGTCATCCCCAGTAACCCTACTGATAAACTTGTATCTAAAATTAGATTATGCGCTTTAGTTGTGGGTAGTTGTGCCGTTTTTATTTGGCCATTATCGTCTTGGTAGTCGAAACTAAAATCACCCAAGCGAATTACTTTAGTTATTTTTTTGCCGGGGCGCATATAGGAATAAGCGGTGCCAAAACCATCCATTCCCCATCCGAGTAAGGGACGCTGACTAATTCTATAGTTGACCAACTGCCACAGATCAACGCGGTTTGATGTGATTTGTTTAATCAGAGGTAAATTATTCATCTGCCTAGTGCTGGTAGCGATGCCAATTATGAGCAGACATACCAGTGTTGCTGGGACTAAAAGCTTATAATGCTGGCGTCCTAATAAGTAGATAGTCGCTACCAGTAAGGCTAATATTCCCGCTCTGGTCTGAGTGAGCAGCAAAGCTGGGATAATTAAGATGCCAGCAGTTGCAGCCAGACGTGTGTTTATCCACCGCCATTGCCAACCGACAAGTGTCATAACTGCCACTGCTGCTAGGACAAATGACGCATGACCGCGATGGGAATACAAGCCGATTGGTTGCTGATTTTGAAAAATGGTACTAGCCAGGATGTTACTCTGCATCAGTTGACCGCTTGTGATAGTGTAATCAATGCGCCAGTTAATCACCTGGGGAAATATGCTGATCGCAAGGATGACTCCGCCAATCACTAAACCTTGCAGTTGAGAACGGGCTAGTTCTGGGTACAGTCTCAGTAATAGGTTATTGCTAAGGGTGAAGATGGCGATTAGTAGCCAGTAAAGCAAGCCGTCGCCCATCTGTTCTTGACCGAATAGCGATCGCCAGGGGAAAGGATTAGTGAGAGTTGAAATTAACCCAATTCCCAAAAATATTTCCCACAACAGTCTGCTGATTTTCCAACTTTGAGACAGCTTTAGGTTTTCCCTGTGTTCCCAGAGGATTAAAAAGTTGAGTATGCAGATCAGGCTAATGGCAAATACTTTTGGTTGAGTCCAGATTTCCCCACGCATTGCACCAATTGGGTTAATGAGAATGATGCTGAGGGAAAATAGCAGGGTGTAGATACGGTTCACGGTTATTTTTCAAAGCGGATTTTGAGCGCTTTCACTATACCCCATGCGCTGAGTGCCAATAGTCCCAATGCAGATGTGGATTCAGGAACAGACTGAGGCTCAGGGGCAGAAATAGGACGCATTTGGAAACTGCCTATACGGTCATTAAATGCTAGCTGAATGGGGAAAGCAGTTTCTTCTGTTGAACCAAATAAGGAATCGATGCCAGTAATTTTGAAGTTGGAAATACCAGAACCAAATAATGATGTAAAGTCTACGCTGTCTCCTGCACCGAATTCACCCAGTATTCTATCTCCCACTGAAACAGTAAATTTATTATCTGGACCGACAGGAAAATCTAGAATCTCACTAAATAGTGTGTCGTCAAGTGCTTGAAATTCAAAACCATAAGGTGTGTGGGGATCGTACCAGCGACAACCAGGAACGTTGCGGAATACTTGCCAGTTTCCTTCTCTGGCGCTGGGAAGGATGGGATTTTGTTGGGTTGTACCTGGACGTTCGGTACCTACGCCACCGCCACCGCTGCTAGCACCAATAACATATGGGAAGTCATTTTCATCTTTAAACACCTTGACATTAAGCTCATATTTACCTCCGTCTCGGCCACGAATATGACTACCACTTTTACTATTATATACACCTACACTTAGGTTGATAGTCCCATTACTGGAAACATTACCCGTTAAAGCAGAAGCAAAGCCATCTCCTATAGTACTACTATCATTGTCGTAACGCCAAGTATTACTGCCATATCTTGCTTCCAAATATGTATTTGGATTGCAGATATTTCCAGATATATCGTTATTTATTTCTGCATAAAATTTTGATCCTGGAGTTAAGTCTGATAGTTGGAAACTATCTGTTTCTCTACTAGAGTATAAACTATCGACAAAAGTTTTCTGAATCTCAAATTCATCTATTGTATTTTTCCAGCCCCATTTGATTCCGTTGTAAATTGTCACTTCTCTTTTATCACTTTCCGAAGATGTTGTTTCCTCAGCTAAGTATAGTTCTGCTTCAAAGAAGTTCTCTATAGTGGTAGCAAATGGAAGAGGGTTATAAGGTCTGTCTTCAAAATAGTTTTCATCTGCCTCACCGATAGAATCGTAATAAGGATTATCTATTCCTAGCCCATTATCGATAAACCAAGTACCAGGTATAATGCCAGGAATTCCAGAACCATAGTTAGCTCGTACAATTTGAATCCAATGAATTCTTTTTTGTCCTGGTTGAGGGTCTGTAGGTGCTGGATGGTAATTTATATTAATTAAAGCACCTACTCCATCATACCTGGGTGTATTATTTGGGGGTGGAGCTTCAATACCGCAAGGGTCTTGAGGAGCGCAGGCGACATAATTTAGGATTTCAAAATTACCCATTAATTCTTGTTGGGCAGGCTTAAAATCCCAACCCCAAAAACCTCGTTCAGATAAGACAGACCAGTTAAGGAGTGTTGTGTTAAATATTTGTGAACCTCCAAGCGGAAGAGGCTCCGTCCATAATCTAGTGCTTACTTCTGTCGTACCATAAACAGTTCTTCCAAAAAAATCTTCCGTAACGTAGCCTGAAGCCCTTTTCCAGTTGGCAGTAGCACCGGATTGGCTGGGTGTAATGGTAAACGCAACACTTACTTGACCCGTCATTGCAACTATTAGAGCAGACGTAAACCAAGCTATAGAATATTGGATGAATCGCATTTTTTTAGTTCCTTAAAGGATTAAATTTTAAATAAACTCTTTCAAATATCTCAGCTAACATGTATACTCAAGTTTAAAAATCTGCATGAGAAACTTAAACTTGCTGGGAATTGAACAAGAAAATGAAATAAAAGTTAGCTTATCAATGTTGCTGTGTAATAAGATATTCAGAAATGAAGGTTATAATTTGCCTTCAATTTCAATTCATGGTTCAACAATACGAAATTCTACAAAAGGCATAGCTACCCAACCAGTCCAAATTTTTTCTAATACCTGTTCCTCTAACTGTCTTACTCCCTGTTCCATAAAGTGATATACAACTTGGACTTGATATGATACACCTGGATTAAGACCGATAAAATAATCAAAGGTATTTTCTCCAGTAAAGTAGTGACGATATTTATTGGAAATTGCAAGTTTCAGCTGACCATATTCCCAAAAAAGCATTCCATCTAAATCAAAAACTCCACTTTCTTTTGATTTAACTAAATAATAATTTTGTCTTTCCACTACATCACGTACTTCCTTAATAGGGTCGCTACCAAAACTAATTTCTTTACCGTCTTCAGCGATTAGGGTTAATTTAAAAGATCCTACTTTATAAAAGCAAAGATCAGTTGATAGATTGTTCATAATATGAATGTAGAACTTTACATCTGTTATAGTGCTAGTTTGTCTAGCAGGGATATTCAAGATAGATTTTTGCATCTCTACTTTAAACACAATGCCATCAACTTCGATAGCGTTATTATCAGTAGATAAGGGATGAACTAGACGTAGATTTACCCAGGATGTTGTCAATATTTTTGAACTAGTTTCTCTTGCAATTTTTTCGGTTATAATGCCTGAGTTTGAGGCATATTTGGCTTGAAATTCAGTAGTCAAGATAAATCGAAGCTGATAAGTGTTTGCTTGGAGGTCATCGAAACACCAGAAATAATTGAGGCCGGTAGAACCAAATATGTAGTTAGCAGGACTTGGAATTTTTAATTTTAGAGAGTTATTTTGCCAAAAAAGCTTTGCAGTCAGACGAAAACCAAAAGAAGATTCAGGTCTGATTTGCCACCATCTGACTTCTTCCCTGTGACTATATTCAAGCGATTTATTTAGTTGAGTATTAGTAATAATCTCTTCAGTCACTAGATTTGGTTGTATTATTCGTCCATCTAATGTCACCAAATCTGGAATAAAGCTTTGGAAGAGGTTGATATAAAAAGGCGTTGAACTATCGTTAATGACACTTATATCTAATCGAATAGGAGCATTAACTCCACTGTCTTTTTGTGGAATAGAATAGACACATATAGGAAATAGTAATGGGTGAGGACGAGTAATTTCTATGTGTATGCCGTCTGTTTTAGAAGTATTTATATTATTCGGTTCACTTGATGTCATATTGGCTACCTTCTCTATTTACAGGTTTTTATTACTATTGTCCTAAAAAGGGGAGGAACTAGGAAGGCTGTCACCAGAGCCAAACTAAATGGTATGAATATTGGATAAATCGGATCATTTTTCCTCCTTTAAGCATTAAGGTTCTATCATTTTTTGAGCGAAATGAGGATGTCTCTTATAAAGACAATAATTTCGTTCAATTTTTATTCATCCCTTGATAAGACGAAACTCTATAATAGGCATAGCTATTCTCCCACTCCAAAATTTTTCTAATACTTGTTCTTCTAAACGCCTTGCTCTCAATTCAGAAACTTGATATATGACTTGGAGGCGATATAATGTACCAGCTTGGAGGTTGGGAAAATAATAAAAGCCACTTTTTCCATTCAAGCTACGAGTTTTGCTAGAAATTGCGAATTGAAGTTGAGAAGAATACCAAAAAAGTTTTCCACATAAATCCAAAAACATTTTTTCTCCTGGTTGAACCAAATAATAATTTTGTTCATTGTTTTTCCAAGCAAGGTTAGTTGGGTCGCCAGAATAATTTATTGGTTTACCATCATCGCTGATTAAAATTGCGTCAATAGAGCTTAATTGGTAAAAACCAAGAGTGGTTGATGTATTGTTTGTAATATAAATACCTAGCTTGAAATCAGTTTTAGCTTTAAATAATTTAGAAGGGATGGTCAGTACGGACTCTGGCATATCTATTTTGAACAGGACTCCATCTACTTCTATTGCATTACTATCAGTTGATAAGAGTTGAACAAGACGAATATCTACCCGCGGGGTTGCCAATATGTCTGAACTAGTTTCTCGTTCAATTGCTTCTTGGTTAATGTTAGAACTGGAAACAGATGTATCTCTAACATCGGTATTGAAAATAAATCGAATGTTTTACCCTGAACTCACCTTTGAGGCTTTGGTTACTTTCTTTAGGAGGTGCAATTAGGAATGTCCAGTCTGGAAATTCCTCCTGTAATAAGCGTCTTAAAGCAGGTGTTCCACCTCGTTGAAGTACTCTGACATCCTCCTTTACCCATGATTGACCCTCTCTGTTTCCAACTCTATATGGAACTTTGTCAAAGTTGATGTAGCTCTCTATATCTGTGTCATAGGTAATAGAGACAGCATGGGTAGACTGAGTATGGAATAAGGCTAAAAACGTTGTTGCCAACACAGCAATGAAATATTGTCTTGACTGCATTTTTATCTCCTTGACATAGTGATTCACCGCACAACGATAGTCTTGTATGCGTTCAAAATAAATCGAAATTCCAACTAAAATTCAGTTCTCTAATGGATGAGGTAAAACTCAAGAGGGGGTGTAAAAATCTTACCCACCCAAACATCTTCTATTTTGATAATCTCAGATGGTAGGTAATTATTTATTGGCTGCTTTCGCATTGGCATTAAAGAGATAATTCCATCCCCCCAACTAGCTTGCTCCCAGGCAGGATAAGGATTTTCATATATGACATTAATCGAGTATGTACCAGATTTAAAATTGCCATACCACCAATAGGTAGCATCTTTTCTCAAAAATGCGAACTTCAGTTCATTTTCAAACCATTCAAAATATCCTTCCACTAAGAAAGTTATGCTTTCTCTAGGCATCAGTAATTTAAAATCAGAGAATTCTGGAGATGCAGCTGTGTTAGCATTAGGTCCAAATTGTGACACTTTTTGCTTATTTTTTTGGAGGAATTCTGGAAGCGCTGCGAAGAGTAAGAAATTACGAGGATTTGCCGTATTATTAGTAATCTGAATGCCAAACTGAATCTGAGTTTTAGTATCAGCCAGCTTTGGTGGAATTCGCAGTACACGCTCAGGCATCACCGTTTCAAATTGAATTCCATCTATTTGAACGGTATTATCATTGTTTGATTTAAAAAATGACATATAGGCTACCCTCTCAACTTCTACTTTTTCACGCGCCATCACACTGATTGGTGCATGGCTTAATACTATTATTCCAAAAAACATTTTATTAGTAATACGAATACCAAGCTCTACAGGAGTATAGACACCACGCTTGGCTTCTGGGATGGTTAATACCCTCTGTGATACCACAGTTTCAAACCCGACATTATCCACTTCAACGGCATTAATCTCATTCGATTCAAAAGATGTCATTTTGGCTACCCTCTCTATTTCCAGATTTTCATACGCCGTCAAATTTATTGGCGTATGGCTTAATGCCATTGTCCTGAAAAAGAATGATGATTTGTTGTGAAATACAGATTTTTCAGAAATATTTGTGTCCTTTGCTTCATCTCACCAAGGCAACAACATTAATATTCTCTTAAATGCAGGGCAATCACTTTCTCGAAAAGCTTTATAGAAATGTTATTTGTTTGAGGATTCACAAATGGATAGTAGATGCATAACATAAATTAAATTTTTCGAGGAGGCAAAACTATTCATTGCTGTACTTCGGCGCTACAGCTAATCAGAAAGCATTAAGATAAATATAGGCTCATTTTTGAGTAGCTTATAACCCTAAATTTACTGAATTATTAAAACAGCCTCTACTGACTTAGAAGACGAAACTTTATGAAGTTAATCTAAAGTAACTGAGAACGAAAGAGTTTAATTTAAAGATTAAGCCGAGCATTAAGGATACATTTAGTTTGTTGCAGAAATGTTGAAATGTATAAGGTCGTCTGATTATCTTGGAGAGTCTTCATGAAGATAGCCGCGACTACGTAAGAGATATGCTCAGACTTAGCTAGTGGAAAGGTTTGTAGTACTGTAGGGTGCGTTAGGATGAAATCCGTAACGCACCATTCGTAAGGATTTGGTGCGTTACGCTGTCGCTAACACACCCTACATATCTTTTTGAAAATAAAATAGTAGTCCTATATAGCAATCCTAAATCATTCGTGAACAACGAGATCCCCGACTTCTCTAAGAAGTCGGGGATCTGAGTCTTGTGATTTTCACAAATCAGATAGGATTGCTATAGTTAAAAAACATTAAGAAAAATGTATTATATTTTTTAGGATGTCATAACCCAATATTTACTAGATTGTTAAAAAAAGTATCTACTGAATTAATACATAAATTTTTATCGGAAATCCATGAACTACTTATGAAGTAAATGTCCTCCGAAAAACATCAATTATTAAAATAATATAAAGATGAGAAACTTCCAAAGATTATGAATACATTAAACTTGTTTTATAAATCGTTAATAACTTTCTTAATTAAAACTTGTGTGATTACATTTATCCAAAAAGCAAAAAAGCCACTCCCGCGCAATAAGAGTGAGCAGCAGTGGCTCTCAGTAGCTTGTGTGTAAGGAGTTTTACGAATGTTTACACCCAGGCTTTCCTGACTGGAGTAAACATCAAGTTTTACGCTTTGTCTTTTGACAGCGATCGCAACTTCACGTAAAGTGCCGCACTAGAGGAGTGCTGAGTACTGAGCAAAGAAGAAAAGAATTTCTGATTACTTCTTCAAAATCTTTATTCTGACACTCAAAACTCATGACTCAGGGCTTTTTTATGGTAGATTTATTGCTGATCGCGATCGTGGGATTCCTGGGGAGTTTTGGACATTGCTTTGGGATGTGTGGCCCCCTAACGGTGGCGTTTTCTCTGTCTCATCAGCCGAAACAGACATCACCCTTAGAAAAGTCTGAAACTTGGCAACAGCAATTAAAATTTCATATCCTGCTAAACCTGGGGCGGATGTTGAGCTATGCTCTAGTCGGTGGTGGTATTGGGGCGCTAGGTTCGGTATTGCTGCAAGGTGGACAGCTAGCGGGTGTTGGTAGCGACTTCCGGCGCTGGATGGCAATTGTAACTGGTGTGATGCTGATTTGGTTTGGCTTAGGACAAGTAAAGCCCGATTTGCTGCCGCGCATTCCCGTGTTACATCCCCTATTGCAAGGTACTTTACACGATCGCCTCAGCACCGGAATGGTTAAGCTTTCCTTAAAAACTAAATGGTGGACACCAATGCTTTTAGGGATGACTTGGGGTTTAATGCCCTGTGGTTTCCTCTATGCTGCCCAAATTAAAGCTGCTGAAACGGGCAATTTATGGATGGGTGGGGCAACGATGCTAGCTTTTGGCTTGGGAACCCTGCCGACGATGCTAGGTGTAGGCGTTTCCACATCTTTGGTAAGTAAAGACAGGCGCAGTCAGTTGTTTCGATTAGGGGGTTGGGTGACGCTCACCATTGGCGCTATCACCTTGTTGCGGACTGGTGACACAATGGTAGATTACACCGGACACGCCGCTTTATTTTGCTTAATTTTGGCGTTAATTGCGCGTCCCATTAGTGGCTTGTGGGCATCACCACTGCGTTACCGCCGCGCCTTGGGAGTGGGATCTTTTGTGCTTTCTGTGGTTCACACCGCCCACATGATAGAACACTCATTGCAATGGAATTTTGCCGCCTTTGATTTTATGCCGCCAGAATTTCAGTGGGGTATGGCTGCGGGTGCTGTAGCATTGGTATTAATGTCCCCCGCCGCTTTTACGAGTTGGGAATCCTTGCAGA
Source organism: Nostoc sp. (assembly GCF_036917815.1). Lineage (GTDB taxonomy): Bacteria > Cyanobacteriota > Cyanobacteriia > Cyanobacteriales > Nostocaceae > Nostoc. The sequence goes on along the minus strand of NZ_JBALEK010000023.1, from coordinate 54,285 downwards.
AATCTTGGGGTAAGCGTTGGCGACAGATTCATCTATTGGGTGTGCCAGCCTTGCTCTTGAGTGTCATTCATACTGTGTTGATTGGTTCCCATTACTTGGGTTCCTTGCAATCAACTTGGGGAAATAAATTAGCGGTAGTACTGATGGGAATTGTGACCCTCAGTGTTTTGCTAGTACGTTCGCGCTTTTTTTGGTCAAAGTTAGCCGTAGAAAAGTTTTATGTTCCCCCAACCAAATCACGGTAAATCATCTTTGTTTTCTGGCTCCATTTCAACGAGTCAAAAACAGAGGCATTACCTATTTAAAGGCATTTCTTGGCACAGTCAAGGAACAATAAAGTATTTATTATTCCTGAGTTGCTTAGTTATATCAATAACTAATCTTAACCCTGCTTTTGCTCATAAGGTGGAAGTAGCTGGAGATGTCGGTGGTACCCTCCACATTGAACCAAATGATAATCCCCGTGCCGGAGAACCCTCCCAAGCCTGGTTTGCACTTACCCGCAGAGGTGGAAAGGTGATTCCCCTGTCACAGTGTAATTGTCAGTTGGCTGTTTATGCCGAACCTTATGCAGCCGGAGAGCCTGCACTGCTAGAACCAGAGTTAAAACCTGTGGCAACTGAACGCTATCAAGGCATCCCAGGTGCGGAAATTGTCTTTCCCAAACCAGGTATTTATGAGTTGCAACTAAATGGTAAACCAATCTCTGGGGCAAGATTCAAACCCTTTCAGTTCAAATTTGAAGTTACTGTGGCAGGAGGATCTACACAAGATACACAAAACCAGCGAGATGTCAATGGCAATTTAGTAGATGGTGAATCTCAGAAATTACCACTTTGGGCGATCGCACTGCCAATCTTCGGATTTATCGCCATCTTAGTTGTAGTACTGCGAAGTATGAGAGGAGAGAGGGAGTAGGGAGTGGGGAGATGAGGGAGAAATCAATTCAAAATTCAAAATTCAAAATTAAAGAATTTATTTCTGCCTCCTGCCTCCTCTTTCCCATTCCCTAGTCCCAATTCCCCATTCCCTCCTACTTATGTCGCTTTTGATGCCACTGCCACGCATGAGCGACAATATCTTGGATAGATGGATACTGAGGTTGCCAGCCTAAGATTGTTCTGGCTTTCTCGCTGGTGCCAATGAGAATTGGGGGATCGCCAGGACGGCGATCGCGTTCCTCGATTGGGATACTAACTCCAGTCACTTCCTCGGCTGCTGCAATGACTTCTCTGACGGAGAAGCCGCTACCATTACCCAAATTGAAAACTTCGCTATCGCCACCTTTTAATAAATATTCCAATCCCAAAATGTGGGCATCTGCTAAGTCGTTAACGTGAATATAATCGCGAATACAAGTACCATCGGGTGTGGGGTAATCGGTGCCAAAAATTGAGATAGATTCTCGTTTACCTAAAGCTGTCATCAGCACCAAAGGAATCAAATGGGTTTCTGGGTTGTGATCTTCGCCCAGTAAGCCACTGGGATTAGCACCAGCAGCATTGAAATAGCGGAAACGCACTGACTGGAAACCGTAAGCAACATCAAAATCAGAAAGAATCCTCTCTACTATTAGCTTTGTAGCGCCATAAGGATTAATCGGATTTTGGGGATGGGTTTCGGGAATGGGTACAAATTCCGGTACCCCGTAAGTGGCACAGGTAGAAGAAAAGACAAATTTCTTCACAGATGCCGTCAGCATTGCTTCTAACAGGGTCAAAGTACCAACAACGTTATTGCGGTAATATTTAGCTGGGTCAGTCACTGATTCTCCTACGTAGGCGTAAGCAGAAAAGTGCATGACAGCCGCAATATCGTGGGTTTTAAATAGGTGATCTAGCAAGGCGCGATCGCCTGTATCCCCGACAATCAGTTCTACCTGTAAAACCTTTTCTACCAGGTCACGATGCCCATAAACCAGATTATCAAGTATAACAACGTTATAACCCGCTTGCTTCAAAGCAAGCACCGTATGGGAACCAATATATCCAGCTCCCCCCGTTACCAAAATGCTAGGCTTTTCAGGCGACATAGTTTTTCCTTTTGAGTGGATTACTCAATTAATTTAGTTTACCGGTGCCACATTACTCTTCTGGAAAATTATAAATAATAGACGCAGTGTTAAAAATTTGAACTAAAATCACTACGACGGTAGTCTTTGGGTGTGAGGTTTGAGGTATTTTAAGTCAAACAGTGCGATTACAATTTGACAATAAAATAAATCTATTTCCCGAAACCTCTAGGTTGACCCTTACGGGTGACGCTCCTAGCGTCGCTACAGCTAAGATGTCGCTAGTTGTTTTATACAGGGAAATCATGCAACGCAGTTCCTCCTGGGGAGCCAATGTGTTACCGGGGTTCTCCCGGTTGTTAGCACAAAGGCAACCACAGGAGAACCAGGTGGCGTCGAAACCCCAATTAAAGCGGACTGCCTCACCACCACACTGGCTCATTGCACCAGAAAATTTGAGAGTTAACCTATGTTTCTATTGTTAAGCCGGGTACTGCTGTGGCTGCTGATTGGCACTATCGTATATTCTCTGTTCCAGCGATTTTATCCCTCTGGAACTTTTGTAGGGCGAACAATCTTAGTCGTTATTTTGGTAATCGTAGCCCTATCATTTCTTAACCCCAGTGAACCAGCTGTGGCCTCGTTATGGAGGATGCTGTCTTTTCCACTTAAGCCTCTAGGAGCCTCTGTTTTGCTGATGATTTTGGCAGCTCAGAAAATCAAAGGAGGTGGGATCGAGAAACCAGGAGGATTCTTGATCGGTTGGGCACTGACAATTTTGCTGTTGGCAAGTACGCCAGCAGTCGCTTATTTCCTTTATAGAGCGCCTTTAGGAGCAATGGCAGGTAATACCCCTGTAGCAACTGCTGCACCAACATCTGGGACACTCGTGGCATTAGGGCAACAAACTACTGCACTGGGTATCTCAGATGTGACTGGCGATCGCATTCTTTCTTATAATTTGAATGTGCCTCCTTACCTATTACAAGTAAGTTCTCCAGCTATTCGCACAGGCGGTTTACGACTTGAAGACTTTGTACCAAACGCGGATACGTTGCAATTTACAACAAGAACTTGGGAAAGTTATCTCGCTTACCTTTACAACTTCTTGCGTGTTCAACGGTAATAAGGCAAGGCAACTTTAATGAGTTCGTAGTCAGCGCTTGAGCGCTCAAACCAAGGACTAAAGTCCTTACCCATTGGGTGACGCTCGATGACTCGCTAACGCCCTTGGCGTGTCGTAGACAAGACTCGCCAAGATTCCGCTATCGTTAGTAGCTCATGGGGGAAACCCCCGCTCGTGGACTCGCTAATGCGACGCTATCGCCCTTGGCATCTCCCCTTCTCCCAAAGGGAGAGGCTAGCGCCAAGGGAGAAGACCGCGCTAACTCACTACGAACTTATTTCTTCATTAAACTTGCTGTGGTGGACTACTAGTAACGAATGGCAATAACTAACTATCCAGTTGAAAGAGGTAACAAAAGCTGAATTTACAAGGGATATTCCCTCCGCATAGCTGCCTTGTTGGAGTAGCAGTTAATCTAGGATGATAAAGTTGCAAAATTGCTTGAATGGCAAAATCTCGACGACTCGCTAAACTCAGTGCTTACTTACGACCCCATTGGCGGGAGGCGTCTTTAGGCATTCTCGCTTTGTTGTCTGTCAATGCACTAGGCGTTTATATCCCTTGGTTGATTCGTGCTGGTGTTGATAAACTCTCGACAACCTTCAGTTGGAACCAAATACTACATTATGTAGTGATTATTGTCTTGCTCAGTTCGGCGATGTGGCTAATGCGGATGGCATCACGCATTTGGCTATTTGGAGTTGGGCGGCAGGTAGAATTTGATCTGAAACAACGAATTTTTGAACACTTACTCAAGCTGGAGCCGGCTTATTTTGCTAGTAATACTGCTGGCGATTTGATTAGTCGGGCTACCAGTGATGTGGACAATATCAAGCGGTTATTGGGTTTTGCGGTTTTGAGTTTGGCAAATACGGTGTTTGCCTACGCCCTGACACTGCCAGTCATGCTGGCAATTAGTGCGGATCTCACAGTAGCAGCTCTGGCAGTGTACCCTTTTATGCTCTTGTTGGTAAGTCTGTTTAGTACTCGCTTACGCAAACAACAAGCAGCAGTCCAAGAGCAACTCTCTGACATCAGCGAACTCATCCAAGAGGATATCAGTGGCATTGCCTTAATTAAAATCTATGCCCAAGAAGCAAACGAGCGTCGAGCCTTCGCCAAGAAAAATCAGCAGCTATTGACTGCTAACTTAGAATTGGCAAAAAGCCGAAATACACTTTTTCCGCTAATTGGCGGGCTAGCTAATATCAGTTCGCTGGTGATCATCTGGCTAGGGGCGGCGCGGATGTCTTCTGGAACCCTTCAGGTTGGCGATTTTTTAGCATTGTTAATTTATGTAGAGCGTCTAGTTTTCCCCACAGCCCTTTTAGGATTCACAATTACTGCCTACCAACGGGGTGAAGTTAGTATCGATAGGCTTGAATCTATTCTCTCTGTCACACCGAAAATTAAAGATCCAGCCGATGCCATGCATCTACCGGTGGCTGAACTTCAAGGGGAAGTGACAGCTAAAAATCTCACCTACACTTACCCTGGTTCCACGACTCCAGCTTTAGAAAATGTTAACTTTACCATTGCAGCTGGAGAAACCGTGGCCATTGTTGGGGCAATTGGTTCGGGGAAATCTACTTTGGCCAATGCTTTGCCGCGCTTGTTGGATATTGAATCAGGGCAATTGTTTTTAGATGGGCTAGATATTACTAAGATCGCTTTGGCAGATTTACGAGGTGCGATCGCCTATGTTCCTCAAGATAGCTTTTTATTTAGCACCACCATCAAAAATAATATCCGCTACGGTGATCCAGTTAGCGAACAAGAGCAGGTAGAATCTGTTGCTAAACTTGCTCAAATTGAATCAGAAATTCACAATTTTCCGCAGCAATACGAAACTCTTGTTGGTGAACGCGGCATTACTCTTTCTGGCGGTCAACGACAACGCACTGCTTTGGCTAGGGCGATGCTGGTCAATGCTCCAGTGTTAATTTTGGATGATGCCCTCTCTAGTGTAGATAATCAAACAGCCACGCAAATCCTCAAAAATCTCTCCGGTGGTACTGAACGAAAAACAGTAATTTTTATTACGCACCAATTATCGGCGGCGGCGGCGGCTGACCGAATTTTTGTGATCGAAAAGGGAAAAATTGTGCAGATAGGCAAACACTTAGAACTTGTACAACAACAGGGTTTATACAGAACCTTGTGGAGCCAACATCAAGTTGAGGAATTACTGCATTAGTACAACATTGAACATTAAGGACAATTGTCGATCCCGCGTGTATAATTTGCCATTCAATATTTGACAAAATATACACACTGGATAATGTCTGCTGGAATTCAAACAACCTCGAAGAATTACAGTATGCCCGTTCTGCTAATGTGACATCTAGCACTAATGGATTTTGATTACCTTGAAAATTGGCGATCGCATGGCTGCGTTCTATTTCCGTAATATCAGGTAGGTCTTGCTGATTCCATTTACACAAAGTCTGACGCTGATTCTGAAAGTAATTTCCGCAAAGTTACCAAAGAATATGAGGATTTATTATTAGAAATAATTGAAAAAGAACCACTAGAGTATGGGTATGAATTTGGTCGTTGGACAGCAGCAAGACTAGCCACATACCTCGAAAAGAACACACTTATAGAGACTGGAACTGTGGCAGGGAGAGGAAATTAATTGGTTTCAAAGCGCGGATATGTAGGTGTACAAAATAAGGGACTCTCTTTGACAACGAGTGGCTTATTTTTTTTGTGAGGTTACGATGAATCATTACACAGGTGAATTTAAACATTGTCAGTTTGAGCTACAACTTCAAAACTCCTTTTTTATTTTCAAGATTCCACAAAATATAACTTTCATCTTCTGTCCAATAAATTTGTGTCAATTTTTTGGCGAAGCCTTTTGGTTTTGTGTGGATAACACCTATCCTTTGTTCGGTAAGAAAGTTATGGCGATAGACAGTATTTACGCCGCCTATTGAATCCCAAGAAACTGTAATTGAGTGTGTACCCCTTGGTGAAACATAAGTATTTTCGGACATCATTCCAGTTAACAATATGAAACTCAAGGCTAGAGTACCTAGCCCGGAAAAAAACACAATAAATCCATGAAAAAGACTAAGTAAAACTTTTAAGTAACGATTCAGAGCAGCTTTTTGTAGAGATATCTCAGCAGGAAAATAGAAAAACAGTGGAAGTGATATTAGGACAAGGTACGTATAAATTCCTCCACGTAAGCGATAGGGATTGTTGCTGGCTCCTACTGACCCGAAAATAAACCACCAGAGAGCAACATAAAATCCTATCTGAAATACTATCAGTATTCGAGAACTCAGTATTTGTGAACGACCTAACCGAAAATTTTTAACCATTGCTGCAATCTGTAATTACTACTTTTACGGTTCCCAGAATTACGGGAAAAAATAACACTCTTCCCTACACCCCACACCCTTTTCTCTCTCCTTAAAATGATTATCATTATTGAAGAAAGGCAGAAGGGATTTATCCCAACTCTTCTGGCCCGATAGCGCAGCGTTAGCGACGCAGGAGCGTCACCATCTGCGCGACGGTCGGTTGCAAGGGTTTAAGACCCCCACAAAACAAGAAAATTTGGTGGCTCTCGAACTCTTTGGGTTTGAGTCCCCATCTGAACGAAACATAAAAGCCTTCTGCCTCCTGCCTTCTGCCTTCTTCAATTTCTGGAAGTCCCTTAATTTGTGATGTAATTACTGATGCCTGACTAAAAACAGAAAGGTCAAGCTGAAAACAGCCAACATCAAAATTACAAATTATTTAAAAGGAGCGAGGTTGTTATGGATTTCTCCGGTCAAAATCTCCGAGGCCGTAACTTTAAAGGTAGGAAAGACCTTGCGGATGCAAACTTCAGCTATGCCGACATCCGAGGGGCAAACTTCACCAACGCTAATCGATAGCAATACTATTAAATCTACGTTACCTAATCTCTGGGAATAATAAGGCTGCAAAAGTTGTTGGAAAGAAGGGCAATTCCCGTACCCGCTTTGAATCCATAGCAATCCCCGGCACTCAACGAGAATTCCTGTTCTCCCAGCACCAAAGTTGGAGTTCCCTCTAGAATAAAAATGAATTCATCCTGCTTTGAGTGACTATGGGCAAGGGCAGACACTGCACCAGGTGAAAGATGGGTCAGATTGACCCCAAACTGAGTTAGCCCAAAGTACTCGCCAAGCTTTCGTTTCAACCGTCCTTTAACCTTTGAGGCATAGGGTTCTGGATAAATCGTTTTGCCCATCGTTGCGGGAACTTTGGAATAATTTATTCTTTGGAAGTCCCTAACTTGATAAAGCTAGTGTCATCTAGTGTGATTATTTCGTTAGTTTTTTCGGGTATGTGGGTAGTATAAATTACCGAAAAAACTAATTTGGCATATAGCAATGTTCAAGACTAAATTATCAGAATCCCGTGCTTTGGGGGAACTTTATACCTCGAAATTAGTGCATCGCCATATTGGGGCGATCGCAGCTTTAATTTTAATTAGCTTACTGAGTTCATTGAGTGGAACACCAGTTGACCATAGCATCTCTAACGGCTGGGAAGGCTTTCTCTGGGGATTGGCAGATCCAGTAATTAGCTTAAATTGTTTAGTTGGTATTGTTGCGATTGGCTTACTCTCATCTGTGTTTGTTCGTGGCGCTGCGATCGCTGGATGTTTTATCTTCGCAACAGTTTTGGGCATTGTAATTCATTTATTGCAGCTAAATTTACCAGGTACAGAAATAGCGATGCCAACGGCGGGCGCAGCCATCGCTATCTTTACCATTGTTTTTGGTACTATGCTGATCGTGCCAAATCAACTAAACTTAATGGTGCTTGCTCTGGTAAGTATTAGTGCTGGTTTATTTCAGGGTTACGCTGATGCTGAATCTATTATTGGGGCAGAAATGATCCCACTAGTTGCATATATACTAGGCATTGCCTTAACTCTGTTTGCAGTTGCTATGAGTGCCAGAGAAATTGGTGTGGCAATGGGTATGGGAGAAATAAACCGAACTTCACCTTGGAAAATGAGCATTGCTGGCTTTGCTTTGTGTGCGATCGGCATCGTGTTTTTGAGCAATTCGATCATTTAAATCACATATTTCAATTCAGTGAAATACATTCAATTCTTGGGGGCGCACACCTATTCGACTGATATCTTTCTTGCTCGGTCGTGGCTGGCAGAAGGGAAAAGTATTGAACCCCTTTCCCTTTTCTATATCTGTAAAAAGTCATGTAATCTTCTTACCGTAAGCATAAATAAAGTAGTTTTCTGTTATTTTCACTTCGGCTTTAAAATGAGCGCTCACCAATTCATTATCCAATTCATCTGGCTCATAGAAAATCTTGACGATCTGAAATTTCTGACCATCATTTAATTTACGAACCTTATAAATACTTTCGTCGTTCTTAAGAATATGGTCTTTTGCAGTAGAGGTTGGTTCAAAGCGAGAATCAATGATAAATATCTCACCTCCAGGGCGAACAGAGCGAGAAATTTTCTGGAGAAACGAATTGAGTCTTATCGGAGGAACGTGAGATAGCCAGAAAGAAAAAAACACTAAATCGTATTGCTGATAGGGTTCCCAAGTGAATAAATCCCATTGCTGATAATTAACTTTGGGAGATTGAAGTTTTTGTTGATTAATCTCAATGACTTCAGAAACGGCATCAATCGCTGTAATTTGCTGACCAATTTTTAAAAGTTCTTGTGTCCAGATTCCTGTACCACAGGCGATTTCTAAGATGTGTTCGACTGGCTTAATTTGGTGTAAGGCGGTTCTGACGATAGCTAATTCATTAAACCAGCGTTGATTGAGTTCTTTACCACGATCATAACGATCAGTTCGATAAAACCACTGATCGTATTCGTTAGCTCTGGCGCGATAATATTCAATTTGTTGTTGAATCACATCATTTGTCATGGTGTATCTCTTTGCTAAATGAACGATGAATTGATTTATGTAGTTACAATTTGATACTTCACTAGTTGAAGTAATAATTTAATTAAGTAACTAGCATCTTCACTATTATTTACTATAAATCAGTCGATTTACCGTATTTAATAGCAAAATATTCTATAATAATTTTTAATATTAAGACCATTAGCTATAAACTGTGTGCAGGGCTGAATATCACAGGTGTAACAGGGTTAACATCTGCACAGGGCGTAGCATTAAAACTAATGGGAGCGATTGAATAAGCTGATGCACCTCTGCGCTAATCTAGAGGCTATATATAAATAAAGCCTTATGACACCTGAAGAAATTGCGGGTACGCTCACAGAATTATTTGGCACATCGGCTGTTGCTGGCATTGATCCTGGATCGTGGCAAGTAGATACTTCTACTTTTCGGCTGTTGGTGCTGCTTTCCGAAGATAATGCTTGGCTGCGAGTTTTACTGCCTATTGTGCCCATCCAAGAAGCCCAACCATTTTTAGAACAGTTCCTAGAAGCCAACTTCGATGACACTCAAGAAGTACGTTACGCTTTGTATGAAGGGGGAATTTGGGGGGTATTTCAACATAATAGTCACACTTTAGCTAGATCAGCAGAAGCCTCACACCCACTTTTAGGGGTGTGAGATGAATGCGCGGGAGTGGTGAGATATGGATTAGATAATGTCTTTAATCGACTAATTGAAAGCCGCATCCGGCAAGTTATTCAGGCAGCAAAACAGCAAGGACAATCTCTGCAAGCTACTATGCAAAGCTTAGAACGCTTTTATGCCGAAGGATTGATGGGTGAAATCAATCAAACTCCAGAAGGGCGAGAAGAAGTGCTGACTGCTTGGCGGCATCAGTTAAAACGTTTATGGAATGAGGGTTGATTTCAACTTTTGATTTTTCAGATTAAACCAATTTACAGATATATTTATGTATCATGGATATTATTGAAATTCTCAAAGAAGACTATCAAAGATTCCCAGTAAATCAAACTTACAGCATTTACGCTCCAGATGTTTTTTTTCAAGACCCGTTGAATAAATTTCGTGGCGTTAAACGTTACAAAGAAATGATTAGTTTTATCCAAACTTGGTTTTTAGATTCCCAGATGGACTTACATAATATTCAACGTTTAGGAGACACAATAAAAACTGAGTGGACACTCAGTTGGAATACTCCTCTCCCCTGGAAGCCAAGAATATCTATTCCCGGTTGGAGTGAATTAGGTCTTAACTCTGATGGTTTGATTGTATCCCATATTGATTATTGGAACTGTTCACTTTTAGATGTGGTGAAGCAGCATTTTTTCTCTCGAAAAAGTCATGATTAAAAAGATGAGATGATTTAACCGTCAGACGTTAAGGTAATTGGACTTTTGTCAAGAGAGCGAATTAACTCCCGAATCACATCAGTTGCTGCTCTGCCTGTGATTGCACAATATTGTTCAAGTTTTTCGTTCTCAGCTGCTGCAAGATTTATGGTGATTCCGACGCGGGAGTACCCGCTAACGCTGCGCTATCATCGACCCACTGCCCTGTCAATCCTGCAGATTGAATTGGTTGTAGGTCAATTCGTCATCACCCAAAAATTCATCCCACACTCCGTAAGCGTGAGTGTGGGGCTTCTTTTCGTTTAAGCTAAAACAGTCCAAGCTATGTTAGATGAAATGGCGGAAGCACGACAGGAACGCCAAGAACTTCGAGAAGCAATGCTTCAAATTCAGAATGCAGTGGCACAATTAACCAACATACAAGAGAGAATAACCAATTTACTAATTTCTCTTGATGGCGATCGCCCCACAATTCTCAAAAAACTCTCAGCCCTGGAAACTAAGCTTGATCAGTTATTGCAGCAAAACCCAACAGACTAGTACCGCAGGGCGGAATTAAAAATTAAAAATTAAAAATTAAAAATGAATACAGCGTAAGCATTTCATTGATTTGGAATGGGTGGTTTATTTACGCCGTGCTGTACTAGTTAGGGTAAATACTGATAATAATGCCTAGAGGTGTTGAAACGACATTTATTTTCCTTAAACAGTCGATAATGGTAAATAAATGTAAAAAATCCTCAGTCAGGACAGAAGCATCTATGCGTGTAATTTTAATGACCGGTAAAGGCGGCGTGGGCAAAACTTCCGTCGCTGCTGCAACTGGACTCCGTTGTGCGGAACTAGGCTATCAGACATTGGTTTTAAGTACAGATCCTGCCCACTCCCTGGCAGACAGTTTTGATATAGAACTGGGACACGCACCCCAAAAAATCCGCCCAAATCTGTGGGGTGCTGAACTGGATGCGTTGCAAGAACTGGAGGGAAACTGGGGTGCTGTGAAACGTTATATTACCCAAGTTTTACAGGCAAGGGGTTTAGACGGCATACAAGCGGAAGAATTGGCAATTTTACCAGGCATGGATGAGATTTTTGGCTTGGTAAGGATGAAACGCCATTACGATGAAGGGGAATTTGATGTCTTAATTATCGACTCAGCCCCTACGGGTACAGCACTGCGCTTACTAAGTTTACCTGAAGTCGGTGGCTGGTATATGCGCCGTTTTTACAAACCATTTCAAAACATCTCGGTGGCACTTCGGCCTTTAGTTGAACCTTTTTTTAGACCGATTGCTGGTTTTTCGCTACCTGACAAAGAGGTGATGGATGCACCTTATGAATTTTATGAGCAAATTGAAGCTCTGGAAAAAGTATTAACAGACAATACTCAAACCTCAGTGCGTCTAGTTACCAATCCCGAAAAGATGGTGATTAAAGAGTCTCTCCGGGCCCATGCTTATCTGAGTTTGTATAATGTTGCAACAGATTTAGTCGTGGCTAATCGGATTATTCCCAGCGAAGTCCAAGATCCATTTTTCCAACGTTGGAAGGAAAGTCAGGAGCAATATCGCCAGGAAATTCATGACAATTTTCACCCTCTCCCCGTGAAAGAAGTTCCCCTATTTTCTGAAGAGATGTGCGGATTGGCTTCATTAGAACGCCTGAAGGAAACCCTTTATCAAGATGAAGATCCAACTCAGGTTTATTACAAAGAAACAACTCTAAGAGTAGTGCAAGAGGAAAACCAATACAGCTTAGAACTTTACTTACCTGGTATTCCTAAAGACCAAGTTCAACTAAGTAAAACCGGAGACGAATTAAACATTACCATTGGCAACCACCGTCGTAATTTAGTTTTGCCACAAGCCTTAGCAGCACTACAACCAGCAGGGGCAAAGATGGAAGATGACTATCTAAAAATCCGCTTTGCTGACCAGACAAAAGTTTAATTTTATTGAAGTTCCTCTGTCAACAAAAAGTTAAAAATACAAAGCCAGAACTTCTCTTTTAGCTAGTACAGACGCGATTCTTTTAGCGTCTGTTTTTATGATTTTTTGCTGAATTTCTAGAAAAGGGAAATAAATATTTTTACTAGTAATTTGACCGTAGTTTTACTGAAGACAAATTCCTCAAATAAATTTCAAAATGTCTTTATATTTAATTATGTCAGTTTGCAAACTACTAATTTATTTTGCTATAAACAATGACCTCCAATCCTGAACAAGATTTGCCCTTATGTAGTCATGAAGAAAGTTTACTACGCCGGATTACAAACCGTATCCGGCGAAGCTTAGAGTTGGAAGAAATTATCACAGTGACGACGGCAGAAATGCGATCGCTCTTAAAAACTGACCGAGTGATAATTTACAAATTTCATCCCGATGGTAGCGGTCAAGTGATTGCTGAATCAATTTATGAAAATCGGTTGCCGTCGCTACTGGGGCTGAATTTCCCTGCTGACGATATTCCCCTCAGCGCCCGTGAACTATTTATCAAATCACGGGTGCGTTCTGTTGTGAATGTTGATACTCAAGAAATTGGTCAAAGTTACCTGCGTGATTTGGATAATGGAGAAACGATTTCAGAGGAGATCCGTTACCGCCCTGTAGACTCCTGCCATATTGAATATTTGACGGCAATGGGGGTAAAGTCCTCTGTAGTAACCCCTATTCTCTATCAAGATGAACTTTGGGGGCTGCTGGTGTCTCATAATTCCCAAGCGCGTTTGATTTCAGAATATGAACTAGAAGCATTACAGATGGTAGTAGATCAGTTGTCAGTGGCGATCGCTCAAAGTACCATTCTGGCTCAAGTCCGCAAAACAGCCGAACGGGAAGCGATCGTTAACCGCATTACGACCCTACTACATTCACTCCCGACGATTGTATTACAACCAGCCCTAGAAACGGCTGTTACTGCCTTTAATGGTGTTGGTGGTAGACTTTGCATTAGAAATGCAGCTTTTGATTTCGACAATGGCAACCTGAGCAGCTTAACAGAATGCTTAATACCAGGAAATACTTGTATCAAGCTTTATATCTGTGGACAGCAACCTGTGATGCCAGAACAAACCATATATCCACTTATAGAGCAGTATAGTATCTGGCAGGAACACTACAAGTCCAGTAACTACGATGTTTGGGCGATTTCAGATATACATGACACTCCTGGGTTGCGAAGTTTACAAGTTGCTTTTCAACCAACTAAAATTCGCAGTATATTAATGATTCCACTCCAGTATCGTCAGCAGCTGTTGGGCTACTTAAGTATTTTCCGCAACGAAGTAGATACAGAAACCCTATGGGCGGGGCAGTATGACAGCGATCAAAGGCAGCTGTACCCCCGGAAATCCTTTGAGGTTTGGCGCGAATCTAAAAAAGCACAAGTTCAAAAATGGACGGTTGAAGAGATTGAACTGGCTAGAAACCTCGGTAAATACTTTGCTTCGGCAATTCAGCAGTGTGAACTCAATGAACAAGTACAAGTCTTCAATGAAAATTTAGAAAAACAAGTTAAAAGACGCACACTTGAGTTAAAACGGACAGCTGAACAAGAACAGGCTGTGTTTAAAGTTATTGCCGAGATTCGGGAATCTCTGGATACAGATACGATTTTTCAAACCACAACTAAAGAGGTTTGTCAATTAATCAAAGCCGATCGCGTTTCTGTTTATCGTTTTGATGCTAATTGGGGTGGTGAATTTGTCGGGGATTTTGAGGCTGCTAGCCCATACTGGTCGAATGAGTCTGAACTAGGTATTAATACAATTTGGAATGACACCTATTTACAAGATACAGAAGGAGGACGCTACCGCAACAATGAAACATTTGCAGTCGATGACATCTACAAAATGGGATTTAATCAGTGTCATATCGAGAATCTAGAGCAGTTTCAAATTCACGCTTTTGTGCTTGCGCCGATTTTTGTTGGGCAAAAACTTTGGGGTTTGCTGGCAACTTATCAACACACTGGTTCCCGGCAATGGAAAGCTTCTGAAGTTAACTTTCTTAGTCAGATTGCAGCTCAAATGGGGGTAGCACTCCAGCAAGCTGAATTACTGACTCAGACACGACAACAGGCCTTAGATTTGCAACAAGCAGCAGAACAACAACGGGTATTGTTTGAAGTGGTTGCGAAAGTTAGAGAATCTTTAGACTTAGATGCAATTTTTCAGACAACCACCCAAGAAATCTGTAAATCACTACAAGCGGATCGAGTTGCAGTCTACCGCTTCCAGGCTGATTGGAGCGGTGAATATATTGCTGAGTCTGTGGGCGATCGCTGGGTAAAGCTAGTAGGCGATCATACCAAGACAGTTTGGCAAGATAGCTATTTGCAGGAAACTCAAGGTGGGCGATATCGTCACAATGAAACCTTTGCAGTTGATGACATCTATCAAGTTGGCCACTCTCAATGTCATGTTGCAGTTCTAGAGCAAATTCAAGCAAGGGCTTATGCGATCGCGCCCATATTTATTGGACAACAGCTATGGGGCTTGCTAGCAGCTTACCAGAATTCTGCACCCCGCCATTGGGAAGCCTCAGAAATTAAATTTATTACTCAAATTGCCAATCAGCTGGGAGTTGCACTCCAACAAGCCCAATTACATAATCAAACCAAAGAGCAGACTCAAAAGCTAGTTCAAGCTTTGCATGATTTACAACAAACTCAAACCCAACTGATCCAAACTGAGAAAATGTCCTCACTGGGTCAACTCGTAGCTGGTGTTGCCCACGAAATTAATAACCCGGTAAACTTCATTTATGGCAACATTAATCATGTCAACGATTACACCCAAGATTTACTTGGTATACTAGACCTCTATTTGCAAAATACCCCTAACCCTAGCCCTGAGATTCGCGATCGCGCATTTGAGATCGACTTAGAATTTCTCATCGAGGATTTGCCCAAAACTTTATCTTCCATGAAAGTTGGAATTGATCGCATCCGGCAAATTGTCTTGGGTTTACGGAATTTCTCGCGCCTTGATGAGGCAGAAAAAAAGCCAGTTGATATTCACGAAGGCATTGATAGCACCTTACTAATTTTGCAGCATCGCTTGAAAGCAAAACCGGAAAGTCCGGCGATTAAATTAGTCAAAGAATATAGTCACCTTCCCTTAGTAGACTGCTATGCAGGACCACTAAATCAGGTATTTATGAATGTTTTAAGCAATGCCATCGATGCTTTAGAAGATTATAGGGAATCTCAATCAAAAACTCATAGCAGTCAAATTACCATCCGTACTGCTGTCGGAGAACTTGAAGGCAATGTCAAAAGCGTAGTAATTCGCATTGCAGACAATGGTCCAGGAATACCGGAGCTTCTGAAGGCGAGAATCTGCGATCCATTTTTTACAACTAAGCCAGTGGGAAAAGGCACTGGCTTGGGGTTATCAATTAGTTACCAGATTGTTGTTGATAAACACGGTGGAGTTTTGAAATGTGATTCTCAGCCAGGGTTAGGTACAGAATTTTGGATTGAAATTCCGATTGGACAAATCGCCAAATCGCACCATTAACTCTCGTAGCTTGGGGAGCTTTTGCTGGGTTTTCCCCACCAAAAGCTCCCCATTGCTGCAAATGTTGTCAGGTTAGCGATTATACGCTATTTACCACTGTCTGGAAGTGACGAGGAAATTTGGAGTGCCATTACCACCATGACTACCAACAGCAGGAATTTCCAGTAGACTATCTGTGGCTTTGCCAGTACCATCATTGATCACGTATGTAGAATCACCCGGATGTCCATTTGGAACAAACAGTTGTGGGTGATCAAATGGCGCCTTTTCATAGCGGACTCGCTCATCAGTGAGCGATTTGAGGAAGGCTACCAAGTCATTTTTTTCGGCTTCAGTTAGTCCCAACACGGCAAGGGCGCTTTGCTGGCGGAAGTCTCCGCCACGACTGTATAAGTCTACCACTTGCTGCAAAGTTAAAGAACCACCATTGTGGAAATAAGGGGCAGTCAGTTCGACATTGCGGAGTCCAGGAGTTTTGAAACTGCCATCCGCAAGTATTGTGTCCTTAGAGCTAACTGTGGTGTTGGATGGGGAACCGAGAAGTTGCTGGAAAGTTCCCAGTAGAGCCAGTTTCGTTTCCGAAAGCGGATTCCCAAATGGGTCATTAGCTCCAACACTAACATCTTCTAATGTCGGTCTGATGCCGATATTGAAAAAGCCATTGTCAAAGACGAATCTACTAAAATTAGGGATGTTAAGAATCCCAATCCTTTGTTTCTGCACAGAACTCACAGAAGCACTGCTAAGTTCTGCCCCATTATGACAAAGGTTGCATTGAGCTTTACCCTCGAACAGTTGTTTCCCCCGTTGCTGTTGCCCAGTTAGGGCAGTGGTGTTTCCTTCCAAGAAGCGATCAAGTGGGGTATCGTTAGCGATGAGCGTAGATTCGTACATTTGAATTGCCAGCCCAAAAAATAGCGAGAAGTTGTACTCTATTAACCTGTACTCATTGGTTTCCAAAGAGCGATCCGGTTTCTTAACAAAAGTTCTCACACCGTTAGCATCAATTTGAATCAGTTGATTAGACTTCCACCACTCCGGCTTGAAGGCATTTTTAATTAGGCGATCATAGCTTTCATTTCTCAGTCCAGGTTCAGGCCATCTGCTATCTGTACCTAAAACACTGTCCTGTGGATGCACAAGTTGTTTCCCTAGCGGTCTCAGAGGAAATAACTTTTTAGCAAGTTTTCTGGGGAGCTTCTTACCCTTGCCAACGCTGGCGGATTTGTGATCAATTGATCCGAACTTATCACCTATTTCTTGAAAGGTAAGACCATCAGAAGATTCCTCGAAGGAGCTAAGTGGTGGATCGACTGCTTGAGAAGCTAAAGACGAATTATTGAGGCTGACTTTGACAAATTTTAGCTGATTTGGAGTCTGTGCTTTCACGACAGAAGCATGAGAATCTCTCAAACCAAAGGAATTCACTCCATTAAAGATGTTTTGCGCCCTACCGTCCCAGAAGTTGCGGAAGTTAAATACTGCATTAATCGCAGTTGGCGCGTTACGTGGCTCGACGCGACGTACATTTATACCTCCCACGTTAAACACGGGATCTGGTTGAAGCGTTACTTGGTCTTCTGCATTACCAGGTATTACATCAACAAACTTGGTATTGATAACTCCTTGGGAGGAGGCGATATCATTCCGGTCAGACACAACTGTTGTCGGATCATTTGGATTTGACAACTTGTGAAAGGGAAAATCTTCTGGCTTGAGCTGGTAGTTCGGCCCACCGCCGACATTAAAAACCGTATCTGGGTTTTCTGTGCCATCGGCGTTGATCCGCATCAGACCAGGAGATATCTGATTTTTTGATCTGCTGTCGGCTCCGGCATGGAAATGGCAAGTAGCACAGGAGGTTAGTCCATCGCTACCAACTTGCATATCCCAAAAAAGAGCCTTTCCTAACTTAATGGCGGCTACTTTGTCTTTTACAAAGTCTCCAAGATTATCAGGCTCTCGAACCGAAACGGTCTTGAGAGAAGCTAGAGGTGGTAACGCCGTAACCTGAGCAGATACAGTATTTCCAGCTATTACTGCTGCCACAACGATCGCAGCAATTGTGATAGTTTTTGAAAGTTTTGATACCAGCCCGTTAGGTTTTACATAACCAGATTCCTCCCTTTTAGGCTTTGGATCAACTGGAAATTTAGATGATGCTCCACGAGACTCTTGGTCATTAAAAGACCATAATTTGAGATTTTTTAGTAAACTCCCAATTCCCTGCTTGATCTGCACTACCATCGATTTGAGCAAAAATCGACCTTTGCCGGTTAGCAGCAAAAACATTGGAAAGGTAGCAAAAAGCAATCCCAAACTGACTATGCGTAAAATTACCATATTTTCATGTTAGAAAACACTTGAGTGATTCTACGACTGATCTAAAGTTTTTCACACACTCCTTTAGGATGATCTTATTTAATTGATCAAGTTAAAATTACACCAAGTTAGATGAGCTTACCCTGGTTTTATCCTTTGTCAAAATGTTACAAGTCTGTTTTTAGCGATTTTTATAGTCTGAATCGATGAACGCACTGGCAATATTTACATTCTGGCTGGAGAGCTATGCTCAATGGTTCGCCAATATGTCGATCTTGTTTTAGAGATTAAATGGGATGTGCTATTCATATTCCTCATAACTACTGCTTAAGATAGAAGAGCTTCTCACAGGTAGAGGATATGGGATGCAGTTCAATCTAGAATTCAAAATTGGTAATAAACCTATTTGAAATTCCTGTTTACTTTTATGTCGGCAAAGTTGAAATTCTTTTTGATTGTGATATTAAGTGTCTTTGCAACTGCTGGTGCTGGAGTTTATATTATCCAGCGCCAGCCATCTGCACAGATTGTTGAGACTACTAATGGGCAAACCCAGCAGGTGCTAGCAATACATCAGTCTCAAGAGGTTGTGGCATACCGAGAGCGTTCCGATTATAAAACTATACCTTTAGAAAAGCTTAACTCATCTCTCCAAGGTAGCGATCCTGCTACCCTTGCCCTGAATGCTTTTGAGGACATAGGAGTGGGAGGAACGCGAAAGGTAGAGGTAGCTTATCCGCAACGAAATCAGTCCTTTGTGACGATTACGCAAATCAAGCGGGGTAATGATTCAGTTGGTACTGTTAGATATCGAGTTGAGATGACCACCTTTGGGCGATCGCTTTTTATTAGCTCTCCTCCAGTGTGGCAAATTGTTTGGGCTGGAGTGAGGAATTAGGAGAGACGCGATTAATCGCGTCTGTACAGGAGTTAGGAATTTAAACTCATAACTCATAACTCCTAACTTTTTAAATGTCGCCGCGAATTTCTTCTACAACGCCATCGCGCAGAATGATTTCGACTTGCATTTTGCTAATCAGGTTATCACCAGTTTCTACCCGAAAAAAGCCTTCCATTTGGAATTGGTTGACTTCCTGATCTTGCTGGAGAAACTGCACTTGCTGGAGGTTTTGCAGCAACTGATTTTTCTGCTCTAGGAATTCACTTTTCTTTTGATTGACTTGGAGTTGGATATTGTCAATTTGTTGGAGGGTCTGGGGGCCAGGTGGTTGCAGACTCTGCTTTTGAATTGCCGCGATCGCTCTTTGTCCTTCAACGTCTAGCTGTTGTAGTTGCTGATCGAGTTGGTTGATCTGCGTTTGCAGCTGTTGTTGTACTTCCTCTTTCCAGAGAGGAGTCACAATAACTTTGACGTTAACGACGCGTTTCAGAAGCAAATTAGATTTGGAGGCATCCATAAACATTTCACGTTCACTCTTTACAGTTAGCAGGTGGAATCAATTATCAGGCAAACATGCCGTCAATAATATCGTGATAGCGTTCCGTTACGATATGTCGTCGAACTTTTAGTGTTTGCGTCATCAAACCATTTTCGATGGAAAACGGTTCCAGAATCAGTTTAAACGTTCCAATGCGGTCATCCGGTCGATATCCTGGACGATTTTGCACTTCCCGATTTAATTCTTGCCGAAATAAATCCTGGATCATTCTACTCTCCAAGTCAATTTTTTGACTATCTGAGGAAGTTACCTGATCGTTCTGTGTCACACTCTGACTTGCTGCCCATTTTTCTATAGCTTCGATATTGGGGACAATTAAGGCTCCCAGGCTGCGCTGATCTTGGCCGACGAGCATAATTTGATCGATGTATGGCGATCGCAAACACGCATCTTCGATCGGCTGTGGCTCGATGTTTTCCCCGTTAGTCAATACAATCGTATCCTTCGCCCTGCCAGTCAGCACCAAGTCATTTTGTGGTGTCAGCCAACCCAAATCGCCGCTATCAAACCAACCTTCCGCGTCAATTGCTTTCGCTGTCGCTTCGGGATTTTGGTAATAGCCTTGCATAATCTGTGGTCCCCTCAAGAATACTAAACCTCGCTTCTCTACTGGTAGAGGCGCTTTGGTCTCAGGATCGACGATTTTAGCTTCTGTGGCCAGAAGTGGTTGTCCTGATGCACCAATCAAATTTCGCCAAGGACGCCGCACATGGGTAACAGGAGAAGTTTCTGTCAAGCCATAGCCTTGCAAAATCTGCACACCAATAATTTCAAAGAAGTTATCGATGTGTCTGGGAAGGGCACCACCGCCGCTAATCATCTGCTTAACTTCTCCTCCTGTGGCTTCCCGCACTTTGGCATAAACCAGGCGTTCTCCCAAGGTGTGGAGGGGTAATAAAGCTGATGCTTGTATCCTAGCTGCTAATCGTTCAATGGCTGAAGCATGAAGATTATTTAAATTCAACCCTTGAGCAACTCGCCGCGCTTTGATATATTTCTCGCTAATACCCAATAAAAAGTTAACTAGGCGTTGCTTATTTGCTGGTTGTTCGCGGAATTGCTTTTGCACTCCTTCATAAATCGATTCCCACAGCCGGGGTACACCCACCATGTAGTTGGGTTTAAATTGTCTCAAATCCCCTTTCACAGAGCGCAAGTTGGTATAAACTTGCGTACACCCTTGAGATAGTAGGTAATATTCAACAGTTCGTTCGTAGCTATGCCAGGAAGGTAGGATGCTGAGAACGATATCGCCCACATTCGGTTGCAATACTGTCCCAAAACTTATTATTTGGTGCATCAAGTTGTTATAAGACAGCATTACACCCTTGGGTTTGCCTGTAGTGCCAGAGGTGTAAATTAGGGTTGCCAGGGCATCACGATTTTGCTTGACTGGCACAAAATTATGATTTACCCCAATTTCGAGCAACTGGGTAAAGTTCAGCACCTTTAGGGTTTGGTCTGTCGGTGGTGATTCATCAGAAAGTAAGATTACCAGTTGAATTGGTAAATCATTGAGACGTTCTTGCAGTTTTTTAAGTGTTTTTAAATCCTCAACGACGATCGCGGTACTGCCACTATTGGCGATGATAAACAGCAGTTCTTCTTTTTCCGCTTGGGAGCTACGCACCACATCAACCCCTCCAGCAGTCATTATGCCTTGATCGGCAATAAACCAGCGAGGACTGTTGTCAGCAATTAGGGAAATGCGATCGCCTACCTTTACTCTCAACGCCTGCAACCCAGTAGCAAATAGTTGGATTTGCTCTGCTAGCTGGGTATAAGTAATCACTATCTCTGGTTTGGCGTGAGGGTTGCGGAGGGCGACAACATCACCAAATTGTTGAGCTGCCAAAGGCCAAACTTCTGGCAGCGATTCTACATTTGTGTAATCTACCAACCGCTTTAATGCCTGCCGTTCCCCCTCACTGATGTTAGATAAAAAAGAAGAGGCGGTTTGGGTTTTTGACATAACATCTTACCTAAAGATTTAAACTGATCGTTCTTACAGCTTATTTTGTTATTCTGCTACAATCACCGTCCTTATTATCCACATTCCCTTCTGTGTATGATAATTCCAGGAATTCCACCTTTATATTTACAAAAATTTATGTTAAAGTTGATTTACATAGAGTGCAAGCAATGATTGTGTTTGCATCTAATAACAGCGATGTCTACGACGCGCTACGCCTACGCCTATTTTTCACAGGAGATAGATTACCTATGAATTTGATAGACGCTATATTGCTAACGCTGCTAAATATTGCTGCTTGCATGGCGTTACCTAAGCTTTTAGCTATCCTTCTGGCTGATAAAACCAAACTTACTGAAGTGCTACCGAATGGTTCCAAATTACAAGCAGCCAAAATTGAACTTACCAGTTTTCCTTATTGTACAGCTTACCAGTTGACAGGTAGCCAATACTGTAAATTCAGTCCTGATTTTTGTGCCAAGTGTTCTCCGAATTAATGGACTGTTTGCAAGTAAAAATTCCTCAGTACTTCCGACAACCAGCTATTCAATTAACTCTTCAACACATATTCATTCTAATTTATACAGGCTCAGATCCCCGACTTTTTCAAGAAGTCGGGGATCTTTTTGTTCGTAACTCCTACATGGATTGCTAAACCTCGTCCATTTTGAAATCTGGAGTAGTGCGGGCAAGATGCCCGCTACTACAATAGGGGAGCAAGATGCTCCCACTACTTTTAAAAAGTATGGTTTTCAAAATAGATGTGGTTTATGTAGCATTACTACGAGAAAATTTAATTAAATTTACATTGCGTAATATAGGTTAATTTATTTTTGCCTACTTAGGTAGATTCAAGTAATTTTTTAGCTGAGTCCGTATAATTACTAATTGAAGTCAAGCTAGAGATATAACTAATATAACAATTGTTAAATCTATTGCATGACAGTCAACCAGCTTGTAATCCTCAAGCAGCAAGAGGTTGGTCAGTTTATTTAGAAACTTCACAAACTTCTAGTAGGCTGTCAATTCAACTATGCTAGGTAAATAAGTTTGTAGTCAGCACTTTAGCTGTTGCGTTAAGCACTTAATTGCTGACTACGTACCAGGAAAAGTTAGCTTTATAAACCACCCCTTGTAAATATCTAAAACCCTTACGAATTACAAAAAACTATTAGTTCAAAATAACAGGTTTCACCATGAATCGGAAACAAATCACAGAATTTTCTCTCCAAGATGGCACGAAGTTTTTAGCCGAAGTTGATGAGCCAGAAAATAGCAATGCTCTTGTACGTGTTGCCAGAGCAGACACAGGACAAATGGTAGTTGAAGCTAAAAAGAAATTTGATGAGGTATTAGATCAAATACAACCTGTAGCTTCAGCAATTATCACCAAACTGAGTCAGCTTAATACACCTGCCGATGAGGTAGAGGTGAAATTTGGTATTAAGTTAAATGCTGTTGCAGGTGCGGTTTTTACTTCTGTGGGTGGTGAAGCTAACTACGAAATTACCTTGAAATGGAAGCAAAATAAGGCATAGCATGGTAGCGATTCCAGATAATTATATTCAAACTTTTCGGTCTGCGATCGCGCGGATTTTTCATCCTAATGGCGCGGTAGTTGGTGTCGGTTTTTTAGTCTCTGGGCGAACTCGAAATTACATCCTGACATGCGCTCATGTTGTTACCTCAGCCCTATCTTTACCAGAGGATATAGTTGAAGCTCCTAGTAATGATATTTACTTGGATTTCCCCCTAATTGCATCAGGGCAAAAACTAAAAGCTAAAGTTCTTTTTTGGCAGCCTGTTATCAGCAATTCATCAACTTCTGAACCTGAAGATATTGCTGGGTTGCAAATAGAAGGGCAGTTGCCTCAAGAAGCCCAACCTATCAAGCTAATCTCAGCTAGCAATATTTGGGAGCATCCTTTTCGCATATTTGGTTTTCCTAACGGACACAATGATGGCGTTTGGGCTACAGGGGTGCTGCGAGACAGCCAAGGAAAGGGATGGGTGCAACTGGAAGACAGTAAGGTAACTGGTTACAGGATAGAACCGGGTTTTAGTGGTGCGCCGATATGGGATGAAACCCTTGCAGCAGTGGTTGGTATGGCTGTAGCGGCGGAGAAGCGGCGAGAAGATACCAAAACTGCTTTTATGATTCCGGCGGATGTATTAATCAAAGTATGGGATGAAATCGCCTTGTCGATGTCGTCAAATGCACATATCCAAAGGATTCTAAGCCGAGTGCAGCAACTTAAAATTAAAACTTTACAAGAGAGATTTGACGTTATAAGTAGTGATTATGAGATAGCTTACAATCAGCTTAACTATACACTTAGTGCTGGCGATCGCAATATCATCCAACGCCAAATCGATAGCATACTACAAGAACTTGAGCAACTAGAAAACAAACTTAATGCCATAATGCAATGACAAATTCTTCAGATTTACGAAAGAACCATCTAGAGCAGTTAATAGCTCATTTAAAAAATGATATTGAAAGTATCGGCAAACAAATAATGCGGACGCTTAATGATGTAGATAAAAATAAATTGCAAAGGTATCTTGACGATAAATTCGATGAAATAGAAAAAGCTGAATTAGAGTTAACCCAGCTAAATAAACAATCTATAGAGATTGAGCTTGATAAAATTCCATTCACTAATCGAGATGCTGCAATTAATGAGATTACAGCAATTAATTCTCCTGTTTATCGTTTGGTAACTGCTCCTGAAGGTTACGGAAAAACAGAATTTCTCAAACAGGTAATGGTGCGTTTTCAAGATTTACAATGGTGTTGTGCTTATGCTTCTATGTCTAGTTATGAAAGTATTGATGACCTAGAAAAACGATTAGCAAGTTCTCTAGAACTTACGCCCCAACAAGGGCATGAATTAAATTGGGGAGAGCGTTTAGGCTTACTATTGCATAGAAATTGGGCTAAATGGCAATCTCAGGGAAAAAAAGGTATTGTGCTGCTAATTGATCTTGATGGAAGCGCCCCAAAAAACCAACGTTTAAATGAACTTTTTAATGACCTTGAGGAATTTAAATGTAGAATTCAAAAATGTTTGAAAGAATTACAGTTCTTTAAAGAGAATTCCGGGAGAATTCGAGTTATTATTGCAGCTCGCTGTCTAATTGATCTCCCCTTAGCTCGGACTTTTAAAAAACTAACACTCCCTCCTTTTAACTGGGAAGTGATTGAAGATACAGCAACCAAATATCTCAAGTCAATCGAAATGACTTCTGAAAGTCTTGCTCTACTAGCAGGACACTTACTATATTTAACTGGCGGACATCCAGGGGGAATTGCTGAAGCACTAAAAGTTTATCGAGGGGGTGGTTACACAGTTAATTTGTTTCTCAACAGTTATGGCAATCAATTATGGGAAAAAAACCTCAAAAAATGTAGAGATCAGATTAAAGAAAGTTTGACTAAAGAAAATAATCATCTATATGAATCCATTGAAAAATTGAGTATATTTCCCATACTAAATGGTCATTGGGTATTAAAGCAAGCCGTTGAGAGATTTCAGTTACCTTTCAGTGGTGATAGTCATAAATTAAATATTGAACTGACAAAGACATCTATTTTCAGTCGTGAGAAAGCGTTTATAAAAGATGGTATGACACGGCGGCTACTAGTTATTGGTCTTCTCCGAGAAAGTTCGCCTGAGAGCTTTAAAGAGCTTTGTAAGGAAGCAGCTAAAATCTGCCGGGAGTATATTGATGAACTGAAATTAAAGAATAATTCTGCTGACGCAGGTACTTGGTCTATGCAGTATTTTTTTCAAACTCTTCAGCAACACGCTGGATTTATCAATCGTGGTGCTGATAGTCTGGCTTATCGACAAAACCTCCGCAAAACTTTCTTTGATAAAACTGTTGAAGAGACTCTAGGAATATTCCGCAATACAGATCGAGAGCAAATCCATGAATTTCTTTCTACGCTGAAATCTGAAGTAGAAACAGACTGGGAATTTCAGTTTGTTGTCAATTACTACCTGCACAATGAGGAATATAATGATGCACCCTATAGATATTTAATTCATAAGCTTGATGAAGCCATTCAAAATAATTAACTAGGGAATGGGGAATAGGGAATAAGTATGTACTGAGTTTTTGCAAAAATCAAATAGGAGTCCTATATTATGTCTGAACTAGATAAATTAGAATTTGTTGGTCGTGAAGAACATCTAAATCGAATCATTTCCCTGGTTCAAGAACCTAATCTCCATGTCGTTTTGGTGGAGGGTAGAGGTGGGATTGGCAAAACTTGGTTGCTTCAAGCATTACAATCGCGCCTAAATCAAGTTGAGATTGGGACAAGTGAAATTATTGATTGCGATATGCCTGTTTTTAATGATGCAGAAGATTTATACACTCAAATCGCCAAACAATTATACGATTCTACATATAAAGAATGGTTGCTCCAGTTACGACAACTGCGAGAAGATGAAAACCGCCTTGGTCGAATTGCATACGAACAAGAACGTAGACAACTTGAAAAGTTCTTGGTCGATGAAATTAATCGAAAATCCAGCCAACAGAGACTAGTATTTATAATTGATACAGTTGAGAAGTTAGGACAAGCAGACGTAAGAGAGGAAGTTTGGAAATATATTAGCGATTTATGCCATCAACTAGATAATGCCGTATTTATTTTAGCAGGCCGCCCTAGTATTGCTCGTCAAGTTCTGAAAAAGTCATTCAAAAAAGAAGAATTAACTTGTTTAGAATTAAATGAATTTACTAATGAAGATGTGCAAACATATATTCTTTCCAAGGAGGAGCAGCTTCATTTTACTATTGGAAAAGAATTGGCTAAAAAGATCATCATTCTTTCTGGTGGTAGCCCGATAATGATTGAATTTGGAGTAGAGTATGCTTATCGGGAAGTCATACCAGATTGGTTAGAGAGTGAAGATATAGAAACTATTCCAGAGAGGTTAGAAAAAACTGGTGGATTTGAAGCTGAGATGGTTCGACATATTACACAGCTTGAGACATCAATGGATAGACTAACCATCTTACTTTCACGCATCTATCCATTAGATAGCTCTGATATTGCTAATTTATTAGAACTATCTACAGAAGAGGCTCAAAAATTATTTATTGATGCACAGAGTTACTTTTTCATCAAACCAGTAATGGGTGGTTCTCAAATATCATTGCATGATATTGTGAGAGACTTAGTTGAGAAATATGTATGGACAGATATTGACCCAGATCAGGAATTGAGAAAACGAGATAGTCGGATTGCTGCTAAATATTTCGAGCAAAAAGATTATGATTTAAGTCCACAAAAAAGGATATTGGAGGTTCAACGTCACTCTGATGATTCTCAGAAAGTCGCTAATATCGAGTTTCTGATTGAAGAAGTGAAACAACTGCGGGAATTCAATACTAGGCGATGGCTCTGGAATGCTTTATATGCCGATCCAACCAAGGGCTTCGCAACTTGGTATAAAGTTACTGAAAGGATACGCAGTCAAGCTAAAAAATTTAGCTTTGTCAAACAATTGGTGGAAATTGCAAAAGAATTTGAAAAAGACCTAGAAACTGCTCAAAAATCTGAACTGATTCTTTTTCAATCAAAGATTGTTCATGCCCTTAAAGATAAGAGTACAACAGAAGATGAGGTGAGAAAGCTAGAGGTAATGCTATCGGAACAATCTTCTAATTCTTCTCTTCAAGCAGATATTTATAATGTCTTGGGAATGCTAAATACCAAGTTACATCTTTATAACGAAGCCTTGAAATATCAGCAAGAGTGTTTATCCCTAGTTCAAGGTAAGAAGCTATCATCTGCTATTCCTAGGGTAGCTAACCAAGTTGGTTATCTGCATCGACAACTCAACAACTTTGAGGAAGCTGAAAAATATTACAAACTAGGTTGGGATGCGGCGATGGAAGTTGATACTCCTGACAAAGGCTTAACTCAAGTTATGGCTAGCATTCAAAATAACTTGGGATTTTTGTATGGGCGAGAAAAAGATTACGTAAAGGCTGAACAATGTTTTAAGGCTGCTATTGATATGTGGTCGAGTGTTGAGAGTGAACGCGAAATAGCCAACGCCGAAATTGCCTCTGCTACTATTTTGGTAGAGAATGGTAACTATGTGAAAGCTAAACAGTTACTTGAGAGAGCATTAAGCCGTTGCGACAATGAGGAAAACGATAATCGAATATTGTGTAGGGCATACTTTCAATTAGGTTTAAATCAGTGGTTTAGTGCCGAGGTAATAAATGAAGCCGTTTGGGATGTGACACAGGTAGAATGGGATCTCAATTTACTAAGTCTTGCTCAAGATGCTTTAGAAGAAAGCCTGAAACTGGCAGAGAAATACGGAATTGAAGAGGAATTACCTGGAATTTTGCACCAAGCTGCTAGTGTCTGTTGGCATCTTGGGTTTCAAAGGTGCGATCGCACTCTACAAGAACAAGCTCTAATACTCAACGAGCGCTCTTATCAGACTAGTTTAGAGTACAATGACACGCGATATGCCATTGACAGCCTTGTAGGTAAAGCTGAGTTTGATTATTATGCCAAAGCCTACGAGCATATTTCAGATTATGCACAAGAACTTAGCGATCGCTTCCAATCATATCAAAATATCCATACACTATACTTTGGCCGTATATTACGGATAGAAGGTGATGTTGCATTTCAACAAGCTAACTACGATTTTGCTTTTAGTAAATATGCTCAAGGAATACCCAAAATCTTTCAGCATGGGGGTTTCGGGCCGTATTCAATCCAACATGAGCTAAATATGCTCCAAAAGAAAATCGAACGTTTGCCTATAGAACTTTCTAAAACCCTGATCCAACAACTCAAATCTCAGTGGAAAGATCATAAAGCTCTCAAGGAATGGTGTGATCAACAAATGTTTTTGACTAGAATACGTGCCACAAAAGAGCCATTTTCTCATGCTTAGTAAAAAAAATGATCGACCCCAAATTTTAGTTTCTCTCAATTCTACCTACGTAGCAACTGGGCAATGTGATTGTGATGGAGGGGATTGTGCCTGTGACTTATCTCCTTTAGCTGAATTAAGCTCAGATATCCGATTATCTTTGGGGATGTTGGAGACAGAGTTTGTGCGAGTTCCTAACTCGCAGATGATGATTTTAGATGATACTTATTCTATCTGTTATGGTACTCATCATAAAGTAGCAGTTCTCAATCAATCAGCAATATATTTACTTAATCAGTTTACAAATTCTCATAAATTAGATGATATTGCAACAGAGTATCCTTATATTGACCCAATAGACTTACATACAGCCATTCAGGAACTATATCAAGCCCGTTTAATAGTACCTAATAATAATTACTCATTTCATCTAAATGAAATACCAGAAACTTTAACAGCATGGTTACATATCACCGATCGCTGTAACTTAAGATGCGATTACTGCTACCTTCCTCATGTAGCAAAGGATATGTCAATAGATATAGGTAAAGCAGCTATTGAATCTATATTTCGCTCTGCTGCCTTAAATCATTACCGCCGCGTCAAACTGAAATATGCAGGAGGAGAAGCATTACTATGCTCTTCTTTAATTAAGGATCTCCATTTGTACGCTCAATCCCTTAGCCAAGAAACAGACATCATATTAGATGGAGTCGTTCTCAGTAATGGAACATTGATTACACCTGAGATTATTGAGATGCTTCAAAGATTGAATCTGCGTCTGATGATTTCACTGGATGGATTATCAGATTTCCATAATATCCAACGTTCTTACGCAGGCGGAAAGGGATCGTTTCCAGATGTTGAACGAGGTATTAAAATTGCTTTGCAAAATCGTCTAATACCAGATATTTCCATTACGGTTACTGGGCGGAATGCAGAAGGATTAGCCGATCTTCTGGAATGGATATTAGAATATAATCTACCATTTAGTTTAAATTTCTATCGTGAAAATGAACTTTCAGCTTCTTACGAAGACTTGCAATTAGAAGAATCTCGGCTGATTGAGGGAATGTTGGCAGCGTTCAAAGTTATTGAATTGAAATTACCTAATCGAAGTTTGCTAGGTTCATTGATTGACCGTGCTAATTTAGCATCTCCTCATAAACGAACTTGTGGAGTTGGGCAAAGCTATCTCGTATTTGATTACAAAGGGCAAATTGCTAAATGCCAAATGCAGCTACATAAAACTGTATCTTCATCTGAGACTCAAGATCCTTTAACTGTTGTGCGCCAAGATAAAACAGGTATTCAAAATTTGTCAGTTGAGGAAAAAGAAGGCTGTCGGACATGTGAGTGGAAGTATTGGTGTACAGGAGGTTGTCCTCTAGCTACATTTAAGGCTACAGGTCGTTACGATATTCAATCTCCAAATTGCAATATTTATAAAGCTCTCTATCCTGAAGCTATCCGACTAGAGGGCTTACGCCTGATAAAATATAGTTGACCTTTGAATCATTCGTGAGAAAAAATATCCCCGATTTATCAAAGAAGTCGGGGATCTGCGGGTTGCAATTCTCACAAATTAAATAAGATTGCTATAGCAGTTATCGTTTACGTGAGGTACACCCGTAGGGGCACGGCATTGCCGTGCCCCTACACCTCGTGATGTAACGTTGTACTGCATCTGAATGGGAACCGCTATATACCGGTTATATGTGGAAAATTTATCGTTGGCAGGTTGCTACTGATATTTTTTTCTGGTACTCTAAAAGCTGCATACTTCCATTCATTGCCCAGAGGGAGTAGTTATTTTCGGTCTGACGATAATAAAAAATGCGATCAAAGTAAAAACTAACATTTGCCAAGTCACCAAATTCCAGCCACCAAGATTCCAGCATAATAAACCAATGCTAGTACCTATAGAACCGCCGATAAAATAGGTAGTCATGTAAACTGTATTGATGCGACTATTCGATTGAGGATCAAGAGTGTATATCCTGGCGACATTGGTAACTTGGGTTGCCTGTACACCTACATCTAGTAACAATACAGCAACAGCGATCGCCAGTGCAGAATTAGCAGCAATTTTAGCAATCACTAAACTTGCAATCACCATCGATACAGCAATAGTCAAAGAACGTTGGGAGTTACCTCGATCGGCTAGTTTACCAAAAACTGGTGCCATCAATGCGCCTGCGATCGCCACAAAGCCATACATCCCAATTGTGTCAGATTGGAAATTAAAAGGCACTCCGCTTAAATGGAAAGTTAGCGTTGTCCAAAATGAGCAAAATACACCAAATAATAACCCGCTAATTAAAGACGCTTCTCTTAATAATGAAAACCGTTTTAATTGCTGAAGTGTTGATTTTAATAATTCCAAATAATAACCATTAAATTCATTTTTTACATTCGGCAAATATATTTTTAGTAAAGCAATAACAATTAAAATCATTCCTGCTGAAAATCCATATACATAACGCCAACTCAACCATTCAGCAATATATCCACTAAAAACCCTTGCTCCTAAAACTCCAATCAATATACCAGTAAAAATATTGCCTACTGTTTGACCTGTAGTTACTCTATCTATACTTGCTGCTAAAGGAAGAATAATCTGAGCGGAGACTGTCGCAATCCCAACTGCTACGCTCAATATCCAAACTTGGACGATGTTTTGTGAAAATGCCATGAATATCAACAAACAGAACAAACATATCAATAAGCAAAGAATTAATTTTTTCTTGTTGATTTTATCGCCTAAGGGGATTAAAAAGAAAAGCCCAAGACCGTAACCGACTTGGGTAAGCACAGAGATGCTACCCGCTTCGCCTTCACTGACTCCAAAAGATGATCCAATATTTTTGAGGATTGGCTGATTATAATAAACGTTAGCAACACAGACACCAGCGGCGATCGCCATAATCAGTACTTGGACTTTAGTTAATGCGTTACTTGAGATTTGTTTTTCCATTTAACCTAAAATTTATACAGGAAAAAACTGGTTTACAATACAGCTAAAACCAGGCAATAAAGGAGAAATTATCATATCACTACTAAATAGGGTTTCTCCCAATGTTTACTCTTAACACTAACGTCTACTGATTTTCTCTCGCTCAGATTTAACATTTAGACAGTTATCGGTATACTAAGCTAAACCACATCTAATTTGCAGATCCAAAATTCATAGAACTCCTGTGGGGTAGGCAACATGAGCGCCCTAATTATGCAAGTTAAATGTGGAACAGCTTAGATTTTCTGATATCATCAACTATTAGTTCTGAATCCGATCGCTATTAGACAAGCTTTGCTGGTTGTTCCCTTGTGACATTCTTTTTCAAATTTGTTCTGTAAAAGCTAAGTTTGTAACGCTGAAAAAATTAGGACTCAATCAATACAAGTTTGCGAACTTGAGAATTGTTTCCTTGAGAGCGGCGTGATGAAACAGCAGTTAGCAAAAACTTCCAAGACTGAGGAGAAAGTATAGACAGATCGATCATTGAAAGAAAACTCTTGATATTTTTTTGCTTTAGTGCTACTAAAATCCAATGAAGTGTTAGGTAATTTTTTATATCTTGAAAGACGGGAATCTTTGAGCGATGTTGGTCATTTACCAAGGCGTAAATTTTCTCCTTCATCAAAATATTTGTTGACAACCGCCGAGACAAAGAAAACTTTTGATTATACGCACCCGGCCAGATAGTCCGGTAAGCAAGACACTGATTGAAGAAAATAGCATCGCCAAACTGGGCAATCCGAATCCAGGAATCGATGTCATCACAGTTAGCATCGAGTGTGGAGTCCCAACCGCCAGTTTGCAGAAAAGCATCACGCCGACAAGCTACTTGTACGGGTGTGCCAAAGGGCAGAAGCTCTAAAAGCATACCATAGTGAATATCGGCTTGTGGGATATAAAAAGCTAAACCGGGGCCAACTTGGGGGGTGCGAGAGAGTTCGACTTCATTGCCATCCACCTGAGCCGCCACACAAGAGCAGATTACAGCATCGGGACAAAGTGCGATCGCCTTTGCCATCTCTTCTATGCAGTTGGGCGCTAAATAGTCATCATCATCTAAAAACTTAATCCAGTCGCCGCTAGCTTTAGCAACTCCAGCATTTACCGTTGCTGCATGACCTTGATTCACCTCGTTACGATGGTAAACAATCTTGTCCCCTAAGCTTTGGAGATATACTTGGGTGTCATCAGATGAACAGTCATCAGCAACAACCACTTCACACTCCATTGTTTGGTTACGAGCCGAGTCAATTGCTCTTTGCAGCAAATTCAAGCGATTATAGGTACTGATGACGACGCTAAATTTCATAAAATTCCCCCTGTGGTACAGCATTCTGCAATATAACTTTGATCTCTAGGCTGTCGGATCAGTAAAATTATCAATCCCAACAAGTAGACTGAAATAGGATTATCGATTTATGATTGATGATTGGGAGTTTTTTTAAGCAGACAGAAAGACTATGAATGCTCAAGAGATTATCCGCTCCATTGAAGCGGAACAGATAAAATCGAATTTGCCCGACATTTATGTGGGCGACACCGTAAAAGTGGGAGTAAAAATCAAGGAAGGCGAAAAATATCGCGTACAACCCTACGAGGGAGTAGTGATTGCCATGCGTAATGGCGGCATCAACGAAACTATTACAGTCCGTAAGGTTTTCCAAGGCGTGGGCGTTGAGCGGGTATTTCTGTTGCATTCTCCCCGGATTGACAGCATCAAAGTATTACGTCGTGGTAAAGTCCGCCGTGCTAAACTTTATTATCTCCGCGATCGCGTAGGTAAGGCAACCCGAATCAAGCAACGGTTTGACCGCCCTTTGTGATTCGTCCTTCAATCATTATGGGAGAAATCTCAAGCCGAAAGCGGCATCTGCCGCTAACTTGTTTTCCCGACAAAGTTGAGGTATGATAGAAATCGCGTGTTGCGTTAAACTGAAATTTAGTTCAGCGCAATGAGTGAATAAAAAACAGCTTGTGCGCTCTTAGTTCAGTTGGTAGAACGCAGGTCTCCAAAACCTGATGTCGGGGGTTCAAGTCCTCCAGGGCGCGCTCAAGAGCAAAAAACAAAGCCCGAAATAATTACGCAGCTGCTAACATAGCAGTTAGCGTTAATAATTTCGGGTAAACTTATTGTATTTGTAGTTGTTTTGCTTTCAGTAGTGAAACAGAGTCGAAACTGCAAACCGGGATAAAGGAATTTTAGATTTGAGTTTTTAGATTAAGAAGAAATTTAAAATCGACAAACCAAAATCTAAAATCAACCACCTTTGCCTAAAGGCATGGGTTAAATCCGAAATCCAAAATCCAAAATTGAGTGATAAATGGGGGATAAACGGTCGTGGCCAAAAAAAGTGAAGCAGAATTGCCAGAAACTACTGGGTTTAGCTTTAACAACTTCATACAGGGAATCAAAGAAGAACTTGAAAAAGTAGTTTGGCCCAGTCGCAAACAGATAGTGAGCGAATCTGCTGCTGTGTTGTTAATGGTGGCACTGTCCGCATCTTTGATATACTTGGTCGATGGATTGTTTCGTTGGGCAGCAAAACAGGTGTTCTAATGAGTTTTGCAACAGATGAACCACGCAACTCAATGTTGCAGTCAGAGGAAACAGCAGAAACAGCAGAAGCAGCGTCAAAAGAAGCACGCTGGTATGCAGTGCAAGTAGCCTCCGGCTGTGAGAAGCGTGTAAAGACTAACTTAGAGCAACGCATTCAAACTTTTGATGTAGCTGACAAAATTATCCAGGTGGAAATTCCGCACACGCCGGCGGTGAAAATCCGCAAAGATGGCAGTCGCCAGCATACAGATGAAAAAGTTTTCCCTGGCTATGTGCTGGTGCGGATGATGATGGATGATGATACCTGGCAGGTGGTAAGAAACACCTCCCATGTAATTAATTTTGTCGGTTCAGAACAAAAACGTGGTAGTAGTAAGGGTCGCGGTCATGTCAACCCCATACCATTGAGTTCTTCAGAAGTTGAACGTATATTCAAACAAACCAGCGAACAAGAGCCGGTTCTTAAAATTGACATGGCTACTGGTGATAAGATAATGGTGCTTTCTGGTCCATTTAAAGACTTTGAAGGCGAGGTGATTGAAGTCTCTCCAGAACGGAGTAAGCTCAAAGCCTTGCTCTCAATTTTCGGCAGGGATACACCAGTAGAATTGGAATTTAATCAGGTAGAGAAACAGAGCTAAATACAAATGGCGAAGAAAGTAGTGGCGGTCATTAAACTGGCCCTGAATGCTGGAAAAGCCAACCCAGCACCGCCAGTGGGTCCCGCATTGGGTCAACACGGCGTTAACATCATGATGTTCTGCAAAGAGTATAATGCCAAAACAGCCGATCAAGCTGGAATGGTAATACCTGTAGAAATTTCGGTTTTTGAAGACCGGAGTTTTACATTTGTACTCAAAACGCCACCAGCATCAGTGTTGATTCGGAAGGCGGCGAAAGTAGAAAAAGGCTCCAATGAACCCAACAAAAAGAAGGTTGGGTCAATTACCAAAGTACAATTGCAAGAAATAGCCCAAACGAAACTCCCCGACCTTAATGCCAACGACATCGACGCGGCAATGAAGATTGTGGCAGGAACGGCTAAAAATATGGGCATCACAGTCACGGATTAGTCATTAGCAAAAAACTAGCAAATGACAAAGGACAAAGGACTCATAATTAAAAATTATCGGGGGAGAGGCGAAGCTTCGGAATTACCCCAGGAGAACAAATGCCAAAAATATCACGTCGTTTGCAGGGACTGCAAGCAAAAGTAGAAGATAAGGACTATCATCCTTTAGAGGCTTTAGCCCTTCTTAAAGACACAGCGACAGCTAAATTTGCCGAAGCTGCTGAAGCACATATCCGGTTGGGAATTGACCCCAAGTATACAGACCAACAGCTGCGGACAACGGTAGCACTGCCCAAAGGTACAGGACAAATCGTGCGGGTGGCGGTGATAGCCAGAGGCGAAAAGGTCAACGAAGCCAGCAACGCTGGTGCTGATATAGTCGGGTCAGAAGAACTGATTGACGAAATCCAAAAAGGTAGAATGGATTTTGACAAGCTGATTGCCACACCCGATGTGATGCCACAGGTGGCAAAGCTGGGTAAATTGCTCGGTCCGCGTGGTTTGATGCCATCGCCCAAGGGTGGAACCGTGACATTTGATTTAGCAGGTGCGATCGCCGAATTCAAAGCTGGTAAATTAGAATTCCGAGCTGATCGAACTGGTATTGTTCATGTTATGTTTGGTAAGGCAACTTTCTCGCCTGATGATTTGTTAGTCAACCTGAAGGCATTGCAAGAGACCATTGACCGTAACCGTCCTTCAGGAGCTAAAGGTCGTTATTGGCGCACATTTTATGTGTCAGCCACTATGGGGCCATCAATTAAAGTTGATATCAGCGCCCTACGAGATTTGAAACTGAGCGGAGCAGCGTAAAAGGTACTGGTGACTAGGGATTGGTGACTGGGGACTGGGGGTAATACCACATCTTCACTATCTAATACCCAGTACCCAATACCCAATCACCAGTACCTAATTAAATAGGCAAAGCCGGAGACAGCAGGTGCTAACAGCTTAAATATCCTGCCGAGGTTAAAACTCTAATTGTCAAAATCATCATGCGTAAAGGTGTGATAACGATGGCATCACGAGTCTTACTACTCAACCCCGGCTATATTAGCTGGGGTTTGTTGTTTTGGTTCAGGTTGAGAAAAAACGCACAAGTAGGGCAATCACCGATTGTTTTAAGGAGGTGAGATTGAAATGGGTAGAACACTAGAAAATAAAAAAGAGATAGTAGCTGACCTCAAAGAAACTTTGAGTGAGTCAACTCTGGCACTGGTAATTGACTATCAGGGGCTAACAGTTTCGGAAATCACAGACTTACGGCGGCGGCTGCGTCCCAGTGGCACTGTTTGTAAGGTGACGAAGAATACTCTGATGGGCATTGCCATTAAAGATGATGAAAAATGGCAACCTTTGTCAGAATTGCTCAACGGTTCTTCCGCCTTTTTGCTGGTAAAAGAAGATTTTTCATCGGCAATTAAGGCATACCAAGAATTCCAAAAAGTCACCAAGAAGACTGAACTTCGCGGTGGTGTTCTGGAAGGTCGCCTACTGAAAGAACCGGATGTCAAGATACTAGGAGACTTGCCATCTAAGGAACAACTGATAGCCCAAATTGCTGGAGCTATCAATGCCTTGGCTACCAAGATTGCTGTGGGTATCAACGAAGTTCCTGGTTCACTGGCTCGTGCTTTGCAGGCTGTGGCCGACCAAGAGCAAAGTGGTGGTAGCACTGAAAGCGCTGCTGTCGAAGATAGCAACACCGAAACCACTGCTGAAGCTGATAGTAGTACCGAAACTGCTGCTGAATAGACTTCGCAACTCATCAGTCAAGAGTCAAAAGTCTATAGTTAAAGACCAATGACCGATGACAAATAAATAATCAAAATTACAGGAGTTATATCAATGTCTGCTGCAACCGATAACATTTTAGAACAACTAAAAACTCTCTCTTTGCTGGAAGCTTCTGAGTTAGTCAAGCAAATTGAAGAAGCTTTTGGCGTGAGTGCTGCTGCACCTGTTGGTGTAGCATTCGCAGGTCCTGGTCCTGCTGCTGCTGTTGAGGAAGTTGTTGAGCAAACCGAGTTTGAAGTAATTCTCGAATCAGTTCCAGCAGATAAGAAGATTGCCGTGCTGAAGATTGTCCGGGAATTGACCGGTTTGGGTCTGAAAGAAGCTAAAGACTTGGTGGAAGCTGCGCCCAAGGCAGTTAAAGAAGGTATTGCTAAGGATGCTGCTGAAGATGCTAAGAAGCGCATCGAAGAAGCTGGCGGTAAGGTGACTGTTAAGTAGTCACAATTACATTACCAGTTTTTTTATTAAGGAGCCTAAGTTAGGCTCCTTTTTTATCGTAGAGTCTTCTGTTAAGTATTACAATGCTCATTTGTTGTTAAAAGAGCAAAGGTTACATTAAGTTGGGTTGATTGGCTTTCTTAACCCATGAGTTAGAAGTTAATCGCCTTCCTTGTAAATCTGTTCCTCCAGCACCACCTAAATTTAATTCAGGTGTTGGTGCAAGGATTTCTATATTAACTGAACCAATGTTCAAACTTCCCGTTTTTGTTGTTGTCAATTCTGATGAAACCTTAGTTCCAAAACGTTGGCGCGCGTCTTTTAAAGCAATACGTAAATCTAACCAAATTGCACTTTTCTTAATTGCATCAGGGTTTATTATGTACGTTGTGAATTTTGATATCCTCATTTGAGAGTAAGTCAATGATACCTCCAATATCATCTGCATCAGAATGAGAAATGAGGATATGTAAAATTTCTTTAATAGATAGATGCTCAAGAGTTTCTGCCAAAGTACCCCCAGGTGGACAGTCAATAACCATCGCATCATTTGCATCTCTGATTAACGCACAATTTCCATGTCCGACATCTAAAATAATCAATTCAGGCAAGTCCATCATCTTCATCGGGTTCAGGTGCTAATTCAAATTTTTCAAAATATAGGTCATCAGATTTTTCTGCTCCTGTGTTTACGTGAGCAAATAAACGGATATTTGATTTTAATACAACTCTAATATTTTCTGGAATCAGAGAAGCTGGAAAACGAACAGCTTTATGAGGATTCCAAGCTGGAACAAATACATCTACAACAGGTTCATGAGATTCTTCATCAATATTAGTAATCCTAACTATCGTTCTACGAGGTTTTCTAGTACTCGGTATTTTACCAGAAAGTTCTAAGGTACAATCTTCTATTCCCTTAGCAATGCTTGAAGCGTCGGCTTCTTCTCGACTTAGTAGTACAGGTATTTTATGTCTCCATTTTCTAATCGAAAAAGATGTATCCATTTCTGTATACTGAGTTATTAACAATGATGGGAATTTAAAATCGTATAGATTTGCAACTAATTCTGCTCCATAAAAATTAGCAAATCCAGAATTACTCAATCGGTGATCGCACACAGCACCTTGAGCATTTTCTCTAATAAGCGATACCAAGTCACTGACATTGTGAAAGTGTCTATTGTCTAATACAAATGTTTGATAGCCTGCTTCTTCTACTTCCCAAGCTGTTACCTCAGCTAGATTTTTATCGTCATCAATTATAGCTATTTTTATATCATTAAAAACTTGTGTCATACTCAGAAAATTTACTCTCTAATAAGTGTTAATTCTACAATAAATTCTGCTCCACCTAATTCACCCTTTGGAATTGCGTCTACCGATCCTCCCAGATCAGTTACAGAATCTCTCACAATTGTCAATCCTAAACCTGTACCATCTTGCCTAGTAGTTGTACCAGGTAGCCAAATTTCGTCTAATTTTATATTATGAATTCCTGAACCGTTATCTAAAACTTTAATTTTTAAATTAGTTCCTTCAGTTTCAGTTCTGATAATTACTTGACGTTCTTCTATGCGTCCACCTTCAACATTAAAAGCATTTATAGTATTTGTTAAAAGATTTGTAATAATTGCTTCTAGCAAAGCATCGCTTCCATAAATGCAAGGTTTAGTATCAACTTTTTCTTTGATAACTTGAATTTCACCTTCATCAAAAAAAGTTTGAAAAAGTGCAACGATATCATCAATAACACTATGGACATCTACAACACCTGCACGACGTTTTTCTCGTTTCAACAGATGCAGGGGAAAATTGGAAAAGCGTTGTAATGACTTACTTACTTGATAAAGCTTTCTAACTGGTTCTCCGAAATATTGTTCATACTTTTCTTTGAGAATTTCTTTACCCTTTTTTTCTATTGGATTTCTTGCTCGTGCATAATTTAAGTTCAACCAATCATCGTCCGAATCTCCATAGGGTTTTACCCGTAAACCTCGATGGTAGAGACGAACATTCCCTACTTGAGCAAGCCATTCTCTAACTTGTGTGGAAGAAACAGAAGTCTTTCTAGCTGAGAAGCTTTGAGGATTTAGCAAGAATACCCACAGATCAAATTCTGTTCGAGGTGTTTTGTAAAGCTCTTGTTGAGAAATAGCACTATGTTTTGCATGAAAAATTACGTTCTTCTGCCAGTCCAGCAAACTGGCTTCAGCAATCCCAAGTTCATTTATACTAGCTTGCAAATGATATTCGGCATCATCAAAGTAAGCATTGTTTACTTGTTTTTCAATTTCAGAAAATTCTGGGGCAATAAGTTTAAGGCTAAAACCTACATGATTGTCAAATGGATCTGCTAGCAGTAAAAGTTCCCTAGCTAGTCTTTGGATATCACGTTTATTAAATATATTTTTAAGATTGCCGACGATAATATCAGTTCCATACTCTTTATCTGTGATACTTTTTTTAACATCAAAAGCAACATCTTCTACTACATCAGCTTCCTGAAAATCATCCCAATTAATTGTTAAAGAATATTCAACTCCTGGTTCATGTTTAGGTCTAGTTTTTAAGAATACTTGAGAACCCATCTGTAGAGCCGCTAACCTACCTAATCCTTTATTACCTACAGGTAAGCGACCTAATTGAGTAACTTCACGGATAGCTTTTTTCGAGCGGCCTAACACCAGCCATCCCTCGCTAATGGTATCTTTATCCATACCAACACCGTTATCTGAAATAATAATCGAGCCACCTATGGTGCTAGTTTTAATAAGTTCTACTGTGCATTCAGTAGCATCAGCATCATAAGAATTCTTAACCAATTCGATGATTCCTTGGTCTGGGTTTGGAATGAGTTCTTCTCCCAGCCTTTGCAGAATTTTGGGTGAAAACTTAAAATGCATCATTGTTTAGCTACAATCTCAATAATTTCTACTTGATTAATTTAATTCGCTATTATTTAGCGAAAAAGTCTAGTCTTATCTAAGGCCAATAACTCAGTAAGGATAAACAGTTGACATAGTGCAGTGAGCCATAGAGATTATTTAGCCTTGATTATCTACCTAAATTTTAAATCTTCCGCTTTAGCCTAGCAAATAAAACCTATCTTTGAGCGATCGCTAATATTCGCCTCGACGCAAGGACGCGCAGAGTTTTTTGATAAGTGTAGGACTTACGCACAGGTAACGGAAAACGAACCACAGAGGACACAGAGTCCACGGAGGAATGAGAGTTTAAGAGGGTTTTTGCGTAAGTCCTAAAGTGATTAAGCGGACATGATATTAATCCCTGCTTATGAATCGCAAACGCTACAAAAGAAGAAAAATCTGCATAAAATCAAGGACACCCACAAGAGGTGTCCTTAAATATAAACTCAATGGATTCTCAACAAATCCAAAATTACTTGCCGTTGCCGTTAGCACCATTACCATTACTTTGAATGACACGTTCAGCAAGCTTTTCCGGCACTTCCTGAAGATGGTCATATTCCCAGTGGAAGGAACCGACGCCGAGGGTGAGCGATCGCAGCTCTACAATAAAATTCTGCATCTCTGCTTGGGGCAAGTATGCAGAGACATTATCCCAGCCTTGCCAATCATTTCTCCCCTCATAACCTAAAATTTGCCCCCGTCTACCACTCACCAGTTGCAGCACCTTGGAGGTAAATTCACTCGGTGTTGTCACCTCCACCCGCAAAATTGGTTCTAACAGCGTAGGTTCCCCTTGGGGTATCCCCGTCTGCATTGCTAATCGGGCAGCTTGCCTAAAGGCTTGTTCGGAACTATCAACGTTGTGATACGAACCATTAGTCAGAGTTACCGCCAAATCCACTATTGGAAAGCCCAAAGGCCCGGATGTCAGAAATTCCCGCACACCCATTTCTACCCCAGGAATGTACTGTTTGGGAATCACGCCGCCGACAATGGTTTCATTAAAATTAAAGCCTGTACCGCGTGGTAAAGGCTTGATGTCAAGAAATACATCACCAAATTGTCCATGACCACCGCTTTGATGCTTGTAGCGTCCATGAACTGAAGCCACCGTTTTGCGGATGGTTTCTTTGTAAGGCACTTGGGGTAAATGAGTTGTCATTGGCAAGTTATACTTGCGGCGCAGTCTGTCTAGGGTAACTTGTAAGTGAATCTCGCCTTGACCCCAAAGAATTACTTCGTGAGTATCGCCGTGTTGTTCCCAAGCAAGTGAGGAGTCTTCTTCTAACAACTTGGTAATAGCACTACTGAGTTTAACTTCATCGTTGCGCTTTTCTGGTGTAATGGCGAGGGCATAGACAGGTTCCAACTGTACAGCTTTGGGTAATTCCATCGCCGCCGGTTGTTCTGTGGAGATTGTATCCCCTGTCTTGATTCCTTCCAAACGGCTCAATGCGACAATTTCACCAGCAAAAACTTCATTAACAAACTGTTGTTGTTGTCCCATGAGGCGGTAAATTCCACCAGTGCGAATGCCATTGAGGACAATGCCATCAGTTAATTTGCCCCGCCAAACACGCACGAGTGAGAGTTTACCACCTTGGGGAGTGTAATAAGTTTTTAACACCTGTGCTAAAGCTGTATCACCTTTGATGTTTTTTAAACGACGTTCTGCTGTGGTTTCTGGTTCGGGGGCTTCCCGTAACAAGGCTTCTAATAGAGGTCTAACACCATAATCTTGTTCTGCCACACCAAAGAAAACGGGCACAACTAAATCTGCCCCTAATTCCATTTTTAAATCTTTGAGAATTTCCTCTTG
Organism: Nostoc sp.; assembly: GCF_036917815.1. GTDB lineage: Bacteria > Cyanobacteriota > Cyanobacteriia > Cyanobacteriales > Nostocaceae > Nostoc. The sequence goes on along the minus strand of NZ_JBALEK010000023.1, from coordinate 12,063 downwards.
GGGTGGTTCGATGTCTTCTAAAAGTTCTTCGAGTAAATGGTCGTCAAAATTTGCTAAAGCTTCGAGCATTTCTGCCCGTGCTGTATGTTCTTCTTCTTTTAAACTTTCGGGGAAGGGGATGGGATCAGCAGGTGCGCCGGGATGATATTTATATGCCTGTTCGCTCACCATATCAATAAAGCCGGTGAGTTGTTCCCCGTTCATGATGGGATATTGATGTGCTACCAGGGGACGGCTAGATACTGCTTTCAGGGCGTGTAACGTTTCCAGAACGTGAATATTTGCCCGATCCATTTTGTTGACGAAGACGAGGTGGGGAATTTCCCAATCGTCCAGGAATTTAAATAGAGGGGCAAGGGTCAGGACTCGTTCGCGGATGGGTTCGCAAACTACAATTGCTGCATCGACTCCCATTAAAGCATTGTAAGTTTCTTGGGCAAATTCTACACTTCCCGGACAATCAATAAAAGTGAAGCGAATACCGTTATACTCAGTGCTAGCGGCGCTGACTTCTACACTCATCTGGCGATCGCGCGACTCAGTAGCACTATCTCCCACTGTATTGCTGTCCTTAACATTGCCTTTGCGGGAAATTGCCCCTGTGACAAATAACAAGCTTTCTAGTAAAGTGGTTTTTCCACCTAAATAAGGCCCGACAATTGCAACATTGCGCGAACCCGATTTTACTTTTTCGTTCATAAAACCTCCCTTGCGGTAATTTATTATTAACCGCATGATTTGGTATATATCAAGGGATAAAAAAATGGTTCTCTGGAGTCAAAATTACCCCTTCTTTAATTTGTTATTATGCTCCTTTTAATCGAAATTTAAAAAAAATGTAGCCTGTCGTAAGATTTAGCTTAAGAAAAGTTAAGGATCGCAAACTTTCATGCCGAATAAAAAATTTTTGTAAAAAACTTTTTATGAAGTAAATTTAACTGAAAGTGTTGCGAGTCAGAAAATCAATGAGATTATCATTCTCTAAATATGGCATAGCAGGGTTAGTAAGTTTGACTTTACTGGTTGTGAGTATTTCCTCCCCCTGTCTTTCTCTATCTCCTCCTGTGGCCGCAAAGCTGGCACAATCTCATGCTAAAACTGCCCTAGACTGGTTAAACCAAGGCTTACAAGCAATTCAGGCGGGAAAGGTACAAGATGCGATCGCCGCCTTTAAACAAGCAGCGAAGTTAGATCCGACATTAGCACCAGCGCACTATAATTTAGGGCTAGCATACCGACAAACAGGACAATTACAACCCTCTGCGGATGCATTTTATCGAGCGACGCAAGCTGATCCCAAATTTGCTCCAGCTTTTGCCAATTTAGGCGGAGCGTTATTAGAAGGCAATAATTTACAGTTAGCTAGCGATTATTTACAACGAGCGTTAGAACTTGATCCCAAACTCGGATTTGCCCACTATAACTTGGGATTGGTACGAGAACAGGAAGGAGATTGTAAGCGAGCGATCGCATCTTTTAAAAAAGCCATAGAATATAGCAAAAATGCACCAGAACCTCCTTACCATATAGGGATGTGTTATCTCCAACAAGGCAAAATCGATCAAGCCAGAGATGCCTTTAATCAGGCAGTAAAAATTAATCCGAAGTATCCAGAAGCTTACTACAATCTCGGTTCAATTTGGTTTAGCCAACACAAATCAAAAGAGGCATTAGAGGCTTTTAGAAAATCTGCCGAAGCCAATTCTAACTATCCCAATGCTTATTATGGTGCGGGGTTAGTTTTTATCCAGTTAAAGCAATATGAAGATGCAGTACAAGTATTACAATTTGCTAGAGATTTATATAATTCTCAGGCTAATCCCCAGTGGGCGAAAAATGCCGAGAAATTGTTGCAACAAGCACAAAATTTAAATTACCAACCTCGCTGAGGCGCAAAAACTTAATATTGCATAACATAAAAGTATTGGGTTGACTCGCTGGTGTTGTCTGAACTAGTCACGATTGGAATAAAACGTACATGAAAAAGCGCCTGAAGAGTCGATTTTTATTTGGCGATCGCTGGCTTGATCGGCACTCAATTGTTCGCAACATGGAAGCCTTCCAAGACTTAATTGTGATTGTCTTGTGTTTGGGTTTGTTCGCCGTCATGCTGATCCAATTGTGGGAGATATTTATTACCCTCACGCAGGCACTAGACTATAAACATGTGACTGCAAAAATACTATTTGTGTTGATTTTAGTCGAGTTATTCCGACTATTAATGATCTACTTGCAAGAACATAGTATTTCTGTAGGAGTGGCAGTTGAGGTAACAATTGTATCTCTACTGCGAGAAGTAGTAGTTCACGGAGCGCTGGAAATTTATTGGGTTAATACGCTGGCAATTTGTGGTTTGTTGTTTGTTCTGGGTGGATTACTCGTGGTATGTGCGAAAACACCACACATGGATTGTATGAGCCATAACACTAAATTTTGTCCGGTTGTGCATAGAGGAAGTAGGGAACGGCAAAATGAGTTGGAATTCCAGTATTCACGTCAATGTGATGAGAATCAACCGCTTGGATAAGTTGTTATGAAAATGGGGAGTGGGGAGATGAGGGTAAAAAAGGCGATCGGACTTGCTGATTACATCAGACATCGACCGAATTTCATTATGCGTTGCCCTAAATCCTTGGTAGGCACAATTCATGAATTGTGCCTAGGTCATTTTCACTCATATAGGACTTACGCAAAATATCTCTCAAACTCTGATTTCTCTGTGTCCTCCGTGCCTCTGCGGTTCGTTATTCCATAACTCTTGCGTAAGTCCTATCATATTTCTATTAGACCCAAGCAGAGTCTAATATAGCAACGGATAAGGAGGTTAGGACATTAACTGATGATAAAACTTATATACAAAGAGACTTTCAACCCAGTCCCCAGTCCCCAGCGATGCGTCTATAAAAAGTTGAGTCTAATTGAAACTGGACTTCAACAAAGTAAAGTGGCTGGTTTGTAGTTTCACTTGTGGGGATAAATACCCCATCAATCCTAAAAGCATTTTCTTTGACTTCAACTGAAACAAATTTTAGGCGTTGGCATTAACAGTATTATCGCCAACTATTGCAAAAAATATGCTAGGAAAAGCTTGAAATAAGCTATAAAATATTTTGTCAGTTTTCACCTGGATTTAGTAAAGCAAAAATTGGATATTGAAAGTCTATCAAAAATCGTGTAGACGCGTCTGATTCAGGATTAAAAAAAGCAGATGGAACCATCTGCTTTCATAAAAGATTCGTTATCTCATTTACTTGGATACCAGCTGATTAACTGGAGCAATCCCAGCCAAATCTAAAATTGGCGCGATCGCATCTTCCCGTTTCACCGCCATCAGATGGACCCCCTGACATAATTGCCGCGCTATTTGCACTTGCTCGGCGGCAATTTTTATCCCTTCCTCAAAAGGGTCTTTGGCTTTTGCCAATCTATCAATAATATGTTGGGGAATCTTTACACCCGGAACACATCTATTAATAAACTGGGCATTTTTTGCCGATTTCAACAGAAAAATTCCTGCTAAAATCGGTTTTTTATAGCCAGCAGCGATTGTGTACATAAACTTTTCTAGCAGCTCAAAATCGGTAATCAACTGACTTTGAAAAAACTGCGCTCCGGCTTCGATTTTGCGTTCAAATCGACTTTGCAAACCCGACCAACTCTGACATTGTGGATCTACTGCTGCACCAACAAATAAATCTAACGCTCCATCAGTCAAGGGTTTTTCATTAAAATCAACACCTTGATTCATCTTCCGAATCAGTTGCAGCAGTCGCACAGCTTCTAAGTCAAACACTGCTTTGGCATCTGGATGATCGCCTGCTTTTACTGGATCGCCAGTCAAAGCTAAAATATTACGGATACCTAAAGCATGAGCGCCCATCAAATCAGCTTGTAAACCGATGCGGTTGCGATCGCGGCAAGCAACTTGACAAATTGGCTCTATACCGTTTTGTAACAAAATCACCGACGCGATTAACGAAGACATCCGTAGCACAGCGCGGCTACCATCAGTAACATTGACAGCATGAACCCTTCCCTTAAGAGTCGCCGCCATTTGAATCATGTGCGCTGGATCTCCACCTTTCGGCGGTGCTACCTCGGCGGTAACTACAAATTCACCTGCTTGTACAGCCTTGCGGAAGGCTGTCGGGCTATGGGTGTGATGCATAAGATTAAGAATTTCAATTTCTTAAATGGTATGGCAAATCACACCGAAAAGTAAAAACTTATAGAGGGAGAGAGTAGCCTAAAGCGGTTTTGACTTGTGATAAAGTTTGATTGGCGATCGCCCTTGCTTTTTCTCCTCCATCTCGTAACACAGACTCCAAATAGCCTTTGTCAGCCGTTATCGCCTGATATTTTTCTTGGATTGGTTTCAGGGACTCAATAATTGTGTCCGTCAACAATGGCTTGAATTGTCCCCAGCCCATATCCTGACACTCAACGGCTACATCTTCTTTTCTCTTAAGAGAAAGCAATGTATATAACGTTAACAAATTATTACACTCTGGACGCGCGGGATCGTCGAAAGTCAAGCCACGAATGGGATCAGTTTTACAACGCTTAATCTTGTATTGAACCTCTTCTGGTGAATCTAGCAAACTGATCCGGCTTAAGTCAGAAGGATCAGATTTCGACATTTTGCGTGTACCGTCCGCCAAACTCATCACCCTTGCCCCTTCCTTACGAATCAAAGGATCTGGTAACTTCAGAACAGGTTGATCTGGTTTACCAAATTGGTGATTTAACCGAGCTGCAATATCCCGTGTCAATTCCAAATGTTGCTTTTGGTCTTCACCCACTGGCACTTTATCCGCTTGGTAAAGCAAAATGTCGGCTGCCATTAGCACAGGATAATCCAATAAACCTGCACTCACATTTTCTCCTTGCTTGAGTGCCTTTTCTTTAAACTGGATCATATCTTGCAACCAGTTTAGAGGTGTAATGCAGTTGAGCAACCAGGTGAGTTCACTGTGGGCTGAAACGTGGGATTGGACAAAGATAGTGGAGTGATTTAAATCAAGACCACAAGCTAGATACAGAGCAGCAAGAGTGTAGGTATCAGCCGCCAACTGTGTTGGATTGTGTGGCACTGTAATCGCGTGCAAATCAGCCACAAACAGGTAATTTTCGTATTCGCTCTGACCTTCTACCCAGTTGCGAATAGCTCCCAAGTAGTTACCTAGATGGTAATTGCCGGTTGGTTGAACTCCAGAAAGAACACGTTGCTTGCCCATAAATATTTCAACTTAGTTATCTCAAATCCGCGCTATATCAAGTGGCGATGTCTGGCGACAAGTCACTTCTCTACGAGACGCTGCAAAACTCATTTAATTTTGACATTTTCTCAGTCAACTCGCCGTTGGGGAATGAGAGGTACATCTTAAGCCCCCTCTCGAAGAGCGGGGAGGGGGTTCTTGTACCTCACTCAACCGATAACCGCTATACTAAGTTGATTTAAGTTCAGGACTTACGCAAAAAGATTCTTCATTGTCTATGCGTAAGTTCTAAATCAAATGGTGTATTAAGTATAGCCTTGTGTAAGAATAAACTAGTCCAGAGGTACAGAAGATATACAAAGGTTTAATACTCCTAGGTCGAAGCAAGCTACGCGCAGCGTCTCGTAGAGAGCGTCATTACGAATTATTTCCCCTGCCACAACTGGCGCAACGACTGAAAAATATTTACAAACTTCTCTTCTAGCCAAACCATAACATAATCAAGCCATTCCAGAAGCTGCTCTAAGGGGTGCTTCTCATAACCCGCTGAAGTTGCTTTAGTTTCTATCCAGTCCGGCTGCGCCTCAATTTGACTGCTTTGGTGAAATTGCTGTTGCAGCCTTTCCCCTCTACCACTCTCGCTTTTAGTTTGGGAGATGCTGGTTCGGGTTTGCTTTGTAGAGGCGACTTTTCCAGATGTTTTTTGATTTGAGGCGAGATTACTAGTTGGTTGTTTCCTTCGCACCAAGCCAGATCCGATTTTAGGTTGTTTTACACTCAAATTATTTTGTGGAAAATGCCCTACTGATAAACTTGGGGCTAAAGCAACATTTTTACTTTGAGAAAGTGTAACTGGCTTTTCAGCAACGGTTTCGGTGTCACCAAATAAATCGCCCCAGGTTAGCCAAGGATCGTTTGTAAAATCGTCGTTCTGCAACAGAGGGCTTTTGGACAAGGCTTTTCTCAGGCGTGATGAGAATAGCTTACCTGGCGATTGCTCCTCACTGGTTGTTGGCTCAAGTGTTTTTCTACTACCAACACCAAAAAAGTAATTAAGCGCCGCCTCAATTAAAGCCTGAAAATTCAGTGTATGACTTTCCAAAGCATCAGCATTGGGTGCAATTTCTCCCCTAGCAGCTAATTGCTCTTTGCCATAAAGAAATATATTTAACTGAGTTTGGGCAACTTGCACAATTTCCTGACTACGTTCTTGTACAGGTGCTAAAGCATTTGATTCCAATTTAGCAAAAGCTATATCTAGAAATTCTAATAATCTATCTGTATTTGGTATCCCCTCGGCTAAAACTGTAATTCTAGCTGGATTTCCATCGGTGAGTTTTGCTAATAAACGGTCAATCTGTGGTAATAACTGCGTTTCTTTTTTAGCGATAATCAACCGCCAACACTCCCAGTAATTAGCAACTTCGTTAATAATTCGGTCTTCTAATTTTGCCTGCTGTTGGGTTGTCAAAATATCTAGAATTTCATTATCGGCAGTCACAAGTACTAAATTCCGATTCATCAAATTTGTGGCAATTCCCCGCACTATTGGAAAATGCTGTTGAAGGGCATTCTCTAACTGTGAAGGGTTGAGACTTCCGGCTTGATTGTCTGTAATATTTAATGATTGAGTAAGATGAGAACTATTATCAACGAATTTCAGCCGAAAAACTCCCAAAAAAGCCAAGGGTTTAAAAGGTTCAGATGCTTTCGTAGGAGTGGAAGCAGCTTCATCAGATGAGAGATAATTGACTGCCTCTAATATATTTTCAATGGGGCTGTCAACATTTGGGAGAGTTTGAGGTGGAAAATCGGTATCATTTGGTTGTAACTTTAGTCTAGTTTGTGGTTCTTTGGTGTGTAGCGTTTTTATAGATGATTCAGATGACTGAAACAGTAGATACACTGGGGAAAGTAATACCCCCACACCCCACTTAGTGGCGACTTGCAAATGCCGGAAGGTGTGTTCCCACTGTTCTGTCACCCGCCGAGATTGCTGGTGGACAAAGTTAAATAGTTTGCTTTGATAACGACCAGAGGAACCAGAAGACATAGTAGTAATTTTTTAGTTCAAGTCTTGTTAAGTTGTGAGACTCGCGCCAAACAATAAAAACAACCAACACCTTATTTTAGCGAAAATATGACCCCGATTGTCTCTCAATCCCAGACCAAATTTATCTCACAAGCAATTGAGAAATTGCGCTCTTTTTGTCAAGTTAATCTTCAGTCTAATTGGCTATACCAAGAATCTGACCTGATTATTACTGATGTTATAGCTGCTGATTTGTCTCATTGGCAACCTGTCCAGTTGAGTGCTAAAGAATATATTGCTTGGACAGGCGGCAAAAAAGTGCTGTGGCTAGTGCAAAAATTGGTGGTTCCCCAAGATTTACAGGGTTATCCCTTAACTGGGTTATCTTTACGGCTGGCGCTGGTTTGGTGGGCAGATTTGGCTGAGGTTTATGTGAATGGAGAGTTAGTGCTGGAGGGTGATTTATTTGATTGTTCGCCGAGAGTGCTTCTCAGTCAAGGGGTGAAGCCAGGGGAAGAGTTTATTGTGGCTTTGCGGTTAGTGAGTCCGGGACATTGTGATGGTGCTTTAGTGCGATCGCTCCTAGTTTATGAGTCTACTGTTGATAATAATCCCGATCCGGGTTTTGTGGCCGATGAGTTAGCTGTGGTGCAACTTTATTTGCAAAAATTTGCGCCGGAGAAGTTGGATGTGTTGGCGGCGATGGTGGGGGAGGTTACGAACCGCCTTCGCGCAGCGTCTCGTAGAGAAGACGCCAAGGACGCCAAGGAAGAGTTGGTAAGATCGTTTTTATCTCTACGCCAAAACCTAATTCAATCCGACATCTTAGCCCCCCTTTTTAAGGGGGGTTGGGGGGATCAAAAATCTAAAATTTTTCTGTTGGGTCATGCTCATTTAGATTTAGCATGGTTATGGCCTGTAAGTGAAACTTGGAATGCGGCGCAAAACACTTTTGAGTCGGTTCTGAAGTTGCAAGCAGATTTTCCTGAGTTAATTTTCTGTCATTCGACTCCCGCACTTTATGCTTGGATTGAGGAACATCGGCCAGATTTGTTTGGGGCGATTCAAGCACAGGTAGCCGCCGGACGTTGGGAAGTTGTCGGCGGAATGTGGGTGGAACCAGAACTCAACCTAATTGCTGGTGAATCAATAGTCCGTCAGCTATTGTATGGTCAACGCTACATCCAGGAAAAATTTGGTAAGCTTTCAACTATAGTGTGGGTTCCAGATACTTTTGGTTTCTGTGCAACTTTACCGCAGTTTTTCGCTAATGCCGGAATTGAGTATTTTGTGACGCAGAAGTTGCGGTGGAATGATACTACTAAATTTGATTATGGGGCTTTTTGGTGGCGATCGCCTGACGGTAGCGAAGTCTTTAGTTTGATGTCTGCACCCATCGGTGAAAGCATTGATCCTGTTAAAATGGCAGCTTATGCTCTTGAATGGCAAACCCAAACTGGTTTATCAGAATCCCTTTGGCTTCCCGGTGTCGGCGACCACGGCGGCGGCCCCACCCGTGATATGTTAGAAACTGCCCAACGCTGGCAAAAGTCACCTTTCTTCCCAGACTTAGAATTCACGACGGCTGAAAAGTATTTACAGCAAATCGTAGAGACGCGATTCATCGCGTCTGCCAGTAATTATAATTCCCCCCCTGCCTTCCCCATCTGGAATGACGAACTATACTTAGAATTCCATCGCGGTTGCTACACTACCCATGCAGACCAAAAACGCTGGAATCGCCGTTGTGAAAATTTATTGTATCAAGCTGAACTATTTGCTACCTTGGCAACTGTAAGCTGTGGTGTGATATATCCCAAAGCGGAAATCGAAGCCGCTTGGAAGTTGGTGTTATTTCAACAGTTTCACGATATCCTACCTGGTTCTTCAATTACTCAAGTTTATACCGATGCCTTACCCCAATGGCAGCAAGTGGAACAAGTAGGAACGAGGATATTACAGTCATCACTTTTAGCGATCGCATCTCACATTACCCTATCAGAACCACCAAAACCCGATAGTTTACCTATTTTCGTTTTCAATTCTCTCAATTGGCAACGTTCTGAGGTAGTCTCTGTAGCCTTACCCACACCAGAAGAATGGCAAATTTACGATACTTCTGGAAAGCAACTTCTCTCCCAATTATCCAAACCATCAACCCTACTATTTCTCGCCACCGAAATTCCACCCGTAGGCTACCGCATATTTTGGCTTTCTCCCTCATCCCCCTCATCCCCACTCCTCCCAGACTGGATTTTAGAAAATGAATTCTTGCGAGTTGTTATAGATCCTGACACTGGAGATTTATCAAGTGTTTTTGATAAAACTTATCAACGAGAAGTTTTGAATGGGGCGGGGAATCAACTACAAGCTTTTAAAGATAGTGGTCAATATTGGGATGCTTGGAATATTGACCCCAATTATGCCCAACATCCCTTACCTGCAACAAATCTTCAATCTATTCAGTGGTTAGAACAAGGGCTAGTGCAAAGTCGTGTGCGCGTGGTGCGTCAGTTGGGTGAATCAGAATTTTGCCAAGACTATATTCTGCAAGCTGGTTCACCTCTGCTGAACATAGCGACTACTGTCAATTGGCAAGAAAATCATGTATTGGTGAAAGCTGCTTTTCCTCTGAATATTGAAGCAGACTTTGCTACTTATGAAATTCCCTGTGGTGCGATTCGCCGCCCAACTAAACTGCAAACCCCCACAGAACAAGCCAAATGGGAAGTTCCCGCCTTACGTTGGGCTGATTTGACAGCAGAAGACACACAAGACATCTCCAAAATCCAAAATCATTATGGTGTAAGTTTGCTGAATGATTGTAAATACGGTTACGACAGCAAACCAAATCAACTCCGCCTGACACTGCTACGCAGTCCTAATTGGCCAGACTCACAAGCTGACAGAGGTTTTCACCAGTTCACATATAGCTTGTATCCTCATGGTGGTAGTTGGGAATCAGCCCATACAGTAAGGCGTGGCTATGAGTTGAATATCCCATTGCAAGTGATATTGAATCCCGTTAATCAAAACCCATATAAAAATCTTCCCCTCTCTGCTAGTGGAGAGGGGCTGGGGGTAAGTTTCCTCGATTTATCAGCTGAAAATTTAATCTTGATGGCCTTGAAACCATCTGAGGATGATCCACAGCAGTTAATTCTGCGGTGTTATGAATGTCACGGAGAAACAGCCGAGTTATCTTTGCAAAGTGATTTAGGGTTAAATCTAGGAGATACAGTAGATTTGTTAGAGCGTTCCAATACCACAGAATTCTCATCTCAGCAACAAATCTTGACAATACAGCCTTGGAAAATCGCCAGTTTCAAGGTAATCCCAGCGATTAATCTCAGGCTAGAGTGAGCCAACTATTGCTAGTCAGTGGTCAGTTGTGATTTTCCACAGACCACTGACTAATGACCAATGACCAATGACTCTTTTAATCTTCATGGTCATCAAACGGATCGTTCAATTGCTTGCTAGGAGGGCCAAAGGAGGTATAAATCGACAGTCCAGTGATGGCAACCACCACGGCAGCCATAGAAATGCTAAGAACTATTGCGGGTTCCATAATTGAGAGATAGATGATGAGTGCTATTCTTATAGAATATTACAGAAGATTAAAAAAAGCTTTGGCAAGTAATCTTAGGTGAACTATGGCACAAAGGACTTGGTTGGGAGATATCCTGAAACCCCTGAACTCTGAGTATGGGAAGGTGGCTCCAGGATGGGGTACTACCCCTGTGATGGCTGTTTTTATTTTGCTATTTTTCGTGTTTCTGCTGATTATTCTGCAACTTTACAATAAATCACTGTTGGTTCAGGATGTATTTGTCGATTGGCGGAGTCTAGGACGCTAACGGATAGACAGCGATTAAGTTTGGATAACAAGTTAAGTTACACCCGGTTCTTCCGGGTTTTTTTGTCAGTTGTGATTTGCTACTAGACTAACTATATATGTGAGTTTCTGTAGTGGTTCTATAGTTTAAAGGAGACAAAAATGAATATATTTGGTATCGGTCTGCCGGAAATGGCTGTAATTATGGTAGTGGCGCTCTTAATTTTTGGCCCAAAAAAGCTGCCAGAAATTGGTCGGAGTGTGGGCAAAACAATTCGTAGTTTCCAAGAAGCTTCCAAGGAGTTTCAAAGCGAGTTTCAAAAAGAAGCAGAACAGTTAGAAGAAGTTGTAAAAACTACTGCTGAATTGGAACCTAAGCAAATTTACCCTGCTAAATCTGAGCAGGATACCGCTAATTCTTCCCAACCTAGTTAGGAGACTGCTGCATATCAATTGACTATAGGCAAAATGACAAAAGCAGTTACACAACCAGCTTTGGTAATTCCCCAGCTAATTGTCGGGTTGGGGAACCCAGAAAGCAAGTACGACCAAACACGCCATAATATCGGCTTTGCTGCTGTAGAAAGTCTTTCCCGTTCTTGGCGCATTCCCTTAGCAGAAAACCGCAAGTTTCAGGGTGAGTATGGCGAGGGTGTGGCCTCAGGTGGAGGTAAGATTCGCTTACTGAAGCCGTTAACTTATATGAATCGCTCAGGACAGTCTATACAAGCGGTGACAAGTTGGTATAAATTGGCACCGGAATCAGTGCTGATAATTTACGACGATATGGATTTGCCCTTGGGAAAAACTCGGCTGCGCTTATCTGGTTCGGCTGGGGGACATAACGGCATGAAAAGTGCGATCGCACATCTTAGTACCCGTGCGATTCGTTGATTAGTGAATCACGGTATCCAGCCCGTAAATAACTAATCCAGCCTGACAGCAGATTACTGTCATCAAAAGGCTGAACTCTC
>NZ_JBALEK010000022.1:0-72211 GCF_036917815.1 Nostoc sp. | reverse complement strand
ATTATCATTATTGTATTATTAGCTGGAGCAGATATACTACAGAATTGTTCAAGGTCGCGGATGCTTTGAGGCTGACAAGATAATATTTTTAATCTCTAATTCCATTTGATTTGCCTTCTCTCATATCGCTTTTAGTCTAAACTCCAGGTGAGCCTGTAGTTGGAGAATATAATGGAGGGACTTCAATCATCCAAATTAAGGTTAAGTGCCCCAACTAAGAGCAAGCTGCTATTGGACTGAGTACGGAAGAAGTGCTTTCTACAACAGTGATTCCTTCTGCTTGGACATAAGTAGTTTTCAAAAAACCAAATAATCTTTAATTTGGTCTTGCTCACATCCTAATATCCCCAATTGGGGTCAAACTTCTCCACAGGATGAAAGCAAACCTATTGCTCCCTCTTCAATCAGATCCAGAAATTCCAGGTTACTCCAGCGACATTTTTTAGCTACCGCTACCACTAATCGAAGGTTGGCGGTAATCATTTTTTGTTTAGCCATGCGGTAGAAGCAATATTTAATGCAATCATGCTCAAACCAAAATTTGTACTTGATGCCGATATTGCCAAATGTTTCGACCGTCTTCTCTATTTTCTTGTAAGTTAATTTCTACTGCGTTGATAGAAAAGATTTTACAAATTGCTGGTGGGGGCTATATGGGGGCTATATATACCCCAAAGATAGATTAGAACTTCTATGAAAATTTGACACCTATATAGGTGCTATATGGGTGCTATATGGGGTATAAAGTGTCATCCAACCAAATGTACCCCACTTAGCCCCCAAGGGGTTATGATAAGCTCTTGAGGTTAGAGAAGGAAGGGGCAGAGTTATGGGGAAAGACTCATAGCAAGTTATTCTTCTCTCCCCTGCTTTCCTGCTCCCCTAGATAATCTGAACAGATAACTTTCACAAATCAAAACGTATTGACTTGATCCCTATGTCAAACATTCACACGTTACAAAAAATTTTTCCTGCTGGCACGGTTATGGAAGCCTAAAACTTTTAGTCGATGGCTTTGAAGTAGTTCGTGTCCCCAGCTATATAACCAATGCCGAGATGGAAGATGTACCCGGACGAGTACTTTTTAACGGTACTGCTTACACAGTCGGAGAATCAGCTTTCCGCACAGGTTATCATTTTGACCGCAACACGGATAACAATGAAAACAAAGTCAATAATGCGTTGTTGACATTATTCGGTGCGTTGGCACATCTGCCACACCGTAAGGCTTGGCACTTAAAATTAGTTGTCAGCTTACATGATGTTGGACTGGCTGATGAATTGCAAAAAGTACTAAATGGAGAATATCAGCCGATACTTTCTGGCAAACAATCAGAGGTGAAAGTAGAAGTGCTGAAAGTATTACTAGAAGGGATGGGTGCATTGTTTGGGCATCAACTACCCAAAAAATTAACCATTTTAGACTTTGGCAATGGTACGACTTTGTATTCTCGTTACAACCAGGGGAAACGAGAAGTTCATACCGCCTACCCCATTGGTGTAGAAGTTCTCATCGATGATATTTCTCAAAAAATGAAACATTTAAATGGAGGAAAAATCGGGGATGCTTCCAAGATCCGGTTTTGTCTGGAAATGGGACATACCAAGTACAGCCGTGACATCGATATCAAAGATATATACAGTGCTTGTTTGAAAGATTGGTATGAAAAATACTTGAAGAAAGTGGTGAATCTGACGCTTGATGCCAAGCACCAAGGGGATGAAATCTGGGCGATTGGTGGAGGCTGCCTGTTACCAGGATTTAAGAAGCTATTAGAGAAGAACGGTTTCAAAATTCTGGATAATCCGGTGGAAGCTAATGTCTTTGGGCTTCTAGAAATGGCAAAAACCATTATGAGCAAGAATTCACCAAACACATCTGGGAAGTGAAGTTATAACAATGGCAGACAAACAAGACTTAGCTCCGGTAAAAATTCGGCTCAAAGATAACTACCGAGAACGCATATTTGCAGAGTCGCAACAACTAGGTAAAAGTTACCTGGAGACGCTTTACTTTATCATTGATTGCTATTTTGTTTTCATAAAGGGTGGATTACCCGCACAACAAGTAGTTTTTACACCGATTAATACTGAGTCAAACAAACAAGACCAGCCGAATCCCCAGCCATCTCCAGACCCAAAACCAGAAGATCCTGATGGCGAAACATTCAGTCTTGATTTTGATTTGTAACCGTCAGATGAAGTTGGCAACGGTAATTCCCAATCTGTGGGGGTAATTATGTCAAAAAAGTTTGAAATCTAGCTCTTGTGTAAGTATTCTAGTATTTGTGTACTATATAAGATGAGTTAATGTCAGCGATTTTACCAAACAGTGGATTTTTATTCCGGATTTCTGTAAAAAATAATGCCAGTACCAACAAGTAAGTCTGTATGTACTAGCATTATTCAGTTAACTGGATCTAGAACGGAGGTTCTTGGTCTAAATCTTCATCTGTCGAAGTAACGTTATCTTCGAGTAGTTCTTTGGCAAAATCGGGAGTTTCTGGCGAGTCAGGGGTTTTACTAACCTGGGTGAGTTCGTTGATGGGTTGTGCTGACATAAAGTTTCTGATTACGAATGTGGCAATCTTTTCTTTGTAATCACCCCTGTTATCAACTAGCAAATCGAGATATCCTTCTGCTGTGCCGTGTACGCCTTCCCCTTGTTCGTTAATAACGACGGCGGGTGCGCCCTTGGAACGGAATGGCATTTCGTCAGCAACTAGGCAGGACTGTGCCAAAACGGGAAAATTGTACGCTAAGGAATTAATGCAAACGCTATAAACATTGTGAGGCTTAGGTTTCAGCCATTGCTGAAAATCATTTTTTGTTTTATCCCTCAGTTAACAGTTCAAGAGAAATACTAATACTCTTGATGAACATTATTAGCAGTGCTAATTTTTGTCATCTTAACGATACTATATTAATTTATCTAACAGCTATTTACTCATCGTAATTGAGAATTTTAGGAAACACTTTTGTACAACTTTTTCTGCACGTAATGAAGCTACTTTTGAGTAGCGCAAAATCATTTTAATTGTAGAGTTACCTATAGCAATCCTAAATGAGTTGTGAAAATTTGCGTTGTCCAGATCCCCGACTTCTTTGAGAAGTCGGGGATCTAATTTTTCACGAATGATTTAGGACAGACTTGGCAACAATTACACTCTGATTTACGCCAACATCAACTTACTCGCATTGAACAGCTTCGATTCCGTCGCAATCCTCAAGCTTACTTGACAACTCTTGAGAAACTACTTGTCTAGCAAACTTTGCGGTTATAGGTTTTTTTCAGATTTTGTGAGAAATCCGCGATAATATCTCTGCAATTTCTGCTGCAAGTTTTCTGACATGAGGTTCTTTCAAAACTGTTTGATGTTCACCAGCTACAAAACAAACGCGCACTCGATCTTTGGTTAATTGCCCCCAAGCCACAGTAGGGTCATCTGGAAACTGTTCTGCTAACGATGCAGTTTTGAACAGTGAGATAGCAGCTTTAATGGGTTGTGGCTGATAACGCAGACTTGCATGCAAATTAGCTTTGTAAACGTTGAGTAAGCCGAAAATTATATTGCGTCCCGAATCAGCAGGAATTAGTTCGTGGTGTTGCAAAATTTGCAATACATAATTAAATTGAGCCGCTTTATCTAAAGACGAAAATTCCTCATAATTAACACTTATATTTTTATAAAAATGCAGTCCGATTTGCTCAACAATAAAGCAAAGAATAGCAGCATCATCTTCAAGGGAGGCCTCAATTTTTGGAGTAGGTAATGGTGGATGGGTATCGATAATTAACAGATGCTCAACCTGTTCTCCCCTAGCTTCCAATTGGGAAGCCATGTCGAAAGCAATAAGTCCTCCCAAAGAGTGACCACCTAGCAAATAGGGGCCAAAAGGCAGGATTTCTCGAATTGCCTTTAGGTAACTAGCAGCCATTGCTTCGATAGTATCTAAAGGCAGTTGTTTCCCATTTAAACCTTTTGCCTGAAGTGCATAAACTGGACGTTCTTGACCCAAAGCTTGAGCAAGTACGGAGTAGGAAAGGGCATAACCACCTGCTTGATGTACGAGAAATAAGGGGGGTAAATAGCCCTTAGTTTGTAAAGGAACTATAATATCTAAATCACTACTTGAACGCTCTTGCTCCAGTAAAGCTGCCATCTTCTCTATTGTACCTTTCCGGAATAAAGTAATAACAGATAGATTACATCCTAATCGCTGTTCAATTGTTGCTATTAACCGAATAGCTAAGAGCGAATGTCCACCTAAGTCAAAGAAGTTTTCAGTAACGCCAATAGGGTTAACTTGTAGTATTTCTTCCCAGATTTGAACTAATTTATGCTCTAAGGCTGTCCGAGGGAGAATTTGTTGGCTGGAGTCGATATTTCTTTCAAAGTTAAGTGCAGATAGTACTTTTCTATCAACTTTGCCATTAGATGTTAAAGGTAGAGACTCTAAGATAACAAAGTGTGCAGGCACCATGTAATCAGGTAGTTTTTCTTTCAGTAAGGTACGTAGCTGATTTACAGAAGTAAGTTGCTCGTTTGAGGGGACAATGTATGCAACTAGACATTGACTTCCTACTGAATCTGCACAAGTAATCACCACTGCATTAAGGACATCTGGATGTTGATTTAATACCCCTTCAATTTCTCCTAATTCGATGCGTAAACCCCGAATTTTTACTTGGTTATCAATACGCCCCAAAAATTCAATATTGCCGTCAGGGAGATAACGGGCTAAATCACCTGTTTTATAGAGACGTTCTGATTTTGGATTATTAAAAGGATTGGGAATAAATTTTTCGGCGGTTAACTCTGAACGGTTTAAATAACCCCGCGCTAGTCCAGCGCCACCAATGTGCAGTTCACCAGGAACACCAATAGGAACGGGTTGCAAATTTTGATCGAGAATATAAATATGGTTGTTAGAAATTGGGCGACCAATTGGAACAATTTTTTGTTTAATTCCAGGCTGACAAGTTGAGAAGGTTGTATTGATACAAACTTCAGTTGGGCCATAGAGATTGTGAAAGTTGACCTTTAGTTTACTAAACAAACCTTCTTGCAGAGAAACTGGCAAAGTTTCGCCCCCACAGAAAACGTGTTTTAGAGAATTACAAGTTTCAATTCCTCCTTGTTCTAAAATCATTTGTAGTAAGGATGGAACAAATTGAACAAAAGTAATTTTCTGTTCGTTAATAAGTTTAATTAGATAAGCACTATCCTGATGACCTCCTGGACGAGCTATAACCAACTGTGCGCCTACTAACAATGGTGCGTATAATTCCCAGACAGAAGGATCGAAACTGAGGGGAGTTTTCTGGAGCAGTTTGTCTGCTTCCGTCATGGGAAATGTTGCTTGTATCCAGAACATATGATTGCAAATAGCGCGGTGAGAGATCATTACTCCCTTGGGCTTACCTGTGGAACCAGATGTGTAAATGGTATAGGCTAAGTTTTCTGCTACTATTTCATTAACTGGGTTTTCTGCACTTTGTTGGGTAATTATTTCCCAGCCAGTATCTAAACAAATAATCTGTATATTGTCTTGAACACCAACTTTTTTCAGTAGTTTTTGTTGAGTTAATAATATCGGTGTTTGAGCATCTTCTAGTATGAAATTTATCCGCTCTTGGGGATAAGCTGAATCGATGGGGACATAAGCACCACCAGCTTTAAGAATACCCAACAACGCAATTACCATTTCTAGCGATCGCTCAACACAAATACCAACCAGTACGTCTGATTTTACCCCTACTGAATGCAGATAATGCGCCAATTTATTCGCCCGTCTATTCAACTCCTCATAAGTCATATTTTCGTTTTCAAACACCACAGCTATTGCATCTGGTGTCTTCTCTACCTGCAATTCAAATAATTGGTGAAGGCACTTATCTTGGGGATACTCAACTTGAGTCTGATTCCAATTTACTAATAATTGATTTTGCTCAGTTGCTGTTAGTAGAGGTAACTCTGTAATTCGCTGTTTGGGATTAACAACAATACTTTCTAGCAATGTTTTAAAATGACCCGCCATCCGGTTAATTGTTGTTACATTAAATAAATCAGTTCTATATTCCCATGTTCCCTGAATTCCTGCTTCTGTATCTATCATTAATAGAGTTAAATCAAACTTAGCGGTCACCTGTTCCAATTCCAAGGGAATAAGGCTCAAATTAGGTAATTCCAAGTTGCCCATCGGGGCATTTTGTAAAACAAACATCACCTGGAATAAGGGATGATGGCTGAGATTTCTTTCTGGATGTAGTTCTTCAACAATTTTTTCTAAGGGTAGATCCTGATGGGCATAAGCTTGCAGCGTTTCTTCTTTGATTCGCAACAGTAATGTATTAAAATCAGGATTGCCAGTTAAATCAGTTCTGATGACTAAAGTATTGACAAAAAAGCCAAT
The DNA here is from genome assembly GCF_036917815.1 of Nostoc sp. Lineage (GTDB taxonomy): Bacteria > Cyanobacteriota > Cyanobacteriia > Cyanobacteriales > Nostocaceae > Nostoc. Next base: position 65,794 of record NZ_JBALEK010000022.1, on the reverse strand, counting down.
TAGTTCTTCAATTTGTTTATGATTCCGGTTAGCAATGGGCGTACCAATTAATAAATCCTGCTGTCCCGAATAACGCATTAACAGGGTGCTAAATACCCCTAACAATCCCATAAATAGGGTAGCACCTTGAGATTCGCATAACTTCTGCAAGCGATCGCTCACTTCTCTGTTAATCGTAAAAGATACAGTAGCGCCTTGATAACCTGCGATCGCAGGACGAGGAAAATCAGTCGGTAGCTCTAAAGTTTCGATTTTTCCACCAAGTTTTGCTTTCCAATAAGCCAGTTGTGCAGGTAGTTTGGTTTGCTCAAAAGTTGTTCGTTGCCAATGGGCAAATTCTCCATATTGTAGAGATAAAGCTGATAAAGGCGATGCATCACCCTGGCAAAATGCTGCATAACATAAGGATAATTCCTTAATCATTAAACCCAATGACCAACCATCAGAAATAATATGGTGTATTACTAAGACAAAAACATGAACGTCCTCATTTAACTGATAGAGATGGACGCGCAGTAAAGGCAGTGTGCGAAGATTGAAGGGAGAAATAATTGCTTCTCTAATTAATTTTTTAACTGCTTCTTCCTGCTTTTCCGGTTCTAAATGGCTCAGATTTATCGGTGTCAACGGCACTTCATCGGATTCATGAATAACTTGTACAGCAACTCCGTCCTTAGTCTCAAAGGTTGTGCGTAATACTTCATGACGTTGAATTATTTCTTGTAAACTGCGGTGTAATGCCTTTTGATTCAAATCTCCATGCAAACGAAATGCGATCGCAATATTGTAAGCAGGATTATTCGGTTCCAACCAATCTAAAAACCAGAGTCGTGCTTGAGAAAAAGAAAGCGGTAAGTTTTCTCGGTGGGCAATTTGTGGAATAATATCTTGAAGCGTACTTGTAGAATCGCTCACCACAGCCAAGCGCTCAATTTCCGCAGCTAAACCTGCGATCGTTGAATGTTCAAAAACTTTTCTTAACGGTAAGGCTAAATTAAATTCTTGACGAATTCGAGAAACTAATTTAGTTGCTAAAAGAGAATGTCCTCCTAAATGGAAGAAATCGTCTGTTACGCCGATGGTATCAATGTCTAGCACATCAAGCCAGAGGGTGCATAGTCTTGCTTGGGTGGGAGTTGTGGCTTGAACAAAGGCTTGCTTACTAAGCGCTATATCTCGCTCTGGTGCAGGTAAAGCACGCCAATCCAGTTTACCGCTGGGAGTCATCGGGAAGCTTTCTAGAAGAACAAAGGAAGACGGACGCATATATTCTGGTAATTCTTCCCGTACCTGTTCTTTTAACTGGGAAATTAGCATTTTTGCAAAACGTCCTTTGAGCGGATCAATCCAGTAAGAATTAGTAGCTTGAGTAGGGACTATACTAGTAATTGGCATTACTGGAGAGCGGCGCTTTCCGTCAGTTGTTGGATAGAAGCAAACGTCAAAATAACTCGGACTCAAATCTGGAGAGTAGCTAATACTTAACTGACAACCTATCTCTTTAGCTAGAGCAGATAAATCTGCTGGATCGATTGCTTGATTTAAGTTAATTTTATCGATGGATTCGCGTAAATTTCCAATTGTATTTTTTCTATCATTTCCCTCCATCCACTGTAAAACTGCTTCATCTTTAATTAAACGTGCATTGGGAATTCCACACCAACCAATTGCACCTAATTTAATAATTTCCTGACGTAAATTGTCTAATTGCAAAACTGCTTCCCAATTTTTCCAAACAGGTTCTATAACATCATTGGGTGACACACCTAACTTGTGTAAGACGACATCATAACGATATTTAGTCAGTTCGTTGTGGCTATTTTCCTCTTTTAAGTGAACTTCTACCGCTTCTAAATTGGGGAAAAATTTGGTCAGATTGACGAAGAAAGTTGGATCGACTACTAATTCATTTTCTGTTTCTACTAGGCGTCGAACTTGGGTTTTAAAACTTTCCCTATTTGTCTTGTCATCAGCTTGATAAAAAGCAACGCTGGTATGAAAATAATTTAAAAGTGAGAAATTACGATTATCGCCAATAAACAGACTCCCTCCCGGTGCTAATATTTCCAAAGCGCCTGCAATTACCTGCTGTAAATACTCAATAGATGGAAAATATTGAGCTACAGAATTAATAATAATAGTATCGAATTCAAAATCAGTAATTTGGGAAAAATCACTGGCTTCTCGCGTCAATAAATTTACATGATTCCACGAGCGATTTTGAATAATATTTGTCAATCGGCTAATTGCTTCCTGGGAAAAATCAGTTCCCCAATACGATTTTACCTGAGTAGCAATATTCAATAAAATCATCCCCGTACCGCAGCCAATTTCTAGAACCCGTTGGGGTTTGAGTGCTTGGATTCGCGCCAGGCTATTATTTAGCCATTGACGCATATCAGCGGCGGGAATGGGTTGATTATCGTAACTACTATTCCAACCAGTGATGTTAAAGGCTTCGTTGGCTTCAGTTTCATTATGACGATAGGTTTCGTTAAAGGTATATTGCCATTCTTGGGTTTGTTCCTGCTTCAAAGTTTCATAGTCTAAAATTTGATCTTTGGGAACGATATAAGCGGCTATTCTCACATCTTCTTTGCTTTCTTCCCGGACAATTACTAAAGCATCGCGCACCCCTGGATGACGTTTGATAACTCCTTCAATTTCCCCCAATTCGATGCGAAAGCCACGAATTTTAACTTGATGATCGTTGCGTCCTATATATTCAATTTCGCCGTTATCAAGGAAGCGAGCTAAATCACAAGTTTTGTAGAGACGTTCTGGTTTTGAATTGTTAAATGGATTGGGTATCATCCGTTCTGCGGTTAATTGTGGACGGTTAAAATAACCGCGAGTCACACCCGCACCACCAATATATATTTCACCAACTACCCCAATGGGAACGGGTTGGCATTGACGATCTAAAATATATAAATAAAGATCGGGTATTGGTTTGCCAATTAAACTACCAAGACGTTGTTTTACATCCCTTAAGCGAATCGGACGGTAGGTAACGTGAACGGTGGTTTCCGTAATTCCGTACATATTTACTAGTAACGGAAGCCGATCGTCATGGCGTTCAAACCAAGGTTCTAGACTTGGTAAATCAAGCGCTTCTCCACCAAAAATTACATAGCGTAATTCTAACTCTCCTTCCCGACAAAGTATTTCTTCCGCTTGCATTAATTGTCTAAATGCTGAAGGGGTTTGGTTTAAAACTGTGACTTTAGCATCGCACAGCAAGTTATAAAATTCTTCGGGAGAACGACTTACTAAATAAGGTACAATTACTAAACGACCACCAAAGAAAAGAGCGCCCCAAATTTCCCAAACGGAGAAATCAAAGGCGCAGGAATGAAAGAGTGTCCACACATCTTTGGCGTTAAAGTTGAACCATTTTTCAGTAGCCAACATTAAACGCACAACATGACAATGGGCGACAACGACTCCTTTGGGTTTTCCTGTGGAACCGGAGGTGTAAATAATATAAGCTGCGTTATCTGGCTGAACTAAAACTTTTGGTTCTGTTGTTTGTAATTTTGCTAGTTCAGCTTTGCAATTATCAATAAATATAACAGTAGCTTCGTGAGTTGGAATTTGCTCTTTAAATTGGGTGTGGGTAAGCAAAACTGCAACTTGACTATCTTCAATCATATAAGCGATGCGATCGCTCGGATAATCGGGATCGAAGGGAACATAAACCCCACCGACTTTCAGAATCGCCAAAATAGAAGCGACCAAATCCAAGGAACGAGATAGCCACAGTCCCACTCGTGATTCTGGTTTGACACCAACATTAATTAAATGATGTGCTAATTGGTTAGCGCGATGATTTAATTGTGCATAAGTAAGAGTTTCATTTTCAAATATTAACGCTGTTTGTTGGGGACGCAACTTTGCTTGTTGACTAAATATTTCATGCAAACAAGATTGCACGGGAAAAGTTTGGCGAGGTGTAGCTGGAATTAATTGAGATAATTCTTCAGTCAGCAGAAAAGGTAAGCGGCTTACGGGTGTATCCGGTTGCGCTATGAAATTTTCTAGTACTTGACAAAAGTGACGCGCAAATCTTTCTACAGTTTCTCTTTTAAATAAATCTACGTTGTAGGATAAAACACCATTTAGCTGTTCTTCGTTTTCGGTAATGAACAACTCTAAATCAAAACGAGCCGCTTCTTGAGTTGCTAATATGCAAACTTCTAAATCACCTGTGTTAAATTCCGGCTTGGGTGCATTTAATAAAGTAAAGGCAATTTGAAATAAAGGATTGCGGCTGGTATCCCGTTCAAGATGCAAGCGGTCTACTAAGGTTTCAAATGGTACTTCTGTATGTTCAAAAGCCTCTAGTACAGTTTCTCTGACTCTATTTAGCAGCTTGCGAAAACTAGGTTCGTCTGATAAATCGGTGCGAATTACCAACATATTGACGAAAAAACCAATGAGTTTTTCAGCATCGATTCCCGGACGATTGGCGATGGAAGTACCGACTGGTATATCCTCTTGTCCGGTGTAACGCGCTAAAAGAGCCTGGAAAGCACCCATCAGGGTCATAAATAAAGTGGTACCTTCTTTTTGGCTGAAGGTAAGAATAGCATTGGTGAGGGAAATTGGTAGAGAAAATTTCACCAAATCTCCCCGAAATGATTGGAGGCGGGGTCTAGTAAAATCAATGGGAAATTGCAAAACTGGTAATTCTGCTAGTTGTTTCTCCCAATAAGCAAGACTATCTTGCAAAGCTAAATTGTTAAATTTTTCTTGTTGCCATAAGGCATAATCGGCGTATTGAATTTTTAAATCTGGAATTGCTGTTTCATCTTTTTGAATAGCCAATTGGTAAAGAGCAGCAATTTCTTGTAAAAAAACGCCAATTGACCAAGCATCAGCAATGGTATGATGAAGAGTGAGGGTGAGTATGTATTGTTTTGATGCTAGGTGAAAAAGGCGCGATCGCACCAATGGCCCTGTTTCTAAATCAAAGGCATATTCAGCTTCAGAACGTCCTATTTGCAATACTTGTTTTTCAGTTTCTGTGGTGTTTTCACTCCAGTCTTCTAATACAATTTCAGCTAAATAATCTGGGTGAATCTGTTGCCAAGGTTCCCCATCAATTACTATAAATGTGGTTCGCAAGCTTTCATGTCGCTGCTGCAATTGTTTAAAAGCTTCCTGCAAAGCCTCTACCTGTAAATCCCCATATAGACTGAATACAGAACAAATATTATAAGCAGAAGATGTAGGTTCTAATTCATAAAGAAACCACAAGCGCCTTTGTTGAAAAGAAGCGGGTGCTTGGGTAAGACTGCGACGGACAATCAAAAACTGGTCTTTTTCTAGTTCGATTCCTTCCTCTTCTAAAAGGAATTTTAAAAGTTCAATATCATTGATTTCTGAATTCATCATAATATATAGGACTCATATTTGATTTTTGAACAAAACTCAGTACACCTTTATTCCTTCTTCCCAGTCGCCATTACCCCTTATCCCCAGAGGGGGCCCCACCTTCCCCAATCCCCAGTCCCTTATCTCTACGAGTGATTCAGAAATCAAAGACGCTCGATGACTCGCTACCGCTTCGCTATCGGATTGCTATATATAAATAAAATAAGTCTATTTTAAAGTGATACCGGAAAAAATGACATAAAATACTTTTTTCCAGCTTCCAGATATAACCTTAACGCTGTACCAACTTGTCCACGTCGCATCAAGTCTGTTCCAGATTGCATCTCGAATAAAGCCATTAATCTTTTTTCATAAAACCACAGGACTTGAGCTACTTTGACTTTTTGCTCTTGAGTCAACCATTTTTCTTCTTTCCACTTAGCAATGAGCTTTCGAGCTTGAGCTCGATCGTCTACTAATCGATGGGATTGAGCCGGATATTGACGATATTTATACAGGTTTTTCGGTACAAAATGGATCTCGCTAAACAGCGCAAATTGAAGAAATAGATCGATTCCTTCTCCACCCTGTCCCAACGACTCATCCCATCCCGATGTTTTTTCATAAATACATCGCCGCAGCACAGAACCGCTTTCCATGACAATTGCCGCTCCTGAACCAACAGCTACCAAAGGTGTCTCAGGTGTTTCATAAGGCAGCTCTTTTATTCCAAAACCAGAAGGAATATACCGAGGATAAGGATTTCTGGGCAAAATCCGATCGTCTTCGTCAATATGCCAGTAATCGCTGTAGGCAACACCAACATGAGGCTGTTGGTCAAGGTATTTAACTATTACCTCCAGCATCTGCGGTTCTAGGTAGTCATCGGCATCAAAAAATAGTAAGTATTGCGTCTGAGGAAAACACTCTTTAAAGCCATTGTTACGGGCATTACAAACACCACCATTGGGCTGTCTGATTAACCGCAGGCGTGGCTCTATTTTGGTATAGGATGCAATGACTTGGGCAGAATTATCAGTGCTGCCATCATCTATTACAATATGCTCCCAGTTGTTGAAGGTTTGGGCACGCACACTTTCTATTGCCTTTCCAACGTATTTTTCTGCGTTGTAACAAGGAGTAATAATACTCACTTTAGTCATACGGTATTAGCTCCAGTAGTAAATAGCATCATGCTCCTTAGAAAAGGTGAGAAATCCACCAATGGTTATCCTGGCGCGATCGCCAACTGTCGGAGCGATACAGTGGTAAAATCGACCACCATCGAATAGCATCATATCTCCAAGACCGGGTGCAAAGGTCATGCTTCCATACTGCTCAACAAATGGCTGATGTGATTGTTGATATGTCCAAGAACTATACCCGCTTTCTGAGCTTGCGTCTTGAAAGGGTAAGGGTTCGCCGTCCCATTCCAGTCCGTAGACGATCAGATCGCCGCCACCTTCGGCGAGAGCAAGGGGGATGTAGAAGCTCAACTGGTCAGTGATATCGACCAGGGTTCTTAAATGGTCACTTTGAGGCTTGTTCAAGAAATCGTTGCCAACGTGGATCGTAAACTCGTGTCCCTTGGGCAACTTCCTGATAGTAGCTGGAATGTAAGTCTGCCCTTCAGGTCCAGTGGGAACTTGCACTTTCTTGACGCTGGAAAGAAATTTAAACACTGACTCCACTCGGTTTTCAAAGTCAACCGTCCCTTGGAATAATATGCGACACTTCTGCCGGAAGATTGCTGCATAATCAAAGTACTGCTGCAAGTTAGGATCGCAAAAGATAATGTTTTCACCGAAACTATAAGGCCCTTTAGCCATATCGGCAAACTTAGAGTCTAGGATCGAACTCATGTTGTTTTTATTGTTCTCTAGGCGATTGACGACCTGCTCGACGACATTTTGAGGCAACACCTCGCGGATAATCATACCCTCGAAACTGCGGTTGTACAACATATCTTGGATAGCGCTGGGATGTTTCTCTATTTCCGATACATGAATGTCAAGAAAGTTAAACAGGGGTTCTTTAGAAATGACTCTTTTAGGCATAGTCTTTACTTAAAATTTCTGGGTTAAAAATCTTGAAACCGATTTACTCGTTGCGCTCAAAGCAGATATACATCCAGTGTTTATAGTCTGTATTACTAGAAGTTCCAGCCCTTTGCACTTGTAGACTCACAATATTTTTGGAAAAATTTTACCTCTCAAGACTTGGGCGTCAGCATAAAACAGCCTGCCTCAATTGCAGAGCAAGATAAATTTTTTACATCATCGTGTTGACATCATCATATATTTCATATAATTATCTTCTTGTCAACCACACTTTGACTAATAATAAGTTGTAGTTATAGCTTTTGTGATAAAATTATCAAAATGAAAACATTCTAACTAAAATGAGCTAATCCATATTTATGAATGACGGGGCTTACATAGTTAATTTTGATACTTTACTGTTTTGTGTCAAATTGAGGGTAAGCGTTAAATAATTAACTCAGTTGTATATATTCTGTAGAAACAGTAGATTTTTCACTCCGTGTGTGCTTAGTAAATATTAACTTGGGCTAAAAGCCAATTATCCCAAAGCTTTACTCCCTAAGAAAGGTTAATTTGTTTAAGGAATTATGACAGACACTGCGAATAAAATATTACCATTATCAATCAATCAAAGAGAAATTTATATTGACCAAATGATGTGGTCGGAAGGCTCCCATCTGAATATCGGTGCAGTTGTCACGGTTCAGGGTACTTTTGATATTGAAGTTTTCAATTATGCTATTAACAAAGTAATTCGCTGTCATCCAGGTTTACGAACGCGAATTTATGAATCTGAAGGTAAGCCTTTGCAGACAATTGCACCGCATCAAGATGTAAAAGTGACTTTGGTTGATTTTTCAAGTCATGAAAATAGTGAACGAGATGCCGAAGAGTATATAAACAGGCAATTTTCCATGCCTTTTAGCTTTGGGAAAAATTCCCCACTTGTGGCTTTTCAACTAATTCGTACTAACAGCCAAAAACATATTATTTTTGCTAAATATCATCATGCCATCACCGATGGTTGGGGAACCTCTATTTTCTTCAGGGAAGTCATCAAGACTTATAATCAACTTATCACCAAAGGTGCGGATAATCAAACAGAAATAAATTGGTCTTTAATTGAATATCTTCAGGAAGAATCAGAGTATTTAGAATCCAAGAATTTTCAGCGCGATCGCGAATATTGGCAGCAACGCCTCAAACAGGTTTCATCTAAGATTTTTCCTCAAATTAAGCCCCAACAATTGATGGGAAACCGTCAATCTATTTATATTTCTCGCGAGCAATATAACCGGGTTAATACTCTTTGCCAAAATATTCAATCGAATGTCTTTCATCTAATTTTAGGTTTAGTTACAATTTATTTAACTAAACGCTATAATAAAAGTAATTTAGTTGTTGGTTTGTCTCTTTTAAATCGCAACAAAAAAAGCTTCAAGGATGCCATTGGTTTATTTGTCAGCACTATTCCGTTCTGGGTGGAGATCGATGGCAATAAAACAGTCCATGAACTTCTAGATAAAATCCGCTCTTTATTGCGGCAAGACTATCGCCATCAACGCTTTCCCTTAGGAGAAATAAAGCGAATCTCTGGCTTACAACCAAGCAGCAAAGACCATTTATTTGAAGTTTATCTTTCCTACGAAAGGCACGATTACAACGAATGTTTTGCTGATACTAAAACAAGCTGTGTTCCTCTCTACAGTCATCAACAAAAAGTTCCACTGATTATCTATGTGCGAGAATATGAGGAACATAGTGACATCAAAATTGATTTTGACTACAACCTTTCTTATCTAGATTCTGAGAGAGTAGAACAGATAGTTACCAACTTCCAAAACCTGTTTAATAAAGCTGGAGAAAATTTAGAACAAACCATTTCTAGCCTTTCTATTGTATTACCGGAAGTAAGGATTTCACGGGATTTGGAAAACCTCTCCCCTTTTAGCGGAGAGGCTTTGAATCTTCCCCCTTTCCTACAAGGTAAGGAAATTAGGGGGTTAGGTTTCGCGTCAACCATAGAAACACTCATTTGCGCTTTTGATAGCACGGCCAACAAATATCCTGAAAATCCAGCAGTTCAATTTAACAAAATCACGCTCACCTACGCCGAACTCAATGCAAAGGCGAATCGCCTAGCTCATTATTTACAAAGCCAAGGAGTGCAGCCAGGAACACGAGTAGGATTATGTTTAGAACGTTCTGAAAACGCAATTATTGCCATACTAGGAATCCTGAAAGCTGGTGCAGCCTATGTTCCTCTAGATCCTAATTCTCCCTCTGCACGTCTGCAACTAATTCTGCAAGATAGCGGGATTTTCGCATTCATTTCTGAAGACTCAATTTTATCAGAATTGACTCACAAAAAAGTAGTAGCATTTACCTTTAAATCTATAGAAAAGGAACTTAGCAATCAACCAGATACATCGCCAGCAATCTACTTAAAACCAGAATTTCCAGCTTATATAATTTACACGAGTGGTTCCACTGGTACGCCCAAAGGTTGTGTTGTAACCCATGCTAACGCCATCCGGTTAATGCGTTCCACAGAAGCTTGGTTTGGCTTTAACGAACAAGATATTTGGACGCTGTTTCACTCCTTCGCCTTTGATTTTTCCGTTTGGGAATTGTGGGGAGCTTTACTTTACGGGGGAAAAGTGATTATTATTCCGTTCTGGTTGAGTAGATCGCCAGAATCATTCCGCGAATTTCTCACCACAGAAAAAGTAACTGTCCTGAATCAAACTCCTTCCGCCTTCAACCAACTGATTCGCGCCGACGAAGCCAGTGTGGGAAAACTGGCGTTGCGCTATGTTATCTTTGGCGGTGAAGCTTTGGATTTGCCAAGTCTGCGTCCCTGGCTGGAAAGGTACGGGGATAAAACCCCGCGTTTAATTAATATGTACGGGATTACAGAAACCACCGTTCACGTCACCTATCGCCCCATTTCCCAGTCCGACCTTAGCAAAAATCGTGCTAGTGTAATCGGTACAGAGATTCCCGACTTGCAAATATACCTGCTTGATGAAAAACTAGAACCCGTTGCTGATGGATTACCAGGAGAAATTTATGTAGCCGGTGGAGGGGTGACTGGCGGTTACTTAAATCGTCCCGCACTCACAGCAGAACGATTTTTACCGAATCCTTTTGCAGAAGGACGACTTTACCGCAGTGGCGATTTAGCGCGGAGATTGCCTAACGGAGATTTAGAATATTTAGGAAGAATAGATAGACAAGTCAAAATTCGCGGTTTTCGGATTGAGTTGGGAGAAATCCAAACAGCGCTAACGTCCCATTTTCAAGTTCGTGAAGCTTTGATTTTGACTGATGAATGGGAAGAAGAAAATAGGCTGATTGCTTATTATGTTCCAGGGGAATCCCATCCTAATACCAATGAACTGCGTCAGTACCTCAAAACCAAGCTGCCTGATTATATGGTACCAGCAGCTTACGTAAGTTTAGAAGCCTTTCCTTTGACTGTTAATGGTAAAATTGATACACAAGCATTACCTGCGACCGATTGGAACCTTTTAAGGGTAGAAGAAGACTATGTAGCTCCCCGCAATGCTGATGAAGAAAGCTTCTGTGCAATTGTAGCCGCAGTCCTTGGTGTGGAAAAAGTCGGGATTGACGATAATTTCTTTGAAATTGGCGGTGATTCGATTTTGGCTTTGCAAGTTATTGCCAAAGCTAAAAAAGCAGGTTTTGCAATTTCCGCCAGAGACCTCTATGAATTTGCAACTGTGCGCCAGTTGCCTGTTAAAAAAGCAGTATTAACTACAACTGCATTGAGTGAAACTACCGCTATTTACCTTATATCAGAAAGCGATCGCCAGCGCTTACCAAAAGATGCAGAAGATGCTTATCCCCTCTCTAGTTTACAGGGGGGAATGCTCTATCACAGTGAGATGCATCCTGACTCGGCAATTTTCCACCAAATTTTCACCTTTGATTTACGCCTTACTTATTCAGAAGCGGCTTGGAAAAATGCGATCGCTGATATTTGTCGCGCACATCCAGTATTGCGGACTTCTTTCCACTGGACAGGATACAGCACGCCGATTCAAATTGTTCGCGCTCAAGTTGAATTACCTTTAACGGTTGTCGATTTGCGTAATTTGGGAGCGAATGCACCTCATCAAGTCGCCAAATGGATTGAGTCTGAAAAAACCCGCTCCTTTAATATTGCGAAACCTCCCTTATTCCGCTTCCAGATTCACCGACTCTCAGATGACCAACTCAGCTTCAGCTTCAGTTTTCACCACGTCATTCTGGATGGTTGGAGTGTCGCAACATTACTCACGCAATTATTACAACGTTATGTTCAGTATTTAGAAACTGGAAATGTTCCAGCATTGACAGTTCCAGAGATTGCTTACAGAGATTTTATCGCTCAAGAACAACAAGCGATCGCTGACAAACAACTGCAAGAATTTTGGCAAAAACATCTCAGCAATTTGGAAGTTAGCACCCTCCCGCGTCTGAATGTAGAGCATTCAATGTCTTTACAACGCCATCTGCAACGCTTATCAATCACCATTGACGAGCAGTTAGCTAATAGCCTCCGCAAACTTGCTAAAAATGCCGGAGTTCCTCTGAAAACAGCGCTTTTAGCTGTGCATCTACGCGTTCTCTCCTTTTTAACTGGACAAAATCAAGTCGTGACTGGTAACGTCATCAATGGACGACCCGAAACCCTTGACAGTCAAAATCTGTTAGGTTTGTTCGTCAATACGGTACCGTTGAGGATGGAATTGACATCCGGTAGTTGGTTAGAGTTAATCCAAAGCGTTTTCCATGCTGAACGGGACATTCTTCCTTATCGGAATTTCCCTTTAGCTGAGATGCAACGCCTAATCGATCGGCGTCCTTTATTTGAAGTGGGATTCAACTACGTCCATTTTCACGTATATGAAGGACTGCTAAATCTACCCCAAGTTGAAGTTAAAAACGTTGATATTTTTGAAGAGACAGACTTTCCCTTCTTGGTAGAGTTTTGTTTGGTTCCTGGAAGTGCAGCCCTACAATTGAATTTAATCTATGACGTGCAGCAGTTTTTGGATACACAAGTTGAGCAATATAGCAAGTATTATCAAACTGCCCTGACTGAACTCGCCACTCAACCACAAACACCATACCACAAGCGATCGCTCCTCTCTTCTCAAGAACGTCAAAGCCTACTGCAAGCTTCCAATCTCGACTCAGCCAGTTATCTATCTAACAAAACCCTGGTTTTTGCCTTTGCTCAAGCGGTGTCCCAATATGCAGACAAAACCGCCCTCTGTTTCCAAGAAACTACTCTCAGTTTTGCAGAATTAGATACTTGTTCCAATCGCCTTGCACATTACCTAAAAAGTAAAGGCGTTAAGCCAGAAACCCTTGTAGGGCTTTGTTTGGAACGTTCCGAACATTTAGTAATAGCCATCCTGTCAATCCTCAAAGCTGGTGGTGCTTATGTTCCTGTTGATACTAGTCATCCAAGCGATCGCATAGAATTTCTATTACAAGATAGTGGCGTTTCTCTACTCATCACCCAGCGTTCAGTCGTTCCCCAAATTCTCGCAGGTGATACCGAAATTATCATTCTAGAAGATATAGCCACCCAACTAGAAAATCAAAGCCATAAGTCCTTGGCAGTCGAGATATTTCCAGAGCACCCAGCCTATATAATTTATACTAGTGGTTCCACAGGCAAACCTAAAGGTTGTGTTGTTACCCATGCCAACGTTATCCGCCTGCTCAAAGCCACTCAATCCTGGTTTGAATTTAACAGCGCAGATGTTTGGACGTTGTTTCACTCCTACGCCTTCGACTTCTCTGTTTGGGAACTGTGGGGAGCTTTACTGCATGGCGGTCAATTAGTCGTAGTCCCCTATTGGACAAGTCGCTCACCAAAAGACTTTTTCCAACTGCTCCAAAACCACAAAGTTACGGTATTAAATCAAACTCCCTCAGCCTTCAAGCAATTAATCCAAGTAGCCACATTAGAGACACAAAAGCTACCTTTACGTTACGTTATTTTCGGGGGAGAAGCCTTAGAACTACCAAGCCTACAACCGTGGTTTGAGTTCTATGGCGACGAAAAACCGAGATTAATTAATATGTACGGTATTACCGAAACCACCGTTCATGTCACCTATAGACCGATTACCCAAGCAGATATAAACGCCAATCGAGGTAGCGTTATTGGTCAACCGATTCCCGATTTAAATCTCTATATCTTAGATGAGAACCTGGAACCAATGCCGATAGGGGTTCCTGGGGAAATCTATATTGGCGGTGCGGGAGTGACGCGGGGTTATCTGCATCAGCCTCGTTTAAGTGCAGAGAGATTTATTCCCGACCCCTACGCCAAAACTCTTGGTAGTCGTCTATATCGCAGTGGAGATTTAGCGCGTCGTCTACCGAATGGCGAACTAGAATATCTCGGACGCGCCGACCAGCAGGTTAAAATACGCGGTTTTCGTATTGAACTAGGTGAAATTGCCACTGTTATCAGCACTCACTCCCAAGTAAAAGAAGCCTTAGTCACTGTAAGGAAAGCTGCAAATGGAGATAATCGGCTAATTGCCTATTTTATCTCTAATACCGATTCCGACTTGAAAACCGTCTTACCAGAGTTTTTAAAGAGCAAATTACCAGACTATATGATTCCAGTGGTCTATGTGCCACTAGAAGCAATTCCCTTAACAGTTAACGGCAAAGTAGACTACAAAGCCTTACCCGCACCCGATTGGAGTGGGACAAATAAACCTTACATTGCACCCAGAAATGACCAAGAAGCAACTATCTGTTCCCTGATGGCTAGTTTATTACAAATAGAACGGGTAGGAATTACCGATGATTTCTTTGAAATTGGCGGAGATTCCCTGCTAGTTACCCAATTAGCCATCCGTTTGCGCCAAAGCTATCAAACCGAGTTTCCCCTACCTCAATTATTCACCCATCGCACCCCAGAAGCGATCGCTCTTTTACTAGCAGCTTCTCCATCTATGCAAACAACCGCCGATATTCCCAAATCATCGCGTCAACGCCGTTCTGTAAACTTAAGCGATCATGGCATATTAATTAAAGGTAATGGGTAATAGACCAATCACCAAAATAAAGGAGCCTAAAAAACCATGAGTAACAACGAACACAACGACGAAATTATTTATCTTGTAGTAGTCAATCATGAAGAACAATATTCAATTTGGCCGAAATGGAAACAGGAACTGCCATTAGGATGGAAATCAATAGGCAAAGAAGGCCCTAAAGCTGAATGTTTAGCCTATATCGAAGAAGTATGGACAGATATGCGTCCTTTAAGTTTACGTCAGGCGATGCGGGAATAAGAGAGCAGGGGGAGCAAGGGAGTTAGAAGAGGCAGGGGGAGAGAAAAGAAGCATGTAAAGGAAAATTGAAGGTAATTATTGGATAAATAGGATAATTTTGGTCATTCGCTGGAATTTATTCTATTTATTCAATAAAACGCTCTAATTCTTCTCTATTTCCCCAGCCCATTCCTCAACATACTCCATGACTAAAATTCCCAAAATAATCCATCAGATTTTTTTTCTGGGAGAAGCAGCCATACCAGAAAAATATCGTCGTTATCATCAAACAGTTTTGCATCATCACCCTGATTGGCAACACCAATTTTGGGATGAAGCCAGAGCAAGGAAATTTATGGCAGATAATTATTCCTGGTTTCTGCCAATATTTGATGCTTATCCCCATAAAATTCAACGTTTTGATGCCATACGCTATTTCATCCTTCACCATTATGGAGGCTTCTATATTGATATGGATATTGAATGCCTCAAACCACTTGATGATTTATTAGCAGATTTTGAGCTTGTGCTTTCAAAATTAGTTTGCTTTAGTAATGCCATTATGGGAAGTGTTCCAGGGCATCCCCTCTGGTTAAAAGTCTTCGATGAATTACAAAAACGCAAAGATAATTCAGCCCAAAATACCATGCCTTATTATGTGGGCTACAGCACCGGGC
Organism: Nostoc sp.; assembly: GCF_036917815.1. Lineage (GTDB taxonomy): Bacteria > Cyanobacteriota > Cyanobacteriia > Cyanobacteriales > Nostocaceae > Nostoc. Next base: position 50,380 of record NZ_JBALEK010000022.1, on the reverse strand, counting down.
CTATCATGTTAAATGATTCCGTAGTAGCAAGTAAATTCCATGAAAGTCCCACAGTTCGTATATGCCCAGGATATATTTTTGAACCAGGTGCTCCAATGGAACTAAACGGCAAAATCTTCAAGAGTCAGCCTAGCTCAGAGACTTATACCATACACCACATGACTACTTCTTGGTTGCCTGCAAAACACCAGATAACTAGAGTTTTATTCGGTATGCTTTTAGAACCATACTGGTTCTTTCGCTCTTTTCTCAAAGGTACTATGTGATTCTTTCGCGTGAGCTTGTTTATAAAAGAAGCTCACTTCAAAAAAATTATGTAATACCAATTTTCTGTGAATTTAAGTGCATCTTCATGGAGAATTGGTATAACTTATTTACAAATTTTTTCTAACTTCTCTAGCAGCAATTAAGATATATATTGTAATGGCTGTGAAGATTTCTGTTCATAAACATATCGCAGAATTTCATCTCCCGCTCGCTTTACTCCGCCAGCCGCACGACAAGCATCACCCAAACGACCACTATTTACTCGGAAAGAGTTATTATCAAAAATTCGTTGTGCCGTCTGCTGCAAGCATTCTGAAGTTATATCTTCTAACATCATCATAATTCCTGCACCCTGCTCCTGAATGCGGCGGGAAATGATTTCTTGCTCATAAGTTTGTGGTACTGCAATCATTGGTACCGAATACCAGACAGCTTCCCGTGTTCCACCGCCTGCTCCGTGCATAATGAATAGACTGGCACGTTCTAATATTTGTAATTGGGGAACAGTACCCATAGGTCGAATGATAAAGTTTTCTGGGATATCTCCTAGAAGTGTGATATCTAAAGCTGGACTCAACACCATTACTACCTGAGCATCGGTGTTAGCAAAAGCCTCAATGCATTTCTGGTAAAATCCCAAACCTGGGTCGTGAATATTCCCAAATGAAATCAGGATGAGCTTAGATGAATGCAATTTCTCCATTGGGAAATCATATTCTACTGCCCGCACTGGATTACAAGGGCCAACAAAATGAAAGCGTTCATCAAATTTATCGCTATAAGGTTGGAGTTCTATAGGTAAATAACAAATGTTGAAAGGTTCAATATTAGTAAAAGTGTCAACAAATTTAATTGGAGGTACACCATAAGTTGCTCGTAACTCACGTTGATGTTGACGATAGTGCTTCATCCCGACAGCCGCCTCTTTTAACAATCGTGGTAGTTTCTTCCTCAGCCAAGGACATTCATAGAAACTTTCTGGAGTAAAAGCAGCTGTAGCAATGGAATTAACAGCGGGAATATTGAGCAACTGCGCCACTAGTCTTCCCCAGAGACAGAGAGAGTCGTGAATAATATAATCTGGCTTTTCTGCACGCACTGATTCTAAGAGTGCTGGTAGCATTTCACGAGTACACCAAGTTAAAGAGGGCACTAGAGACATTTCATTTTCAGATGGTGGTGCTGTCTCAGGATTAAGTTGAGGATAGCAACGAAAAGCAGCTCCAAAAGACTCGATTTCTTGTTGAAAATGGGGAACCTCGTAGTAAATTACCTCTTCACCTCTTTTCATCAACTCCGTTACTAATCCAAAGGTGGGAATTACGTGTCCGGCAGCTGAAACGTTCATAAATATTACACGATTCATAGAGAATGCCCTGTTAGTTTGACAAATTTAAAGATTAACAATGACCTGATGATATTTCTTGAGACTAGGGCGATGACCAACACTAATAAAGGTTATCCCTGTTTCTACTAAAAGACTATAAAGATGTTGTTCGTTGTTAATATCTAAAGCACTAGTTGCTTCATCTAAAATTGCATATTTTGGTTTCGTAACTAAAAGCCGAGCAAAAGCTAATCTTTGTTGTTCCCCTAAAGAAAGAAGATCGCTCCAATCTTGCTCGACCTCAAAACCACCAAACCGTTCTGCTAAGTCTGATAAATTTACTCTGTGAAGAACTTGATGAAGTTCTTCATGACTCAGATCAACCTTGGCGTTAGGATAGATTAACTGCTCCCGAAGAGTCCCTAAAATCATATAAGGGCGCTGCGGTAAAAATAGTATTTCTTCTAATTCTGGACGAACAATTACACCTGTTCCCGAATTCCATAAACCAGCTAAGGCACGCAACAAAGAACTTTTACCACAACCGCTATCTCCCATAATTAGTAATCCCTGCCCTGTTTGCAATGCTACAGAAAGGTTACTAAATAAAGTTTTTTGATAATTGGGAGTTTGGACAGCCAGGTTTTCCAACGCTAAACGGCTGTCTATGACAATATCAATAGTTTTAGCATTAGCTATTGCTTTGCTTGGCTGTTTGAGATATTCAGAAAATATGTATAGGCGATTAATTGAAGCAGCAAACTTAGTGAATTTTTCAAACTGATACATAATCAGATTCACAGAAAAAGCGACCTGCCCAAAGGCACCACCCGCTTCTGTAACTTTTCCTACCTCTGTTTCACCTGACAGAATTTGGTTTCCTAAAATCAATGCTGGTATGATCCAGGGTAGATAACCAAACTGATATTTAAATATATTTAAATACACCTCTGACCATAATATCAATCGCTTAAAATTCTTAAAAACCTCATTAAATATAAGTTTAATTTTGTTGGCTTCTTGAAGGATACCGTTATAAAAAGCAATAGACTCGGCATTCTCTCTTATACGAACTAAACCAAAGCGAAAATCAGCTTCTTTTTTGAGTTGTTCAAAATTTAGTTGCGTTAATTTTTTGCCATAGAACCCAATTGTTATGGCGTAGGCTAAAATGGAGTAAATTACCAGAACAATAACTAGATTTTTTGAAATAGACCAGAGAATGACACTAAAAGCAATTACTACAAAAACAGATTCCAGACAGTTGACCAAAAATTGAATAGATTGCTGGCAGAAATTGGCAACATCTTCAGAAATACGTTGGTCTGGGTTATCAATCTCTTTGTGGGAGTTACTCAGCTCATAAAAAGCGCGATTTTTGAAATATTGATTAAGTAAATGATGGGTCAACCATCGTCGCCAATAAACGCCGATTGTCTCTCGCAGATAACCATAGGCAGAATTTAGGAAACCAAAGACAATTATTCCCCCGAACGCAACTAGTATACCTTGCCAGAATTTAGTACTATTATGAGCGGAAAGGGCAGAGATTAAATCTCCTTGTTTACTATTTAACAATACCTTGACTTGGGTAGTAGCTAACAATAAAACTCCCAGAAGCACAAGTAAACCTATAGCACCTCGTTTTTCATTACCTAACCAATAGAGTTGAGCGATCGCCCAAAACCGTTTAACCGCTTTCAAGCTGAATCGATTCATTTGTAGACTATATAAATTTTTCTAGTTCTGAGGATTTTCATAACTATGCCTTCTATAGCAATCCGATAGCGAAGCGGTAGCGAGTCATCGAGCGTCTTTGATTTCTGAATCACTCGTAGAAGTAAGGGACTGGGGACTGGGGACTGGGGACTGGGAAGAAGGAATAAAGGTGTACTGAGTTTTTTTCAAAAATCAAATATGAGTCCTATAGTTACTGCGGTAGGGATTAATCAGGTACAGGTTCAAAAGAGAGTGTCCTTGACGATCGCAATTTACCCCCTACTCGCGATCGCTAACTTTATTCCTGTAGAACTACTCCACAATCTAGAGTTTACGCACTTCCTCTTAGTTACAATAAGTAGTACTTTCATCTCAACTTGACCAAGTATACATATAATACAGAACGACAACTAAACCATAATTTTATACATAAAAATGCGTATTTTCACATTTATTTGGTTAGGACAATTAATTTCTCTGATTGGCGTCTCTATGACTGGGTTTGCTCTGGATATCTCGGTATTCCAGCAAACTGGCTCTGCTACCCAATTTGCTTTCCTTACCCTGACTTGTACAATACCACTCATTGTCATTTCGCCAATAGCAGGCACATTAGTCGATCGTTGGGATCGTCGCTGGATAATGATTATTAGTCATGTCTTTAAAGGACTATCTACACTAATTCTGATACTGCTAATAAGTATTGGTCAACTAGAGATTTGGCACATCTATCTCAGAAATATCATCACTTCCATCATCGGTGCTTTCCATACGCCCGCTTATAAAGCTTCCATTACCTCTTTGGTGCCTCAAGAAGATTTAGCGCGGGTGAGCGGTATGATTCAATTGGGAATGGGCATTCAGCAAATCATCTCGCCTTTACTAGCAGGTATTTTGCTGGGTATTGTTAAGCAAAGAGGCATTCTCATCATCGACTTCGCAACTTTACTAGTTGCCCTTGTTCCCCTTCTGTTAGTGCGATTCCCGGAGTTAAGCCAAGCTACTGATGCCAATGAGGACACTCCGCCTGCCTCACTTTTGCAAGAAACACTGTATGGCTGGACTTATCTAACACAGCGTCCTGGACTACTCAGCTTTGTGATTCTGTTTACGGTTTACCAATTCCTGGTTGGCTTTGTCAGTGTACTAACCTTTCCCCTAATTCTTTCTTTAACTACGCCAGCTAACTTAGGACAGATTGCATTTGCTAGCGGTCTTGGTATGTTCGTAGGGGCTATAGTGATGAGTACATGGAAGAATAGTTGGCAGAACTTGATCAGCCCTGTTCTAATCACTATGTCATTGAGTGGGGTGTGCATTGCCATTGCTGGTTTACGGCCTTCTATCATCCAAATTGCGATCGCTACTTTACTTTTCTTCCTGACTGCACCTTTCATCAATGGCTCAGTGCAAGTTATCTTGCAGACAAAAGTTGCTGAGTCGGTACAGGGAAGAGTATTTGCATTAACCGGAGCGATGTGGGGGGTCGCTGTACCGCTAGCTGCGATCGTTGCAGGCCCACTAGCTGACTATGTTTTCGAGCCACTGATGGCTTTTGATGGACTTTGGTCTCAAGTACTGGTTGGCCAAATAATTGGCTCTGGGCCTGGTCGTGGTATTGGACTATTGTTCGTAATTATCGGGTGTTTTATATTAGTAACAGCATTTATCGGCTCCCAATACCCTGCCATCCGAGACTTAGAAGTTAATAGTTAATGTGCCTGATTTTGAATCTTCAGCAAGCAAGGTGTCCCCCATGTAGAGATTAGAGAGGCAATAAAACTTGCTCCTATTCTTGAGCTTTACTTGTCGCCTGTAATAGTCGTCCTAAGACAAATGTGAATGGTGGAAGTTTAATTCGCATACCACCTTCCACAAGATGGAATACTCCACCTGATGTAGCAATCAGCATATCGACTCCGCAGAACTCCCCGTACCAATTAGGAATTTTGAAAGCCTCCTCCAATACTGGTGTGGCTCCCAGGTTCATCGCAATGAAAAGCGGCTGTTCATACTCTGCACCATGAATGAGTACACACCAGAGACCATTATTCCTAGAGCATAAGAGAGTGCGGTTTCCACTCTGAATTAGTCTGTTTTGAAACCTAATTTCGGCAAGCTGTCGAATTAGTAAAAAACTTGGGTGGTTTTTATTATATGGTTCAAAAATTTTGCGGTTAATCGGCCCAAACTCCCACACACACCCAGGGTTATCAAACATATCTTCCCGCACATAGCAATCATGACCAATGCACTCACCTGTATCCTGATGGTGATGCATCCCTAAAGCCCCAGAAAATTCTTGCTCTGTTCCTTGATAGATAGAAGGTATTTGTGGCCCTAAAATCAAGCAAGCAAGTGCAAAATATAAACGGACTCGCGCTTCATTTTGGCTTCCCAGACAACTTAAGAATTGATGGAAAATTCTACTTGTATCTTGGTTATCGAGGAACATAATATTATTCCGCCAACCAGCATGATATGCGTGTGATGGCTCTAGAAAACCACAAAAATAATCTGCCAAACCCCCTAGCCAATTACCATCAGTCAAAGAATGCTTGACAGCATAATAAGTAGGGTAGTCGATCAGATTTGAAAATTTAGCCCCATTGTAGGCAATTACTTCTTCATGGGTACTGCCAGCGTGTTCGGCTATTTGCAAAAACTGCTTTTTCCCAAGATAGGCAGCATACCTTGATATTTCTTCAACGCAAGGCTCCCAGAAATCAAGACCAACATGACGTGCTGAATCGTATCGGAAGCCATCAATATCTGTTTCTGCAATCCAGTATTTTAGATGTTGAATCAGCAATTCTCGGACATAACTTGTCTCTGTTCGCCAATCTTCCAGAAAGCCAAAGAGTCTTTGATTTACCATATCAGTGTATTCAGGCCCGTGGAAGAGTAATGTGTTACGTGCTTCTATAGGAAAAGGCATGACTGCAAAGTCATCACCTTGCACATACTTGAACTCTCCCCCTGGTGGGCCCCCATACTCTTCCCAGTTAATGCTATCTGCAATATGGTTGTTAACTACGTCTAAAATGACTGCAATATCAGCTTCATGAGCAGTTTTCACCAACTCACGCAGACACATAAGTGTACCCAGACGTGGATCAACCATCAACAGGTGGATGGGATGATAGCCATGATAGCCATCAGCAGCGTTGACATACACAGGGCTGAGGATAATGGCTCCAATTCCCAATGACTTCAAGTATGTTATCTGCTCAATTACGCCCCGAATAGTCCCACCATGACTTGTATAGGGGGAAGTCGGATCGTATTTGACTGCACTTAGACCAGTGTAGTTGCTGTCTGCACTGCGAGCAAATCGATCGATCATGATTGAGTAAAATAGACGTGCTTCCCAATTATTAGGACTAGATGTCATTGCAACCTTTGGTTTTAGTCCATATAAAGGCTGATTATCTACATAGCCCAGGAATACAGATGGAATTTCAGCCATTGAGCGGGGTGCTTCATCACAGACTAACAAAAAATGCGATTGCGTGCTTGTATGTTCATTACCAAATGTATCCACATAACCTAAACTGTAGCGATATCCTCCCCCATTACTGATAGGTGGTAGGATGAGTGAGAACATTTGGAAGCCATTTTCTATAATGCTTTCAGTTTGTGCCGTAATTCGATCTGAATCGCAATATCCTTGTCCATCATTCAATTCATACGCTATCTGACCAGAATCTGGATTTTTAGATAAGTGAACACCAAATCTGAGGGAGATTTTTTCATCACTCCTAAACACCCAAGTATATGGTGCTGTGCTAGGGTCGAGATGTACTTCACAGTATTCGTCAAAATAGCGCATATAGCATTCCTACGAATTAAAGATGGGGAGTTGGCAAACAATTTATCTCAGGTAATGGACTTCCCGATTCATAAATCAAAATTTTCTTCTAGAAATCATCCTTGCATATTACTATTATTTGTATTAAATATTACATAAAATTTCTTTATATTCAAATTATTAGCGAATATCGGTTTTTCTCTTTCCAGTTTTTCCATATTTGTAAAATACTAAATCCACTGTATCATCAGCATAAAAATTGAGAGATTTGCCTTATCACCATCTCTCAAAACATCTACTTTTGTCTCCTTTGTTTGCCAGTTAACCTTCCAGTTAAGCGAAAAGTTCCAAAAAGTCACACAAAGGATTGCTACCAATTTTGCCAAATATTCATTCACTCTAAATCGATAAAACAGCCAATTCACAATTAAAGCATTGAAAATAAGTCCAAAAAAACAAATTAGGTTGAATTTGAAAAAACGTTGCAAACGCTGGACTAATTGTTGCTGAACAGACACATCACCAAAAGTCCATACATCATTCCAGAGAAAATTATTAATGATTGCTATCTCTGTTGAAAGTATTGCACTCGGAGTTAACAACCAACCCAACAGGGTATGCAGAACATAGAATCCTCCCAAGTCTACAAATACACCACTTAAACCCACTATGGCGAAACGAATCAGCTGACTCATAAACAGCCAAGTTAAGTATAGTCGATTTGTGCGATCGTTAATCTGAAGATCGTAATTCATTCAGGTTCATACTTATCATATTTTTACTCCATCTCTAGCACTTATATAATCTCAACCACTACTGTTCAAGTTCGCTCAATTTTTTCAAATTCCCATAAACCTCCAGGTGGTAAATTAAGTATTTTAATCACTTTCAAAGAATAGGTTATATCTTGCTCCATTTGATGAAATAAACTACTACTATTTTGCATAAATAAAATATGACTATATTTCGGAGAAATCGGCACCAGAAGATTATCTGCTATTGGTAGTAGACAAATGTTTGGTAAATAATGACTTAAGGTTAGAATTCCTCCCAAATTAACAGGAGAGTCATTAATTATCAGTAAAGGCTTTTCTGATTGATTGAGAAATTGACCTGTTTCCCTAATATATTGGCCATCGGATTGCAGCCACCAATTCTCCGCTTGAAAAAATCTGGCATCAGAAACTAAACCTGCTATGAGCAATCCGACTATTAGGAATTGAGGTATTTTTGTCTGCCAATTAGATTTTTGGAAAATATTAAAAGCTAAAATATAGGCTACAATAATTTCTAGACTAAGATATAAAGGCAGTTGGTAACGAACTTGAATGGAGCGAATTCCTCCAGAAATTAGGTCATATATCACTAACAATAGGCTGGGAAAACCCCCCAAGATAAAAATCAATAGACTGGTTTTATTGATTGGAAATTTTCTGAGAAAAAATCCCAAGTAAATAATCAAGCTTAAACTGAATATTAACGCAGGAATACTATAAAATAAAGAGCCTTCAAGAGTAAAACTATTAAACGCAAATATATCTGAGGTTAAATTAATATCGAAAAATATTCGAGTTACTCGAATCAAAAAAATAGCGATTAGCTCAAAGGGATTATTTATCCACTTTACTGCCGACCCTGAAGTTAGCTCTAGTGCTGTGCTAGTGTGGGGGACGATCGCAATCAACCAAGGCAAAAGCATTAAGAAGGCAGCAATACTAACAAATATATAATTAAGTAAGGTTTTGGTGAAGTTAAACTGTTGTTGAATAACTAGATAAATACCATGAGCTATCATTACCAAAACTGTGAATAAATGGGTGTATAATCCCAAAACTAAGGTGAGGGTATACAAAACCCAATTTTCTTTTTTTTCTTGTCTAATAGCTCGCAATAAAGCAGCACTCGATAGTAAAATCTCTACCATCCACAAACTGTATTGACGTGCTTCTTGAGCAAAAAATAACTGCAAAGGAGAAACGGCAATTAATGCCATCGCTACCCATGCCACAAGTGGAGACTCAAACAACTCTAAACACAACCAATAGACGCTGGGAAATATGAACAGACTGATGAGTGCTGATAAACTCCTGATCCCAGTAGGTGAATCTCCAAATACTTGCACCCACAATCTCACCATTACGTAATATAAGGGGGGATGCTGTGGGTCTGAGGTGATTAAGTAATTCACTGTATCAGCCACACCACGATCTGGATTAATGTGCTGATATTTTTCGAAGGTGCTAATAGGAATTGTGCCTTGATGATTATAAACTTCCTGTTTTAGCTCGGCTACAGTGTGACCAGAAATTGCTACGGATGTCCAAGATTCGTCACAGCAGTATGTTTTATGTCCTAGATGGGCAAAGCGAAAGAAAATACCTAACCCAATGAGGATTATTAGTAAGATTTTTAACCAAGTCGGGGGATTTGCTTTTGCTAATAATTGCGGTTTGTCCATTTATTGCATTCTCATTACAAAGAAAGTTGTTGTGAACGCCGCTTGGAGGGTGTTTTAGTAGACTGTAAGGCATCATTTATGCTTTGGAGTCGTATTCTTTGCGCTAACAGCGCCCTATGAAATACTCATAACTCAAATAGTGCTATAATCACCATTTTTATTCGCGACCACGACCATATCAATCAAATGCATTTTTTTTAAAGTTTCATTTTGATTAACTTGGTGTTCAAGGTCTAATATTTCCGCAACACTCTCTATCGGTTTGATTGGTCTATAGAGGCGGGCTTGAATTTGCGGGTATTCGATATATGTGCCAACCTGCATGTTTTTATGAGTATAAAATTCAGAATGGTAAGCTTCCCATTGCTTGATGGTAAAGAGCGGTGTAGCAGGAAGTTGGTAAAATTCTGATTTAGATTTGAACTCATCCCCAAATATTTTTTGCAATGTGGGATTAAAGGGGTTAGTAAGGAGGGATTGCAAAAGGTCAAAAGGCATGTATCGAATCCCTAACCCTGCGGAATGTCCATTTTTACAAATTTCAAAAAATTCTTCCTGTGTAATTAGAATATGTTGATGGTTAAACTCTTTATTGTCACGAAAGTGATAGAGAATGGGAGATTTGCAAGCAAATATCACTAAATAACCATTGGGTTTTAGAAAGTTATAAAAAGCAGCAAGACTTTCTTGGATAACATCCAAAGAGATATGTTCAAAAATGTGTGAACAAACGATCAAATCGAAATTTCCATATTGCGATATTGCTTTACTTTGCATCACATCCTTGAGGAGATGGACTTTCTCATTTTTTAGTGGTAATGAATAAATTTCTTGAAGCAATCGTTCATATTCATTGGTTTGTACAAAGCCATCATTTTGTAATTTTTTTAATAGTTCTTGGTCTTGGTTAATTAGACATTTTGCTACCAATGAAGCGTGCAAAAATCTCCTGAGGTCTGGTTCGACCATAACAATCTTTTTAGCTGACCATAAACGAGGAAGTAATCTTCCTAGCCCACATCCAGCATCAAGAATAACTGCATCAGGCGCGATCAAATCCTGAATGTTATTAGTCCAAACTTCCCTATCTCTAGCTTTCCAAGCTTCATGAGCCACATCTGTAACCCATTTGTATGGGTCAATTGTATCGTAGACAGTAGCAGTAATTTTCTCCATTTAAAAGATACCTCAATGAGGCTAAAAAAAATTTGCTTATCATGTTCTAGTGACAGATATTGCAGTTGTGAAGCAGTTGAATAACTTTCTAATGTTCTCGATCCAACGTATTTATTATCTTATTCTTTACTATTATATCGTCAGTATTTAACAATTCTTCATCCATTTGTTTTAATGCAAAGTAATTGTACAAAATGACTGAGATAATTAAAACAAGTAGCCCTTCAAGAACCATTAAAAAACCGATTCCACGCCCTGAACCAGTTTCAATCAACCGCCCAACAGTACTAGCAAGTACCCCATCAGTAGATAGCATGGGTTCCAAAAAACCATCAGTTAGAGGGCTGGCGCTAAGATTACCAAAAGCCCCAGCCAAGCCTGCCAAAGTGTAGAACAATGAAAGAACACGTCCCTGAATATTTGGGGGGATGCTAGTTTGCAAAATTGTACTATTAATACCTAGAATAATCGGCAAGGTAAAAAATGAAATAAAAATGCCTAAGGCTATGGTAGGAATAAAGGGTTTAATACCAGTGATTATTAAACCTATTCCATTTAATGCCGAAAATAGAAACAGAGGAGAGAGCGATTTTTTCCCTCCTCCCCAGATACTCATAAGGATGCTACCAGCAACCATTCCACCACCGGCAATTGACATTACACTCCCAAACGTCGTAGCCGAGGAAAAGGATAATATCAAGGGATTAATCAAGACAGAAGTCATGCCATTCACAAAAAAATAAATTGTCATGAATGACAGTAGAATCAGCAAGAAAAAGCGAGAGTAAATGTTTTCCCAGCCATAAACAATATCATTGATGATGGTAGACATTCCTATAGTTGGCACAATACTCGATTCTGGCTGAGGAATATTAATAAATATTAGGGTTAATAATCCAATTAAATAGGTAGACAAATCAATCAGCAGCAAGCCCTGAAGTTGTACATTGGCGATGAGTATAGCCGCTAGGATTGGTGCAACCAGTTGTCCTAATGCTGTACTGAACTGAATCAAGCCATTAGCCCTCCCCATCTGATTGCTAGGAACCATCAATGGTAAAGCAGCTCCCTTCGCAGTCATTTGAAAAGAACCGCAGACTGAAGTAAAAAATGCAGAAACATAAGTATGCCAGAGTTGTAGATTGCCAGTTAGTAGCAGTACAGCAAGTGTGAGTGTAATTGAAGCCGCAGCTATTTCACTAAAAATAATTGTCCATTTTCGATTCCACCTATCTATTAATGCACCAGCAAAGGGAGTGATTAATACACCTGGCAAGGTTGTAAAAAATATAACTAAGCTTAATTGTGTAACAGCATGAGTGTTCTGATAAACCCAGATACCTAAGCCAAATCCTGTCAAGCGATTTCCGATTTCAGACAGAGACTGCCCCAGCCAGAAGAGAGTAAAATTACGCAATTCACGAATTAGTTCAATTAGTTTAATTACATACATATTTTATAAGTTAATTGTATATTTTGTGATTCGTACAAATTTATGAGGTAAATAACAAATGTCCAGAGATGAAAAAAATCACAGATTATACTATTCTAATATAGAATCATCGGCTGAAAGCTCTTTTTAAAAGAGTGGGTATCTGTGCTGCCAATCTCCGCCCAGGAGGGGTTAAAAATTGACTAATAGGTGGTTTCGCCCAGAAATTTACAGAAATGTTTAGCTCGTGATTTGAATTTGCTAGGGAGTATACTTGATGCCACCAAAAAGCAGGAATAAATAAAATTTCCCCTAGTTCGACAATACACTCAAAATATTTGGCTTTTTGGAAATTGGGAAATTTCTCCCAATCTGGTTTTTCAATATTTATTTGGCTCATGTGGGGGATTTTTGAACTAGCAGGAAAAGGATATAATGAAGATGTTTGTTGGGGGTCAAACAACAGGAAACGCTTGCGATCGCTAACTTGAGTAAATAAGTTATCCATTGCATCATAATGCAATGGGGATGTGTTACCGCCAGATCCAATCCAAATAGTTGGATCGACAAATAACTTTTTATCAAAATATTCTGGGAACTTAATATCTTGCAGTATTGCGGGAAATTCTGTGGGAATTGACTGTTGTTGCAGATAGTAATATTTCTCAAATTTATTTTTTGAAACCAGGATGTTGATGAAGTCGCTAAATTGCATTTTCTGTCTCAAATTAGCAAATCCATTTTCCAAATTTCCTGTAAAAATCCTACTTTGAGAAACACTTATATCAACCTGTTTATCACTGAATAAGGTAGTTAGATAATTAGCAGTCCATAAAGAGAGAGCATTCCAATCATTAATAGCTCCAGTAATGATAACGGGTCTTCTACGAGAGAGAAAATTCCTTTGGAATTCCTCTTTTGTCGGTTGTTCAACTCGTTCAATGTGGCTCACTGCGATTAAATCATGTTTGCTCATCAAAAAATTCCTATTTGTAGATTTTTCCTGGAATTAGGCAGACTGGGTAAATAAGATGAAAGTTGCTGTTATCTCTGATTTAACATAAATTTATCAGACCAAGCAGCAACCATTTCTGAAAATATCAATTCCAATGGCTTAGTTATAGACCAATTAGGATAATGCTTTTTGATTTTTTGTAAGTCACTATAGTAACATATGTGATCCCCTTCTCGATTTTTTCGTATATAGACAAAAATCATTTTTTTGTTAGTCAATGAAGCGACGATATCGAAAGCTTCTAATATCGAACAGGTATTATTTTTTCCGCCCCCTAAGTTATAAACTTCACCGCTACGCGGTGCTTTAATAAATTCTTCAATCAAGCGGGCTACATCATAAGAATGAATATTGTCCCGGACTTGCTTACCTTTGTAACCAAATACCTGATAAGTGCGACCTTCTAAATTACATTTCACTAAATAGCTGAGGAAGCCGTGCAATTCCACAGCAGAATGATTAGGACCAGTCAAACATCCGCCGCGCAAACAGCAAGTTTTTAGCCCAAAATAGCGCCCATATTCTTGTACCATAATATCAGCGGCAACTTTAGAAGCACCAAAAAGAGAGTGTTTTGATTGGTCGATGCGAAACGATTCCGGGATACCATGCTCATAGGCAGAATCAGCATAATCCCAACGGGTTGCTAACTCTACCATTGGGATTTCATTGGGCGCATCCCCATATACTTTATTGGTAGACATATGCACAAAAGGCGCATCTGGGACAAATTGACGAGTTGCTTCTAAAAGATTCAGTGTTCCTACAGCATTGGTCTCAAAATCATCAAAGGGAATTGACGCCGCTAAATCGTGGCTGGGTTGGGCTGCTGTATGAACGATCGCATCTGGTCGGAGACTATCAATTAAGTCTAAAATAGCAGTGCGATCGCGAATATCTATCTCGTGATGGACAAAGCCTTTAAGTTCAGATGCTAAACGTTTTTGATTCCAACGAGTATCTCCTTGAGGGCCAAAGAAAATAGCTCTTTGGTTATTATCAATGCCGTGAATTGCCCAACCTTGATGGGCAAAATATAGACAAACTTCAGAGCCAATTAATCCCGATGAACCAGTTACAAGTAATTTCTTCATTTGGGGGAATGGGGAATTTAAAATTTGAAAAATAATCCATTACTATGTTCTGTACATTCTGATGTTTAATGTATTTTTCGCTTTGTTTCTAGAAGTTTAGCTTTTTCTTCTGGCGTCATTTTTTTGAGGCGTAAAAACGCTTTTGCTATTTTTTCAGTGCGTCCTACTTGAGGTTCTCGCACCAATAAAAGTTGTGCCATTTTTTCGATTATTCGCGTATCAAAAAGTTCCCGCAATTCTAAATCAATCAAGAATACTTTTCTAATGCGAGCATGAACTTGGGCAGCTAATAAAGAATGTCCGCCCAGTCGGAAAAAGTCATCCATAATTCCCACTCTCTCAACTTGCAGAATTTCTTGCCAAATGTAGATTAATGCTTCTTCGATCGCATTTCTCGGCGCTGTATAATCAACTTGACGATCGGACTGATTTGGTAACGGTAGAGCAAGGCGATCGACTTTATTATTAGGTGTTAGAGGCATAGCATCTAAAAACACCCAAGAGTCAGGCAGCATATAATCGGGTAGTTTTGCCAACATATATGATTGCAAAGTTTCAATAGTGGGTTTTTCAGCCTCAGATTTGACAACTAGATATGCAACAAGCTTTTTACCTGCTACAGTATCGTCAATAGCTTGGACAATAGCTTGTGTGATCGCAGGATGAGTTTCTAAAACTGTTTCAATTTCCCCTAGTTCGATGCGGAAACCACGGATTTTAACTTGATAATCGATGCGTCCCAAAAATTCAATTTCACCATTGGGTAGCCAACGCGCCAAATCACCAGTCCGATATAATCGCTCACCAGGATTTGTGGCTAAGGGATTGGGAACAAATCTTTGGGCTGTCAAATCTGGTCTTTGGCGATAACCCCGTGCTAATCCTACTCCCCCAATCAACAACTCACCTATAATCCCTTCTGGAACGGGATTACCAGCATTATCCCAAATATAAATTGATGTGTTAGCAATTCCCCTACCTATGGAATGTGCATCCTGTTGTAGCTTAATTTCTTTGATGGTAGACCAAATTGTGGTTTCCGTTGGCCCGTAAACATTCCACAGATTCACTTGAAAGTTGAGAAGAGAGGCGGCTAAATCAACTGGCAAAGCTTCTCCACCGCAGAGAATGCGAAAACCATCATTTGATTGCCAACCAGCAGCCAAGAGCAATCTCCAGGTAGTTGGAGTGGCTTGCATTACCGTGGCTTGGGATGTTTGCATTAGTTGAGCTAACTTAAATCCATCTCTGGTAGTTTCTTTGTCAGCTAGGACTAATTTTGCACCGCTAATTAATGGTAAGAAAAGTTCTAGTCCAGCAATATCAAAAGACACTGTAGTTACTGCAACCAGGGTATCAGCAGCAGTCAGTCGTAGTTTTTCTTGGAAACTGAGGAGGAAATTTACCAGAGATTCATGCTGAATTTGTACTCCCTTGGGTCGTCCAGTAGAACCGGATGTATAGATCACATAAGCTAAATGGTTGTTACCAGCAATCGCAGGTGCTGCGGTTGCTGGTTGGGTCGAAACCGAATCTAGCAACAGAACTTTTGCGGATGATGCTGGAAGCGCTGGCACAATTCGATCTTCGGTGATCATTACAGCCGCCGCGCTGTCTGCAAGCATCCACTCCAGGCGATCGCGCGGGAAGGTAGGATCTAGTGGGACATAGGCCGCACCTGCTTTCATGATTCCTAACAGTGCAATCGGCAAACCTGCATGACGTTCTAAACAAACCGCCACTAAGGTTTCTGGCGTTACACCAAGTTGTAGTAGTGCGCGAGCAACTTGGTTAGATTTGCGTTCTAAGTCTGCGTAGGTTAGGGAGGGGAAAACAGCGATCGCTTCGGGAGTTTGAGCGGCTTGCTGACTGAATAATTCATGTATTGGAGTATTGGAGTAATGGGTAATGGGTAATGGGTAATTTATCTTACCTAATTCAGCTTTGGATAACAAACCAATTTCACCAATGAATTGCGGTTTTTCGGTAACAAAACTGGTCAATATTTGGGTTAGATGATGTAAGATATCTCCTCGTGTTTTTGCACTCCCAATCTGCTGCCCAAAAGCGATTTTTAACGTTAAATCATCTCCTGGCAAGGCATATAGACTGATGGGGTAATGATTTTTCTCCAAAGATTCAACAGAATAGATCGCCAGTTCTCCTGGATTTTGACGCAGACTTTCTTCCACTGGGTAATTTTCGTAAACCACAATGGATTCAAACAACGGTTCTCCTCTGGGAATGTCACTCCATCCTTGAATATCTACTAAACGAGTGAAGGAATATTGATTAATTGCCGAGATGCGATCGCGCAGTTCTATTAACCACGGTTTCAATGGTGTAGCTGCATCTAATTTCAGACGCAAGGGCAAGGTGTTAATAAATAGACCCACCATCTCTGCAAAACCTGATAATTCGGTAGTACGTCCCGATACGGTGACACCAAAAACTACATCTTCAGAACCACTATATCGGCTCAACAGAATGCCCCAAGCAGCTTGCACTAAAGTATTTAATGTTACTTGATTATTTTGAGCAAATATTTTGAGTTGGGTGTAAATTTCTTTGGGGATAGTAGTTTGTAAAGTTTGGTAATTTTCAGAATAGTGTTTTTTAATACCAAAAGTAGTTGCTTCCCGGAAACCGTTTAATTGTTTGCGCCAGAAAGATTCTGCCAAACCAGATTCTTGTTTGTGCAACCAAGCAATAAAGTCTCGGTAGATGGGTGGTTGTGGTAAATTTGGACGTTCTGTTTTAGCTTGGTAAAATGCGATCGCATCTCGGAAAACTAGCGGTAATGACCAACCATCCAAAAGTAAATGATGGTGAGTCCAGAGAAATTGCCATTTCTGTTCTTGGGTTCTCACTAACGTCATCCGCATCAGTGGGGCCCTTTCTGTTGAAAAACTTTGGTGGCGGTCTGTTGTTAACAGAATTGACCATTTCATTGCTACTTCATTAATATCGCATCCGCGCCAATCTTCGTAGACAAAGGGCAAATTGACTTGGCGGTGAATGCGTTGCAACGGTCGGGGTAAATCTTGCCATATAAAGGAAGCGCGTAAACTAGGATGGCGGTTAATACAAGATTCCCAAGCCTTTTTAAAAGTTTCTACGTCTAGAAAACCCTCAATTTCACCACTTACCTGTTGTAGATAAATATCTTTTTCTGATTCATAATTTGCATGGAAAAGTATTCCTTCCTGAACAGGGGATAGAGGATAAATATCTTCTACATCAGTAGTTCGCGCCAAAGCAATAACTAATTGTTCTGAATTAAGGTTAGCGAGGGGAAAATCAGTAGATGTTAAACTATATTCTTGCTGGCGGCTAGTTGCTAACAAAGTCTGTAAATGTTTAGAAAAACTATCTGCTAAACGGCGAATCGTTTCTTCTCGGTGCAAAGCTTTGCTAAAACCAAACCGTATTTGGAGTTTGCCGTTAGCAATTAAACTAGTAATTTCTAGTTGAAAAGCCCGCCTATTTTTTGGGTGTCGGGATAGTCCGACATCTTCGGTGGCTGGGGTAAAGGGTGCTGCTTGGGAAAGATTTTCATCAAATTGCCCCAAGTAGTTAAAGAGGATGCCTTGGGGAATTGGCGGTAAGATAGACGCGAATTCTGATTTTTGAGAAAGGATACCATAAGCAAAGCCATTATTTGGCAAGTTCCGCAACTGTTCTTTAACGCCTTTTAAATTGCTCTTTTGAGTTTTCTCTAGTTTGCAAGGGAAAAGAGATGTAAACCATCCCACAGCATCAGAGACATCAATGGCAGTAAAATCGCTTTCTCGTCCGTGACTTTCTAGGGCAATTAATATTTTTGATTCACCTGTCCATTCTGTTACCACTTCTAAAATAACTGCTAGCAAAACTTCCTGAATCCTAACTTTGTGAGTGCGCGGTAGTTCATACAGCAAACTATCAGTTTCATATTCGCTGAAATTGCATTCTATTTGAGTAGCAGAAATTTCTGTATTTTCTGCTATGCCATCAGGAAAATCAAGGGGTAATTCTGAATTAGAAACTTGTTGGGTTTTCCAGAAAGCTACTTCTTCTTGCCAATCAGAATTTTCAGTTAGGGTATGTAGATG
Organism: Nostoc sp.; assembly: GCF_036917815.1. Lineage (GTDB taxonomy): Bacteria > Cyanobacteriota > Cyanobacteriia > Cyanobacteriales > Nostocaceae > Nostoc. Next base: position 31,987 of record NZ_JBALEK010000022.1, on the reverse strand, counting down.
TTGAGTCCACTGTGGGAAACCGACACTATGAGCAGATAAGGAAATTTCCTGTTCCTTTTGTAAAGCATCACAAGCGATCGCTAAATCTTGCAAAATGACGCGCCACGAAATACCATCAACTATAAGGTGATGGATAATTAGCAGTAATTTATCGGATTTATTCTCATCATTATGGAAGTAGATGGCGCGAAATAGAGGCCCAGTGGCTAAATTAAGTTGTGCTTGAAATTGACTGGCAATTTTTTGTAATTCTGTTTGAGAAATAGCAGTTTGGTTTACAATATCAAAATTTAAAACATGACTATCATCATCTAACCATTGTATCCATCCAGCTTCGGTTTGGCGGAATCGCAGGCGAAAAGCTGGATGACTTGCGGCAATATGACTTAAAACTGTTTGAAAATGTGACGCATTAAATCCCGGTTTGATATCCAATAAAGCCGTCTGATTCCAGTATTCAGGGTGTTCTAAAGATTGCTGGAAAAACCATTGCTGAATAGGAGTTAGCGCTACTTCACTACCTACAGGAATTGATAAAGCATTGGGTAATTTTGCTGTTGTTTTAATATGAGGTGTAAGTGCTGCAACTTGGGGATTTTTAAACAAATCTTGTGGCGTGAAATAAAGTCCAGCATCCCGTGCTTTAGCAATAATTTGCAGGGCAAGAATCGAATCTCCTCCCAGTTCAAAGAAGTCATCTTTAATTCCCACACGGGATACTTGTAGTACTTGCTGCCAAAGTTTAGTTAAAATCTCTTCAGTTTTGGTTTGTGGGGCGATATATTCCTCACGGGCTATGATATTCTCTTCATCAGGAGCGGGTAAAGCGTTAAGGTTAATTTTCCCATTAGGCAGTAACGGCCAAGCATCGAGACTGACAAACACCGAAGGAATCATATAATCAGGGAGCAGGGCAGATAATTGCGATCGCAAAACTGTTTGCCAGGATGTCGGTGGTGTTTTCAGTTCCAGATAAGCAACTAGTCGATTGGGTTTACCAGGAGTAGCAATAGCTTTGGTGACAGCCCGAACTACCCAAGCTTGTTTTTCTAAAGCTGCCACAATCTCGCCAGTTTCGATGCGGAAACCTCGAATTTTGACTTGTCGATCTGCACGTCCTAGAAACTCAATCCTACCATCAGGTAAATACCGGGCGCGATCGCCTGTGCGATACATCCGACTGCCTGCATTTTCAACAAAAGGATCGGGTAAAAAGCTTGCAGCGGTCATGCTTGGGGAATTCCAGTAACCACGAGCTAATTGGGAGCCAGCCACAAATAATTCACCCGGTGTACCAATAGGCACAGGTTGCAGATGAGAATTTAGGATATATAAACGAGTGTTGCTGACTGGTTTGCCGATGGGAATAACTTCGGTAATTTCCTTTTCTCCACAACAATGAAAAGCAACATCAATAGTTGTTTCCGCCGGGCCATAAAGATTCACCAATTTAGATGCAACATCTCTAAACTCATCCCACACCCGTCTTTTCAGCGCTTCACCACCGCTAAAAACTAAACGCATACATGAACATTCAGAAAATCCCGGTTCACTAAGGAGTATTTCTAAAAGACTCGGTACCAATTGCAGCAAAGTCACATTTTCTTGCTGAATAGTTTTGACTAGATACGCCGGATTTTGATGACCTCCCGGCTTCGCCATCACGAGTTTAGCTCCCACCATCAAAGGTGTCCAGAATTCCCATACCGAAGCATCAAAGCTAAATGGTGTCTTTTGCAAGACTACATCCTCACAATTCACCCCAAAAGTCTCTAAAAACCAAGCTTGATGCTGGGCTAAAGCCCGATGGGAAATCGCAATACCTTTCGGTCGTCCAGTAGAACCAGATGTAAATATGATATAGGCGATATTGTCAGCCAAAACCTGAATTTGTAAATCTTCAACAGATTTAACTGCAATTTCTTCCCTATAAATATCAACACAGATAACTTGACAAAAATCATCCAAAAAATTTGTTTTACTCTCGTTACTCTGCGGTTCGTTTTTCCCATTCCACATTTCTAAATCAGAACGAGACAGCAGCAAACTAACATGAGCATCCTCCAACATCGACTGAATACGCACAGCCGGATAATGAGGATCAATTGGCACATAGCAACCACCTGCCTTCAGAACCGCCAACATAGCGCAAACCATGTCTAAAGAACGTTCCAAATAAATACCCACAGGCTGTTCTACACTAATACCAAACTCACCCAAAAATCGCGCCAACTGATTGGCTTTTTGATTCAATTGGGCATAAGTCCAACTTTCTCCCTCACAAATAACAGCGATAGAATCAGGATTTTTTGCTGCTTGTTGGGCGAAATTTTCATGTATTGGGGATTGAAAATTGGGGATTGGCAATTGGGAATTTTGAATTGAACTATCTATGCCTAATTCACGATGAGCCTGTGGATTTACAATTAGCGACTCTAAACTTCTTTGGTAATAGTTAACAATATTCTTGATTTGCTCATCATCAAATTGTTGACGATCGTAGGTGATATTAAATGAAAGAAGTCCTGCACCTACTTCCTCACTCCAACTGACAGCAAAAGGAATATTTGTTTCATCTAAAGATTCCGCCTGGATTAATTCTACTTCTCGCCAATTGAGCAGTCCTTGATAAACGTGGAAATGAACAAAATTAAAAGATGTTTCATATAAAGGTTGATTCCCATTTAACCTTTGCAATTCTGCCAAAGGAAACCGACGATTTGCCATTAACTCTTGTTCAGCCCACCAAGTTTCTGCAATTAAATCAACCCAAGAACCCCTCGGTAAAGACAAGCGTAATGGCAATGTATTTAAGAATAGTCCTAAAACGCGATCGCTATCAGCTTCTGTCGGTCTACCACTGCTCACCAATCCAGTAACCACTTCTGTGTCGCCAGAGCAAAAACCAATAATTTGGAGATGAACTGCTAGTAATAACGTTTTTAGAGGAACACCCAATTGCTTAGATAAATCTTTTAAGTTGTGGGAAATTGTTTCTGATAAAGTGAGATCAAATTTTCCCATTTTTGTTTCTAGGGGAAGCACACCCGGCCACCTTGGTAGTCTAGTGAAGGGAATTTCCGCCAGTTTATTTTGCCAAAACTCTCGCTGATTATTATCAACCAAAGCTTGTTTTTCTAAGGTAATAAACCTAGAGTATTTCAAAGCTGGTGGAGTTGGTGGCGCAGGTACACCCCGATCGAGTAGATATAGGTATAAGCCTGTTAATTCTGATAAAAAGTTAGCTAAACTCCATCCATCCATGATGGCATGATGCAAAGTAAAAGATGCTTGCATCACATTATCATCGAGTAGGTGAATATGAAAACGCATTAATGGCGCACTCTTGTACTCGAAGCGATTCTCCCGTTCTTTGGCAATAAATGTTTTTACATAATCATCTTGTGCTGAGGGCGATAAATTAGTTAAATCCTCAAAAACAACTTTAGCAGTTACTTCTTTAACAACTGCCTGAATCGGTTGACTAAATTCAGCTAAATAAAATGCCGTCCGTAATATCTGATGTCTGGCAAACATTTGGGTATAAGCTGCTTCCCAAACTTTGAGATCAAAAGGTATACGAATTCGGAAGCTGAAAACATCATGGTAAGTTGTAGAACTTTGTGAATATTCACCATGAAAGAGCATTCCTGCTTGCAGTTGTGCCAGAGGATAGGCATCTTCAGCCCAATTTTGGAACTTTTCTTTATCTGCAAGTGAAATTAAGGCGAAGGGTTCTTCATCAATCTTATCGCTGTCTACTACTTCTGATTCTACCAACAATGTGGCTAAATCTAACAGCACAGGATGGGCAAAAATTTGCTCTAATTTTAAGTTCAATCCTTGAGTTTGTGCGAGCGAAACAACGCGAATACTGCGGATAGAATCGCCACCCAAAACAAAATAATTATCAAATCTTCCAATGCGATTTATACCTAAAACTTGTTGCCAGATGTCAGCTAAAATTTCCTCGATGGGTGTAGCGGGAGGAACAAAGGTAACTTCAAGATTTTCCCGTTTAATTTCTGGTGCGGGTAGCGCTTTGCGATCAATTTTACCATTAGCTGTCAGTGGTAATCGCTCCAGATAAACAATCTGCGACGGTATCATATAATCTGGCAAATTCTGCTGCAAATAATTTCGCAGTGTTTCGATGGTTGGTTGCTTTCCAGGAGTACAAACTACATAAGCAATTAAGCGTTGTTGATTGCTTTGGGCTTCAGAATGAACTAAAACAATAGTTTCCTGCACCTCAGGGAACTGGGAAATAACGGCTTCAATTTCGCCAATTTCAATGCGGAAGCCGCGAATTTTCACTTGATAATCTATGCGTCCTAGATATTCCAAATCGCCGTTAGGGAGAAAACGTCCTAAATCACCAGTGCGATACAAACGTGATAGTGAATCTACTGAAAAAGCATCTTCTACAAAGCGTTCTGCGGTGAGTTCTGGTCGGTTAAGATAACCACGCGCCACTCCAGCACCCCCAACATAAATTTCACCAATCACTCCAGTTGGTAGGAGATTACCATCAGAATCCAGGATATGGAGACGTAAATCGGGGATTGGTTGACCAATTAAGCTACCAGATGAGTCGTCTATATCTTTTTTGCTAATAACTCTATAGGTGACGTGGACTGTTGTCTCTGTAATTCCGTACATATTCACCAAGCGCGTCTGATTTTCTTCATGACGTTCAAACCAGGGACGCAAACTTGGTAAATTCAGGGCTTCGCCGCCAAAAATGATGTACCGTAGGGGAGAGACAATCTCTCTCACACTTGATTCTGCTGCTAGTAATTGAACAAAAGCAGAGGGAGTTTGATTCAAGACAGTAACTTGCTCATTGTGAAGCAGCTGAAGGAAGCTTTGGGGGTTACGGCTGACACAATAAGGAACGATTACCAGTCGCCCGCCATAAAGCAAAGCTCCCCAAATCTCCCAAACGGAAAAATCGAAGGCGAAGGAATGGAAGAATGTCCAAACATCCTGCTCGTTGAATTCAAACCATTGCTGGGTGTTGCGGAATAGTCGGGTAACATTGTGCTGGGTGACTAATACACCTTTGGGTTTCCCTGTCGAACCAGATGTGTAGATAATGTAAGCCCCTGAGTTAGGGTCAAGAGTATCTCTTGTCAAAAGTTCATTGCTTTCAGTTAAATAGGGCGCATCTTCCTCATCCAGACAAATTTTAAGTGTGGATTCTGGAAGTTGGGGACTGATGGTAGTTGTGGTGAGAATTAATTCCGCTTCACAGTCAGAAATGGTAAACTCGATGCGATCGCGAGGATAAGCCGGATCGAGAGGAACATAAACACCCCCTGCCTTAACTACACTCAACATAGCTATAATCAGTTCTGGAGAGCGCTCCAGACAAATCACCACGCGTTTATCTGCACCAATACCTTGCTTTTGGAGATATTGAGCAAGATGCTGAGAACGGCGGTCTAGTTCTTTATATGTAAAGCTTTCATTCTCAAATGTTAGAGCAATGCGGTCTGGATATTTGTTTACAGTTTCTGCAAACATTTCCCTGATGGTAATTGGTGATTCGTAATTGGTAATTAGCCTGTTCTCAATTACCGATTCCTTATGACCAATTAGCGATAAAGACTGCAAAGGTGCTTGAGCATTATTTGCCATGTTAAACAGTAGATGGCAGAATTGCTCTAGCAATAATTCCATAGCCACCGCATCAAAGCAACTCGCATTGTAACTTAATTTGAGTGAGAGTCCATCCCCCGGAACAACCACTAAAGTCAAGGGATAATGGGTAGTTTCAAAGAAAGACGACTCAGGAACATTCAACCCAAAATCTGCTGTTTTTAGGGATTTATCAATCGGAAAATTTTCAAAAGCCAGCAAAGTTTTAAACAGTGGTTGTCCTCGTGGAACATCACTCCATCCTTGGATATCTGATAGACTCGAATGTTCAAAGTGACGCATTAAGGCTGTGCGTGCTTGCAGGTTTTGCAACCAAGAATCAAGGGTTTGTTCTCCAGATATTAAGACGCGAAATGGCAAAGTATTAATAAAAGGGCCAATCATCCCTTCTACTTCTGGAAGTTCTGGGGGGCGTCCCGCTACTGTAATTCCGTAAACTATGTCTGTGTTGCGGGTATAACGGTTAAGTAATATCGCCCAAGCTCCCTGAATCACGGTGTTGAGGGTGACGCTACAATTACGGGCTAATTTCTGCAACAAAGCAGTATTTTCGGGCGATAATTGGTGTTTTATTTCTCCAGTTTCAAAAGCCCTACCTAGCTTTGCTTTGGACAAGATTAATAAGGGAGTAGCACTTTCAAAGCCACTCATATATTCACGCCAAAAGGATTCACCTTCTTGGGGGTTCTTCTGTTTTAACCAAGCAATAAAATCACCGTAAGGGCGCACATTTGGCAGGGAAATTTCTACATTTTCTTTAGCTGCTTTGTGCAACATCAAGAATTCACGTAGTAGTATCGGCCAAGACCAACCATCCAAAATTAGATGGTGGTGACTCCACACTAAATCCCAGCAGTCTTCGCCTAGGCGAATTAAGGTTACTCGCATCAAAGGTGGACGATTAAAAATAAATCCCTGTCGTCTATCTGATTCGAGAAATTCTCTCAGGCGGCTTTTTTGTGCGGAGTTACTTAAACCACGCCAATCTTCTTCTGCTATCTTAAATACGAGATTGCGGAATACAACTTGTACGGGTTCAGTTTGCCCTTTGGTGATAATGGCAGTCCGTAAAATTGGATGGCGGTCAACTAAAGTTTGCCATGCTTGACGGACTGCAATTACAGAAATATTTCCTTCTAAACGGCAATGGAATTGCTCAAAGTAAATGCCAGATTCTGGTTCATATAAGGAATGAAATAATAATCCTTTTTGTAAGGGTGTGAGGGGAAAAATATCTTCGATTTTATCTTTTAGGCTCATATAATAATCCTGTTTAAATGTAGATGCAGTTCAGTTATGGCTTATTTTTTTGTCTGTCAAAGTCAATTTTTAAAACCTAGACACGGAGTGGCTTTCCGCAGGCTACCGCAAAGGAAGAAAAGGAAAGAATGCTTAACTCAACTAGATGCAGGGAGACTTGTCGCAGATTACTTCAAAGGAAACAAAGTACACGAATAAAAAATAAAGATTGGATAACGGTTATTCTAAATCTTCTAAAATTGAATCTAGTTCATTTTCCGATAAATCAACTAAGTGAAAGTCGGTAGCACTATAAAATGAGGAATTGGTGGATATTGAATCTGTTAGGTATAAGCGGAGGTTATTCAGATAAGTTTCTGCAAGGTTATCGATAGTCTGTCGATGATGAATCTGCTGGCTGTAAGACCAGTCTACTTGCAAGCATTCATTTTGGATGCGAGCATTAATTGCTAATAGGTGGGAACGTTCTTGTTCAGCAAATAATCCTGTTCCTGTGGGAGCATTGCTGATATTGAATAGGTTATTGCTTTTTGATAGGTTGTCAGTTGGCCCTAAATAATTGAAACTAATGCCAGTTGGTTGTACAGTGTCTAGCATTTCCTGTAAAGCTTGATTTTGGCTGATGTAACACAGCAACCCAAAGCTGATACCATGATGGGGAATTCCTCGTAATTGGGTTTTAATTTCTTTAAGCAACACATCCCGATCTGCATTTTTGATTGGTTGTTTCAGAATAATTGGATAGAGGGATGTAAACCAGCCAACTGTTCTGGAAAGATCCAATTCACTAGCTAGTTCTTCTCGTCCATGTCCTTCTAAATCGATCGGCCAACTATCCGATTTGTAAGTGTCAGTTAGGGTTTTTAGTAATGCAGCTAGCATGATTTCTTGCACGCCAGCATGATAGATGGCGGTTGCTTGTTTGAGAAGAGTATTTGTTTCTTTTGGGGAAAGTTGGCAAGATATTATGGCTGTACTGCCTACTGTGTTGCTTCCAGGGATGACTGGATAATCAACAGGTAATGCGGTGACAGGAGTAGAGAGAATATTTTGCCAAAATGGAATGTCTTTGATGAATTCGTTTGAGTCAGCCAGAATTTGCAAAGATGTAGTCCACTCTCGATAAGAGGATGTTTTGGGAGGTAAGAAAATAGGCTGGTTATCTATAGCTTGTTGGTAAGCTTGGTTTAAGTCTTCCAGCAGAATCCGCCAGGATACGCCGTCTACAATTAAATGATGTCCGAAGAGAAACAGAACGTTTCCATATCCGGTGATATTTGTGGCATATAGCACTCGTAACAACGGCGGATGGTCAAGTTGGAAACTCCCGTGTTCTGCTTCCACGATCGCAGTTAAAGTATTTTGCTGTATTTGGGGCGGATAGTTGCTAAAGTCTTCGAGCCGCAACGGGGGACTTTCAGCCAGCCCAGAGTAAGATTGCTCCCATCGTCCTTGATGTTCAGAGAATTTTAATCGCAAAACATCATGGTGAGCAACCAAAGCATCTAATGCGATCGCTAATGCATCGATTTTCAATGGTTCTTTAATATTCAAAGCGATCGCTTGGTTCCAATGATGCGGATGAGTCCAATTTTTAGCAAAAAACCAATGCTGGATGGGTGACAGAGCAACAGTACCAGTTAATGGCTCATCAGGGCGGCGAGACTCACCTAGCGCTAATGGTTTGGCTCTCGCCGCTAGTCGGGACAGGGTTTGAGCTTCAAATATGTCTTTGGGGCTAATCTCCCAGCCAGCAGCACGGGTACGAGAAACGATTTGCAAGCTCACGATCGAGTCTCCCCCCAACTCGAAGAAATTATCATCGGGATTGACGGTTTCTAGCCCCAACACTTCTGCCCAGATTTGGGCTAATATCTCCTCTGTTTGAGTTTTTGGTATGGTTGAGGTTATTGGTATTTCGGGTGCGGGAAGGGCTTGACGATCAATTTTGCCGTTGGGGGTGAGGGGCCATTGTGTGACTAACACCACTGCACTGGGAATCATATAAGCTGGTAAAACCTCTGCTAAATAATCCCGTAATTCGTTGGTGGTAGGTGGGTTTTCCTTGGGTGTGAGAGCATAAGCTACTATCCGCTTGCGTCCTGGCATATCTTGGCGCAGGATCGCCAATGCACTGTCTACCGTGGCGTATCTGGTTAAAGCAGCTTCAATTTCCCCTAATTCAATCCGATAACCGTTAAATTTTACCTGAGCATCTTGCCGACCCATAAACCGGATGTTTCCTTGCAAGTCGTAAACGCCGCGATCGCCTGTTTTGTAAAGTCTAGCTCCCGGTGTTTTAGCTAAGGGATGGGGTATAAATGCCTCTGCTGTTAAGCTGGGGCGATGTAAGTAGCCTCGTGCTAAACTGATTCCCCCAATATAGATTTCCCCAGTTACACCCAAAGCCACTGGTTCTAAAAAGGAGTCCAGGAGGTAAATTTCGACATTAGCGATCGCTTTCCCAATGCTGGGTTCACCGAGTAAATGGGAACAATTCATCAAGCTGGCGCAGACTGTTGCTTCTGTGGGGCCATAGGCGTTAAAACAGACACGTTTCTCTCCACCCCAGCGCCGGAGTAAATCACCAGAAGCTGCTTCCCCAGCCACAATCAGGGTTTGCAATTGCGGTAAATTTGTAGGTTCAATGGCGGCTAGCAGCGACGGGGGAAGGGTGACATGAGTAATTTGCCAATTGGTTAATGCTTCCCAAAGAGCAGAACTAGGAGAACGATTTGCTTTTTCTTGCAGATATAGAGTTGCGCCGCCACCCAAGGCCATAAAAATCTCAGAAATTGCAGCATCAAAATTCAGAGAAGCAAATTGATAAACGCGACTCTCGGCTGTGACACCAAAACTCGCAGTTTGATTGCATACCAGATTTTGAATACCTGCATGAGACACTAAAACGCCTTTCGGTTTACCTGTAGAACCAGAGGTGTAAATAATGTAGGCGAGATTCTCTGCCCTAAGTTTTAAATTAGGACGATTAGGAGCATAAGGTATTGAAATTCTCCCCCGATCTCCAATAATTATCACTTTAATATCACCTGGAAATAACCCTGGTGGCGGGGCTTCTTTTGTGATAATCAGATGAGTTTGGCTATCTTCTACAATGAATTGCAGACGCGTTTCGGGATAGCTGCGATCTAGGGGAAGAAATGCCGCCCCCGCTTTCAATACGGCCAGCAGGGCAATAATAAAGTCTAGATCGGGGTGAAAATATAAACCTACAATTGATTCATAGCCAATGCCAATTGATATTAAGGTAGCGGCTAATTGATTGGCACGTTTTTCTAATTCACCATAGGTAATTGCATCATCGCCACAAACTAACGCCACAGAATTAGGATGTAAATCTGCCGAGTCTTCAAACAACTGATGAGCCGTGCGGAAATCTCCCCAAATAATAGCATTAGTATTTCCTTCATTGCTCATCTGCTCTTGTGCTGATAAAGCCTGGATTTTTCCCAATACAAAATCCGGGTTTTCAGCCAGATTGACCATAATATTTCGCAGTCGTGACAGGAGAACTTCCGCGGCTGTTGCAGACAGGAATTTTGTTTGGTAATTCAGCTTTAACAGCAATCCATTATCTGGAATTACACCGACTGTCAATGGGTAATTAGTTCGTTCATAAAACTGGATATTATCAACTCGAAAATGCTGCCCCTGCTCCTTTAAACTTTGGTCAACTGGATAATTTTCAAAGACTAAAATACTCTCAAATAATGATTCTCCCGCTGCCAAGGGAATTTCCTTTTGAATATCCGTCAGTTTACTATATTCGTATTCTCGCATCTGTACATGATGCTGTTGAATGTTTTCTAGCCAAGCGGTGACGGTTACTGTTGGATTGAGATGAACTCGCATCGGTAGGGTGTTGATAAATAACCCTACCATATTTTCAATTTCGGCAAGTTCCGGCGGTCGTCCAGAAACGGTAACACCGAATAGTACATCTTCTCCCGCACCATGTTTTTGTAAACAAAGTCCCCAAGCACCTTGAGCTACAGTATTCAGTGTTAGTCGATGCTTTAGCACCATCTTTTGTAATTTGGCAAATTCTGCTTGACTTAGGCGTAATTCTACTTCTGCATAGGCAGTTAAATTAGTTACTAATTCCTCTTCTCGTAGTTGCCAAGATAGGCGAGTTGATGTGGTGATATCATGCAGAGTCTCCTGCCAAAACTGCTTGGCTTCTTCACGATTTCGAGTTGCTAGCCACTGAATATAATTGCGGTAAGGTGGAATGGGAGGTAGAGAATGGGGAACTCGTTGACAGGTTGATTCATAAATAGCCAGAACTTCTTTAAATATTACTGGTAATGACCAACCATCAAGAATGATATGGTGATGACTCCAAATCCATTGCCAGGTAAAATTATCTAACTGAACGACGCTAAACCGCATCAATGGGCATCTATCCAATAAAAATCCATTTTGACGATCTTCTATCAGATATTGCTGAAGTTTATCTTCTTGCTGTGCAGGTGAGAAATCGCGCCAGTCTTGTTGTAAAATAGAGAGTTGGATAGATTTACTAACAATTTGCAAAGACGAATCTTGATTGTCCCAAACAAAGGCGCTACGTAAAATTGGATGTCTATCTACGACGGCTTGCCAAGCAAAATTAAACTTGTCAACATCGAGTTTACCGATAATTTTGCCTGTTACTTGCTCAAAGTAAATTCCCTCTTCTGGGTTATATATAGTGTGAAATAGCATCCCTTCCTGCAAAGGAGATAGGGGATAAATATCTTCTAACTTGGAATATTTTTCTTGCAGAATGTCTATATAAGATTGGGGAATCCTAACTAGAGCGAAATCTGAAGGTGTATATCCACCTATACCTATATTTGTACAATGGTTGAGGATATTTAGCAGATTTTGTTGAAACTCACCAGCCCATTTAACAATTGTTTCTTGGTTATGCAAGCTGGAACTATACAACCAATCAACGCGCAATTCCCCTTCAACGACAATACTGTTAATATCAATGATGTGGGGGCGCAAACCTTCAGGATTCCGTGTTACTTCGATCTCTTCATTGAGTAACTGGAATAACTTATTTTTGCCACTTTCGCTTCGCACTTGACCAAGATAATTAAAGCTAATGGGTGCTGGGAAAGCTTCAGCAAAACTATTAGCTGTTTTGTTATTGAGATATCTTAAAAGACCATAACCAAAGCCTCGCTGGGGAATGGAACGCAGTTGTTCTTTGACAGTTTTAATTATATCTGCCTCTAGACTACTAGCTGGCAATTCTAAACGCAGAGGATAAAGAGTAGTAAACCAGCCAAGGGTGCGAGTAATATCTAAATCTGAGGATAATTCTTCTCTACCGTGCCCTTCCATGAGAATTTGCAATGTTTGCCTTTGGGTAATATTCCTCAAAGTTTTACCTAAAGCGGCGATTAATAATTCTTGGGGTTGGGTGCGGTAAGCTTTATTGGCTTTAGTAAGAAATATCTGAGTTTGTTCTTTGGTTAATTTCAAGGAAACTGTTTTAACAGATGACTCTTGGTTGTCTGTTAAAGAGTTGGCAAAATCTAGAGGTAATTTCGCCGTTTCTCCTTTAATAGTATCTAGCCAAAACTGTGTTTCTGCTTGGATATCTGTTGAGTTGGCAAAGGTGTGGAGAAATTGACTCCATTGCTGGAAAGATGTTGGAGGTGATGAAATTTGGCTACAACTAATTGCTTCTACTAAATCCTGAAGCAAAATCCGCCAAGAAACGCCATCAACAATCAAGTGATGAATAACTATTAAGAGCCGAGATAGGCGATTTTCTCCCAAATTAAACCAAACAGCACGAGCCAGGGGGCCGTTAGTCAAATCAAGCGATCGCTGTACTCGTTCCCCAACTTCCCGCATGGTAGCATTTTGTTCAGACTCTGTTTCGAGAGCTAAATCAACTATTTCCCAAGAAAAGGCGGCTTCGTTTTCTGTATAAAACTGTCGCCAAACTCCTTTGTCTTCTTGAAATCTTAATCTCAAACTATCGTGATGTGAGGAAATAACTTGAATCGCTGCTGCAACTGTTGGCGCTTCTAGGGATTGATGGACTTCCAAAAGTATGGCTTGATTCCAATGATGAGGATTGGGAAGATTGAGGTTAAAAAACCATTTTTGGATGGGACTGAGGGGAACTTCACCTGCAACTATAGTAGTAGGTAATGCTGGCGATCGCATCATTTGCGCTACAATAGCCAACCGTTGGACTGTTTGTTCCTGAAATATTTCTTTTGGCGTTAATATCCACCCTTGGCGACGCATTTCGGTGACGACTCGCAACGCCAAGATAGAATCACCACCTAAATCGAAGAAATTATCCTCAATCCCTATAGAATCCAAACCTAAAACTTGCTCCCAAACGCGACAAATTACCTTTTGAGCATCAGTTTGTGGTGGTATTAAACTGCGTCTAGCAGTAGCTTGATTCCAATCTGGTGCAGGTAAAGCTTTGTGGTTAATCTTCCCTTGGGCAGTCAAAGGCATAGCATCCAACAACATAAAGGCTGGCGGAATCATATAATCGGGTAAACGCTCTTTTAGGGCTGTCCGCAACTGATTTTGATCGATTTGACCATTCGGTACAACATAAGCTACCAAACGCCGATCTTTTTCAGCTTCTGAGTGGACAATAACTACCGCTTCTGTTACTTGTGGGAGTACGGCTAAAGCGGCTTCAACTTCCCCTAATTCAATGCGAAAACCGCGTACTTTCACTTGCAAATCGCAGCGTCCCAGATATTCAATATCGCCATTGGGCAAGCGTCGGGCCAAATCCCCTGTACGATAGAGTCTAGCTCCCGGTTGTTGACTGTATGGATCGGGAATAAACCTTTCTGCTGTCAATGTTGTGCGGTTGAGATATCCTCTAGAGACACCCATACCACCCACATAGATTTCTCCTGGGATACCAAACGGTGAGGGTTCTAGGGCATCATCTAGTATATAGAGAGATAAGTCTGGGATGGGTACACCAATGACGCTACCGCGATTTTGTGAAATATCCTCTTCTAGAATGGGACGATAAGTAACGTGAACGGTGGTTTCTGTAATCCCATACATATTGATTAAACGCGGATAGCCATCGCCGTAGCGTTCTATCCAAGGTTTGAGGCTTTGTAATTCTAATGCTTCCCCACCAAAAATAATTGCTCGTAAAGCCAGTGTGTCTGCAAATTCTCTATCAGCTCGAATAAGTTGGCGAAAGGCGGAAGGAGTTTGATTGAGGATAGTAACGCCTTCTTGTTGTAAAAGGGTGCGAAAGGCTTCGGGAGAACGACTTTCTAAATAAGGAACTACAACTAGTTTGCCACCATATACCAAGGCTCCCCAAATTTCCCAAACTGAAAAGTCAAAAGCGAAGGAGTGAAACAGTGTCCACACATCATTTTCATTAAAGTCAAACCATGCTGCTGTATTTTGCATGAGTCTGACAACGTTGTTGTGAGTGACTACACAACCTTTTGGCTCTCCTGTGGAACCGCTGGTATAAATAATGTAGGCTGCTTGATTAGGGAGAATTTCGGAAGCAAAGTTTACATTTGGTGAGAATTCTATCTTGTCAATCACCAATAATTCCGTTCCCACCACCGGAATTGCAGATACCAAAACTTCTGCTGTTAACAACAAAATAATACCACTATCTTCCGCAATAAAACGTAGGCGATCGCTCGGATATTGAGGGTCTAGCGGTACATAAGTACCACCTGCTTTGAGGACTGCAAGTAAGGAAATTACTAACTCTGCACTCCGTTCTAGAAAAATGCCTACCCGTGTTTCGGTAGTTACTCCTTTTTGTTGTAAAACAGCAGCTAGTTGGTTGGAGCGTTGGTCTAATTCTTGATAAGTTAATTTTTTGTCTAATGTAATCAGAGCAATTCTATCGCCATGAGTGCGGGCGCTTTTAATAAAAAGTTCAACTAAATTTGTTGGCTCGAATTTTGTATATTCTGATGTAGAACCTAAGGCTAAAAGTTCTTGTCGTTCGCTGGTTGTTAACAGAGGTAAAGCATTAATGCTAAGATCGGGGGCACTAACAACAGCGATTAATATTTGTTGATAATGAGTTAGTATCCGCTGGGCTGTTTCCAGTGTAAACAAGTCGGTATTATATTCCAGTGCTACTAGCCATCCCTCAGCAGCAGGTTCTAACATCAAACTGAGGTCAAATTTCGCACCACCATTATCTATATAGATGGGTTTAACGATGATCCCTGGTAGCTGAATTTCGCCGATGGGTGCATTTTGCAAGGCGAAAAGGGTTTGAAAAATGGGTGAACGACTAGGGTCGCGCTTAATTTTCAGTTTCTCTACCAGGAGTTCTAAGGGGACATCTTGATGAGCGTAAGCTTCAATGCAGGTTTGGGATATTCGGCGCAGAAGTTGGCAAAACGAAGGTTGTCCAGAAAGATCGCCGCGTAGAGGTAAAGTATTAACAAAACAACCAATGAGGCAATCAATTTCACTACGTTTGCGATTAGCGATCGCAGTACCGACTATAATATCGGTTTGACCAGAATAACGAAATAGTAAAACTTGATAAACTGCCAATGCCACCATAAAAAAGGTAGCACCTTCTGATTTTGCTAATGCCTCTACAGAGGCAGTAAGAAATGCTGACAGAGGTTCACGCAACACTGCGCCATTAAAAGTTTGTGATGCTGGACGTAATTTGTCTAGGGGTAAATCAAGCACCGGCAGAGGTGATTTTAGTGCTTGTTCCCAGTAAGCTAATTGTTGTTGAATTGACTCTGCTTGCAGCCAGTTTTGTTGCCATTCAGCATAATCGCCGTATTGAATTGGTAATGCTGGCAAAGAAACTTGTGAACCTTGAACAGCTGCACTATAAAATTCGGTCAGTTCCTTAACAAATATTCCTAAAGACCATCCATCACTGATAATATGATGTAGATTCATCAAGAGAATATACTCTTGTGCTGATATCTCATACAAAATCGCTCTCATCAATGGCCCTTTGACGAGATTGAAGGGGCGACGAGATTCTGTTTTTAAGATTATTTTGAAGTTGTCTGCTTGTTTGTCTAAAAATGATTCTATTATTTTATATTCGAGATAAAATTCCTGTTCTGGATGAATTAATTGAACAGGTTCCCCATTTTCTAAAGCAAACGTTGTTCGGAGAGTTTCATGGCGGTTGATAATCTCTCGGAAAGAATCTTCCAGCGCTACTCGCTCAAGATTACCCAGTAAATGCAAGGCGATCGGAATATTATATGCAATGTTACCAGAAGAAACTATTTCCTGATACCAGAGTTGCCTTTGAGAGAGAGATAGAGGCAATACATAAACTTCCATAAATCAAATTTGTTTCTGAAGAACAGAACTAATATTAATAATTAGCGGAGGTTTGAGTTTGGGATAAAATTTTTAACCAATACTCTTCATCAATAGTTTGGTTAAGTTCCAATGGCTCGGTTAAAGTTGACTCTGGACGATTAAAGTCAATAAGTAAGACAATTCTAGTTTTGTGAGATTTATTCCAAGCTTCATGCTCAAATGTATCGTCAAAAACTAAACACTTACCTTCTTGCCAACTTCTAGTTTCACTGTCTACCCGAATCGCACATTCATCGGGCACAACTAAGCCCAAGTGACAGCGCAAAACGGCTTTAGTTGCGCCAAAATGTGGACCGATATAACTTCCTGGAGCTAAAGAAGAAAACCCCGCCGTTGTCATCCCTGGTATCATCTCAACCAAGTTAGTTGTCTCAGGGCACAATCGGCAATTTTCCTCAATCCTATTGCTAAAAGCATATAGTCCAAAAACTTCCCATCCTTGGTTATAAATATTTTTTTCTGGCCAATCAATAAAGTTTTTCGGCTTGATCTGCTCTAATTCTTTTCGGATTAGTAGCCAGTTGGCTTCTAAAAATGCGATAAATGCAAACTGATTTGATTCAAAAAACATTTTGCAGTATCTTGTTCCTTGATTTTGTTTATATATATTTTTATGTTATAGACTTTTGGAAAAATGCTCAAAAAGCTGGAATGTTTATTTAGAGCGTGGAACTTAACTCAGATTCGTGCAAAATGTTAAATTATTTTGCAATTTTCTTTGTTAACTTATATCTGGCTCCAAATACCATTTTTGATTTTTGGACTTTTGCAAGACGTCTAATGACATTTCAGTTGCTCATCATATCATGTTCTGTAAAATACTATGCAGTTAAAAAATGTTAAAGCAATAGTGACCGGGGCTGCCAGTGGAATCGGACGTTGCATCACTTTAGAGTTGGCTCGTGCTGGTGCTCAAGTGGTTGGCGGAGATTTGGATGTTGATGGGCTGAAAGCCTTGGAGGCAGAGGGTATTGGTTTACCAGGAAATATCTACGGTTTACAGCTTGATGTAGCGAATGAATCAATTGTTAAAGAATTTGTTCTCCTCGCTTTTGAAAAGATTGGACATGTTAATACCTTGGTTAACAATGCGGGTATCCTCCGTGATGGGTTACTAGTTACACGTGACGAAGAGGGTTGGTTACGTAAGCTGCCGACGGCACAATGGAAGCGGGTAATTGATGTGAATTTGACCGGTGCTTTTTTCATGTCGCGGGAATTTGCATCTGTAGCGATTGAGAAGAATATTTCCCCAGCTTTAATAGTAAATATCTCTTCTGTAACCAGGTCAGGCAATCCTGGTCAGTCAAATTATAGTGCTTCCAAGGCGGGACTAGATGCAGACACACGTACATGGGCTTTAGAATTAGCATCCTTCGGATTTAGGGTGGCTGGCATAGCACCTGGATTGACGAATACCCCAATCCTCAGTCGCGTATCTCCCGAAGCCTTGGCAAAGATGACTGCCAAAATACCTATGGGGCGCATAGCTGAACCTTACGAAATCTGGCAGGCCATGCGTTTTATTATTGAATGTGATTACTTTACTGGTAGCGTCATAGAAGTGGATGGCGGTGCCCGATTTTAACCTCCTCCCCCTGTATTTGATTATCAACCTGAATATTTGACCTTCTCTTTCTACTCGAATAGCAGGTATACCTTTCTGTTGGGAGGTGTTTTCGGGATGGGTTGGTTTGATTTGTAAGATGTCTAGGGGAGCAATGCGATTTTGTGAGGTTTGGTCAAAAACAAGCGATCGCTAAAAATTATATTTAGGTAAAAGGTGATTTTATTTGCAAATAAAATACTGGTTTGTACAAAAATTCATCTTGATGAAATATCTCAAAAAGATTGCTAGCAAGTCATTTGACGATTTTTTATAAAAATATCTGTAATAAGTCTCTTATACTTAGTATGAATTGTGTCAAAAAGCAAATTAAAGGCAGGATTAAAGTATAAAATGTATCAAACAGTTTGAGGTTTAATAAAAGAGTTAAAGATAGAACCACAAAAATTATCCCAACTTCCAGCGATCCATTGACAACGGAGATGTAACAACATTTGCTGCATTTTCTTTCAACCAAAATTTACTGTTACCCTTGATTCTTAAGTTGACAACTTGACGGATTAGACTTTCAATTGCACCACTACCAATAGGTAGTTTTTGGTCTAGTATCTTAGCGTAATTTAAACGCCTTTCACGATAGGCACGTAAAAGGTAATTTCTCTGGATCACCATACTTTTGCAACGTTCTCCCGTAGCTTCAAAGATAAATTGATCCATCTGCCTAATTATGGTCATGGCATTACTTTTTTTCAAAGTTCTTCGTGCTTTTTTAAACCAATTATTTCGCTCCTTATCATCACTAAAAGCTACATCAGCAAGCCCTAAGTAAGCTTCGGTTTTACCACCGCCTGTGGGGAAAAACAGCAAGTCTACTAATTCTCGGTCAGGGTGTTCGGGATGGGCGATACCAACCAAGTTCATTAACAAAAACGCCAGCTGAAACGGTCGCCATGCCGGTGGCTTAACAGATTCTGGGGTAATATCTGTATTGTGGGTAGAACGCTGACGAATAGCAATGGCGATCGCTCGATTTGCAATCCGAAATGCTTCTAATATATTGGGGTCATCCAGTGCTTGCAGTCCGGCGGCAATGCGTTTGTTTACCCTGGTTGCACGGTCTAGTAGGTCGTTAGCAACTTCAATTCGTTCTGGGTCACTAGGAAACTTTACCTTTTGTCCTTCAATCCACACCCCATAAGCATCAACCATCCCAGACATCATATTTCGCAGAGTTTCCACCGTGGGTGCGGCGGCGAGTGCTTCCATCCCCAGTTCCACGCCTGGAACCTGGGCAGCTACTACCTTTTCTACATCAGCAATGGGCATCCAAGCAGTGCGGACTTCTTGACAAGTAGCGTCATCGTTAGTGATGGCGACAGCTGAAACGTTATGTCCCACCGCATATTCATAATCATCTCGATACTGTAAATCTGCTACCTTCTCATCCCAATCATCACCGTGTCGTCCGCGCAGGTTGGGGCGAGGGACGAGAGAATAAGGAGTGCGGATGATGAGACAAGTTTGGAAGGCGAAGGCGATATCGCTGTATGGGTTGGCGGCTGGAGGGCGATAGTTCACCAGGAACACGGATGCAGAACGAGTCCCAGCAGGAACCAACTCTGCCGCAGTTACGGGACGCACTGAGGTAACTAGTCTCAAACCATGACTACCAGGAATTTCCCAATGTTTGGGTGCATTACTTACATGGAGAGGAACGGTTAATTCTGCTTGTCCGGGGGTTCTTTGCCACAGCCGGGGTAACTGGAGTTGGTTTTTAGAGTCTTCTTGACTTTCTTCATTCTCTTCATCAACTGGACAGTAGTCGCCCCAGTGAACAGTAACACTTATTTCCTTGGCGGTTGCTGGTACAAGAATACTTAAACCCATTGAAGAGGGAAAAAATGCTCTCCGGGCAGAGGCACTTTCGGGTTGCTTTTCATCATCGCCAGCGTTGACTTGAGAAATCTCGTCGATATCATCGTTACCTATATCTTCTGAACGCTGTTCTACCGAAGCTTCATAAGGCACTAAAAAACCCGTGAGATACCACTTAGATGGAGCTTGGTCGATAATTTCGTCAACGTGGGCGATATCATTGGGCGTAGGCCCCACTAAGTCAAGTTGTAGGGCATCAATGAGAGATGAACGCACTTCGGCAGGAGTATTGGGCATGGTGTATCGCTGTTTACTCCCTTGAAAAGATATAACAAGCAATTAACTGTTTATCTTATGTTGCCCGAAGTAGTTAAAAGTGTCAAATAATACTTTTGTTTAAAATCGTAGAAATCATTTGAGTTCAATGGTCACGTCAAAATTAAACTCATCCCCTAAAAATACGCTGATGTGCTGATTATTACCTAATCCCACCAAGCATATAACTTTTGGGAATTTATCTCTAGCTCATCGCATCCCCAAACAAATTGAACAAATTCACCAACAAAATCTAAGTCTTCCACACCGATAACTGTAATCGCATCAACAACTAAATTGGAGTTTTCTGCGTTGGTAAATGCTACTCCATCAAAATTTACTATTAACCCTTTTTCTTGGCAGCGCTGTCCAAATTCGATAAATAAACCTACGG
The DNA here is from genome assembly GCF_036917815.1 of Nostoc sp. Classification (GTDB taxonomy): domain Bacteria; phylum Cyanobacteriota; class Cyanobacteriia; order Cyanobacteriales; family Nostocaceae; genus Nostoc. The sequence continues at coordinate 11,540 of NZ_JBALEK010000022.1, read as the reverse complement.
ATGGAGCCGCGTTAAAACTTGCAGATGTTGTAGTGTAACCCTCTTTAACGATCTGTTCCAATGATTCCAATGATTCCAATGATAAGCCGTGAAACTTAATTGCATTAGGCGTATATTCACTAATTGTAGTACCCAGGATTTCCTCAATACGTTGAATCATAAATTTAATGACATAGATTCATCATTGATTGATAGAATTCGAGTGCTATCTGTTGAAAAGATAGATGATTTAGCAGAAGCACTACTAGACTTTTCAGAAATATCTGATTTAGTAGCTTGGTTAAACCAGAATGAAAGTAATTAATTTCATCAATTTTTCAACTTGTCAACCACGATTCAACAGATAATGTTTTTACTTCTTTAATACGCTGAAAATCGCTATCGGCTGAGACGATGGTAAGATTATGTTGTAGAGCGATCGCTGCAATCCACAAGTCATTTTCACCAAAACCTAAATCAGTTATTTTAGTTTTTCTCCGCTTGCTTTTTTCTTTGGGCGCAAATTGATTGAATAAATCCGTTTTGAGTTGTCCGTATAAATCAGCAGTATATTCATCTATTCGGTAAATAGAAATATCTTCAAGAAATTCTATTAATCGCGCTATGTTAGTTTCTTTTTGTTGGGATCTCTCCATCATGTAGCGAAGTTCTCCCTGTACAATGACACAAGTAAAAATATTAGATTCCCCAATTTCACTAATGCGACGAATTACATTAGTTTCGCCCAATATAATTGCGCTGCAATGGTTTGTATCAAGTAAGTACATTATTCAAAAGGATTAGATTCATAATCAAATTTAGCTTTACCACGAGTAGCATAAACTGACTGAAGGCATTCTTCAAAATCATCACCAGCCCATGTCCCTGCGTGTCTGAGAAGAGAACGTCCAGAAGCCGGACGGTATGGTGTTTGAGAATTATCGTTTGGGTTTTGTTGTAGCTGTGGTTGTTCTGGTGATAATATCCGTTGTTGCTGTTTAGTTTGCAAAAATTGTACAAAATCTAAAATTTCCTGCAATAGAGGCTCAGGTAATTTTTCTAGTTCTTGTGTAATCTGTTCTTTAATTGTCATTATCTTTCCTTGTATTTAGACCATTTAATTTCAAATCACTCCAAATTTAACCCTGGTATTATTGGCGCATCTTCTTTAATTTTACGTGCTTTACTAGCTTTCTTTTTACTAGCTTTAGCCTTGGTTTTCTTTTGTGCTGCTTTACCGCCGAGAATTTCCATGTTTGCTCGCTCTTGGTTAAGGTCGAGTAGGCGTGCTAAAACTTCATCATGCACTTCTTCTGTCCAACGGTAGCGCCAAGGTTTTTTTCGCTGTCGTCCGTTGTCGGTTTCTTCTTCTTCGTTTTCATCGTCGTAGTCTAGCAGGAAGGTGCAGTCGGTGGGGATGTCACTCCAGCCGTAAGCTTCGAGGACGGCTTTATCCATTGCGGCGTGCAGTAAGCGTAATTTTAGGATATCAGCGTCGCGTTCTTCTGGGTCGTGGAAGCGGTTGTAGGTGTCGGTTAGTCCCTGGTTGTTGCGAACCATTAAGGCGGCGCGGAATTCGTAGTATTCTTTGCCTACTGCTTCTAGGGTGGGGTTGGTTTCCCAATTTTCGGGGAAAGGGAAGGTTTCAAAGCAGTCGGAAATTGTGTACCGAAGTCGGTCTTCTAAGGATGAACCAAAAAATCTCGCCCAAATTTCGTGTATACGAGATTGCAGTCCACAAAAAGAAGCAAAACTTGACAGTGGATAAACATTTAGGTAATGTGCAAAGACACGATTAGAAGGCTGATAAGCAAAACATAGGTGTGAGCTTACTTCAGAATTTACAAGTACCCTATTTAATCCGCTAATTGCTTGCCACAATTCAACTCTTTTTTCACCATATTGCCACCAATATTTTTTATACGCAGCACGATTATCAGATAGTCGCTTTGGCTTTACTTTTTGCTCAACAATATTCATCAAATCAGGATAATTCCAAGCTTCATCTTCAGCCAGATCACCAAAATTGATAATGTAGCGATGATGTGTTTGTGTGGGACTGCTATTAACTTCCGCCCCACCAATATATGGGAAGATTCTTTCAGCATTTTTGGGGTTTTCCTCAATCAATTGATACATTTCTGCAATGGGTGTTGCTTCATCGCTTGTATTATCGAAAGTAAAACCCATACCCAAAACGCAACTACCTCTGAAGCTTTTACTTTTATTAGCTAGCATAATTTGTGGATTTTCATTTCCCCCTGCATGAAAAAGAAATGCAGAAATTAGGGGAACCTCCTGCCCATTTAGCAGTTTTACCTTGTTATAAATTCCCTTAAAAACATTAATCACACTCACAACTACTGCTGCAAGTCCAGGCCACTTCAACCGCTTTTGAGAATTATAAATAGTCCCTTTATTCTGACAAATCCAACGCAGTCCCGTACTACGAGTATCACCTTGAGCAATAGTATTTGTCGCAATTAGCCCAAACGTTCCACCTTCTCGCAATATCTCAAAAGCACGACGGAAGAAAAACGCCACAATATCAGAATTACCGTGAGACTCTGGGTAAACTTCTTTTAACCAATCTTGATAACCGGGTGCATGAGCATTAATTGTTGTATTCTTCCCAGCAAACGGCGGATTCCCAATAATTGCATCAAACCCCGAATTCTCCCTATCAAACACCTCTGGAAACTCAATATCCCAGTTAAACGGAATAATCCCCTTGTCCCCACTCCGCAACTAGCAATTTCCTCCTTACAAACCCTCAGTATCAGCTTGGTGATACCGCCACCTCCTCACCAATTCTGCAATCTCAGTTTCTCTCTGCTCTCGCTGCTTTTTATTACTTCCCTCAAAAAACGCAGCAATTCTCACATCTCCCATTAACCGCGCCTGGTACAATTCTTGCTCTACCTTATATAGATAATCCCGCTTTTGGTCATCATCAGCATCACTGCGAGTATCCAACGCCTGAATTTCCGCCCGATAAGAACGCGCACGGTCAAGTTGCTCTTTCAAATATACAAATAGCGGTAAATCGTCAGTTGCATCCTTCCCAAAAGACCCAATCTGCTCCTTCCTCAACCCTACCAGCGAATCCCCACACTTGAGCGCATGGTCAAGAAATGTAAACGGTAAATCCTTCGCCAGCGTCACCAACCATAAAGATAACTTCGCCAAATTCACTGCAAACGGGTTTTTATCCACACCATATAAACACCGTTGCGCCACCAAGCGACGCGCAATTAATAAAGGTTCTTCTTTGCCATAATTGCTAATTATCGCATTTTGGTTGCGATCGCTAGGAATTATCGTATTCTGATTGCGATCGCTAATTCCCAGGCGGGTATCGTTTTCCTCGCGTTCCCACGCTTCCACCACCTTTTCAGCCAATTGACGACAGGTTTCTACCAAAAACGCACCAGAACCCATCGCCAAATCACAAACTTTCAAAGATAAAATCTGTTCCGCAGTCGGTTTTTCTCCCAACGCTTCCAACACCGGACGCAGCGTTGTTTCCACAATCGGTTTAGTGAGTGACCTGGGCGTATAATGCGAACCAGAACGCCTGCGTTCTTCCCCTGGCTGCAAGTACAGCGAACCCACAGGCAACAAATTAGGTGTTTGCCGCGATACCTTCCGACCTAGTGCAATCACTACATCTTCTAACGTCTGCGCCGCCTTCAGTTCCTTGAGGACATTCCCTGATACCTCACAATTTGCCCATTCCTTCAGTAACTTCTGACGGTCAGCTGACTTTGCTGCCAAAATCGCCGTCACATCTACTACCACCGTCGTAGAAACCTTTGACCCCTTGGGCTTGCTGTAAACTCCAATACTCGGACTTTCTGCCCGTTCTACAGCAAAACCCATAATGCCCTCATACACCGAGCCAATTTGCTCCACATCTAACGCCCGATAAGACAGGCGCTCCCCTTCTAAAATTAGTAGCTTTTCTAACAAACGATACACCACACCATCGGGAATTCGCGGAGGCTCGATTGGTTGACCCTTGACAAACTTACTACCGCGTGAGCGACCTTCCAAAAACGCATACTCATCCGGGTCAAAAAGCTGACCATGCCGTGCTGGTAAATACTCTGGTGTTTGTCCGCCGCCGTCATAAACCAATCGAAACAAACTCAACAGCCACACCCACGCCCCATAACGCTGATCCATCGTGTCAGGGTAATTTCCCACGTCTTCTCGTAGCCGTTCATACAATCCAGATACAGAATAGTTACGCTGGTAAACATCGTCTGGTGGCATTAGCCCTTCGTCCTCAGCGTAGAGCAAAAACACCAGTCGCATCAGTGTGGTTATTAATCCACCATAAATGTGTTGCGGATTTGTGGCAGCAATTTCACTTAACAGCTTACCATCAACTGCCACATCCGCCATCTGAAACCCACGCAGCAGTTCCCACAAAGCATCTAGCACTTGGTTAGCCAAGGTTGTAGAAACTTCCGCTTGGTACTTACGGCTATCTTCCAACAAATTTTGTAAACGACGGCCTGTAGTAGCACTAAACACGCGAAATGCCGACAGCAGCATTTCCATCGCCCCCAAAATCAGCCGTCCAGACACCTCACACATCGCCTGTACTGGAAAAGTCAAATGTCCAGAAGACTCGCCCCGTGGCGCATACACCAAACGCAGCAACCCACCATTACACAACAAACCTATGGGTATTTGCGTCTCCCGCAACAACCGCTCAAATTTAGCTTGGGGGCTAGCGTGCCAACCACTGCTAGACTTAGTTAATTCTGGTGCGACTACATCCAAGTCAGTACCAGAAGAAATTATTTGCACCAAAATCTGCGGCTTGTCGCTATCCGGGTCAGGCACAATATACGTAGGCGCAAGAATTTCGCTGTAATCAGGTAAAGCTATCTCATATTCTGGTGATGGTTTAACAAGATCACTATCAGCCCAGCTTAATACATTAACCACAAAAGCCGGAAAATCAGCAATATAGCCATCCTCATCAACCGCAGCCAGCAATGATTGTTGCAAATCTACAATATTGCGGTTGACCACCGCCTGTGCCTTCACCAACGCCGGGGGAGATACTACCAACCCTACAGGCTGGAGAAAACCCAACCACTCTTTATGTCTCGTGATTTCTGGGTCAATCGCCATCGTTTCTCCTTTGCGGTCTTTGAGTCTGGTACAGTTTGTTTACTTAATCTGATAACATCAAAATCTGCTAATGCACACGATATTGGTGCGATGCGAACAAAAATACAACTAATTCGCGGTCAAGATAGCATGACCGTGGAAGCAGATTTAGTAGAATTAGTGCAAAAGCACGTCAATGATTATGCCTCAGAGTGGAAAGAACAATTAAGATTGTACGGACAAGAAGATAAATTTTGGGACTGGGAGTTTAAACTTCAGTTCGTTATTCACAGACAACCAAACCGCGAAGGCTATGCAATTGAGTACGAAGGCGAAACTCAAGGGTTAATGCTGATTGAAACTCAAATGCACGGTTCGCGTATCAGTGAGGGTAAACGGTTAGTATACATTGATGGAATTGCTTCTGCGCCTTGGAATCGGGAATTTATCCAACGTCCGCCCAAATTAAAAGGCGTTGGTACTGCACTCTTAGCTTTTGCCAGAAACCGCAGTATCGAACTAGGTTACGAGGGTAGAGTTGGGTTGCATTCGCTACCAGGAGCAGAAGAATTTTATGATAATCAAGGGATGATTGATTTGGGAGAGGATGAAGATTACGAAGACCTAGTTTATTTTGAGTATGGAGTTCGTCGTTCTTCTGAATAGGTAGCGAGGTTAAGTTGATGAGTCAGGAAGAACCTAATTACAATCAAAACGCCTTTAATCAAGAAAACGCAGTAAATCCGATGGATTTATTGTTTGATGAAAAATGGTTGAGAAAAGCTGTTGAAGCAGAAGATAAAGTAGGTGGGAACATTGGTGCTGGCTTGGATTGGGGTTCTGGATTTGGCGACCTCATGCTTAACTTTGAACTTTTAGGACGTTTAACAACATTACGTATTTCTCTTAATAGAGAAGTGCGGTTACTGCTGAATAATTGGAATTTAGGAACAGCTACAAAAATTGCGGTAAAAACTGCAAGAGATAGATTACTTCAAAGATTAAGACTACCTACACCAAAAGTAAGAGAACACCTACTCGTTGTTTTGGGAACAGATGAACTTTATGGCGAAGAGTTTATCTCTAATCGAGAGATACTACGCGAATTGCTTGCGGTGTTGTTGAAACAAGAAGATTGGGAAACTATTGCAGCAGTTGCAGCAGATTCGTTAAAAGAGCGAATTATGCATCAAGTTTCTGTTGAAAAAATTTCAGCATAAGTCATAGATTTAAGAATCAATTACTGCAAATTAACAACTAACCGCTAACTGGATACAAATAAACTATACCTACAGGTTCAACGCGTACCGCCTTCACTTCATAAATTGCTTCAATTCGCGCGGGTTCGCGCACCAACTCTTCAGCTAGCATATTTAGCCGCTTATCCCAATGGCGACGGTCTGCTTCTAACTGACGCAACTCTTCTTCAGCAAATAACGAAAGCTGTAGAGGTTGTTCAGTTTCTTGTTTAGTTTTGAGAATGCGATCGCGTTGTTCCTCTAAAATCTTTTTCATTTCCTCAGCTTCCTTTTGTCCCCGTGCTGTCAGCCTTTTCTTGGCGCGTTCAGCTAGCACCTCTGCACGTTTATGCAAATGTAGTGTCAACTCTCCCACATCCTGAGATGTAGCTTGACATAAGCGTTGTCTAACTGATGCAGGAACCTCTCGCAACCGGGTCTACCACTGGGGAAAGGCTACCCAGTTCTTTTTGTATGGTTGCCGTCTTTTTAATTAAGACATCTAGTACCCGGTCTTCGGCTCGCTGTGGCAATGCAAAATAATAACAGCGAACAATAGGCGATCGTTGCAGTTTTCTGTCAATCCGCCCGTTACGCTGTTCCATGCGGCTAGGGTTCCACGGTACGTCAAAGTGAAACAGGTCAGCGCAGTTATTTTGTAGGTTTACCCCCTCCCGCGCTGCATCGGTAGCAATGATACTCTTGTAACAATCGAGACAGCTTTAATTCTGGGGCATTTGCAGGTAGCCCATCAATAACTATGGGGATAACTTGGCGATTAGGAAAATCTTCTCCTATTTCCCGTAGGTCGCGTTTTAATCGCCTTACCATCACAGTATCAAGTAGTTTTGGGTTGCGAACGGGTACGCCTCGACAAAACCGTTGTGGGTCAAGGATTTCTAGTAATGCGGCAAAGCTGTTAGAGTGGCCGTTGTGAGGAGTGGCAGACAGAAACAGCTTATGCTCAAAGCGAGGTGCTAAGTTACGAACAGTTTGTGTCAATTGAGAATCAACAGCATATTTGGCACCACTTGCTGGGGCAGCGTTATGAGCCTAATAATGGTCGGTTGTTACACACACCAGTCTGATTGCTATTCGTCAGAATATAGTAGTGTACTGTTACAAAAGCTAAATACAGAGGTAAAATATGTTTCCTTTTTGGGGTAATGCCTGTTGTGGAAGCGAACCCATTTCGCACAAAGCTAGCTTAGAGCGGAAATTAAAATTCTTGATTTGGATGCGAGATGATTTAGAGTCCAAATTGGCTGGCATCAATGCTTCTATTGATACCATTCGGCAGTAAATAGAACGCTCCTCTTCAGCTGCTTAGAACTTAGTTCTTGCAGACATTTTTACTTAAGTCGATTGTAACTATGAAAGTGACTGGGGGCTGTAAAGGTGCTGCAAAGCGTGTTGTAGGTCTTTGTGCAGCGCTCTGTCACTTTCGTAGCATACAAAAGAGGCAGTCTTGAAAAAGTCAGCCCAGTTCTTTGTGCTAGTGACTGGTGAAACTAACCCTCAATATTTAACTCAAGACAGAGGTAAAGTAAGCAGAGTTGATTAATATCTGGAAGTTAGAGCCGTAATCGTTTGAAAGTGCCAAAACTTATAGAAATGAAAAATATTATCTCGATTGGTTTGAATAATTGGTTAAAATGGCACAAAGACTCTGTTTTACTATTTGACTCAATTGCTGCCGCTAGTGAGATTGCCCTGATGCTTAACTTTTACTATTTGACTCAATTGCTGCCGCTAGTGAGATTGCCCTGATGCTTAACGGTCAGTGGGATGGCTGCAATGGTGTGATCATCGCTGACGGTGATGAGATAGCTGTTAACACTGCTGCCAAACTTATGAGCGCTACATGGTGTTATCAAGGCGCATCAAAAGCTGTTTTAGGCAGAGTAACAACTGATCAAATTTTACGCCGTTATGCAATCGGAGAAAGAAATTTTGTTAATGCTAACTTGAGGTGTGCAATACTTGCATCAGTGAAACTGAGTGAAATTAACCTAAGTTATGCCTCGTTGAGTTGGGCAGACCTAAGTCAAGCCAATCTCAGTAAAGCTGATTTAACAGCAGCAGACCTAAGCCAAGCTAATTTAAGTGGAGCGGATCTGAGTAAAGCATACCTAATGAGGACAAACCTAAGCGGGGCAGACCTGCAACAAGCTTCACTTCATGGGGCTAACTTAAGTAGTGCTAATTTAAGTGAAGTTAACCTCACTGGTGCAGATTTAACTCTCGCTAATCTATCACTAGCAGACCTAAGAGGGGCAAATTTTCACTTGTGCAATTTGAGTGGGGCTAATCTAACAGGTGCCTTGTTTATTGAAAGTGACTTGGCTTTTGCTAGACAATAATTGCGTCTAGAAGCGATCGCACTTAGGTGTGGTTTGCTTAAGTAATCAATGATAATAAATTAGGACTTACGCATTGACAGGAAATACCAAATGTGTGGTATGAATTTCAGGCATTTAACCTTGATTTTTCGCTGCTTTTTACGCGATCGCTATTTATCAAAGGATGATTAATAAAAGCCTAAAACGACGTATTTACGTTCATACACAAGATAATAAATTTGTACAGTGCGTAAGTCCTATAAATGTACTCCCGGCTCCTGCTCATCGCCCCACTAATTCTGTTAAAATCGCGTCTTCCAACACGTAAATTTTGAGGCAGTGCCATGTGTGCAAAGGGATTTGGGCAATCTCAACCTACTAAAATCGATAAACTTGTTGAATCTGCGGTACGTTATTGCCACAAGCGACACCCAGAAGCCCTAGACAGCATCTTTGATTATCTACCTGTCAACCTCAACCAACGAGTAGTAACGGGGATTTTGGCAGGATTGCAGAAAGATATTGACACTTTGAGTTGGTTTTGCGGTTACATGGCATCAGAAATCAACCGTAGTGAGGACAACCAAAAGCCTCATCATCCCATCGCGCAACTTAGCAAAACTCTGATTACATCGGGAATGGAACCCTTTACTGATTTTATGCCTTACCCAGGTTGCCGCATCGTTATACTCAATTCGGAAAAATTTGAATCATTGCCAGAGTCAGTTCAAGCTGTGGTGCAGCAGGCTTTTGACATCAAGGAAAGTACTGGGAAAGAGGCACAAAGGATAAATGATGCCTTACTGCAAGAGTTGGTGGTTCAGGAATAAAAAATTGAATAACAGGAATTGTGGTAGGCACCAGCCATGTCGCTCTTGCTAATCGCCCTTAATTCAAGCGATGCCTGCGGCGGGCTATTTGGTGTTGCCCCCATCTTTTTAGTTTTGTAGTCAGGCAATCGCACCTACATGTGATTAACTGTGATGCATAAGTTGTTAGATTATTTCAGTTATATATATATTCAATAACCAACACAGAATCACCTATGAAACTCGCTAATTCACTCAATTTTGCAAATCTTGTTGGTTTTATTTTACTACCTAGAATCGCTAACAATCAAACGGCTACCTCTAACAAGAGTGAAACATCAATTACTTTACCCAGTAATCCCATAAATATCAATTACCTGCAACCCTTTGATACTGCTGTTATTGCTTATTACATGATGGGTATTGGCAACTTTGAATAAAGCATAGTTTCCGTACAGACTTTGAAAAGCTACTTTACCTCTCCAACCTTGGAGGGGTTTTTAATTGGTGCATTAATTCTTAAGATCAACATTATATTACTCCAGAAGATAGAGACATATTGGAAAAGTTAAAGCACACTGGTAAGAGCAACTTTAACTATTCAGTAATGGTGTGGCAATGTGGCTAAAATATGGTGTAAATGAAGAAGATATCTTGATATGTATTGAAGATATCAACAGGGGGAAGACTTCACTTAAGTGTCCTTACTGCCATAGTAATTTAACTGCTAAAAAAGGCAAGGTGAAAGAGCATCATTTTGCTCATAATGAAGAAACCTGCCGCCCCATAGCTAACCGAGAATTCCCTACTCTGCCACTCTATGACAATTTCAACGTTCAATTATCTGGCAAGGATTTGGCACAGTTAAAGCTGCTTTGGCAGGAGTACGGAGCCAAAAATTACCCTATTAGTTCCTACTTAATTACTTCTGGTTTACTCAAAGCAGGAGTGTTAAGAAAAAACCTATACTTAACCCCAACAGAATATGAATTTAGTTATTTGGGTAAAATTTCCGTTGGAGCGCTAGAGTTTGCGTGGTTCAATGATGTACAGGAGCCACTATTACTTAAAAAACTGCTGAAACTTGAGCTAGCTTTTAAACACGCCGAATACAAAAACGCTCCAGATTTGGCATACCGACTCACCGATTTAAAACTCTACCGCGCTCAACTTCAACGTATTTTATCCTCTAGCCTATATTTTTTAGAGATTGAAACTAATATTGGCACTTTGTACAAAATAGGAGTAACCCAAAGACCCGTTGTCAAGCGAGTAGCAGAAGTAAAATTTGATTTACTTGCTCATTATTCGAGTGTTGCTATTAGAGTAGTAGGAACTTGGGAGCATAGAGGGAATATTGAACTGTATTTCAAACACCGCTATCAGGGCTTAAATTATCCCATCGGCAGTTTAATTGAGTACTATAAATTTAATACTGAGGATGTCAAAATTGTGCTGCGTGACCTGCAACAAATGCAACCTAAAATACTATCTCTTGATGAAATAGATATTCTTGAGGAGAATTCTAGCTGGGAGCAAATTGCTGTGTAGTATTCTCATAATCCAGTAGGAAAGTATAATTAATTACCAAGCAAAAATAATTATTTTATTGCTATATCTCTAAATACTCTACACTGATAATGACGCGACTGCCGACTCTTGATACAGCAGTATTTACTGAGGAGGTTAGGGTCGAGGTGAGCATTACTGCGTCACCCCTCCCATGCGGAACCGTGCTTGCCACTTTCATGGCACACGGCTACTCAATGTGTACATCCTTGTCAATAATGGACTTCTGACCCGTTAATCCCCAAAAATGTAGGAATATCATTACACCATTCCCAATTGAATTTCGACATGAATTTGTTAATCCTATCTAGGAATTTGGAAGTGTCCTTTTTCCTTATTTCAATCAGGTCTTCTTTGGTCTTTTCGTCATGGCAATGCCAGGGCAAACGCATCTAAATATTGACGAGCCTGAATCAGGGTGAAATACACCAAGACTCAAACTACATAAGGCTTTGAGGAAATTCAATCTCACT
>NZ_JBALEK010000021.1:0-30933 GCF_036917815.1 Nostoc sp. | reverse complement strand
GAAGTGATTGAAGCATGGGTACAAACTAAACTTGATCAAACTGATGAACTTTGAGAAATTTTGGATAAGAATTTAGACATTTAGTTTATCTCTTTTGCCTTCTCGATTTTGTAGTCTTTGGGAGGGTTAACAAATATGCGATCGCCTTCTTTAACTCCCCCTAAAATCTGAGTTTGGTTTTGGATTTGCGCCCCAACCGTAATTTCGCGGAACTGGGGTTTATTGTTTGCATCTGGTACAAGTACGCCAGTTTTACCCTTTTCGGTGACGATTGACACCGTTGGTAATACTAAGGCATTATTAACGCGATCGCCTAAAAAAGTCAGATCCACATTTAAGCCAGAACGCAGTTTATCTGTACCAGTATCGAGAGCAACCCGCACCTGGAAGGATGTCACACCTTGTTCCACCACTGCTTCGGGAGCAATCAGGCGTACATGACCTTTAAAAACTTGATCGGGATATGCATCAGCGACAATTTCCACCTGCTGTCCCGGTTTAATTCTGCCAAGATCGGCTTCAGGAACTTGAGCTAATATTTCTAAACCCCTTGCTACGGCGACAATTGAACTAGAAGTTGCCGATGCACTAGTAGAAGCAGAAGTTGTGGGCGTGACAAAGGCACCAGGATCAGAATACTTTTGGGTGACAATTCCCGACAGAGGAGCGCGAATAATAGTATCTTCCAACTGCACTTGTATACCCTTTAACTGAGCTTCAGCAGATGCCACAGCAGCTTGGCGTTGAGCTATTACCTCAGAACGAGTGCCATCTTCCAAAAGTACTAATGCGGCCTTTGTTTCATTAACAGCAGCTTGGCGTTGGTCGATTTCCTCAGAACGAGTGCCACTTTGGACTAACGACAATCGTTTTTTAGCTTCTTCTAAACTGGCTCTAGCACTTTTGTCGTCGCTGATGGCTTGATCGAGTAATTGTTTTGTCTCTGCTCCCTCTTTATATAAGTATTGATAACGCTTTACTTGTTGACTTGCGTAATTCACCTTTGCTTGAGCGGCATCCACTTGGGATTGAGATTGAGCAATTTCTTGGGGACGATTACCAGCCCGAGCTGCGGCTAACTGGGCTTGAGATTGCGCTAACCGCGCCCTAGCTTGAGCAATTTCTTGAGGACGACTACCAGCAACGGCTTCGGCTAGTTGTGCTTGACTTTGGGCTAAGTTGGCAAGATACTGGCTTTTTTGGGCGTCAATGCTAGCGCTATCCATGCGGGCGAGAATTTGCCCTTTTTGAATGCGATCGCCTTGTTCCACATATAATTGCGATAGCACTCCGGGGTTCTTCGGACTAATATTTACGCTCTGAACTGGCACGACTTTGCCACTAGCTGTAATCCGCAAGGTGACGTTTTGCGCTGTAACTGGGACAGTTAGTTGAGCAATGTCTTCTTTGTTTGTCCCTTGATTTACAAAAGTGTAAGTTGTCATAGTACCCACAACCAAGGCACTCCCTGCCATCAGCCCAATCAGCCAGCGTAATGGATACTTAACTTTGCCAATAACTGGAATTTCTATGTGAGTAGCCATATTATAGAAGCCTGTAAATATTGCTGTTTAGAAGTAGCCTTAAGTTAGAGGGCAAGTATAGAATAGGGATTTTTTTAAGCTTTGGGATTAAATTTTTATTCGGAAACCAACAACTAGAGGCATAACTAGCTTCATAGTTGCTTAATATTCCTTCATGTTAGACATTAGTATTTCTGTATGGCTTCACCTGAATGGGTGACTTTGACCACAGTGTATTAGTGCAATCCCGAATCATTCGTAAGAAACAAGATCCCCGACTTCTTCGAGAAGTCGGGGATCTGCGGCTTGTAATTCTCACAAATCAATCTCACAAATCAAATATTCCTCATTCCAAAGGGTGTGTAATTATTGCTGAAATTGGGTTAATAACCAAGCACCAACTTGACTTTGATTTATTTGACGAGTTTGCCGTAATGCATCGTTTAATAAAGAAATTGCTAATCCTGGCAATACCTGAGATTCCGTAATCCTCCTACTACCTTGGTTTTCAATAGCAAAAGCCATAACTTGCACATTCTGGACATTTAAAATCCAGTATTCTTTCACTCCTAAATCTTCGTATAAAAGCCGTTTTTCGCCTTGATCGTCAGCAAGTGAAGTATTAGCAACTTCAATAACTAAATCTGGTGGTGCATAGATATCTAGGCTGATAATAGAAGTGCCGTAGGGAATAACATCAGCATTTTCGCCAATGTAGTAAGACACATCAGGTTGAGCTTCCTTAAAGCCTTTTTTGCGATATGTACAGTTAGTTAAACCTTTGGCGAGGATGCCTTTGATTGTGCAAAAAAGGTTAACAGCAAAGGCAATAATTGTGTTGTCGCAGGCGTGGTCATGCCCCAGTGGTGGCATTTCGATCCTCATGTGTCCATTGTGGTAGTAGCCCTTGGCTTTTTCCGAGGCAGGATTTTCAATTATTTGGATATATTCATCCCAAGTTGCTGCTATCCAGGTATCGGTTGCTAGTTGGGTTTGTAATTCGCTCATAATATTGTGAAAGTGGAACTTTAATAACGATCATACAAGTTTCATTTTCCACGACCTAAGCTGATGTGCAGCTAAATTGTATAACACGAAAACGTAAAATTATTGTAGTGCGGGCAACATGAGCGCATCGCATATACAAATTAAATACGCAACAGCTTAGTAAGGTACAATTCTGACCTGACTTCCATTCCTCTCTTTAGGAAAGAGGCTTTGAATTGTTCCCCCTTCCCGAAGCGGGAAGGGGGTTAGGGGGTTAGGTCTATTTGCTCCCCTTGTACCTCACCGGATTCAAAATGGCTATAGGTTACAGGCTACAAAAGATAATTTCCTTTACTGTCACCTGCAATCTATCCCCTTCTTAACTCCTAACTCTCTTAACTATTGCTCCAACAATTTCATCCTCTGCCACCAAAGATTCAGGGGATAATAGACCACAGGTGCCCATAAACTACTAAGAATGGCTGAGGCAAGGGCGACACGTTGGTAATATGTCCAAATATCTGTTACCTTGCGCTCATTGCCAAGCAAAGTTAATTGCAACCCAAAGATAGTTTCTGCCAAAACTGCCATCACAAAAACAATTACAGCAATCGAAATAAAATCTTCTTCGATAAAACGCTGCTTCTGAAGCAGACCAGTTAAAATTCCCACTACACCTAAACTGATGGCATGAGTGGGGTTAGGTGATGTCATTGAATCTTGAAGTAGCCCCAGAACTATACCTGCCAATGCTCCGGCAAATACCGTGCGCTTCACACTCCAAGCTACCACCCAAATTAAGAGCCAGTTAGGGCCAATTCCCAATAATTCCATACCTGGGAACCGGGTTGGCAATAATAGTAAACATAACAGTACAGATCCAACTGTCACTATCCAACCCAATAACTTACGTACACCCGGATGCCAACGAGCAAGCGCCGGGATTTTGAATTTCGATTTTCGTTTAGACGATTTTGGCTTTTTCTGCCTGCTAGCACCAAATGCAGGAATCTTCATTTTTATATGGATTTTTTCAAAGAATTTACTTGGACTTTTGCGGCACTTGATTTGCCGACTCTTGGTTTTCTGGCTTTGGATAAACAGCCACCCAATCGAGAGAGCGGATTGGCGGAAAAAGCTCAATTTTCGCCACTGATGCTGGGAGTTTCTTTAAATCCAGCGACTTAATTCGTCCTACTGCCAAGCCAGATGGAAATTTCTGACTATAAGTAGATGTGGAAACTAAATCTCCTACCTTCACATTTGGGACTTTTTCATAAAACTCCAGCACAGCTTCCGCCGAAGCATCTCCTCGCAAAACGCCTTTAGCTGCTGTGCGGCTAACTGAGACACCCACTTGACTCTTGAGGTCACTGATTAACAACACGCGGCTAGTATTGGGAGTTACACTCTCCACCAAACCCACTAATCCGCCTTCTGCTTTGACTATGAAGCCTTCCTGAATCCCCACATTTGCGCCGCGATTCAGGGTAACTTGTTGCCACCACTGGTCAGCACTACGTCCTACCACCCGTGCTGGAATTGGCCGTGATGCCAGTGGCTCTTTTTCCACATAGCCTAACAAATCTTGTAGCTTTGTCTTTTGGCTTTCCAAATCTACTATACGGGTTTGCAATTCCAATATCCGGGCATCTCTAAGACGTTCTTCTGGAGTTGGCCCTGACTGCAACATCTCTAACGGACGGGTAATTGCCTGGTATGTCTCAAGCAGCAACTCACCTTGAGTCTGTCGCAATACCCAAGCACTACCAACTGCTAAAGCTAACAAGCCGATTTGCAACCCTTTACGATCCCACCAACGCCGTATTGTCACCATATATACCTTTGTATACTTATATAAATTAAGTTCTACTTGGATTCTATTTATATAAAACCCAAATAGAACTCAAATAGAACTCAATTCTGATATTTTTTTTGCTACATATTGCGAGAGCTTTCGGTGACAACTCGTTCCAACTGTTTAAAGTTTTCTAACACACGACCTGTTCCCAGCACAACACAGCTCAAAGGATCAGCAGCAATGTGGGTAATAATCCCTGTTTCATGGCTAATTAGGGTATCTATGCCTTTGAGCAAAGCACCGCCACCAGCTAACATGATACCTCTGTCAATAATGTCTGCTGCCAGTTCTGGCGGTGTGCGTTCCAGTGTCCGCTTCACCGCTTCGATAATTACTGATAGCGGTTCCAACATGCTTTCGCGGATTTCTGGGGCTTTGATGGTTACAGTTCGCGGTAGACCTGAAAGCAGGTGTAAGCCTCGGACTTCCATCATCGCGTCATTATCATCATTAGTAGGATAGGCAGAACCAAGGCGAATCTTGATGTCTTCGGCAGTACGTTCCCCAATGACTAAGTTATGAACTTTCTTAATGTACTGAATGATCGCATCAGTCAGTTCATCCCCAGCAATGCGTACTGATTCGCTGATTACTGTACCTTGAAGACTCAGCACTGCAACTTCTGTTGTGCCACCACCAATATCGATGATCATGTTGCCAGTGGGTTCGGCAACAGGTAATCCTGCACCAATGGCCGCAGCTACGGGTTCATCGATTAAATATACTTTTCTGGCTCCGGCTTGGTGAGCTGCATCCATCACAGCTCGCCTTTCTACTCCTGTGACTCCACTGGGAATACCAATGACAATCCGGGGTAAAATTAAAGACCTACCTTCATTTACACGCTGAATAAAGCTTTTCAGCATCAGCTCGGCGATCTCGAAGTCAGCGATTACACCATCCCGCAAGGGACGGAGAGCAATCACATTTCCAGGTGTGCGACCGAGCATTTTTTTGGCTTCTTCTCCGACTGCTAGTGCTACCTTTTCGTTGACATCGATAGCAACTACAGAAGGTTCTTGTAGTACAATACCTTTACCAGATACATAAACTAGGGTGTTTGCGGTACCGAGGTCGATACCCATGTCCCATGATGTGCGAAAGTTCCTAAAAAGACCCACGCGTGTCTAAGCCCCCTATGTGCGATACTTTTTGACTACAACCGTAAGAGTTAATTGTGCCGGATTTGATTACGAATGTATCCTGAGTTGAGTAAATTAGACTATATTTTTATATGATTCCCAGGAATATTTACGATGTCTCAATCTCCGTACTTTTTGATATTCTCTGGTTAACTTAGTGTATCCGTATATTTTTATGTGTTTCTCCAACTAGTATGTATAATTTTTTAAGTCAACTATATTGTTAACTGTTTAACACATTATTTTCAAGTGTTTCACAATTCGCTATGATGAAGGTCGGAATTAGTGAGTACACTTGTACTGAAAGGTAACGTAAATGAGTATTAATATTGTCACCCTTGTTGGTCGTGTAGGCGGCGACCCAGATATAAAGTATTTTGAGTCTGGTAGTGTTAAGTGTAGATTGACACTAGCTGTTAATCGCCGTACTAAAGAAGGCGAACATACCGACTGGTTTAATTTAGAACTATGGGGAAAAACGGCGGAGGTAGCGGGTAATTATGTACGTAAAGGCAGACAAATTGCTGTCAAAGGTTCCTTAAAGTTTGACACATGGAGCGATCGCCAAACAGGAGCAAACCGATCCTCTCCAGTTATCCAAGTAGACCAACTAGATTTATTAGGCTCTAAGCGAGATGGGGAAGGCGGTACAGCAGATACGTCTTCAGAACATTTCTAATTGGGCATTGGGCATTAATCCTTTGTCTTAACAAATGACAAATGACCAATGACCAATGACCAATGACTAATAACTAATTTGCAGCGTCACCGATGCTTCTACTTGTTGTTCACCACCAATTACAGGGGTGGAAGTATCAGCTGACTTGGCAGCCTCTGCCCGTAAAAACATGGGTGGTGGAGGCGCACTGGCATTATTAACTTGAATGCTGACTACTTCTTTGGATTTAAAACCCAAGGCACTGAAAACAGCATCAGCTTGCTGTTGGGCATCTTGGGTAGCTTCTTTTAATGCTTGTTTTTGAGCAGCCGCGATCGCTTGCTCATTCGCAACAAAACTAATACCGTTAATTTGTGTCGCACCGGCTTTCACTGCATCATCCAATAATGTCCCAGCTTGCTCGGTAGGAATTCTAAAACTCACGGTGTTATTAGCACCATAGCCTGTAATCTGCTGCACATTATTGGTGTAGCTGTAAACTGGGTTGAGCCGAATACCAGTAGTTTGTAATTTTTCAACATTTTTGCTCTTGAGGAACGCAACCACAGCCGATGACCTCCGGGCGGCTTCTTGCTGTACCTCCTGTACAGTTTTCCCCTGAATCTCCACTCCTAAACTTACTTGCGCCAGGGTTGTCGGAATTGTTTCTACTCCACGACCACTGACACTAAGGGTTCGTAACAATTTATCCTTTTCTTGTGCTAGGGCAGGTAGTACAAACGTTGCACATATCAGCAAAACTAAAGGCAGTATTTTCCACAAGTTTCCAGATGGAAATTGAGAACCAGGTAAAGCGGCTCTAGTCATAATATTTGCACTCCTCAAAGTATCCACAGATGTTTCTGATCAAGGTATATAGCAATCTTCTGGTGGCGTTGAGAGTCAACAGCCACCACAAGTTTTTCACAACTCAAGTGCGATCGCTAGATCCGATTTGTATGTTCTTACTTTGACACTGCGATCGTCAAAAGTTGAAATGGTTACATTTTTGGAAACTAAAAAAATTACACTAGAATTTTCTCAAGCTAGTTTTAAGGGTTTGTAACTTTAGTGGTTAAAAATAAGGACTGAAGTCCTGACTACGAACTGGGGACAAATTAATTTATTTAAGCTGTCAATCGCGTTTCCATAGGATGTTTTTCAGAAACGCGTCAGAATTAAAGAGAAGGATTTTCACAGAACCCATGCATTTGTTAGATCCAATCAGCTTCTCTTTTCCTCTGCTGGCTACCGCAACACAAGCCGCAGACAGTTCAATGGTAGTCGAAGCAGTGCTACTAAGCTTAGTAGTCATTTACCTCGCCAGCAAAGTTGGTGGAGAGTTATCAAACCAAGTGGGTTTGCCACCTGTTTTAGGCGAACTTTTAGGCGGTGTGGTAGTTGGCATCTCTGTTTTCCACCTTTTGGTGTTTCCAGAAGGCGGTACAGACGGTTCTAACTCTTTGATCGTGTCCTTCCTTCAAACTACTGCTGGTTTAACACCTGAAGCCACTCCAGCCGTGTATGCAGCGCAGTCTGAGGTCGTTTCCGTTTTGGCAGAATTGGGCGTGATCATTCTGCTCTTTGAAATCGGCTTGGAGTCGAATTTAAAAGACTTAATGGCAGTTGGTATCCAAGCTAGTGTCGTCGCAGTCGTTGGGGTAGTAGTACCTTTTGCTGCTGGTACTGTGGGACTGATGACTTTATTTGGTATTAGCGCTGTGCCGGCAATTTTTGCAGGGGCGGCTTTGACTGCCACTAGTATTGGTATTACTTCCAAGGTGCTGTCAGAATTGGGGCGACTTAATTCTAAAGAAGGGCAGATTATTTTGGGTGCTGCCGTAATTGATGATGTATTGGGAATCATCGTTTTAGCGGTAGTTGCCAGTTTAGCTAAAGATGGTGTGGTTGATGTCAGCAAAGTTGTTTATTTGATTATCAGCGCCACTGGTTTTATTTTGGGAGCAATCCTACTAGGCAACGTTTTCAATAAGTCCTTTGTAGCGATCGCTGATCAACTCAAAACACGCGGTGGACTGGTGATACCAGCATTCATCTTCGCCTTTGCTATGGCATACCTGGCCGCCGTCATCCACTTAGAAGCAATTCTCGGAGCTTTTGCGGCAGGTTTAGTCTTAGAAGAGACAGAGAAGCGCAAAGAACTGCAAACACAAGTCTGTCCCATTGCCGATATGTTAGTGCCAATTTTCTTTGTGACTGTTGGGGCAAAAACCGATTTGGGAGTGTTAAACCCAGCAATTCCCGACAATCGTGAAGGTCTAATTATGGCAACTTTCCTGATTACAGTAGCCATTCTCGGTAAAGTAATCACAGGTTTAAGCGTGTTTGGTCAACCGGGAATTAACCGTTTAGCGATCGGTGTGGGGATGATTCCTAGAGGCGAAGTTGGGTTAGTGTTTGCTGGTGTCGGCGCTGCTAGTGGCGCTCTCTCGAAACCATTAGGGGCAGCAATTATCATGATGGTTATCTTGACAACCTTTTTAGCTCCTCCCTTGTTACGATTTGTGTTTCCAGACCCAAAAACTGTGGAAGCAGGCTCAGAGCAACTAATTTTAGACGCTTCCTCTGGGATTTCCTTGGTAATTGAACCACCTCAATCGAGGGTGCCAGCATCAAATGACAATGGCAATTTGGAAGTAACCCCAGATTCTAGCGATCGTTAATTATTGGGAATGGGGAATGGGGCATTGGGCATTGGTTATTCTCCTCATCTCCCTCATTCCCCTCACCTTTCAATTGTGCTGTAGAAACTTCTCTCCCCAAACCTCTGTCCCGTGTGATTGTAGAATAATCGTTTGTTTCTAATTTCTACCCACATTCAAAATGTTACTTATTTCTAGTCTCCCTCGCCTTGTGAGCCTTTATCTGAATATTTTCCAGATAATTGGGGAGTAACACCCATAAATCTTGCTAGATCATCTGACAGTAATGGGAATTATTTACTCAGTGCATCAATGGCAACAACGAACAAACATTTATTAGTAAACAGCTATCAATTATCAATTTTCTAGCTTGATTGGAAGTCAGAGTCCCCCACCTCCACAGGTGGAAGGTTTCGCATAGGGATTTACACTGAATATGAAACCTGATAAGTGAATTTAAGTGTGTCTTAATAGCAACTTAAAAATCAAAAAAGGCATCCCAGGTGAAGTTTAGGTGATGACAGTGTGATGATTTACCAATGAGTTGAGATATTGACGGCTCCCATGAATGTGAATTAGGAGAAAGGACTGTGAAATTACACTGGTTATTACCCAGCACTATTGGAACTATCTTCATGTTATCGTCGCCAGTAATGGCCGCGAGACTTGAATCTTGGCGCTTTGATGCCAATCAAAACAGGCTGGAAATTAATACTGTGGGAACAGTTCAACCCCAGGCACAACTAATTTTCAACCCGACTCGGCTGGTAATTGATTTGCCAGGAACTACATTTGGTCGTCCGCAACTAACCCAACAGGTGGGCGGTGGAATTCGCTCGATCCGTGTTGGACAGTTTGATACAGAAACAACGCGGATAGTTATCGAGCTGACTCCTGGTTATAGTTTAGACCCCAAACGAGTGCAATTTGTTGGTACAACTGGCGATCGCTGGACGGTGCAATTACCTAAGCCAGAAATCGATAAAGTAGCTTCATCTCCCAGCAGTGCTTACAGTGTTGTCACCCCAGATTCTGAACCTCAACCGAGTATTTCAAGGGTTGCCAGTACCACACCAGGGGCAACTCAAATTGAGCATTTACAAGTAACAGGCGATGGGTTGTTCATTCGTACCAGTGGTGGTAATCCTCCGATTCAGGTAATTCGCAGCCGCGATCGCGCTACCATCTTCATAGATATCTCTGGCGCATCTTTATCACCACGTCTGGCGCAACATAATATACCCATTAACAAATATGGTGTTAGCCGCGTCGAATTCACCTCATTGCAAACTCAACCCCCTGGTGTCCGCTTAACTTTACGGGTAGATAAAAATAGCCCAGACTGGCGAGCAACGAATAGTAGCGGCGGTGGTTTAGTAGTTTTACCTAGTCGTGTTGTCGGATTACCTCAAAGTAATAATTCAGACAATCAATCAGAACCCGTTTCCTTTCCTAGTAGAGCATCTGCCAACAACTCGCCAGCAACAATTGAGTCTGTGCAACTGGCTGATAATGGCACACAACTGCTAATTAGAGGCAATCAACCTTTATCTGCCACCGGAACCTGGGATAGATCCTCTGGTCTGTACCGCGTCACAATTACCAATGCTAACCTAGCTCCCAAAGTTACAGGCCCGACTTTTGCTAACAATAGCCCCATTCTTCGGGTACGTCTGCAACCTCAACAACCCAACACTGTCGTTGTCTTAATTCAACCAGCAGGCGGAGTGCAACTTGGGCAACCTAGACAAATGGGCGACCAGGTTTTGGCTTTACCAATACAAGGCTCTCGCCGAGTTGTCGCCCTCCCCGGAAGACCACCCTTTGCTTTACCTGGGCTACCACCACCAAACCGGGGGTCATTCCCAGATCCAAATAATCCCAATCCCCAGCCCCTAACACAACCACTGCGCCGAGTTACCAATGGGCGAGTGGTAGTCATTATTGACCCCGGACATGGCGGCAAAGACTCTGGAGCGCTTGGCATTGGTGGGGCACGCGAAAAAGATGTTATCTTGCCTATTGGTAAGAAACTTGCTGAGATTTTGCAGCAACATGGCATACAAGTGATTATGACGCGGGATTCTGACTATTTTGTTACCCTTCCGGGACGAGTGCAATTAGCAGAGCGAGCTAATGCTGATGTGTTTGTTAGTATCCACGCTAATTCAGCAGGTGCGAGTCGTCCTGATGTTAATGGTTTGGAAGTGTATTATTACGACAGTGGTCTGGATTTAGCTCGCGTTGTCCGTAGTAGCATTCTCCAAAGTATTGGTACTCTCAAAGACAGGGGAGTAAGACGAGCCAGATTTTATGTCCTCAGAAAAAGTTCTATGCCCTCCATTCTCGTGGAAACGGGTTATATGACTGGTCGAGAGGATATGGCTAGGCTCAGAACCTCAGCTTACCAAAATGAAATGGCAGAAGCGATCGCTCGTGGTGTTCTTCAGTATCTCAAGAGAAGATAAGTAATTTAGCCGAAATTATTGAGTAAATACATCTAATCTTTACCATTTTTATCCAATTTAGTAGTAAACAATTTAAGTATTCTTGCGGCGGGATAGCAGTAGCTTCTTTGTTATTGTCATCTGATGCTTTGCAAGTCAACAGATTTTGGATTTTGGATTGGTGTCACCGATAAGAGGTGTTAGTGTAGCTGGACGCTAATCTGACATAAAACTCAAATCGGGAATCTAAAATTTAAAATTGGCAGTCAAATTTATATAGGCTAATGGCATGGCAAAATCAGAGGAGCGTGCTATATTTTACGCCATTAGCTGTGTCTTAATAACAGCGCAAAACTCAAGGTGCGCGGTGACGGTGTGAGGATTTGCCAATATGTTGAGATGTTGACGGCTCCCATAAATGTGAATCAGGAGAAAAGACTGTGAAATTACGCTGGTTACTATCCAGTACTATTGGAACCATCTTCATGCTATCGTCGCCGGCAATGGCCGCGAAACTTGAATCTTGGCGTTTTGATGCCAATCAAAACAGGCTGGAAATTAATACTTTAGGGGATGTTCAACCTCAAGCACAATTAATTTTTAACCCCACTCGCCTGGTAATTGATTTGCCAGGAACCACATTTGGGCGTCCGCAATTAACCCAGCAGGTGGGCGGTGCAATTCGTTCGATCCGTGTTGGGCAGTTTGACGAACAAACAACGCGCATAGTGGTTGAACTTACTCCTGGTTATAGTTTAGACCCCAAAGGAGTGCGATTCGTCGCGGTAACTGGCGATCGCTGGACAGTGCAATTACCTACGCCAGAAGCCGAAAATGTACCCTTAAGAAATACTGCGGGGCAACCAGAACAAGCTATAGCCACAGCAACTTCACCGAGAACATCTACGCCAGCATTCCCCCCAAGGGATATTTACAATGTGGTGAGAACTGACTCTGTGAATCCACCTAACAACAGAATGCTTGTCGCCAGGGTTACTCAAATTGAGAAATTACAAATCACAGGTGATGGTTTTTTCATTGCGACAAGTGGTGGTAATCCTCGGATTCAGGTAAATCGGAGCAACGATCAAAAAGCAATCAACATTGACATTGCTGGCGCAACTTTATCACCAAATCTAGAGCAGCGAGATTTGTCGATTAATCGCTATGGTGTCAGCCGTATCCAGTTCACCCAACTACAAACCAGCCCGTCTGTTGTGCGCCTGACTTTACAGGTAGATGAAAATAGTCCAAATTGGCGAGCAACTACTAGCAGCGTTGGTGGTTTTGTGGTTATACCCAGTCGTGGCATTGCCCAATTGCCTGGAAATAACAGTCCACGTCCCATACCTAATAACAACTCAACTGCTACCATTGAGTCTGTGCAACTGGCTAATAATGGCACACAACTACTGATTAGAGCCGACCAAGCTTTATCTGCTACAGGAGGCTGGGATAGATCATCTGGTCTATTCCGCATCACTATCAACAATGCTAAGTTAGCTCCCAAAGTCACAGGCCCTACTTTTAATCCTAATAGCCCGATCCTGCGAGTACGCCTACAACCACAAGAATCCAACACTGTCAGCGTCTTGGTTCAACCAGCAGCCGGAGTGCAAATTGGGGAGCTAAACCAGGTTGGCGACGAGCTTTTAGCTTTAGAATTACGACGCTCTAGTAGCAGCAGTATCACACCGCCCATTGCTTTACCTCCCCTACCATCACCAGACCAAGGTCAATTACCAAATCCTACAGATAATCCTCGTACCGTCTCCCAGTCACGGCCACGCCCCTCCGTTCCTAGAGGGAAATTGGTAGTAGTTATTGACCCCGGACATGGTGGAAAAGACTCAGGTGCCCCTGGTTTGGGCGGACTTTTAGAAAAGGATGTAATTCTGCCTATTGGTAAAAGGGTAGGAGCAATTTTAGAGCAAAATGGTGTACAAGCTGTACTAACGCGAGATGCTGACTTTTTCGTAGAACTTCAGGGACGGGTAGACATTACCAAGCGAGCTAATGCGACTTTGTTTGTCAGCATTCACGCTAATTCCGTTGATAATCGCCCTGATGTCAATGGGTTAGAAGTATATTATTACGATAGTGGTTATGGTCTGGCTGAAGTAGTTCGTAAAACCATCCTCCAGGACATCGGTACTATCAAAGATCGGGGAACCCGCAAAGCCAGATTCTACGTCCTTAGAAAGAACTCCATACCTGCTATTCTAGTGGAAACAGGCTATATGACTGGTTACGAGGATAATCCTAGATTAGGAACACGAGAGTATCAAAATCGGATGGCAGAAGCGATCGCTCAAGGCATCCTCAAATACTTACACCAGAGGTAATATACTAAAAATTACTAATTCAAGAGGTGGTATTTAAACTTCTTTGACGTGCAGAATTTAGTGGTCAAGTTGGAGATTGTCTGCTAAATTCTGTATTTTAAATCCCAAAACCTAAATTAATATCTGCCTGTGTATTCATCTTCCATCTTTGAAGGGAATCTTGACGATTTTTCCGATCAAGAACCCCAACGTGCCCCAATTGGCATCTTTGATAGTGGTGTGGGTGGGCTAACGGTACTCCGACAACTATATCGGCAACTCCCCAATGAATCAATTGTTTACTTTGGGGATACAGCTAGACTTCCTTACGGAATTCGTTCGCAAGCAGAAATTTTACGATTTACACGTGAAATTATTACCTGGCTACAACAGCAGCAGGTAAAAATGGTGATTATGGCTTGTAACACTAGTTCCGCCCTAGCCCTAGAAACCGTGCGTCAAGAATTCAGCATACCCATTTTGGGAGTAATTCTACCAGGTGCAAGAGCAGCAGTACAGCAAGGAAGACGTATTGGTGTAATTGCCACTCCAGCTACAGCTAAGAGTAACGCTTATAAGCACGCCATACTCGAAATTGCTCCTGATGTCCAAGTCTGGCAAGTTGGATGTCCAGAGTTTGTACCACTGATTGAGCAAAATCGCATTCATGACCCTTACACTGCTGAAGTAGCACGAGCCTACCTAGAGCCTTTATTAGAGCAGGAAATTGATACCTTAGTTCACGGCTGTACTCATTATCCACATCTTACACCAATACTGCGATCGCTCCTCCCATCTCAAGTCCAGTTAGTTGATCCAGCTGTTCATGTTGTGGCAGCTTGTGCCCAAGAACTAGACTTACTAGGCTTAAGAAATACTCATCTACCATTACCAACTCGCTTTGCCGTTAGCGGTTGTCCGCAACAGTTTTCCCAATCAGGAGTGCAGTGGCTAGGCTATACCCCAATGGTTGAAGAGGTTTCCTTCACTGATATCGCTATTTCCCAACTCCAATAAAACTAATTAGTCCTTAGTCCTTTAATCAAAACAAATGACCAAGGACTAATGACTAATGACTATTAACTGATATCTCCTGCTTGTGTTTTCCTTCGGGAGATGAAGGGAAACTTGTAGAAACAGTCTTTGTACCCGTTCGCTTTGCCAGTGCTAATAACAGGTAGACCGTGAACAAATATCCAGAGGCTAAAATAAAAATCATCATAGGTATACTTCCGTAAATCATTGTTCTACTAGCACCCTTCTAAACGAATATAAAATTCCATAAATTAGTAGAACCTCAGCCAACCAAGTGCATTCTTGATGGCTGTAGTTTCATATAGCAAAATTACCTATAGAGATAAAATCCTCTACGGACAAAGAATTTATTATCTAATGGCACTTCTAGCAGACCATAGATCCCCCAGCAGTTAGCTTGCCGTTTGGCAATCTAAAACTACGATTCTCACCGGTCTACTTGATCTGCTTTATTTTTGCTCAAACGGCTGTGAAAAGAGCAATGCTTGCGCTCAACGTGCGCTGAAGACGTGTAGCGGCTTCCCATAGGGATATCACATAGCTCCAAACCAGGAGTTTTGCGTATCGTAGGAAAAATTAAAGAAATTATTCCCTTAACCTAACCGACGAATATTTATTTTATACTCACAATACCAACTCAGTGAAATCAACTAGTAGCTGAATTACTTTTGCGCGTGTGAATATCTGACAAAATTTAAAATTCCTATACTTTAGCCTAACACAACGACCCTGAATTTTGAGCTTATTCGGCTGCTAAATTTCAAATTTTTTGAAGAGCTACACTTCAGTCTGGGAGAAATTTAGTCTTACCAATTAGCCGCAAATTTAAATCACGTCCATTTTGTCAATAAGTAATATTGCTTAAATTGTTTTTTGAACTGTGGCGGGAAAGGTGAGACGGGAAACTACTTAACGCAATTTCACCTGAAATTCATTCTCATATACTGAATAATTCACCTTTGAAGTTATTTTCAAACCTGAAATCTCACAAATCAAGCATAATTACTTATTGACAAATACATCAGCAACCTTAATTATCACCCATAGACTCATAAATATGGGATTACCTGATGAAAACTTTGCGCTGGCACAGGGTTATCTTAAAATGAGTATAGGATATGTAAACTTTCGTAACCTAAGTCAGAGTCCGCCCATCCATGACCCCAGCCACCTCCCTGTTTACCCCTGTGGAAGCAGACCTGCGACTACTAGCAGATAACCTAAAACAGCTAGTTGGAAATCGCCACCCCATTCTATTTGCAGCAGCCGAGCATTTATTCGGTGCTGGGGGAAAGCGTATCAGACCAGCAATTGTCCTGCTAATATCGCGGGCGACAATGTTAGAACAAGACATTACGCCGCGTCACCGCCGCCTTGCTGAGATTACAGAAATGATTCACACAGCAAGCTTGGTACATGACGATGTGGTAGATGAATCAGACGTGCGGCGAGGCGTTCCTACCGTTCATAGTTTGTTCGGGAACCGCATTGCCATCTTAGCAGGAGATTTTCTCTTTGCCCAATCGTCCTGGTATTTAGCAAACTTGGACAATTTGGAGGTGGTGAAACTACTCTCAGAAGTCATTATGGATCTGGCTACTGGGGAGATTCAGCAGGGACTAAATCGTTTTGATGCTGGTATCTCTATTGAAACTTACATTGAGAAGAGTTATTACAAAACAGCTTCGTTAATCGCCAACAGTTCTAAAGCTGCTGGGTTGCTCAGTGAAGTCTCACGAGAAACTGTTGAACATCTGTATAGCTACGGTCGTCATTTTGGTATAGCATTTCAGATTGTTGATGACATTCTAGATTTCACCAGTACAACAGATACCTTGGGTAAACCAGTGGGGTCGGATCTCAAAAGTGGTAATCTGACTGCACCTGTTTTATTTGCTTTAGCCGAAAAACCATCTTTGGAAGTGCTGATTGATCGAGAGTTTGCCCAAGAAGGGGATTTAGAGCAAGCACTCGCACTGATTCAAGATAGTCAAGGTATACAACAGGCGCGAGATTTGGCTGCTCACCATGCAAAGTTGGCAATTGAACATCTTGCAGTTCTCCCACCCTCAGAATCCCACCAGGCATTGATTAACATAGCTGAGTACACACTGAGTCGCCTCTATTAAATCAGTTCTCAGTTTTAAAGTAGAAAGTGGGAATTTAGGTTTTCGGTGTGTTATGGCTTTCGTAACACACCGAAAACCTGAAATGTTGTGTTGCGAAAGCCATAACACACTATAGCTGTTCCCATTCAGATGAGGTACAACATTATATCGCAAGGTGTAGGGGCACGGCAGTGCCGTGCCCCTACGGGTGTACCTTACTAGCTTGGGAAATGCTATAAAGCAGTTTTATATTTAATTCAACCTACCGATTTACCAGGTAGAAAGTAGAGTTTTTTATTTGGAAGTCCCTTAAGTATGGGACTTTGCTTGACTGGGAAACTAAAAACTTTAAAACTGAAAAATGTTCACTGATAACTGTTTTTTAACAAATTTTAGGTTTCACCCAGATTTGAGTCAGTCGGATAGTGTAGGGGAAAGAAAAAAATTTATTTTTTCCTGATTTAGAAAACTTTTTTTAAGGAATTTGAGATTTAAGATTTGGGATGTGGGGTTGTATCTAAAAAACTCCACATCCCAAATTTTTCTATGCAATATTAGGGGGTATCTGTTTAGGCGATCGCAGTTGTCGTAAGTGTTGCTGCATGAGTTTTTCTAGTTGAGTTCGCCGAATTTCGACGGTATGAGTGGTCTTACCCGGCGTTTCCAAAAAAACGATGCTATCTACGGGTTCTAATGCCACCATTTGGAACAAAATATGGGTGACAGGAGTAATTTTAGCTAGCATTTGAGGGTCAAGCCCATCAGGGGAAATTAGAGAGACATCCTGTATGGTAGGGAAAGCGTAAAGAACACGTTTTTCCAATCCTGGATTAGCACGATTGCTCAATGTAGTTAAAACCCAGCTTGCCTCCGAATTTTGGAGAATGTAGTACTGGGAGTAGCGTAATTTTTGAGCGATCGCTCTAAGGGCAGGAGCAATTGCTGTAACAAGATGTGGTGTCATACCATCGCGGGGTGCATTGTCAATCAGCAATTGAATTTGTGCTTCTAAATCCATAATGACTTGTATACGGCTCCTGGGTAACGGCAATAACATCTATCAAAGTGTGAACAATCCCATCAGAATTGGGAATAATAAAATCAGCCACATCCTAAATATAGGATTGGTCTGCGTTTAGCTTATACGTAAAACCAAAAAAGCCAATACCCACAGTCATACAGGTTGTATTTAAATACTTAGGGTCTTTTGAAAACTGAGACTATGAATTCAGCCGCAACCGTAACTATTCCATCTGCAACTATTCTGGGAGAAAATTCTAAAGGCGTGGAGGTGATCTTTCAACTCCTGTCCAAGGAGTTTCAGCAGTCAACCAAAGCTTCGGAACAAAATTGCCACGATGTAGCAAGACGTATTACCACCGAAGTCTACCGGATTTGTCATGAAAGCAAACGTATCCAAGCTTCTGGAACTGTAGAAAGCTCGGCGCTGACCCTGGCTCGGCATCGGCTGCAACAGTGTCTCAGGTACTATCAGTTGGGTTCAAATCGGGGCAGGGTAGAATTACACAGTACTCTGAGTGCAATTGTTTATCGATATATTAATCCACCTCAGAGGCAATTGAGCTATCAAGGGCGGCTGACGATCATTGAAGATTTCCTCCAGAGTTTTTATCTAGAGGCGTTGAACGCTTTCCGGCGAGAAAATCAACTCGGTGCCACTTATCGCCCTCAAACGCTCTTGGAATTGTCTGAGTATATGGCATTTACTGAGCGCTACGGTAAGCGACGCATTCCCTTACCAGGTCGTCAGCAGCAGTTAATTATCCTCCGGGCGCAAACTTTTTCCCAACACCAGCCCCCAGAAACCAGCGTAGATATAGAACAAGCCGCAGAAGGTAGCAATAATGAAGGTGACGGTTCTTGGGAAGAGCCAGCAGTTTACCAATTGCGCTCCACAATGGCAACGCAAGCCGAACCCGAACCCGAAGAAGACACCTTGCGCTCCGTTGTGGTTACGGAATTAATGAATTATCTCGAACAACGACAACAATCTGACTGTGCTGATTACTTTTCTCTTCGCCTCCAGGATTTATCAGCACAGGAAATTGAGTCGATTTTAGGTTTAACCCCTCGTCAGAGAGATTATTTGCAACAGCGCTTTAAGTATCATTTGATTCGGTTTGCCCTGTTGCACCGTTGGGAATTAGTTCACGAATGGCTGGAAGCTTCTCTGCACACCAATTTGGGCTTAACTCCTCAGCAATGGCAAGTATATACAGCACAGCTGGACAATAAGCAACGGTCTTTATTAGAGTTGAAGCAACAAGGACAAGCTGATGAAAAAATAGCTAAAACTTTAGGGCTGTCAATGGCACAACTGCAAAAACGATGGTTTAAGATTCTTGAGCAAGCTTGGGAAATTCGTAACTCATTAGTGTCCGGATCAGGTGCATCTACTCATGAATAGTGACTCAGAATCCTTACAATACCAGTGTCTCGATTGGTTATTGACAGATGATGTCAAAAATAACGAGCGATCGCTAGAATGTGAGGAAAATGACGGGGTAAAAAACCTCCTCAAGGAAGCCACTGCTTCAAAAAGCAGTGAGCCAAAATTGGGAGGAACGCCTCAAACCTTTCAATTGGGAGAAATTCCTACTGTGCAAGATCGTTTTCAAGCTGTCCTTAAAAGTCGGTTACAAATCCAAGCCCAAGACCACCCACCGTTGTTTCCCTGGGAAACACAATTAATCGACTATCCTGATTTTGTTGATGAGCCGTCAATGACACTCGTTCCTAGCTGGGGATGGATGGTACAACAATCTAAGTTGACCTTGCCAACTCGCTTGCCGGAAAGAGTTTTCCAGCAATTGCTAGAACAGTGTCAGGCTTTGGTGACATCTTCTGTGCCGTTGGGGGCAAAATTAGTTCAGGTGGTGGAGAACTTTTTTCCCAATGATTCTCAAGCACTAAATGACATAGCTGGATTGGTGCTAAGAAGCACCTATCGGTCTGTAAATACTCTGGAGACAATGCCCACTATTCAGAGCGATTACTCAGATTTACAACCGCGTCAACAGATGGCCTTGTCGTTGCTAGCAGCTAAACAACTGCTGGAAAATCTGACTCTCCCACTTTCAGCAACCAGTCCGGTGGTAGAAAGACAATGGCTAACCAGTGTTGGTAACTTGAATATCAGAGTAGAGTACCAATCTCTAGGTAAATTTGCGAAGTTACTTGTTCAGGCTGAGTTACCTGTTAAAGGAACTTTGACGCTGCGGGGAAGTGGCACTTTAGCAATGACAACATCTTCGACTTCGGGATACTTAAATGTAGAGTTAGGCTGCGAGCAACTTAACCCAACTTATACCCTAGAAGTTGAATTTCCAGAAATAGACGAGCAATCGTTGTTGTTTGTGATTAATCCCACGATTTAGTTTAAATTGCCACCGCTAGCACACTACGTCGATATATATTAAGAGGATTTTCCTGGTTTTGAAGCTTATCCTATTTTTCAACAAGCTGTCATTAGGGTGTCTACGAGAAGCAGTTATTACAAAGACACAGGGACGCGCGGATATGGGGACATGGGGACATTGAGAAAGTATTTGATTTCTCGATTCACCGTGTCACCCATTTTCCGTCTATCTCCATCTCTACCACCTATCCATCATTTTTTTTGACACAGTAGTAGGTAGGCAATTACGTCCACCGTGTTGTGTTTTTTGCATCTACATCATTGCTTCTACTAGACTCAAATGTTTAACTTATCCAGGATGAATCGGTTTTGGCGTGTCCCTGTAGGTAATTTCTGGCGGCAAAATTGGCAGGGGTCGCCTTTGATAGAAGTGGAAGATTCGATTTCCTTGCGGGTGCTGGTGCTAGCGTTGGTTATTTTGGGAATTGTGGCGACGGATATTGCGGCTGAGACTTCATTCAGTTTTTGGGCGTTACCCCTAAGTTTAGTGGGTGCGGTTTGGAGTTACTATCGTCGCGGCGATCGCAATGTTGCAGTTAAATTCTGCATCGCCATTGGCATGTTAGTCGCACTGGGTGCTTTCTTTGGGCAATTAGTGGGAGAGTTGAATGATACGCGGTTGGGTTTGGCAGAGTTATTAATTCAACTCCAGGTGTTGCACAGCTTTGATACACCCCGCCGCAAAAATTTGGGCTATTCGATTGTTATCGGATTAATTTTATTGGGTGTGGCAGCAACCCTAAGTCAGACTTTAGCATTTGCACCTGTGCTGCTGTTATTTTTAGCGATCGCTCTGCCAACTTTAGTATTAGATTACCGCTCACGCTTGGGTTTGGAGCCATTAAAAACTCAAAAGGAAAAATTCAATCAGCAGAATTCCCCAAGTCTTAATTTTAAATTTTTAATTCTAAATTTTTTGCTAATTGTCGGTCTGGGACTGGCAATTTTTGCTGTTTTACCTAGATTCCCTGGCTATCAGTTACGGAATTTTCCTGTAAGTTCTGCTATTCAAGTCAAAGGTAATTTCACAGGTCGTAGTATTATCAATCCCGGTTATGTCCACCAAGGGAAAGGTGAGAATCAAGGCAGTGGTAGCGGTGGTACTGGACAAAATAAAACTGGTGAACCAGGTAAAGTAGATAATAACTTTTATTACGGTTTTAATAGCCAAATTAACCAAAACCTGCGGGGCGAGATGAAACCCAAGGTTGTAATGCGGGTGCGATCGCAAGCTGAGGGTTTTTGGCGAGTACTAGGATTTGACCACTATACAGGTAAGGGATGGGAAGTTTCTCGAAATGAAGATGTTACCACTGTGAGGCGATCGCCCTGGTCTTACCAAATTTTTCTTTACCCACCTGTAATTACTGTTAAAACCCAAGAGGTAGTACAAACTTATACAGTGGTGTCGGATTTGCCTAACCTAATTCCCGCGATGGCTTATGCTAAGGAAGTTTATTTTCCCACACCACTGATCGCTGTTGATAAAGAAGACGGATTGCGATCGCCTGTAGAATTATCACAAGGACTCACCTACACAGTAATTTCTGAAGTACCATACCGCGATCGCACTTTGTTAGGTGAAGCTTCTACTAAATATCCGCAACATATTAAAAAGCATTATCTGCAAATTCCTCCCGAAATTGCCGATAAAGTCCGGCAACGCACCGAAGAAATTTTCGCTAACTACAATCAAGAAGGAGTCTCAAAGTCTGCTAAAAGCCTGGATTCACCTTATGAAAAGACTCTCTACTTAGCTCAATACCTCAAGCAACACTATTCTATTCCCCAAAATCCCTTAGAATTGCCTTATTTAAGTGAAAAAGAAGACTTGGTAGAAACTTTTTTGTTCAAGCAAAAGGGAGGCTATCCAGACCACTTTTCAACAGTTCTGACGGTAATGTTGCGTTCCATTGGCATTCCAGCGCGGTTAGTGGCGGGGTTTAGTGCAGGAGAATTCAATCCATTCACGGGGTTGTATGTTGTCCGTAATACTGACGCTTATGCAATGACGGAAGTCTATTTTCCCAAATATGGTTGGTTTGCCTTTGATCCTATTCCCAATCATCCTCTAATTCCCCCATCTATTGAAGACACTCAGACTTTTAGTGTGTTGCGCCAGTTGTGGCATTGGGTTGCTGGATGGTTGCCTTCTCCGGTGACAGGTTTGTTGAATAATGTATTTGGGACAATGTTAAATTGGGTGATTAGAGCGATCGCTTGGTTTTTAGCTTTATTTTCTCAAGGTTGGTTTGGTGTATTAACTGGCTTAATATTGTCAACTACAGCAGCTTTCTTCGCTTGGCTGGGTTGGGGACAGTGGCGAGAGTGGCGCAACCGTCGATGGTTAAAGAAATTGCCAGCAATGGAAAGCCTTTATCAACAAATGCTGCAATGGACAACCCAAAAAGGTTTAGGCAAACATCCAGCACAAACCCCTTTAGAGTATGCCAGTGTCTCATACCAGCATCATGCTCTAGCAACTGCTGAGGTAATAGATGAAATTTGTCAAGCCTATGTTGGCTGGCGTTATGGTGGTCATACACCTAACTTGAAGCGATTGCGAGAGAGATGGCAAGGTTTGAAAAAGACTGCTAAAACTGCTAAGGAATTGTAAAATCTTTCTTTCTCTGGTTTCTCTGCGTTTGGAGTAGTTAATAAGTAATTTATTGAACCGCAGAGGCACAGAGAACACAGAGATAAGATATTAAAGAGGAATCGATTTTCGAGAGGTTAATCCTTATGACCTCACTTAGAGGTACAAAATTGTTCGCAGTCCTTCGTCTATCTCTTCTTGTAAATGTTCTGGTAATGAGCCAATGCGCTCTACTAAAAACGTTTTGTCAACAGTAAAAATTTGATACACATTAGCTACAGAATCTCTAGGCGTACTCTCACATTTTGAATATGTCCATCTAGAGTCATTGGTAGAAATCATCAATTGGCGACTGTTGGATATGTAAGCCTCCGGTGTGCGCTTCCTGCACATAGGTTTTTGGTGGTCGAGGAAGTCTGTCGATACAGATTTGTGAACAAGCATTAACAAGAAGGGGTAAAACATCTGTAGCTACTGGAAGAGAGATCCATACTTGATGTAAATTTGGAGCGATAATAGAAGCATTACATACACTGCATTTTGTGGGAGAATCTGCTTCCAAAGTTTTTTCTACCGGAAGCTTGGGAAATGGCGGGCGAAACTTGTAATTTCCGTAAAGAGTACGAGTACTGACAGTACTATTCTTTAGTTTTTTGCAACGAGTTATTTCATAGGGAAACCAGTGTAATCGATAGGATGTGTAGGGAGTAAACGTTTCTAAATTCGTCATCTCACCGATTTCTGGAGGTATGCGAACAAGATTGCTCCCGTACAGCATCAGATGCTTAACAGATTTTAGTTTCGATATTGTCGGAGGAAGTGTGATAATCTGGCTCCAGTCATCCCAGCCTATTTCACGTCCGGGGGCAAATTCTTCTCGCTCATCTGCGGATGCAACCTCCACAAGCTCTAATAATCGCTTCCATGCATCGCACTCAATATCTTGTTGCTCTTGGTGTAGCTTTATCTCAGACCATTTCTTGCCCAAGTCGTAAGCTTGGAAACATTTACATGAAGGGCGGTTACTCATGTGTTCCTTTAGAAGACATAAAGGCTAACTATCAAAATATTAAAGCCCACGAATAAATAACGTCGCCACAGAAATTGTCAAGCCAGTAAGCAACGCTAAATGCACTGTATCAGGCTTGACAAAAATTGTAGATGTTTTGAGCAGGCTTACCACATTAGGGACTTCCAATTAAAAAAATATCCAAAAAACTGGCGAACAAGCTCTCTCCTCCTCATTGCTCTGTGTTCTCTGTGTCTCTGTGGTTCGTTTATTTGGGTAATTTATTTCTTGGAAGCCCCTTAGCTGTTATTTTGGATTTCGTCTAACTTGGCACGCACTGCCTGAATATCCTGCCACATCAACCATTTCGGCGCACCTTGTTCCTTAGAAGGGTTACGCAGCAAGTAGGAAGGATGAAAAATTGGCATACATAAACGCCCTTGCCACTCCAACCACTGTCCGCGAATTTTCGTAATTCCCCGCTTATCGCCAGTGATACCTTTGACAGCAGTGGCACCTGTTAACAGAATTATTTTGGGGTCAACTAAGCGAATTTGTTCTAGTAAGTAGGGTAGACAAGCTGCCACTTCTACAGGAGTGGGAACTCTATTATCTGGTGGGCGACATTTATTGATATTGGCAATATATACATCATGCTCAGTAGTCAGATTCACCGATGCCAGAATTTTCTCCAACAATTGCCCTGATCTGCCCACAAATGGTAAACCCGTTTCATCTTCATTTTGACCTGGGGCTTCCCCGATAACCATAATTGGTGCTTTGAGATTGCCACGTCCAACAACAGTATGAGTCCGAGTGTCTCCCAATGGACAACGGTGGCAGCGATCGCAATGCTGCGTCAATTCCGTTATGCTGTCATAAGTTCCCGGAGCGATCGCAATTTTCGCATCTGTAGGAATCAGTTCTCGCTGGTTAAAGGTTGAGTCGTCGAAGAGGCTGAGTTGGGTTTCGCTGCTCATGAAAATCAAGGTTTTAGCATCAGCGCCAGCTGTCATATCTGAGTTAAATACTGCTCTGGTGGGAGATTTATCAGAATAAATAGACTTTTGCTGAGTACTTATAATTTATACAAATCTTATTGTATCAGTTAATTTGAGACAAAATTCAGTCATCATAAAAGCAGTGCCGTCCTAAAATGCTGGGGGAAACTATGACACATACCCCACTTTTCGCCGATCGCACCCATGCGGGTGAGTTATTGGCGCGAGTGATTCATGATGTTTTGACTCAGCAAACTATTGATTCTGGGGTAAAACCTGTACCAATTGTTTATGCTTTGCCAAGAGGGGGTGTACCAGTAGCAGCACCAATAGCACGTCTTTTGGATTGTCCGTTGACAATCGTCGTAGCGAAAAAGATTAGCCATCCAGAAAACCCTGAGTTAGCAATTGGTGCAGTCACTACTTGCGGAAATGTTCTTTGGGCTGATCAAAAGCTATTTCGCCCTAAAAATGAGGCGCGGTGGCGGGAAGTGGCTTTAAATAAAGCTATTAACCAAGCTAAGTCTCTTGAGGCTCAATTAATTCTTGCTTGTCCACAGGTGAATGCCGAGAATGCTACGCTCATTTTAGTTGATGATGGCATTGCTACAGGTATGACAATAGCGGTAGCGGCAACTGCTCTGAAAGCGCTTTCTCCAGTAGCAGTTTGGCTATGTACTCCAGTAGCACCACAGAAATTGCTACCTTGGTTAGAACAGTGGGGCGATCGCACAATCGTCTTAGAAACACCCGAACCCTTCCGCAGTGTCAGTAATTTTTACGCCGAATTTCCCCAAGTAGATACACTAGAAGTTCTCGGATATCTCCAGCAACAAAAGACTATAGGGGGGAATTGACTTATACGAGTAATTTTGAATTGTTTCCCTTTCTTGCTTTTTAACTATTTGAAGATGTTCCCTCCTGATATTGCATAGCTTTGGCATAATCACCCAAGGCGTAGCAAGCGACTTTCAGGCTAGCAAGAGCTTGTTCTTCACTGCGGCGATCTTTGATATTTCTTGCTAACAGCAAACGTTCTTCATAATATGTAATTGCTTTGTTATAGTCACCCAAAGCTTCACAAGCAACTCCTAAACTACTTAAAGACTGTTCCTCGCTACGCTTGTCTTGAATTTCTTTAGCTAATTGCAACCGATCTTCATAATACTTAATGGCCTTGATATAATCACCTAAAGCATAACAAGCATTGCCCAGATTCTTTAACACCTGTGAAGCACTGCGAACATTTTTTAAGGATCGTGATATTACTACACACTGCTCATAATAGGCGATCGCTTTTGGGTAATTATTCAAAGCATACCAAGCATTACCCAAATTCTTGAGTACCTGTTCCTCGCCCCAATTATCTTTGAGTTCCCGCACAATCTCTAGGCTTTGCTGCTGAT
Organism: Nostoc sp.; assembly: GCF_036917815.1. Lineage (GTDB taxonomy): Bacteria > Cyanobacteriota > Cyanobacteriia > Cyanobacteriales > Nostocaceae > Nostoc. The sequence goes on along the minus strand of NZ_JBALEK010000021.1, from coordinate 4,734 downwards.
ACTCAATAGCCTGTGTAAAATTACTTAAAGCTTTATACACTAATCCCAAATTATTTAGTGCTGCTACTTGACTCCGTTTATCTTGCAGTTGCTGGGTTATTTTCAAACATTTTTCTAGAAACTCAATAGCCTTATTATGGTCATTCAGGTGACGGTATGCATTGCCTAAATGGGAAAGTGCCTGCATTTGCAATGTTAAATCTGAGGTGTTGTTGAGCAAAGACAGACATTGTTGGGAGTAGGAGATAGCACTTTTGTAGTCTCCAATGCTGTAAGTTACCAATCCTAAGAAAGAAAGTACCTGTGCCTGTTTTTCCAAATCCCCAACTGCCTGAAACAGCCCCAAGGATTGTTGTAAAGACTTCATCGCCGCTATTAATTCACCAGCTTGCTGCTGTTGAATTCCTTGCCGTAGTAGGTTGGACGCTTCCGATAAATGGTCGTCGTTTTCCTGTGGAGGTCGTATTTCTGCTTGTGAACCAGAGTCAAACTCATGGGTAATTGTATTACGCTTCACTTGTTTTAGGTATGTTATGGGTAGTTGCAGGGGAACTGTATTTTTCGATCTGTTATTCTATTCGCCTTTAGACATCAACTCCTTCCTCTGAAGTCTAGTGCTAAATCTAGTGTTCCCAAAACCAGGATGCATCTTTCATCAGGCTGCCTTACCACTTGATTGATTTTGGTGTAGCCAAGCAGTTAACAACCATAGAGATGGAACAAACAGGAACGAGCATTGGTTCCTATGGCTATGCACCCGTAGAACAGATGAAGTTAGGCTTGGCATATCCGGCTAGCGATTTATTCAGTCTAGGTGCGACTTGCTTTTATCTGTTGACGGCAATTCCCCCGTATCATCTGTATATTGATGCCAACTTGAGTTTACTTAATTAGTGAGTTTTGTTATAAAACAGACGATTTGTTTTCTGTTGATTCAATAAACGCCTCGAACTGACCATTAGGTGTCCATTGAATAGCCCCGTCTCGTCCTGTAAAAAACAGCTTAGTTTTGCTTTGATTCAGTTCAGATAAAGTTTTTGGATCAAAGTTAGCAGAAGAAGCGATCGCTACTTGTGGTTGCAGAGCAATAACTAAATCTTTCAACGACTCAGGCGCGCACCAAAGCACTTGTGGGCGAAGCAAACTTCCATTTTTAACTAGTTGTTGTACCTCTTTAGATTTAACATTACCTACTAATAACCAATTCTGATCTAAAATTTGCACTTGTAAGATGGGTAATTGGTCGTTGATTAATTGCGCTACTATCGAACCAGCTTTCACCGATTGACCAACTGCCAAGGGTTGATAAATCCCTTGATGTTTTTGTAGTTCCTGTTGAATTGCCTGAGTTGTAATAAAATTATCTGTTTTGGGGGAATATTCATAAAAATTATTTATTGGTAAACGTTGCATTAATTCAAACCAAGCATTACTTTCATTGCTTTGAAAATCAGTTGCGATCGCCCAATTTATTTGATTTACACCCTGCTGTTGTAAAAACGGTAAGATTGTGAAACGTCCTGTACCTTCATCGCCACTATTAATTACAGTTACAGTACCTCTATCTTGAACAACTACAATTGGTTCCGTACCAGATTCTAATACCGTTATCCTAAACAATGTATTTGCAGAATGCCAAAGTGGGATGAATACTAAACTAATCGCAATCACATTAGCAAACCACCACCGTCTCTGCCACCAAGGTACCAGCCAAACCAATATAATCAGTACATAAATCGCCAAAAGCTGCCAACTAGATATACTGCCTACAGCAACAGAACTTCCAGGCAACTTGCTAAAAAATTCCACTAGTTTAATTAGCCAATCAGTAGGGTAATGCAATACCGCAGCTAAAAAGCTTCCAGCCTGAGTCCAAATTAAACCTACTAAAGCACTGATGATTCCACCAATACTAATAATCGAAATTAATGGAGTACTAACCACATTCAGCAACAAACTATAAGATGGTACAACTCCAAAGACAAAAAGTTGCACAGGTAAAGTCCAAATAGTGGCAGCTAGGGGAACGGCAATCAAAGAAGCGATCGCAGGTGGTAGCCATGCTAGGCGATTAACTAATGGGGTTACTGTAACAACTAATCCCAGTGTTGCTAAAAAACTCAATTGAAAACCTAAATCCCAAATCCATAGAGGATTAAAGACTAATAACAGAGTTGCTGCTAATAGTAATGATCCGAACTGTTTTACCTTCCTTTTTAATAGCAAACCAACTAATGCCGCAAAACCCATAATTACGGCTCTGAGAACCGCAGGTTGAAAACCTGTTAAACTCAGAAAAATGATTAAAGCCAAAAAACCAACGGTAAATTGCGTTCCTTTTTTCGTCCGCCTTGTTAACTGCAAGATTACACTCAAAATCAAGGAAGTTTGGAACCCGGAAGCAGCTAAAGCATGAGCTAATCCGGCTTGTACAAACAAATCGCGGATATCGTAGGGTAAATCAACAGCTTTGCTACCTAAAACCATTGCACTCACAAGAGGACCTTCGGGGACACCCAACCAACGAACTTGCGATCGCACAATTCGCTCCCGAATTTCCCACCATCCCCATTTCCGTTCCTGATCCAAAACATTTATTTGTCGTCCAATCAAACCAGCAAACGTTCCTTCTTGCTTAAGAAACTTTTGAAAGTCGAAACCACCAGGATTGGAAGCCGCCTTTGGTTTGTACAAAATCCCAGTCACAGCAATTTGTTGACTAGGATATAACCCAGTCGCTTGAAGTATAGGCACTGTCACATACAATTTCCCCGTCACCCCTTTTGGGACACCTGCCGAACCTTTTTCATTTTTAACCTCATCTAGCTGAGTCACTTCCAGCCAAAATTGTCCCCGTTGACTGCGAGTTAAGCGAGGATTAGTAGCCACTTCACCCCGAACAATCACAAGTTGTTCTTGATTACTGCTATTTCCAGGCGGGACGAACTGACTAATATCTTTTACCCCCGGTTGTGGCACTCGCCATTGAAAATACAGAGTTGCCAACAATCCCACCAAGCCAGCAGCTAGCCATATTCGAGGCTGGGCAATAGTTTGCCAGTTATTAGGCATCGCCTTTGTTTTGCTTGCCAGATTTTCTGGTTTCTGAGCAAATTGCTGTAGCATGGTGCGTCTTCTAAAAACAATTGCTCCCACTACCCCTAAAAGCAAAACCCACACACCACCCCAAGGAACTGCTGTAAAGAGCAACCCGAAAATATAGCCAAGACAAATAATTACACCACTGGTTTGAATCATAAGATTTTTTCTAAAAGCACCTGACAACCCGAATTTGCAGCTGACTTAAAAATAACTAGGGTAGTAATAGAGAAAAATCGGCATTTTTGAATTTGGCTATGAAATTCTAAAATAAAATATTTCAACCTCTTATTGTCTAAGCCTGGAGAGGCTTTGCCTGAATTTTTCATCTCTTTAATCAGCAATAGCGAAAAATTTTTATGCTTGTGGTGAAGTATAGTCCATCAAGTTTATACAAACAAAGCCCGCACAGGCGGGCTTTGTTTGTAACTTTAATATTCTAGACTCAAGATTTAACTGGATTTCTGACCTTTAGCAACAGCCACGCCATTTAAAGATATACCTAGCTTAAAGAATGCAAAATCAAGAGCTTAACCTGCGGAGGCAGGTTTTGTCTGTGTAGCCGCGACTTCTAGTCGCCCAGGCATAACTTCGAGCAACGGAAAACCCAACTTCTCCCTTTGCTCAACATATAAATGAGCCACCTTCTTAGCCAAATGCCGAATCCTGGCAATATAGCGAGTTCTCTCCGTCACTGAAATCACACCTCTAGCATCCAGCAGATTGAACGTGTGCGAACACTTCATTACATAATCTAAGCTAGGCAAGACCAATCCTCGCTCCGTCAATTGGGTAGCTTCCTGCTCATACAAATTAAATAGTGTCAGCAGCAACTCAGGATTGGACGCTTCAAAGTTGTATGTACACTGCTCAATCTCTCCCTGGAGGTAAACATCACCATAAGTAATGTTGTCCGTCCAATGAATCTTAGTAATTGCCTCTACTTGCTGGAGATACATTGTCAGGCGCTCTAAACCATAAGTAATCTCAATGGACACAGGACGGCAATCAATTCCCCCACACTGTTGGAAGTAGGTAAATTGAGTAATTTCCATCCCATCTAACCATACTTCCCACCCAGTGCCCCAAGCTCCCACCGTCGCATCTTCCCAGTTATCCTCTACAAACCGAATATCATGGTCTTCAGGACGAACACCTAAAGCCCTTAAGGAATCAAGATAAATCTCCTGGATGTTATCTGGCGACGGCTTAATCAGAACTTGGTACTGATAATAGTGTTGGAAACGGTTGGGATTTTCGCCATAGCGCCCATCTGTCGGGCGACGGCATGGTTCAACATACGCTACAGACCAGGGTTCCGGCCCCAATGCTCTTAAAAATGTTTGGGGATTCTTAGTACCAGCGCCCTTCTCGATATCGTAGGGCTGGGCTATTAGACAACCGCGATCGCCCCAGAACTGATGCAATAAACCTATTACCGACTGAAAATTCACGCTTCACCCATCCTTAGTCAACACAGTGCATAAACCATTCTTGCCTACAACCTAGCACTGTGGGCAGTTTCAGGAGACATAAAAGTATTCCCAAAATAAATTGGAAAAAGTAGTTGACACAAAGAGGTGTGTTCGCTATATTGAATAAGTGCCTGAAGCGAAGCGAAGAAAGCGACGCTGA
>NZ_JBALEK010000020.1:0-113080 GCF_036917815.1 Nostoc sp. | reverse complement strand
TTAGCCTGCATCGTGGTTTTCATCCCCTGCCTGAAGTACGAAATACGCAACTGCGTTGCTGTTTCTCAGGGGTTTTCAACCTACCCTTTATAAATTTCTGCTATAAGAAGCCTTGAGGATGCAAAAACAACAATAATTTACACCCTAACTCCTAATGTACAGACGCGATTAATCGCGTCTCTCCAAACTCCTAACTTTTTTACCCTTCTTCAGAATTGTCTCTCTTATGTCCTGGGGATGCTTCGTAAAGTGCATCAAGATGTTGACGCGCATCTTCAACGTTAATCGAACGCATTACCAAAAGTGGCTCTTTAATTAAGTTACCCGCGTTATCTAATAACTCTGGATGGGGTACAAACTGTCTTTTTGATGAATAATAACCATAGTTGCCTTGATTATTCATTGGCGAGGAATTCGTCGGGTAAGTTCGATCGCGATCAAAACTGAACACGATCAGGTTACGAATTAAGTTGCCAACAGCTATAAATGCAAGGATTGTAAAAGCCAGAATGTAAAGCAGATGTAACATTAGATTTTCCTCCAGGACAGTAATTTTTTAAACTTTATTTTGTAAACGCTTTGCCTCGCCGACACTGTGACTCACGGTTAAGACGAGTATTTCACGCACTTTTGGTGCGTCTACATCTATATGGAGCTATTTGTCAACCGTTATTCTACTTACGGTAGCATAGGATACATTATTTTGTTAATCCAAAAAGTGTTAAGAAGTTGTTAAGAATTTTGTACTATTTCTTTAACGACTGATTTACCGTCTTTTTAGGAGACATAGCTGAGTAGTCTGCCAAAATTTAGCAGATGCTCCTAGTTACAGCTTATGCTTCACGTCCTTGACGAAAGCGCATTGCAACATTCCAGCATTCTGTTACTAATTGATGCCAGGGCATTAATGTTGCCATATCAATCCCGACTTGTTTATCAGTAGCAGCAAATAGCATCTTCGCCGTATTTAGTTCATTTTGCGCTTGCTTAACCCGCAAGAGTAAGTCAGATTGCTCTTGGTTACTCATAAATGATAGTTGCTCAGTTTCGAGTAAATGGCGCGATCGCGTGAACCAATGCTGAAAATCTTCTAGCAGGGGTTCTAAAACCGTTTTCAGCAACTCAGTCCCTGGTAAATTTGAGTCTGGCATAAATGAGAAGCATATTTCAAGCTTGCTTACTAATATTAACGTTATTTACGTTTCTTAACACTTTTTTGATTTCTCTCATAATTCTGAGATGTAAAAATTTGTAACAAAGAACACAGATTTTATTATATAGTCTTGATATTCGGTTTGTACAGTTCCTTTGGAGAGGCATCTATAGGTATATATGCTATGGAGTTGCAATTCATCAGATAATTTAGCGATGTCTACGACGGGCTACGCCTACGCGTGCAATCCTGAATTTGACACTCAGGTAAGCAATCAAAAATTTATCTTTATCCCGGATTAAAAATTAATCTCAGTAGTGAGAATAAAGTCGAACTGGCCAAAATCAAAGTCGTTATATTTGAATAAGCCTACAGATTCAGATAAATCACCTTTTGTAATCACTTCGCCAACGGTTCAGCAGCCAATGTCGCCAAATTCATCAAATCAGTCAGAACAGTCAGAACAAGTTGAAAAAATTTATTTACCGCGTACCAGCGAATCGGAGAACTTAAAAAAGATTCGCCACACTGCTTCCCATGTAATGGCAATGGCAGTACAAAAGCTGTTTCCCAAGGCGCAAGTTACAATCGGCCCTTGGATTGAAAACGGTTTTTACTATGACTTCGACAATCCAGAACCATTTAGCGAAAATGATCTCAAAGCCATCAAAAAAGAGATGGTGAAGATTATCAATCGCAAACTGGCAGTAATTCGGGAAGAAGTCAGCCGCGAAGAAGCCCAACGCCGGATTCAGGAAATTAAGGAACCTTACAAGCTAGAAATTCTGGCAGATATCAAAAACGAACCAATCACGATTTACCACCTGGGGAATGAATGGTGGGATTTGTGTGCGGGGCCTCATCTGGAAAATATCAGTGAATTAAACCCGAAAGCAATTGAATTAGAAAGCGTTGCTGGCGCTTATTGGCGTGGAGATGAAACTAAAGCCCAATTACAACGCATCTACGCCACAGCTTGGGAAAGTCCAGAACAACTCACTGAATATAAGCGACGCAAAGAAGAAGCGCTGCGACGAGATCACCGGAAACTGGGTAAGGAACTGGGATTATTTATATTCTCTGATCTAGTAGGACCGGGTTTACCTTTGTGGACACCCAAAGGCACTCTACTACGGAGTACTTTAGAAGACTTCCTCAAGCAAGAACAGATCAAACGGGGTTATTTATCTGTAGTAACGCCTCACATTGCCAGAGTCGATTTATTTAAAACCTCTGGACATTGGCAGAAATATAAAGAAGATATGTTCCCCTTAATGGCAGATAATCAAGAAGATGCCGCACAGGAACAGGGCTTCGTGATGAAGCCGATGAACTGCCCCTTTCACATCCAAATATATAAGAGTGAGTTGCGCTCTTATCGGGAACTACCGATGCGACTGGCAGAATTTGGTACTGTTTACCGCTACGAACAATCAGGCGAATTGGGCGGTTTAACGCGGGTGCGCGGTTTTACTGTGGATGATTCTCACCTGTTTGTCACCCCAGAACAGTTAGATAGCGAATTTCTGAGTGTGGTGGATTTGATTTTGTCGGTGTTTAATAGTCTGCAACTGAAGAAATTTAAAGCTAGACTCAGTTTCCGCGATCCTGCTAGTGATAAGTACATCGGTGATGATGAAGTTTGGGACAAAGCCGAAGGTGCAATTCGCCGTGCAGTTGAAACCTTGGGGATGGAACACTTTGAAGGTATTGGAGAAGCGGCTTTTTATGGGCCAAAACTTGACTTTATCTTTAGTGATGCCTTAGATCGAGAGTGGCAATTAGGAACTGTGCAAGTAGATTACAATTTACCAGAACGCTTTGATTTGGAGTACGTTGCCGAAGATGGTGTTCGTAAACGCCCAGTCATGATTCACCGTGCGCCTTTTGGTTCACTGGAAAGGCTGATTGGGATCTTAATTGAAGAATATGCAGGCGATTTCCCTTTGTGGTTAGCGCCAGTGCAAGCCAGATTACTACCAGTGGGTGACACCCAGCTAGATTTTGCTAAAGATGTGGTAGCCAAGATGAGAACCTTGGGTATCCGTGCAGAAGTTGATACTAGTGGCGATCGCTTGGGTAAACAGATTCGCAATGCAGAGAAAGAAAAAATACCCGTGATGGCAGTTGTGGGAGCCAAGGAAGTGGAAACCAACACCTTGAGTATCCGTACCCGCGCCTCTGGGGACTTAGGTAGTATTTCTGTTCATCAAGTTTTGGATAAATTACAAGAAGCGATCGCTAACTTCGATAACTTTCACATCGATGTCACAACCGCAGATTAACTTCAAATAGCAAACAGTAGGCTGGGTAATGCCCAGCCTCAAAAATTAACTGAAAAATCAGAATTAATACCAGCCAAAGACATCTATCATGATTGTGTGAAAAATGCACTCATCAAAGATGGGTGGAAGATTACGGATGATCCTCTTATATCATGTCCGCATAATTTAGTTATGTAAAGCACAGTCATTACACCCCACCCCCAATCCCTCCCCGCTTGCGGGGAGGGGAGACAAAGCATAGCTTTGGCGGGGGTGGGGTTCTTCGGATTTAATAAGCAATTAAGCGGACATGATATTAGCCTCAAAATTGGTAAGAAGGATATATTTATTGATTTAGCAGCCGAGAAACTGTATTGAAGTGGATGAATCCAGTTCAAAGACTCGTCAGCAAAGAAACTACTACGAGATGAGAAAATCTCTATTTCCCTATTCTGACAAAAGAGAAATTGGGGTTAAAGTCTTGCGCCAGTGTTTCACCGCTTTTTGCAATTCTTTCGACAACCAGCTATCAAATTGGGGATAAACTGGCGATCGCTGCACCAATTCCCACCCCGCAGGCTGTAAAATTTCTCTTAATGCCTGTTCCTGAACATGAGGATAATCGGGATTCACTTCATCTTTTGGCCCTATTCCCCCCAAATCTCGCGCACCAGCTTCAATACAAGCGAGTAACCATCGGTTATCTTTAACTAAATTTGGCGGAATTTGAATAGTAATATCTGGCGGTAAAATCTGACGCGCCCTAAAAATTACTTCTGGTAACTGATGAGGGTCAAAAGGTGGTGCATCAAAGGTTTGCTGATGTCCAGGACTATGAGGTTGCAGGATAACTTCTTGAATGTGGTGATAACGTTGATGCAGTTCACATATAGCTGTTAATGTTTCCCAACAATCATCTACAGTTTCCCCAATTCCCAACAGCAACCCCGTTGTAAAGGGAATCTGCAACTCTCCCGCCCATTGCAATTGTTGTAAACGGACTTCTGGTAATTTACTCGGTGCGTGACGATGTACACTATTTAACAATTTTGGCGTTAACTGTTCCAACATTAGCCCCATTGAAACATTTACACATTTGAGCTTTTGCATCTCCTCAAAACTCAGAGGACCGGCATTTGTGTGTGGTAAAAACCCCATTGAAAGCGCTAATTCACACAAATCATAAATCCGCTCAAACCACGCCTGACGCTTTGGGGAATGGGGATGCACTTCACCACTAAGTATGAGGATTTCACAGATTTTTCGGCTTTGAAGTGGTTTTAAAATACTATCTGCATCTGAAAGACTCATCCAGGGACTTTTACCCGGTTCACTACGAAAGTTGCAGTAGCTACACCGATTAAAGCACTCGTAAGTGGGAACGATTGTATAAGCAGGGCTATAGGTTACAAGACGAGAATTATTAATTGGCATAAACAGGTTAACAATTCAAAATTCAAAATTCAAAATTCAAGACATTTCAGATGGGGATTTAACCCCGAATGAAAATGATACTACATATAGATGTAGGGGTCTTTAACCCTTGATTTTACGATAAAAAATTTGCTCTTAGTTAAGAGGCTCCAGCTCTATTTTAAGGGCTGAAACCTTTACTACAAACTTTTAATTATTCACACCCACTTACTTATTAGAGAAACAATAACTATTTTGCTTTGTAAATTTCTGGTAACTGCCACCAAGAAATATGGGGATACTCATGATGTTCCTCGTGGTAGCCGAAATGATAGCACGTGATAAATGACCACCAAATTGGACGGCTAATCGTTTGGGCACAATGAGGCTGAACATAACCTCCGATTGGTTCGCTATGTGCGAGGAAAGTACCAAAATAAAATAATTGCAATGAACTTAAAAGCGAGGGAATTACCCAAAAGTTTGTTAGATTATCACTGGGTATATGGAGTATGTATTTAGCAAAGTTATAAATAATAATTAGGGCAATTATTTGTCCCCAACTCCAGTAACCTTTCATAAAATGGAAATACCAAGCAAAGAAGTTTTTGTATTTACCATTATGAAAATCAGGGTCTCCTTGAGTTGCTGGATTGTGGTGATGTAACCAATGCTTTTTCAATAATTTTTTATATGCTAAAAGACCATAAAGAGATAGGGTTAATGTCCCAATAAGATGATTAATTTTGGTGTTTTGAGGAAATACTACCCCATGCATAGCATCATGAGATGTAATAAATAATCCCGTATATAAAAATGTTTGCCAAAGTATGATAGGCAGTAGCATCCAAAATTGTAATTTGGAGATGTCAAGGGGAAGTAATAAACTCAGGCTAATGACCCATGCACTAACAATTACAATAGCAATAAAAAGTCCTTGAAACTGAGATTTACTTTTAACTACGGGGGTCAGTTTTGTTTGATGACTGGGTGGTTGTTCTAATTGAATCACGCTTTTACTCCGCCTAGTATTCAGATGAAAGTTCCTAAAATATAGTCACCAGAAAAACCACTAACTACCAGCCAGAAAACTCTATTAGTGGTTAGCGCTTTGCATTGGATAGTGCCAATACTTTAAAATGTTTATAAATATTAAGATACTTTAACTATTATTACACATAGAAGCGCCAAACCAAAAAATGTTTTTGGTTTGACGGTTGATCTATATACGTGATAATACGGATAGATATCGTGATTAGAAGAACTAGTGTTATTAATATGGTACTTTGTAAACAGCCGAAGCAGGGAAAAAGACGTTAACATAATTAGCGGTAAGTAGGGGCAATTCATGAATTGTCCCTACTTTTTGTGATTCTGCGTAAGTTCTATAGACGGATCTTCAAAAATAAATGGTATGAGTCGTATTTCAAATATCAAAAAAAATCTAAGGGACTTCCAAGAAATAAATTATCCAAATAAACGAACCACAGAGACGCAGAGAACACAGAGGAATAAGGAGGAGAGAGTTTTTTCGCCAGTTTTTTGAGTATTTTTTTATTTGGAAGTCCCTAAGGAAAGTTAGAAGGTTTCCTGAGTGTTATTGTTCAGACTAAAAAAGAATAATATTTTTCAAACCTATAGTGTAGCTCCGAATAAGCTAATGGACTTGCGTGAAAATAAAGTACCAGTAAACCAAGTTTCGACTGCGCTCAACTCTCGACGGCTGAGGGTTGAGCGCAGCGATGCACTGAGCGTAGTCGAAGTGTCAAAACCCGGTTGGTTGGGACACTATTAACCCGCAGATCCCTAATGGGTTGGAGTTGTGTAGGTTGGGTTAAGGAACGAAACCCAACATTTCTTGGGCTTTGTTGGGTTAAGCAAAGCGCAACCCAACAAAGCAATTTTTCACAAAGCCAAGCGCATTGACTTATAGTGTGGCTCAGAATCAGCTAATGGGTTGGAGCCACTTAGTATAAGAGAATGACCATTGGTTTATAATGACTCGCACTCGCGTTTAGTCACATAATGACGATAGCGAAACATCGCTTCTAGTTGGGCTTGCACTAGCCAACCACTGATAAATTCAACTGTTCCTCCACCAGGCATGGAAAAGGAGATAGCATCAGTTAACCTAGTTTTGCCATCTTCCGGTTCAAATTCATGTCGATGTACCCAATACTCAAAAGGGCCAGATATCTGTTCGTCGGTAAACAGGCGATATTTTTCACATTCAGTATGACGCGCTAACCAAGTTAAGGGTAATGGGCCGAGAAACAGACGAAATTCGGTGATAGCTCCCACGTTCAGCCCCCCTTCACGACGAACCACTTGGACTGGCTGCCAAGGTGGATTCAAGAGTTGCAAAATATCTGGCCTTTCGTGAAATTTCCAAACTACTTCTGGTGACGTATTAATTATTGAGGAATGTTTAAAGTGCAGCATGGAAAGAAAAACCTAAAATTCAACTTTCGGATTCGGTATCAATTTCGATATCTAGGGTATCTTCATTAACCCGCACATACAAAATATTTGGGTTACAACAAACTTGACAATCTTCAACGTAAGATTGCTGTCCTCCAGCACTCAAATCAATAAAAGTTAAGTTTGGTTCGCCGCAATAGGCGCAGTAATACTCAGCTGTGTTTTGCATCAAGTTTTCAAGGTATTGGGGACTGGTTACTGGGGACTGGGTATTAACTTTTAATTCCTAGTCCCCAGTCCCTAGTCCTCAGTCCCTAGTTGCTAGTCCCCAGTAATGGCTGTAGTTCCTTGGAGGATGGATTGATATAACTCTTAGCATCAGCCAAATGCTTTAGTAGTGTAGACTGTGGCAGAGGTCCTTGCAAGTGGCTCCAGGGTAATACTTGTTGTGTTGACCATTCGGCGTGGACGTAGAAATCTAAGTCGGGGATTTGTCCTTTGAGTTGTTTGAAAGCACGTTTGTAGCTACCTAAGGAATCACCAAAGTCACGAGTCAGTTCGAGAAGTTGGGAGAGTCTGCGATCGCCTCTCGATAACAAAGCTTGGATAATTGACCAATTATAGCTTTCTGGGCGAAATTCTATCCCCTGTGGTTTTAGCTGTTTTTGCAAAAACTGCAACCGCTTTTCGGCTTGGCGATTCACCCCAAACCATTGAAACGGTGTGTGTGCTTTGGGTACAAAGGTGCTGCATCCGTATGTTAACCGCAATCCCGGCGCAGCTTTTTTGATATTACGCATCATCACTACAGTTTGCTCTAAATCTTCTGCTTCTTCACCAGGAATTCCTGCCATTCCGTAGAGTTTCAAGCTTTTTAATCCGCCAGCTTTGGCATTGACGGCTGCTTGGATGATTTCATCGTTATGCAGCTTTTTGTTGACGATTTGGCGGATTTTCTCGGAACCACTCTCTACAGCAATGGTAAGCGATCGCGTGTCTCGTTTCGTCAATGTTTCTGCTAACTGGACTGTTACGGTATTGGTTCGCACTGAGGCAATACTGAGACGGACATGATCATACTTTGGTTGACTAATATAATCTAGCAACGCCTCAAATTCTGGATGTTGAGTTACTGAAGCCCCTAATAATCCTAGCCGATTTGTGACTTCTAAACCTTTGGCGATCGCTGGAATTAATGAATCTTCCAAACTGGCTGTTCTAAAAGGCAGTGTGAGATAACTCGCCAAACAAAAGCGGCACATTTCTGGACAACTTCTCACCACTTCCACCATGTAAATATTTTCCCATGCCGCTTTTTCGGTGACTACAGTTGAGGCTGATAGGGTATTTCCTCGATAAGTTTGCTTTTGCACTACTGCGGGAATTTCGGGAGAAATTGGTTTAATAGACTTTACTTCACCATCTCTAGTGTGATATTCCACCTCATACAAACTTGGTACATAAATTCCTGGTATTTGTGCAAGTCTTTTTAGTTGAGTTTGTCTTGAGGCATTTCTGACTTCTTTGTAAGCCTCAATAAAATTCCCCAACAGGGTTTCGCCATCCCCCAGCAAAACGACATCAAAAAAATCTGCAAAAGGTTCGGGGTTAGCAGTGAGAACGGGGCCACCACCAAAAATTATCGGATGAGAATTATCACGAGAGGTTCCTCGAATGGGGATTTCTAAAGATTCCAGCAAATTTAAAATATTCACATAATCCAGTTCCCACGAAATAGAAAATCCCACAATTTCTGGTGTTCTAGGGAGTTGTTCGTGAGTATCGGTAAACAGGCGACTCACCTTCACATCATCACGCATTGCAAAATTTGCCCACACCACCTGATAGCCAAGGCTTGTGATCCCTACGCTGTACTCATTGGGAAAGGCGAAGATTATGGGGATAGCGTTGGTGTCTGGGCTGGTGGGTGTAAATAGAAGGCGTTCAGAATCAAATACAGATGATGTCACAGGGGTTTCTTTTGGGTGTTTGAATCATGCAGTCTCATGTAATTCGCCCCTACACAGGCAAAACCAACTGATTTTAGTCCGCGCAGGTGCATGAGAGTTTGTATAGGTGCAACTTACAGTCACTAGGACTTCTTTATCTATATTTAATTTTAAGCCATAGAATTATCAAGTTAAAAAATAGTGTGACAGCATTAGCCAAAATGATCGGCAATTGTTTCAGGATAATTCCATATATAAGCCATAAAAATACCCCTGTATTGAAACAAATCAACATCACAAAAGAAACGTCTTTCGCTGATTGATTTTGCCATATTTTAATCATCTGGGGTAAGAATGAAACCGTAGTTATAGAAGCGGCAAATAATCCTAGAATTGTCACAAAGTCCATGCGGTTTAATCCTGGTAAACACTACCCTAACTTAGTACCATTGCTGAAGATTTTGTGAGGTTAATGTCTATATTACTACTTTTATATTACATGAAGTTTGTCAACTTCTAAATCACCTCGTAGTTATCTTTCGTTTTTATGATGGGATTTTAATTTTTGATTCAGCCCTTATTCTTCGGTTTTTTGAGATCAGCTTTAGCCCAACTGCATCTTTGTTTAACAAATACTCTGCCGCCTCATATAGCGGTTCTCGGCACTTGTGAGGTACAACAACCCCACCCCCAACCCCCTCCCCGCTCTTCGAGAGGGGGCTTAAGATGTACCTCATCTGATTAGGAAGCGCTATACCGCTTTATATAGGAATCATTTTTGATTTCTGAAAAAATCTCAGTACTATTGTAGGGTGTGTTAGCAGAGCGTAACGCAATAGTCTAAGCTTGTGGCGCCCTCGGCGCTAAGAGGTTGTTTGAAAAGTCCTCAACTTGCTGAAGGACTTGAGAAAATTTGGGTATTGAAGTTATAGATGTTATTACAGAATAAAAGCGACTGTAATTATGAACACCCAAATAACACCCCAACTACCAATTCCCCCACACTTTAACCCTGAAGAAGTGGGCGAAATTTCGCGCGTACCTTACCAAGAACGTGCCACCGAAGCTGAAATCTGGGCCAAACAACACGATATCAAACCAGCATCTTTAGATAAAACCCGTATTTGTCTATTGTTAATTGATGTCCAGAACACCTTCTGTATCCCCGGCTTTGAATTATTTGTAGGTGGAAAATCCGGTAATGCGGCGGTGGATGATAACGTCAGGTTATGTGAGTTTATCTATCGTAACTTGGGAGTAATTACAAAAATTGTACCCACCCTGGACACCCACACAGCAACGCAAATTTTTCATCCGATCTTTTGGGTGAACGCTGCGGGAGAACATCCAACTCCAGCAGCTACTAGTATCACACCAGCAGATATTCAACAAGGTATCTGGAAAGTCAACCCAGCAGTTGCTGATAGTGTTACTAATGGGGATTATGAATTATTAGAAAAACACGCTTACCATTACCTTAAGCAACTTAGTCAAGATGGTAAATATCCCCTAACTGTTTGGCCTTATCATTCTATGTTGGGTGGCATTGGTCATGCTTTAGTTTCATCGGTTGAAGAAGCAATATTTTTCCACAGCATTGGGCGTCAGAGTCAGGCACAATTTGAAATTAAAGGCGAAAATCCTTTAACAGAAAACTATTCTATCTTACGTCCAGAAGTGTTAGAAGATTTTGAACAACGTCCACTTGCTCAAAAGAACACGCGCTTGATTAAACAACTTTTAGAATTTGATGTTGTGATTATTGGTGGCCAAGCTAAAAGTCACTGTGTCGCCTGGACAATTGACGATTTATTAACAGAAATTAAACAGGTAGATGCTACCCTTGCAAAAAAAATCTATCTACTAGAAGATTGCACTTCTCCTGTTGTTGTCCCTGGTGTTGTGGACTACACAGAACAGGCAGACACGGCATTTACAAGGTTTGCAGAGGCAGGAATGCACATCGTAAAATCTAGCGAATTTGGAAATTGGGAATTGGGCATAGGGCATAGGTAGGGCATGGGACATTGGGTTTAGTATTCTCCCTCATCTCTCCCTCCTCCCTCATCTCCCCATTTCCTCATTTTTTCAGATAACCCTTGGGATCTTCCGCTACCCAACCCAGAGATGAGCTAGAACGCACTTCAAAATGGAGATGCGGTTGACTGGAACTTGGTTTTCCACTAGTGCCTACTGTTCCTAGTAAGTCTCCTTTTTTCACTTGCTGACCGACAGTAACTTTGATACTGTCAAGTTGAGCATAGCGGCTTTGGAGTCCGCCACTGTGGTTAATAATGACCAACTTGCCATAAGAGCCTTGATCGCTGGCAAAGGCTACAGTTCCAGGTGCGATCGCTAGCACATTAGTACCAACTGGTGCTAATAAGTCAATACCACTGTGGAAGAAAACTTCACCTGTCGCAGGATTAATTTGCCAGCCGTAAGCTAATCCCACGGTTGCGACTTGTGCCAAGGGATATCCAGATAGGGATGCACGGTTTGGTGTACCTGCATCAGTAGGTAAAGGGGACTTAGTTATAACACCATTGGGCGACCAATTTACCCCAGGAACAAAGACGATTCTGGGGTCTTGTTGGCAACCATTCACCTCAAAAAGGCTGTCAGCACGAACTTTGTATTGTGCCGCCACTTGTCGCCAAGTTTCACCGCGAGGCACTTCGACTACAATCCCATTGTAGGGAGGAATTTGAAGCACACTACCAACGGCGGCAACTGCACCATTCTGCAAAGCTGGATTCATGCCAATAATAGTTGTAGGTATGAGATTGTAGCGCTGCGCTATGCTCTCTAAAGTTTCGCCACGAATAACTTTATGGCGTTGGAAGCGAGATAAAGCTGGAGTTGGGCAACCACCGACAGCAGCCTTAGCACTATTGGTGTTTGGGAGTATGCTTACTAGTCCCAAGGCGCTAAGTAAGCTACAGAGAAACAGTTGACGAAAGGGTAAAGTCATGTACAGAGATCAAGAGCGCATTAACTTTAAATTTTAGATGGGAAGAGTGGGGAGTGGGGAGATGAGGGGGATGAGGGAGTGAGGGAGAGGGGGAGATGAGGGAGTGAGGGAGAGGGGGAGTAAATTCTTCCCAATGCCCACTTGCCCTGAGCGGAGCCGTACCACTTCGTGGAAGCAAGCTACGCGTAGCGTCTCGTAGAGAAGGGATGCCCAATTTCTAGTAAATTGATCTGTCCACTTGCCGTTAGCTTGACTACACTTAGAAATTAGCAACTGCATTGCTGTCCTTGAGCAGAATTATTATGAAGTTATCTTTAAAGCAACTGGGCGTTTATGTGTTATTACTGGTGTTCGGCTGTGGTGCAGGTTTGTTTGGTAGTCGCTATCTCCTGCTACAAAATCCCTCGTTCCAACAGTTAAGAAATGTGACAATGGCTTTGCCTCCAGAATCCGTATCTCCGAATCCTCCTAACCCAGAGATTGGGGCTAGTGGGGGCGATAATAATGTGAATTTTATTGCAACGGCTGTGCAAAAAGTTGGCCCGGCTGTGGTGCGAATTAATGCCACTCGCAAAGTCGCCAATCCCATATCTGACGTATTAAAAAATCCCCTCTTGCGACGATTCTTTGGAGAGGATGAGCAACCAATTCCTGAAGAACGGATTGAGCGCGGTACAGGATCGGGATTTATTTTGAGCGAAGATGGAGAATTACTCACTAACGCTCATGTGGTAGCAGATACAGATACGGTACAAGTTACCCTCAAAGATGGTCGGAGTTTAGAGGGAAAGGTAGTAGGATCTGATCCTGTGACAGATGTGGCAGTCGTGAAAATAGAAGCACATGATTTACCAACTGTCAAGCTGGGTAATTCGCAAAACTTGATCCCAGGAGAATGGGCGATCGCTATTGGCAATCCCCTGGGTTTAGATAATACTGTCACTATGGGCATCATCAGCGCTACAGATCGCACCAGTACTCAAGTTGGGGTGCCAGATAAGCGAGTCAGCTTTATCCAAACTGATGCCGCGATTAACCCTGGTAATTCTGGTGGACCATTGTTAAACGCCCAAGGGGAAGTCATTGGGATTAACACTGCCATCCGCGCTGATGCTCAAGGACTCGGTTTCGCCATCCCCATTGAAACCGCCGCCCGCGTCGCCAATGAACTTTTTACCAAAGGGCATGTGGAACATCCCTTCTTGGGTTTTGAAATGGCAGACCTTTCTCCCATCAGAAGACAGCAGATTAATCAAGAGAATCAGCTAAATATTCAGCAGGATGCTGGAATTGTCATTAGAGGAGTCACAGACGACTCTCCAGCCAAGCAAGTCGGACTACTTCCCGGAGACGTGATTCAAAAAGTTAACGGTAAACCAGTCAAAACCTCAGCCCAAGTTCAGAGGTTGGTAGAGTCCAGCAAAGTTGGGGACATCTTAGCGATCGAAGTCAACCGCAGTGGTAAAATTCAAACCTTCAAAGTAAAATCAGCAGCTTACCCTGAAAGGAAATAGTCAATAGTCAATAGTCCCAGAATGTTTGACTACTGACTATTGATTATTGACCATTAGACAAATGCTCTAACTGCATTCTTTGTTCCATCTGGCGCAGAAAATACCCCGTCATCATGGCCGACGCTAGAAGCCCAGCTAAGTTATCTCGATCTGTTGTGATTTGCACGTTGAAATTTTCTGCCGGGAGCATCCCCACTAGCCCCTGGACATTTTGCGAGATAATTTGTTTAATTTCGGGGCTGGCGGACTGAGCAATCCTCGCTAAAACATCAGGAGACTGATGCTGTAGATATTTGAGCAACTGATTGGGGTATTCCTCAGAGTGGTCGGAAAGAAGTTGATTAGGGTGTTCCTCAGAGTTGTCATTCAAAAAGTCAGGATTAAACACCATTGGCAGTTTTATTTAGCTTAATTGCTAACTCTACTCTAAACCATAGTACAAGGGTAGCGCATTCACCACGGGTATTAAGTCAAGAGGAGGGGAGTGGGGAATAGGGAATAATCAAGAGTTCTTCTTCCCCTACCTTCCCTGCTCCCTACTCCCCACTCCCCACTCCCTCCAGTTCTAGTTCTAGTTGTTCTTCCTTCTGGTTGGTAGAAAGTATTTGCGGAAGTTGTTCGATTTGGAAATATTGATAAAATTTCGGCGTTACTTGAAGTGAGTAGGAGCGAGAATCACTGTCTCGGCGCTTTCGGATGAAACCAAGTTCGACGAGTTCTGGAACATGTTGATATACCCCTGAACCGCGCAGGTTAATCAAGTCACTCTGGAGTATGGGACTATTGAGGGCGATCGCTGCTAAAGTCCGCAATGCTCCTACACCCAATTCTACTGGTATCATCGTTTGCACTAAATCATGAAAGTCAGACCGTAGTTGCAAACTGTAACCATCTGGAGTTTCTATTACCTCTAGAGCGCTATCTCGGTGGGCATAGTTGTCCATTAGTTCAATCATGCCTTCCTTAACACTGGCGCGATCGCACGCGGCATACTCGGCGATTTCGCCGAGCGACAAGGGTTTACCCTTTAAATAGAGAATTGCTTCTATCTTCGTCGCTGTGGCTGTAATCATTTAGTTATTAGTCATTGGTCATTAGTCACTTGTACTGAGCGAAGTCGTTGGCGCAGCCTCTCGTAGAGAAGCATTGGTCATTAGCAGATGACAACTAACAATCAACAAGTTTGTGGCACTATATCGTAAATTGTCAAAATATTGTTTGAAACTCTCAAATTGGCATTGGGCATTGGTTATTTACCCCACTCCCTACTCCCCATTCCCCATTCCCTCAAAAGCCTCTAGTTGTGAGAATAAATTCTGCGATCGCTAAATCTTGTGGGGTGGTCACTTTTAAATTCGTCTCCTCTCCCTCGACAATTCGCACTTCAATACCACACTTTTCAAATAAAGCAGCGTCGTCAGTTACTTCCCAACCTTGACGAACACCTTCAGCATGGCACTGTTTCAATAACTTGACATCAAATCCTTGGGGAGTTTGTGCCGCCCATAGTTTTCGTCTATCGGGTGTTTCTTGAATTATGCCTTGTTCATCGACAACTTTGATGGTGTCTTTGACGGGTACACCAGCAATTAAGCCGGGACAGCGGCCAATGGCCTCGGCACAAGAGTTAAATAAATTTGGTGTTACCAGGCATCTCGCGCCATCATGAATCAAAACTTGTTCTGCGGCTATTGGTAGCGCCTGCAAGCCATTGTAAACAGATTCCTGCCGGGTGGAGCCACCTTGAATCAATTCCACTGGTTTAGTCAGCTTCAGATCGGCGATAATTGTTTTGAAATCAGACCAGTCAGCAGGTTGAGAAATAATCCCGATCCAACTGATTGTAGTGGCGGCTTCTGCGGCTAATAGAGTCCAAGCAATAATTGGTTGCGATCGCACTTTCAGCAGGAGTTTATTACGGTTACTCCCCATTCTTTTTCCTATTCCCGCAGATGGAATTAGTAAATACACAGAATTCCTCAATCTTTAAGCTATATATTTTCCCCTAAAATGGGGAGCGAGTAAGCGTCAATAAATATTATGCGAGTAGTAGCCCTTGTACCTGGCGGAATTGGCGACCAAATTCTCTTCTTTCCGACCCTAGATGACTTGAAGCGCCATTACCCTAACGCTCAGATCGATGTCGTTGTTGAACCCCGGTCAAAGGCTGCATACCAAGTGAGCAAGTCAGTTCACGAGGTACTGAACTTTGATTTTCATGACCGTAACAGTCTGGCAGATTGGGGTAACTTGGTGGGCACCATTCGCGATCGCGAATACGATGTTGCCATTGCTGTTAAGCAAAATTGGTTGGTGGGTCTTTTACTCTGGTTGACGGGGATTCCTATACGCATTGGCTATCAAGGTAAAGGATCGGGTTTTCTTACCCATGCTGTACCGTTCAAACTATCCCAGTATGCGGCAGCATTATACCACGATTTGCTGCAACCATTGGAAATAAATAGCCCTGTGCCAGAGTTAGCAGTAAATGTGCCAAAACCAGATATTGAGTGGGCACAAAAGGAACAAAAACGTTTAGGGGTGCATGAAACAGGCTATATCTTGATTAATGGCGGTTCTGGCCAATTATCCCAGGCTAAAGAACCGGATAAAATCTACCCTGTCCAGAGTTGGCACCAAATTATTCAAGCCTTCCACCACAAGCAACCGGAACTGCCTGTGGTGGTGATTAAGGGAGTTGATGATGAACAGTTTGTGCGATCGCTTCTGGAGTCTTCTCCAGATATCAAAGTAACTGCCCCAGATGATATTGGCAAGTTAACTGCCATAATTGCCGGGGCAAATTTGTTGCTGTCTACTGATAATGCGGCACTACAACTGAGTGTTGCAGTTCAAACCTATACCATTGCCCTATTTGGTCCCACCAATTCAGCGAAATTGTTGCCGAAAAACGATAAATTCCTGGCCATTGAATCCCCCACGGGAAAAACGGCGGATATTTCACCAAACGCAGTTTTAGAGAAAATTTGGGGTGGCTAAAGCAGTAGTTTTTTGAAGAGGAATTCAGAAGTCGGAACAAAAAAGTGGGGGATTCAGATCCGCTATTACGAAAGCTGACCACCAAATCATAAGACCTCTTGCATAAATCAAAAATAAAGAACCCCACCCCGCATTTGAGTAAAGCAAACGCTCCCCTCTCCGCTTGCTCTTAGGGGTTGGGGGTGGGGTGTTAAGGACTTTTGCAAGAGGTCTATAGATTTGGTAGGGGTGCAAAAATGCCGTTTATTCAGCGTTCCACTGAACGCCCACGCCGAAGTCAGCTTTTTCGTTCAGAATTCAATTCTGAATTCTGGCTCCTGACTCCTGAATTCTTTCTTTCTTGTTAAAATATCGCAAAAAAAGCATCATCTAATTCGTAACCCAGCATTTGGGCCATAGACTTCAGCCGCGAGAGGCTGGGGATATCCTGCTGTTTGAGCCAATCGGCTAAAATAAAGATTTTGTGCATCAAAAATATCTCTAAGGCTTCAGGATTGTACTGAATGCCTTCTTGGGAACTAAACTGATGTGGTACAAGCATGGCGGCGTAACGAGCGAATTCCCCAGCTTTCCAATCGAGTAAAAATGGCAACCAGGGATATTTGGCATCTAGACGCACAAACCACAGCCGCACCTCTGGAATTTCTGAGAGTTCCCTCGGATCGCCTGGTTCGCGATCGTAATTGATATCAAAGCGTAGCTGCTGTTCATGGGATACGATCCCATCTTGCAGCAGTTTTTCAATCACCGTTGACGCAGGCGACAGATCCAGATTGTTAATGAAGTCATTATTGAGTGCGATCGCAATTGTCATTGATTCAGCAGCCACTTTCTTGATGCTCAATTGTAGGATCGACAATCTACAGTAGCAGCTTTCAGGCATTGACGCTACATAAACATTAAGTAGCACAAAGACTTCTTCACAAATTAATTAGTATTTACTGATACTTTTTTACTGATCATTTGCTCAACCCATACAAGGTTTATACACATAACAAATTTTTAATTGTAGGGTGCGTTAGCTGAAAGCGTAACGCACCTGAAATTATGGATGGTGCGTTACGCTCTGCTAACACACCCGACGTTAATTTATATTTGTTTACATATATTGAAATTTTCTTGCCTACTTACCTAATTTAAATAAGAAATTACTACACCATTAACATGGTATGCCATTAGAATCAGGCTACTTGGGAAACGCAACGCCTCCCCAAGGTGGACATTTACAGCAATTTTAAGTTAAAGTTGTAATGAGTTTGTTTTAGATTAAGGTCTGACAAAGTAAGCATCAACAAGCAAAAAAAATCATTATCGCCACCTGTCACTTCCGCAGCATCAAAAGCCAAAACACAAGCACAGGTAAAAGAGCGGTGTGCAATAGAGTTGCATATATTAAATAACCAATAAACATTTAGACGGGAAAATTACCCCAACAGTTAAGAAGCTGTAATATGCAAAAACAAACAATTACTACAAAACCAATTCGTTCTTTAGAAGATGCGCTTGAGCGCTGTCAAATCCTGGGTATGCGCGTCAGTCGTCAGCGTCGCTTTATTCTGGAGTTACTTTGGCAAGCAAATGAACACCTTGCGGCGAGAGAGATTTACGATCGCTTGAACCAAGAAGGCAAAGAGATCGGTCATACCTCTGTTTATCAAAACTTAGAAGCATTATCAAGTCAAGGCATCATTGAGTGTATTGAGCGCTGTGATGGGCGTTTGTACGGCAATATCAGTGACTCTCACAGTCATGTCAACTGTATAGATACAAATCAAATTCTCGATGTTCATGTAGAACTTCCAGAAGATTTTATCCGCAAAATCGAAGAACAAACAGGAGTGCGGATTACTGACTACAGTATTAACTTTTTTGGCTACCGGAATCAGGAAGAGGGTTAGGGACTGGGGATTGGGGACTAGGGATGAGGGAGAATGCCCAATTCCCTATTCCCAATTCCCTATTCCCAATTCCCTATTCCCTATTCCCAATTCCCTATTCCCAATTCCCAATTCCCAATTCCCAATTCCCTATCCCCTATTCCCAATTCCCAATTCCCAATTCCCTATTCCCTATTCCCTATCCCCTATTCCCAATTCCCAATTCCCTATTCCCTATCCCCTATTCCCTATTCCCAATTCCCTATCCCCTATCCCCTATTCCCTATTCCCCAATAGAATTATTGCTAAAAACTGTCTCATCATCGCCATCATCATCATATAAATCTACTGGTAAAATCATGCCTTCGCAGCTTTCAATTAGTCCGAGGGCAGGGATCTTGTTCCAATTAGCATCCATATTTGGGGTGATTTGTATGGTGTTTAAGAAGCGCTGCTGCGATGCCTGCGGCGGTAAACTACGCAAATGTTTCAGTTTTTGAAACGACTCTTTAGAGAACAAAGCACCATTATCGTTGGCCAATTGTTTGTCAGTCTCAGCGAGGATGGCATCAAATAAACAGGCGTTCGTGAGATTAGCTGAACTCAGATTTATCATCATCAGGTTGGCCTGTTGCAGATTTGCCCCTGTGAGGTTCGCTTGTCGGAGGTTTGCGCCTACGAGATTCGCTTGTTGTAGGTTCGCGCCTGTGAGGTTCGCCTGTTGCAAATTGGCTCCAGCTAAATTCGTCCCGATTAACTCCGCATTGGATAAGTTTGTCTGCTCAAGATTTACCCCAGTTAACACCACTTGCAATAAAGAGGCTCCCGATAAGTTGATTCCAGCCAGAGATTTGATTCGGGTTGCGAAGGCACTTTTATGCAAAACCGTTGTCTTAGCAATCAGCCCACTCAGCGCCTCTGGATTGAATTCTGCCAAATTCGCTGGATTCCCACAAGGCCAAAAAGGAACTCTTGTTTCTCGGTAGCAAGCACAAAGCAATAAAAATACATTCAGTCCCACCGCAGCATTCACCTGTTCAACATTCACAGGGTTTTGTTGTGCTTGAAAATGAGTTAAAGCTTTGTGGGCTATCCCTTGATCTAACCAACAGCCTTGACAGTAAGCACGCCAAAAAGATAAAAGACGTTGAAACAAAGCTTCAAACGAAAATTTGTGCTTTTGCTGTCGGCGCAATTGTGCGATCGCCAATTCTTCAATTTCCTGGCTCAGTATCCCGTAACCTAGTAAATTATAAATATGCTGGGCTACGCTACTAGGAGAATCAAGTACAAAAGTCGGCGTACCATAAGCCTCATTTTGGTACTGAGTCAGAAATTTAAGTTGGGCAGCAATCGCATTTGCACAAAGAGATTCTCCCAACTTGATATGCGAAAACTCAATTAAACTAGTTTTCGCTG
This sequence comes from Nostoc sp., assembly GCF_036917815.1. Taxonomy (GTDB): domain Bacteria; phylum Cyanobacteriota; class Cyanobacteriia; order Cyanobacteriales; family Nostocaceae; genus Nostoc. The sequence continues at coordinate 93,096 of NZ_JBALEK010000020.1, read as the reverse complement.
CGCTTTCTACATCCCGAACTTTCAAATAAAACCCTGGTAGAGGATGAAATTCACCAGCTACATTGATTTGATGACGTTGCGAGTGTAAAATTTGGAGAGCGATCGCTTGCATCTGCTCAAGTAAATCTTGGGGATGACGACCAGCGAGTAAATTAGCGATCGCTTCTGGAGTCCGGTGGATATGAGCCGATCCTGAGCGCAGTAGCATCGTCTTGATCCCACCAATTAGCGGATAACCCAACAACCATCGACTCAGGCGATGATGAATTTCCCATAACAGAAAAGACTTTTGGTTATTAGCAGCTAACTGCAATAGTTCATCATCTACCAATCCGTCGCGGTGCAAAATGCCCAACAAATGCAGCATTAGCGGTTGACGCACAAGGGCAGATAATCCTGAAAACTTTGATTGGCTGACAAATAACCCTGACTGTTTTAGGAATGTAAAGAAATTTTGAGCGATCGCCAACGATTGCACTTTTGCCCATTGTTGAAACCATTGTTTGAGTTCGTCCGCATCAAACGGCTGAATAATAATTCGCCTTAATAATAGCGATACTTCTGGGGCGATTTCTTCTAACGTCGTTGATCGACTCGTTAACACAATTTTGTGCCGATGCTGAGATTGAAAGTTCAGTAATTGCTGAATGAAAATTGGTTTTGCCCTGATACCGTGAGCAGAAGGGGGCAGTTCATCCAAACCATCTAGCAGCAACAGACAAGGGAGGTTTTCTTGCTCTAACCAAGTTGAAAGATTAACAGGAAAGGCAGAATTCAGGGTTTCAATTAAAGTTTTACCATATTTTACATCTCGTAACCTAATTATTATAGGCATCCAAGTAGGGTAGAATTCCTCTGCTAGCTGTGCTGCCCAAAGTTGGCAAAAACTGGTTTTTCCATAACCAGGTTCCGATTCAATCATAGCGATCGTTTCTAAATCAGTTAGCTGTTGCTGCGCCCATATCTTTAAATCAACTGGTTTAACAGTTTTTTTATCCTGCTCAGAAATACTTTCTTCTATTGGTAAGCCTTTTTGTGGCACATAGATATCCTTGAGAGCAAAGGATTCCATCAGCAAAGGCATACTGAGATTTTTAATCAAACTTGCACGGTAATATTCTCGGTGCAAATCAATTTTCTCGCCGACTGTAGAACCAACTTCTGGGGTGATCGAATTGGGAGATAATGAAATCCCCAATCGGAAAAATTTTTGCAGTTGGGCTAAAGGTGCAGCATTCTCAGTAACGACTACCAGTATTTCACCAGGAAGTGAGTTGACCAAACGCTGTGTTAGAAGTTTAGCTTCAGTTTCCTCTGCACCATTGGCAATTAACCAAGCTATGACAGCGTTATTTATTTGTTGCACCAGTAATGAATCTGCAACCAAAGATAATGCTTGTTCCGCTTGAGTATCAGTCAATTTACCAGGACTGAGAGTTTTCAGCAAACCTTGTAATTGCGGATCTTGGAGGATGAATTTACCCACATCCCCTTTAAGTATGTGTGATTGGATAGGTATACTTGCCCGGTCTAGCCACGGTCTTTGCAGCTTTGCTTCTTGCTCTAGAATTGCTTGCAAAGCGTGGAGATAGGCAATTTGAAACGCTAGCCACGTCCCTTCGTTACGTTTTAACGGTTTTTTTTGGCTGAGGTTACGCAACAGGTTTTCTGTCAACTGGGAAATCACACTGATTTCTTCCCAAACAACACCTAAAGGCAGTTCTAAGACCTCTACCAAGGTACAAATATCAAAAGGCATGAGGCTTTTGACTTCCATATCCTGAACAATCCGGTAGGCAATACCTGCCAATTGCGCCGGTGAAAATGCTTTGATTTGATTGATTGCGATCTGGCGTTCTGCCAACCAGTGCCGAATACTCAGGTTCATTTCATTACACAGTGAAGGCTGTTTATGGCAATTATGATCGATTTATCAGTTTGCGAAAACAGGTAACAATGGGAAAGACAAAGTTTTGTATCAAAGTTGTTTGCTGATTGGTAAAAAACCGTGCTTGTGTAATTGAGTGGACTATGAGCGATCGCCCTCTAAAATTATTGTTAATCGACCAAGACCCGATTTTTCGTCTGGGATTACAGATAGCCCTAGAAGCAATTCCTCACCTGGAAGCGATCGCAGCTGTAGAAAATGACACCGTTGCCTTGCAGATTTTAGCAGAAATTGCCCAGGAAGACCCTAATCAGGTAAATTTGGTGGTTTTGGAATTCGGGAATGGTCGCTCTACCACCAGTCAACAGCTAGGCTTACAATTCTGTCGCCAACTCAGAGCCTTATATCCCAACCTGCCAATTTTGCTCCTCAGTTCTGTGCAAGAACAAGGACTGCTATTAGCTGCTAAATCTGTTGGTGTAAATGGCTACTGCCCCAAAGGTACACCACTTCCTGAGTTAGTCACCGCCATGCAACAAGTCGCAGATGGTGCTTCCTATTGGTTCCAAGACACAGAAGCAATAACAACTCCTAACTCCCCACTCCCTAGTACAGACGCGATTAATCGCGTCTCTCCCCACTCCTCACTCCCTTTCCATAGACTCCGAAATAATTTACGTTTGTCAGGAATTGCTCACATTGACGCTACCCTAGCCGTAGTAACAGCACAATTACAAGTTCCCGGACTACCAGTATTAGATCGAGCAATTCTAGCTGGACGACGGCGAGAACTGCTAGCAGCTCGTTGGTTGCTAAATCGGTTGTTGGTTTCATCGCAAGAAAGGCAAGAGGAACATATTGCTGCTGATGAGCCGCCTCTGACTCCTTCATTGAATAGTGCCATTCAACAAAGACAAACGGTGTCACCTTTACTTAGTCCGGAAACCCTACAATCTGCTTTGTTTGCATCTTGTGTTACTAAACTTCAATTTTCTTTACGAAATGTCACGAATATACCTTTAGAAATTGACATCTTTCGTGAAGATAAAAAACGGGAATTACTTTATTTGATCCTGCAAAAATTGGCTGAACAGTTGGATGAGTTGCGTGCTTCTCAAATAGAGATAAATCAATTATATGAAGTAAAAAATACCTTAATACGCGACTTATGGCAAGCAGCGATTACAGATTTTTTTGGGAAGTTTGCTCGAATCAAAATAGGGAATCAATATATAGAAATTGTCAAGTTATTGATGCAAAATACAGAAGTTGTCCAAAGAGATATTCTCGATAAAATTCCGCTACTTTGTGAGTTTTATTCTTATCTTCTATTTCAAACAGAATTAAATATTGATAATACCTCCTATCCAGTAGTGAGCGCTGAAGCCAAGTCGCAAGCATTAATGATTTTAGAGAACTTGTTGATTCAGGTAGCGAATGGAGTAGTGCAACCACTGTTAAATTCTTTAGCAGATGTAGAAGAGATTAAGCAAAATTTTTATGGGCGGCAATTGATTTCTACAAGAGAGATTGAACGGTTTAGAAATGATTTATCGTGGAAATACCGATTAAGAAATTATATAAATGAGCCAAAAGCAGTTTTTGAAAGTAGGTATGAACTATTTGTAATTGCACCTCGTGGGATTGCCAATACTTCAGTTTATGCTCCTCGAAATCAGGAGTTAGTAAAACTTTCCAATATTCCTTTAGTAGTGACATTGCTCCTAGAATTTAGTGATGCGATCGCACCGCGTTTAAAATCACTATTAGCTTTTTTAGGTAGCGGTATAGTCTTCATACTTACTCAAATAGTTGGTCGGGGTTTAGGTTTAATCGGTCGTGGTATTCTTCAAGGTATTGGTAGCGTTTCGTCAGTAGACAAGAACCTGAGACGAAATAGCGATCGACCAAAGTGAGGGATGAGGGGGATGAGGGGCATTGGTGTTAACTTAACGGTAAAAGGGCGGTTAGAAACCGCGTCTACACAGGCAAAACCCACCTCCGTGGGTTAAAAAAGCTTAGTTTTCTCTTAGTCCACGGAGGTGGACTTTGTTTGTGTAGCCGCGAATTCTATTCGCCCTGGCTCTAAGTTGACACCTATTGACAAATGACAAATGACAAATGATTTTATCGGGCTAGCAATTTCTTATGTTTACGCTACCGGTCTACTTGTCATTGGCGAGGGACTGCGTAAACTATTTGGTGTGAAGCCAGATTTGACGCGCAAAGTGATCCATATTGGTGCAGGGATGTGGGTTTTTGGTGTTCTGCTGCTGTTTAAACACTGGGAAATCGGAATTATACCTTTTGCTACCTTTATCGGACTCAACTACCTGTTTTACCGCTACCGAATCATCGGCGCAATGGATACCCAAGATAGCTCACCTGGTACAGTTTACTTCGCTATCTCAGTAACACTGCTGTTTGGGCTACTGTGGCGACCAGATGGGCCAGTAGATAGCGTTGCGATCGCTGTTGCTGGCATAATGGCCATGACCTGGGGTGATGCACTAGCAGCATTAATCGGTAGACGCTTCGGACAGCATAAGTACCAAGTGGTAAATTCTGTGCGTTCCTGGGAGGGTTCAGCAGCAATGTTTGGAGCGAGTACAGTAGTGATTTTCTTGGTGCTGTTGCTGCTACCTGGTTCATTACTGAGTCCCCTAGCAACACCTTTAAGTTTAAAATCGGCATTGTTGACGGCGGTGGTAACAGCTACTTTCGCTACCCTAGCAGAGGCAGTCTCACCCCACGGTACAGATAACCTCAGCGTACCTCTAGTAGCGGCGGGAGTTGTATGGGTTGTGATGCAGAATTTTTCAGGGACTCCCTAAAAAATATTCAATTCTATAGGCTGTGTTATGCCAATTCTGTATGAAGATGCGCCAAACTACATGAGGAACGAACCATAAAGGGCGCAAAGGACACAAAGAAAGAAAGAAAATTTGGCGCAGCCTCACAAAGAAATGGTATTAGGGATTTCCAAGAAATAAATTATGCAAATAAACGAACCACAGAGGCGCAGAGAACACAGAGAGAGGAGAAATACAGAGGTTTTGCGTCAGTTTTGGGATATTTTTTTCTTTGGAAGTCCCTTAGCGATCGCGTAAAGCACCGCAACAACCCAATATGCCCAATGCCCAATACTTCTCTTCTTAGGCTGCGCCAATGACAACTCTTGGAGACGCTACGCGTAGCAAGATCCCCGGAGGGGTACGCTCAGTACAAGTGCCCAATGCCCCATAACTCATAAATTCCAATTGCGGCGGAAATGGAAGAAGCCTTCTAAAAACTCTTGCAAAGCAATATTGCTATTTAACTTTTCCTTACTCCACTCTCTTGCAGTTTGTTCCAGAATTTCTGAGAAACTAGGATAGACGGGAGATAAATTTGCTAAATCTTTAACTTTAATTTTTTGTGACATTGCCAAGGCAATCAAATTAATTAATTCTCCGGCTTCTCCCCCCAATATCGAAGCTCCCAAAATTTCCCCGTTGCGTAGCACAATTAATTTACACATACCAGTGGTTTCGCCCCGAAGCTGGGCTGCTGCTACCGTTTTAAAATACTGTCGCAAAACTAAAACTTCATCTCGACCAAATTGGCGTTTTGCCTGTGCCTCTGTCAAACCCACTTGCGCCAGCATCAGCGCAGAAAATATCGCCCAAGGAACGGAGTGATAATTTACTCGTAACCTGGGGAAAAAGAGTGCATTGTTCAGGGCAATTTTTGCTTCATAATTAGCGATATTGGCTAAATCGTAACCACCAATTACATCCCCACAAGCGTAAATGCGGTGGTTAGTAGTTTGCAATTTATCATTCACTACTAAACTACGTCGATGCCATTTCACACCGACTGCTGCCAAATTTAGAGATTCCAGATTTGGCTGTTGTCCAGTCGCCACTAAAATTTCATCAGTTTCAATAGCCTTATCTCCTGCTTGAACCCACTTTTTACCCTCAATTAGCCTCACCTGAGTTACTGGTTTTTCGGTGAGGACAGGCACACCTTCAACTTCCAACTGCGCCTGAAGCAGTATGGCTATCTCCGGGTCTATATCGGGGAGAATGTAACGATGCTTGACTACTAGCGTCACACTGCAACCAAACCGCGCTAAAGTTTGAGCGATTTCAATGCTTTGGGGAATTCCACCGATAATTACCCAATTTTTGGCTAATGTTGCTCCCTGTAAGGATTGCCAAATATTAGATAGGGTTAGATAGCCAGTGGCTTGCAATCCTTCAATCTCCGGGATTTCTGGACGCGAACCACTGGCCAGCAAATAGGTACGGGCGCGTAGTAGACGCTTGTTAACGGCAAAAGCAAGTTGTGGTGAAGATTGGAATTGACCATTGCCAACGATGACATCGACTCCCCGCGCGGCTAGGATGGCTGGAGAATGGTGTTCTTTGAGATTTGAGGCCACGCATTGAGCATACAGCATCGCTTCTTGCCATACCATCGATACGTGGCATTCTTCTGAGGTATTAGCGTGTGTGGCATGAATGCCAAAAGCAGAGCTATTATCCAACTTCTGCGCCAGTTTACCGATTTCGGTAAGAGCATGGTGATGAGTAAACCCGTAGTCTACTTTGGGTTCCACCAAGGCAACTGTAGCATGTAGTTGGGTTGCAGCAAGGGCAGCGTAGTACGCAGCAAGACTGCCGCCAATAATTACAACATCGTAGTCAATTGTCATCACTCATGGGGCATTGGGCATTGGGCATTGGGCATGGGGCATGGGGCATCCCTTCTCTACGAGATGCTACGCGTAGCTTGCTTCCACGAAGTGGTACGGCTCCGCTCAGGGCAAGTGGGCATGGGGCATCCCTTCTCTACGAGACGCTACGCGTAGCTTGCTTCCACGAAGTGGTACGGCTCCGCTCAGGGCAAGTGGGCATGGGGCACTTGTACTGAGCGCAGTCGTTGGCGCAGCCTAAGAAGAGAAGTATGGGGCATTGGGCATGGGGGAGAATGAAAATTACCTCATCTCCCCTATTCCCCACTTCCCACTCCCCACTCCCCACTCAGCGCTGTTATTAAGCGTTGGTTATCGGATTGAGAACGTACAGCAACCCGGAAAAAGCGATCGCCTAGTTCTTTAAAACTAAGGCAATCGCGGATTAAAATCTGGTGATCCTTGAGTAATTGTTGCTGTAACTGCGAAGTAGACTCTTGAGACTCAACCAGTAAAAAGTTAGCAGCACTTGCTTGGGGTTGCAATCCGGGGATTTTAGCCAAACCCTGAAAGAGTTGGTTTCGTGCAGGTGGTAGCCATGCCCAGGTTTGCTGCTGAAACTCTGTATCCTGGAGTGCTGCAATTGCCGCCGCCGCCGCTAGGGTGTTTACAGGCCAAGGGTCACGCCATAGTTGCCATTTAGCTAGGCAGTCGGGGTGTGCGATCGCATATCCTAATCGCAGTCCTGGGAGACTGTAAAATTTGGTTAGCGATCGCAATATTACTAAATTTGGATATTCCTGCACCACCGGAATCAGGCTTTGTTCCTCATTCGGCGGCACAAAATCCATAAATGCTTCATCCACCACCACCAAAGCAAATTGCTCCAAATAGGGCAAAATAGAGTCCCGCGAAAATAGCTTCCCGGTTGGGTTGTGGGGGTTATTCAGCAATAATCCTTTGTCCCTTGTCAATGGCAAATGACCACTGACTAATACTTCGGCTTCGCTCAGTACAAGTGACAAAGGACACTCCAGCACATTAGCTTTGTACGCTGCCAAGGTTCGGTAGTAGTCACCAAAGGCTGGAGTTATTAAAATTGTCGCGGCTAATTGAGCTAATTCCCTACCGATTAAAGTCAGTAATTCTGCGGAGCCGTTACCCGGCAGAATCCACTCAGGCGGCAGTTGATGGAAGTGACTGAGAGCTAGTCTCAGTTCACTATAATTTGGGTCTGGATAGTGCTTAAGATTACCAATTTGGGACTGAATAGCAGCGATCGCGCTATTTGGAGGCCCCAACGGGCTGATGCTAGCAGAAAAATCCAGAATAGCATCAGGGGGACAGCCAGCCAGTGCTGCTGCCCAGGCTAAATTTCCCCCGTGTGCAGGTTGCCGCATTAAAAAAGGGTTCCCTAAGAACCTATGATTTTGGGGGTGCTACCTTTTCTCTAAACAGTTTCCCTGCCGAGAAAGCAGGAACTCTTGTCGCAGGAATTTCCATCTTTTCATTTGTTTTCGGGTTGCGACCTTCGCGGGCTTTACGTTCCCGTGATTCAAATGAGCCAAATCCCACCAACGTCACCTTGTTACCAGAAGAAACCGCTTCCACAATCTCATCCAAAGCGGCACTTAAGACTGCATCCGCTTGTTTCTTCGTAACATTAGCCTTTTCAGCTATGGCATCAACTAATTCACCTTTGTTCATATCAAACTCCTGAAGGTTTACTTGAGATTCTTTACGGATGCACCTTGACACATCTGTACTGAAATCTTTGTTCGCGGAAATACAAAAATCATCCTTTGGGAGTACTTTTACTCAAAACGGCTGTACATACCATCGGCTCGACTTTTCAATGAATCATTCTAAGGTGTTGTAGCCTGATGTGGATAGATGAAACCATTAATTTATATAGATTTCAGGATGTTTTGTAATTTTAGGGTACTTGTTTGACTAAAAACTACCCCAGAAGTAGGAAAAAATACTTATTTCAAACCGAGTAGGGGCAAGACTTCGGTATGAATACTCATACCGAAGTCTTTTGAAGACCAACGGGGTTGGCGACAACCTCGTTGAGTTTAATAAATTTGCAGAACAACTAGGGTCATATCATCAGTGTTTTGCTTATCAGCACCAATGAATTGCTGAACTTGGTCAAATAGGTAATCCACAATCTCCTCTGGCCCATTGCAGTACTTACAAGCCGTATTGAAGCCAGCAACAAAATTCTCTTCATCGAAGCGATCGCCACCTGCGGCAGCAGCATCAGTCAAGCCATCTGTATAGTAAATAATTGTATCCCCAGGCTCTAACTGTACCTGGGCATCTTCATATTGGCTGTTAGCATCCAAACCGATTAGCATTCCTAGAGTATCTAAACGGGTGACAGTTTTCGTGGCTGCGTGCCACCATAAGGGTGGATTGTGTGCCGCATTGCTATAAGACAAAACTCGGTTATGGGGATTATATTCTGAATAAAATAGCGTTACAAAGCGGTGGGAATTTTCCAAATCCGCATACATCACTCTATTTAAGTTTTGCAGAATTCTGGCTGGGGAATTACCATGTAGCACTTCCCCCCGTAGCATTCCCCGCATCATCGTCATAATCAGCCCAGCCGGGACACCTTTGCCCATAACATCTCCAATAACCAAACCCCAGCGACTAGTTTCCGTGCTGCCTTTGGTCTTAAGCTGAATCTTATTATGATTGGTAGCAATAAAGTCGTAGTAATCTCCACCGACGCGATTGGCAGGTTTACAGCGTGCCGCTAGTACTGCACCAGGAATTGTCGGACATTGACGTGGTAGAAGTCGCCGTTGAATTTCTGCGCCAATTTCTAGTTCTTGATCTAGGCGTTCTTTTTTTCTTAGTTCTACAGCTAGTTCATCGTTTTCGATCGCCACTGCTGTTTGATCTGCCACTAACCTAACTAACTTTTGCCTAGTTTCTGTCCAACTATATTCTGGATCGCGGCTCAAGACATAAAGCCATCCCCGTTCTGTATGTTTCACCAGAATTGCCGTACCAAAGATTTGCACATCTGGCCCCAAATAGCGATGCATCTGGTCATCCAAAATCCCCGTGGCATTGGCTAGAAGGGCACTATTGGGGATAAGCGTGATTTGACTGCTAGCTATTTCTAGCGCTTTGCGAATATTCTTTCGCTGACGACTATCTTGCCAATGTAACTGCTCTAACCTAACTTGACCATTAGGTTTGTAGAGAAACAGGGCGCTGCCGTCTGCATCCGTCACTCTTGTTGCCATCAACGGGATCAGTTCCAAAAACTGATTCAAATTATTGAAACTTCTCAGGGCAAATCCTAAAGAACTTAGCAAATCTTGAATTTTGTTCTGTTCCCGGTGCAACCTTGCCACGAGTTCTTTGAGTGCCACGACTGGTGTGACATCAGTCGCGGCACTACTATTGTTATCAGTGGGTTGAGAGGGCAGTTGAGACACAGGTACAGGTACAGCTTTATATTGGCAGATTTTAGATTACTTATAAATCTTTTGGCTTTGGCATTGCTAAACCATATTTAGACAAGACTTGTCATTTTAGCAAGAGTATAAAGACGTAATAGGCAAATTTTATAAGTATTTTATTTGCCTATTGTATTTTTGATGGAATATTCTTAATTTCAAATCATGTATTTTTAGTCCAAATCCAACCCGTAAAAATTACTAGTTTTAATGATAGTTCCGAAAACTTTTCATTTTTCCATAACTTAATTACCAAAGCATATCTCTAAATTTATATAAATACTTTATTCAAAGAATAATTTATAGTGCTTTCAGAGTGACTGCTTGGGCAGAGGCAACTAGTACAACACGGCGGAAATAAACCTACCATCTCAAAAGGGTAGAAAGCTTGTAGTACAAGTATTCTTTCTTTTTACTTTTTACTTTTTACTTTTTACTTTTGCCTTGTTGTACTAGGAGTATTTTGAGTGAAAACCTCCATAACACTCAAATCGAGGTTGGTTTGGTAAAAAACAGACTTACACTCATTCCCAAACCTGAGAATATGTAAATAAGTCTTCAAATACTTAATTTACACACCATAATTACCGTGATCCAGTTTGTAGTCAGGATTTTAGTGCTTAGAAAATAACGACTAAAGTGCTGACTATGAAATTACTTACCCAGCAATTTCAACTTCACAAGCTTCAAATTCTAGCAAAAGTCACACATTTATTGTGACAAGCTGATAATTTTAGGACTTGATCTGTTTCCAGTATTTTGTTTCTAGTTAGTTCAAGTGATAATATCAGATCAGTTATCCCTAAATTTATCAGTTTGTCAAGAAAAATTTTTAACTCCAAATTTTTCAACTAGCCACTCAAGAGAGCTTCGACAAACTCATAGCTCGAAAACGGGCGCAGGTCTTCAATTCCTTCACCAGCACCAATAAAGCGAATGGGTAAACCTAGTTGTTGCACAACAGCTAGGGCAACGCCGCCTTTGGCAGTACCATCGAGCTTGGTTAAGACAACACCACTCAGTTGGGCAGCTTGGGAGAAAAGTTCAGCTTGCCGCAGTCCATTTTGCCCTAAAGTGGCATCTAGAACTAAAAGAGATTCTACTTTGGCATTTGGGGCTTTTTTGTCGATAATTCGGCGGATTTTACCGAGTTCGTCCATTAAGTTTTTTTTGTTTTGCAGTCGCCCAGCAGTATCTAGCAAAAGTAATTCGGTTTGACGTGCTTGGGCAGCTGCGATCGCATCAAAGACAACTGCTGCCGGATCTGTATTCTTTCCCGGATTGGCAATTACATCCACACCGCTTCTACTACCCCAAACCTTCACCTGCTCCACAGCAGCAGCACGGAAGGTGTCTGCTGCCCCAATCAAACATTTATAGCCAGATTTTTGTCCTAGATGGGCAATTTTGCCGATAGTGGTGGTTTTACCGGCACCATTCACCCCAGTAATTAACCAAATGTTCAAGGTTTCTTTTTCTGGGGTAAAAGTAGTTTTCTGGGATGTAATGCTTGGCGCATCCAGCATATCCCGGAGGATTTTTTTCAGGTAAGCGATCGCTTCTTCAGGTGCAGTCACTTCTTCTCGAAGTTTTTTCTGTAGGGCATCGATAATAAAATCTGTGGCCTCTACACCCACATCAGCTTGCAGGAGCAATGCCTCAATTTCCGTCACAGCAGCAAGGTTTAGCGGCCCTTGACCAACGATCGCCTTCAGTTGGTTGAGAATGCTACGACGAGTTTTATCTAACCCTTGCCGGAGCTTTTTTAGCCAGGTAATTTCTTCCATAGAAACGTCTTCTGGACTTCTACCTTGAGCTGCTAAGACTCTCGCCGACCACACAAATCCATCATCAAATACCAATCCAGGAATTTCCTCTCCTACCTCGGAAGTTGTAGCTACTGGCTGTACTAACTCCGGTTCGGGGACTTCAATGGCGGTGGCTATTAATTGTTCTAGCTTGGCTTGCCGTTGAGCCTTTGCCCGTTCTAAGAAGGATAGTGCTGTTGGCTGTGTTGCCTCTGGGGTAGCTAGTGGTTCGGTGGGTGTTGGTTCAACTTCATTAGCCGTGAGTTCTTGGCTTTTGACATCTGGCTGATCAGCAATTGCTGCTACTGAGGAATCTTCTGTAATTTCTGACTCAGTAGCAACTTGGATAACTTCTGCCTGTGGAGTTTCTACAGTTGTTGTACTAACAGGTTCCTCGATTGTTTCTGGTTCAGTGATTTCCGCAATTGCCGTTTCTGCGGTTTCAGGTTGTGCTGATGGTGCTGGCGCATCTGCCGAATCAGGCTGGGTTACTACCTCGGCTTGCTGTTTTTGCTGGATATTTTTGTAGGCAGCTTTCGCAAACGCCAATAAGTCAGCTGTGGTGTCTGTTGCACCTTCAGTAGTTGGTGTTGATGTTTCGGCTGGCTCTGGTTGGGGTTCTTGTGCAGGAAGAGTTTCTTCCTGCTTCTTATCAGAGGGAGTGTCAGAGGAATCGTTATGTTGACGACGGAACCAATTAAAAACCATTGCAGCAGTATTGACTATATGAATTATGAGTTATGAATTATGAGTTTAATTTAACTTGGGGCATGGGGCACTTGTACTGAGCGTACCCCTCCGGGGATCTTGCTACGCGTAGCGTCTCCAAGAGTTGCCGTTGGCGCAGCCTAAGAAGAGAAGTATTGGGTATGGGTTATTTTCCTTGTCCCCGTCATCTTGCTCACTCTGGGAAATAAATATAAAAAGCTACGCACTTTTTTTCTGGTCACTGACTCGGCGCAAAACACCGTTAATAAACCGATGACCATCGTCTCCACTGTAGCGTTTGGCTAGTTCCACAGCTTCGTTGATGGCGATACTGTCTGGAACTCCTAAGAACTTCATTTCTGCCACAGCGATTTGCAGGATATCGCGGTCAATTTGGGCGAGGCGAGTTACTTGCCAATCTACTAAGGCAGTAGAAAGGAGTTCATCTATAATTTGTCGATTTTCGTTGACGGTAATCACAAGTTCTTTAGCGTAATTCCGAACTCCCTTGTCCTGATTAGCTAACTGAATTAACACAGGGAAATCAACTGCTGTACCCAACTGGTTGATTGCCGTCTGGGTGCAGGCGATCGCTTCTTGAAGCATTGTTCTGGCAGTATTGAGGTCGGCTGCCCGAGTTTGGCTACTTAAGAGGCGATCGTTACTGCGTTGCAGTTCACCTGCGGCGTTATCGAGGGTATCTTGCACTTCTGAGGTGAGAGTGCGTACTGCTCCTAGCACCAACTTGGATACTAGTTGATCGTCTTCCAATTTATCTAATTTCTTTGGGTTGACTGGCAATTGGCTAAGGCTTAAAAGCGCCAATTCACGAGCAATTTGCTGGGGTTTACGAGGTTGCATAAAAATGAGGGGTGATTGTGCGAGAACTGATTAACTAGGCGGGACAAACTTACGATCATATCAATTTTGGCACAGTCAAACAACAACATTAGGCATTTGCTTGTGACTTTGCCAGATTGATTTTAACTGTCTTCAACAGGAATAACCTGCTGGTTGATTTCGTCGTGTTTGACTTCCAAGGTGGACTCTTTGGGGAAAACCAAGGGCGCATTGGGGGCGACAATGCCACCTGATACAACTATTTTAAAAGCGTCTTCAATGGACATGGAGAGGTTCACCACCTCGTCTTCAGGAACAACTGCGTACCATCCGGTAGTCGGATTCGGGGTGGTGGGGATAAAAACACTTAGCACGGGGCGGGACATCTGGGTTTGGATATCACTGCTGATTGCACCAGTGACAAAGGCGATCGCCCAAATTCCCCGACGGGGATACTCTACCAAAATTACACGGCGAAACTTGCCATTAGAATCTTTTAGTATTGTTTCTAAAAGCTGTTTAAGAGTTTTGTATACCTGTCCCGCTAAAGGAATTGCCTGTAATAATCGCTCACCAAAATCTAACAACCACCGCCCAGCAATATTCCGAGCCATCAACCCCATCAACAATATACTTAGTAGTGGTACAGCTAGTCCTACTAATAAATTCAGTATATTTACTAAAATTGGGTTTAACCCATCAAAGGGATTCAGTTGTTTGGGAATTTGGGTAAGGAAGTTGATTACCCAAGTAGCAATGGTAATTGTCAGCCAGATAGTGGTTGCTAGGGGAATTATTACCAACAAACCAGCAATCAGGTCGTTTTTTAAGTCCTGTTTTAGGCGATCGATTACCAAGTCCCGATTCTCCTGTTTTAAGCTAGAGGAACTTTTGTTATTGGTATCCATACCAGCAGATTCGTCAAATTCCGAAGACTTTAACTTTAGGCAGTTTCTGCCGCAAGTAACTGTCCAAAACGCTAGCAAGTTGGCTGCTGGCGCAAAAACATGTACTTATTGCTGTAAATCAACTATTTTCCTACAAGCATACACATAGACATTAATCAATCCGATGGCGACTGGTTGTTGTCAGAAAATGTTACTTTTCTTTGCAAGACTTGTAAATGATTGTTGCAAGTCTCTTCGGTACTACTAATCTACCGCGCTCAATCAAAAGCTGCTCATGATTGTGAAAGTACCACCAGGTAAACTAAGGAATGATTTGATCTGGTTAGTTACTCACACATTACCAGGAGCAGCTTTTATGAAAATATTGCGTTAAAAATATTAATTTATTATATATGGCAGTCCCAAATCATGAGAAACAAGATCCCCGACTTCTAAAAGAAGTCGGGGATCTGTGGCTTTCAATTTTCAGTGCTTCTCGTTTAGATGTAACACGCGATAGTAAATATATACTATGTACTAATGACTCTTGGGTTCTAAATTCTGATTTTGCAGCGTACCCGCCCACCGTAGGCGATCGCAGTTTGAGCTATTTCCGACAGCAGCCCCACGCTGTCCCGAAGGGCGGCGATGGGAAGAATGGCGGGGCGATGACCGATGTCAACCGTTAGGTTGACGGGTTAAGAAGTAAAAAGTAAAAAGATAATCCCCATAAATAAATTGAGGGGATTTAATAATGACACCTTATTTCTCTCTACGAGACGCAATCATGCGAACGCGCTGCGCCACGACGCTCGATGACTCGCTTGCCGCCGGCGCTATCGTTATAAATGTTTTTATTTCATTCCATAAATAAATTTAGTTGCTCTCAAACCATTTTTCTTTTTCTTGATGAGTGCCTTTTTACTTTTTACTTTTGCCTTGTTCGGTGAGGGGAGTATGTCACAATCAGAACTTCTTCACACCGCATCAACCTGTGTAGTTTCAGAATCGGCACACTGCAACTGTTGTGTACTCTCTTCTACCAGAATTGCTGTTGTGTCTAAATTAGGTTTTGGTAGATACTTCATTTCCCAGACTTTGAGCAAAATCAGATATTCGTAGAATGCCTGCAATGTACACCAAGCAAGGCCGGCGCGTCCATCTAAACAGCCGCCTAAGATAAAATACATATATACAAACCGTAGCAACGGCCTAGCGGGTAAACGCAAAGACAAATCTTTCAGGGCGCGGCGTTTTTCGACTTCCGATTTGCCAAAGAATAAATCTTGCCAGTTGACTTTTCCCTGTTCTAGTTGATACATGGTCTCTTGAGCTTCATCTGTAGAATAACGGTTATGCTTTTCAATCCATCGGCTCAAGCCTTTGCTAGAAGTATAGTGTGGGTATGTTTCTTTTAAAAAGCTAGTTGCACCCTCACAAACTTCCCGTTCAGTATGACCGTAGTCTGTAAACCACACTTTCCCGTGGCGGAAGAGGCGCATTTGGTAACGGGGATACTGAGTGCTGTAACGAATCCAATGATTCATGAACATGACACGTTCAGCCACGTAGTAACCGATGTAGTCTGGATTCTGACTTGCCTTTTCGCATTCCGCGAACAGTTCTGGTGTCATACGCTCGTCAGCTTCGAGAATGTAAACCCATTCGTGCTTCTGGGGGATAGACTCTAACATCCAGGTGCGTTGGCGGCCGTGACTTTCAAAAGCGTGTTGGATGACGCGGATGGGATAGCGACTGGCGATTTCCACAGTGCGATCGCTACTGCATGAATCCACAACAATGATGTCATCTGATAGCATCGCCGATTCGATACAAGCAGCAATATCTAGTTCTTCGTTATATGTCAGTATGTAAATTGAGAACATTACCTAAGTTTTATAGCGATTTTACTCAGTGATAACTGCCTTTTTATTGTTATTAGCTATTGGGCGCATGGCAGTATAATCCGTCAATAATTTTTGGATACGTCCTACTGCCATGCCAATAGAAGATTAGCGGGCGGTAGCTCTAGGTTTACCTTGCACAGCACCCCTACCTCTTAAGCCTGTCCAGCCGATGATAATGTAACCAATGGACAACAGCAAACTGCTAATCCCAATCCGCAGTCCAGAATTCAAAGCAGTATCTTTAGCTTGTTTCTCTGCTTCTTCTCTGCGCTGGCGAAGTTGGCTTAGTTGTTGAGTTCGCAGTGTCTGAACATCTGTTTGTTGTTCGATAGCTTTCTCAAGTGCTTGAGGATCTGTTTTAGCCTTCTTCAGCAACTCTTTGATATTTGCGGGAATTTGAGGACTTTCAAGTGCTTGCTTATATTTTTGATCGTCTTTGAGGATTTCACTAAACTGAGCTTTGGTTTGAGTTCGCAGCTGCTCTAGTTGAGCTTTTCCTTGGTCGGTATTCAGTTGTGCTTGCAATTGCGATAACCGATTGTTCAGTTGAGTTTCTGCCTGATCTGCTTCTTGGGTGATTCGAGTAAGTGCTTGAGTCTTAGCTTGATTGACGTTATTGAGGTGCAGGGGAAAAATCAGCAAGAACATCAACCCTAAAATACTTGAGAGGATCAGGGCGGGAAATCTTAAATCAATACCTTGGGGGCGATCGCTTCCTGCATCAGCACTATCAATCCAATAGGCAGTAAACAGAAGCCCCAAGCCTACTAAAGGAACAATTCCCCGATCAACTAGCGCTGTTGCCAAGTTGATTTGCCATAGCCGATCAGTAGGTTGAAAGGGTAAGGATAGAATCAAAAAGTCAACGAAAAAAGACAAAATGCAGATTATTGCAACTACCTTAAGTGTGAGGGTAGTACTCACGGAAGGAAAACGGTTAACCATAGTTTTTCAAACTGGCGGTGAATACGGGTGATTTTCATATTTGAAGCTACTTGAATATTGTGCCCATGACCGTGACTGTTTTGTAGAAACACAAAGCAGATTCAATATTGGTAAAGGCTATCTGCCTCTTGGTTTTCAACTATGCCACAGTAACATTTGTTATGTACAGTGTCTTCAGGAAATTCCTGGTACTTTAAGATACGAACATGATGCAGGGCTGAAAAAAAGACTCATTAGGAACTTCCAAATAAAAAAATACTCAACTACTTCTTGTGGGGTGGGCGACACCAGCGCCCTTAACCGAAGGCAGGGAAAATGCCCACCCCACAAGATTAGATAATTAATTTATATGTTGGAAATTCCTTAATTACCCGATCTCCCCTGCAAGGGCTTGTTCCCAAATCGGCAGATCCTCCGGCCGATCAACATCAGCTAAAGGCAATAAATTCACATGAGATAAATTAAGTTTTTGGGCAATGTCCACGGTTTTCTGGAATACTTGAGCAGTTCCCCAATCGATGTTAACGAATAACTCTGGGATGGGTTGGCGCAAACCAATTAAGTAATATCCACCATCGATCGCAGGGCCAAGTACAAGATCAAAGGTGTGTAACTTCTCAAAGGCCGTCGCTAGAATCTGGGCATTCACTCCAGGACAATCTGTACCAATGATAATTACACTTTCTGCACCAGATTGAAAGGCATCAAAAAGCGATCGCGCCATCCGCAAACCTAGATCCCCTTCACCTTGAGACTGGTAAACCAAATCCAACCCCAGCCAATCTTCCATGAGTTGCAAATCGCCACCGCTAAACCGCACTTCTACAGATATAACAGCTACTTTTTGCAATTCTTGAACCTGAAATATTGTATATTCAGTCATTTCTCGTTGAAGATTGGCAGCACCAACAGTTCCCAAAACAGGTATCAATCGGGTTTTTGTCTTACCTGGTTCTGGATAGCGAGTGAAAATAATCAAGTGCTGTTTTGAGTTTCCTGGTAAGTTCAGCACACAATACCTTGTTTGAATCAACTAAAAATATCTTAATAGCAATACTTGTCGTTTTCGTTGGCTCTCAGATGATCTTTTCCAGTTTTGATTGCTCCTAAAATCGTAGAAACATAGATACAACGCTTAACCTTTCCACCATTTTGGCTATATAAGGTGATCTGTCCAAGTGTTCTTAGTGATGTGTTAGTACACTCATCTCCAACTTCATAAATAGGACAACCTTGGTAGTTAAATAGAACTCGCCATACTTGCTGTGAAGTCTGTTTTCGTAAAGTTGTCTCCTTTGCTCCTTTATTGTTTTGCTCTTCATAAATACGAGTGTTTGGCTCAAGATTATGCCAGAGGTTGCCATTGTTTTTAACAGCATCAGGAACAAATTGCCCTGCTTCTGCTTGATGAACTGCCCATTGCACTACACCGTTTTGTATGCGAAAACTGGCTTGCTTAGTTAATTTATCTTTGGTAGCTTGACTTTGAGCTTGGCGCAAAGCAAGGTGAACTTCGTTTTGGGCAGTGTTTAGACGGCGAGTTTCTACAAAAGCCAGCCAGTTGGGTATTTCCAGCGCCGCTAATATACCAATTAATACAACAACAGCTAACATCTCTGGCAAAGTAAAACCAGTATTAGAGTGGTTATTCCAGAGATTTTTCGCATTAACTAAAGATCGTAAATGCACCTGGGTATCCATTTTTACGTTCTGGTCGATTTTCAGTTACCCAGATGTTGAGGAATCTTTTAGTTTCTTGCTTTCTTACTTCGCGGCGATTAATAATACTGTAGAACAAGGTGGGCGAGGTAAAAATTATCGCAATTTTCAACAACAATTTTAAGGTTAAATTTATATTTTGAAGTCTTGAAGGGTCGTTAAGAAAATACTTCCAGAGAAATCTAGCAGATGCTAGACTTTTTTGCCTATTAAACGGCTCTTGTAGAGCTTTGCAAGTCAGGTATTTGTATAAATTTGCTAGGCTTATATGCCAACTATACTTAAGTGTAGTTCGTGTAGCGTCTCGTAGAGAAGGTCTTTCCTTGTATGCTCTCTCAAGCACTTGCAAGCAGGCTTTTTCCTGCCTGACAAGATTGGAAGAAACTGAATTAGCACTGATGCGATATAGTATTTGTACAGATGGTACACATATAAAATCAAACTTAGAGGCTAATCTTAACCACATATCCCAATCCTGAGCCGCACTTAGAGATTCGTCAAAGCCACCTAATGAAGTTAAAGCTTTTCTACAAATTAATGGATTGGAACCATTCTCTAGAAAGTTGTTTAACAACAATTTTTCATAAACATTTTCATTGACATTAATCCGCTTACCTGAAACTACAAATTGACCATTTGCGTCAATATAATCAGTCCAACTATAAGCAACTTTTGCAGTCACGTTTTCTTGCAGAGCTTTTAACTGAGACTGAAGTTTATCAGGTGTCCAAAGATCATCTGCATCTAAGAAACTAACAAATTCTCCAACTGCATGGTGTAATCCTCGGTTACGACTGACGTTTCCGCCAGCATTGGGATAGGAAAATACCTGTATTCGTGAGTCTTGGATTTGTGTAGCAACTTCTAAAGTTGAGTCTTGTGAACCATCATTAATTACAATTAATTCTAGGTCAGCAAAAGTTTGATTCAAAACAGATTTAATTGTCTGATTAATAGTTTTTTCACTATTATAAGCGGGGATGATTACAGAAATCTTCGGCAAGTTTTTGCTGATTATCATCATTTTATAGCGCTGATTTATTTTTTAATACTCTGCCTAGGTTACATTTTAAGTAGTAAAAAGGACTCATCATACTAGCCAAGTAAAACTCCATCTCAAAAAGAGCAATGAGATTACTTTTCAATTGCCCTCTATACTGAATGAGGTGCTGTAATACTCGGCGTAAATTTCCTAAAATAGTTTTCACAAACACTATTGGTTTTTGCCAATTTTTAGTATTTATCAAACGTAACTGGAAAATACACAAGCCACAGCCGCGTGCCAGAGTTAGGAGATAATCTTTCTCAAGTCGCCAATGTGGTATTTGATGATAAGTATGCATGGTAGGGTTATACCAAATTTGCCAGCCCGCATAATGTATGTAAAGCAATGGTTCGTAGTCATCACCCTGCACCAAAATACCAGGCAATTTCCCGCTTAAATTAGGTCGTTGTGGTACATTTTCACACCATACTTGTTTCCTCACAACTAGGGCGGCACCAGGAGGAAGTCTTAAATTATCTGCATCAAATAAATGCGGATTTGAACCCTGTTCTCTGATAGCCAAAAAAGCTTGAATTCTTTCAAAATTTTCTGGCGGTTTGACTTCAAAATCACCATGAATCTGTCCACCCCAAGCACCTGCTTGAGGATGCTCTAATCCAAAAATATATGCTTCTGATAACCAATTAGGAGCAGGTAAGTTATCATCATCTAAAAATGCTATTAGCTGCCCTCTAGATTCACGTACTGCCCGCAATCTTGCAAAAGCGGCTCCCTGTTCGGTTTCTAAAAAGTATCTTAAATGACAGATTCCATCATAATCTTTTTGGTAATTCTGGATTATTTCAGATGTATTATCAGAACTATTGTTATCTACAATAATAATTTCCCAGTTAAGTTTTTCTACTCCTGTCTGGGTTAATAGTTTATCCAATATTTTAGGTAAACGGGTTGCTCCATTATATGCAGGAATGGCTACGCTAACATCTAAATTTTCAATTGCTAATTCAGTCATAATAGCTAATATTTTGATAACTTATTTTTTTAAATATCCATTTTTCCAAAGATAGAAAGGGCTAATGAAACTACTTAGATAAAGTTCCATTTCGCAAGCAACCACCAAATCTTGTTTTATCTTAGTTCGATACTTGAGGACATGGAAAGCGATTTTACGCAGATCATTTATCATATAAGATAGAAGAGCAATTGGTCTATATACCTGCTTTATGTTGATCATTCTAGTTACATAACGGCTAAGTCCAATACCTCTAATAAAGGGAATTAAATAATCTTTTTGTAAACGAAACTCTGGTATTTTGTGATAAACTTCCATTTCTGGGTTATACCAAACTTGCCATCCTGATTTTTGAATATGAGACAACAGTTCTAAGTCTTCACTGCCAATCATATTGCCTTTAACTCTCCCATTAAAAATAGACTTATCTGGTACACTTTTAACCCATGCTTGTTTACGAACAACAAGTCCGGCAGAGGGAGGTAGTAATTTTTTGGCTGGTTCATATAATAGCGGTAAATTACCTCGCTCTGTAATTGCCAAGAATGGAGCGATTCGCTGAAAGTTTTCTGGTGGTTCTACTTCCCAGTCAGGGTGAATTTGGCTGCCATAAGCTCCCGCTTTCGGATATTTTTCACCAAAAGCATAAGCTGCGGATACCCAACTTGATACTGGGTAGTTGTCATCATCTAGAAAACCTATGAATCTACCTTTAGCTTCTGCAACTGCCATTTTTCGGGCATAAGCTGCTCCCTGTCGCGCTTCAAAGCAATACTTTAAAGGGTAAGGACACTGCCAATTTTGTTGATAGCTTTGAACAACTTCAGCTGTGTTATCAGTGCTGTTGTTGTCTACAACTATAATTTCCCAAGATAAATTTTCGGTGTTAAGTTGGTTTTGCAGTCGTTCCAGTAGTTCAGGTAAACGACTTTCACCGTTATAAGTTGGGATAGCTACAGTAAAGTCAAGGTTTTCAGTCATTTGACAAAAGTTTCATTTTGATATGTTGATTAAGACGCTTTTTATTATGTTCAGCCAATGGCTAGTTTGTCAGCGACTCTTAAATAAATCTATCAAACATTAGAAGTGCAGATGATGTTTCAATTTTGCTATCAACGTGCAGTTTTATGTTCAGTGGTATTACGTATTTTTAAATAAAGATTCCTAGCAAAACCGCTTAATTGCATTGAGTGTCTTTTGCTGTTACCATTGCTCCCAAGAGAGTTTCCACAATGACGCATCGCTTTATACCAGGCGATGTAGAGTTTGTAGGGCTTGGTGCAGCTATTACTATTTTTAACCCTGGAACTGTAGCAGATCCAAAGTTTGGAGTGGGTAAAGTTGGTAAAGCTCCCATATAGTCAAAAGTAATCTGTGTTGACGTATTTGAAGCAGGGTAGGATACAGTAGAGGTGGAATTAACAGTGTTTGCACTAGTGAGATTTGTGCCCAGCAGTAATTTATTAGAATTGGCTCCCACATCTGCCCCTAAACGTTTCCATGTGCTGATTCCAGCAGTGGTACGATAAATAGCAACATCTACATCTTGAGTTGTGCTATCTGTCTGAAAACTGACACTGTAGCTAAGTTTATTTCTTTTAGCTTCGCTCTGTGCTTCTCGCAGTGCTGCTAGAACTGCGTCGTTAACCTTATTTACCTGCTGTCGACTTAGAAAGGCAAACCAACCTGGAGCTGCGATCGCTGATAAAATTCCGATCATTAGCACCACTACAAGCATTTCTATTAAGGTAAAGCCAGCATCGTGTTGAGGATGAAATCGTTCCTTGGTGTTTTTATTACACATCTTAGCGTGGAATAACTTTGAAGTTAGGTTGTCCATAATGTCCCACCATTAATTGTGCTGCGTATATCAAGTTTATTTAGTATATAAATATCCACGTCCCTGAACGCGGACGCTTGCTGTTGGAAAGTAACTTTGGTTACTTGAAGAGTAATCGAAATTGCTAGTTTGCAACCGAGCTAGTGCATTGCCTCGTAAAAACACCTGTGCTGTGGTGTTGGCAACATCAACGCAAGTATAAAAGCCCATAAAACTACCTGAGCTAAGTGTTCCAGTGGGGCAAGTAAGAGTTGTTGAACCAATAGAGGTTTGATCGATATAATCAACTAGTACTAAAGGTTGTTGAGTGTAAGCTGCCGAGGCTGTTGTCCATGAATTCATTTGCTGACTGATACCTACGGCACCTGGTAGATTCAGGTTAAAACGCTGAAAACCTGCATCGGGGCAGTGGCTAGTGTCAATATATGTATCATTGGAATAACCAGTACAATTCCCAGCAGTACCAGTAGTAGTACCACTAGCAACCAGAACTCCATCCCTAATTTCAAATCTGGCAATACGAGCCGCATTTGACCAATTAGTATTACTATCTTTGATTAAATAGTAGGCAACTAGTGAGTAAACAAAAGTGTCGTCTGTTGTGCTGGTTGTAGTGCTGCTGGAAAGTGTAATCCCACCCGATAGAAACTTGCGTTTCCAAAACACTAGAATTGGTTGACAAGTAGTAGTAGAACTACAAACACTAGCTGGTTTAACAGGGGGTATTTGGTCTTGAATTCCTGAGCTTGCTGGGACACTGTTTGAATTGGTAGTCAGTGCAGTTTTATCATATATGTAGACAGCTTGTTGTAAATCATTGGTCATATAATCAACTGCTGTCTGGAGTTCTTGTTCAGAATTTGCCTTGGCTTGCTCTTTCTGATCTGTACTGAGAATATTAACCATGAATCCTAGCAGTGGTGTCAGCACCAGGAATGCCAGCAATAAGGCTACCAACAGTTCTATCAGGGTAAAACCATTAATTTGCTGAACAAACTTAGAATGTTTCAACTGAATGCTGAGAAGAAATTTTAGTCCATTCTTCATAACTAGCTTTTGCCCCTTAGAAGATGTTTTAAAAGTATTTAGCTGTGATTTTAGGCACTTGTTGATCCCCCCTAACCCCCCTTAAAAAGGGGGGAACCTGGAATCAAAGTCCCCCCTTTCTAAGGGGGATTTAGGGGGATCTAAAACGTTTTACTACCAAGAGAAGAACTTTTCAAACACCCTCTTAGAAGATGTTTTAAAAGTATTGGGCGAATAGAATTTGCGACTATAGAAGCAAAGTCCACCTCCGTAGCCTAAGAGTAGAGAGGTTTGGAATTTTCCCCCTTCCCTTGCAGGGAAGGGGGCTAGGGGGTTAGGTTTCGCGCTGGTTTTTCCACATAACCTTAAAAGTCAGCTTTCAACCTGACTACACAGAATTAATTACAAGTGTTGTTAGTAGTAGTGCTGCTAGTAACAGCAAGACGCTGACATAGAGCATTGAAGGTAGTGTTTTTAGAACCAATTACAGTGGTCATTTCCACTAGTGGGGATTGGGTACTGCCCAAACTCCCAGTAAAAGTTTTTTGTCTATTATTGGTACTACTAGTGCTAGCGTTGACAGTTTTAGTAAAGTCAATATCTGATCGATAAACTCTAATTCCCAAACCGTAACCATCGATTGGTTGACCTGTTGTGGTATTAATTGGGGTACTTCCTGTTACTATAACTTTTACAGCCTGAATGTAAAATAGGTTGCTTGTACAGCTTGGGGCACTAATAGTTAGGTTATTATTTGCATCTTTTGTCACACAATATAACAATGTTGATGCCGTAGGAACTGGCATATTTGTGGTGGTAAGTAAATTGTCCGCTAAACTCCTGGATGTTGTGGCGCTTGATTGAGGCAATACAATAGTGGCATTAGTCGTAGTAGTGATATTAGTGGGTTCAGGAATTGCAACTGCTCCAGTTTTCACACCATCGATGAAAGTTCTGACAGCTTGTGTGGCTAGTTCTACGCGTTTTGATTGAACGCGGGTTGCTGTTGCAATCACGATGGTAGGCGCGATCGCAGCCAGTGCAATAGCAACTATGATTATTGCTACCAGTGACTCAATGATCGTAAAACCAGCTTCATCAGACGGGTGACTTATTTGCTGTTGTTTGCACTTAATCATAGTTACTAACCAGTTTTTGACATTTTATGATGAGCAGCTAGTAGGACGTTGAGTGCTATCGACGACATTAGTACTATCTGAGGCTTTTTTGGCACACAACAACGTTTGCATCCATGTATCATCTTGAGCAACTTCCCGGAAGTACTCATTGGGTTTGTTATTTGGCGTTATCGCTAACTTTTGCGAAAATGCGTCTGGTGATTGCGATAGCAAGGCGACATCATAACCCCATTGTCTGTTGGGAGCCAGATAAAAAGGTACTTGACCATTGCTATTAGCGATCGGATATGCTGCTAAAGATGTGTTATTTAAGTATGCTACAAATGGTGCAGTAGCATAGGCACTACGGGTTCTTTGGATAAAAGAGCCGTTAATTGTAGCTGCAATGGCATCGCTTAAGGCACCAGTTGGGTTCCAATTTTCCAGGAGGCGGACAAAGTTGTGTAAACCACCATTATCTTCTAGAGGACGAGCCGGGGTGTCTCCCCCTGCTGCGGCTAAGTTAAAGGTGGTAGCTGTTGCTTGTTGCAGCCAATAAGAATTCTGTATGTTGCTAGGACCTATTCTGTTACTTGATGTTGGTGATGCAGTTTGATCAGTGCCGAAAGCTACTTGAATTTGTAACATTGGCGATAAAGCTGGTTGATTTGTTGTACCAGCAGTCAATGGTAAAACTATTGGGGGAGAATTATCAGTGATTGCTGTGTTTGAATTTGTTGTAGTTGTTAGAAACCAGAGAGCATTCGCTGCGGAATCTGGTCTATTGCTAGAACTAAAAGTACTCAGTGGAAATTGAGTTATTTTCCCGCCTTTGATACCTATAATGATTGGTTGATTATTAGGATCAGGCATGAGTTGTCCAGATGTAGTATCACGCAGAAAGGCAACACGGCGAGGATAGCCTAGATATTGAGAATTAGAACCAGTCGGTGATTGTGATTGTGCTGTTGTACCTGCTAAATGGGTATTCAGAGAAAAAGTCTGTCCAATAACAGATGAGGCTTTTACACTACCGGTTACTGTTACGTACCAATCCTTACCCGGATCACAAGCCGAAACAGGTAGTTTCGGACAGACTTCCATTAAATACTCTGGAGCAGTTCTTCTTCGCTGGATGGGTGTCACAAAGTTATTGAGGTAAGAACTGTTTGCAGTGGTAAGGGGCAAGTCACTATTAGCAGGGTCATACCAGAGAGTAGCATTGCCAACATTACTATTCACGACATTACTGTTGTTGGTAGTAACTACAGCATTACTACTATTGACAAAAGCAAACCCATTGTTCTGAAATGCGGTAATAGAAGTGTTATCACCCAAGTTATTATTCAGGTCATAGTCTCCATCACTGCGGTAGCCCGTCACATAGCTATTAGAAAGAAGTGTGATCGCATCTGACAACACGCTGGCAGGTCGCCATGCATCCCCAGTGGTACAATTTGGTAGTCTAGAGTCACCAGTACGACAAGCAAAGTTTGGATTCAGGTCTGATGCAACGCGAGAGTAAAAATTGCTCCAATCACTAGCTAGAGCTGTATTAAACTCTTGCTGTGTATGTTTATTAAAGTCGCCTTGAATATATACAGGCAAGTTAGAAGCTAGAACCAAGCCTTTTTCTGCATCTCTGTAAGTCGGAACACGCGAGAGTAGGTTGCCATTGATCAACATGATGGCGTTGGGACGGCGAGTTGGATCAAGTTTATAATCTACAGGGCTTTGTGATTGTTGAGTAGCTTGTTTTGCTTGTATTTGTGTCGCTGTGTCTGTTGCTGTAATTCCAGCAGGATAACTCAAATCCGGCAGTGCATCATCACGAGTAGCGTAAATAATACCACTATTGGGAATTAAGTATTCTTGTGGTGTTGCTGTACCATAAGGTGTTGTCCGCAACTTATTAATGTCTAATACAGTGGCGCGAATTTCCAGAGGTTGGCGGGTTTCTTTGGCGAGTTCATAATCTGGAGCCGACGAACTAGTAGATGGATTTGGTACGTTTGCGGGTGCCCCAGTTGCAATAGTACAGGGATATTGAAAGTAACAAAGCGTTGATGTCCCAGTTCCATTTCCATTTACACCATCAGCGTTGGTGAATGTTTCTACACCAGCTGTTGAGACATCTTTATGAATTGCCTTAATCTGTCTCGCATCTAAAAAAGCATTTTCGTAAATTGCGCCGTGAGGAATGACGCTAGTAGTTGGAGAGCCGATACTACCATCTAATATTTGGATGGCACAAACAGAAGCATCAATAGCAGACTGCTCTGATATTGTGAGTGTCCCAGAGGTAGCGACTAGCCCCATAGCGGTGTTCAGTGTTGGATTTACCAACCGCCCATTGGGATACATTAAATTAGCTTGGTATTTTAGTAAAGCTAAATAGTCAGCAACCCCCTTTGTTGGAGCTGCGTAGACAATACCATTATGGGAGTTACCACTCGCATTGCCGTTATATGGAAGGGCTGCAAGGTTCTTAGCTGTATTACTATTTGTAGGGTCGTAGAAGCTACTTATACAAGCAATTGGTTTAGGGCTTGTTGCACTGTAGCCACTCGCTTGGTAGTGATAAACTGCTGTAGCCCTCATCCGTAAATACGGCGTATTATTAGGATCTGGTAAATATACTTTACTGGAATTGTAAGTATCTGGATTAATGCCACTAGCAATAGTATTAGGCACGGGCATCATATCTGACCAAATTCTATTTGTAGCCGCCGCTGCCGTATTCAAAGCAGCTTGGGTGCTACTAACAGTAAAAGTTGGAGGCAAATAAATTCCTGCACCAGTGACTACCCGCAAGCCACCCACAGGATCATCGGGAGTTGTTGGTACTGTAGCAGCTGCTGATTCCCAGTCTCCATCTCGGCTAACAATTCCTAAATCAGCCAATTGCTGTACACCACTGCTGCGAGTGCGAGTTCCACTTCCGCTATCCCAGTTAACATTTGTAATATTTTGGGTATCTGTGGTAGCATTTGAACCAATAAATGTTGTTCCGTTCCACCACAATGCAGGTAGGTTATTGCCAAGCAAAACGCGATCGCCAACGTATTGTTCTACACCTAGTGTTTGTTGCTGAGTTGGTTGTGTAGCACTAGGTAGCAGCTTAGAATTACTAATGTTAAGTGTTAAATTGGAATAATTAGTTTTAGTTTGACCATCACTAGGATTAAAGGGATAAACCCAAGTGTCTGGTGGACGCAGCGAGTTACCACTTCCTTGTAAAACTGTACTAGTGGTATAATCTATACTAGTCGTAGGATTTATGATTGCATCTGCACCAAAAGCAGCTTCACCATAGGGTACACGGCGGGTACGGTCTTGAAAGTAAAGTATTAACTGGTTATTACGGACACTGGATTGTTGCGCTGCACTGGCAGTAGCTGTAGTTAAATTTAATAGTTGTAGTTGCTGTGTAATGGCATCTTGAACTTGCTGTGGATCAGTAGATGCAGCGTTAGCCATCTGTGCTTGCACCAAAAGATTGATGCGCTGTGCATAAGCTAGGCTATTGTAGGCAATATTATTCGGTTGGTCAGTGACTGATTTGTTAGGTTGAACACTAAGATTTTGATTAGGAGCAACTCCTTGCCCTTGGAATAAATGCACTCCAGTACTGTTACTTGCATCACTAGTAGCAGTAAAACCACCCGCCCCTAAATTGCCTCCTACAACAATTTTGGCATTATCCTCACTGTAGAAACAGGAATTTTGACTACTAACCTGATAAAGCGTGATATTATTAGAACCGCTACCAGTTAGGAAATTACTATTAGTCAAGATCCGGCCATTTAGGTTAAATTTGGTACCTGGGGTAAGTTCTATATCATCGTTATAAACCACCGCATTGTTAACTAGCGGTAGTTGTACACGGTCTTGTTGATACTCTAAACTTGAAAAACCTTTATTCCCGTTAAAAGCTTCGTAATTGGCTGCATCACTACCTGTTGGTTTGTTATTGTTAGTAATGGGAACATTAGCAGTGTAGACAAAAAAGCTTTTTTGAAGCTGACTAGCAATATTAACCCAGCCCGTACTCCCCACTAAAGTTGCACTTGTTCCCACACTATTTTTACAACCACTGCTTACACTACCAGCAGTCATGGGTGGAGTTCTTGCCTCTAGAGGATTTCTAGGGCGGCTGTATGTGCCATTAGTTATAGGCGGAGTTCGGAAGTAAATTCCGTAAAGAGTAAAGCTGTCAAATTTACCATTGTTATTTGTATCAATGGGGAACATCCATGCCGTTGCCAAAGGTAATGGCTGACCTTCTGGTGGTGCAGATGCATAAGCATAACGCAGTGTTAATGGAGTTTCATCTCCCAGAGTATATTCAGTCAAATTAGTACTTAAGGTACTCTCTAAAACTGTATCTGAAGGTACTGATCGTGGCAGTCGGCTGTCGGCAAATAGCTTGTCTAATTTTGCTCTAGCTCTGTCAAGGGCTGGTGCTGCGGCGTTAAGTACAGCTTGATTCACTCGCACATTACTGGCATTTTTGGAGCGTTCAAAAGACCGAAATAAAATGGCGGCGGTCAATAATACAACTACTATTAATACCATTGCCACTGTGGGCAATAAAAACCCAGCATTCTCTGAGCCGCGTCTTGTTTGAGTACCAAAAATAGCCCGCAGGAGCCAAATAATTTGCTTATTAATTGCAGATAAAAACTGCTTGCTAACTTGTTTGAAGGTTTTTTGAATTACCTTGAATAGCTGACGTTTTCGAGACATAGGTGCTTCCTTGTCAAGTGTTTTTAGCGAATGTTTGATTTTCTGAAATCTTCAATTATGCCTATCAAATATTTTTTAGGCATAATTTATAGGCAGAATATGAGATTATACTTATGTAACTAACTACTACATCTGGTTTTGCTAAATTTCAAATAAAGTAGCTCAAACATAGGAGAATTTATTTAAAGTTATATCATTGATGAATTGCTGTTTTTATCCGGTAAACACTGATTTTTTCAAAATTATTTAATTCAAGTCTGATAAAGAAAAAGTGCATAATTTCACAGTAAAATTGCGGAAATGTATTTGATTTGAAGGCAAGTTTATGAAGATGTTGTTAGCAGAGTAAACTTAGAATACCCAGCTGTTAAAGGAAAGATATCAATTGGGTGCAAAATAATCAGATGTTGGGCTGATGTTGATCGCATTTGTAAAATTCGGACAGCAAGTGACAAAGCCAACACAGTTAGTCGCGGGAGCATCTCAGCGAAAGCAAATATACCAGGCGATTAGAAATCGCGGCTACACAAACGTACCCCGTTGGGAACCCGTTCGCGTAGCGTCTCCGAAGGAGAAGGGTAGGCCGCCTACGCGGACTCAAAGGATTTGAAACCCACGGAGGTGGGTTTTGTCTGTATAGCCGCGAATTCCATTCGCTAGGGCAAACGTGTTTTTACACTCATTGAGATGCTCCCGTTAGTCGCTGGATGGCAGCAATGGTAATTGGGTCGCTTTGATATTTAAGAAGGCGGTTTTGAGGGTGGCAAGCAGTTGTTCAATTCGCCGTATATACTAATTACACAGAGTGCTTGTTCTCAACAAACGACCTTGTGGGTGGTCAGGAATCGCCAATGAATCGCTTTTTGACCCAGAGGTAGGTTGACTTCAAGTGCGTAAAATTTATTCATATACATTGAATTTTTCTCACCGACTTACTTATCTCTCTAATGAGATTGACAAACTTCTTGCCCGAATCTCTAACTTTTAACAGAGGACGATTGACTTGAGTACATAGTATATTTACTTAAATAGGATCGGTTATATATTTGTAATTATTTTTGCAAATAAAATTTACTAAGACATCCGAGTATGTTTTAGTAGCTTATAGCTCAGGGTTTAGACTGAAGTTAATTACAGTTTTAACTTCTATAAATTAAAATGAGATAAATTAACAATCGGGAGGAAAATCAAATATTCTCGTCTAGTTACTTTCGGGGAAAACTTTTTTGTAATATTTACGACAAAAGTAAGCTGTCGCGCATTTAATTTGCACAACTAGGGCGCTCATGTTGCCCACCCCACAAGAGATTCATTTTTTTGAGGATGCAAATTAAAAGATTTTTAGCTTATTTCAAGCTTTATTCTCTAGTCTCAAAGTCTGAATCAATCAATTCCTGCATCACCAATTGGAAAAAGAGTTGGATGGTTTGATTTACCTCAGTATGACAAAAGAAAGATTAGGTTAGCTAGTGATAGAGCTTCAGAAATTAAAAGAGAAGGTGAATTGAATAAATGGAGAAAAAAATAGTGAACAAGGATGATTTTCTCTTCCCTCGTGGTCGCTACTACGGTCAGGTAAAGCCAGAAAACTTAGTTTTTAATGCGAATCTACAAGAATTTGCTCAACGCGTAAGTTACATTTGCAACTTAGAAACAGGTGGAAAAGTGCCTCCAGGTGCAGCTTACGAACAAATAAAGGATCTATGGAAACAATTGAAACGCTCAAAAAAAGAGCTAGGAATTGGCGAAGACCCGTTTCAGGATGATCATGGAGAGGCTCAAGGTTGAATGGGGCATTGGGCATCCCTTCTCTACGAGACGCTACGCGTAGCTTGCTTCCACGAAGTGGTACGGCTCCGCTCAGGGCAAGTGGGCATTGGGCAGAGGGAGAATAACTAATGACTAATGACGACTATTTAGTAAGCATTGTGCAGACACCATCCCAGGACTCTGGGGGCTGCGTTTGTTGGTAATTACACGCACCTTCTATAGGAATCCGGTTTGATTTCTGAAAAAAATTAAGTATTTGTCGGGTGCGTTATGACTTGAGTCTAACGCACCAAACCCTTGAAAATGGTGCCGTACTCTCGGCGATAACACACCCTACGTGTTGTTCAAAAATCAAATAGTAATCCTATAGATGCATATCAACAGCTCGATCTTGGGTTGGATGGATTTGGTGGCTTCAAAACACGCAATCGCCAATTAACTCGTGGATATTCACAGCCTAGTGTTTGCCTTTGACGCGAATTTTATCTAACTGGCGCACCCCAATGCGATCGCTGCACAATTGGTAAGTAAATTAACTCAAAGTTGACGTAGCCAAGACGCTGCCAGGATTGGCGAGTGTCATGGTAATTTTAGATTTTAGGCATTGGACATGGTTATTTTTCTTGTCCTCCTCATCTCCCTCATCCTCACTAACCCCACTGCCCACTGTTTACTCCCTACTCCCCGATTTTGCCAAGTGTTCAGAAAGTATGACCTTTTGGTAGTAATCTTGCAGCTGTCTGGTAGCAGCTGCCCAACCCCAACTTTCTGCTTCCTGGCGAGCATTTTGACGGATGATGTCTCGTTGTTGTTTTTGTTCTAATAGGCGAACAGTAGCAGCTAATGCCCCTTGAACATCTGCTGTTGGCTCAAAAAGATATCCATTTACCCCATCTGTCACAATATCAGGAATTCCCCCGGAACGGGCTGCTACCACGGGACAGCCAGCTGCCATCGCTTCTAGTAATACTAAGCCTAGTGTTTCTGTACGGGAAGGAAAGATAAAGGCATCAGCACTCGCAAAGGCAGAACCTAATTCTTGTCCCATAAGATAACCAACAAAATAAGTGTTTGTGCCGGCAAAGTGTTTTTGCAATGCTTGACGGTGGGGACCATCTCCAACTAATGCTAATCGCGCTGCCGGAATTGCTTCTAAGATTGGTTTGATGCGCTCAATTTCTTTTTCAGCCGAAAGCCGCCCAACGTAAAGTAGCAATGGACTCTCTGGATGATTTTGCGATAAGCGCGATCGCATCTCTACATTAGCTAAATCGGGGTGAAATAATTCTGTATCTACCCCACGCTGCCATAAATCTACACGTTCAATACCGTGTGCTGTCAGTTCCTCAACCATTGCTGTGGAAGTACACAGATTTAAAGCTGCTTGATTATGAGCGCTTTTCAATAATTCCCAAAGAAAACCCTCAAGCATCGCCAAGCCGTAATGCTGGAGATATTGGGGTAAATGGGTATGATAAGAGGCTACTAAGGGGATTTTGAGGATTTTGCTGTAAAATATGCCAGCTAAACCCAAAACTGCTGGATTCACCACATGAATAACATCCGGCTTAAACTCTTCTAAAGCGTAACCAATGGCTGGGCGTGGTAATGCCATTTGCAATTCTGGATATAATGGCAGAGGAAAGCCAGTAACGCCGTAAACTTTAGCGCCTTTATGTTCTGTGATGCCTCCATCAGGGGCAATCACCAGCACTTGATTACCACTGCGCTGTAGATGGTCAACAGTATGGCGTAGGCGCGTTACAATGCCGTCAACCTTCGGTAAAAAGGTTTCGGTAAATAGAGCGATTCTCATAAAAAACTATTCAGTCCAGGCAGATAATCTCAGCTTTGCTTGCGTTTCGGTATCAAACACAGAATAGACTCTCTCCTGTGGTGTAATCAACTCTGCACAGTCAGATTTAATGTTTTGGCGCTGTTTTTGTACAAAGTCCGAGATGTCCTCAATGTTCACAATCCAATCTTTGGCGTAAGCAGCTAGCACTTGGCCACGTAACCCTAACTGAATAGCGCGTCGTTCTAATTTTGTCCCATTTGGGTGATGATCCGGGTCCCATTGTAGGCGGACTTGTGATTGCTTCAATGCTCTTTGCCATGTACTTTTATCGGGATAAAGTTCTGGAACGTAGCTGGAATGAACAGCCGCCGCTAAAATTTGATCAAAAGCCGAACGCTTAATCCAAATAGCTAACACTACCTCTTGCCCATTTTGTGTACCCCATCCAGAACGATACATCATCCAGAGGAAGTTAGGTTTTATCCAACTCATACGCTCAAAACTGAACTCACCACCAAAATAACCGTAGGTGGCGGCGAAGTTACCAATAGCTGGACGATACGCCTGATAAACAACAATTAAATGGTCGTCATATTGTGCTAGAATATGACGACCATTTTTAGGCCAATTACTGACTTGAGTGAAATAAGGTTCTGTTATCAGCCGCACGCAGAGTTAACCCTAATTTCTGTGCCAAGAGACTTTAGGCAGAATTTGTTTATGATCAACTCGTTCCTGATACTTGATGGCAAAGTTTAACAGAGAATCGAGGAGAGAATCAGAGAGCAGGTGAGGCTGTAAACCTAAATCGAGCAATTTGGTGTTTTTAGCGTTGAAGTAATGTTCTTCTTTTTCAACTCTGGGATTATCTAAGTGATTGATTTCTACGTTCAATCCGATAGCATTACCAGCTTTTTTTACCATCAATGCCAATTCGCCGACGCTGAATTGTTCGGTAAATTGGTTGAATACACGGAATTCACCAGCTTCGGCAGGGTTAGCGATCGCTAATTCCACACATCGGACTGTATCCCGAATATCCAAAAATCCGCGAGTTTGCCCACCTTTACCATAGACGGTTAGAGGGTGTCCGATCACTGCTTGAATACAAAAGCGGTTCAGTGCTGTACCAAACACACCATCATAATCCAGCCGATTAATCAATAGTTCGTCCATATCCGTTTCTTCGGTTAAGACGCCGTAAACTACACCCTGATTTAAATCAGTGGCCCGCAATCCCCAAATCCGGCAAGCAAAGTGGATGTTATGACTATCATGGACTTTGCTTAAATGGTACATTGAACCGGGTTGCTTGGGATAAGGTAGGGTATCCTTGCGTCCATTGTGTTCAATGGTGATATACCCTTCTTCGATATCAATGTTGGGTGTACCGTATTCACCCATCGTCCCCAGCTTCACCAAATGACAGTCCGGGAAATCTTCCCGCATGGCGTACAGTAAGTTCAACGTCCCAACTACATTATTGACTTGGGTGAGAACTGCATGTTCTCGGTCAATCATGGAAAATGGGGCTGAACGCTGTTCACCAAAATGCACTAGGGCATTTGGCTGAAATTGCTGTAATGTTTTATAGAGAAACTCGTAATTCGTGATATCGCCGATGAACAAGTCGATCGATTTACCCGTCAAATCTTGCCAGCGCTGGAGACGTTGTTGAATTAGTGCGATCGGAGTGAGAGTTTCGACACCAAGTTCATTATCCCAATGCCGCCGCACCAAACTATCTAAAATTCCAACTTCATAACCTCGATTGGAAAGGTAAAGAGCAGTTGCCCAACCGCAATATCCATCACCACCAATAACCAGGACTTTCATCTTCACCAGTTTTTACTCGCTGATAGCTAAATCTACCAGGTTTCTGTACCCTGTTAATCATTATTCTGTCCCAGATGTGGATTTTGTAGGAGTGGGGAGTGGGGAGTGGGGAGTGGGGGAGATGAGGAAGATGAGGAGAATAACCCATGCCCAATGCCCAATTAAAACTTTGAAATCCGATACTGCTGGGCAATGTAATAAAACAAACGATAGTAATCTGGAAATTTTTGGCTTTTGCTTCGTCCCCGCAAACAGTATTTCACTTGACTCTGAGTTAGTGTCAGTGTCATTGAACCTACTTGTTGATCAACTTCTACAACCATTACCCCAGAAACTCCTTGGGCAGTCTGAAAGTTGGGTTTTATCTTTTTAACTGACTCTTGAGCATTTGGTAACTGCTGACTTGCCCATCCCCGAATTTCCACTGAGTTATCCTGTGGTGAAATAAACGCAATTCCATCATCATTTGCTGGGGCTGCTAAAGAAGTCCAGTTACTCGGATATGGAAATTCAAAGCCATAACGAGAGTTGCTATAAGTTTTCCAGGCGATCGCTCCAGAGTTAAAATTATTTGCAGTACAACCCCACAGGATTATGAACAGGGCAATGACTCCGCTAACACTGGCGGCAAACCGATAAATTCTTCGCCCCAAACTACAGGTTTTATTAGCAGTAGCCATTTACATCACACATTTTGCCAAAGTCACTGATTTTATACAAATACCAGAAACTCAGATCAATACCTTCGCCAATTTACGAGTTATTCCCGAATCGGGAAACTACTGCATAAATTGCACCAAAAGAGCGCTGATTAAAAATTCAATATTCTTTCAGGATATTTACCATTCTCTTTTTAGTTCCCAGTAGAGCAAGCTGAAAGTAAGTGCTTTATAACACAACTAATGTACAGCGCATCTCAGACAGCCGAGCTAACTTTGGAGCTTTTTCACTTCCAAACCAACACATCTTTACAATTTCCGCCAAATCTTTCTGTAATTTCCATCGGCAAGCCAAACGACCAAAAACCACCAGATATTGATGTTTCTGGCTTACCAGATTCCGATGTGGCATCCCGTATCCACGCGCAAATTTGGATAAATGGGGATGAATACCATATCAGCGATTTGGGCAGTTCTAATGGTACATACATTAACGGCGCGAAACTTCAGCCTCAAGTTTTTTCTCCACTGCAACCGGGAGATAGAGTTTCCCTTGGGCAAGGAGACAAAATAACTTTCATGTTTAGGGTGCAGCAGCACTCTGCATCTGCCCCAAAAAACTATACACCAAACTCCGCACCCACAAAAATTACAGTGCCTAACATCGGCAAAGAAGAGGAAGAACAAGTAGTCCTTGCCAGCAAGCTTATTGGCTTAGGACTAATCCTAGCAGGCGTTACATTTTTAAGTACAAGCATTTATGTCAGTGTTTATTTACGCAGCACACCTGGAATTTTGCTGTGTGTGGGAGGCGTAGTAGCTCTAAATTGGGGTGGACGCGATCATCGGAAACTGGGATGGGTATTGATTGGCATCGGAATCGCTCTCTTCATCGCCAGTGGTGTTGTAATCGGCTCAGTGTCTCTTTTTTCGATGCTAGTGTCATTTGCTGGCATCTCCTGTGGATATCAGTTGTTTACAACCGGAAAGGTGTTCAACTTTAATCCGCTTACGCTGCAAATAACTAAAAAATAAGCACCGCTATTTCCCATAAAAGTTTCAGTTTTTGAGTTGACAGGTTTATAGTCAGCGATTTATCGCCCAATTAAATAACGCGATGTGCAACTTATTCTTGAAACCCCACTTCCATTTCTCTCCCCGTTGGCGTCAGCCTGTCGTCAGACAAGCGGAGAGAGGCTTTAAGTCTTGCTCCCCTTCCCTTGTAGGGAAGGGGCTGGGGGTTAGGTTTGAGAGCAAGTTGCACACCGCGTTTAAATAGCATTTCAGCCTCACTTGTAAACAAATGTAACAAAAGTAGCGTTAAAACGTTTTACTGTCTTGACAACCAAGAAAAGAACCGATAACTTGATATACATACCCGGGTAAGACCGTTAAAGAGTTATATGCAAACGCAAACTAAGCAAAAGGTCACTTTGTATTTATCGTCAGAGTTGCACAGAAAACTGAAGATTCGTTCAGCAATCGATTCCGAGCCAATGTCAGAACTTGCCGAACGCGCCCTTGGTTTTTACCTGTCTAATCAAGAATTAGTTGACGAGTTGGAAGATTCCACTTATGGGCGGACTCATAGAGTTTATTCATGCCCAACTTGTGATAGCTCACTAGTCTTACGTGATGGGGAACTGGTTACTTTAGGCAATCAACCAGGAGTAGTTGGTCAAGAGCATCTTTCTATTGATGAGATGGATGAAGATGAAACCAATCCCAAGGGCGAGGAAGAGTTAGTTCCTTGCTAGATAGATATTCATGATTTGGTTGTCTTTACCAGAAGCAATGTCTCTACTGTCTCTATAAGGTCTCAAGTAGGTCGAAGTATGAAAGAAGAGCTCAGTATCCTAATTCAAGCTCAATACCCTTTAATCTACCTTGTGACCTCCGAGGAAGAGCGGGCCGAGCTAGCAGTTTCCACCATCGCCCAGTTGTTAAAGCCCCAGCGCCGAGTATTTATTTGGACAGTAACACACGGGATTGTGGAGTATGGTCAACCCCGGAATGTTACCCAACATAATACTGTGTCTCCAGAGGCAGCCATTGAGTGGATCATCCGGCAGAAAGAACCCAGTATATTTATTCTTAAAGATTTACACCCCTTTATTGATGCGCCTGCAACAAACAGATCGTTACGTGATGCGATCGCTAGCTTTAAAGGTACGCAAAAGAACATCATTTTGATGTCTCCCATGCAGCAAGTACCTATAGAGTTGGAAAAAGAAGTTGTTGTTATCGACTTTACACTGCCAGATATGGCAGAGTTGAATAAAGTACTGACTCAGCACGTAGACCAAAATCGTGGTCGGCGGTTGACAACAGAAGCCAGAGAAAAACTTCTCAGAGCGGCTTTAGGTCTAACTAAAGATGAAGCTGAGAAAGTCTACCGAAAGGCGCAGGTAACTACAGGGCGTTTGACGGAAGATGAAGTAGATATCGTTTTATCTGAGAAAAAGCAACTAATTCGGCGCAATGGGATCTTAGAATACATCGAAGAAGATGAAACCATTGATGCTGTAGGTGGCTTAGAAGAGTTAAAAAGATGGCTCAAGCAACGCTCTAACGCTTTTACAGAAAGAGCGAGAGAGTATGGTTTGCCTCAACCAAAGGGGATGCTAATTCTAGGAGTTCCCGGTTGTGGTAAGTCACTAATAGCCAAAACTACTTCCCGACTGTGGGGTTTACCACTGTTGCGGTTGGATATGGGGCGAGTTTACGACGGCTCAATGGTGGGACGAAGTGAGGCAAATCTGCGAAACGCCCTGAAAACAGCAGAATCTATTTCCCCAGCGATTTTGTTTATCGATGAATTGGATAAATCCTTTGCTGGTAGTGGAGGTTCCTCTGATTCTGATGGGGGGACTTCAAGTAGAATCTTCGGCTCTTTCCTCACATGGATGCAAGATAAGAAATCACCAGTATTCGTGATGGCAACCGCCAACCGAGTAGAACGCTTACCTGGCGAGTTCTTGAGGAAAGGACGCTTTGATGAAATATTCTTTGTCGATCTGCCAACACCGGAAGAACGGCAACACATTTTCAATATTCACCTGACGAAACGCCGTGAAGACATCTCTCGATTCGATCTTGAGCAACTAGCCAAGATGTCTGATGGCTTTTCTGGGGCAGAAGTTGAGCAAGCGATCGTTGCGGCAATGTATGAAGCTTTTGCCCAAGATCGGGAGTTCACCCAACTAGATATTATTGCTGCACTGAAGGCAACATTGCCGCTGTCTCGAACGATGCAAGAACAAGTAACGGCTCTGAGAGATTGGGCCAGACAGCGCGCCCGCCCCGCAGCATCCTCCGTAGCTGAATATCAGCGAATGGAGTTTTAAAAGCTTTCCTCTGCCATCCCAGGGGGAAAGGCTAGCTGAAAATGCTAGCAGTTATAAGAAAAAGCCGCATCCTACTAAGCGCGGCTTCGCTCAAAACAAACCGTTGTCGTTTTTCTCAATCTTCTCATTGGAGGAAACCCAAATGTCTCACTTTAGCACCCTGCGTACCAAGATCACCGATGCCGAAATCCTCAAAGCTTCTTTGCGCGACCTCGGTATCAGCGTAAAGACTGAAGCTGATGTCCGTGGTTATAACGGTCAGCGCGTCCGTTCTGACATCGTTGCTATGTTGGATGGCGAATATGACCTCGGTTGGTCTCGCAACAGTGATGGTTCTTTTGACCTAATTGCTGACTTGTGGGGCGTTGCTAAGAAGCACAACCAAACCGAGTTGATCAACTCAATCAACCAAAAGTATGCCGTTAACAAAACCTTGGCTGAAGTAAAACAGCGCGGTCTGCAAAACGCCAATGTGAAGTTGGTATTGCAATAACAATTTCTCTGCGCGTTCCCAAAGCTGCACGGGTTAACCATATAAATAGCGGTTAGCCCGCTTTTTTATCGGGACTGAGATTTATTTCTCAGTCCCGATTTTTATATATAAAATTATATCCTTCAGTCGCACTCAGCTAAACATATTACTGGGTGTCGATGGTGTAACTTACTACATTGTACTGACCATTCTGGATACCATTAAATTGTTATGTGTGACTCGACATAAAGTGTCGATTCTTGCATAGTGAACTCTATACCGTAACCACTGAGCTTTCTCGATATAGCTTGATTGGCTAATTCCAGTAAACGCTTGCGGAAATCAATGGAATTTTCATTTGAACCTAGTATAAAGAAACTCACCCTTGCACGAACTCCCAAGTTTCCTTCTCGATTAAATATGTTAATTTTTGTACTGCCTGGATCGATCCCAAATAAAGTATTAGTACTCTCCTTAACAACTTTTTCGATTAATGCTTGTTCAGCTTTTTCTAAGCTACGCGTAAAATCAAGATAGAGCATAACCATCACCTTTTTACCTCTAGTAATATTTTCAATATCTGTATTTGCCAATGTTGAGTTTGGAACAATCACAAGGGTGTTTTTACCAGCAGTTCGCAGTCTGGTCGAACGCAAACCAATAGCTTCGACACGGGCAAATAATATACCCTGAGAACTTAAATTTACCCGAATATATTCTCCAGGAGAGAAAGGACGATCTAGATACAAGACAATTGTTCCAAGAATCTGTTCTAAGGTTTTTTGAGCGGCAAAAGCAACCGCAAGTCCCCCAATACCTAAACCAGCAAGTAGACCAATTAAATTAATATTCTGGCTTTGAGCAAATGCCAGAGCCGAAAGAAAACCAATCATCACATTAGCAAGAGTTTCAAAAACCAACAGTAATTCATCAATTTCCAGTCCTATCTTGCGGAGTAAAACAATGCCATATACCCGTAATAATTGGCGGAATAAGTTAGATGACAGCACTGCCAAACTGATGATTACTGCTAAATTTAAGAAAAATTTCAAAAAATAATAAAATCCTGTATATTTTTCTAACAAATTTAAACATACAGAGATTAGGATTAGGGTTCCGACAATTTTAAGTATATTTTCTAACGGGTCAATTAAGCTGGCATAAATTTTTGATATTCCTACTGGGGAAATTCTCCGAATAACTTTTTTTAAGAATAAAGGAGTATATTTACCAATCAAAATTGAAAGAAAAACACAGAATAAAAAAATAGCGAGACTAATCCCTAATGAGATGAAAAAGTTGCGTGTTGCTTCGTCAACGAGCAACCATTTTTGTATATTCTTAAAGAGGACGTTCATTTTAATTATTTAAATATTAATGGGTGCATCAATATTAACTGGTTTTTCTTCCAGATCAAAAGCAATACCATATTCAGAAAGTTTTATCGTAATGTTTTCTTTCGCCACATCTAGTAACTGACGGCGCATATCCATTCCCATTTCACCAGAACCCAGAATAAAAAAGTTAAGTTGAGCCTGGGTCATCTGAGTTCCATTTTGAACAAAATCCTTAAAATTAACCTCCGTATTGCGAGAATCAATTCCAAATAGATCGTTGGTACTTTCTAAAATAACTTGACTAATT
This sequence comes from Nostoc sp., assembly GCF_036917815.1. Classification (GTDB taxonomy): domain Bacteria; phylum Cyanobacteriota; class Cyanobacteriia; order Cyanobacteriales; family Nostocaceae; genus Nostoc. Next base: position 51,951 of record NZ_JBALEK010000020.1, on the reverse strand, counting down.
AAAGCTCTTTCATTTTCGGAAAGTACACGATATAAAGTTAAATAAATTAAAGAAACAATTTTTTTGCCTCCTGTAAAGTTTTCGATACTTAATTCGGTGAGGGAATTATTAGGAACTATAGTTAAAGTCCCTTTTCCAGAATTACGAATTTTAGTAGAACGTAAACCAATTGATTCAACTCTGCCAAATGTGCCATCAGGCAAGCCAATATAATCATCAATCACAAAAGGTCGGTCGAGATAAATAACTATTCCACCTAATAACTGCTCTAAAAGCCCTTTAGCAGCAAAGGCAATGGCTATCCCCCCAATTCCCAAACTCGTCACTAAACCCACCACATTGATATGGTGAGTCTGGGCAAAAATAAAGATGATTATCAGAAAAATAACTGCGTCACCTATAATATTAGCGACAACTAACAATTCACCATTAATTTTTTGCTTTAGCGTAGATTCTGCCAAGTAAAATATAAGAAACTTTTCAAACAAGCGCGAACATAACCAGCCAACTGTAATCGCTGTTGATAAGCCGAGAACAATTTCTAGGTATTTGAGGAAATTGGGGAGAGGGACAATTATCCAAACTATGTCAATTATTATTAAATAAATAGATTTTTTTAACCAGTTTTCGTATGGGGAAAAAACTAAATTATAGACTTTTTTTATTTCTGGAGATACAAAGCGAACTGTGAGTAATTCGTTCATTTTATTCAAGAAAAAAGCCAATGCAAATAAAACACTGACTGCTATAGCTATTATCAAGGCAGTGATGATGATGATGAAATTGAGATTATCTTGAATTATTTGAGAGAGTGAATTCAGATTGCCTTCAATAATTTCAGATTTGAAAATATCCACAATATAGCTAACTCCTCAAGCCAAAGGCATCTCAATTACTTTTGATCGTAACTAATGCTAGTAACTAACGAAAAATACTTATTTTTCGTTTGGTTTGTTTTCCAAGACTCAAAACAAAGTGATGTCTATGATGGCCTATTCGACATCACTAGTACAACAAGGCAAAAGTAAAAAGAAAAAACACTGATTTTGTAAGATTTATAGCGATTTTAAATGGGTGGCTTATTTCCGCCGTATTGTACTAGGTTGTCATTTGAATTTTGTTTAGGATTCCATAGTATTTCATCATTTTCATAAAATTGCAAGGACAGTTAGGACAGTTAATACTGTTGCTTGAATATTTTGAGATGAGCTAACGCAAATTAAATTAGTTTACTAGCCAGCAAATGACAGTATAATATGAAAGAATTTGTGTTGTCTAATTCATCCGAAAATGCTATAGCAATCCTAAATCATTTATGAGAAAGAAAACCGATGAAAAGCCTATAAATAGGTAGTTTTTATCTCCGTATTTTCTCACGTTTCACTTTTGATTGCTATATTTAGACTTATTATATCAAGCTTTAATCAAGCACTTATAGCGGTTCTCAATTGCATGGAATACAGACCTAACCCCCAGCCCCTTCCCTACAAGGGAAGGGGGGTAAGATTCAAAGCCTCTCTCCTTTTAGGAGAGAGGTTTGGAGAGAGGTCAAAGTGTATTACACCCAAACGAGAAGCGCTATAGTAAATTAAATAACTGTATTTTGTACTTAGTGTTTATTAAATACAGCACTTACGGCTGACATAGTTATAAATTTTCTCGCCCACCTACTTATATACGAATCATATTTGATTTCTAAACAATACTTCCGATGAAATCCTTGTAAAACTAGCTTCTCAATCTCAGTTTTTAATCATCTGGTGCAAGAACAAGTAACTGATGGCGAAGTCGTTTTCGCTAGATTTCAAGAAAAAATTCGGAAAATTGCTGAGGAGTCTTAAGAATGAGTAGTTATTCATTTTCAGATGAAGCAATTCAAGTTAACTGTTAAACACTATTAAATTATTGAATTTATGACTTCAAGTCTTCACGCCATGTAAAAATAATTTGCTCCTCAGCCTGTCTAAATTCAATATTAAATTTATCAAATACAACTTCTCGCCCTAAAAGCAATTGTTCTCCGCCTGTGTTGGTTTGTAACCATGCTACAGGAGTAATAAAATTGTGTTCATCAATTGTCATTTCGACATTACGTAAAACGTACTCAACTCTGCCCCCTATAGTTTCTGCCAACAAAGTTGATTCTGAATCAGCCAAAGCATAGCCTAAATCTTGACCAACTTTCAACGAAATTAAACTTAATTCAGCACCCGAATCTACTAACATTGTTGTATTAGATTCTATATCTCTATGTTTTAAAATAACCCTATAATTTGGTTGCCAATCATGGCGAGTGACGGTGCGGAAGCGAATTGGTAAAATTTCTATAGAAGCAGTGCGACGGGGAACTAGGTAAATTAAAAAAGGCTGTTTTGCTGCATTACCTAATGCTAAAACTTCGCGTAAGTTTTCGCTGTGAGCAATTATTCCATTTGCATTGTAAGCGATATATTGATTTTTATATAAATCTAATAACATCTGGCGGTTACGATTTAACCATTTGAACATTTCATCTGTTTCTCTTTTAGAGGGTGTTGTGTTCATATATTTAATTCAATCACCAATTCAGGATAAAGGAGTACTACGGCAAAGGTTTTTTGGTTTCAGCGTGGGGGTAATTGGTTATAGTCTCAAGGCTGGGATGTCTATGATGGGCTATGCCTACACGTCATTTGGCTAACTCCTAATTAGCGGTGAATTAGCAGGTGTGTTTTCAAACTACTTGTTTAGCCTCCTAATTTTTTAGATCCCCCTAAATCCACGCCACGTGCTTCTCCCAGGGGGAGACGCTACGCGAACAAGTCGGGAAACCGCAAGGGCGCAGTGGCTCCCCTTAAAAAAGGGGGACTTTAAGAGATTTTGAGCAAGCCTTTTTTAAGGGGGGTTGGGGGGATCTAAGACTTTGAAAACACGCCCTAGCAGGTTTGGTTTAGCAGGTGTGTGCCAAGTCCTCAGCCCTATTGGTCAATTACACCCTAGCATTTCTCCTAGTTACGGTTATACTGCCGTTATTGCTGCTTTTATTGGTAGGTTAAATATACTGAGTATTATATTATTCAGCTGTTGATGGTAGTTTTGTACGTAGGTGGCGAATGAGTGCAGATTAAATTGGGACTTACCTTACCTTTAGCTGGGATGTTCCAAGGTATGTTATTCTTTATTCTTTTAGCAGCAGATATTTTAATTTACAATCGAGTGCAAATGAGGTAAGAGGGAGATAAGGGACTTCCAAATAAAAAAATACTCAAAAAACTGGCGAAAAAAATCTCTCCTCCTTATTCCTCTGTGTTCTCTGTGCGGCAGTCGCTCATGGGGGAAACCCCCAGACGATCTCTACGAGACGCTAAAAGCGTAGCTTGCTTCCCTGTAAGGGTACGCGGACTTGCTTGCCGCCGGCGCTATCGCTCTTAGCCTCTCCCCTTCTCACATTGGGAGAGGCTAGCGCCAAGGGAGAAGACCGCGCTGCCTTGTCTCTGTGGTAGCCTGCGGCAAGCCGCTATCGCGTCTACGTTTTTTTGGATAATTTATTTCTTGGAAGTCCCTAAGGGAGAAACCAATGCCCAATGCCCAATACCCACTTGCCCTGAGCGGAGCCGTACCACTTCGTGGAAGCAAGCTACGCGTAGCGTCTCGTAGAGAAGGGATGCCCCATGCCCAATAACTAATACTTGAGGAGATTTAATGTGTCCAGTCGTAAATTATCTTTATTACTGAAAGTAATATTCGTGACATTGGTTACTGGTGCTAGTAGTTTAGGTGTCAGTTTGCTTTTAACTACAAGCGGATTTGAGCATCTGTTGGGAATTATAAAGCCAAAAAGCGAGAGTGATCAAGGGAGTCACAACAAGCTGATGAGTGCAGATGCACAGAATATCAACCCAGCTACAGACCAGATAAATCAAGTGCCAAAGGAATTTCAGGGGACAATCGTTTATCAAGCGAAACTAAAAGCAAATGAGAAAGTCATTGCCCTAAGTTTTGATGATGGACCTGGCCCCAAAAATACGGCACAGGTTTTAGAAATTTTGAAGAAAAATAATATCAAGGCGACATTCTTCATGATTGGAGAAATGGTGAAATATTTTCCCAAAATTGCCAAGCAAGTGGCTGATGATGGTCACGTAATTGGCAACCATACATGGCATCATTGGTATTTTCAAATGGATGGGCCGACTGCGGCGAGTGAAATTAATCGCACAGCAGACATCATCTACAAGACGACTGGAAAGAAAACTACTCTGTTTCGTCCCCCAGGCGGCTTTCTGAATAATGGACTAGCCCAATATGCCAAAAACGAGAAGTACACTGTGATGATGTGGTCTGAAGAGTCGGGAGATGCTGAACGTCGTTCGCCTCAAGTGCCGGGGCTGGTGAAAAATGTGCTGAAATATGCAAAACCAGGTGCAATTGTATTGATGCACGATGGGGGCGGCAATCGTTCCAAATCTGTCAAGGCTTTACCAGAAATGATCGCAGGTTTGAAAGCCCAAGGCTATCGATTTGTGACGATTCCCCAACTTTTGGAAATGCAAGCCAAAGAAGAACATCTGCCGGAGGTAGCTTCACCTCCGGTTACAAAGGATGAACATCCAAACAATCAGGTTAATCATCAGTGATACGCTACAGGTCGCGACACCTCTAATTTTGGCGGCACTAGGTGAATTAGTGACGGAAAATCGGGGGTGTTAAACCTGGGCGTTGCGGGAATGATGTTGGTTGGGGCTGTGGCTGGTTCAGTTACAGGTAATATTTACTTAAGATTATTCATATAGGATTCCTATTTGATTTTTGAACAAAATTAGGTACTGTAGGGTGCGTTAGGATGAAATCCGTAACGCACCATTCGTAAAGATTTGGTGCGTTACGCTGTCGCTAACACACCCTACATATCTTTTTGAAAATCAAATAGTAGTCCTATAGCACTAATATCAGGAATAGCGATCGCCTCGCGGGATGACAAAGGCATTAAACTGGAGACACCCGCATCATTAGGACAAGCATTTCGTCCTACTCATTAAAAGTGCCAAATAATGCGAGAGTTGCCGTGTGGGTGGTAATGAAGAACCTTTGCGCTACTTTAGACTTTCCTCTGCGTCCTAATGAACTCAAATGTAAATACCAGATTGAGATGGTTCAAACCAAACTCCACGCTCAATAACTGATACCAAATGGCTGACAGTAATTGTTTTGAGGGCACCGTGACGTTTGCGATATAGCGGTTCTCGTTCACGTGAGGTACACCCGTAGGGGCAATTCATGAATTGCCCCTACACCTTGCGATCTAATTTTGTACCGCATCTGAGTGGGAACCGCTATAGTACCACTCAAAAAGGAGAGAAAATAAATGTGGCTCTTCATGGAAGTAACGGTAAAAAACAAACCCGTGCCAATCTATCTCAAACTGTTCAGCAATTTTACATATAGCATTTTCCGACCTAGTAAGGTACACCCGTAGGGGCAATTCATGAATTGCCCCTACACCTTGCGATCTAATTTTGTACTTCATCTGAATGGGAACCGCTATAATAGTTCATCAACGTCATCACCATCTATTTTCAGGTCTTCCCGAAGCCGTGTATCAAGAGTCATATCATGTCCGCTTGATTGCTTATTAAACCCGAAGAACCCCACCCCAGCCAAAGCTATGCTTTGTCTCCCCTCCCCGCAAGCTCTTAGGGGCTGGGGGTGGGGTGTATTGACTGTGGTTAGCATAACTAATTATGCGGACATGATATAACATCTTCTATTTGCACACTCAGTTGCTCAGAAAGAATTACTGCAAGTTGGTTAAATTTATCTGTAAATGTCATAATCTCGACTTTATCCAAAATTAAGAAGTCGGTTTTCTTTATCCGGCAAAAACCTTGGCTTTTTGGCAGATACTTTTTCCAAGTAACAGATTATCGGTAAAATATAAAAAGTAAAGCTACCGTACCACAAAGGTTTCAGCGTTAGTTTGAGTGTTGCCAAAAAATGGATAAAGTCGAGTTAAGCAGACAAGTGATATCAAGTTCGGGTGATTACTTATAGTAAAAGCTATCAATGTAGGTTGGGTTGAACGGCAGTGAAACCCAACATCAACAAAGATCAAATGTTGGGTTTCGTTCCTCAACCCAACCTACAGATATTAAGCTGTTCGTCATCTAGTTTTACAAAGGAAGAGAAGCTTAACTGAATTGTATCGCTCTAAAATCGGGTTTCATACTCAACTTGGAATTGATTTTCATCCCCCAAATTAGTTGAGCCTCGCACCAAAACTTCGTCATTGACTCGATATAACACATTGTAAAGGAAAGAGTCATCGCTAGTAAGAGCGCGTGATAAAGAGGCAGAGAAATTTTTATTGATGTCAAACACACCTTCTGCTGATAAATTAAGAACCGAAGTTGTCGCTACTTTATTATTGGTAGATGGAGTGGGATATATCCGAAACTCACTGAAACCAACAGTTTGTCCGATCGCAGTAATAGTTCCTTGCAAACCACCTAAAATGGTAGAAGTAGCGAAATTAGTCAGCCCTTGGCCTGCATCTGTTTGACCAAAAGAACTCAGAATTGAACCACCCAACAGACCAACTATTTCCCCCTTACTACGGCTGGGTTCGCTTGTCAGTTCTAGATTGTCGCCCAATTCACTAGCTGGGCCGTTCACACTAGCTCGAACTGTAACGGTACGTAAAGTCCCGAAGTTGTTTACAGAAGCATCGCTAACTTCAGCAGACAATGGTGATGCCAAAGTTTGACTGCTTATTGCTGATGCTTCGGGTACAATTGCGGTAAGTCGGACATCTAAAGTCGGGTCAAGTCCTTGACTAGGAATAAACCGCGCCGTTTGTTCATAGCCCCGCTCCAAGGTGAATTGAGTGGAAAATAAGCTCAGTCCTCCTCCTGTCAAATTAATGACTCCTTCAGGAAGCGGCTTGGCTAATGTACCATTGATGGTCAAGTCGCCTTTGGCGTCAAAGCTCAATAGGGGCTGACTCAATGCGGCTCCTCCTGGTACGAAGCTGAGTAGGGACTCGGTGGTAACACGAATATTCTTGTCTAAAATCAACTTTAAATCTGCAAACTCTATAGGTAAATTGGGTGTAGTTACGGCGCTAGTGCTACTCTTTGCTGTAGCCACTGGGTTAGTGCTACTATCTGGTGTCGGTTTGAGGTTAACGTTAACCTCTTCTCGATTTATGACGTTAGCGTTAGCCTCTGTTGTCGCTGCTGCTTTTTTATCAGTAGTAGCCGAGTTTCCAATAATCACCTTACCATCACTCAGTTTAATCTCCCCACCAATTATCGGTTTTAATGCTGTTCCCCGAATTACGACATCGCCGCCGACACCGCCTTCATACAGTGATGCCAGCTTAAAGTTGAGTTTGTCTGCTATTGATACTGTCAGGGGATTAGCTGCGCCTTGCTCAGGAGTAAAAATTGGGAGGATGCCTGATGCAGTCACTTGCCCTTTATTGTAAGTAGCTTGGATACCTTGGACATTCACAGTAGTACCGTTAAATTGTGCTGTCCCTGTGACATTCGTTAAAGGATCAGATAAGGCTTGAGCGCGAAAAGTTGCATTATTAAGTGTGGCATTTCCGTTGATAATTGGTTCCTTTAAAGTGCCTTGAATGTTTAAATCTACTTTTCCTTGACCGTCTACCCAAGCAACTTGATTATTGGTAAACACGTTTAACAATGCCAATCCTTCATTTTGCACATTGGCGTTGATGCTGATTTGATTGCTATCTGGTTGCACTGCCGCAAAAGGTAAGGGAGCAGGTATGCTTCCTTTAATGGCTACTGGCTGCGTTCCGGTCAGTAGTAAGGTACTATCAAAATTCAAACGAGCTTTGTCGTAATCAAAGTTCACCTTTCCTGTTTGCACAGGTTGTTTGTTGAGAGTCGCATCCGCCAGCGCTACTTCTCCTTTAACACTTGGGGCTTGTAAACTACCTGCTAAGGTGGCGTCAGCATTCACTTTCCCAGTGATATCTATGGGGTATTTTTCGATAAAAGGCTCTAAAAGTGATAAGGGTAAACTTGCGACATTCAATTTTCCAGATAGTTGCTCAGTTCCTAACTGTCCTGAAAACGCCACTAGTCCTTGATTTATCCCAACACTCAAAGGCGAAAGGGTGACAATACCATCGGCAAAGGTGCCTTGAGCAACGACTTGATTAATGGAGTAATTACCCCATTGCCAATTCGCACCTTGAAAATTAAAGCCGACGTTCAACCCAGATTTTAACGAGCCATTGGCTGTAATTCCTCCGCTCAAAGCGCCGTTTAATTCTGCAAGGCTGGGCAAAGATGGGGTTTGTTTTGTCTCTACTTGCTGTTCTTTTGCGATCGCTGCTGTAATTTTTGAGAAATATGCCAACTGTGTTTTTAAATCTGCATTGGGCAAATTGACAGGCTTAGTTTTAAGTACTTCTGCTCCAGCCAACTTCGGAGGCTGCAAACCGCTACTAAGGTCTTGAAAGTCGAAGATATTGAAGGCTTGTAAAAGCCTCTGGATTTTGGCTTGGTCTAAATTAGCTTGAAATTGAAATTTCGGGTCATTCCCTGTTTGCACATTTCCACTGAGGGCGATGTTGCTACCTCCAATCTGCAATTGACCATTAGCCAAACTAGCAGTTCCATCGGCATAATTGATGGTGCCGCGAAATTCATCTGCTGCAACTCTCGCAACACGAGGCCGGGCGATCGCAATATCCCCCGCAACTGCATAATTATTAAGATTAACAACTAAATTCCCTGATAGTTGCCCCGACAGTGGTTTCAATTGATTGTTAGGTAAAAAGCCTCCAACCAGAGCGATGGGAAACTGTTGGGCGTTGATGAGCAAGTTATCTCCCTCAGTTCTACCTGTGGTGAGTGCGCCATCGTATCGAACTAAAAATGAAGTGGGACGATAATCTGCACCTAAGTTAAGGGCAATCCGATCTTGCTTCCCAGCTAATCGTAGACTTCCCCCCTGTCCTCCCTGAAAATTCACGTTTCCGGTTAAAAGTCGGTCAAATGCCAAGTTACTGACATTGAAATTCCGCAGTCGGATATTACCGTTAGCTTGCGGAACATCTGGAGTACCTGTAACTTTTCCATTAAAATCAACTAGCCCCGCTAATGCTACGTCACCAGGAACTTGAAAGCCTGTATTTTTTAAGTTGAAATTCTGCGCCAGTACATTTAAATTAAATCCGGCGATTTTAGGTGCGCCAGTTGGTGGAGACTGAATAGCGATCGCACCATTAGCACTCAATCCTGGGGTACTTGCGTTTTCAACTATAATCTGCTGTCCATTCCACTGAAATTGGGCGTTGAGCGGTTTTGTCAGCAGTGCTATCCCTTGGGGAAGGCCGATTTGTCCGGCGGCGCGAATATCTGCAAGCTGGAAAGATTTGGTTGTGCCTGCTAACTGAATGTTGCTATTAAGCCGTCCTCGCAGTTGTGGTGAGAAACGGTTGAGTTGAATTTGCGAAGTTTTCACAACTCCTTGCCAGCGTTGTTGTGCAAGTTGTCCTTGAGCCGCGATTGTCCCACCTGCGATGTTGAAAACTGCATCGGGGAAAAGGATATTTTCTCCTTGCTTGGCAACAACAACTCGCCCGCTAGTGGGATAGGTGGCGTTAGGCGCTTGCACCCGCGCTACTGTTTGCAGATTGCTCAGAGTGCCGGAGATATCAGCATTTGCCGATACATTGCCAATGGTGATGGAGGGTGAAGTTTTGTAGGCTCGGGCGATCGCATCTCCTGGCAATTTTTGGGCTTGCACATTAAATGATACCCTCCCTTGGGGTGCAAGCTGAAGTTGTCCGCTAGCTGTGATTTGCCCTCCCACTTCAGGATTTACCTGAACACGAGCCACATTGACGTTTAAGGGTTTACCCAGAGAACCAGTAACTTTCGCATTCGCAGATATACCGCCAACATTAATGGGAGTGGAAATGCCGTAACCTTGTGCGATCGCATTTCCTGGTATACCTTTAGCTTGAATATTTACGCCTACCTCACCTTGGGGAGCCAGTTGAATTTGACCATTGGCTGTGATTTGCCCCCCGGCTGGCGGCGTTACCAGAACACTAGTAATATCAAGGTTCAAGGGCTGTTTGTCAAGGGAGCCAGAGATTTGGGCTTTTGCTGAAACATTCCCAACTGCGATCGGTAGAGTAACGCCATAACTGCGTGCTAGTATATCCCCTGATATCCCATCAGCTATAGCATTAAATGTTACCTCTTTTTTACCTCCCAGATTAGCTTGACCGCCGCCTGTAATTTGACCACCTGCTGCGGGGACTATTTTCAGATTGGAGATGGCAATTTTAGATGCAGTTTGAGATACATTCAAGCGGAAATCAGTGTTAACGGTTTTAAATTGAACGCGGTCAACTTGAATAGGTTTTGTGCTGCTTACTGTACCATTGACCACTGGTTGCTGAAGCTGTCCTAGCACCTGAATATTTGCTTGAATTTCGCCACTAGCTGGGACTGACGAATTTACATTCAATGTGTCTAAGATATTTTTCGCACTAACTGGTTTGATCTGAGCAGAAACATTAAAACCTGTTTGAGTATTAATTGTTCCATTTGCCACAATGGGAACCTTACCAAAGTTCGTACTCAGATTATCTAAAGTAACTGTCTGACCTTCAAATATAAATCTTCCATTAAAATTAGAAACCGGCTGAGGAATATTTTGAATTTTAGCAGCCACTTGATTAGCTGTAGCTGTTCCCGTAATCGCTATTTCTGACAGCTTGGGTGGAATCTGAACGCCTAAATCAGCATTTAAAGACCCTGCTTGCAAAGCAATTGGTAACTGAATTAATCGACTGATATCAGATGCTTGTAAATTTTGTGCTTGCAGTTGGAGGCTAGTTTGTTGAGCTTTTATTTGTGTTTCGCCAACGATTTTAACAGCGCCTCCCCTAGTGAGTTGAGCATTGATGTCATAACCGATCCTTTGATTTTGATCGGAAAATCGGGCAACACCGCCAACTTGATCTAATATTACTGAGCTATTCGGTTTAGTTGGTGCAAAAGCTGACAATAACTCTACATTGCCATCTTGAATCTGAAGTGTTTCTAACTCAGTTTGAATCAAGCTTTGTCCCTGGCCAGCTTTAACTTGGGCTGTCACCCAACGACCATCTTTATTCTGTTGAATGTAAACATTAGGCTCAACTAACGTGACATTTAATCCCAGTTTTCGGGTGAAGAGAACTTGTAACGGCGAGAACTGCACCTCCAAAGCTTTTACTACCACCCGATCGGGATCGGTGGGAGTTGCTGGGATCGATAGAGAGCTAAATCTCAGACTAGTTAGGGAAAAACGTTCAACTTTTCCGACTATGACTGGACGGCCAAGCAATTGTTGAAGATTTTGCTGCACTAACGGTGCTAAATCTTTATATATATAACTTCTAGCCCACCAAGCACCAACTATAATTCCAACCAGCAAAACCCCACCCAGAGCTAAACTGATACGTCCTAAAAGCAGGAGCCACAGACGACGATTAGATGGTTTTTGGTTATTTTCTGAATTTGGCGATCGCGTCATGATTGTTACTAGTACCAGTACTTTTTTCTGGAGTGAGGCAAGAGACAGACTAGTTGTAGTTGTATAAGTAAGTTACAAACTATGGTTTCACAATATTAGGAATTCCGCAACAACTTTGCGGCAAGCTGCTTCTATTCTCCAGGAGAAGCCGCGCCAACGATACGTACCGCAAACGCGTCTATGTTATTTCGTAATTTCACGCAATTCCTGAATGTATTTCGATTAATAGCAAAATTAAAGTAGGGGTAATTCATGAATTGCTCCTACATAAATAAAGCTCAACCTCAGATAGAATTGGTATTAATTATGGTTATTCAGAAACTAGGTAACATTCAAATATTAAATTACGCTGCGATCGCTCCTGTATATACAACCCTGGTGAGAAAATTCCAACTCTGTATAATCTAACTTACTATAGATGACGATGGTAAGTAATCTGATATTTGGGAGCAACTTATAGTGGAATATCACTTCATAAAACTGGATTTAGATCCCCGACTTATTTATTGAAGAAGTCGGGGATCTGGATAGCAACAAATTACTGCATGAGCTTTGTCATTATTCTTTCGCAAACCCAATCAATTATCAGTTGGATCATCAACCATTTCCGGTACTAAAGCCGGGTTACTTTTACGTTCTTCTGGTGATTGCTCCCGGATAACATCGTCGATTCTCCGAGGGTGTTTGATTTTGTCTAGTACCTCTGGACTTAATTGTGATGCATCACCTTCTGGATTAGACTTTTCAGCTTGATTAGGAACTGTTTCTTTATTCATGACTATTTCCCCAAACTTAATAAGCCAAGCTTAAGTTCTTTTGTGGTGAGGTACACACTATCTGGGGACTTAATTTTATATAGCAGTGGGTAAGCAAGGCGTCACCGAACAGCCCGTCCTTCGCGTAGCGTCTCGCAGAGAATCTATAAAAGATGAGTCACGCATTTCCCCAGCAAGAGCGGGGTTCCCTGGGTGCGATCGCGCTTTGGCTCAAATTCCCAGTCTCATTTATTAGCAAGCTAGTAATTTTAGTTAAGTATTCATGAATTGCCCCTACGGGTGTACCTCACGTGAACGAGAACCGCTATAAACTAATAATTAATAGGACTTACGCAAAAACCCTCTTAAACTCCCATTCCTCCGTGACCTCCGTGTCCTCTGTGGTTCGTTTTCCGTTACCTGTGCGTAAGTCCTAAATTAAAATGCCAATTAATTTAATAAGCATCTTACTCTAAAATTATTAAAGTTTCTGAATCCATAAACTGAACGCTTAATTAGTTTGAGTTTGTTAATGATGCCTTTCCTGCGGAACGCTACGCGAACAACAGCACCACTTGTTGTCGTATCATCAAAGTAAGCTACTATTTCATCAAACCATCGGATAAAAGTATTGTTACTATTTGGGAAATGTTTTTTAGCTTTTGATAGCCATATACCCATTTATAATGAAGCCGATTTTATTATTAAATTTATAGGACTTACGCATTAGTTACGGAATAACGAACCGCAGAGGCACAGAGGGCACGGAGAAATCAGAGTTTGAGAGATATTTTGCGTAAGTCCTAATTTAGTTTATGAGCAATTATGATAAATATTTTTACTTGATCGTAACGATTTGAAAGTTTTTAGGACAAAAAATACAACTTATACGCTAATCAAACGCTTGGTTAAACATGATTTCTCACATAAGTATGTCAGAGTAACTAATGGCGATCGCAAGATAGCTATAACAAGTTACCTGAAGAAATGGTTAGCTTACTGAATAAGGAAGAAATGCCTAAGTGAACTGTATTGCCTTTTAACTATATTTAGCCAGAAAATAATCCAGGTTTCCAGCTTGACATTTTGCTGGTAGTAGTGGAAATCGGTAAATATTTATACTTCCTTAAATAGCCTCTTAGGAGATTTAACATGAACAGCCTCTTATTTTTACCTGTTACTTTAGTGTTAGGAATTTTGGTAGGAAATCTCTACTTTCGTGGCTTGTGGATGACGGTGCAGAAATTACCTACAGCCGAAAGCCCAATTTTATTAACCTTAGGCAGCTTTTTTGGACGGTTAGCGATCGCCATCACCACATTTGCTTTTGTCCTAGCGATCGCTCAAGAGCAAGCACTTTGGCATCTGCTTGTTTGCTTAGGCGCGTTCATTTGGGTACGCAATCGCACCATTGAAAAGTTGCAGCCGAAATGGCCAAGGAGACTCAATGCACATTAGTCTTAGTCCAGATGAGATCGTGTTTTGGCAGTGGAGATTTGTGTCGATCAATGCCACTTTGGTCTTTACATGGATGATCATGCTACTGCTTGGCATTGGTGCTTGGTTGGTGACGCGCAAACTCTCCCCTGACACGGAGCTATCCCACTGGCAAAACCTACTGGAAGTCTTAGTTGTCAATTTACGCGATCAAATTCAGCAAACTAGTGGACAAAATCCCGATCGCTATTTGCCCTTTATCGGCACCCTGTTTGTTTTTATTGCCACCTCCAATCTCTTAGAGATCGTTCCTGGTTACGATCCGCCCACTGCCTCACTATCCACCACTGCCGCCCTAGCGATATGTGTATTCTTTGCCGTCCCCGTTTTTGGTATCCGTCAGCAAGGAATCTGGAAATATCTGCACCATTACCTAGAGCCAACTCCCATCCTATTTCCCTTTTATATAATTAGCGAACTCTCACGGACTTTAGCTTTAGCAGTGCGTTTGTTTGGGAATGTGATGAGTGACGGAATGATTGTGGCGATTTTAATATCCATCGCGCCATTCTTTTTTCCAGCCATTATGCAAGCTTTAGGCTTGTTGACAGGCATAATTCAGGCATATATTTTCGCAATTTTAGCAGTTGTTTATATTGGTTCTACGAGTAACGAAGACAATGGCTCAAAATGAATCTCTATCACTTGTACTCGGAATTATTGGCCCTGTGTCAATCTTAACGGCGGGTTTGACTATGGCCATCGGCTCCATTGCCCCAGCCCTCGGCGAAGGTAAAACCGTTGCCCAAGCACTTAGTTCCATCGCTCAACAACCCGACGAAGCCAATACAATTACCCGCACCTTATTTGTGGGATTAGCATTTATCGAATCCATCGCTATTTATTGCTTTGTGATCGCGCTAATTCTCCTGTTTGCCAATCCATTTTGGAACTATGTAATCGGTGCGATCGCCAAAGCAGGAGGCTAATCAAGTGGAGATTAACTGGTTTACCTTCGGGGCGCAAATCCTCAACTTTTTTGTCTTGATATTTGTGCTGCAACGCTTTTTATATAAACCGATTACGAAGGCAATGGCACGCCGCGAGAAAACGATCCGCGATGGCTTGTTGTCGGCATCTCAGCAAAAAGAAGAAGCACAACAGGAGGTTAAGCATTATGAGGAAATGCAGCAGAAATTCACAGACGAAAAGACAGAATTGCTCACTCAAGCAAAATCAGAAGTGGAGCAAACCCGTCAACGCTTGTTGAAAGAAATGCAAGAATCAGTGGCGACAGAGCGATCGCAATGGCAAACCAGTTTGCAACGGCAAAAAGATGCTTTTTTACACGAGGTGGGCGATCGCACCATGCAGCAATTACAAGCAACCGTGCGGCGGGTGTTGACAGATTTGGCAGAGTCTGAGTTAGAAACACAGATTGCCAGGGTGTTTTTGCAGAAGTTGCGCGATCTCACCGAAACAGAACGTGCCGAACTGGTGACGACTTTAACTGCTTCGACAAAAGATAGCATTCCGTTGACGTTGGTGAGTACCTTTACCCTACCGTCGGATATTTGTGCAGCGATCGCTACGGTTTTGCAAGACTATTTTAAGGCGGTGGGTTCAGGCAAAATTGAATCGAGTTATGAAATTGCAGGCAAAATCGAACCGACTTATGAAATTGAATCTAGTCTGATTTGTGGGATCGAACTACGCGGCACAGGCTACAAACTAGCGTGGAGTATGGATACTTACTTAGATAGCATCACCGAAAATTTGGTTACTGTTTTTGCAGAAAAAGCTTAAAGGGACTTTAGTCCTTAACTCTAAAGCACTGAAGTTCGTACTCAGGACTTTAGTCCTTAATTATAGAACCCATTTGGGATCTTGTATACCTACCAGTAAACGCAATCGTTTTTGAAGACCTCATTATGGCTCAAACACGAACAGATATTTTTGGAAATGGAGAATCAAAATAAAAAAAATGAAAATGCCAATGTCTAGCCGACTTATCTTTACAGCGATCGGGATTCTCTTGCCCATTGGTGGGCATATCGCAGACTACAACAAGACACATATCTTCAACCCAAATTGGCCTCCCCATGCAAAATTCCACGGAGGGCAAACCCTCATGTTTTCAATCCTCCTGGGAGCCATCTCGATTTTCTTCGCTTGGAGAAAAACCACGGATCGATTGAATGGGGTATTGGCTGCTTCTAGCTTTGCAGCAGTTTATTGGGTTGCTCAAGCGGGCGCGATTCTTTATCCCGGCACCGCTCCTTTCGACCCTGACACAATCACGCCGATGAGTTATTTAATGGGACTTCCCCTTCAAACTTACTTCCAAATCATTTTCCTCATCTTGACTGGCGTCGCCACTTCGCTTGCGTTGAAGCCAAATGCGAAATGGACTGACTGAGCCATCAACGTACTTTAGCTATTAGCCCGCAATCTGCTTCTTGGTTGGTAATATCTCTTGCAATAAGGGTTCAAAAATTTCCCATTCTGCATCAGTGAGGTCGCTGGAATACTCCATTAGCATTGGATTTTAGATGCTGATGAGTACCTTAATTCCAAACCTCATAAGATGTCAAATGAGTCTGTAGTAAGCACTTCAGTGCTTACTACAGACTCATTACACCAGTCACCAGTCCCTACTCAGAGGAAGCATCATGCAACAGACTGAAGAAGGTTTACAGACAGTTTTACAAGATACTTTTGCCCTGTATACTCAAGTTCTCGATCAGCAGGAAGCGAAATTGCGATCGCAGGAGATCGGAATTGTCCAATCCATTGGGCAAGGTATTGCCAAAATCATCGGTTTGCCCAATGTGCAGTCAGAGGAAATTGTCCGTTTTACTGGCGGTAGTCTGGGGTTAGTCTTTAACCTCGATCCCGAAGAAGTTGGGGTAGTTTTGCTGGATTCTAGCGATCAACTCCAGTCAGGTACCGAAGTGCGGCGTACTGGCAAAGTGCTTGATGTTCCTGTGGGCGATACACTACTAGGAAGAGTGATCGATCCTCTCGGTCGTCCCCTCGATGGTAAGGGTATCGTCCGAACTTCACAACGCCGTCCTTCCGAACGCAATGCCCCAGCAATCATGGATCGTGCGGCTGTGAATGTGCCTTTACAAACGGGAATCAAAGCGATTGATGCCCTGATTCCTATTGGACGGGGACAGAGAGAATTGATTTTAGGCGATCGCCAAACGGGTAAAAGCGGTCTTGCCCTCGATACAATTATCAATCAAAAAGGCAAAAATATTCTCTGTATCTACTGCGCGATCGGACAGCGTAGTGCGGCTGTTGCCAAGCTAATTGCCGACCTCGAAGAACAGGGTGCAATGCCATACACAACAGTTGTCATGGCAGCAGGAGAAGAGCCACCGGGCTTACAATATATCGCTCCTTATGCCGCTACTGCGATGGCAGAATATTTTGCCGATCAAGGGCGAGATGTGCTAATTGTTTACGATGACCTCACCAATCATGCCCGCACCTATCGAGAAATATCTCTGTTAATGCGCCGCCCACCTGGACGCGAAGCTTATCCAGGGGACATTTTTTATATTCACTCCCGCTTACTGGAACGCTCTACACATTTCAACGACAAACGAGGTGGTGGTTCCTTAACTGCGCTGCCGATCATCGAAACAGAGGCACAAAACATTGCTGCATATATCCCGACGAATCTAATTTCCATTACCGATGGACAGATTTATCTTTCACCAATCCTCTTTCAAAAGGGGGTATTGCCGGCGATCGATATCGGTAAATCGGTTTCGCGGGTGGGTGGTAAAACTCAACTTCCTGCTTATCGCGCTGTTTCAGGAGATTTACGTCTTTCCTATTCTCAATTTGAAGAACTAGAGGCTTTCTCTCGCTTTGGTACGCGCTTAGAAGAATCGACTCGCCTGACTTTAGAACGCGGACAACGAGTGCGCGAAATGCTCAAACAAAAGCAATATGCGCCAATGCCGGCTGCTGTGCAAATAGCTGTGATGCTTTCAGTGACAGCAGGCTTACTCGATTCCGTCCCCATCGCTAAAATTGCCATTGCAGAACTTGCGATCGCTCAAGCCATATCCACCCAGTTAGCGGATCTTTGCCTACAAATCGAAAGCGGAGCGGTATTGAGTGATAGCGATCGCGATGTCTTATTAAAGACTGCCACAACTGCGATCGCTACAGTTGCAAAAGATCCAAAGGATTCTAAAGATTCTAAAGATCCAAAAGATTCAAAAGATTCAAAAGATTCAAAAGATTCAAAAGATTCAAAAGATCCAAAAGATTCAAAAGATTCAAAAGATTCAAAAGATTTAAAAGATTTAAAGGAGTAGCTATGTCATCTATTGAGCTTCTCCAACGCCAAATCCACACTGCACAAGAACTGCAAGCCGTGGTGAAAATGATGAAAGTATTAGCGGCGTTAAACATTCACCAATACGAACAGGCGGTTACTTCCCTAGCTGAGTATAACCATACAATCGAAATGGGTTTGCATGTCGTGCTGAAGGCAATACATACCCATGACGCGCATACCCAACAGGTGAATGGCGATAGTGACCGAAAATCACTTTCGACCTCAGATGCTGGTCGTTGCGGCGTGATTATCTTTGGCTCAGAGCAAGGGATGTGCGGTCAATTCAACGAACAGATTAGCCGCTATGCGATCGCAGAATTAGAGAAGTTGAATATCTCACCCGAACGTCTGGCGATTTTTGCTGTTGGATCGAGAATTATTTCCCATTTAGAAACCGCAGGCTATGCAATCGAGCAAACTTTCCCTATGGCAGGTTCGCTAAGTGAGATTACATCAATGGTTCAAGAAATTTTAGTACACATTGCCGAATGGCGCGATCGCGGTTCGACTACGCTCACCGCTCGCCAGCAAGTTGTCCGAATTTTCTTGTTCTACAACCACTTACATTCCAATACGTTATGCGAGCCGTACAAGCTGCAACTGTTGCCACTTGATCGCCAATGGCTAGAACATATCGAAAGCGAAACCTGGGAATCGCGAACTCTACCAACTTTTACGATGCCGAGCGATGTTTTAGTTGCGTCTCTATTACGACAATATTTCTTTATCTTGCTCTATCGTGCTTTTGGTGAGTCCCTCGCAGGTGAAAACGCTAGCCGTCTCGCTTCCATGCAAGTTGCCGAGAAAAACATTGCAGAGCGGCTCACAGAGTTTACTGGTCAATTTCAGCAACAACGCCAAACTGCAATTACAGATGAATTGCTAGAAATTACTTCAGCCTTTGAATTAAGCCATTGAATAGACTTCTTGCATAAATCAAAAAAAGAACCCCACCCCGCCTTTGACTTACGTCAAAGTCT
This sequence comes from Nostoc sp., assembly GCF_036917815.1. Taxonomy (GTDB): domain Bacteria; phylum Cyanobacteriota; class Cyanobacteriia; order Cyanobacteriales; family Nostocaceae; genus Nostoc. Next base: position 32,866 of record NZ_JBALEK010000020.1, on the reverse strand, counting down.
CCCCTCCCCGCAGGCGGGGAGGGGTGTTAGGGGACTTTAAGAGGTCTAATGTTTACAATTTTCCACATCCTGCGGCAATCTAGAAAAATTTATATATAGGTCAACTTTAAATGGAACCAAATATTAAATCATCTTCCCACTCAAATCATTCCCAAGAGCAAAATCTCGGTTCCGTCCTCTCCGTGCGGAGCAGCATCATCGATATTCATTTTCCCAAACAGTTACCAGATATACATACCCAATTACAAGTAGGTAATATTGCCATCGAGGTCGTTTCACATCTAAGCGCTCAGGTGGTGCGAGGTGTGGCACTTGTCCCCACCGCCGGGGTGACACGCGGTGCGATTGTCATTGATACTCAGCACCCGTTACAAGTTCCCGTAGGCGATCGCCTTTTAGGGAGAATGTTAAACCTATTTGGCGAAGCGATCGATGAGAAAGAAGCCATCACAGGTGGCGAATGGCGATCGATCCATGCCACACCGATCGCCATGTCAGAGCGAGTTACCAAAGCCGAAATCCTCAAAACTGGGATCAAAGTGATCGATTTGCTCACACCTTTGGAACGAGGTGGTAAAACAGGTTTACTTGGTGGTGCTGGTGTTGGCAAAACAGTGCTAATTACGGAAATGATTCATAACATGGTCAAACAGCACCAAGGCGTAAGTTTATTTTGTGGCATTGGCGAACGCTGCCGTGAAGGTCTGGATTTATATGAAGAAATGGCAGCAACAGGCGTTCTTGAAAATGCCGTCTTAGTCTTTGGACAGATGAATGAACCGCCGGGAGTCAGATTTTGGGCAGGACACGCGGCGCTGACAATGGCAGAATATTTTCGCGATCGCTCCCAAAAAGATGTTTTGCTTTTGATTGATAATATCTTTCGCTTTATCCAAGCGGGTTCAGAAGTATCGGGACTGATGGGGATACTACCTTCGCGGGTGGGTTATCAACCAACTCTCGCTACTGAACTCGCTCAACTAGAAGAGCGGATTTGCAATACATCGGCGGGGGCGATTACTTCCATTCAAGCGGTTTATGTCCCTGCGGACGACTTCACCGATCCCTCGGCTGTGGCTGTATTTTCCCATCTATCAGCAGCAATTGTCTTGTCACGGAAACGGGCGAGTGAAGGGCTTTATCCCGCCGTGGATTTGATGCAATCAAATTCCAAAATGCTGATGCCTCATATCGTTGGCGATCGCCATTATCAGATTGCCCAAGCAGTCCGCAAAACCATCACCACCTATGAAGAACTGAAAGATATCATCGCCATGTTGGGCTTAGAAGAATTATCGGTAAGCGATCGCCAAGTGGTATCCCAGGCGCGACGTTTAGAACGGTTTCTGACTCAACCTTTCTTTTCCACCGCTCAGTTTACAGGTTTAACAGGTAAATTAGTCGAGTTAGAAGATGTACTAGATGGATGCGATCGCATTCTCAATGACGAGTTTGCTGATACACCAGAGCGATCGCTCTACATGATCGGCTCAATTAATGAAGTGGTAAAAGCACCAGAGGAGAGCAAAAAATCATGACCTCTACACCATCAGAAATACGGCTCAAAGTTGTCTTACCCACCAAAATCCTGATTGAAACAGCCGCGATTAAAGTGATTGCTGAAGCGGAGAATGGGATATTTTGCTTACTACCTCGCCATATAGATTTTGTGGCGACGCTGATACCGAGTTTGTTATCCTTCGTCTCACCGCAAGGACAAGAACAATTCCTAGCGATCGACCAAGGAATTTTGATTAAACATGGGGATGAGGTAACAGTTACTACCCAAAATGCCGTCCAAGGTGGCGATTTGGGAATGTTGAAAAAAACCGTTGAGCAGCAGTTTCACTTAATCGATGAACGTGAAAAAACAGCACGTTCCGTTTTAGAAAAGCTAGAGGTGAATACGATTCGGCACTTTATTCAGTTAGGTGAATATACATGAAAACTCCCTCCCGAAAGTCGCAATTGCATCTTTTTGCTAAAGCGATCGCTAATAAAGAACGTCGCAAACTTTATGCTCGTCAAGCAAAACCTTATGGTGGCGTTTGGTTTGGTTTAGGTTTTGCCGGTTTGATCGGTTGGTCAGTGGTCGCACCAACTTTGTTAGCGATGGCACTAGGTATATGGCTCGATTTCCGATTTCCCAGTAACTTTTCATGGACATTAGCACTGATGCTAGCGGGTTTAACCATTGGTTGTTTGATTGCCTGGGAATGGGTATCGAAGGAGCAGAAACGTATGGCAAAATCTCAACCACCCGATGATTTTCCTCAATCTCCAGCCGATTCTCCCAACCAGGAAAAAGGAGATTAACATTGAATTTTCAATTGTTCAGGACTTACGCAAAATATCTCTCAAACTCTGATTTCTCCGTGTCCTCTGCGCCTCTGCGGTTCGCTATTCCGTAACTTGTGCGTAAGTCCTATTGTTATATAGCGGTTCTCGTTTACGTGAGGTACACCCGTAGGGGCACGGCACTGCCCATTGGTGTCAACTTAACGTGAAAGCAAGCCTAGAACCAGCTTTTAGATTGCCTCGTTCCCAGTCTCCGACTGGGAATGCCCGTCGTTGGGGCTGCCGCCTCCCTTACTGGCGGCAGAGCCGCCAGGAGCAGCATTTCCAGCCAGAGGCTAGAAACGAGATTTGAAAAGGGTTTTAGCTTAAGTTGACACCAATGGGCACTGCCGTGCCCCTACACCTTGTGATGTAATGTTGTACCGCATCTGAATGGAAACCGCTATATCATGTCCGCATAAATAGTTATGATTCCCACAGTCATTACACCCCTCCCCGCTCTTCGGGAGGGGAGACAAAGCATAGCTTTGGCGGGGTGGGGTTCTTCGGGTTTAATAAGTAATCAAGCGGATATGATATTACTTCTGGCTTTCAAGCATTGCCTTTGCTTGCAAAAGTTCTTGATGCTTTTCTTCGCTGACCTTTGGATATTTGAGGTTGAGTTCCTTTAACTGGGTGTAAATGATGCCAGCTACTACAACGCGAGTAAACCATTTGTGATCGGCTGGGATAACGTACCAGGGTGCCCATTCTGTACTGGTGTGATTAAACATATCTTCATAAACAGCCATGTACTCATTCCAAAAAGTACGCTCCCTAGCATCATCAACAGAGAACTTCCAGTTTTTATCAGGGAGGTCAATCCGTTCTAAAAAGCGTTTTTTTTGCTCTTCTTTAGAGACATTCAGAAAAAACTTCAGGATAACAATCCCATTATTGACTAGATATTTCTCGAAGTTATTGATTTCCTCAAAGCGGCGTTTCCAAATGTGTTTGTCTATTAGATTAGGCGGGATATGTTGCTGCTCCAGAAGTTCTGGATGAACTCGCGTTACCAACACTTCTTCATAATATGAGCGATTAAAAATCCCAATTTGTCCTTGTGCTGGTAAAGCTTTGAAGCATCGCCATAAATAGGTATGATCCAACTCTTCCGTAGAAGGAGCTTTGAAGCTATACACCTGACATCCTTGGGGATTGATACCAGACATAACGTGTTTAATAGTACTGTCTTTACCCGCAGCATCCATTGCTTGAAAAATAATTAGCAAAGCATAGGTATTTTGGGCATAGAGAATATCCTGATATTTTGCTAAAGCCTTAATGCCTTTCTGCAACTCACTTTTAGCTTCAGACTTATCCAGATAATGGTCTTTGTAAGCTGGGTTGTAGTCTTTAGCAAGGGAAATTTTCTGCCCTGGTGAAACAATAAAGGGACGAATAAAATTGTCAAGTTTTTGGATGGGAAATAGCTTCGATGATGAATCAGTTTGGCTATGTTTATCAGTCATATTTTTAACTCTCCAATGTATAATATCAATCAATACGCTTGGGTCAGTGCCAAAAACCTTAAACTGCGTAGGTTGGGGTGAGGAACGAAACCCAACCTTTTCGCTGGTTTGTTGGGTTTCACGACCTTCAAACCAACCTGCGATTATCCTTAACCCAAGCGTATTGTAATATTAATGGTACCGAAATCAGGAGAAATAAAAAATATTTCAGGCTGGATTCAGATGATCTATTTAAATATCAACCTAAAGAGGTAAAACCTTCTCTTAGTCAGAAGTGCTACGATGGTATCTGTCTTTAATTGTCCATTTTTTACAACCTTTTATTGGTTTTAATAAAAACTGATTAAAAATAAATAGGACTTACACAAAAATACACGCGGTAGAGGCAATTTGTGAATTCTCCCTACCGTAAAATCAGGATTTCGGCTATTGTTTGCGTAATTCCTAAAGGCAACAAAAACTCCACCAACAGGCTGAGGAACTGGACATGAAAAATTGTGAAAATCGGGATTAGCTTACTACCCACCGCAGAATAACCCGAAATCAAGAGGTCAGTGATGCCAACTGCAACAGACTTTAAAGACTACTATGCCATCTTGGGGGTGAGCAAAACCGCAACCCCTGAAGAAATCAAACGGGTTTACCGCAAGCTTGCTCGCAAATACCATCCTGACCTTAATCCTGGAGATAAAGATGCAGAGGCAAAGTTCAAAGAACTGAACGAAGCCAATGAAGTACTCTCCGATCCAGAGAAGCGGGAGAAGTACGATCGCTTTGGTCAGCACTGGAATCACCCTGGTTACACTGAAGCGCCGCCACCTAGTTCCACTAATGTTGGTACGACCGACTTCGATCAGTACGGCGATTTTGATTCATTTATCAACGATCTACTGGGTCGTTCGAGACGTAAAACCTCCACTGGTGGCTTTGATGATTTTGGTGGTGGATTTCGTTCTCAAGCACCGGCACCGGATACTGAAGCTGCGATCGCACTCACATTTTCCGAAGCCTTTCACGGTGTCCAAAAACGGCTGCAACTCGACGACGAAACAATCAACGTCCGCATTCCCCCAGGCGCAAAACCAGGTAGTCGAATTCGCCTCAAGGGTAAAGGTCGTCCTAGCCCGTTCTCTCCACAGCGCGGCGATTTATATCTAACTATCGAGGTGTTACCGCATCCCTTCTATCGATTTGAGGGCGATAACTTAGTTTGTGACATTCCAATTCGCCCCGATGAAGCGGTTTTAGGGGCAGAAATCAGCGTACCTACCCCCGATGGTAGCGTGACGATGAAAATTCCTAAAGGGGTGCGATCGGGGCAATCCCTGAGACTACGCGGTAAAGGCTGGACGTTGCCAAAAGGGGGACGAGGTGACTTATTTGCCAAACTTCAGATTGTCACGCCAAAAGACCTGAGTGCGATCGAGCAAGAATACTACGAAAAAATCCAGGCAAACACTAGTTTTAACCCACGCGCCCAGTTAGAGGAGATTAAATTATGACCTTCAGCCTTTCAAAAACCGTGGTTTCACTCGAAGGTGAGCAACTCTACAGCTTGGAATATGCTGCATTGATCACTAAGACTTCGATTACCCTGATAAAGTTCTATGTTGAGTTAGGCGTAATCGAACCCATCGGTGATTTGCTGCATTCCCGCGAAATTGCGCGAATTGCTCAGATTCAACGCTTGCGTCGAGATTTGGGGCTAAACTTAGTCGGAGCGGCAATGGTGCTAGATATGACGACTGAAATTGCCCAATTACGGGCACAGCTAAAGGTGTATCAGTCTCATCCATCGAACTTATGAGCGATCTGAACCAACAGTCAAAGCCCGCGTTAGATCAAGAGCGCAGCGAAGTACTGCAACAATTGGAAGATTGGCTAGAAACGCCGATGCTGGTGCTGGGCTTTGCTTGGTTGGGACTTTTTATCGTTGAGCTAGTTTGGGGACTGAATCCTCTCCTAGTAGCGATCGCCGCCATCATTTGGATCACCTTTATCGTGGATTTTGGGATCAAATTTCTTCTCGCTCCCCGCAAAATTTCTTACCTCAAACACAACTGGTTAATCGTCTTTTCGCTGCTTATCCCGGCTGTGCGAACCTTTCGGATTGTGGGAGTCATACAGTCTTTGCAATCAGTTCATGTGGTTCGTGGGTTACATTTGTTGGGAGTTATGGCACGAACCAATAGAGGAATGCGGTTACTTGCAACAAGTGTTCAGCGTCGAGGAGTGGGCTATGTGGTGGGACTAACCGCGTTGGTCATTTTGGTTGGAGCAACTGGAATTTATGCGTTTGAACACAAACTTTCTGTTGGTACTATTGGCATCACTGACTATGGCACTGCCCTGTGGTGGACGGCAATGGTGATGACCACGATGGGATCTGATTACTTTCCAAAAACGGCAGAAGGAAGGGTATTATGCTTTTTACTAGCACTGTATGCGATCGCGGTCTGTGGTTATGCAACAGCAACGCTAGCAGTATTTTTTGTTGATCAGGATGCCGAAAATGATCAAGCAGAACTGGCAGGTGCAAAATCAATTCAAGCCCTGCAAGCAGAAATTACCGCACTGCGAACTGAAATTCAAGCCTTAGCACGACAAGATTTAGACCAATAACTTCCAAAGTATCGCAAAGTGAAGTACTCCGGCTTGCTTCGCTGAAGCCGGAGCTTCAAAGATAACAACCATCATCGTTTCGCGTCTCATTCGTCGTTGCCACGTTGGGTATATCACTCTTGATATTCGGGACTAAACCCGATAATGGTCTTACACAGCGTTTCTGGTATTGCTACCTTTATCTTCTCAGGAAGAACCCGCGCAGCCGTCCGCCTTCGGCAGACAGTTTTATTACTTTTTCGTACACCCCTGTGTGGCTTATTTTTTACCGCAGGGCGTAACCATACGAACCAGTGACCGAGGTCTTTCCCCCTTTCTCTCGCTCTTAGTCTAGGCAAGCGTATTACCGCTACTGTGGCCGTTTGTTATATGAGTCGAGTGGGTGGGTCAACAACCATTTATATATTCCCATAGATATATCCACACTACAGACATATTTATGAAAACAAAGGAAGTACATATTCGTATATCAGAAAAGCGTTTCAACAAACTAAAAAACCATGCCACTTTCAAGGAAAAAACAGTGACTCAAATGATTGAAGATTACATTGACAAATTGCCTAGTACAAGAAGGCAAAAGTAAAAAGGCAAAAGTAAAAAGAAAGAATGCTTATTTTGTAGGCTTTCTGGCTATTTAAAATGGTTGCTTTATTTCCGCCGTGTCGTACTAGCCACAAGATTGACGACTCCTTATCCAACCCGCTCCCTAATCAATCGTTAGATTGATTAGGGAGCGGGTTGGAATCGTCGCCGTCCGCTCCCTATCCCCACCCTCAATGTACATTGAGGGTGGGGACTTCCGCGATAATGAGTACATTGAGGGTGGGGACTTCCGCGATACGTTAAATAAAACCTTGCTGTCATAGAAAATCTTCCTCAAGAACAATACCTTCACCAATTTTAAAGGGTAAGCTAACAATAAACTACGTTGCAAGTGGCAGAACGATCGCCATATTAATCAAGCCTTGCTCAACAATTTTAGCTAAAGGTTGAAATGTATTTACTTAGACCTATTAATAAGTAGTAAGGCAAAATTATTTGCACTTATTTGACTCTGTACCCTATCCAATCAAGGATACAGACTTAAAAAATGCCAGATTAATTTTCATAAATACTTAGTTAGATGTAACTAGTAAATAAAGGAGATATCTATGAGAACAAAAGTAGGGCTGTGGATTGACCATAGGAAAGCTATTGTCGTGACTGTTACGGCGAAAGGGGAAGAGATAAATGAGATCATATCGGAGGTAGAAAAACAGCCTCGGCGTTCTGGTGATTCACCTCTTAAGGGTGCTTACGAATCACATCAAGTCCCCGCAGATGATAGCCTCCAGAGAAATTTTACAGGACAACTCAACATTTACTATGATGCGGTCATTGCGAGTATTCGTGATGCAGAGTCTATTTTGATATTTGGCCCAGGTGAGGCAAAGGATGAACTGAAAAAACGTCTTGAAGGAAATAACCTCAGTGGAAGCATCGTAGGTATTGAAACAGTTGACAAGATGACGGATCATCAAATCGCGGCAAAAATTCGACACCACTTTGCCGAGTCGCGTTAAGCAGCAAAAAGATTTAGTGACTTCCAAATAAAAAATGTCCCAAAATTGACCCAAAAACCCTCTCTATTTCTCCTTTCTCTGTGTCGCGCCAGTTGCTTCTCCCAGGGGGAGACGCTACGCGAACAAGTCGGGGAACCCGCCCAACGCACTGGCTTCTCTGTGCGGCAGTCGCTCATGGGGGAAACCCCCATCGCTCTTAGCGTCTCCCCTTGGGAGAAGACCGCGCTGCCTTGTCTCTGTGGTAGCCTGCGGCAAGCCGATGCAGCGTCTACGTTTATTTGGATAATTTATTTCTTGTGAGTCCCTAAGTTAACGCAAATCAGTTGACTAAACCCAAAAAATCAAACCGATGAATCCCCAACTCTCCACGTTTTGGAGCTTACTTTATGAAGACCTTAAGCCAGTCTCCCAATTCATCCAAAAAGCCTAAAACGGGATCTAGCTCATCTGGAGATACATCCAACGCGCTCATCGATATCGCTCAACATGATGTAGATGGAGTTCTGCACTTATTTGACACTTCCCTGGAGGGGCTGACTGAGACTGAAGCCAAGCAGAGATTAGGAAAATCTGGGTTGAATGAGATCGCCCGTGAAAAAGCGATCGCGTGGTATATCCAACTGCTGAAAACGGTGACTAATCCCCTCTCGCTTTTACTCATTGTTCTGGCGACGATTTCACTGTTAACTGGGAGTCCGACAGCCGCCTTCATAATTTTTATGATGGTGATTTTCGGTGGTTTGCTGCGCTTTTCACAAGAATTTCAGTCGAACAAAGCCGCCGAAAAGCTGCGGGAAATGGTGAGCGCAACCGCAACGGTGAGCCGCAAGGGTGCCGCACCGAAAGAAAACGAGGGAATAACAGCAGGAAAAGAAATTGCTGTAAAGTTGCTGGTGCCTGGTGATGTCATCTTTCTTTCAGCCGGAGATATGATTCCAGCCGATGTCAGGCTGATTGCTACCAAAGATTTATTCCTCAGTCAGTCAACCCTTACCGGGGAGTCTCTACCCACTGAAAAACACCCAGAACTCCCAGATCACAATGAGAAAAACCCACTGGAGCTAGTTAATCTCTGTTTCATGGGCACTACCGTAGTCAGTGGTTGTGGAACAGCCGTTGTCGCCGAAACGGGTAGTCATACTTATCTAGCATCACTGGCTAAAACCGTTAGTGGACGCAAACCACGCACGAGCTTTGACAAAGGCGTGAATGGCGTGACTATGCTGCTGTTGCGCTTTATGCTGGTCATGGCTCCACTAGTCTTTTTGATCAATGGGGTGGTTAAAGGCAATTGGATCGAGGCATTCACATTTGGTTTATCTGTGGCTGTGGGATTGGCTCCAGAAATGTTACCTGTGATTGTCACGGCCAATTTGGCCAAGGGGGCAATTACCATGTCTAACAAAAAAGTGATTGTCAAAAACATTGATGCAATTCAAGATTTTGGCTCTATGAATATTTTGTGTACTGACAAAACAGGCACTCTAACTCAAGATAAAATCGTCTTACAGAGACACTTAGATCCCTACGGTCAAGAGAGTACAGATGTTCTCAAATATGCTTATCTCAATAGCTTTTACCAGACTGGCTTAAAAAATTTATTAGATGTCGCCGTTCTCGCTCACAATCAAGAACTTGAATCTTTAGACATTGAGAAAAACTACCAGAAATTTGATGAAATTCCCTTTGACTTTGTGCGTCGTCGGATGTCTGTTGTCGTCGAAGAAATGGGAAAACAGCATATCCTGATTTGCAAAGGTGCGGTTGAAGAAGTCCTAAAAGTCTGCACCCAACTCAAAGTTGATGACAAGGTTTTGCCAATAGATGAGTCAGTCCGCACCAAGGTTGCCGATTTACAACAAAAACTAAACTCTGAAGGGTTACGGGTAGTCGCAGTGGCATACAAAGTCATGCCAACCGATCAATTGCATTACGCCATTCCCGATGAGAGTGATTTGGTTCTGTTGGGCAATATTGCGTTTCTCGATCCGCCCAAAGATTCCGCAGCCCAAGCGATTAGAGCACTCAAGGGACATGGAGTTGATATAAAAATTATCACCGGGGACAATGAAATCATTACTCGTAAAATCTGCAAAGATGTTGGCTTACCTGTCCAAAATGTTTTATTAGGTAGCGATATTGAATCTCTATCGGATGATGAATTAGCTTCATCTGCTGCAAACACAACTATTTTTGCTAAATTTTCTCCGACTCAAAAAGCCAAAATCATACAGGTGCTGCGAAAAAAAGGCAACGTTGTCGGATACATGGGAGATGGCATCAATGATGCAGCTGCTCTGCGGGAGGCTGATGTGGGCATCTCAGTTGATACGGCAGTCGATATTGCCAAAGAGTCCGCAGACATTATTTTATTAGAAAAAAACTTGTTAATCCTGGAATCTGGGGTAATCGAAGGTCGCAAGACTTTTGCCAACATCATCAAATATATCAGAATGGGCACTAGCTCTAACTTTGGGAATATGTTTAGCGTCTTGGGTGCGAGTGCGATTCTGCCATTTTTACCGATGCAGCCAGTGCAGATATTAATAAATAATCTCCTCTACGACTTTTCGCAAACGGGCATCCCCTTCGATGATGTGGATCGAGAAGACCTAATCAAGCCGCCGAAATGGAAAGTTGATAATATCCGGCGCTTTATGATCTTTATTGGTCCAGTTAGCTCCATTTTCGACTATTCCACCTACGCCCTGATGTGGTTTGTATTTGGGGCGACTTCTGTAGACAATCAAGCTTTGTTCCAAACAGGTTGGTTTGTGGAAAGTCTGATGACTCAAACGCTGATTGTCCATGTGATTCGCACGGCTAAGATTCCTTTTTTCCAGAGTCGGGCTTCTTTGCCCATGCTGTTGATCACCGCCACTGTGATGGCAGTCGGAATGTATCTGCCATTTTCTCCAATTGGAGCCGATTTGGGGTTTGTTCCTTTGCCAGCCGTTTATTTTCTCTGGTTAGCTTTAATCCTAACTTGCTATTGCGTATTGACTCAATTTGTGAAAACTTGGTTCATCAAGAAATATGGATATACCTAAGAACCTGTTTGTGTAGAGTACAGCGTATTGCTTAATTAACAATGTTAGGGACAAACCAAGTCAGGATTTTTAAAGCCTCCTTGATGGAGCCAGCTGTGATTACATTTGCGCCAAAATGTTTGAGAAAGAACCGATGCCCTTGGTGCTGACATCGGTTTCGTAGCCTTCGATCCGCCCATTGAATTGAATTATATTTACAGGTTGGAGGCGAAAAAACCAATACCAGACTCCGATGCCCACAGATGCGATCGCCACTGTCCCCCCCAAAATCCACAACCAGCGCCGGGGTTTTTGATCAAACAAATCAGCAAGGTTCCTGTGAGTAAAGCAGAAATCGGCACAATTTTAGAAATCAGAATGGAAGTTGATGCAACTGGAGTGATCAACAATTGTTCTAGTGTTCCTTCGTGTTGTACTAGTGAAACTCGTTTCATCGGGACTGGCTTCTGCCTTATAAAGCTATTTCTTCTTCTTTGTGGGTAATAATCGTGCAATCTGAGGTTGGATGAGCAACACAAATTAGTACATAGCCTTGAGCGATCTGCTCATCGTCTAAATAAGACTGTTCTGACTGATCAACGGAACCATCAACCAACTTCCCAGTACAAGTCGAGCAGACTCCCTGACGACAGGAATAGGGTAACTCCATCCCCTCGATTTCAGCAGTTGAGAGAATATATTCATCTTCGGGAACATTTACCGTTTGGTTAATTCCTTTTTCTTGATTCATCAATTGAATTTTGTATGTCGTCGTCATAATTGTAGACCTCGTTATGAAAGTAATACTCTTCAATTGTTGCGGAATAAACACCAGATATTGTCAGAGATTGAAATCAGCAAATACCAATGGCTTTTAGAAGGAAGTCTAACTTGATGATTTCGGCTTTTTATCTCCCATAAGTTCAGGAAATACTGCTAATTTATTCTTCTGAGAGAGAGATTTTCTAAAGTGTAACAACCAGACGTTTGAAATCGAGTATTTACAAGAGTTTGATTGATAGTTGAATTGTATAAGTTGATTAACGACCTAGACAACGAAAAAATGTTGGTAGTGATAAATATATAGTGATCATAGAGATTTAGTATTTATACTCGGATAATTCAGTAACTATTTCCCAATTTTTGTATTGCTTTTTATACTAAAAAATGACGTGCGGAATGTGGGTTAAATACTTAGCCACGGCGAGGGGATGGGAAATTGTTCTGGGGTGGATGCATCGCTGTTTTAGCGATCTCCTGATGGTAGAATAAGTCTAAAATTAAGAACATTCATAATGTTACATGAATTTCTCTTAGCAGAACGTGACGAAATTCTCGCCTTGTGTTCAAAAAAGATCGCGCGTCTTGGTGATTCCATGAGTTCGAGCGACGAAATGGAAAGAGGATTACCTGTGTTCTACGATGAACTCATCGAGGTATTACGTGCTGATGCTGATATAGATGAATCTGGGGAAGCACATAACAATGGGGTAGAAAGTGTTCACAGAGCCGCAGCAGAGCGGCGGGGAAAAGAGTCGTTAAAACTTGGCTACAGTATTTCTCAGGTTGTTCATGGCTACGGCGCTCTTTGTCAAGCTATCACTCAGTATATTCAGGAGAATAGTAGTGAAACAGCATCCCCTCGTGAATTCAATCGATTAAATTTCTGCCTGGATATCGCGATCGCTGAAGCGGTTACAGAGTTTAATCGAGGTCAGCGTGAGAATGCAGAGCGGGATGAGGTTCAGCGTCTGGGATTTCTAGCACATGAGTTGCGAAATGCGTTGACCTCCGCTACTTTAGCTTCCCAACTTATAATTACAGGGAAAGTCGGAACCAATGGAAGTACATCTCGTATTCTTGAAAATGCCCATAGGCGTATGAGAGACATTATTGATCGTTCACTTGTTGAGGTGCGACTGTGGAACGAACCAACTGTCCAATATCAGAGATGTCGAGTTATTCACCTAGTCAGTGAAGTTGAGGCTACTGCATGGTTTGAAGCAAGTGCGAAATCAATTGAGGTGCGTGTTGAGGTAGCGCCGGAATTGGAGGTTTTAATAGATCGTCACCTGATAATATCTGCCCTATCTAATCTAGTTCAAAATGCCATTAAGTTCACGAAGCAGGGTGGGATTGTATGGATACGCAGTAAGGCTGTAGATGGGCGTGTTTTGCTTGAAATAGAGGATCAATGTGGAGGACTCCCGCCTGGTGAGGCGGAAGAACTCTTTAAGCCTTTTTCTCAGATGGGAACAGATAAATCTGGATTAGGGATCGGGCTGACAATTTCACGACGCGCCGTGTCGCTAAACAAGGGTATACTCTCAGTTCGCGATGTCCCCCATCAAGGATGTGTGTTCTCAATTGATTTACCGTTAGCCTCCTCCCCTCTCCCCACTACATAATCCTCTAGCTCCATCTTCCCTGCGATCACTTATGTAAACTCCAACTATTTTTTTAGTCTTTTTATTCAAGGCTAAAAATCAATAATTTTAGTTACTAAATCTCTATTATCACTACATATTTACCACTACCAAAATGTTTAGTCCTTTCGAGAATATAACTAGTTCTATAGTTTTGAGGGATGAAATGTAGTGCTTGTGCAATTAAATCGTTTAAGTCTGATGGTTGTTCAGAGGATACATATAGCGGTTTCCATTCAGATGCGGTACAACATTACATCACAAGGTGTAGGGGCACGGCACTGCCGTGCCCCTACGGGTGTACTTCACGTAAACGAGAACCGCTATATTGACCAAGCCATATAAGGGCTATAACTTGTCCTTTTTCATCTGAAGAAAAATCGTCTACATATTTATGTAGTACTCTGACAGATGTTCTTCCTGTCATTTCAAAATCTTCTAAATAATTAGACAAATGGGCAATAGATTAATTCAGCAAGCTCAATAATTTTATATACTTTACTAATTAATAAAAAATTCATATTTATCTTCAAGCTAAAATCATAGTGAATAAGGACGAATATTGATAAGCCCTTAATCTGTACTTCATAGAGCATGACAGATGGGTGCTTGACATTAGGTATTGCTCCAAGTTTCAAATGTATAAAATCATGTCACAGGATTTCACTAGATATAGAATATTTTTTCTTAATTGTGTATATAGCGATCGCGCACAAAAGTAATTCCCGATTTCACGTCTTTCACCAAAACTTCAATGCGTAGGCGTAGCCCACCGCAGGCATCGCCATAATCAGTACTTGGACTTTTGTTAATGCGTTACTTGAGATTTGTTTTTCCATTTAACCTAAAATTTATACAGGAAAAAACTGGTTTACAATACAGCTAAAACCAGGCAATAAAGGAGAAATTATCATATCGCTACTAAATAGGGTTGCTACCAACTTAAGTTGATTGTCTTCGCGTCGATAGACCTCTATTTTACGCGATCGCCAATCAGCAATCCAATATTCTTTTACTCCTCTACTAGAATAAAGTTTAAGTTTAGCTTCTTTATCTCGTCTGAGGTCTTCGTTGCTAGCAGACAAAACTTCGACTACTAAATCTGGTGCGCCAGTTAAATGTCCCGCTTCATCCAATGTTAGCGCCAAGGTTTCCTTTGTAGCCCAAACCACATCAGGAATCACATTATCTGATTCTGAAAACAAAACGCCGGGGTTGATTACAGCTTCCCCTAAACCAGTAGACTCTGACCAAATATTAAGATGTTGGAAAATTCTGCCACAAGTTTGCTGATGTTTAAAATGAGGTGCCCTAGTCATAAATAATTCTCCATCAACTATCTCGTAGCGCGTCCCTTCATTTTCTGGTAACAGTTCCACATCCTGAATTGTCCAACGTACTCCTGTATTAAGCATCTGACTCATTGGCTAACTCCTTTAATCTTGCTCTTGTATTTTAATCATAAAAGGATGTTTGAAAATTCACAGAACCCAACAGGCCTATCTTTTTTCTAGACATAAACCGCCCATAATGTGACTTGTTTGATTTGGGAGACCAATATGCCCGATGGCACTATCAAAAGTGGCCCCTTCTTCGGAGAGTTTTAGTTCATCCTCAGATGCAGTCATAAGGTGTGCATTCGGAACAAGGTAAGAGGATATTTGTCAAGTCTCAATTCATACTAGCCCTGGCGAATAGAATTCGCGGCTATACAGACAAAACCCACCTCCGTGGGTTTAAAACCTTGATTTTATCTTAGTCCACGGAGGTGGACTTTGCTTGTGTAGCCGCGAATTCTATTCGCCCAATACTTTGAAAACATCCTCTAAAATTTAATTTTCATTTGCGATTTTCACGCCGCCACTTACCCCGCATTAAGCGAATTTCATCAAAAGTGTAGCTTTCACCTAGTTGTTCTTTGATGGGAGTGAGGGAAATGTCACCGAGTACTTCTAAAACTTGCCAAATTTTTTGTTGATGTTCTAGAGGTACTAATTGATTTAAATCAACTGGCTGATTTTTCGCAATTAATTTTTCTAGATGACTGCTAACTGTTGCAGGACTAAGGTTGCGTTTTTGGGCAATTTGAGCGATGTTTAAACCTTGTTGATGTAATTGTAATGTCTGTAATTCGGTATAAGAAGATGAGTTGGAAGAGGATACGGAAGCGGAAGTAACAGATTTATTTTGCAAACCTTTTTCTTGGCGGTAAGCGCGAATTTCTGTAATAAACTTTTCGCCATATTGAGCGAGTTTGTGACTACCTACACCAGAAAGTTTGGCAAATTCAACTAAGTTTTGGGGTTGCACCTGTACCATTACTTTTAAAGTGGAATCGTGGAAGATTACATAAGGTGGTACAGATTGTTCATCAGCTAATTGTTTACGTAGCGATCGCAACTTCTGTAATAATACTTCTGCCTCTTCAGCTTTTTCACTCCCCTGTTCCCAGGTAATCTTTTGGACTGTGGTTACAGCTAGGGAAACTGTGCGTTGTTTTCGCATCACTTCCCAACTTAAGGCATTTAGTTTTAAAACTGAGTAACCATCGCTACTTTGTTCTATTAACCCTTGATGTAAAAGCGATCGCCCCAACATTCGCCATTCATCTAGAGTTCTATCTTTACCGATACCATAGGTAGAAAGTTTATCGTGTTCGTACTGGATAATTTTGTCTTTTTTTGCCCCCCGCAACACATCAATTATGTATGCCATCCCAAACCTTTCTTTGCAACGCGCCACACAAGATAAAAACTTCATGGCTTCAATCGTCCAATCTTGCATCGGTTTGGGATGACGACAATTGTCACAGTTACCGCAATTCCCAGGAAACCTTTCGCCAAAATAACCCAGTTGAATCGTTCGCCGACAATCAGTGCCTTCAGAGTAATCGATCATCTGCCGCAGTTGTTGTTTAGCAATCAACTGTTCTTGAGGGTCAGTTTTTTGATCGATACTCCATTCAATTGTTTTAACATCACCAAAGCTGAAAAATATTGTACACCGAGATGGTTCTCCGTCTCTACCCGCTCTCCCCGATTCTTGATAATAACTTTCGATATTTCTGGGCATATCAAAGTGAACTACCAACCGCACATCGGGTTTATTAATTCCCATCCCAAAGGCGACTGTTGCCACCATCACCCGAACATCATCTCGAATAAATCGCGTTTGATTACTACTACGTTCCTCATCAGTTAATCCGGCGTGATAAGGCAAAACAACAACTTTATCATTTTGGAGTTTAAAAGTGAGTTCATCAACTTTTTTACGAGTTAAAGAATAAATAATAGTCGAACCTTGAGTTTCTCTAATTAGTTCTAATAATTCAGCGTAAGCATATTTAGTTTTAGGACGAACTTCGTAATAAAGATTTTCCCGGTTAAAACTGGCAAGATGGATGCTAGGTTGCTTTAGTCCTAATTGTTGAATGATGTCACTACGGACGCGATCGGTTGCTGTGGCGGTGAGGGCCACGGTAGGAACATCAGGATAGCGTTTCCTGAGAGATTTTAACTGGCGATATTCTGGACGAAAATCGTGTCCCCATTCCGAAACGCAGTGCGCTTCATCAATAGCAAAGCTAGAAATCCCGATTTTTTCTTTAACTAAATCGAGAAACGGGAGAAACCTTTCACTCAGCAAGCGTTCGGGGGCGACATAGAGTAATTTTACTTTACCGGTGAGGATGGCTTCTTCTCGCGATCGCACCTGATAAGGATTCAAACTGCTATTGAGAAATGTGGCATTAATATTATTATTTCGCAGTGCTTCTACTTGGTCTTGCATCAAAGCAATTAACGGCGACACCACCACCGTTAGTCCATTTTTTAACAACGCCGGTAGCTGAAAACACAGAGACTTCCCCCCACCAGTCGGCATCACAACCATTAAATCTCGATTTTGCAGCGCATCTTCGATAATTTGCCGTTGTCCGGGGCGAAATCTGTCGTAACCGAAGTGATATTTTAGCGCTTGTTCGAGATGGGGATACTGAAGCATAGCGATCGCTTTTTCCGGGGCTGTTCTGCGTGAGTGGTGATTGAATATATCAGGATTTTAACTCACATCATCGGCAGCTTTGGTCAGACCTCGGTTTCTGTTGCCGATGTCTACGACGGGCGTAGCTGCGGCACTAAGTCAACCATCATATATCATGCGATCGCACTTGTAAGTAGGTAGGCATAATTAAACATAAATAGGACTTACGCAAAACTACACGCGCTCTGGGGCAATTCATGAATTGCCCCTACCTAAAAATCAGGGTTTCAGCTATTGTTTGCGTAAGTCCTGATAAAATAAAAGGGTGTGGGGTGTAGGGTGTGGGGGAAACAAGAAGGGGCTTTATAAAATCCTAGTTCGTAGTGAGCTATTCATCGCTCAAAACAACAATTATCAGGACTAAAGTCCTAACTACAAACTTTAATTTATTTACGCCTAGCTACTTATAGCGTTTCTCGACCTAGTTAGGTACATCCGTAAGGGCACGGCACTGCCGTGCCCCTACACCTAGCGATATAATGTTGTACCGCATCTGAATGGGAACGCGAATTCTATTCGCCAGGGCTAGTGATGACTTTGTTTGTGTAGCCGCGAATTCTATTCGCCAGGGCTAATGATGACTTTGTTTGTATAGCCGCGAATTCTATTGCCAGGGCTAATGATGGCTCCCTGCTGTGAGATCCTAGAGATAGTCAATGGAGTGCGAACACAATGGAACAACATCAAAAGCCAACGGTTGTAATTACGGGTACCTCTTCGGGGGTGGGTTTGTATGCGGCAAAAGCTCTTGCTCAAAAGGGATGGTTTGTGATACTAGCCTGTCGGGATTTAGCAAAGGCACAAAAAGCTGCCCAAGCTGTGGGAATCCCCTACAACAGTTATACCAGCTTACATATCGACCTTGGCTCCTTAGAAAGCGTTCGCCAGTTTGTGAATAACTTCCGAGCAACTGGAAAGTCTCTAGACGCTTTGGTGTGCAACGCCGCAATTTATATGCCCTTAATCAAGGAGCCGTTACGCAGTCCCGAAGGTTACGAGTTAACTGTCACCACAAATCATCTGGGACATTTCCTATTGTGCAACCTGATGCTAGAGGATCTGAAGAAGTCATCTTTAGAGCCAAGGCTCGTCATTTTAGGAACCGTGACGCACAATCCAGACGAACTGGGTGGGAAGATTCCCCCGCGTCCCGACTTGGGCGATTTGCAGGGCTTTGCAGAAGGGTTTAAAGAGCCGATCGCAATGATTGATGGCAAGAAATTTGAACCAGTCAAAGCTTACAAAGACAGCAAGGTTTGCAACGTGCTGACTATGCGGGAACTCCATGAACGTTATCACGAGTCAACCGGTATCGTTTTCAATTCTCTCTATCCGGGATGTGTTGCAGAAACGCCGCTATTTAGAAACCACTATCCCCTGTTTCAGAAAATCTTCCCATTATTCCAAAAGTACATCACTGGGGGATATGTGTCTCAGGAGTTGGCGGGAGAACGGGTTGCTGCGGTGGTTGCCGATCCTGACTATAATCAATCCGGTGTCTATTGGAGTTGGGGAAATCGTCAGAAGAAAGATGGCAAATCTTTTGTGCAGAAGGTTTCTCCTCAAGCCCGCGATGATGACAGAGGCGATCGCTTATGGGAACTCAGCGCCAAGTTAGTTGGACTTGCTTGATGGGACAGGAGGTGGCGTTACCCTGCATGATTCATCGATTCATTTTTTTGAATGAATTGGCATTATGTGCAGGGAAGTAATGGTTGAGGTGATTATTACGTCACCTCTGACTTTAGTAAAGTTGTAGACAAAGGAAATGATATAGCGCTTAACGATTTCAGAGCAGTATTTCTTCCTTATTGCATTGAAAAACAACCTGATGAAAGATATGTAGTGCTTAATAGGGAATACAAGCCAGTTGGTTTTAAGAATTACGAATTATTTAACGCACCGATGTTAATTGTAAAGATATGTGAGATATTATCTAAACATTTCCTATAGAAACTACCATGTCTTCTCTAAAGGCGCATTCCCAAACCCTATATGAAACTGATTACTTGCAATGGCTAGAAACGACTGTAGAAAAATTGCAAAGTCAGGATTACGCAAACGTTGAGTGGGAGAACCTAATTGAAGAAATTGCCGATATGGGAAGGAGTGAGCGCCGGAGTCTCAAAAGTAATTTGATTGTAATTCTGATGCATTTGCTCAAATGGCAATTTCAGCCCGACAAAAGAAGCGGTAGCTGGGAAGGAAGCATCATTGAACATCGTAGACGTGTCAAAGAAGCTCTAGATGATTCACCTAGTCTCAAATCCTATCTTGAGATAGTTTTTGCTGAGTGTTATGCACAAGCGGTTAAGCAGGCAAAAGCTGAAACTGGCTTGTCAATGGAATCCTTTCCTGTGAACTGTCCATACCAGCTAGCAGAAGTCACAGATGATGAGTTTTTACCTCAGTAACCACTGAATCAGTCTCTCCATTCCCTACTCTCTTGACTTACTACATGGAAAATATGTATAATTGCGATCGCATAGAAGGGGAGTAGCTGCTGGCTAAAAAAATCAAAAGCCAGTACATCTGAATCAACATACTGGGCGATAAAGCCCTGGTTCAGATGGCAAGTAATCAATATTTATTTGAAAGCGAGACCTTCACTAAGTTCACACCGAAATGTGTGAAACTTGGTGAGGTCTTTTGGTTCTCATCAAGCTTCACATCGGTAAACGATTCTTCAGGAGCTTGAGAGAGTGTTAACAGCTTTTACCGCAGCTTTATTACTAATTACAGTTTCAGAATTAGGCGATAAAACATTTTTTATTGCTGTGATTTTGTCAATGCACCACCCACGGCGGCTGGTATATATCGGTGTGACAGCTGCTTTGGCGGCGATGACAATCCTTTCGGTGCTATTTGGACAAGCGGTATCTTTATTACCAAAAGTTTATATTCATTACGCCGAAATAGCTTTATTTATTGCCTTTGGTATCAAGCTGTTGTATGACGCTAGTAAGATGTCCACTACTGCCTCTGATACAGAAGTTGTAGAAGAAGCGGAAGCGGCAGTGAAACAAGCAGATTCGCAGTTACCCAAGCGAAAGACTTCCTTAGCAATTGTTATAGAAGCCTTTGTGTTGACATTTATGGGAGAGTTGGGCGATCGCACCCAAATTGCCACCATTGCCCTAGCAGCAGGTAATAATCCCATTGGAGTGACAATAGGTGCAATTTTAGGACATGCAATTTGTACTGCGATCGCAGTTATCGGCGGCAAAATGATTGCCGGACGCATTTCTGAGCGTCAAATTACCTTTATTGGCGGATGCCTGTTTTTAGTCTTTGGCGTCGTTGCTGCCATTGAGGGAGCGTGAGGGGAAGAAGCAGAGGAGCAGAGGGGAAATAACTAATACCCAATGCCCCATGCCCCATACTTCTCTTCTTAGGCTGCGCCAACGACTGCGCTCAGTACAAGTGCCCCATGCCCATTACTTAGGCTTACTTTCCGATGAAGCCGGAGGAGATGCAGCAGATTTAGGAATGGGAGAAACCGTTGCTGCCTTCTTAATTTCGTCTCTGTACTGAGCAGGTGCTAAAGCTGCGGCACTATCAAACAAAGGTTTGGCCTCTGCGTCTTTGCCCTGTTGTTTCAAGAGCATCGCTTTTGCGACAACGGGGCGAAAATCCTTGGGATCTTTCTTAATTGCCTGGTCATATACAGAGCTAGCTTGAGCATAGCGTTTCTGGGAAGCGTGAACAGAGCCTAACAACACCTGCACGGCTACTGTATCTACACTTCCAGGCTGAATTGTATTTGCTTGGGTTGCCTTAGAGAGGGTTTCTTGCAACAAACCAATGGCTGCTTCGGGGCGTTGCTGACTGATCAACAGAGCCACCATTCCTTGCAAAGCCTTCAAATCGCCTGGTTTCGTGGACAAAATCGAGCGATAAGCTTGAGCTGCTCCTTCGCGATCGCCTATTTGCTGTTTGGCTTGAGCCAGTAGCACCGAATATTCAGACTGTTCGGGATTCAGCTTCGCTAGTTTTTCTAGGGGTTCAATCACAACTTGGATATCAGCTGCTTTAACCTCACTTTTTTCTTTTTGACTCAGTAGTTGCAGCCGCGCCTGTAAGAGACCCTTAAGCGCCGCCTGATTTTCTGGTTCCCTTTGCAAAACCAGTTCATAACCCCGCACTTCGTCTTCCAGTTTTGATTTTTGGTCAGAGTCTGCCAAACTGCCTCTGGTGCTAGCGGTATTCTGGCTTGAGGGTGGCGTATTATTAAATGCTCCAATTATGGGAATCACCGAAACACCCACAAAAGCAAGAATTGCCAGCGCCAAGATGACTTGAACTATCCAGCGATTGCGTGTTTGAGCCACAGTTTTGTCTTTCTCCTGAACTTTAATGACATTATCATTTACACAAATCGTAAAGTTAAAAATTTCCAAAACTTTGCGGAATACCGCCAATTGCCTGTGAATTTTATAACAATTAACTATTTACACTGCTAAAGTAAGTGATGACTTTAGGAGGAGCCGTCAGAATTGTAGCTATGATATGCTTCCGAAACTAGTGTGTGGGCGCTAGATTAGACTTTTAGTGTTTACACACTAAATTTAGCGCCTTTAGGATTGTCTAGAGTAACCTAGTGTGACTTTGTAAAAAGTAAATATACTTTCATCAGCCGCACAAATGCTCTTTCCAGCTGCCTTTGTAAAATCCCACAATGGGATATGTCTCCGCCGCAAGGAGTTTTTATGAATTCCGACCTGATGCCGTTGCCTGAATCTTCCAATTCTTCTGCCTCTAACCAAGGCCCAATTAAAATAGAGGCAGCCGCTAATGTTCATATAGCAGCCCACTCCTCTAAACCTGAAAATTTGCCTGTCAACCCCATTGAGACCGACTCAAATGGTAACTTAGTCAATCGACAGCAACCGATTCCGCCTCCCAGTGAGCCGATGCAATATCGAGCCATCGGGTTAGTCCGGGGTCGGTATCATGCTAGCAGCGAACAATTTACTCAAGGTACGCTGCTGACTACAGATGGTGTAGAACTCAATGCCGTCCTCCTAGGCCGGATTATGAGCTTAGTCAAGAATCACCTAGACTTAGAAAAAGAACACCTATGGGTAGTATATCCACGTACACGACAAGAAAATGATACCTTGCACATCCAAATCGTTGGAGTTTGGGAGCCAGAAAATCTCGCTAAAAACTCAACAGATGAGGACGAATCAGATTTGGAGTTGCAAGAGTTACAGACACCCGATGATGGCTTATCCGAAAACTCTGAACTAAGTACAACTGCCGTAATACCCTCATCAGAAGTTACTGATGGTGGTTTTTCTGTTCGTGGTGAAGTAGTATACCAGTCTTTTGATGCTAAAAGTTTGGTAGTCAAAATTAGGCAGGCTCCACGCAAATCAACTGATAAACCCAAGTATTTTAAGTTGAAATTGAGGGGTGTGCTGACCACCAAAGCAGTAGGAAAATTCTGGGACTTCCAAGCCAAGCGGGAAGCTGACGTTTTGGTAGTAGAAAAAGCTGAGGCGATCGCTGACTTGCCCAAAAAACGCAGACCACCATTCAAAGGTGGCCCTCGTGCTGGCGGTGGTACTGGTACTGGTGTTGGTGTTAGAAAACCATTCCCCCCCAGACGCAGTGGCGAAACCCCTCGTCCCATCAAAAAAACAAGTACAGGCGGCGACCCCTCTGTGGTGTCAAAACCTATACCAAAAACACCCGCTCCTAAACCCATCAAGCGACCGAAACCGACTCAAGAGTAGGGATTGGGGATTGGTACTGGGGATTGGGGATTGGGGATTAGGGATTAGGTATTGAGGATTAGATGAAATATAAGGGTTCAACTAATTTTTTCCAGTCCCCAGTCCCCAGTCCCCAGTCCCCACTCCCCACTCCCCACTCCCCACTCCCCACTCCCCAAGATCAAAAATCTGTCCGACGATCTTGGGGTAGAAAAGATCGGTCCATCGGAATTGGAGAAACTGGTTCTGTAAGAGTAAAGGTACCTGCTTCGATCCACTTTTTCAACTCTAGGGCGACTTGCCTAGAAAAAAACAAACTCGCTAAGGGGGCAGAGCGTACTGCTTTGCCCTCGATGGTGATCCGCCCAGATTTTAGTTGGGCGTAACTCACTAAACCAAAGGTGGGGCGGACGCGCCGGGGAATGGAAAAATCCACTATTGGGGCTACCAAGTCTTGATCTTGCACCGCACAGTGTTCAACGACTTGTTCATTTAATACCGGTAGTGGTACACCAACGCCCAACATCAATGAGGGACCATAACTTTTGAAGTAACACCCCCGCACCCAATGAGCATCCATTTGTTTGGCATCACCAATTAAAGCTAAAGTAGCGGAAGGCCCAATCGGTGTCCGATTAGCTAAACGCTTTTGTAAAGGGAAGTGCTGAGTGCCTTCCC
Organism: Nostoc sp.; assembly: GCF_036917815.1. Taxonomy (GTDB): domain Bacteria; phylum Cyanobacteriota; class Cyanobacteriia; order Cyanobacteriales; family Nostocaceae; genus Nostoc. Next base: position 8,979 of record NZ_JBALEK010000020.1, on the reverse strand, counting down.
AGGCGACATAACCAATACCACCGCCTAAAAAAATTCGAGTACCTATACCAACGAGTTGCAAATCAGGATCGTTGAATAAAGGGGAAATAGCACCGGGGTTAGAGTAAACGGCATTCCCCAAACGCGGTTGTAAGGGACCGAGATAGGTGAAAAGGGGGCGATCGCCACCATTGACACCAACAATAAAATTTTGATAAAGATTGCGCGGATTGAATAAATAAAACTGATTAATTGTTTCACTGGTAATTGTAGTTTCAAAAGTGGCTCTGGGGTAACAATCTGTTACTTGTCCTTGCGCTTTTACGTGTATGGATTTACCAGCAATCAAATCTTCGATGACATGACCACCACCACGTTCTCGGACTTCTTCACCATCCGTCGTCTCCACAGCAGAACTCGCACCTAAATATAAATCTACTGCCCCAAAACCAGAGTATGCTGGTACGCCATCTAACCAGCAACGGCGAATTTTTATCGGGGGATCAGTGTGTCCCAGATTGATAATTGCACCACTTGATTCCATCGGCTCAAAGGTGCCGGTGGTAATTACATCAACTTCTTTGGCAGCTTTAGTAACACCGATTTCTAGAACTCGTGCTTTTAATTCTTCAGTTGTCAACACTACCGCACGTTGGCGGCTGATTTTCTCGTTAATTTCTGCAATTGTTCGCATCTTATCAGTGCTAGCGCTTCTTAGTGAATGGGGAGTAGGGAAAAGAAATTTTCATTACTTCTTGTGAGCGTACCTCATGGAGACTCTTGTATAATTCAATCTCAAAATAGTTGTCACCAGTGTCTGTGGGAAGGCTTACAGCATTTTTCATGTATTTGAACCACAGTAGGTAACATTGCTGCGCCCCTAACACGTGTTCTATTAGACTTCTTGCATAAATCAAAAAAAAGAACCCCACCCCGCCTTTAACTTACGTCAAAGTTTCCCCTCCCCGCTTGCTCTTAGGGGTTGGGGGTGGGGTGTTAGGGGACTTTTGCATGCTTGTCTATTGACCTGAAAATAGCTGTAACACCCACGATAGGGTAGAATTCAAAAAAACAATTCAAGTCTTGCAAAGTCCAAATCATATTTTTTGGAGTTAAGCAGGCTATTTGTGTCTAAAATATTTTAAATTCTACGTAAAAATACTGCAAAAAACCCTTGCATTATCAATCAAATGTATGTATGGTTATGGTTGACTAGACTTACTAGATTTAAATGATTTTACGTCAGATGAAAGAAACATTTCTGACTTCGGTAAAGCATTCTAAGTCAACTAGTTAACCACGGCTACATTTCACCCAATAACGAATTGAGTAAGAGGCAATGACTACTTCGGAATTAACTAGTTTTGAACAAAAAAAACAAATTAAGGTTTCTGATAGGATTGAAAACTTCTCCTCCCCATCAGATGAAAAAAAATTGTTTAAATTGAAGGTGATTGAGTATTTATTACTTGCAGCATTTTTCTCTGCTGGACTCTTCATTCTTTTTCTTTCAGACGATAAAATAGTTGTAATTTCTGGAGCAGTATCTCTAACTTTTTTGTTTTTTTTATTGCTGATAAATAGGCAAGTATTTCAGAACTATAAGAAGGCTACTTATCAGTCTGAACTCACCAAAAAAGCTGAACTCTATAGTTATCTATTGACCAATCCTAATTCTTGGGATAAAGATACCCTGACTCTGACAAGAGGGAAGGCTTTACAATACAGTCAAGACTTGATTGACGATTATAAAAAAATTAGGAGTGTATCAAGAAACCTTTACTATAGTTTGCAAATTGCGACAGTAATTTTATCAGGAGTCACACCGATTTTAGTTCTGGTAGACAAATTAGAAGCAGGACAAGCCTGGCTAAAGTGGCTCCCTGTACTTTGCCCAGCTGTTGCTTCTATAGTCGCTAGTATAGTTACCTCTTTTCCTTTTCAGAAGAATTCCCTTGCTGCTAATACAGCCGTTGAATTGTTAGAAGCTGAACAAGAGAAATTTATATTGGGCGTGACTCCCCCTTATCGTTGTTATGATGTGTCTGACGAAACCCAACAGCAACAAAAGGCAAGTCAGGCATTAGAATATTTCATTGTTCAAGTGAACAATATTCATCTCAATCAATTGCAACAAACTAGTGAGACGCAATCAGAGAAGATAGAATCAGCTTCATCTAATGAGTTAAACAAAGCAGGAGCAGGGGTAACAAAGTAGGTTTCAAATGTCTTGAGTCCGCGCAGGCGGACGAAAAGGCAAGGCGGGGATTTACAGAATCATCTGCCTTGCCTCGTAATCTCAAGAATTAGAAAACTTGCCAGCAACTACCGTGATGAGCGAAATATTACACGACCTGGAGATTCTTCTTGATTAATTCGCGCATATACCCGAAGACAAGTTAATACTTCGCCAGGAATACCACCACAGTCTAGTTGTAAATCATCTTTAGATAAAGCACAGATATCTGCATAAAGTCCCGATAATTGGCGAATTCTCACTTCATTACCTGCATTATTTGATTGATCGATAACTTTCTTCAGAATACGTCGTGATTCGTGTTGTAGCTTCCCCCACCAAGAATAGCGTTCAGCTGGTGGTACGAATACTAGCGAATGTATTGCTTCATCCATGTCAATCCAGGCACGTAGAATTGATAGAGGATCAGTATTTTTCTCTGCTTTTTGGGTGCGTTGGAAGCGATCGCTTAAAGCCTCAATGTATTGATCGCGCTGTTCTGGTTTAGAGTGTAAAGAGATAACATCGAAGCTAAAAACGCTTTTTAAAGCATGATGTAAATCTGGGTCTATTTCGATAAAATTCATATATAAAAATAGGAATGCAGCTGGTAAATCGGATGCATTACCTTCGGGAACTTGAGAATTTGAAAGTGCTTGTTGATACAGGGTCAATCCCTGAGTTTTAACAGTACCACTAAGCCCAGGATAGATAATTTCATCGCGGATAAAGGGAAGTTGATAGAGATTAGAATTATCTGCGATCGCACCAACTTCTTGAGCCAAATCCAAGGTACGCTGTTGCCAAGATGCAGCCAAATCCTCTGGAACTCGCAGCAGTTTACGTTGAATCTCATTCCACAAATCTGAGTCTGTTTGGCTTTGCAGTTGGGAATTCCCCAGATAATAACTAAGTTCTGAGTCAGAATCGAAAGCTTCTCGGAGATGACTTAGTTTTAATTTATCTGGCGCATCTTCCCAACCAGCATTTTGCTGTGGGGGTTCAGCTTGCAACAGGCGATGAAGTTCTTGCAGCACATCATCACATAGCTTGGCTCCTGGATCTAGTGGAAATTCTGCGCGAGCCTGATTTAGAGTAGACTCCAATCCATACAGACTAAACCGCAGTAACCGGGCTAACTCTGAGTTTTCTATTTCTAATAGCTGATGCAAGTGCTGCATGAATATCACCTCCAAATATTACCTAATATGTGATTCATCGCGAATTAAATTTGGCAAAACTCTGCACCACTACACTACGGGAAGGCGTACCCCTACGGGGAAGCAAGCTACGCGTAGCGTCTCGTAGAGAAGCGCCTATGCGTTTAAAAATATTAATTTTCTCAACGCAGAGGTTTAATCCAAGAGTTAATGTATACCGCAAAAGGGATCGCGTTCTTTATCAACTTCATTAGGTTGCAACTCTAATTCAGCAAGATAAACACATCCTTCTTCCTTTAGGCATTCTTGATTTTGTGATGTCCAGTAAGGCACTTCCCCAGCGTGCATCCGCAAAATTCCTTGATCGTCAACAGTAACACGATATTGGCAAGGGTAATCTGTAGTCACATCTGGTTTACTAAGTGCGCCAATTCGGATCCATTTTTTGCTGTTGGTTTCGGCATCTGTTTGATAAACATAGAAAGTGTGCTGGCCACTTTGCGGGAAGGGAGGTAAGGGATTACTAATTAACCCAGTTCCTGGTTGTGTCACCCCATCGCGCAAATAGTGGAATTTTTGAATCGTTCTACTACCATCATTTCCTACTTCAAATACAAGATGATAGGCATCTGGTTGATTAACGGTTGCTGACTCGATAACGTTGACGGCAATATCACCATCATTTAAGTCTTTATTGAAGCGTTCTATAGCAATATTCCAGTTCAATTTACCATCAGAAAATAGTGCTGAAGTTTCGGAAACTACTGATTCTAAATCAATGCCACGAATGTCAATCAAATAATGGGGATTTCCCTGACAAAGCAACACGTTATATTCGAGGGTTTGGTCAATTTCAAACTGGACTTTGATTTTTTTCAGAAACTCTGCTTCTGGCATTTCCAGTTGATTCATGAGGTTTTTGCCGTCAAAGCTTCCCCATAGTCGTAAATCTCCCTCTTCGTAATCTTGACGGTAGATAATGTTAGTTAATTGTATGCCTTGCCAGAGAGTACGAACTTTGGCGACAGTTTCCCAAGGCGCGAGTTGATAGAGTTCTTGTCCGGCTTTGAATATAGTCAACAAATCGTTACTTTGGGTTTTGCGTTTGAAGTTGCAGGGCAAATAATAAAATAGGTTTTTGACATCAATTTCTAGCTGGTTGGCTCCCTTACGCAGCAAGCTTTTAGACTCTTCTGGATCGAATCTTAATCTTCGCAGTTTCTCGGCATAGCAAGCACCGGCTGAGGTGGCTAATTTAGTAAATTCCAACACAAAGGTAATCCGTTCTGGATTCCAGACAAAATATGGAGACTTACTAAATTCTTGGTAGATTTGGCGCTGCACTATGTCTAAATTACAAGTTTTACCAGACAAGATTAACCAATCAACTTTTTGGGAATTCCAAGAATCTTTGGTGATATCATCGGGACGCAGACGACTTTCCATTAATCCTTTGGCAATTCCGATCGCTTCTTTAATTCCTGAAGCGGCGGCTCGTTCAAATTGCTGGTTGTCTAGGATGATGCAGATATTATTGGGATCTTTGACTTGCAATTTAACGGCACTTTGAGTGAGCAATTCGGAAATTTGCTGTTCAGAAAGTGTGAAGGTTGATAGAGAATTCTCTACTGGCGGCTTTTGCCCAAGTTTAAGTTTAGCTGCTTCTGCATGATCCCAGAGAAGATAAAATGATTGCAAACGTTGGGGTGCTTGTTGCCAACGGGTGGGTAATACTTTCTCGGCAGTATCTAGAGCATCTTTGTAAGCAATATCACCTTCGGGATTCTCTCTATCCAGACATTTTAAAAGACTGCCAGTTTTGAATTTACCTTGTTCTAAGAAGCGTTCGTTTAACTCCGAGTTAATTAAATCTTCTAGCTTTTCGTTTTCGATATCACCTGTTGTTACTGCCGTCAATAAAAAGTCTGCGATCGCAACTTTTAATAATCTAAAAATTCGCAGTGTAATTAACTCACCACCTAGCTGTAAATGACCGGATGATCCTAATAGTTTGGGGGTAAGTTTATAGTAACGTCCTCCTAAACCTCGGTCTTCATAGTCGGCAAAAGCTGGGGTTTTATCTTCTAAAGTCAGTTCAATTAAAGCTAAGTCTGTAGTTCCGCCGCCAATATCCAAGACGAGAACATTTTGTGACCATTTGTTTCCTGCTTGATGACAACGGGTTTTAAATGACTCAATACCAATGTTGAGATTACCACCAAATTCTCGCCATAAAAAGAATATTGCCACGGAAACGGCTTCATCATAAGCTGTTTGCACATCGTCGATTCCCAACTGCTCAACTAATTCCCTAATTTCCTTACGAACAACTGGTGGGGCGACAGTGGGGTAGGTGACAACTGCTGTCAAAAAATCTCCTTCAGAAAATCGGCGTCGGGCGCGTTGGCGATAATCTTCAGTTAACTCGATTAAATGCGCCCAAGCTGATTGGATTAGTTGGTTAGCCGTAATTGTCTCTTCTTCACCATCCAAAATAACTGAAAACGATCGCTCCTGACCAAAATAGCGTTTGGGTGAATGGTGAAATCTGCTGATAATTTCCTTTAAAGAACCGCTTGTACCTTGAGCGATCGCTTTTTTTCGGTTATCTCTAGCTTCTCTACCCATGCGTAGTTTTAAGTCCCCTAACTGCGAAATTTCCGACTCGCTGGGAATTTCCGTATCGCGGCGATCGATATCCAGCACAACTGGGATCAGATTTTGCGACTCTAGGGTAGGGACGCGGAACACTTCATGATAAATTTGGTAAAGTTTTTTGCTGACAGCACGGCGGAACCTCTCGCTGTTTCCTAAAGAAAGTTCAATTTGGCGAATTGCTTCCAAAAATCGCTCTTTATTATCACTTTCAAAAACTTCACTCAAGTTTTCTGGTTCTATCTCCAGGTTTTTGCTAATTTCTGTGATAAACTTTGCCCAATCTTCAGCGCTGACATCTGGTAAAGCGACTGAGGCGGGAGAACTTAGCCATTGTGATAAGCGATCGCGCAACCGCATTTCTTGTTCTTTTGGTAAAATTTCTGCGATCGGTACTTCAATTGGATCGAAAAGTGTGACTGTCGAATTGGATGTACCAAAATCTAAAGCAAACCATCCCGGAAATCTTTTTTGTTGTTTCTCACTTGGTTCTTGATCACTATATTTGTTCAATTGGAAAGGGTTCATTATAGTATCACTTTCTGTTATTTGTTTTATAGCTAGCTAAAAACTGTGATATTATACCATAACATGACAAACTTAGATAATCATTGTGGTAAAGACTTTTAATCTAAAATCTCAAATTTAGCTGAAACAAAAAGAAGTCCCACATCTGACCGTCGATAAATGATCGCCATAATCCCAAAGGCATCACGCATAGCCTTAAGGTGAACTAAGCTATCCCTGAAAATTTGCTAGACTTCACGATTCTTAACTATGCCAGCTTCCTCTTGTAACTGAAAGAAGTCTTACAATCCAATAGGCTGATTTTAAAGCCGTAATCTTTAACAAAGCTCGTCTGCTGAAAAAGATAGGCTTTTTTGCTTGCCCAACACTCTAGATAATTATGTATAAAATATTGCTTACTGTTCATCATCATTTAGTCGTTAATAACTAGCTATTAATACAGAAAATGCCTCTTAAAATCGTTCAGAACTTTGATGGTAGTTTCACTCTTGAAGCACAAGCTCAAGAAACTCTATTCAATTTATTGACTGGTGAAGCTTTCTTAAACCAAATTGGTCAACAGTTGGGGTGTGAGCAACTTAAATTTACAGAATTACTTTTCCAGCCAGTTCCTTACAGCTTAACTACCACTAAAGGAATGCCAGCAGAATTTGAAAAGTATCATGAATCTGATGAATATGCCATCATCAACGTACCACCAAATTTCATGTTTAGTGCTAAGATTTTTAAACCCAGTCGCCTTTGTGCAATTTACCAAAAATTGGGTAATGGGTAATTTTTAAGATAATTTTTCTCTAATTAGCAATTCTCAAGTCTGAAGGCAAACAGCAAGTTTGATATTTGATGTATGGCTCTTGAAACGAATCTTTCTTCTTTAGCAACTCTGGAATACATTCCTTATATTGACGATCGCGGTCAACTACCCGAACAATTTCAGGGTAAAATCGGAGTATATGCAATATTTGACCAAGAAAAAGTGCTGCAATTTGTAGGATACTCCCGTGATGTTTATCTCAGCCTCAAGCAGCATTTAGTCCGTCAGCCACAGCAATGCTATTGGGTAAAAGTTCAAACTATTGAACGCCCTAGTCGCACAGCTTTAGAAAATATTGAAAATGCTTGGATTGCTGAAAATGGCAGTGTGCCCTGGGGAAATGGGGATAGCAAGGAAAAATGGACTCATCCCATTGATGTCAAAGTAGTAATGACACCTGAAGAACAGGCAAAATATCAAAATCCAGCTAATGATGAATTAGCACAAATAAAAATCCTTAAAAATGTAGCCCGGAGAGTAGAAGCAGAAATTTCAACGCAACTACTAGAAGTGCGTGGTTTGCAAATGCAAATTCGCTTTAATCCTAAATTGAAAGAAGAAGGTTTACTAGATTTGAAATGAAGGTAGTTTTGGGGAAAGCTATCTTAAAATGAATATCGCTTGTAATCTCCTATGACAATACAGCTGCTGAACGATCGCTATCAAGTTATCCGTACACTGGGCGCTGGTGGGTTTGGTGAAACCTATCTAGCTGAAGATACCTATATGCCCTCAAAGCGGCCTTGTGTGGTTAAACAGCTAAGACCGATTCATAACAATCCCCAAATTTACCAGTTAGTGCAAGAGAGGTTTCAACGGGAAGCAGCGATTTTAGAAGAACTCGGTGGCGCAAATGACCAAATTCCGGCATTGTATGCCTACTTTTCCTCAGGTGGACAATTTTACTTAGTTCAGGAGTGGGTTGAAGGTGATACCTTAACTGGAAAAGTCCAGAAGCAGGGGCTATTTAGTGAAGGCGCTGTCCAGGAATTATTCATGAATTTATTACCTGTCCTGGATTACGTTCACTCTAAGCATATCGTTCACCGCGATATTAAACCCGATAACATCATTGTGCGTCATCGGGACGGTAAACCAGTGCTGATTGATTTTGGCGCTGTACGGGAGTCAATGGGAACAGTAGTAAATTCTCAAGGCAATCCTACCAGTTCCATTGTGATTGGCACACCTGGCTATATGCCGAGTGAACAAGCCGCAGGTAGACCAGTTTTTTCTAGTGATTTATACAGTTTGGGAATGACGGTAATTTATTTGCTGACTGGTAAACAGGCGCAACAACTAGAAACCGATTCCCAGACGGGTGAAATTGTCTGGCGACTGTATGCCAGTCATATTAGCCCAATTATGGCAAGAGTAATTGATCGGGCGATCGCTTATCATCCGCGCGATCGCTACCCCACAGCTAGAGCAATGCTGGATACCTTGCAGAGCATAGCAAATCCAATTCCACCAACGCAACCCCTCTTGACTCAACCAACTATAGTCTGCTTGAAAATACTTACCTAAACTTAGCCAAAGCTGAGAATAGAGATTTCTTCCTCCTTCATCCAAGGTAGTCGGCTACTTCTTGTCCAGAGGCGTTAAGT
>NZ_JBALEK010000019.1:0-1526 GCF_036917815.1 Nostoc sp. | reverse complement strand
TGAGATATTAGCTAATTTAGTCCATCAGATGTTGCTGCACTTGGGAAACTAATTCATTTGTCCAGTAGTTGGCGAGTTCGGCATTAGCGGCTTCCACCATGACTCTGATGACTGGTTCTGTACCAGAGGCGCGAACCAAAATTCTGCCTCTTTCACCCATTGCGGCTTCGGCAAGAGCGATCGCTTGTTGCACAGGTTGGCAATCTTGCCATCCTAAACGGCGATCGCGATCCATAACTCGCACGTTCCGCAACAACTGCGGATAGGTTTGGAAGCTTTGATCTACCAATTCACTCAGGGAAACACCCGCCTCTTTCACTAAAGCTGCGATATGTAATGCTGTTAATAAGCCATCTCCAGTCACAGCATAATGACGGCAAAGAATATGGCCTGATTGTTCACCCCCTAGCATTGCCCCAGTTCGCAGCATTTCGGCTTGCACATATTGATCGCCAACTGCGGTACGAATTAACTTACCACCAATTTGCTGCCAAGCTTTCTCAAACCCTAAGTTGGCCATGACAGTAGAGACAATCAGGTTGTCTGGCAATTGTTGGTTTTGTTGTAAGTGTCGTCCCCACAGGTAGAGAATGTAATCGCCGTTAACTTGCCTTCCTGTATTGTCTACGGCTAAGACGCGATCGGCATCACCATCGAAGGCAAAGCCGATATCGGCGTTGTGTTCTTGGACTGTGGCTGCCAGAATCTCTAGGTATGTGGAACCGCAGTTAACATTAATGCGATCGCCATCTGCTTCGTTATGCAAGCAAATGACTTCTGCTCCCATTTCTCTAAATACTGATGGCGCTAAACCAACTGCTGCTCCCCACGCCAAGTCTAATACAATCTTCATTCCCTGAAGATTTAGGCCACTGTTCAAGGGTTTTTTCAACGCCGAGCTATAATCCCCCACTAACTCCAAACGTGAGTAATGCCGTCCACAATTACTGACTTTCGCAATCGCTGATATTTTCCCACGCAGTCCGGCTTCAATTTCTGCCTGCAATAGTTGGGGTAACTTCCCACCGTCGGCACTAAAAATCTTAATCCCATTGTCTTCTGGCGGATTGTGGCTGGCAGAAATCATCACTCCGCCGATGGCATCACTGATGCTGGTAAGATAGGCAACCCCAGGTGTGGGACATAATCCCAAATACCAAACCTCTAATCCTGCTGCTGTTAAGCCTGCACTCAAAGCCATTGCCAGCATATCGCTGGAGTTTCTAGAGTCTTGTCCCAGAATCACTGGCCCTAGTTGAGTCGCATGCTTACGTAAAACAATCCCTGTCCAAAAACCAATTTGCAATGCTAGGGGCGCACTCAGTAATTCTCCCACCCGTCCACGAATCCCATCTGTGCCAAATAAGGGATTTGCTGGTAGTGAAATGAAATTCAGTCCAATACTGCTTTCAATCCCTTTGCCCAATCCCTCTGCTTCGTCAGCAGAACCCCCAGAAATCCCCGGTGTCCGAGTTATAGATGAAACCATTTTATATTTAAACACTCCACACAATCACACTGAAAAA
>NZ_JBALEK010000018.1:0-23174 GCF_036917815.1 Nostoc sp. | reverse complement strand
GACCTTAAATCTTTGCGACAACTGGCGTTGAGAGCCTTCTTTCCCTTCCCACGCCTTAATCACACGCTCACGCAAATCCTTTGAGTAAGATACTGCCATTTATTCATACAATGTTATCTCTTCATTCTAACTTAGTTTGTGGTTCAATTACCTGAAAATTGCTGTAACTTGCGCCTACCTATTTATTCGCCAAGGAGAAGCAGCAATTCTCATTTTGAAACGATTTTGCGCCGTTTGAGCGATCTTCAGATTTGTTAGGAATTGTAAATTCCTCTGACTGCAAGGGTTTCAATGTCATGAAACCTTAAAATGAGAATTGCTGAAGGAGAAGCGCCATGAAGTCTATAGAACTGCAAATGTTACAAACTCTGTATGAGCAAGATTTTTGTGCTTGGGTAGAGCAGACAGCAGAGCTTTTGCGATGTCTACGACTGGCTACGCCTACGCACCACTGGGACAAACTGGATTTAGAAAACTTAATTGAGGAAGTGGTGGACTTGGGTAAGAGTCAACAACGGGCGTTGCAAAGTACGTTACGGTTGGTATTGTCGTATTTGTTGAAGTGGAAGTATCAACCCGAACATCGTAGTCACAGTTGGCAAATTACCATTACCCGTGAGCGACTGAATATAGATGAATTGCTGCAAGAAAGTCCTCGCTTGCGGCGTTTTTTAAATGATGCCGAGTGGATTAATACTACTTATCAAAGAGCGCGGCGAGAGGCAATAGTAGAAACGGGTTTATCAGAAGAGAACTTTGCGATCGCTTGTCCGTTTACTACCGATGAGATTTTAGACTTAGATTTTTATCCTAACGTTGACGAATAACCATAATCTTATCATGTAAGCTCTTTTCCACTACTCACAAAATCGTGCTGCTCACTCTGGTCTCAGCCTTCCCGCCGTGCTGTACTAGATTTTTGGGTGATGGGTATTTGCATGATCAATTCTGTACCTTTGCTTAAGGTAGATAAACACTCTAACTGACCATTATGTTTATCCGTAATGATTTGGTAACTTATAGATAAGCCAAGTCCAGTACCTTTACCTACAGGCTTAGTAGTAAAAAAGGGGTCAAATATTTTGGCAACTTGTGTTTCTAGTATTCCCAATGCATTGTCTATAACATGGATACTAATTGTTTCTGGGGTAATTTGTTGGGTACGTATCTGAATTTGGGGTTGGATAGAATTGTTTTCCATTGCTTCTTCCAAAGCATCAATAGCATTACTGAGAATGTTCATAAACACCTGATTTAACTGTCCAGGATAACATTCGATGAGGGGTAAATCTGCGTACTCTTTGCTGACTGCGATCGCACACCGATGAGGTTGAACTTTCAAACGATGATTCAAAATCATCAACGTACTATCAATTCCTGAGTGAATATCCGCTAATTTACACTCTGATTCATCCAGACGGGAGAAATTGCGAAGGGAAAGGACGATTTTTTGAATGCGCTCGCTACCCACTTCCAGAGAATTTATTAATTTAGGTAAATCCTCTTGTAAGTAATCTAAATCTATTTCTTGAATGAACTGATTAATTTCCGTATTGGTTTCAGGATAGTACTGCTGATATAGTTGCAATAATTTGAGGACATCATTTATATATTTATTTAAAAATAATACATTGCCATAAATAAAACTAGTGGGGTTATTAATTTCGTGGGCAATCCCTGCTACCATTTTACCCAAACTAGACATTTTCTCTGCTTGAATTAACTGGGATTGAGTCTCTCGTAATTCTTTTAAGGCAGTTTGTAATTCCTGCATTTGTTGTTGATTTGTCTGTTGTCTCAAGGACAATTGTTCGGCCATTTGATTGAAACTTTTTGCCAGTTCTCCGATTTCATCTTGAGAGAGAATTTCTGCTCGTTCTGTCATATTTCCTTGGGAAAACTTTTGAGATGCTTGTGTAAGATATCTGATGGGACGAGTGATTGCTCTTGTTAAAATTCCAGCTAATCCAATATCAATTATTAATGTGAAGACAGCGATCGCTGCTTGTAATGATAGACTATCTCTGAGTAGGGTATTTAAATCTGTTTCCGGTGTACCCCTCACCAATACTGCCACCGGTTGCCCTGCATAGTTAAGAAGTTTTTTGGCGGCTACAGTATAAGTTTGTCCTTGGAAAGAAATACGCTCAGTCACAATCTTATCCTTTGTGGCGATCGCACTTTTCAATAGGGATGTGTTTGGTAGTGGTATATTTAGTAAATATTTGGGATTTTTTCCTTTTTGGTGACGATTGCTATGATTCGTCTCAATCGCAGCAGTCGCTAACTGCAATTCTCCCCTAACAGATTGTAAATAAACTGCACTATAACCACCATCTTGTGCATCTAAGGTTTGAGTGACAATAGGTAGTTTTTGATTAACAATGTCCCCAGATAATAAAGCACCAATAACCCGACGAGTTTGTGGATCTTTTACTGGTGTGACTGTGTAGCGAATCAAGGATTCTTTCTTTGCAAATCTTAGTGGTAAGGGAGGATTCTCCCTGGCTAATTCTTCCCAGGTAACAATCTCGCTGGTTTTGATTTGCTCCGGGTTACGAAAAATCTCTGTCACCAAATTTTTGGGGTTAAAGATTTCCCCTGTGCGATCGTGATTAGCATTCGCAATAATTCGTAAATCTCGACCCACTAATGTAGCATATTCTATTTTTCTGGCTTTAATTTCATTCTCCAATATTTTCTGGACTTTCTGTTTTAACTCAGGGCTTAAATTCTGGGATTGACTATGTTTTTGGGCAGCAGTAATAATTGCCAAGTTATCAGATTGTCCCCGAAAACCAAATCCCATCTGATTAATTTTAATATTATAGTTAATCTCCGTCACCGTCAGTTCAGACTTCGCCTGATTGACTAAAATACTTCGCCCACCACTAATGATTAAAATAGACCCTGTTCCTACCAATCCCACAATAGAAATTACTTTTGAAATCAACAAAGTAATTAGCTGTTTGCGCCGAATTGATAAATTGTAAAACCATTTTAATTCCCCAATCTTATTATATTTCATTACTTCATGTCCTAATCGGCTTGGCAACTCCTATATCAATCCTAAATCATTTATGGTAAAAGACAATACTCAGTGAACTTAAAAAGGTCAAAGATTTAACAACGAATTAATAGATCAAATAACGCCTTCATATATCCGACTCAGTGTTAGCTGATGCTGATGCCTACACAAATTTCCCTGAAAATCCTTTAAGCTATAGCAATCCTAAATCATTCGTGAAAAATCAGATCCCCGACTTCTCGAATAAGTCTGGAATCTGGACATCGCGGATTTTCATAACTCATTTAGGATTGCTATATAATTTTAGATATACAGTTCAAAAGTCCATAATTTCTGCTCTTTAAAAAGCATAATTATGACACAAAAAAATGGTCAAAATTGATGACATTGCCAGAACTACAAAAACAAGTACTGCAATTACCCACTAAAGAACGTTGGCATTTAGTTCAGTCTGTTCTGGCATCAATTCAACAAGAAACCCTATCGTCTATTCCTCTAAGTCCCACCTTGGAAACTTTAACCGACCTTGACCCCTAAACTTAGAGTTTAATAGGTGTAATCGAGCTAGAACAAGAAAATCCGAGAGAAACTTATGTGGATTATTTAGAGAAAAAATACAGTTGAAGCTAATTGTGACGCGAAACACACCTGATTTTGTGGCTTCTTTAGTTTCGGCAATGCTGCCAGATGAGTTTTTGACAAGACTATCTGAGTGAATAGCTGGAATATAGCGTTAAAATCGCGACAGCAATAGTGGAAAATTACCCGTTTATCACAAAAAACCAACGGGATTACAGATTTATTCAAGGTTTAAACCTATTGCTGCGATATTCATAACACTTAGAATGTCTAACGCCGCACTGTACCGGACAGATGGCAGATCAACGAATACGTAATAATGATTAAGATTAGGATAGATTAAGTCACACCAGACGTAACTCCTAACTCAGCACGGGCTACGCTAAGAAAATTAAAAGTATGGAACTATATTTAATTCGTCATGGCATCGCCGAAGACAAGGGATTAGGCATTAAGGATGAAGAGCGTAGCATTACCAAAGAAGGAAGGCAAAAAACTGAGAAAGTTGCCCAAAAACTTGTTAAATTAGGTTTAAGCTTTGATTTAATTCTCACCAGTCCCTTAGTGCGGGCCCGCCAAACGGCTGAAATCCTGATAGCAGAAAAACTAAGCCCCCAATTAGAGGAATCTAGCCACCTCGCGCCCGATGGTGAAATCTCTAGTTGGCTCAAAGACTGGTTAGAACCAAAAAATTATTCCCAAAATACCCAACTGGCGCTGGTTGGACACGAACCTAATTTGACCAATTGGGCAGAAATTCTCCTGTGGGGAGAAGTCAAAGCAAGCTTAGTCTTGAAAAAAGCAGGTATGATTGGGATAAAACTACCAGAAACAGGTTCTCCTCTGGGTCGGAGTCAGATGTTTTGGTTGACACCACCCAAGTACCTGCTATAACAGTTTTTCAACATTTTCGATTGTTGTTAGAACGGCTACTGTTATGGCGACAATAAATTTCTGGTAAGTTAGCTTGATCAGATATTTCACAAAGCAAATGGTGTTGCCATGATGGTGTGCGAATACAAGCCTGGTTTAGAAGGCATTCCCGCCGCCCAATCAAGTATCAGCTATGTTGATGGGCAAAAGGGAATACTAGAATATCGTGGCATTAGGATTGAAGAACTAGCAGAAAAAAGTACATTCTTGGAAACTGCTTATCTCTTAATCTGGGGTAAACTGCCAAGCAACGAAGAACTGGAAACATTTGAGCATGAAGTTCGTTACCACCGGCGGATAAAGTACCGGATTCGGGACATGATGAAATGCTTTCCAGAAAGCGGCCACCCAATGGATGCCTTGCAAGCTTCTGCTGCTGCTTTAGGTTTGTTTTATTCACTCCGCGATTTACATAATCCTGTCTACATTCGAGATTCGGTGGTGCGCCTGATAGCAACTATTCCCACGATGGTAGCGGCGTTCCAACTGATGCGAAAAGGCAATGATCCCGTCCGTCCCCGTGATGACTTAGACTACTCCGCCAACTTTCTATATATGCTCGATGAGCGAGAACCCGATCCTC
Organism: Nostoc sp.; assembly: GCF_036917815.1. Lineage (GTDB taxonomy): Bacteria > Cyanobacteriota > Cyanobacteriia > Cyanobacteriales > Nostocaceae > Nostoc. Next base: position 18,051 of record NZ_JBALEK010000018.1, on the reverse strand, counting down.
TGATGGCGCGGATTTTTGATATCTGCTTGATACTTCAAGTGGAGCATACAATGAATGCTTCTACTTTCAGTGCTAGGGTGACAGCTTCCACCTTGACTGATCCTTACGCTGTGGTTGCTAGTGCTGTGGGAACTTTGGGAGGTCCCCTGCACGGTGGAGCCAATGAAGAAGTAATTCAGATGTTGGAAAAAATTGGCTCTGTAGAAAATGTCCGCCCCTACATAGAGGACTGTCTACAAAGTAAATCTAAGATTATGGGCTTTGGACATCGTGTGTATAAAGTAAAAGACCCACGAGCCATAATTTTACAAGGACTTGCAGAGCAACTGTTTGAGAAGTTTGGCCATGACAAGTTCTATGACATTGCTCAAGAAATGGAACGAGTGGTAGAGGAAAAACTTGGGAGCAAAGGGATTTATCCCAATATTGACTTTTATTCCGGTTTAGTGTATAGGAAGATGGGGATTCCCACAGACTTGTTTACGCCAATATTTGCGATCGCCCGCGTTGCCGGTTGGTTAGCCCACTGGAAAGAACAACTAGCAGAAAACCGGATTTTCCGTCCTACCCAAGTTTACAACGGTCTGCACGAAGTTACTTATACCCCAATTGACAAACGGTAAATGGGAATTGGGCATGGGGCATGGGGCATGGGGCATTGTTTATTCTCCCAGTCCCCAGTCCCCTCTCCTCTGAATAGCCAATCTCAATGCCAACCATAAGTAGAAGTTCTCATCTCGCTTCAGGGTGGTCAAACCATCCAACGATATACTAGGCATGGGAATTGGCAACAAATCTTCAATCGGACGTCATCACAGCAAAAATTAAAATGGGTGAATTTACAGTTATTAATTTAACTAATAGTTGTAACTCACCATGACTCATGTCTTAAAGAGCGGAAACATGAATTCAGGAATTGACCTCCAAGGAACTTTTATTGAATCCCTCCGGGATTTAGGCATACCAGCAGGAACAGCCAAAGCGATTTGGATGCCCCTGCCAATGATACTGATGCTGATTGGGGCAACAGTGGGGGTATTAGTTGCTACTTGGCTAGAACGGAAAATTTCTGCCGCAGCACAGCAGCGAATTGGCCCAGAATACCAGGGGCCTTTTGGGTTGCTGGTGCCTGTAGCGGATGGTCTGAAGCTGGTATTTAAAGAAGATATAGTACCAGCCAAGTCTGACCCCTGGCTGTTTACCCTCGGCCCAATTATTGTTGTAATTCCGGTGTTTCTGTCGTTCCTGATTGTGCCCTTTGGACAGAATATCGTAATTAGTAATGTGGGCATGGGCGTATTCTTGTGGATTGCCTTGTCAAGCATTCAACCAATTGGCTTACTGATGGCTGGCTACGCATCTAATAACAAATACTCCCTCTTAGGGGGCTTGCGGGCAGCAGCGCAATCTATTAGTTATGAAATTCCTTTGGCGTTGGCGGTGTTAGCGATCGCTATGATGTCTAATAGCCTCAGCACTGTTGATATTGTCAATCAACAATCTGGGTACGGCATCCTGGGCTGGAACATTTGGCGACAACCAATCGGTTTTCTGATCTTTTGGATAGCCGCCCTAGCTGAATGCGAACGATTACCCTTTGACTTACCCGAAGCGGAAGAAGAAATCGTCGCCGGCTATCAGACTGAATATTCAGGGATGAAATTCGGTCTGTTCTACCTGGGTTCCTACGTCAACTTAATTCTTTCTTCCTTACTAGTAGCAATTCTCTACCTGGGCGGTTGGGACTTTCCCCTTCCCCTCAACCTCATCGCTAGTTGGGTGGGAGTCAGTGAATTAAATCCCGTGTTCCAGATAGTAACTGCGGCTTTGGGTATCACGATGACTGTGTTCAAAGCCTATTTACTAGTGTTTGTCGCCATCCTGTTGCGCTGGACAGTGCCACGGGTACGGATTGACCAACTGTTAGATTTAGGATGGAAGTTTTTGTTGCCAGTCGGTTTGGTTAACCTCCTATTAACCGCCGCCCTGAAACTAGCCTTTCCCTTCGCCTTTGGCGGGTAATGAGAGAGTTAAGAGTTAGGAGTAGAGACGCGATTAATCGCGTCTGTACAGGAGTTAGGAGTTATGAGTTAGGAGTTATGAGTTTTTAATTAACTTCTCACTCCTCACTCCTCACTCCTAACTTCTCACTCCTGACTCCTCACTTCCTCACTCCTAACTTTTATCACCTGAAGAGAGAGACACAAAATGCTAAAGTTCCTAAAACAAGTTGGTGATTACGCCAAAGAAACAGTACAAGCAGCGCGTCATATTGGTCAGGGGCTTGCTGTCACCTTCGACCACATGGGGCGGCGTCCCATTACCGTACAGTATCCTTACGAGAAACTGATTCCTGGCGAACGGTTTCGCGGTAGAATTCACTTTGAATTTGATAAGTGCATCGCCTGCGAAGTTTGTGTTCGCGTTTGTCCAATTAACCTGCCTGTAGTCGATTGGGAATACGACAAAGCCAGCAAAAAGAAAAAACTCAACCACTACAGCATTGACTTTGGAGTTTGTATCTTTTGCGGTAATTGTGTGGAATTTTGCCCCACTAACTGTCTATCAATGACAGAAGAATATGAGCTTGCCACTTACGATCGCCATGAATTGAACTATGACAACGTAGCGCTGGGCCGTCTGCCCTATAAGGTGACAAATGACCCAATGGTTACACCACTACGCGAACTAGTTTACCTACCCAAAGGCATCCTCGAACCACATGGACTGCCCGCAGATGCGCCGCGTGCAGGTGCGCGTCCAGAAGACTTAGTAGAACAAACAGAAAAATAAATGTCATTTGTCCAAAGTCCAATGACTAATGACTAATGACCAATGACCAATGACAATTGACTAAGGACAAAAAACAGTGAATCTAGCGGAAGGAGTACAGTTAGTATCACTTGGCATACTAGGCGTGATGATGATTGGGGCGGCCATTGGTGTGGTGCTGTTCTCCAACATCGTCTATTCTGCCTTTTTGCTGGGGGGTGTGTTCATCAGCATGGCGGGAATCTACCTATTGCTAAATGCTGATTTTGTTGCAGCTGCCCAAATACTAATTTATGTTGGGGCGATTAACGTGTTGATTTTGTTTGCCATTATGTTGGTGAACAAGCGGCAGAATTTTGTCGCATTTCCTAACTCTTGGGTGCGGAAAGTACTAACAGGTGTAGTCAGTATAGGATTGTTTGGTCTTTTAAGTACGATGGTGCTGGCTACTCCTTGGGCTTACTCAACTGCTCCTGTAGTGGGTGGTGAAAGTTCTATAGTTGTGATTGGAGAGCATTTCTTCACTGACTTTTTATTACCTTTTGAACTGGCTTCCATTTTGCTGCTGATCGCGATGGTAGGAGCAATTATTTTGGCACGTCGTGAGTATTTGCCAGACCTATTGACATCATCCGAATCGGGGCAAACTGTTTTGACTTTGCAAGAACGCCCCAGAGAACTGGTATCAACAACCAGCGAAACAAAAGAGTAATATTTGCGACTTCATTTGCAGATAAACAGCCAAATCGTTCAAGAGGAATACCCAGATTCATGCAACTCCAGTACTTTTTATTACTAGCAGCAGCTTTATTTTGCATCGGCATCTACGGTGTAATTACCAGCCGCAACGCTGTGCGGGTGCTGATGTCAATTGAGTTACTGCTCAATGCTGTTAATCTGAATTTAATGGCATTTTCCAACTTCCTTGACTCAACATTAATTAAGGGTCAGGTTTTCACAGTATTTGTGATTACCGTGGCGGCAGCCGAGGCGGCGGTGGGTTTAGCGATCGTGCTGGCCATTTATCGCAACCGCGATACCGTCGATATGGAGCAGTTTAATCTCCTGAAGTGGTAATTGTGCGTGCAACTAAAGCAGGTAATCATTGCTTATAAAGCGCGGGATGCCCGGAGTAAAGAATGGGCAGAAATCTGTGCGAAACAACTAGAAAGCCGCGATTGCCAAGTGTTGATGGGGCCTAGCGGGCCAAAAGACAACCCCTATCCAGTCTTTTTGGCTTCGGCGGGTCAACCAATCGATCTCGCTTTGGTACTCGGTGGCGATGGTACTGTTTTAACCAGTGCCAGACATTTAGCCCCGGCTGGCATCCCAATTCTGGGAGTGAATGTAGGAGGTCATCTGGGGTTTTTAACTGAGTCGGTGGAAGAGTTTCAGGATACGGAGAAAGTTTGGGATCGGCTGTTTGAGGATCGCTATGCTATCCAACGGCGGATGATGTTACAAGCTGCGGTGTATGAGGGTCACGGGTCTAATTTGGAACCTGTGACTGAGCGTTACCTCTCTTTAAATGAATTTTGTGTCAAACCCGCCTCGGCTGACCGAATGATTACCTCAATTCTGGAAATGGAAATCGACGGTGAGGTAGTCGATCAATACGTCGGGGATGGGTTGATTATTTCCACTCCCACAGGTTCCACTGGTTACACTGTTTCTGCCAATGGGCCAATTATGCATGATGGTATGGAGGCGATTACCGTCACTCCCATTTGTGCAATGAGCCTTTCTAGTCGTCCCCTGGTTTTACCCCCTGGTTCTGTGGTGAGTATTTGGCCTTTGGGTGATTACGATTTGAGTACCAAGCTGTGGACAGATGGGGTTTTGGGGACTTCAATTTGGCCGGGACACCGCGTTGATGTGCGGATGGCAGATTGTCGGGCTAAATTTATTATTTTGCGCGAGAACAATTCCTACTATCAGACGCTGCGGGAGAAGTTGCTGTGGGCAGGTACAAGGGTTCACTATAGCAATAATCACCGTAATTAATTAAGTATTTTAGAGTGCATTTACCGCAGATTGCGTAGGCGTAGCCCGTCGTAGACATCGCCTGATCGCAACCAAAACCATCCAAGCCCCTGGATTCATCCGGGGGCTTTCTGCCAGATTTTGTCCTCTTCTTTGACTTGCATTTATAGCTTATATCAAAGGAAAATTTTGTATCTTATTGCCAGATTTTTGAGGAATTAATGTCGATAATAAAAGCACTCTACTCCTAATCCAAGAGAGTACAAAAGCTCTCTAGAACACCAGTTCAGTAATCCTGAAAGAACCTCTCCCCCAACCCCTCGGTTAGGTAAAGACGGCGATTTATCGCGTCTTTGGGATTAACGGCGTGTCATCAAAAAACCTTATCCAAACCGTATTGGGTTAGGTTTTTGATTACTGAATAGATGCTCTAAAGGATCTTTAATCGAAAATCCTCTCAATGATGCTTCGACACATTAATTCATAATGTGAGCTATTTGTATAGTGCCTAAATTCTAGTAGGATATTCTCGCAAATCTAAGTAGGAAGATAGATGGAAGTTTCTGGACGCAACATCAATTACCCACTGAATCCTCTTCCCCCTCTTGAAGATTTTCCCGTCCTTCAAACTGAAAAATATACCCTACGCCTAGCTTCAACTGAAGAAGAATTAGAATCAATTTTTCGGTTACGTTTTGAAGTTTTTAATCTTGAACTAAATTTGGGATTCTCTACTTCTAACTTTACCCAGATGGATATAGATAAGTTTGATGCAGTATGCCATCATTTAATCCTGATCTCTAAACAAACAGGTAAAACCATTGGAACTTATCGGATGCAAACCTATACAATGGCTTCTCAAAGACTAGGCTTTGATGCTGCCGATATATTTAATCTTAATGCGATTCCCAATTCTGTGCTTCAGGCATCAGTAGAAGTTGGGCGTGCATGTATAGCTAAAGAATACCGCAATAGTCAGACACTTTTACTACTCTGGGAAGGGCTAGCAAATTATCTCATCTGGAGTAAAAACCAATATTTCTTTGGCTGTGCATCATTACTAACACAATGTCCTTGGCAAGCTACTTGCGCTTATGATTATTTTCGGCAGAATGGCTTGATGCATCCGAGTATTTTGGTTTATCCCAATTCACAATCTTGTTTAGAACTGCCTCAAAATTGTCCAGATTCATATAATGTTGAAATTCCGAAAATTTTGCAGGCATATTTGAATATTGGGGCTAAAATATGCAGTGTCCCAGCTATTGATTTGCAGTTTAAGACTATTGATTTTTTAACTATGTCTAATAGCAAAAACTTTGCTAGATGGCGTTACCAAATTTTGTAAAAATTCGATTTTGCGCTAAAGATTGGAAGTTCTAAGGATGGTCAGAAGCACCTCATTCAGTCCGCCTAGATTATTGTAGATAAATTATTGGGAAAACTACTTATGCGCCACCTCAAATCTACTCCGAGTTGGTTGCGATTTTTAATTATTTTCTTATTGGCGATGGGTATATTGTTTCGCTTTTTTAATCTTGATGGCAAAGTTTACTGGCAAGATGAAACTTATGCCTCATTGCGGATTTCTGGTTATACAGTTAATGAAGCAAAACAGCAACTTTTTAATAATCGTGTCATTGGCGGAGAAAGTTTTGCCCAGTTTCAAGGTGCAAATCCAGAAAAAAGCTTAAATGACACAATTATGTCTTTGGCAAAACAAGATCCTTACCATCCACCGTTGTATTACATAATAGCTAGATTGTGGATGGAAATCTTTGGTAATTCGGTGACGGCGATTAGGAGTTTATCTGCCTGCATCAGTTTGCTGGTTTTTCCTTGTGTTTATTGGTTCTGCCGAGAATTATTTGATGTGCCGTTATTGGTTCCTGGTGTTGCGATCGCACTTATGGCAATTTCTCCAATTCACCTAGTATACGCCCAAGAAGCACAAGAATATATTCTCTGGTTAGTTACCATCTTACTATCAAGTGCGTCTCTGCTGCGAGCCATGCGGCTGGAAGATGAGCTAGCAAAAGAACGACAAAGACCAGATTTATTCGCTATCTGGAGCATTTACGCAGTAACTTTAGCCATCAGTCTGTATACATTTCTTTGGAGTGCATTTGTAGCAGTTGCTCACGGAATTTATGTAATGATCGCTGCCAAATTTCAGTTGACTGAAACTGTCAGAACTTATCTCATAGCATCACTGGTAGGTTTTCTAGCCTTCATGCCTTGGATAATAGTTGTGATCGGTGACTTTTTTCAGTTTTTGATTTCAGCAGACAAAACAACAACGAAGTCATCTTTAATACCTGCATTCCCATTTTTATTGATGCAGTTAAGCCGGATTTTTTTTGATGTAGACCTGACCTCAGACAATTCTCTAGGCTATTTAATTACACCAATTTTTTTAATTTTGGTAGGATATTCAATTTATTTTATTTGTCTAACAACTAACTATAAAGTTTGGTTTTTTATCATCACATTGATTGTAGTGCCAGCACTACCCCTAATACTGCCAGATTTAATTGCTGGCGGTATACGATCATCCACTGAACCATATTTCATCCCATCTTATTTAGGAATCCAAGTAGCTGTTGCTTATCTATTAGCTACGCAATTATATAATAGGAGTGTGTCACACCGGGGCATTTGGCACATAATCATGGCATTAGTGATTATTTGTGGTCTGATTTCTTATAAAGTGAGTTCCCAAGCAGAAACTTGGTGGAATAAAGGTATTTATAGCAATCCACAAGTTGCCCAAATTATCAATCAGACGACTCGCCCACTTTTAATTAGTGATGCTTTGGGAAATAATTACGGAAATGTATTTTCTCTGAGCTATCTTTTAGAACCAAAAGTGCGATTTCTGTTGGTGAACAACCAAAAAATTCCTAAAATTCCTGATGGGTTTACTGATATATTTTTACTTAATCCTTCAGACACCTGGCGCGAAATAATAGAAAAACAGTATAAATTAAAGACAAATATTGTTTATAGTGATAACTATTATTCAGTCTGGAAGTTGGCTAAAAATCGCAATTTTCGCCGACGTAACATCCCAGCTATTAATAAATTATCTGTAAGTTGATAAGTAAGTCGGTGAGAAAAATTCAATGTATATGAAGAAATATAAATTAGCTGTAGGGTGTGTTATGCCTTATAGCAACGCACCTGAGATTGTTGACGGTGCGGCGCTTGGCGACAACACACCCTACATGAAAATTCCTTAACATAGCTGGAAATATTAGCACCGACTTACTTAGTGTGTAAGGTATGACATATTAGATGCCTCACACAGATGGGCAGACAGAAAGTATAAAATTATACATTTTTTACGGCAGTGAGTAAATCTCACACAGTTGTTTATTTAGAGTACATAATTGTGTACAAGTTATTGTGAAATTTAGTTATGCGGCATCTCAAACTTGCTCGAAATAAGTTGCGATTTCTCATTGTCGTTCTGTTAATGCTTGGTGTATTTTTTCGCTTTTTTAACCTTGACGGCAAAGTTTACTGGCACGATGAGACTTTCACTTCATTACGGATTTCTGGTTACACGGCAAATGAAGTGAGGCAGCAAATATTTAATGGCCACATAATTAGTAAAGAAAGTTTTGCAAAATTCCAAAGTCCCAATATGGAGAAAGGCTTAATTAACACAATTATGTCTTTGGAAACAGAAGATCCACACCATGCACCACTATATTATGTCATCGCTCGGTTTTGGGTGGAAATTTTTGGCAATTCAGTGACGGTAATTAGAAGTTTATCTGCCTTTATCAGCTTGTTGATTTTTCCTAGTATTTATTGGCTATGTCGAGAATTATTTAAAGAATCGGTATGGGTATCGGAGATTGCGATCGCACTCATGGCAATCTCCCCGATTCACCTAGTATACGCCCAAGAAGCACGAGAATATATTCTTTGGATAGTGACTATATTACTATGTAGCGCCTCATTGTTACGAGCATTACGGCTAGAATCAAAACATAAAGTATTACGCATATTAACTTGGGGAATCTATGCAGTAACTTTGATCCTCAGTCTCTATACATCTTTGTTAAGTGGATTTGTCGCAATTGCTCATGGGATTTATGTAATTGCTACTGCCAAATTTAGATTTAATCGGACAGTTAAAGCTTATCTATTAGCATCTATAGCAGGGTTTTTAGCCTTCACACCTTGGGTGTTGGTTATGATAGATAACTTTTTGCAATTTGACAGTTCAACAACCTGGACAAAAAGACAGTTTCCTCTAGAGATTTTAATTAAATCTTGGCTTTTACAGTTGAGCCGGATTTTTCTTGATTTAAACTTTGGCTTTGAAAATCCCTTTAGCTATGTAATTACGCCAATTTTTTTAATTTTTATTGGATATTCTATTTATTTTCTTTGTCGAACAACTAACTACAAAGTCTGGTTGTTTATCGTAATGTTGATTGTGATTCCTGCACTACCTCTAGTGCTACCAGATTTAATTGTTGGGGGTATACGCTCACTTTCCGAACGTTATTTATTAGCTTCTTATTTGGGCATTCAACTAGCTGTTACTTACCTACTAGCAACTCAACTACATAACGAGAGTCTTGTCAGCCGGAGAATCTGGCAAACAATCATGGGACTAGTGATTATTTGTGGGTTAGTCTCTTATGGAGTGAATTCTCAGGCAGAAACTTGGTGGAGTAAGGTTGTTAGCTATGGTAATCCACAAGTTGCAAAAATTATCAATCAGGCTGCTCATCCACTTTTGATTAGTGATGATTCTGGTATTAATTATGGTAATGTCTTTTCTCTGAGCTATCTTTTACAGCCAAAAATACAGTTTCAATTATTAAAAGACCATTCTATTCCCAATATTCCTGATGAGTTCACTGATATTTTTTTATTAGATCCTTCAGATATCTGGCGCAAGCAAATAGAAACGAGTTATCACTATAAAACATTTGTTGTATATAGTGACAAGAATTACTTGCTCTGGAAAGTTGAAAATCCACACGATGACGGATTTTAAAAAAAATGTAACAAACTATTTATAATAATAGTTCGTATGTACATAACATCCTTAAAGATTTACTTGATTAAAATCAGCTAAAAATCACAAAAGTAAATATTAAACAGATTCTCATCTGAAATTAATTTAAGTGATGGTGCGATGCTTTAAATTGTTTTTGAGATAAATTTAATGATTCATTAAAAAGTGTTATATGGAACTAACAGATTTTCTTGGTCTTTTACATCCAGCGATCGCAGTTATATTCGTGTTTCCACTCATCGGTACAGTGGTTAATTTTGCTTGGCAAACACGCCAACGCAGATTGCAAATTTTAGCCGCAAATAAGAGTAAAATTCCTCTAGTGGTGGGTGCAGAACATAAGCAGTTAGGTGAATGGCTAACAAGTGCAGTTGTCGGATTAACTTTAATCGGATTAAGCTACCCTATTGGCAAAAATATTATCAAAAATAACTTATGGAATAAAGCACCTTTTCAAGTTGTTTTTATCCTCTTAATGTTTGCTGCAACTATCGCCTCTTTAGTATTTCTTTATCAAGCAAGGCAGCGTTTATGGCGGGGAGTTTTTGCAACTTTAAGTGGTGCAGGTTTAGTAATTATAGGCTGTCAGGATGGAGTATATCGCGCCAGCAGTGAGTGGTATTGGTCACATTATTATATTGGTATTACCGCAGCACTCCTGATGATTTTTTCATTAGCAATTGTTCAAGATATTTATCAAGATAAGTCCAATCGCTGGCGTACTGTCCATGTGATTTTAAACTGCATTGCTTTGTTGCTATTTATCGGGCAAGGTATGACAGGGACACGAGACTTATTAGAAATTCCCCTGAGTTGGCAAGAACCCTATATTTATCAGTGCGATTTTGCTAAGAGAACTTGTCCAACGCCAGATTCTCAAGTAAGAAAATAGGTAGGAGAGTAGACAAGGGGAATAACTATGTCCAATGCCCCATACCCAACTCTTATCATTTACGTGCATAATCATTGCAGTGGCATAGTTACAATTACTGTTGTGCCAACACCCTGCTCACTTTGTAATTGAATATGACCACCATGTAGTTCCAAACATTTTTTAACTATAGTAAGTCCTAGTCCTGTTCCTTGAATTACACCCACATTACTGGCGCGATAGAAGGTTTGAAACAGATGGGTTTGGTCTTTAAGAGGAATGCCGATTCCCCGATCTCTTACCTGGAAAGTTGCGAGGCGATCTTGACATATCAAATCAAACCAAATAGTACTATTTTGAGGAGAATATTTGATAGCATTAGAAATCAAATTAGTTAAGATACAATTTAGGAGGTCTTCATCTATTTTGGCTTCAGTCGATTCCCCTTGAAAAGTAAAGATAATGCTGTGGTGATTACCTGCATTGAGTTGAAGAATATCTGTGAGTTCGCTACAGAAATTTTCTAAATTTACAAGTGTAGGGTTGTATTCGAGTTTGGCTACTTCCGTTTTGCTCAAGAACAATATCTCATCTAAGAGATCGAGCATCTGGTTGATAGCATTTTGTATTCGCTCAAAATATTTAATTCTCCGGTCATTAGTTAGTTTATCGCTGTTGTATTCAAGGATATCTACAGCCGTCCGAATCGTAGTCATCGGGGTGCGGAACTCGTGGGAAACCATTGCGACAAAGTTGGACTTTAACTCGTTGAGTTCTTGTTCCTTTGCCAGGGCTTGACGGGTGCGTTCTTCGCTCTCCCGTAGTTGGTTGAGAATTTCGCTTCTTTCAATGGCATAGCGAATGGCACGCACTAACCGTTGTATAGTAATTTGATCTTTAACTAGATAGTCTTGTGCGCCTTCTGCTAATGCTTGCAGTGCTAAATCTTCATCATCAAGTCCTGTTAGTACCACAACTGGGATATCAGGTACTGCTGCCTGAAATTCTTTCAACGTGTCCAGTCCAATAGAGTCTGGGAGGCTGAGGTCTAACAAAACTAAGTCGAATCTACGTTGCCTTTGACTCCCTATCTGAGAATTATCAAGGGCGGACGTGAAGTTTTCCCTACTTGCATCTATGGCCTCAGATAGCCGTTCAACACGTAACATCTGCCATTGTTTTTGATCTGTATGTAAAAATATCTGGCGTAGCAGATGGGCATCACTGGCACTATCTTCTACTAATAGAATGTGAATTGTGAGCTTTTCCATAGTACAGGGTTATATCAATTTGTTAGATAATCGCCTGATTTCCTATTTGTCAGATAGGGCTTAATTTTCTAGTGCTATAGGCAACAATTGAAATTTCCAACCCAATTACTTTTGTGGTAATTTTACTGCTATCAGCCAGAAATCTTTGATCAACTGCACAACCTGAATAAACTGGTATATATCAATTGGTTTTGTGACATAGCAATTAGCACTGAGATTATAGGAGCGTAGGATATCCTGCTCATCAGTTGAAGTAGTAATGATGACAACAGGAATGGACTTTAGATTTGGGTCTGATTTGATTTCTGTTAACACTTCGCACCCATCCATTCCTGGAAGATTTAAGTCGAGTAAGATTAAATCTGGACGAGGAACATTAGTAAACTCTTCTTGTTCTGGTAAGTAGTTCATAGCACTTTCACCATCTTCAACCCAGTGCAAGTTGTTGGCGATTTGAGCATTTAAAAAGCCTTTGATGGTTAGGTTCGCATCACTTGGAGAGTCTTCAACTAGCAAAACTTCAATGGGTCGCAATGCCTGATGATTCATGCGCTTATTAGTATGCTATTAAGCAGTTGTTTAGTATATATACTAAAGATACCTTAATTTGCGTTGAGGGTAAGATAAAATATTGTTCCTAGGCCCAGTTCTGACTCAGCCCAGATGTTACCACCATGCCGCTCGACGATTTTTTTGCAGATAGCTAAACCAATGCCTGTACCAGGAAATTCTCGACGAGTATGAAGACGGCGGAAAACCTCAAAAATCCGCTCAAGATATTGAGACTTAATACCGATGCCATTATCCTGTACCCAGATGAGCCACTCTGAGTGCTGAGTGAGTAGTGAAGAGTTAGTTAGGAGTTTTTCTTCTGGTTCGCCTGCTGTTCTGAGAAGTGCGCCAATGTGAATCTGGGGTGGCTCTTGTCGGCAAAACTTGATGGCATTGCTGATCAGATTTTGAAATAACTGTACCATTTGGGTTTTGTCTGCGAGTACCTTTGGCAAAGGGTCATGGGTGATGATGGCTTTGCTTTGAGCGATCGCTATATGTAAATTACTAAGAGCTAGACTGAGTGCAACATTACAGTCAACGAGGGCAAATTCCTGGCCGCGAGTTCCCACACGAGAATAAACTAGCAAGTCTTGAATCAACTCCTGCATTCGCTTTGCCCCATCGATAATATAAGCAAAGTATTCCTGTGCATACTCATCTAGACGGTCTTGATATTCATTTTCTAATAATTGGCTATAGCCCGCCACGGCTCGCAATGGTTCTTGTAAATCATGGGAAGCTACATAGGCAAATTGCTCTAACTCTTGGTTAGAGCATTTTAGCTCCTCATTCAGCTTTTGTAATTCCGCCGTCCGCGCCTGTACTTTGATTTCTAGTTCCTGATTAGCCTGTTGTAGTGCTAGTTGTGCAAGGTTGCGATCGCGCAGTGCAGCTTGTTGTTCTGTAATATCGGTGTCAGCGCCCACCCACTCTTGAATTTCGTCGTTGGCATCCAAGACGGGAACTGCACACACGGCAAAAAATCGATAGCTACCATCTGCAACTTGTACACGATGCTCAACTTGATAAATACCTTTGCTCTCAAGTGCCTGTATCCAAACTTGTGATGTTCGTTCTCGATCTTCAGGATGAATTGCATCAAGCCAGCCCCACCCCTTGACTTCTTCCTCACTTTGCCCTGTCAAAGTTCGCCAAAATGGAATGTCTTCTACTACCTCGCCATTAGCATTAGTTATCCAAATCGCTTGAGAAGTGGCAACCACCAATGAACGATAGCGTCGTTCGCTTTTCTCTAAGGCAATTTCTGCCAATTTTTGGCGAGTGATATCTTGAAAGAAAATTGATATTCCTTCCGGTGAGGGGTACATCGAATATTCAAACCAGCCATCGAACGGTGAATAATATTCCTGCATCTGAATCACTCGCTGTTCTCCCAGAGCGTGGAAATAGGAATGATAAAACTGATGTTCAACAGCTTCGGGAAATACTTCCCAAATATTTTTGCCAATTAAGTCTGCGGGCTGGCGGTTGAATATTTGTGCCGCTCTCTGATTGACGTAGGTGTAGCATGAGTTGCGATCGAGGGCAACAAAGGCATCGGTAATCGTCTCTAAAATATCTGCCAGTTTTGCTTTTGCGGCTTGCTGTTCTAGACGAATGGCTTCTTGTGATAAAGCCTTGTTAAGGCGAATTTGCTTTTGCAGCAGTAAGTAAACCACAATTAGCAAAAGGAAACTCAAAGCATACGCCAGGCCTACTACAATCAAGACTTGGCCAAAAAGACGATCTGTAACTGCTATTCGCTGTTGCAATAAGGTTTTTTCTTCATTATGCATTGCCTGGAGTTGTTCGCTAATCTCTATACTCCGATTAGCGATCGCTATTTGAGTTGACTTATCTAAACTTTCTTGGCCAACCAAATCGATGGATTGCTCAAGCACAGAAAATTTCTGTGCAATCAGGGGTTCAAGTGTATCAAGCCGCCCTTGTTGGCTAGGGTTATCACTAGTTTGCTGTCGGATGACTTTAAGCAGCTGATAGACGTTCTGCTTCTCATCTTGATAAATTTCTCGGTAAACTGTGTTTTTCGTGAGAATGTAACTACTTCGTGCGCCTTCAGCATTACTGAGACCGATACGCAGATGATCTAGGTCTTCTATAACTTGATGAGTATGAAATACCCAGCGCTTTTCTTCGGTCAACCTTTGGATACTTAAGTAAGAAACTGTTCCGACGCCGCATAATAGCAGTAATGCCAAGCTAAAACCGCCTGCAACCAATCTTCTTAACAGTTTGTTCATAGAATACTCGCAAAACTTTAGCTAATAATCACATCAGTTTTAGCTCTCATCGGAAGTTGCTGGCGATCCTTGAATTCAACAATACAGTGTTATTACGTAGGTATAATTATATATCTTGAAGGCTACATTTATCCTGCTGGATGCATTGGGATTTCAGATTGCGATACCTGCGGTAAGCTACGCTAACGCACCTACCTAAAAATGATGCAGTAATCAAAAACCTAAACCCCCAACCCCTAACGCTCGGAGCGTTGGGGGAGTCAAACTCCCCTTTCCGTTTCGGAGAGGGGTTGGGGGAGAGGTTCTTTCAGGATTACTGAATTGGTGTTCTAGAGATGATGCATGCAGTTTTTGATACAAAAAAATGAGTGGATAATTATAGCTGTTACACCACATATCCACTCTATATTTACTGTATTAGAGTTACAACAAAAGATCCCGCGAGATGATTAAAATTTGAGAAACTTCAAACCAATTAACGAGACTCAGTTCCCTGATTGGGGCTACCTGCGACAGAATCCTCTCCTGGTGCTTCTGGAGTAGCAGTTGGTTTAGCATCACTCTTTTCAGCATCGCCAGTTTTGCGGATACTTTCGTCGATGGGGGTTTGGTAGCCACCAGAAGCGGTAGGCGTAGTTTCTTGATTATTAGATTTTTGTTTTTGTTGTTCAGCCATGACTACATTCCTAATGATTTATTGTTGAGATTATCTTAAAAAATTAGAGGTGTGAGTGTATCTATCCAGAATCTAATTATGGCTGATTCGTTCCTCTATCGTAAGTATTGTTTGGTACTACTCATATATGCTGACAAAAATCCCCAAATATAGAATTGTTAACCTCAAAACCCTTGCTATAGTTAAGGAAATAATGATCTGATTGAATAATATAATGTGATGATTGTGATCCAAACTATCAACGTGTAATGGGAGCATGCCAAATGTGCAAAAACCTTGATAGCCCTAACCCCTTCTCCCATCTTTGGGATTCGGGGAATTAGAATTATGTCTCCCCTCTCCCAAAGATGGGAGAGGGGCTGGGGGTGAGGGAAAAGATTTAAGCTCTCATTGGGATGCTCCCCGTGTAATTAATGAACCAAAGAAATCTATCGTTACCATCTGGATGTGTACTGCGGAAGGCAACCTCTGCGGATCAGTGGTCGATTAGATTGCTGGTGTTATCAGCGAAACTCGACCCAACTCAATTAAATTGGCAGCAATTTTGGGTAATTGAATCCGATGAGAATCTGATAGCTTGCGGACAGCTACGTAACTTTTCAGAGGCACAAGAACTTGGTAGTTTGGTCGTTGCATCAGCTTGGAGAGGTTGCGGTTTAGGTACTTTGCTAACGCAGCATTTGATTAATATAGCAACGCAACCACTTTATCTAGAATGTTTAGGTGAGCGACTGGCGCAGTTTTACAGTCGCTTTGACTTTGTGCCAATATCTTTTGAAGACTTACCACAATTTTCCAGGACAAGAGGCTTGTCTACACTCAATGGTAAGTTTAGATTCTCGCAGTTAGCTAAAAGGCTGCTTAGGGTTCCTGTGGTGTTTATGAAACATCAAGGTCAGACTAATTCGTAATTAAGATATGCAGAACAAGGCTTGATACAAAATGTTTCCAAGCTTTCACTCTTCCCAATTCCCCATTTTCAAATCGAAGGTTTCGCAAAAATCGTTAGTAAGACAGGCCCTAGTAAATAGTGGTGATTCAAACACAATAGCCCAGCAGAGGAGCCAAGAAGTTGACGTTGATTAGGGCTGTAGAGTCTAATTCCACGGGGAGAGATTGGCAATAATTGAGGTTCTGCCTCTTTTTCAGAAGTAATGTCAACCAAATAAAACCGTCCACCGGGAGAAAGTACTCGTGCTATCTCGCTAACCACTTGTTTAGGTTCTAAATAGTGCAAGAAGCTGATAGTGCTGAAAACAGCATCAAATTGACCATCAGCAAAGGGAAGAGACTCAGCTTTCCCCTCGATATAAATTAAGCGTGGACGGTGGCGGTTACTCTGTCTTGCTACCCGCAACATATTAGCAGATAAATCCAATCCGGTGGCTCGCAGGTCGGGAAACTGAGTGGCAAGACGCTCAAGTAAGCGGTTAAACTAAGCGATTCCCTCACGAGAACCGCTCGTCTTCAAAACCGGACGTGAGACTTTCACCTCATCCGGCTCCTCAATGAATTGGCGCTTGTCTTGCGTACCTCCAACCGAACCATCTTCAGTTGTTTTTGTGTCGTGGCAGTGTTTATGTAGAATCTGGAGATTTTTGTATTCGTCTTTTCCCTTTTTGCTTTGAGGGATTATGTGGTCAATCTCCAGTACATCTGACTCTCGAAAGTACAATCCGCAGTGAGTACATTTCCCTTTTTGCTTTTTAAGGAGTGTGGACATCCTTTTACTTGCTTCCGGGTGTGTACCCATTCTTGAACTCCAGTAAATTAGGTTGCCATCATAAGGACTGGCATCGCCTTTAACTTTCACATGACGGACAATCTTTGTTTCCGTGTGTGATTGTAATTGCATTGGGTTTTTACCTTCTTGCTTGGTTGCGAATACCCAATTATCCCCGCCAATGGTTTGCCAATATTTCTTTGACACCCATTCCCCTGATTTATTGGGATGGCGACGTTTTGCCCAAGCTTTTAGCTTTGGATACATTAAGTTATCTATTGTGGCGAAAGATTTCTTACTTACCACGGTTGAGTAGTAGTTTGACCATCCTCTTATTACCGGATTTAATCGGCTGATTAACGCCAATTGTGACGTTGCATTATGGTCGTTGATGATACTTGCTACTCTTTCGTAATGTATCTTTTGCTTTTCCTTGCTTGGGGTGATGATTGTTTTGAAACCTTGTTTTGAGTGGTTTTTTCCCACTTGAAACTGCCTGACGTTAAAACCAAGAAATTCAAATCCTGGTTCTTCATTTCCATACTTATTTAAGGTGTGGGTTAGGCGAGTTTTACTTGGTTTCAGTTCAAGTCCCATGCCTTTTAACCATTCAGAGATAATACTCTGGCATCTTTGGACAACGTTTATGTCTTCGTGGAGAATTACGAAGTCATCGGCATAACGAATAACACTTAGGGCTTTTCTGTTGTCCCTTTTACCTAACCCACTTCTACGTGGAAGCGTGTCGGCAAATTGCTTTATTCGTTCTTCCATCCCGTGGAGGGCAATATTTGCCAGTAGTGGGGTAATTACCCCTCCTACAATCTTGCAAACTTTCTGATTCAGACTTTGGGACATCAGAAACTTCCCCTACCCGAAAAACCACATTTACCTG
>NZ_JBALEK010000017.1:0-2740 GCF_036917815.1 Nostoc sp. | reverse complement strand
TTACCCCTCCTACAATCTTGCAAAAACTTCCATAGAGTTCTCGGTCACTATTCATCGAAAACAACTGCGTCCAGGCTATGGTAAAGGTTTTGCAGGGGCACCAATAAATACTCATATAGTCTCCGATGATGGCATTACAGGGCTATCTATTGGAGGAAAGAAACCATGAGTAGTCAAAAGCCGAAAAAAAGTCGGATTCTCAAGGTGCAAGTTAGTTTTGAAGCCAGCCGGATATCGGATGAGTGCATGGCTTGTGCCTATGAACAAGTAATTCCTGAACTTCGCCTTTCAACACGAAAATCCAGTCAAAATCCCGGATTACAAAATGAGCTAATAAGAGAAAGGGTAGAAGAAATCGATTATTTCAACTCCTTAAATTTTGATAGGGGGTGATTTTGTGACAGAATCAGGAAGGAGCTGAAACTAATGAAAAAAAAGAAGCGACCTGACAACTCTAGTTCACCTAGAGGCGGATATCGGGAGAATGCAGGTAGAAAATCAGGCTGGAACCACAAAGATACTTGTACAATCAGAATCCCGAAAGAATTTGCCTCTCAACTTGTAGAAATAGCTCGTCGCCTCGATAAGGGTGAGAAAATTGATAATGACACAGAATCTATTCACCGAGAAAAGGATTTAGTTACAAAATCAAAATTAGTTAGTAGTTTAGGCGATCGCAAATTTGTCCACCAGTCAGGGTTACAATTTGATATTGACACAAATTCTAAATCTTTAATTGATGATACTGTCACAGAATCAACAACTAGTTCAGGAGAATCCTTATCCCAGCTACAAAAACAGCAAGAATTATCGGCTGAATTTGAAAATGATACAGAATCAAAGCTCGATAATTCTGATATTGTAACAGAATCAAATTTGCTAGAGATTAGTCAGGCTACTGACGACTTTTTTCCTGATCTAGCCCTTGCACTCAAAAACGCAAAAACTATCCTGACAGCAAAAAAGTCAGCCCGAGAATCAATTGCCCGATTACTGTCAAAACTCTACTCATCTCAGGTAAAAGCAGATGATCTTTAACTCTTGTTCAGTCGCTAGGGTAGAACACAAAAATTTACTTAATTTGAGGTCTAATTTATGACCACTAACCAAATACAGGCTGCTATCTACGCTCGGGTTTCTACAGAGCAGCAAACAGAAACTCAGACAGTCGCTAGTCAATTAGCTGCCCTTCGCTTGAGGGTAGCAGCAGATGGGTTAAAACTATGTGAAGAACTAACCTTTATCGATGCAGGCTATAGTGGAGCAACGCTGGTACGTCCGGCATTAGAACGTTTGAGAGACTTGGCTTTTGCTAATGGAGTAGATCGGCTTTACGTCCACTCTCCCGACCGATTAGCTCGCAAATATGCTTACCAAGTGTTATTAATTGACGAAATGTACCGTTGTGGCGTGGAAGTAATTTTCCTCAATCGAGAATTGGGACAATCGCCAGAAGATGATTTGCTGTTACAGGTACAAGGAATGGTAGCCGAGTACGAACGAGCCAAAATCATGGAACGCAGTCGGCGAGGTAAGCGACATGCAGCCAAATCTGGTTCAGTCAACGTCTTGTCTTGTGCCCCCTATGGTTATAAATATGTCAACAAAGCCTCGGGTGGCGGTCAGGCTCACTTTGAATTCGTTGTCGAACAAGCTCAAGTAGTTCGACAAATATTTGACTGGGTAGGCAGAGAAAGGGTCACAATTGGGGAAGTATGCCGCCGACTGAATGCAGATGGACACCTGACCCAAACCGGAAAGGCAGTGTGGGATAGATCCACAGTATGGGGAATGTTGAAAAACCCAGCGTATATTGGATTTGCTGCTTTTGGTAAAACCCAAGTTTGCTCCCGTCGGCAGAGATTAAAACCCATTCGGGGAGCTTCTCCACAACCGAGACGTGACTATTCAAGCAACTCAGTTGATGTCTCAGAATGGATTTCCGTACCAGTGCCAAAGATTGTGGATGAAAATCTGTTTGCTGCTGTACAAGAGCAATTGCAGGAAAATCAGCGTCGTTCTCGAATTGGTCAACGAGGTGCAAGATACTTGTTGCAAGGTTTAGTTACTTGCAAGCTCTGTGGCTATACTTACTACGGTAAAGCTATCAGTAATAAATCTGCCAAGAGCAAGCCGAGGGACTATGCTTATTATCGCTGTATTGGTACTGATGCTTATCGCTTTGGTGGGAATCGGGTATGTAGCAATACTCAAGTACGAACTGATACATTGGAGGCGGCTGTTTGGCAAGAAGTATGTTCTTTGCTCAAAAATCCCCAACGTCTTTATATGGAATACCAACGCCGAGGGCAAGAACCGACTTCAGCTACTCAAGAAAATATTAAAGCCTTAGAATCCCAAATTACCAAACTACGTCGGGGTATTGCACGGTTGATTGATAGCTATGCTGAGGGTCTAATTGAAAAAAACGAATTTGAGCCAAGGATTCATAAAATAAAAGAACGAGTGGCAGTTATCGAAGCCCAGGTGAAAAATCTTAACGATGAGGCTACGCTAAATCGGGAACTAAGACTGATTATTGGTCGGTTGGAGGAGTTTTCCTCTAAAGTCATCAACAACCTTGACTCAATAGAATGGAATAGCCAACGAGAAATTATTCGCCTGTTAGTAAAGCGAGTCGAGGTGGATACTGAACAGGTAAATGTGGTTTTTCGGGTAGGGGAAGTTTCTGATGTCCCAAAGTCTGAATCAGAAAGTTTGCAAGATTGTAGGAGGGGTA